>NZ_JAFKHE010000014.1 GCF_017307495.1 Devosia sp. | reverse complement strand
CCGCTTCAAGAACAGCTCCGCTCACGATCCCAAAACCACGAAGGAGAAAGCCAGAACCTTGACCATCAAACCCGACCCGAAACATACCTAGAGGCGGGTCACTTCTCGGTGGAAATCCCGGGTCAGTTCTCGGCGGAAATCAACACTCACTGGTCTTCTCGGCGCAGTACCAGCAGGAGCCATTGCCGCGCGAAGGCAACCTGGTGAAGATGGCCTGGTTCCGGACCTATCCGCCTGAGGTGCTGGAGTGGAGCTTCGATGCCGTCGTCGCCAGCTGGGACACTGCGTCTGCCGCGAACGAAACCAACGACTTTTCGGTTTGCACGCTCTGGGGGGTGAAAGACAACCGCTACTACTTGCTGCGCGTCTATCGCGAACGACTTGAGTACCCTGACCTGCGGCGACGCATCCTTGACGTTGCCCACCGCCGTGGCGTCGGACGTGTGCTTTTGGAATGGGCGGACAGCGGTCGCAACCTGTTCAGCGACCTGGCTGAATTCGACAGACGCAGCCGCTACAAGGTGATGAAACCAAAAGGGAGCAAGGAAGATCGTCTTGCCGCATGCTCGGCCATCATTGAAGATGGTCGGGTGTACCTGCCGGAATCAGCCGACTGGCTTGACGCCTTCCTTCGCGAGGTGACCGGCTTCCCCAATGCCCGGCATGACGACCAGGTCGATAGTCTCAGCCAGTTCCTCAACCATATGCGCCACCAAACGGGTGGTCGGTTGAAGCTCAGCTCCGAGGGTCGACCGAAGTACGAGCGAAGACGGCTGAGGCCGCGGACTTAGCTGAAGGTCGACCACGCTATTCCAATTGTGGGGCCACGCCTCGTGGCTTCGTGCCGGTAAGATCGACCAACAAGCGCTCCAGCCGCTCGATCCGCCGCCCGTGCGGATGGACATCCTGATCGCCTAGACAGTCGATGAGCTCCGGGATGGTCGAGGGCGCAACTCGCTCTCGCGAAGGATGATCCCATCACGGTGAGCGGCATAGTGTGCCGCGTGGGGCGAGCGTTCGCCTCCACGCGGTTAACCGACCTCAGGCCCCGACGGCCTTCACTTCCCAAACCGCTCGACGGCCTCAACCCAGTCAAAGGGCAGTGGATACGATCCGACGAACCTATCTGCGTGCCGTGCGGCCGCTGACTGCCGGCCCCCATCGTCGCAATCGTCAAGCGCGACCTCTGCCCCCGTCCGTGCCGCCGCAAAGACGGCGGGCGCCTGCGCCCGGTTCATGGACCATTAAGGCCGCGGTGATAAAGCCTACCAATAGACCCTTCTTGTGGGCAGCAAGGCCACGCCAGACGGCGACATAGCTCATGCGGGAGCCGCTAATGCGTTGGCTCTTGGGGTCCTCCTCCACCCGGTACCTGGTGATAGTTGTGCCCCGTGAGCGCCTCCGATGTCCCGAGCAGGGTTCGGATGTCTGCTCCCAGGTCGTCGATGAGTTGGCGGCTGCGCTGCACGCAGCCCGACATCCAGAAAAAAGCATGAACCATCCCGTCGTAGCGCCGCTTGATGGTCGGCACACCCGCCGCCGCCAGTCGGTCGGCATAGGCCTCGCCTTCGTCGCGAAGCGGATCGAATTCCGCCGTCACCACGATCGCCGGCGGCAGGCCCGAGAGGTCCTTGCACAGCATCGGGGAGGCGAGCGGGTTAAGCCCATCCTCTGGCCGTTCCAAGTACTGCGCCCAGAACCAGCGGATCGCCGCGCTGGTCAGGAGGTAGCCCTCGGCGTTTTCCACCATCGATGGATAGGCAAGGCTGTGGTCGGTCGCCGGATAGATCAGCAGTTGGAAGGCCAATGGCGGACCGCCATGGTCCCGGGAGCGGATGCATAAGGCGGTCGCCAGATTGCCACCGGCGCTGTCGCCGCCGACCCCCACACACGCAGGGTCGACGTTGAGCAACGCGGCGTTTCGGATGACCCATTGCGCCGTGGCGTGGCAGTCATCGAGTGCGACGGGGAACTTGTGCTCCGGCGCCTTTTGGTAATTCACAGCCACCACGACGCAACCGCTGCGGTTGGCCAGCGCCCGGTGCGGGGCGTCGGCATGATCGATATTCGAAATCACCCAGCCGCTGCCGTGGAACATGACGAGAGCCGGAAAGGGGCCCCTGCCTTCTGGAGTATAGATGCGAATGGGAAGGTCGGCTGTCGGCCCGGGGATGAAGCGGTTGACGACCTGCGCCACCGGCTCGGGGACACCCGCATACTTCTCCCATTCCCACGCTCCGGCGCGCGCTTCCGCGGCCGTCGCATCGCCGATCGGCTTACCGCCGGCCTCGGCCATCATATCAAGCAACGCGAGAACTTGTGGGTCTACTGGCAATTTCAACTCCCCATCCATCAATGCAACGGGTCTAGGCCCGTGTGCCAAGTTGCTCCGGCAGCTTTCCCTGGATTGCGAGCTGCAGCACATCTTCACTTGGGATGTCGGCGCGGGCGAGGTCCCCCACAACCTCACCCTTGCTCAGGATCAGGATGCGGTCGCTGACGGCGAGGAGTTCGGGCAGCTCAGACGAAATGAAGATGACGCCCTTGCCCTCCTCGGCGACGGCGCGGACCATCGACAGGATTTCCGCCTTGGTTCCGACATCGACGCCGGCCGTGGGCTCGTCCATCATCAGGATGCGAGGTTCAGTGCCCAGCCATTTGGCGATCACCACTTTCTGTTGATTGCCGCCTGAGAGCCGGTCTACCGGGGCTCCGGCATCGCGGACCTTGATCCCGAACCTTTCGATCAGGTCTCGCGTTAATTTCCGCAGCTTGCGGGCGACAAGCACGCCTTTGTTTGCAACTCTGCCGAGGAGCGGCAGCGCCAGGTTCTCGTTGACCGAGTGTTCGAGGACAAGGCCCAGCACGCGCCGATCCTCGGGAATCAGCACCATGCCAAGGCCGATGGCGTCTACGGGGCTGGTGATACGGATCTCCTGGCCAGAAATGCGGATTGTCCCCGCCTCGATCGACAGCATGCCGAACAAAGCCGTCACCAGTTCCGTGCGACCGCTTCCCATAAGTCCGGCGAGCCCGAGGATTTCCCCTTCGTGCAGGACGAGACTGACCCCGTTGACGCGCGGACCGGCGGACAGCCCCTCGACCTCCAGAAGCGCTTTGGCTCCCGCCCGGCTGCGCGGATGCCAGGTGAGCGCGTTGGTAACTTCGCGTCCGGCGATCGCCTCGATGATCGCGTCTGGCGACAACTGCCCCAGGTCACTGGTCAAGACCCATGCGCCGTCGCGCAGGATCGTGATGCGGTCGGCGATGCGGTAGATTTCATCCATGCGGTGCGAAATGTAAATAATCGAGATGCCGCGGGACTTAAGGCGCTCGATTAAGGCAAACAGCGCCTCGGTTTCATGCTTAGCGAGCGAGGCTGTCGGCTCGTCCAGAATGAGGATGCGCGCGTTGCGAGATAGCGCCTTGGCAATCTCAGTCAACTGCCACACGGCCGTACTGAGGGCCCAGAGCGGGGCCGTCGGATCGATGTCGACGTCCATATTAGCAAGGATTTTGGCGGCGCGTAGCCGTTCGCCCCGGCGGTCGATCAAGCCGATCGATCCGACCGGCTCCTCGCAAAGGCATATGTTTTCCGCGACGCTGAGCGTCGGTACGAGGCTGAATTCCTGGAACACCATGCCAATACCGGCAGCGCGTGCCGCAAGGGGATTGGGGAAGCGGACGGAGGTCCCACCCAAGCTGATTTCCCCGGCGTCGGGCTGGAACACCCCCTGCAGGATCTTCATCAGCGTGGATTTGCCGGCCCCGTTCTCGCCCACCAGGGCGTGGACTTCTCCGGGCCGCACCAGGAAGCTGACCTCCCTAAGGGCCCTAACGCCACCAAAGGCCTTCGAAATGCCCCGCATCTCGACCGCCGCCTTTTCTTGGTCCGCCATGGGTCAACGCTTTCGGGAAAGAGCGACGGCGCCGACGATGATCAGACCGCGCACCATCTGCTGCTGGCTTACGTCAAGGCCGGCGAGCACGAGGCCATTGTTGGCAAGGCCGATCAGCAGCGCGCCAAAGAGACTGCCAAGCACCGCGCCGCGACCGCCGAACAGGCTGGTACCGCCCAGGATAACTGCGGCAATGACCGAGAGCTCGTCGCCGGTCCCCCACTGGAAACGCCCCGAATGCAGCCGCCCCGCGTAAAGCAGGCCGGCAAGGCCGGCAACCAGGCTCGAGACCACGAGCACGGCGAACTTCACCCGCGCCGTGTTGACGCCGGTATAGCGCGCCGCCGTGAGATTGCCGCCGGTTGCCCGCACCCGCCGACCCACGACCGTATGGTTCATGATAACGATACCGACCACCACCCCCCCAGCCGTCCAGAACAGCAGGCCGGGGATCGGCCCTAGGTCGCTGCCGCCGAAGAAATCGGTAAACATCTTGTCGGTGATCGCGATCGGCGACGAGCCGCTGATCCAGCGTGAAAAGCCCTGGATGAATCCAAGCATCCCCAGCGTCACAAGAAAGGACGGCACACCGAAGCCGGCGACGAAAGCGCCATTGACGATCCCGACCGCGAGGGCGGAGCCGAGCCCAAGAAGTGCTCCAACGAAGGGGCCGAAAGCAGGGATCGCCATCGCCGCGACGACGCTGGCCAGGCCAGCCACGGAGCCGATGCTCAGGTCGATCTCGGCTGAGGCGATCACGAAGGTCATCGCCACGGCCATCACCGAAATAGTCGCAGTCTGGCGAAACACGTTCAGCAGGTTGTTGGGCGTAAGGAACCCGTTATCCCGCAGGATGACGGCGAAGAACACGAAGAGGCCGACGAAGCCTAGGTAGATGATCCACTGCCTCCAGTCGGTCCAGCGTAGCGCTTCGCGAAGGTCTATGCGTTTTTTGGTCAGCGTGCTCATCTGGTGGGCCCTCGTTGTTCGGCGGCCTTGCGGCGGAGTCTGGCGACCTAGGTGAACCGAGGCCGCCAGGTTTTGGTCGGACGGCTACTGCGTAAGAGCGTCCTTCACCGCCTGCGGCGCCTCGACGCCGTAGGAATAGATCCAGGCATCAAGCAGATTGTTCTGATAGGTCGGCAGCGCCTCCGTGGCGACAAAGGCCGGCAGGTTCTTGCGCCCTAGCACCGCGAGGGCGCCAAGATTGGCCTCTGCTATGGCCTCGGCATAAGGGGCCACGGCGGCCGTCGCGACGATCAATTGGTTGCCGGCAAGCGCGATCGCGGCGGGCTGGCCGAGGCCAAGCGTCGTGATCTTGAGGTCGGGGCGGTTCTCTGCCCGGGCGGCTGCCATCGCACCTTCGCCCGGCAGGTCCCAGACCGTCCACACGCCGGCGAGGTCAGGGGTCTTGGTCAACATCGCGCTGACGGCGGTCTGGGTCTCGCCCGCGAAGTCGGGGCCGACGATACCCTTCTCGTCCACGATCTGAACCTCGGGGAATTCTGCGATCGCTTCCTTGACGCCGATATAACTCTGCTTGGTCACGAAGAAGTCGACGCCGTGATAGACGATACCAACCTTGCCCTTGCAGCCAACGGCGGCGACGAGCTGATAGCCGGAGATCACGCCGGCATTAATGCGATCGTCTGAGACCATGGCCACGTAGTCGACGCCTGGCTTGAAGCCGGTCGGCACGTTGTCCATGAAGATCACCTTGACGCCCTGTGCCGTCGCCTTGCGATAGATGTCGGCAGTGGCGAGCGGGTCGGTGGGCAGCGAGACCAGGATATCGGGATCGAGGGCAAGAGCAGTCTCGATCTGCGCCACTTGGTCGGCCGGGTTCATCTGCGCGTCTGTCGTAGCGACGATTTTGATGCCGAGTTTGTCAAACTGGAACTTGAGGCCAGAAAGCTGCGCCTGTGCCCAGCCGTCGGCGGTCTGGTGCATGGCGATTGCTGCCTTGAGGTTCATGCCCTTGATCTGCTCGATTTCAGCGTTCGTCAACTGCACGTCCGCAGCCGATCCGGCCGCCACACCGTTGGGATCGGTGCCCCGCACCTTACCCTTGATCGCCGCAATCTTGGCGTTGGTCTGCGCCTGGCATGACTCGTCGGAAGCGGCGCTGCCCACGGTAGTCCCAATGGCGAGGATGGCCATCGCAAGGCCAAAAGCGATTGGTCGACGGTTCCTGATTGAAGTCATTGTCTTCACTCCTTGACCGCCCGCGATTGTGATGAGGCGCAAGGCGGGCGGCCTGCTGCCACACTGTGACGACAACGTCGCGCTGTTTGCTGCGGGTAAAGGAAGACATTCCAGGGCGGTGGCGCGATCGCCTACCGTTTGACGTCCCAACGCCGTGAAACCTTCGTGCCGACCTCCCCGTCTGCACTCTCAGTTAGGTGAACTAATAGTCAGAAGTCAATCACCAATATGCAAAAATGCGGAAACTTATGCTGGAAAATAGAGATAAGTGACTCTCTGGCTGGACAGGGGAGGGGTTGAAGCGGTCTGGTCGCGGCGGTCTCACGTTCCACGGCATGCTGGCCAGGGTTCCGACCTCGTCAGGCGGTCCGCGTGCCCACTTGGCTCAGTGCCACAGCCAAGATGATGATCCCGCCGCGGGCGATGAGTTGCTGGGAGTATTCTAGGCCCATCAGGATCAGGCCGTTGTTGATGACGCCGATCATCAGCGCGCCGATGATCGAGCCGACCACCGTGCCCCTGCCCCCGAACAGGCTGGTACCGCCAAGCACCACGGCAGCGATCACAGACAATTCGTCGCCCTCGCCGAGCTGGAAGCGGCCGGTTTGCAGCCGCCCGGCATAAAGCATGCCGGCGAGTGACGCGGTTACTGCGGAGATGACGATGACCCAGAGCTTGATCCGGCCGGTATTGATGCCGCTGTAGCGCGCCGCCACGACATTGCCGCCAACAGCCAGCACCTGCCGGCCGAACTTGGTGCGCCGCAGCACAATGTGCCCGACCACACCGATGGCCAACATCCACAGCAACAGGGTCGGGATTGGCCCGATATTGCCACCGCCGAAAATGGCCGGGTAGGTACGATCGAGCACCGGAATGGCGGCGGTTCCGGAGATCCACATGGCCGTGCCCTTGGCGATGCCCATCATCGCCAGGGTGGTGAGGAAGGTCGGGATCATCAGCCGTGTTGACAGGAAACCGTTGATCAGCCCGACGACGACCCCGGTCATGATGCCCGCAGCAATGCCCGCCGGCAAACCGCCCCAGGCGATGGCCATGGCTGTCGTAACCGATGCCAGCCCTGCGACCGCGCCCACCGACAGGTCAATCTCGCCCGATGACAGCACCAGCGTCATCGCCACTGCCATCACCGCGATCATGGCGGTCTGTCGTGCGATGTTGAGGATGTTGTTCGGTGCCAGAAACCCCTTGTCGTACAGCGCGATGGCAAAGAACAGGAACACGACGACGAAGCCGATATAGATGATGTTCTGCCGCCAGGTGCGCTTGAAATAGCCGAGCGGCGTTTCGCGGACTGCCACTGCCGTGGTGTCAGACATTGTTTCCTCCCCGCTGCACGATCAGTTGCAGCTTCTGTTCGGCACGCAATTCCGTTGCCTCGCCGGTCGTGGTCAACAGATTCACCTTGTCGATCGTTTCGACTAGGCGACCGCCCGACATCACCGCGATCCGATCGCTAACCGCCGTAAGTTCGGCGAGTTCGGACGAAATAAAGATGATGGACTTGCCCTCGGCGGCCAGCGCGCGGACGAGTCGCAGCACTTCGCCCTTGGAGCCAATGTCGATGCCCGCTGTGGGTTCATCCATGATGAGGATGTCGGGATCAGTCGCCAGCCACTTGCCGATGACGACCTTCTGCTGATTGCCGCCGGACAGGGAATTGGCCGCCGCCTCGCGCGATGCCGTCTTGATGGCCAGGCGCTTGATCAGTTCGTCGGTCGTAGTGCGGGACTTGAACCGATCGAGGAATGGCGTCGAGCCGAGGCGCTTGAGGATTGGCAGCTCGATATTGTCCTGGATGGAGTGGGCCAGCACCAGCCCCTGCCGGCGCCGGTCTTCCGGCACCAGCGCCAGGCCGAGTTCGGTCGCCTGTCTCGCCGAACCGATCGAGATGGTTTCGCCCCGCAGCGTAATGGTGCCGCTGGCAATGGGTTCGAGCCCAAACAGCATTCGGGCCAGCCGGCTGCGTCCTGCCCCGAGCAACCCGGCAATCCCCAGCACTTCGCCGCGCCGGAGTGAGAAGCTGACATCGCCGCCGCGTCGAAGCTTGCTCGACAGATGTTCGACTTTGAGGACGACGTCATCCTGAACCGTGGAATCGGTCGTGAATTCGGAGAGGTCCCGGGTCTCCTTGCCCATGATGTCGGCGATCAACGTCGCCAGGGTGTAGTCGGCGATGGGGCGGCTATCGATCAGCCGTCCGTCCCGCAGCACCGTCGCATGGTCGGCGATGCGGAAAATCTCGTCCATGCGGTGGCTGACATAGATGATGGCCTTGCCTTCGCTCCTGAGCCGCCGCAGCAGGTCGAACAGGATATCCACCTCGCTCGCGGTCAGGGCTGAGGTCGGTTCGTCGAGCACCAGCACCTCGACATTCTGCGACAGCGTCTTGGCGATTTCGGTCAGTTGCTGCTGGCCGGTGGAGAGGTCCGCCACCATCGCAGCGGGATCGACCTTCACGCCCATCGAAGCGAAGATTTCCGCACTGCGCTGCTCCATCGCCCGGTCGTCGATCAGCCCCGTCGGTGTCAGCGGTTCACTGGCAAGGAATACGTTCTGCGCTACGCTCAGGGTCGGCACCAGGCTCATTTCCTGGAAGATCATGCCGATACCCTTTTGCCGGGCCAGTTGCGGCGAGAGGCGGTCGAACGCCTCTCCTCCTATGGCGATGCTGCCGCTATCGGGCGCCTGGACGCCCCGCAGGATCTTGAGGATGGTGGATTTGCCGGCCCCGTTCTCGCCCAGCAGCGCATGGATCTCGCCATTGCAGACGCTGAGGCTGACCTCGCGCAGAGCATGGACGCCGCCAAAGCGCTTGGAAATGGCGTTCATCTCCACTGCGATCGGCTTCAGCGTCATCTCGGTCACGGAATGTCCACCCATTGGCCGCTTTCGCCCGACGTCAGGATGGCGTCGGCGATGAGGGCGATGCGGTATCCATCCTCGAAGTTGGGCGATGGCTGCTTGCCGGTCACAATGGCGGTGCAGAGATCGTAGCATTCCACGATCTTGGTTTCGCCATAGCCGATGCCGAGCGCCGGGATTGGCCAGAGCCCCGATCCGTAAGGATGGGCAGGGCCAGTATAGACCGTGCGGAAGCCGCGCGCATCGCCGATGTCATCGGCGAACATGACCTGCAGTTCGTCGCGCCGCTCATAGTTGAAGGCCAGCGAACCCTTGGTGCCGTGGATTTCGAAGGTCAGGAAGTTGTTTCGCCCATAGGCATTGCGGGTGGCTTCAATGGAGCCGATGGCACCGTTCGAGAACCTGAGCATAGTGAGCATTTCGTCATCCACATCGACCGGGCCGCGTTCAGCGTTCCTGTCGCCGCCACCGACGCCCAGCTTGTCGACGCCGCCCGACTGCCTGGGCCGGGTCGTGATGTGGGTCTTGACCACGGCATTGACCGAAGCGATTTCGCCGACCAGGTAGCGGGCGAAGTCGATGACATGGGTTCCAATATCCCCGACCGTGCCGGAGCCGGCGACCGACTTCTGGAAGCGCCAGGAGAGCGGGCTGTCGGGATCGGCAGACCAATCCTGCAGATAGGTGCCCCGGAAGTTGAGAATGTCGCCGATGCGGCCTTCCTCGATCAGTTTCCTTGCGAGCGCCACGGCGGGAGTGCGACGGTAATTGAAGGCCACCATATGAATGGAGCCGGACGCCAGGACCGCATCGAGCATGGTTTTCGATTCGGCGCCCGTTCGCGCCAGCGGCTTTTCGCAGATGATGTGCTTGCCCGCCTTGGCCGCCGCGATGGCGATCTCTGCGTGAGAATTGTTCGGCGTGCAGATGTCGATGATGTCGATGTCGGGGCGAGCGACCACTGCTCGCCAGTCAGCCGAGGCCTCCTCGAAGCCGAAGCGATCGCGCGCCGTCTCCGACATCTCTCGGTTGACGTCCACGACCACCTTGCGCACCGGAATGGCTGGCGCCGGCCAGAAGAACATCGGCATGGCGGCATAGGCCATGGCGTGGGCCTTGCCCATGAAACCACCGCCGATCATGGCGACATTGAGCTTCTTCATTTGCTGTCTCGCTTAGGGAAATGGAGAGCGGGGACGGGAGAGGGAAGCCGTCCCCGCTAAGGCGCTGGGAGGAGCGCCTAGTTCATCGAGTCACGGATAGTGGCCGGCGCTTCGGTGGAGTAGACGGCCTGCCATGCGTCGAGCAGGTTGGCCTTTTCGACTGGCAGTGCCGGCAGCGCGACATAGGCCGGCGCCTCCTTGCCGAGCAGGCCATAACCAGCGAGCTTTGCCTCCGTCACGCCTTGGTCGAATGGCCGCTGCGCGCCCAGGCCCTTGATGAAGCCGCCACGCGCCATGTCGATGGCGACGTTTTCGCCCAGATCGATCGTGGTGATGACGAGGTCGTCCCGGCCATTGGCGCGCGCCGCAGCGATCACGCCTTCGGCCGGCACGTCCCACACCGCCCAGATGCCATTGATGCCGGGATTGGCCACCATCATGGCCGAAGCGGCGCGGTCGGCATCACCGGTGAAGTCAGGCCCGCCGATCCCCTGTTCGGCAACGATCTTGATATCGGGGTAGTCCTTCTCGATGGTGGCCTTGAATGCATCGTAGCGCTGGCGCGTCACGAAGAAGTCGGCGGCGTGGAACACAATGCCGATCTGGCCCTTACCGTTGAGCGCCTTGGCCATGAGATGGGCGGAGGCGACGCCGTTGCCGTAGTTGTCGGCGGAGACGACGCTGACATAGTCGTTGCCGGCAACGAATCCGGCCGGCACATTGTCCATGAACACCAGCTTGACGCCGGCCTCGGCGGCCTGACGGTAGGCACTGGCGGTAGCAGTCGGATCGGTCGGGATCGAGATGATGACGCTAGGTTTCTGCGCCAGGATTGTCTCAATGTCGGAGACCTGCTTGGCGGCGCTGAATCCCGCGTCGGTGGTGGCGATCACCTTGATGCCCATGGCTTTGAACTGGGTCTCGAGCCCATTGATCTGAGCCTGGCTCCAGTCGTCGCCACCATAGTGCATGACGATGGCGGCCGTGGCACCCATGGCCTTGATCTTGGCCAGTTCGTCATCGTTCAGGGTGATTTCGGATGCCGAGACCGGTTTCTCGCCGCCCGGGCCGGTGCTCAATGTCTGGTTGGCGAGAGCGGCCAGCGCTTCGTCAGGGCTCTGTGCAAAAGCTGCCCCGGCCATTGTGCCGGCCAGCAACGCTGCGGACAGTAGCCCCATTGTCTTCAAGTGTCCCATGGTTTCCTCCCTTTAGTGATTCTGGTGGTGTTGGCCTGATCAGGCGAAGTGCCGTTTCAGGAATGCGTGGCTGCGCGCCGCTCCCTCTTGGGGATCGGGCCAGCTGTCGAGCTCGGCCACGACCCAGCCCGAGTAGTTCGTGTCCTTGAGCGCCTGGATGACTGCTCCGTTGTCGAGATCGCCCGCGTCGAGGGGGGTGAAGCCGAACGGTTCGCGCTGCAGGCCCTTGAGGTGCACCAGCCCGATGCGCCCCGCAAACTCGCGGACCTGAGCCGCGGGATCGCCTCCGGCGGCAGCGAGGTGTGCGGTGTCGGGGCAGAAGTCGAGGTTGGTGAGGCCAAAAATCCTAGTGACCTGAGCCGGACCCTCCACGATTGTGGAGAGGTGCGGATGATAGTGGGGCCGCAGTCCGGCGCGCCGGGCTATTTCTCCGGCATTGTCGAGCGCTTCGCCCAGCCGCTTGTAGTCATCCGCAAGAATGCCGCCGGCGCGCTTGGCACCGCCGCCGATGACGTAGTGGCTGGCGCCGGCTTCGGCGGCCGCCGCCGCGACGCGTTCGATCCGTGCCAACTCCTCCGGTAGCACATCGTGAAAGATAAAATTGCCACCCGAATAGGTCGAGACCAGTTCAAGACCAGTATCGGCAAGCTTGCGGCGCAAATCCGCCGGCGCTTCGTCGAGCAGATTGCCGTCGAAGATTTCCACGCCCTCATAGCCCGCCCGGGAAATGTCAGCGAAGGCACGGTCCATGTCGGCAAAGGTCCGGTAGGTCAGTTGGGTGACGGATGTCACCCCCACAGCATTGCCGCCGAGCGGTCCCCAGCAATTGGCGTGATAGGCCAGTTTGACGGCCATGCAGGTCCTCCTCAGGGAAGATCCGGCTGCGCCGGATTAGGGCTGTCGCTGGCGCCGCCCGGTTGTTAGCCAGATGTTACGCACCCAAAAAAAGCTAAGTCAACACAAAATCCGCACAAGATTGATACTTATGCCTATATCACGGCAGAAGTGACAGCTTGAAGCGAAAAACGGGCCGAGCTACGTTGTCTGCGAATCCGAATGAAGGGGTAGAGTCGTGGCGGAGGAGAAGGCAACGCTGCGGTCGGTTGGCCGACCGCGCAGCGTCGACGCGGCCCCGGCAAGCCTGGCCCTGCTGCTCAACCTGGTGCGAACCGGAGCGGCAACGACGCGGCAAGAACTCGAACGCAGATCCGAACTGGGACGGGCGGTCGTGGCCGACCGGCTGGCGACGATGATCGAACTGGGCCTGCTAAAGGAGGGCGAACTGGGCCAGGCTACCGGCGGCCGCGCGCCTCGGCAGATGCAGTTCCGCCAGGATGCCGGCTCATTGCTGGTTTCGGCGATCGACCAGAGCTCCATCGCGCTCGGCATTGCCGATCTCAACGGCCAGTTGTTGGTGGAGCATCACGAGGCCGCCCCGATCGAGGCAGGCCCCGAGGTCATTCTGGACCGACTGACGACCATCTTCGACTGGTTGCTAAAGGAAACCGAGAAGCCGGCGCCGTGGGGAATCGGGCTGGCCCTGCCCGGTCCCATCGAAAAGCCGCCGACCGACTTCGAGACTGTACCGGTCTTGCAGACCGTGCAATCATGGCAGGGTTTTCCATTCCTCGAGCGCCTCTCGATGCGGTTCGGCGTGCCGATCTTTGCGCGCAGTGGCGTCCAGACCATGACCATGGGCGAGGCCAAGGCCGGCGGTGGCCGCGGGCTGAGCGATATCATCTACATCAAGCTGGGCCGCTCGATCAGTGCGGGCCTTATCTCCGAAGGCCGGCTGCACCGCGGCGCCCAAGGCGCTGCGGGCATGATCGGGCACAGTAGGGTTGGTGAGGACCTGCTTGAAGCTGTGGCGGGGGCCGATGCCATCGCCCGTGAAGGCATGGCCGCCGCTCAGGACGGGCGCAGCTCCTACTTGGCACAAACACTGGGGCGACAGGGTGAACTGTCCGTCGTCGATATCGGGCACGCGGCGCAGTTGGGTGACCTATTCTGCTTGGAGCTGCTTGGCCTCTGCGGCCGCATGGTGGGCGAAGCCCTCGCGCCGCTCACCAACTTGGTCAATCCAGCGCTGATCGTTGTCGGAGGCGTCGTCGCCGAATCGGGCGGCGATAGCCTCCTGGCGGGCATTCGCGAAGCGGTCTATCGTCAGTCCCACCCTATGGTATCGCGTGACCTGCAGATCGTTCGCTCGCAGATGGGCGCCTCTTCCGGCCTTGTCGGTGCAGCTCAGGTGGTTGTCGAAGAACTCTTCGCGCCCCACACGCTGCAGGGCTGGATTGGACTGGGCTCGCCCCTGCGCCATCCCGATTTCCAGAAGCGCCTTGAGCGCATGACGGCATCAGCTGCGGCCAAGGCTGCACCACCAGCGGGGCGCGTAGCACCATGAACAGCAAGCTACGGGGCCAGACGCCGGGGGACACCGCCATGTCGATTGCAGGCCTCGGCCCCCATGGGGAGCGCGCCGTTCCCGCCGACCAGATCCAGTTCACCGAGGCCGACGCCGTCGTGGCCAGGACCCGTCGGTTTTCCGTGGCAGTGGTCCTGCACACGACAACTAGCGACTGGTCCAAGCAGGAACTGGCCGGAATCGCAGCGACCCTGGGTCTCTATTCCGCCGCCCTTGTGGAAGTGGTCGACTGCGATTTCGACGTCGAGCTGCAGGTCGCGGCTCTGGCCCGGCTGGCACACGAACCGGTGGATGCAGTTATCTCGATCCCCATTGGCAATTCGCGCGTGGCGGCGGCCCATCGAGCCCTGACGGAGAGCGGACGCAAGCTGGTGCTGCTCGACAACGCCCCCACTGGCATGCTCCCCGGCGCCGATTATGTCAGCGTCGTCTCAACCGACAATTTCGGCCTCGGACAGAGCTGCGCCGCGATGCTGTCTACGCACATTCCGCGAGATGGTGCCGCTGGCATCCTGGGCTACGGCATAGACTTCTTTGCCACTCACGAACGCGAGATCGCCTTCCGCAAATGGATGGGCCATCACCGCCCCGACGTCACACTCGTGCGAGAGCGGTTTTCGGAACTGGAAGGCGCTGGCCCGGCGGCACTGGCAATGGTTGAAAAGACGCCCGGGCTCGCCGGCATTTTTGCGGTCTGGGACGTTCCCGCGATGATGGCGCTCCGGGTGCTCGCCCAGAACGGTATCGACATTCCGCTCACCACGGTCGACCTGGGCAATGAAGTTGCCCTCGACATGGCACGCCAGGGCATGATCAAGGGGATAGGCGCCCAACTGCCCTATGATCAGGGCAGCGCCGCAGCGCGGGTGACGCTGTCCGCCCTGCTCGGACTGCCGGTGTCCCCCTGGGTAGCGTTGGCTGGACTCGAAGTGACGGCATTCAATGTGGTCGAGGCCTACCAGGTCATCTGGCACCTGCCGGCACCGAGGGCCATCATAGATGCCATGCGAATACTGGTCGCCACTAAAGGCAATTCTGACTGATTGCCAGCCAGTGGCATTCGACCACAGAAACGGCGAAGACTGCAGTCTCTAAGATCTTGCTGTGATGCAGAATTGGCACAAGCTCCTTCGTACCGCTAACGTCCCACGGCGGATGGTGTCCTTACCGCCCCCTGCAACCCAGAGAAGAACGGAACCACGGGCGCGGCCATCGATCCGCGGATTGTGTTGATCTAGTCGGCGGTTGATCGGTAGGCGTATCCGTCCCTGGGTTAGCGGAGGGGACGCGACGATGATGGGGATTCAGGCCGAACCGATGCAGCTGTTCTCCAAGTTCCGGCTCGATGCACACGTCCCCACCGATCACCTGCTGCGGCGCATCGACCGGTTCCTCGATCTTGAGGGGGTCGCTCCGAGCTGAGACCGTTTTACAGCAGCATCGGTCGGCCCTAGATCGATCCGGAGCTGATGATGCAGATGCGATGGCACGCCTGCAGGTCGAGCGCTCCCGGCTTTTCTCACGCACAGTGCGCAGGTTGGGGCGCAGGGCGGCCTCTGCGATCGCCTCGGCGTCGTTGTAGTCGTTCTTCTGGCCCTTCACGAAGGGCTTCACGTAGATCGCTGGAATGATGCGCGGCTCGTGGCCGAGCTGGCGGAGAGCGCGGCTAACGAAGGGCCCACTGAGGCAGGCCGCCATACCGACGATGCACGGCGGCAGCTTCCTGAACATCTCGATCAGCGCCAACCGCTTGATTTTGCGGCGGAACGCGATCTTGCCGTCAGCGCCGAAGCCAACGAGGTGGAAAACTTCCTTGCCGATATCGACGCCGATCGGTGCAACGGTGGTATCCATCGGCTGCTTCTCCGGTTGATGCGGAGCAGCCTAGGACAGCGCCGCGGGGGAGGCAGCCGGTCCATCCTATTGGGGGCCAGTCGAGTCTAGGTGCTGCGACTCTGCGCGGCTGCATGATGAACTTGACAGGCGGCATACAACATGAAAGATCTAAATCGCTTTAGACCACTAGTGAGCGGGTCGAGCAGTCTCAATAAGACGCCCCCCAAGCGGTCTACAGACCCCGCTGGTGCGGCAAGGGATGGGGTATTTCGATGTTGAGCACGATGCGGGCGGCTGTCCTTCATGGCGCCAATGACCTTCGTTTCGAGGAAGTCAAACGGCCGGAACCAGGCCCGGGGGAGGTGCTTCTGCGGGTGCACCGTTGCGGTATCTGCGGGACCGATTCCCATATCGTCAAAGGGCGGTTCCCGGCGCCGAACCTGCCGCTGATCATCGGTCATGAGTTCGCCGGTGAGGTAGCTGCGGTCGGGGCTGGCGTCACCCACGTCAAGGAAGGCGACCGGGCCACCGCGGACATCAATATCGCCTGCGGACATTGCTGGTACTGCCGCAACAACCAGAAGCTCTTTTGTCCCGAGGTGCGCCAACTCGGGGTGCACGATCATGGTGGCATGGCCGACTATGTCGTCGTGCCGGCGCGCAACATCTACATCCTGCCGGCGACCATGGCGTTCGATCACGCGGCCTTCATCGAGCCGTTGGCCTGCGCAATCCATGGCCAGAAACGGATCGGCATCGAGGTCGGCGAATCCGTGCTTATCCTGGGGGCCGGACCGATGGGCCTGGCGCATGCGGCCCTGTCGAAGCAGCGCGGCGCGGGCCTCGTGATGGTGTCCGAGCCCAATCCGGAGCGCCGGGTCAAGGCACACGACATCGGCAGCGACATGGAATTCGATCCCAGTTCGCCCGCGGGCCTCGAGGCCATCATGGAGGCGACGCAAGGGCGCGGCGCCGATGTGGTGATTGAGGCGGTGGGGGCGGTGAGCACCTACGGGCAGGCCTTTCAACTGGTGCGCCGAGGCGGGCGAATCCTCGCCTACGGCGCTGCGGCAACCGACGCGGTAGTGCCGATGAAGCCGTTCGAGATCTACGCCAAGGAGCTCACCATCGTCGGCTCCTACGCTGGGACCTATGAAACCTGGCCCGCCGCCATTGCCCTGATTTCCGCTGGTCGCTTCGATCCCGGCAAGATCATCGACTCGGTGCGCCCGCTATCGGATGTGGGTGCGGCGCTGCAAAGCCTCGATCGCGACAAGTCCGTGGTCAAGGTGCAGGTCCAGATCGCCTGAACGGCGGCGAATATCGACTTCGAACGCCGTTCATCGGCGTTCAAGGACCAACAAAAAACACAGAACCCGAACTGAGGAGATCACCCGAAAATGCCCCAAAATCTAAAGCGCTTTAGCTTCACCAGGCGAACGGCTACCGCCATGCTGCTGGGGGCCGCTGCCGCCACGGCGCTGCCCGGCATGGGCATGGCCCAAGAGCAGGTCACGCTGCAGGCGATCTTCCTGCCCGCGACCTGGGGCGTGGTGGTGCGCGACGTGCTCGCGCCGCAGTACGAGAAGGAAACCGGTGTCAAGGTTGACGTCCAGCTGGTCGGGCGCGACGCCATCCACGAGAAGATGGCGACACTGTTCGCCGCCCAGGATCCGAGCTTCGACATCTTCAACCTCGACTATTCCTGGATCCCCGAATTCGGCGCTGGCGGACACCTGCTGCCGCTCGACGACCTGCTCAGCGAGGACGACAAGGCGGATTTGTTCAAGACCGCGCTCGAGGTGGGCAGCTGGAACGGCACGCTGTACGGTCTGCCCCAGACCATCCATCCGCACGTCTTGTGGTATCGGGCAGACCTTTACGCCGATCCCGAGGTGCAGGCGGCCTACAAGGCCAAGACCGGAAGCGACCTCGCCCCTCCCACGACCATGGCCGAGTGGCTCCAGCAGGCCGCGTACTTCAACGGCACCCAGTATGAGGGCCAGACGATCTATGGCTGGGCGGCGCAGGCCGCCAAGGGTTTCGGCAATGTCCACACCTGGCTGACGTTCCTGTACGGCTACGGCGGATCGGCGTTCAACGAAGACTTCTCCGCCTCGACTCTGAGCACCCCGGAAGCCATCGCGGCCACCAAGCAGTGGGCCGAGATGATGAAGTACATGCCACCCGGCTCGTCCGCCTTCACCTACGACGACGTGACCACGTCGGCGCAGCAGGGGACGGTGGCAACCGCGCTGCAGTGGTCATGGGGCGCCTTCGCGGTCGACGATCCGGCGAGTTCGAAGACGGTCGGCGACTGGCAGTTCGTCGAGGTGCCGGCGGTCGAGGCCGGCGGCCAGAGCCATCCGCACCTGGCGTCCTGGGTCATATCGGTCTCCAAGTACTCCAAGCACGCGGACGAGGCCAAGAAGTTCACCGCCTGGCTCGAGACCAAGGCCAACGACGTCCTGCAGGCCTCTCTGGGCGGCGGTGATCCGGTCCGCGCCTCGAGCTACTCGGACCCGACCCTGACCGAGGCCAAGCTCGAGGGTAGCGACGTGCTGCGCTTCCGCCGCTACGACGTGGTCCTCAAGGCCATGCAGAACACCAAGCCGCGTCCGTTCTTCCCGGGCGAGGAAGCCTGGGAAACCGTGGTGTCGGGTCCGCTGCAGGCCATCCAGCTGGGCGAAAAGAGCGTCGAGGACGGCCTTGCCGAAGCCGACGCAGCCGTCGACCGCCTGCTCTCGCGCTGATCCTCAGGATCGTCTGCCGCCCCAACGGGGCGGCAGACACCGCACCGCCGCCGACGCGCGGCCGCCAACACACCCTCAAACCTGCCGCAAGGATCGGACGGTCCCATGCCTGACAGCACTGCTACGCTCACCAGAGGCGCAGTCCATCGGTCCGGACGCGGCGGCTGGTCCTGGTTTGCCAGGCGTTACGGCGCCATCCTGCCGATGGCGCCGGGCATGCTGTTCCTCGTCGTCATGTCGATCTATCCGACCATCTATTCCCTGGTGATTTCGCTGTTCCGCTGGAACCTTTCGGATCCGACGCGGATGCGGTTCGGCGGCTGGCACAATTTCGGCCTGCTGCTCACCGACGTCACGTTCTGGAATGCCGTCGGCGTGACGTTCAAGTTCGTCCTGATCGCCGTCTCCCTCGAGCTGATCCTGGGCCTCGCCATAGCGCTGCTGTTCTTTCAGCGCTTCCCCGGCGACCGGTTCCTTCGCGCCCTGCTTATCCTCCCCATGGTGGTGGCACCGGTCGTCGTGGGTCTTCTTTCGCGCTACATGCTGAACGTGCAGTTCGGGATCATCACGTTCCTGACCGAAGCGCTCGGACTGGGCAGGATCGACTTCTTCGGCGAGCCGAACCTCGCGCTCGGCACCCTCATTGTCATCGATATCTGGCAATGGACGCCGTTCATGTTCCTCATCATGCTGGCGGCACTGCAAGGCGTTCCCGAGGACATCATAGAAGCGGCCAAGGTGGATGGGGCGCGGCCGGTCCGCATCTTCTTCGACCACATCCTGCACCTGATCCGGTACCCGGTCGCAGTGGCCGTGGCCCTAAGGCTGATTGACGCCTTCCGGGTCTACGACATCATCTTCATGACCACGCGAGGCGGGCCCATCGACGTCACGCAGACGTTGTCATGGCAGATCTACGACGCCGGCTTCAAGTCCCTCGATATCGGCTACGCCGCTGCCTACTCCTGGCTGATGCTGATCATCGTCGTGGCCACAGTCACCCTCGTCCTCCGTCTCCTGCTCAACGAACAGGCCAGCCGATGATCAGCGCCACGCCCGCCATGCCGCGCCGTTCCCCGCTTCGGACCCGCGCCCGCATCCTCACCGCGACCCGCGCCGGTGCCGCGCTCATCGTCTCGCTGCTGTTTTTTGCCCCGATCTACTGGATGATCCTGACGGCGCTTAAGAGCGGCAACGAGGCGTTCAAAGCGACGCCGAGCCTGATCGTGTGGCCCGACTTCGAGAACTTCGCGCTGGTGTTCACTCAGAGCAATTTCGGGTTGGCCCTGTCGACGAGCCTGTTCGTTTCCGTAACGTCCACGGTGCTTTGCCTGGTCCTTGGGGCGTCCATCGCCTATCCACTGGCCCGGGTGAAGATGCGTGGCCAGAAGCACATCGCGTTCTGGATCCTGTCGCTGCGGATCATTCCGCCGATCGCGGTGATCATTCCGCTGTTCCTGCTGCTGCGCAGCGTCGGGCTCACCGGGTCGATCTGGTCGCTGGTGATCGTCTACACCTACATGAACCTGCCGTTGACCGTGTGGCTACTGCGCGGCTTCTTCGCCGACCTGCCGACGGAGATCGAGGAGGCGTCGTTCGTCGATGGTGCAGGCCGCCTGCGCACCTTCATCGGCATCACGCTACCGCTTACCGCACCGGGCCTGATCGCCACGGCCCTGCTGTGCTTCATCTTTGCGTGGAACGAGTTCCTGTTCGCCAACATCCTGACCGGTGCCGCCACCCGCACCGCACCTGTAGGACTCACCGAGTACGTGACGCCGGTCAGTGTCGAATGGAACAAAATCATGGCCGCCGGCACCCTGGTGGTGCTGCCAGTCTGGATCGGGGCGCTGGCAGCGCAACGCTACCTGGTGCGTGGCTTGACCCTTGGAGCAGTGAAATGACCGCATACTCGTCAATCAAGGACGTTACGCCTGGGGTGAGCGACGGCAAAGTCGCAGGGATCGAGTTCGCGGCCGTCAACATGACGTTCGCCGACGGAACGACGGCCCTCAAGTCGCTCGACCTGACTATAGAAGAGGGCGAATTCGTGGTCTTTGTTGGCCCCTCCGGGTGCGGCAAGTCCACCGCGTTGCGCATCCTTGCCGGCCTCGAGCAGGCGACCGGCGGAACTGTCGCCATCAAGGGTCGCGATGTCACCGACTTGGGGCCGCAGCAGCGCGACATCGCGATGGTGTTCCAGTCCTACGCGCTCTATCCGCACAAGTCGGTCTACGAGAACCTCGCTTATCCGCTGAGGATCCGGGGCCTCGACAAGGGCACCATCGAAACGGCGGTCGCTGGCGTTGCTGATCTGCTTGGCCTCACGGCGTTGCTGAAGCGCAAGCCCGGAGCCTTGTCCGGCGGACAGCGACAGCGCGTCGCCATGGGCCGCGCTCTGGTCCGCAATCCTGAGGCATTCCTGATGGACGAGCCGTTGTCGAACCTCGACGCGGCCCTGCGCGTCGAAATGCGCGGAGAAATCAAGAGGCTGCACCGCCGGCTTGGCGTGACGACCGTTTACGTCACCCACGACCAGGTCGAGGCCATGACGATGGGCGACCGCGTCGCAGTGCTGCGCGGCGGCGAGTTGCAGCAGTTCGATGCGCCGCAGCGGCTCTACGAACAGCCAGCAAACATGTTCGTTGCCAGCTTCATCGGCTCGCCGGCGATCAACTTGGCGATGGCGGCGATCGGCGCCGAGTCGTCGGTGATGACTCTGGCGGGCACCGAAATCGGGTTGCCGCCGAGCCGGCGGCCGGAGGGCCATCCGGCTGGCCCGGTGATGGTCGGAATCCGTCCGGAGGCCTTCAGCTACCGGCGGGACCTCGAGCATGACGTATCGCTGACCATTACTCCCGACCTGATCGAATCGCTTGGAGCTGAACTGCTGGTGCACTTCGCGCTTCCCGCAGCCCCGGTGCCGGTCGCGCTGACCTCTTCGGCAAAGAGCGCGGTCAGTCCCATCGCGCTGTCGGGCAATGCCGCGGAGATGAGCACGCGCTTCATCGCCAAGCTCGACGCCCGCTGCGCCTACGCCGTCGGCAAGCCGGCGACCGTCTGGTTTTCGACAGACCACCTCATGCTCTTCGAGGCGGCCACCGGTCGGACGATCCTGGCCTCGGCGCCGATGATCAAGCTCAGCGTCTGAAGATCTCGGGACGCGCCCGTGCGCCCATTTATCCACCCGCCTCGGTCGCCCTCGTGCGCCCCAAACAAGGAAATTTGCCGTGTTCAAGTACAGCTACGATGCCCTGGTCTATGCAAGTGAACCAATCGAGACGTCGATCCGCCGTGTAGCGCGATTTGGCTATGACGCCATCGAGTTGGTCGGTGAGCCGGCGCACCACGACGTCGCCGAAGTCCGCCGCCTCTGCGACGCCGAGGGCATCGCGGTCTCCTCCATCTGCTCGATCTTCGTCGGGGCCGAGCGCGACCTCGTGGCGCTCGATCCAGAGATGCGCCGCAAGGGGATCGACTACGCCAAGTCGGTCGTCGATTTCGCCGCCGAAGTGGGGGCGCCGACCATAAACCTCGCGCCGAGCCCGGTGGGCAAGCTTGCTCCTGCCGGCAGCCGCCAGCAGGAATGGGACCTCGCGCTCGAAAGTCTCGCCGAGATTGCAGACTACGGCGCCAAGGCTGGTATCCGCACCTGCCTCGAACCCTGGAACCGCTACGAGACCTACTTCCTCAACCGGCTGGACCAGGCGCTCGGCCTGGCCGCGGCGGTCGGCCACGACAATCTCGGCGTCATGGGGGACAGCTTCCACATGAACATCGAGGACATCGACGTCGCGGGCAATTATCGGCTGGCCGCCGACAGGCTGTTCCATGTGCATTTTGCCGACAGCCAACGTGCAGCGCCGGGCCGGGGACATATCGACTTCGCCCCATTGGTGCAGGCACTGATCGAAATTGACTATCAGGGCTACATCGCGTTCGAACTGCTGCCGGCCGCCGCCGATCCGTTTGCCACGCTACGCAGCGGCGGCGGCGAGGAATTCCTCGACGCCTACACCGAACTCGCCATCAAGACGATCAAGGCGGTCGAGGCCGAAGTGCGGACATGATGAGACCGCAGTTCGGCGCCAGTACCTTCATCTGGGTGTCCCCATTCTCCAACGAGACGCTCTCGCTGATCGACACCGTGGCGAGAATGGGGTTCGATCTGATCGAGCTTTGCATTGAAGACCCTGCAACGATCGATCTGTCTGCGATCCGCGCGCGGCTCACCGCAGCCGGGATCGGGGCGCTGGTCTGCGGTGCGTTCGGACCCGACCGCGACGTGAGTTCCGACGATCCGGCGATCCGCGAGAACGGCCTGTTCTACATCACGCAATGTATCGAGATTGCGGCCGCGGTCGGCGCGCCATTTGTCGCCGGCCCAATGTATTCGGCAACGGGCAAGACCGAACTGGTGTCTGAGGACAAGCGCTCGCAGCAGTTGGCATGGGCTGCGGAGAACCTGGTGCGGGCTGCGGATGCCGCGGCGACTTGCGGTGTCGGTCTCGCCATCGAGCCGTTGAACCGTTTTGAGACCGACCTGATCAACACCGTCGATCAGGGTGTCGACTTCGTTCAGCGCATCGGTCGGGACAATGTCGGACTGCTCCTCGACACGTTCCACATGAACATCGAGGAGAAGTCCATTCCCGACGCCCTGCGCCGGGCCAAGGGTCATGTCTTCCATTTCCATGCGTGCGCAAATGACCGCGGCGTGCCTGGACGCGACCATTTGCCGTGGGCTGAAATCGATGCAACGCTTAGGCAAATCGGTTATCAGGGGCCGTGGGTCATCGAAGCCTTCAATCCCGCTATTCGGGAGATTGCGCGCGCTGTTTCACTTTGGCGGCCTCTCGCTTCAAGCCAAGACGAGATCGCGGTGAACGGACTGAGGTTCCTGCGTTCGACTGTGGAGAGGCCGGCCGCGGGATGACTTGCGCCCGCTCTGCCGGTTTGGTTGACTGGAGACGCGCCGCCACAATGTGCCCAAGCCGCCGGAGATATTGTTGTCGACACTAAAGGACGTTGCGAAATTGGCGGGAGTATCAACAGCGACGGTGTCGCTTGCTCTCAACAATGGTCCAGTCGCTGCGGAGACCCGGTTGCGAGTGCAGGAGGCTGCACGGGCCCTCAAGTATGTGCCCAACGCTATCGGCCGATCCCTGACTACCGGGCGTACGCGCACTCTCCTGCTTGTCAACATGATCTCCGAGAGCCACGCCGATACCGTACGCAAGACCTCGTTGTTCCACTACATTCTGGAAGGATTGTTATCTACGGCCACCGCGCGCGGTTACGGAGTCCGCTTTGACGTAATAAGTCATGACGATCCGTCGACGGCGTCGTACTTCGAGGAGCTTGTCGGGGGCGGTACCGTAGACGGAGTCGCGATCATCCCCCAGTTCAGCCGCGACGTCGATCAGCTCGCTCCGCTGAAGCGGGAGACATTTCCTTATGTCGTGCTGCGTCCCGGTCGTTTCGGCACAGACGATAACTTCGTAGATATGGGAAACTACGCCGGCGGGGAAATGGTGGCGAAGTTGTTTGCCGCGAGCGGCGCCAAGCGCATCGCTTTCATCAATGGACCGTCAACCCATTTTGACGCTCTCGAACGCGAGCGCGGATTTCGCGACGGCCTGGCGGCCGCCAAGCCAGAGATCATGAAAATCTGGTACGGCGATTACACCATCGAGGGCGGCTATGTCGGCATGTCGGAAATCTTGCGGGAGATGCGGCCGGACTCCGTGTTCTGCGGAAACGACTATATGGCTGCGGGCGCGATCCGCCGCCTTCTTGAGGCCGGTCTCAGGGTGCCGAACGACGTTTCGGTGGTCGGATACGACGACAACGACGTCTGCACCGGTCTGTTTCCACCGCTGACGTCCGTAAACAATCACTTTTTAGAACTTGGGAACGCCCTTGTGGAAAGTCTCCTCGCTCAGATCGAGGGTCAACCGTTCAACAAGCAGCAGACTCTGGTTCCGCATCTGGTTGAGCGCCAGTCACACCGACCGCCGCTTGCAGCAAGGCGCCGCAAGGCACGATAGGGATACTCATGAGTCTGGAACCCGTCACAATCATCGCCCGCATCGCTCCGAAGGCGGGCCGTACCTCACAACTGCGCGAGGTCCTGGTGGCAATGGTGGCACCCACCAATCGCGAAGCTGGCTGCGTAGTTTACAATTTGCATGAACACCCTGGCGAGGACGGCCTGACCTTCTCGTTCTACGAGGTATGGCTATCCCAGGTGGCACTCGACGAACACATGAAGACCGCGCATGTTCAGGGTTTCATCAATCGCCTCGAGGAATTGGTCGAGGGCGAGATCGAAATCGAGCGCATCCGGCTGCTGACTGACAGCTAGGCGCTGCGCCGCTCTTCCGTTCCTGTGGCCTGCGGTGAGCATCAGACGACGGCCTGAACTGGGTTTGTTGATTCCACTGAGAACTGACCCGGATTTCCACCGAGAAGTGACCCGCCTCTAGGTATGTTTCGGGTCGGGGTTTGATAGTCAAGGTTCTGGCTTTCTCCTTTGTGTTTTTGGGATGGTGAGCCGAGCTGTTCTTGAAGCGGAAGCTGTCGTTTTCCGGTTTCGAGGATGTGGCAATGATGGGTCAGGCGATCGAGGATGGGTTAGGCGATCGAGCAGCGCGGTGGTCATCTTGGTATCGCCGAAGACGCTGGCCCATTCGCTGAAGCTGACGTTGGTGGTGATGACGACACTGGTATGCTCGTAGAGCCGGCTCAGCAGATGGAAGAGCAATGCTCCACCTGAGGCACTGAACGGCAGATAGCCGAGCTCGTCGAGGATGACGAGGTTGTCAAACGGCGTCGAAGATTGACCCCTGATTGGAGTGCGCCCCTGCTAGGCGACAAGTTCAGGCGGCGGATTGACCGGGTGTCGGGCGTGTTGATCCTCGAACTGCTGCGGGCGACCAGGCGATGCAGCAGGTTGAGGACGTGGGTCTTGGCACGCCTGTCTCCGGAGCCATCTCCGTGGCCAAGAGCACGGCATCCTCATCGTGCTGCAGGAACAAGGCCAAGGTGTCGACCATCTCGCGGTCGCCGCCTGGCTTGTAGAGCAGGTACTGCTGCAGTGTTCTGAAGGCCTCGGGCAGATCGGCGAAAGGCGCGCCGTTGCGCAGGGCGCCAGGCTTGCGCTGAACCACGGCCAGGTAGTGCCGCCAGTCACAGGCTGGCTTCCCCGGCTGATCATGTGAGCGGTCGATGATGCGGCGATGCTCGCAGATGGCCATGCCCTCGGCCGCGACAACCACTCGGACGGGATGATCTGAGACCGAACGCTGGACCGCCGGAGGGTAGAGTTTTCCGGCTATTTCACGTCGGCGGGGTGCCGCCGTGATTGGTCAACGAGATCGGGACCTTGCGCCCGATCGCCCCCGTGGGGGCGATCCTCGTTGTAGTATCTGTGCCAAGCCCCCAACTTTTCGGCCGCGTCCGCAAGGATCAGGTACCAGTGGGCGTTCAGGCACTCGGCCCTGAACACTGCAATGGCGACTACTGCGCGCCATCGAGCGGTGCCACCGCGCTGCCGAGCGCATCGGCACAGGCCTCTACCAATCGGCTGCGGGACCTAACCAGCTCCGAGCATCGCTATTTGCTCGTCCCAACTCAGCGGCAGACGCTCGCGCCAAATCAGCTTGTTCGCCGTCAGCCCGGCCGGCTGCAGCCCCGTCAGGATCTGTTCGAAGAGTTCCGGGGACAGGAACGCCAGCGGCAGGACTTGGCCCACATACGTGTCGGTGAAGCCTTCGGCGGCGCAGATTTCTGCCATCGACGCGACCTCTCCGGTCTTGAGCCGCTCAGCCCAGTCCCAGGCGCGCACGATCGCCCTGACGAGCGACGGATTCGGTGTCGTTCCGTTGCCGGCTCCGGGCAGCACCAGCTTCATTTGCCGGCCGCGGCGTGCGGCGACGAAGGGCACCACCACGGCGAACTCGCCATCGTCGGGGTCGTTGGTCGGCCACATGCCCGAGGGTGTTGCGACACCGAGGATGGTTCGCGTGCTGCCGACCGAGAACACCAGCTGTATCCGGTTGCGGCCAACAATCACTCGTCGCAGGATTTGGCGAAGCTTGCCCTGCTGGTCCGCATCGATCCGGCCGCCAAGCGCCTGAAGCAGACTCCTAGCGGCATTCATCACCACGGGTGCCTCGGTGGCGCCATCGGCATCCAGCCGGTGCAGGAGACCGCGCTGATCGGCAAGGACGCTCTGGACACCGGTAACTACGGCGGTCTCGATCTCAGTCGCGGGCAAGCGGGTCGGCGGGAGTTGCTTGGTTCCGGAGCTGTCCGCATCGGGTTGCTCGACATAGTAGCGGTAGCGTTTTGAGCCCTTGTTGGCGGCACTGGGAATGAAGCGAGAGCCGGACTCGGAGTGGAGCAGCCCTTCCAGCAGATGAGTCTGCGGAGCTGCCCTGCGGCGCCGGGACCGCGGGCCCTGCGTGTTGTCAGCCAGCAGCGCCTGCACCGCGTCCCAGGTGGCCTTGTCGACGATCGCCGCGTGCTGGCCGCGATGCGAGGTCGACTTGTGCGGCACACGACCGACGTAGATCGGGTTGGCCAGGAGCTTATAGAGGTGCCCGCGGGTGAAAGGCCGATTGCCGTAGTGGTTGCCCTTGGCCGAATAGCGGGCTGCGGTGCGGATGTTTTCGCGCTCGAGGCGGTCGAGCAGGGCAGGGACGGATCTTTCTTCCAGATAGAGCGCGAAGATCCGCCTGATCGTTGCAGCGTCGGCTTCGTTGACGACCAACTGCCGGCCGACAATGTCGTAGCCCATGGGTGGGACACCACCCATCCACATGCCCTTCTTCTTGGACGCCGCGATCTTGTCACGGATGCGCTCACCGGTGATCTCGCGCTCGAACTGGGCAAAGGACAGCAGCACGTTGAGCATCAGCCGACCCATCGAGGTTGTGGTGTTGAACTGCTGCGTCACCGAGACGAACGACACGCTATTCTTGTCGAGCACCTCGGCGAGCTTGGCGAAGTCGGTGAGCGAGCGGGTCAGTCGGTCGATCTTGTAGACGACGATGATGTCGATGCGCCCTGCCTTCACCAGTTCGATCAGCTGATAGAGGGCAGGGCGCTCCATGTTGCCGCCCGAAAAGCCGCCATCGTCGAAACGATCGGGGAGCAGCTTCCAGCCCTCGTGCTCCTGCGAGCGGACATAGGCCTCACACGCTTCACGCTGCGCCTCGAGCGAGTTGAAGTCCTGTTCGAGACCTTCCTCTGATGACTTGCGGGTGTAGACCGCACAGCGAAAGGTCTTCTTCTCGCCCATCACGACACCTCCGCCACGCGTTCGGTTGGGGAGCGCATTCGGGGTCCCCGAAGCCTTGGCTTGGGAGGGGTGAGGCCAAAAAACTTCGGCCCTGACCACTTTGTGCCGGTGATGGCTACCGCCACCGCCGACAACGTCCGATAGGTGGCGCCGCGCCAGACAAGACCGTTGGCGACCACGTCGACAACCTCGGTGACGCCGTTCCACTCGCGCATTAGCCGCGTGCCCGGAGTGAGGTTCAGAGTTTGTACAACCGACGGTCGAAGGGGCACCTCTGCCGCGACTGCAGTCTCGCCAGCGGCTGGTACTCGTGCGGCTCGCAGGTCGATGGCGAGTTTTCGGAGGAGGCGGACGGTTTGGGGTTTGAGGCCGCCAAACGCCTTCTCCTGCAGCCGATAGGCGATACCGAGCCGAAGCAGTCCGGCTCGGATCCGCGAGGGTGGATCTCGGTCGTAGAGGGCCGCCCACTTCTCCTGCAGTGCCTTGGTGTCGAGGGTGTCGAGCGCGGCTATTTCGCGCTCGACTTCCTCTCTGCTCAGCCGCTTCCTCATTCGGCCGCCCCGTCGGTTGCGATGCGATAGACGCGGCCGCGGCCTTCGATGACCTCGGAGGTGACCTCAAGGTTCAGCTTCTTTTTGAGGTTGCCGCTCATTGCGCCGCGCACCGAGTGGGCCCGCCAGCCGGTGGCCTGCATCAGTTCCGGGATCGTGGCGCCCTCGGGCTTGCGCAGGGCTGCGATCATGGCGCCGAGCTTGGTCCCGTCTTTCGGAAGTGCCGCTCCGCCGGCTTTCGGTTCAGGCGTTGATGTGTTGGCACCGAGTTCACCCGTACTCCTATGGCTCGGCGAGACACTGCCGCCCTCTGCACCGCTACTGCCCTTATCGCCGGGTTCGATCACCTGGCCAGTTGGCTCGATCTCCATGAGCTGCAGGCCCTCGGCCGAGATGACTAGGGTGGTCCGCCCCATCCCTTCGGTCTCGCGCCAGACCTCCTCATCAGGCTGGATGGGGCGTTCGGCTATGAGCTCGCGGGTGAGCAGGCTCTTGAGGACGACGCCGAGGGTGCCGCGGTTGTCACCGAGCGACTTCGGCAGTGGCAGGACAAGGCCGCTTTCGCGTGCTGCGGCAGCGGCGAGGATGACGCGCTGGGCGTCGGTGAGTTTGGTGGTGGCCATCTGGCCCTCCTTCGATCGGGTCCTGCGAGGATCGCAGGACTTGCACTGACCGAAGCCCGGACCAGTCCGGGCGGAGGGTGACGCGTTCGCCGACGCCGACAGCAATGCTCGAACCCAGCCCAGAGTCCAGCACGACATTGCGAGTTGCCGGTCGAGCCTTTTGGCGCACTCACTTGCTGTGAACCCGGCGCGCATGGGTATCCCAGAGGCTTCTCTCTATCGAAATACCAACTAGCATGAAGTCCGCGATGTACGCTCTACTCCACCCCGAACGCTCGGGAAGCCTCGATGAAGTTTCCGATCGCTGGGAAAAGCTGACTGAAGTTGCGCGGACTGTCTTTGCGATAGCTGTCGCGGATGTGCGAACGCTTCACCCGATCGGGTTTCGGAGAGCGACCTTTATGGGCTTCCGGCTTCCACTCACCCAAATTGCATCGGTGGAATTCCACGGCCAACATCCTGAACCGCGAACAGAGCCCCGTCCGTGAGGTTGTCCTCGAGCTCGTTTGCGGTCATTCCGAAACGGGCCGAGGTGACATAAAGGACGTCCAAACCGCGGCCGCCGAAGCAGCAACTGGTCGGGGATTTGCACGGGAGATCGAGGTAATCGATCCGACCCGAGGCGGCGTCGATCCGGGCGATTGCGCCGCCGCCGGCGACCCGCGCGTTGAAGACGACGCCATCTGCGTCGCGGGTCGAACCGTCTGGCAGTCCGCGGTCGATCGGCCCAAGCAAGGGGCGGCGGTTGCTCAGCGTGGTTTGGGCCACGAGGTCATACTGATAGAGCTGGTTGGCGATGGTGTCGGCGGTGATGAACCGCCTGTCATCGGTCCACACCATGGTGTTGGTGATGCCGAAGCGATCGTCGCAGAGCGCCGTCACGGTGCCGTCGGGGGCGATGCGGTAGAGCCGGCCGGTCTTGCCGCTCATTGGCTGCGGGGTGCCATCCGGACCAATATTCTCCGCCATGGTCCCAACCCAGTAGCTGCCATCGGGCGCCACGGCCCCTTCGTTGAGCCGGTTGCCGGGCAGCTCGGGCTCGGGCACCGCGAACGTCTCAAAACTGCCGCCGGGCGTCCACAGCGCCACGCGCTGGCGCAGCCCGACGATGAAGCCGCCGGCTTTCCTCAGCCCAATCGAGGTCGGGTATTCCGGGGTCGGCCAGATCTGGTGCTCGCCACTCTCGGGCACGAAGCGGTGGATGCGGCTGCCGACGATATCGACCCAGTAGAGCGCCTGCTCGGCGGCCACCCAGATGATGCTCTCGCCAACGATATCGGTGCTGGCGAGTGCCAGCCTTGCCCCGCTCATTGGCGGAGCTCGGCATCGATCAGGCCGGCCTTGATCAGGTCGGTCAGCCGGCGGTGCCATTGGATATCGCGCCACATGCCGCGATATTGCGGCCCGCAGAAGTTCGAGGTGCAGATCGCCGTCCAGCGCCCGGTGGCCGAGGCTTGTTCGACGCCGGCGGCGCAGACATCCATCATCCAGTCCCAATCGGCCATCGGCCAATCGCGATACATCACCGAGGCCCAGGCTTCGGTGGTGACCAGCGGCAGCTTGCTACGCCGCGACCAGTCGGCGGCCTTACCGATCCACTCGGTGAGCGTGGCGTCGAAGCGCAGCTTGTTGGCGAGGTAATGCGGCTTGGCCTTGCGGATCAGCGTCTGGAATTCGCGCTGTTTGAACGAGTAGCCGATATCGGCATAAAAGCTACTCATCGCCGGATTGGTGATCCAGATATGCGGCTCGAGGAAATCGAGCATCGACACATCCTGCTGCTCCCAGAGCTCGAACTGGTCCGACTGCGAGAAGGTGTAGTCGAGGTCGGGATAGCGCTGTCGCAGCAGGGAGATGCTGTCGCGCATCCAGCCGATAACGCGGGGAGCGGTCAGCAGATCGGGCGCCGTCTGGCCGGGCGGATAGAGATAGGGCGCCCACTTCACGTTGGGGAACTCGTTGCAGAGATCGACATAGAGGATGGCGTCGATCAGGCCGGCCGCCTTGATGAGATCGAGCGTCGCGAGCCAGACCCGCGCCTGATCCTCCGCGGTCCTGATCAGCACGCGGGCATCTTCGTTGTCGCGCTTGTACCAGGTGGAGAGGCCGACCACGATGCCGCGGGCCTTGCACTTGGCAATGAACGCGACCAGCGCCTCGCCGACCCTGCTGATATCGACTTCGCCCGGTGCGCCCCAATCGCCATCCTGGCCATCCGAATGGATGGTCCAGGTCTTGTGCGGGTCGGCGGCAATCAGATGCGGGAAGGCATCGATGCGCACAGCGTCGTAGCCGCGCTCGGCCAACTCATCGAGGGCCTGGTCCCAATCCTCATAGCCGGCGCCCGGCCAGCGGCGTTCGATCCAGGAGAATTCCCACATGGTGATGGCGTAGGGGCGGGTGGTGCGGATGGAGGGCATGGCTCAGCGTCTCAGGTCGGAATCGATGGGCGAGGTCTTAATCAGGTCGGTGAGCCGGCGGTGCCAGGCGATATCGCGCCACATGCCGACGAACTGGGGCCCGCAGAAATTGGAGGTGGCGATGCCGACCCAGCGCCCCGTCTTGGCGGCATGGGTGACGCCGAGCTCGCACAGATCCTTGATCCAGCCCCAGTCGAGCAGCGGCCAATCCTTGTAGTCGACCACCGACCAGCATTCGGTGGTGACCAGCGCCTTGCCCGAGGCACGCGACCAGGCGGCGATATTGTCGATCTCGCCGGTCAGGGCCTGGTCGTAGCGGACCTGGTTGGTGCGGTAGGTCTCGTAGCCGCGGGCCACGATATTGTCGAAGCCCGTTGGCGAGAACTTCTCGAAATTGTAGCCGACAGCGGCGTTCCAATCGCTGGTCGATGGGTGCGACATCCAGATATGGGGCTCGAGGATATCGAGCATCGATACATCCTGCTCGGCCCAGTCCCGATACTGGGTGCAGAACGAGAAGGTGTAATCGAGATCGGGATAGCTCTGTTTGGCGATGGCGATGCTGTCGCGCATCAGGGCGACGATCTCGGGGTCGCGGCGTGAGCGCTCCTCGCCCTCGATGCCGCCATAGAGGAACGGCGTCCAGAACGGGATCGGGAACTCGTTGCAGAAATCGACATAGAGGATGGCGTCGATCAGCCCGGCCCGGTCGATGAGGGCGAGCGTATCGACCCAGACCTTGGCGAGATCGGCGGCCGACCGGATATTGAGGCGGACATCGTCTTTGTCCTGCCGCCACCAGGTGGAGAGGCCGACGCCGATGCCGCGCGCCTTGCACTTGGCAATGAACGCGACGAGGTCGGGACCCACGGTGACCCGGGTGAGCGACTGGGCGCCCCAGCTTACCTGGTTCCAGGTGGGGAGAATCTCCCAATCCCGATCGGCGCCGGCCGAAACCAGGTGCGGGAAGGCATCGATGCGGACCGCGTCGTAGCCGCGCTCGGCCAGCTCATCGAGCGCCTGGTCCCAATCCTCGTAGCCGGCGCCGGGCCAGCGGCGCTCGAGCCAGGAAAAGTCCCACATGGTGATGGCGTAAGGCTTGAAAAAGCTGGGCTTCATCCCCGGTCTACCTCCCTTTGGATCGCAGCGTGCTTGTAACCTGTCTGCTTGTCTGCGGCGCATTCGTAGACTGGATGCCCGCATATTGACAACAGGTATCTGGCATGCTTTTAACAAAATCAACGTGACCTAGTAGACAGGTTGAAATGAGCAATAGCGGATACCCCAGGCCGGTCGAGGCGGCCGACGAAGAAGATGCGCCGACCTCGCTGGTGCAGAAGGTGATCCTCGGCATCCGCCAGATGATCCGCTCGGAGGGCATGAAGGTCGGCGATCCGCTGCCCAGCGAAACCACGATAGGAGAGCAGCTCGGCGTGTCACGCGCGGTGGCCCGCGAGGCCTATCGCTCGATGGCGGCGCTCGGTCTGATCAGCGTTTCCAACGGCCGCCGGGCCCGCGTCTCGGCGGTCGATCCGCAGGTGCTGGCGCTGGTCATCGACCATGGGGTGCAGACCGACCAGGTATCGGTGCAGCAGATCCTCGATGTGCGCCGCACCCTCGAGATGCGCACCGTAGGGCTCGCCGCGCTGCGCCGCACCGACAAGGAAGCGCGCGAAATCAAGGCGCTGGCCGCGGCGATGCGGGCCGATTTCCACGAGATGGACAAGGTGATGGAACACGACATCGCGTTTCACGAAACCATCGCCCGCGCCTCGCGCAACCCGATGTTCGCGCTGATGGTGGGCTCGTTCCACGTGCTGACGCGGCAGACCTGGCGCGTCGGCTGGCTGGCGCGAGAGAGCGACGCCGACCGCTACGACAATGTGAGCTGCCATGAGGCCATCGCGCAGCACATCGAGGCGGGCAATCGTAGCGCCGCCGAGGCGCAGATGGCGGCGCACTTCGACAACACGGTGAAAGTGCTGCTCGCCAGCGGCATCAACTGACCAATCCTGAGGCCCGGGGGAGGGGCTGGCGGTGAAAATCCAGAAGATCGAAACGATCCGGATCGCCGAACACGGCAATATCTGCTGGGTCGAGGTGCACACCGATGCCGGTGTGACCGGGCTCGGCGAGACATTCTTCGGTGCCGAGGCTGTCGAGGCGTATATCCACGAAACGGCGGCGCCGCTGCTGCTCGGGCGCGATCCGCTGCAGATCGAGGCCATCTCGCGGGCGCTGACCGGTTATCTCGGTTTCGCCTCGACCGGCGTCGAGATGCGCGGCAACTCGGCGATCGACATCGCGCTGTGGGATATTTTCGGCAAGGTCAGCAACCAGCCGATCGCCCAGCTCTTGGGTGGGTTCACCCGCAGCGAAATTCGCACCTACAACACTTGCGCCGGCACCGGCTACATGCAGGAGGGCGGGCAGACGGTCGCCAATTACGGGCTGAGCGGCGGGCGCAGCCAATATGCCGATCTCGAGGCCTTCCTCAACCGTGCCGACGATCTCGCCGAAGAGCTGCTGTCCGAAGGCATCACGGCGATGAAGATCTGGCCGTTCGATGTGGCGGCCGAAAAGAGTCGCGGCCAGTATATTAGCGCCGCCGACCTCAAACAGGCGCTGTCGCCATTCGAAAAGATCCGCACGCGGGTCGGCGACAAGATGGACGTGATGGTCGAGTTCCACTCGATGTGGCAGCTCACCCCGGCCATCCAGATCGCCCGGGCTTTGGCGCCCTACAACACGTTCTGGCACGAGGATCCGATCCGCATGGATTCCCTCGGCGATCTCAAGCGCTACAGCGAGGCCTCGATGGCGCCGGTCTGTGCGTCGGAAACGCTGGCGACGCGCTGGCGCTTCCGCGACCTGCTGATGGCCGACGCGGCAGGCATCGTGATGCTCGATCTGTCGTGGTGCGGTGGGCTCACCGAAGCCAAGGCGATCGCCTCGATGGCCGAAGCCTGGCACCTGCCGGTGGCGCCCCATGATTGCACCGGGCCGGTAGTGCTGTGCGCCTCGACCCACCTGTCGCTCAACGCACCCAACGCCCTGGTGCAGGAGAGCGTCCGCGCCTTCCATCGCACCTGGTACGGCGACCTCGTCACCCAATTGCCCCCGATCAGCAACGGCAAGATCACCGTTCCCCCGGGGGCGGGGCTGGGGATGGAGCTCCATCCCGAACTCGACCGGCGGTTCAAGACGACCCGACGGAGTAGCGACCACAACTGAAAGCAGATTTTCCAGGGAGGAAAACCATGAAGACGCTTATTGCCGCTATGCTCGCGGCCACGGCCCTCTGCGCAATGCCAGCGCTGGCTGAGGAAAAGCCGCTGCGCATCATCTATGCCACCCATGCCGACAGCGGAAACACCTTCTGGCTGACAGTGAAGAAGGGCATGGACGACGCCTGCGCCATCGTCAAAGCCGATTGCCAGATGCTGTTCATCGCCAAGGCCGGCGACGTGGCGGGCCATATCGCCAACATCCAGGCCGCCATCGCGCAGCAGCCGGATCTGCTCATCACCTCGATCACCGACGACACGGCGTTCGATGCGGTGGTCAAGGAAGCCGTCGATGCCGGCATCGCGGTGATCTCGTCCAACGTCGATGACAATGAAGGCGCCAAGGGCAATGCCCGCGCCGCCTTTGTCGGCCAGAGCTTTTTCACCGCCGGCCAGGCGCTTGCCACCCGAGTGGCCGGCGATTTCCCCGCCGAGGGCCCGATCCGCGTGCTGATCGGCGTCAATGCGCCGGCCGACAACTGGTCGCGCACCCGCGCCAACGGCATCATTGCCGGGCTCGAAAGCTGGAAGGCGGCGAACCCGTCGCGCGATATCAGCTGGCACGAAATCGATGCCGGCCTAGACTACGGCACCAGCGCCGATCGCTTCGGCAGCTACTTCACCAGCGAGCCGAACCTCACCGCCTATTTCGACACCGGCTTCTGGGATGTGGGCGTCGTCACCGTGCTGAAGGATCGCGGGATCGAACCTGGCAAGGTGATCCTCGGCGGTTTCGACCTCGTGCCCGACGTCCTGGCGCAGATGCAGGCCGGCTACATCCAGTACCATGTCGACCAGCAGCCGTATCTCCAGGGCTGGGCCCCCGTGATGCAGGCCGGGCCGATCCGGGACTACAAGATGGCCGCTTATGACGTCGATACCGGCAGCGCCATCGTCACCAAGGACATGGTCGGCGCCATCGAAGAGCTGTCCAAGGCCGGCTACCGCTGACCCGTGGCGGCGGTGGCCCGTTAACGGCCGCCGCCGCTGCGTTCTCGGTCTCGCGAGGAGAAAGCGACCAATCATGCGACTGCTAAAGATCTATATGCAGCGACCCGAACTCGTCGCCCTCGTGGTGCTGATCGTGTTCACCACCTATTTCGCCGTGGCCAGCAATGGGCTGTTCCTATCCAACGCTAATGTGCGCGGCATGTTCAGCCTCTACCCGGAACTGGCGATCCTGGCGCTCGGCTTCAGCCTGTTGATGGTCGCGGGCGAGTTCGACCTGTCGATCGGCTCGGTGATGGGGCTGTGCCCGATCGTGCTGTGCGCCATGATCAATTTCGGCCTTCCGTTCTGGCCGGCCTTTATCCTCGCGCTGGTGGTCGGTGCGGCGATCGGCTTGTTCAATTCTGCGGTGACGCTGCGCTTCGGCATTCCGAGCTTCATCACCACGCTGGGCACGCTGTTCATGGCGCGCTCGGTGGCGGTGGTGCTCTATTCGAGCGGCCTTGCCACGACGCTCGACACAGCGGCGGTGCCCACCTGGGCCTTCTCCGAACCGCTGGGGATTTTCCGCGTCTCGGCGATCTGGCTGATCGCGCTTGCCTTGCTGGTCTGGCTGCTGCTCGAAAAGACCAATTTCGGCAACTGGATCCGCGCCACCGGCGGTTCGGTGGAAGCGGCCAAGGCGATGGGCATCCCGACCTCGCTGGTGAAAACCGTCTGCTTCATGATCTGCTCGACCCTCGCCGGTCTCGCCGGCATCATTCAGGTGGTCCGCATCGGCTCGCCGATCCCCTCGATGGGCGAATCCATGGAGCTGCAGGCGATCGCCGCCGCGGTGATCGGCGGCATCGCGCTCTCCGGGGGCGTCGGCAATATCGTCGGCGTGGTCATCGGGATGGCGATCATCCGGGTCATCGACTCCGGCATGATCATGAGCCGGGTCGATGCCAGCTGGTTCAAATTCGCCATCGGCTTCCTCATCGTCTGCGCCGTCATCGCCAACCACTGGCTGGAGCGCCGGGCGCGCAACATCAAGCTGGAGGTGGCCCAATGAACGCGCCGCTGATCGAATGCACCGGGCTGCAGAAGTGGTATTCCGGCGTCCATGCCCTCAAGAATGTCAGCTTGCGCGTCGAGCGCGGCGAAGCGGTCGGCCTCGTCGGTGACAACGGCGCCGGTAAGACCACGTTGATCAAGATCCTCTCGGGCGTGCACCAGGCCGATGCCGGCAAGATCAGGATCGACGGCAAGGACGTGACCATCAAGAACGCCCGGCACGCCATGGAACTGGGGTTGGAGACGATCTACCAGTACAATTCCATGGTCCCTACCATGACCATCGCGCGCAACGTCTTCATCGGCCGCGAGCCGCTCAGCTGGTCGCTGTTCGGCTTCGGGGTGATGGACCAGAAGAAGATGCGGGCCGAGAGCGTCCAAGCGATCGCCGATGTCGACCTGCATCTGCGTTCGCCGGATGCCCTGGTGGGTGAGCTCTCCGGTGGTCAGCGGCAGGGCGTCGCCATTGCGCGCGCCATGCACTTCAAATCGAAGGCGCTGATCCTCGACGAGCCGACCAACCACCTGTCGGTGAAGGAGACCGACAAGGTGCTGGGCTTTGTGCGCGATTTGAAGAAGCAGAACGTCACCGGCATCTTCATCTCGCACAACATGCAGCACGTGTTCCAATGCTGCGACCGGGTGGTGGCGATGGCGCGCGGTGAGATCGTGTTCGACAGCCCGATCTCGAAGACTAGCATCGACGAAGTGCATGGATACCTGTGATGAGCGAGTTCGCGGGCAGAACCGTCCTGATCACCGGAGCCCTGGGAACGTTGGGCACCGCGCAGGCTGAGGCCTTCGGGCGGCTCGGCGCGCGGCTGCTGCTGCTCGACCGTCCCGGTGATCCGTGGGGCGACGAGCGGGCCCGCGAACTTGCAACCCGGCACGGAGTGGTAGCCCGCTACATCGGCCAGGATCTCGGCGAACTGAAGCAGAGCGAGGCGCTGGTGCGTGGGCTCAGCGACGAGTATGGCGGCATCGAGGTGCTGGTCTCTAACGCGGCGCTGATCATCAACAAGCCTTTCGAGGAATTCTCTATCGAGGAGTATGAGGATCAGCTCAGGGTCAACTCTGCCGCGACCTTCGCCCTCGCCCGCGCCGTTGCGCCGGCGATGAAACAGAAGCGCGACGGCAAGATCGTCAATTTCTGCTCCGTGACGCTCAATGGCCGCTGGGACGGCTATGTCCCCTATGTGGCGAGCAAGGGTGCGATGCTGGGGCTGACCAAGTCGCTCGCCCGCGAACTCGGCCCGTTCAACGTCCGGGTGAACGCGGTGTCGCCCGGCGCGGTGGTTTCGGATGCCGAGAACCGGGTCTTCGCTGACCGCCTGCAGCAGTACCATGACTGGATTCTCGAGAATCAATGCCTCAAGGATCGCATCCAGGCCGCCGACGTCGCCGACCTGGTAGTTTTTCTCGCCTCGGATCGTTCGCGCATGATCACTGGTCAGAACATCTCAGTCGACGGCGGCTGGTAGGGCGGGCGTCCGTCCGTGCCCTGGCACTGAGTTCAGAGCCAGGGCGGTGCCCACCACCTCTACTACACGGCAGGAATCGGCGAGCAGGTAGTCGCTTTCCATGGCGATCTGGAACGCACCCGAGTTATATCCGCCAGACTTCCCCGCTGCTGCGTATGTGCCTCGTTCGCCAGACGGATCGAGCAGCCACTCGGCAGTTGGAGCACACCCGCCCCCGATTTCATTGCGGCGGTCAGAGAAAGCCGCGCTGCTGCTGCTGACCAGACGTGCTCCTCGCGAGGGTGAGTAGACTGCAGAAAGCCCGCTACGGGACCGGTTCTTCCATTGCGATCATTCGCATCGGCCAGCTGCAATCGACGACGCGGAACGAGATGGCGCCTCACTCTAAAAACTCATTCTCGCACAGGCGACGAGACCCATTGACGCGACCGAAATCAAAAGTATATACAAAATACACTTTGACAGGAGGGACGGTCCTGAGTGGCTGCCGGTTGAAGGGAACAGGCGCGAAGCGCCATTGGGAGGACATCATGAGACTCAGCGGAGTGGCCGGGTTGGCCCTCGTTGCAATGCTTGGGACGGGCGCCTTCGCCCAGGAGACCAGCTTTGCCTATATCAACAAGCTCGACGACAACGCCTGGTTCGTGAACGAGGTCGCTGGCGCCCAGGACGAGGCGGCCAAGCTGGGCGTGACGCTTACGCACCAAGGCGTGCAGTCCGACAGCAACAAGGCCATGAACGCGCTCGAGACGGCGATCGCCGCGGGCGTCAAGGGCGTCATCATCGTCGTGCCGGATCAGGCCATCGGACCGGCCGTACTCAAGCGCACCAAGGAAGCGGGCATCCCGGTGATCGCCGTCGATGACGGCATCCTCGACGAAGCCGGCGCGCCGGCGCCGTTCGTTGGCTTCGAGGCCAAGGCCATCGGTACGCAGGTGGGCGACACCATCGTTGGCTTCCACAAGTCCCTCGGCTGGGGCGACGCCGCTGCCAGCGACACCTTCGTGCTCTCGATCGAAGTGCAGGGTCTGTCAGTCTGCATGGACCGCAACAACGCGGCCAACGATGTGCTGAAGGCCTCGCTCGGCATCACCGATGCCCAGATCATCCACATCCCCTACGATCCGGGTTCGCTCGACAAGGCTCTGTCGGCGACGTCGCAGACCATCGTGGGCATCCCGCAGGCCAAGCGGTTCCTGATCGACGCGTGCAACGACGATGGCGTGCTGGGCGCGGTTCGCGCACTTGAACAGGCCGGCGTGGCGACCGCCGACATCATCGGCGTCGGCATTAATGGCCAGATGGCGTGCGAAGAATTCAAGAAGGCCGAGGACACCGGCCTGCGGGCGTCCGTCTATGTCGATAGCCGCGTACACGGTGCGACGGCGGTCCGACTCATGAATGCGTTCGTCGCCGAAGGCGCGCCCATTCCCGAGCGCACTATCATCGACGGAACGGTCATCACCAAGGCCGACAACAAGGGCGTGGCCGAGTGCCAGTGACGTCCTGAGCCCAAGTCCCAGCTCGGCAACGAGCTGGGACGTTCATTGCTTCGGTGGTTCTAGAAATGTTGCACCCACAAACCGGCAGCAAGCCGCCACGGCTTGGCTTTACCGGAATCTGTAAATCGTTCGGCGTGGTAAAGGCGCTCCGCGATGTGTCGCTCGATGTGCGGGCCGGCGAAGTGCTGGCGCTGATGGGCGAGAATGGCGCGGGCAAATCCACGCTGCTCAAGATCATGGCCGGCGCCTACCACGCCGATCAGGGCGCGATCACCATCGACGGCGTGCCGCAGCATTTCCCGACGCCGCTTCACGCGAGGAAGGCCGGCATCCGCGTCGTCTATCAGGAGCCGGACATTGTTCCCGGCACGACGGTGGCGGAGAACATCTTCATCGGCGAGTTGCCGCGCCGGGCCGGGCGGCTGGTCGACTGGAAACGCCTCAACGAGGACGCGGCGCAACTGCTGTCGACCTTCCGCTTCGGCCAAGAGATCGATCCGGAAACGATCGCTTCCGACCTGACCCCCGCCAAGCGGCAGATGGTCGAGATCCTGCGCTCGCTGCGTCAGGGGCTCAAGGTGCTGGCGCTCGACGAGCCAACCTCGTCTCTGTCGGAAGCCGAGGCTCACGACCTGTTCGATCTGGTGCGCCGGTTGCGCGCCGACGGCGTCGGCATTCTCTACGTCTCCCATCGCATGAACGAGATCCTCGGCCTCTCCGATCGCGTCGCAGTGTTGCGCGATGGTTCCCTGGTCGGCGTTCGCGAGGCGGCTGAACTGGATCAGCCTCAACTCATCTCGATGATGGTCGGGCGAGCACTCGACAGCGGTATGCGCAAGCAGCGCCAGGCCAATGGCGCCACGGTGCTGGAGGTTGAAGGGCTAACCTCCGAGGATGTCACCGACATCTCCTTCACCCTGCGGGCCGGGGAAGTCGTTGGCCTGGCCGGGCTCATAGGGGCAGGGCGAACCGAGCTCTCGAAGGCCTTGTTCGGCGCCCTGCCGCGCCGTTCCGGGCGCGTGCGCATCGCCGGTCAGGACGTCGCCCTCCGTTCGCCGCGAGAGGCGGTGGATGCCGGGCTCGTCTACGTGCCCGAAGAGCGCAAGGCGGACGGCCTGTTCCTCGAACGCAGCGTGATGGAGAACGCGTCTATCGCTATCCTCAGGCGGATCAGTCCGTTGCGTATCATCCGCAAGAAGGAAGAGCGCCGTGTCGTCACCGAATACACGCGGCGGATGCGGGTGAAGACACCCTCACTCGATCAATGGATCGGGAAGCTGTCCGGCGGCAACCAGCAAAAGCTGATCCTCGCGCGCTGGCTCGCGACCCACCCGCGCGTCCTGATCCTCGACGAACCAACTCGGGGTATCGATGTCGGGGCCAAGGCCGACGTCTATGCGCTGATCGACGAACTGGCAGCCGCAGGTGCTGCAATCCTGCTGGTTTCGTCGGAACTCCCGGAAATTCTAGGCCTCTCGGATCGCATCATCTGTCTTCAGGCCGGCCGCATCACCGCCACGCTGGACGCCCAGGGCGCCAGCGAAGAAGCGGTGCTCCGCGAAATCATGCCGCGTCACCTCTAAGGGGGAACTTATGGAAAACGCTACCTCTGAAGCTCCCGCCACTGCAGCCATGTCGCCGACCCGGAGCCATCCCGTGCGGCGCCTTCTGAACGCCATCGGGCCGCAGAACCTCAGCCTCCTCGTGGCGCTGCTGGTCCTCGTCGCCATTTTCGGTTCGCTCCGGCCCGATGCGTTCTTTTCGCCCCGCAACTTCACGGCGATCCTCAACGCGATCACTATCCTGGGCATCGTTGCGATGGCGCAGACGGTGGTCATCATTTCGGGCGGCATCGACGTCTCGGTCGGCTCGATCGTCGGGATGGCGTCGGTCGTCGCTGCGCTGGCGATGAGCAGTGTGGACTCGGCCGCCGTGGGCATCCTCGCTGCCGTCGCTGTCGGCGGCATTGGCGGGGCGGTGAACGGACTGCTTGTCACCAAGGGTCGGGTCAATCCGATCATCACGACATTGGCAACGCTCGCCATCTTCCAGGGCGTCGCCTACATCGTCTCCAACGGCAAGGCAATCGGTGTCCTCAATACCGATTTCAACTGGATCGGTGCGGGCCGTATCGCCGGCGTGCCGATGACCGTCATCGTGTTCAGCGTCATCGCGGTGCTGATGGTTTACTTCATGCGAGCCACCGACATGGGCCGCAACATTTACGCTATCGGTGGCAATCCGAACGCCGCTCGCCTCGCCGGCATCCGGCTCGAGCGCTACCGCGTCGGCGTTTACACGCTTACCGGCCTCATCTGCGGCGTCGCGGCGGTGCTGCTAACCGCCCGTTCGACCAGCGGGCAGCCATCCTCGGGTTCAGCCGGCCTTGAGCTCGAAGCGATCACCGCGGCATTCCTCGGTGGCTGCGCAATGGCCGGCGGCCGTGGAACGATCGTTGGCACCATCCTGGGCGTTCTTATCATCGGTACGCTCAACAACGGCATGCTGCTGATGATGGTGCCCAATTTCTACCAGCTGCTGGCCAAGGGCGTGTTGCTGCTGGGCGCGGTGATGATCATGGAATTCAGGACGAGGCGACCGGCATGAGTGTGGTGAGCAACGTGGATACGATCGCGTCCGACGAGGTCAGATGCGTCCTCGATTGCCGCGACAAGCTCGGCGAGGGGATCATCTGGGACCCGGTCGAGGGGGTGCTCTGGTGGGTCGACGTCCCGATGCCGTCAGCCATTCACCGCCTCGATCCCCAAACGGGCCAGCACGACCAGTGGCCGATGCCCGAGATGGTCATGTCGCTGAGCAAGCGCCGGGATGGGCGCCTGGTGGTGGCCTCTCATCACGGCCTGAACATCTTCAACCCTAGGGATGGCAGCCTGAAGCGCGTCGCCGCGCACGAAGCGGACAAGCCGCTCAACCGCTGCAATGACGGCAGCACGGACGCTGCGGGGCGCTTCTGGTTCGGCACCATGCGAAACAACATAGCGCCAGACAACACCTACCTCGATGTCCCCGAGAGCGTCGGGACACTCTACAAGGTCGGCGCCGATCTGATCCCGGTACCTATGGATGGCGGAATCGGCATCGCCAACGCCACCTGCTGGTCGCCCGATGCCAAGACCATGTACTTCGCCGATACACTCGTAGGCGCCATCTACGCATACGATTTCGACGTCGAACTCGGGGCGATCGCCAACCGGCGCGTGTTCGCCGCGCCCGAGGGTTGCGGGTTCCCCGACGGCTGCACGGTGGATGCGGAAGGCTACCTGTGGAATGCGCGCTGGGAAGGCGGATGCGTCCTGCGCTTTGCTCCCGATGGCAGCATCGACCGGAAGGTCGATGTCCCCGCTTCGAGGGTAACCTGCTGCGCCTTTGGCGGGCCGGACCTTGCCACCCTCTATATCACGTCCTCTCGCCTGCATCTGACGGTCGAGGATCTTTCAAATCAACCACAGGCCGGCGGGCTGTTTGCCGTTCGGCCTGGCGTGAGCGGAGTTCGCCCGACGCAGTTCGCGGGCTAGCAAGGAACCAGACATGACCACCATCGCAACCGACCCGACGGGTCCCTTGGCGGGGATCCGCGTGCTTGATCTTACCCTGGCGCTGGCCGGCCCCCTCTGCACCCAGCGCCTCGGAGACATGGGCGCCGAGATCATCAAGATCGAGGGACCGAACCGTGGCGACTTTACCCGCACCGCCAAGATGCGCGACGTCGTCCTCGGCGGCGAGACGACGACATTTCTGTCGATTAACCGCAACAAGCGATCCGTCGCGATCGACCTCAAGACGCCCAAGGGGCAGGCGCTGTTCTTCCGCATGGTGAAGGATGTGGACGTGGTCATCCAGAACATGCGCCCCGGTGTTGCCGAGCGCCTCGGCATCACCTTCGATGCGCTGAAGGCCGCGAACCCCAAAATCGTCTACGTCTCGATTTCCGGCTATGGCGACACGGGCCCGATGCTCCCACGGCCCGGGCAGGACCTGTTGGTCCAGAGCTTTTCCGGCACCACCTTCAACGCCGGCACGACCGACGGCATGCCGCATCCTTCGCCGATCTACATCGTCGATGTCGCCGCCTCCCACAATGCCTGCGAGGCGGTCCTCGCCGGCATCATCCAGCGCGATCGCCGCGGTGTGCCGGTCGAAGCCAAGGTGTCACTGCTTGCCGCCGTACTCGAAATCCAGATCCAGGAGATCACTACCCACATGAGCACGGGCCGTACGGGCCAGCGCGGCTCGGCTCCCTACGCCTCGGCCTGGATGGAGCCTCCCTATGGCATCTTCAGCACCACCGACGGCTACATCGCCATTGCACAATCAAGCCTTGCCGCCATCGCCGAAGTTCTCAACAGCGACAAGCTCGCCGAACTGGCAACCAGCCGCCCCGACCCCGGTGATGATGCGGCGCTCCAGAAGTGGCGTGACGCTGTCTACCCCGTCGTCCAGGAGGCGCTGCGTCCGCTGCCGACCGAAAGCACGGTGGCGGCCCTGGATGCCGCCGGCGTCTGGTGCGGCCCGGTCATGACCTACGACGATCTGATCGCCCATCCGCAAAGCGAAGGGCTGTTTACCGAGTACGAGCACCCGCGCGCCGGGCGGCTTAAGACCCTGTCGCCGGCGATCCGCTTTTCCACCCAGCCGACGCCGACGCTTCGCGGCGCCCCAATGCTCGGCGAACACACCGGCGAGGTCCTCGCCGAATTCGGGCTCAGCTCCACCGCGATCGAAGAGCTCAAATCTGAAGGAGTAGTCGCATGACCGAGGACCTTATCTTCACCAAGGGCGACGACGGTATCGCCGAGATCGTTCTGAACCGGCCGGCAAAGCACAACGCCATCAACCGCGAAATGATGGTGGCAATCCGCGACGCACGGCGCGCAATCAACGAGGATGACGAGATCCGCGCCGTCGTCGTCTCGGGGGCAGGGGAGCGGGCATTCTGCGCCGGCACCGACCTTAACATCCTCGACACCTACAAGGATGCCTGGGCCTGGCGAAACCGGATCTGCTACTCTACCGAGTTCCGCCGCATCAAGAAGCCGACGATTGCCGCCATCAAGGGCTGGTGCGTCGGTGGCGGGCTCGAGATCGCCACCAATTGCGACATCCGGGTCAGCGCGGCCGGAGCCAAACTCGGCGCACCGGAGGTCAAGCATGGCTGGCTTGGCGGCGGCGGTCAGACGCTGATGCTGACACATCTCGTCGGCTATGGCCATGCGAGCCTGCTCACCTTGACCGGCGATCCGATCGAGGCCGAGGAGGCTTATCGCATCGGGCTGGTGCAAAAGCTCGTAGCGCCTGGCGAAGAGCTGGCCGCGGCCCGCGATATTGCCCAACGTATCGCCCGCCACACCGCGGTTGCCGTGATCACCGTCAAGGATGGCATCAGGGCCTCGATGACGGGCGGGCTGGACCCGGCCGCGCGGCACGAGAACGACCTGATGATCATGGCCTTCGCCATGAACAATCAGCGCGCCGGGATCGCTGCGTTCAAGGGCCGCAAGGAATGACCGGGCCAGTTCTGCGGCAGGCGCTCATAGGCATCGACGATGTGGGCGCGCAGGGCGCTCCTCGCATGCTCGAGCGAGTGGGCCTCGAGGGCCGCGATGATGGCATCGTGCTCGACGACGATCCGCTTGATGTCGTTGACGCCGCTGCCGTGGAGCAGCCTCGGGATGCGCTCATGATAGCTCAGGCGCTGGTAGGCGTCGATGACCAGCGGATTGTGTGTCAGCCCGATCAGCAGCTCGTGGAAGCGTGCGTTGAGATCGATGAAGCTCTCGAAGGCCTCGAAATTGGCACCGTACGACCGGCTGCGGATGTCGTCGTTGAGGGCAGTCAGTTCCGCCACCAGTTCGGGGGTGACATTGGCCATCCCCACCTCGAGCGCCCCCAGCTCCAGCACGACTCGCGCTTCGAACAGATGCGCAATCTCTTCGGCGTCCGGCGCCGGCGCCACCCGGAACCCCTTGTTGGGCTCGTAGGTCACCAGGCGTTCGGCGGAAAGCCGGGCGAGTGCTTCGCGGATCGGAATAATGCTGGTGCCGAACTCCTTCGCCAGGTCGCCGAGCACGACTTTTTCGCCGTCCTTGAGGCGCCCAACTGTGATCCGGCGCTTGATCTCGTCATGCGCCAGGGCAGCCAAGTTTGCCTTGCGCAGCAAGGTGCGTTCGCCAGTCTTCAACTCTTTGGAATCCGTCAATGACAAAGACTGTCCTCCGCGGTCTGACCTGGGGGCACCGGCGTGCGACCGGTCCTCTTATCCCGCTGACCGCCGCCTTCCAGCAGCGCTACCCGGACATCGAAGTTGAGTGGATCGTGCGCCCGCTTTCCGACTTCGAGCACCAGGGTCTGCCGGGCCTGGCAAGTGTATATGATTTGATTATCTACGATCATCCGTTCAGCGGATCAATAGTAGAGACAGGGGCGTTCGAGCCGTTGTCCGGCCATCCTGAGCTTCAGGTCGCCCTCGCCGACGGCCATCGCTACCTTGGCCAGTCGCTGCTGAGCTATCGGTTCGGGGGCACCGTCTGGGGGCTGCCAATCGATGCTGCCACGCAGCATTCCGCCTATCGTGCAGATCTGCTCGCCAAGCACGAAGAAGCGGTGCCGGTGAGCTGGCACGACGCCATCGCACTCGGCCAGCGCCTGCGTCGGAACGGCCTGTCGCTCGGCCTCGCGGTGAAGACGCCGCATGCGATCTTGACTATCGCCGCACTGATGGCCAATCTCAGCAGCCCGTGGGAGACATCTCCGGATGGTATTTTCAGCGTAGACGGGCCTGGATTCCAGGAGGCCTATGGGCAGGTGCGCGCCTTGCTCGCCTTCTGCCCCGAGGACGCTCTGGCCTGGAATGCTATCGATCTCCACGAAGCGATGGTGCAGACGGACGCCATCGCCTACTGCCCCTGCGTCTACGGATACGGCACCTACGGCGAAGCCGACCAGCGCCGCCCGCTCTCGTTCGGCGATTTCGCCGGGTTGGCTGCGCCTTACCACGCCGGGTCGGTGCTAGGCGGCACGGGCCTCGCAATCTCGCGCGTATCCGCGAACAAGGATGCGGCCCTGTCATTCGTCGCGTTCGCATCGAGCGAGGAGGGGCAGCGTCTCATGACGGACAGGCATGGCCAGCCAGGTCTGGCGGCCGCGTGGTACGACGCCCAGATCGACCGGCGCTTCAACGGCTTTTTCTCAGGCGGTCGACGCTCGGTGGAGACGGCCTGGATGCGACCGCGGCATCGCGGCTACATCGACTTCCAGGCCCGTGCGGGTGAGGTCGTCGCCCATTCACTGCGGGCCGGTGACAGTGCGGCGAATGTCTGGTCGAAAATCGAGCCGCTTCTTGCAATGGTCAACACCTAGGCTGCCATGAAGATCACCTCAATCACCGCACGCGTCTGCAACGCAGAGATGCGCAACTGGGTATTCGTCCGGGTGGAAACGGACCAGGCCGGGCTGATCGGCTGGGGAGAAGCCACGCTCGAGTTCAAGACGAGGGCGATCGTCGGTGCAATTGCCGACCTCGAGCCGATGCTGCTCGGAGAGGACCCGCGCAATATCGAGCACTGCTTCCAGATCCTGACGCGCCACAGCTTCTGGCGGATGGGCGTCATCGGCATGTCGGCCATCAGCGGCATCGAAATGGCGTTGTGGGACATACTCGGAAGGTCCCTCGGCGTGCCGGTCTGGCAGTTGCTCGGCGGCAGCGTGCGCGAGCATTTGCGCACCTACACCCACCTGGGCCTTGGCGACATGCGCGCGGTCTACGAGTCGACAACCTCGAACGCCATCGTTGAGTTAGGCAAACAGGTGACTGAGGCCGGCTACGACGCGGTCAAGATCGTCTGCATCCCCTATAGTCACTATGTCACAAAGGCATCCGACGTCGATCGGGTCGATCGCATGGTTGGCGACCTGCGCGCTGTCGTCGGCAAGGACGTTGACATCATGGTGGATTTCCACGGCCGACCGGCCTCGGTGAATGCTGCTATGGACTACATCCGTGCGATTGCGGATCATCGCGTCATGTTTGCTGAGGAGCCTGTTCCACCTGAGGACTTGGCGGGACTGGCCGAGATCACCGGTCGATCACCGCTACCCATCGCTGCCGGCGAACGCCTGATCGGCCGACGCGAGTTCGAACCGGCCCTCAAGCACCGCGCGTTCAACATCGCGCAGCCCGACATCTGTCACACAGGAGGCTTGTGGGAAGCCAAGAAGATCGCCGCCATGGCCGAGACTGCCGGCATCGGCCTTGCCCCCCACAATCCCCTAGGTCCTATCGCCGGAGTCGCTGCGCTGCATTTCGGCATCTCGACCCCCAATGTGATCATCCAGGAGGAAATGTCGGGAGCCGTGCCCTGGTATGGCGACGTCGTTCGCTGGCCGATCGAGCGGCGCGCCGGCCGATGGGACAAGCCGAGCTTGCCGGGCCTCGGCATCGAAGTCGACGAATCCGTCATCGAGGCGCATCCCTTTGCTCCGGACATCCTACATGCCCGCGGCGCCGTGCTTGCCGACGGAACTGTGGTGGATTGGTGAGATGGACCCGATCAAGATCGAAAACGAGCAGCTGCGCGTGACCGTATCGCCAAGCTACGGCGCCCGCGTAGTAAGCCTGCTCGACAAGGCAGTCGGCCGGGAGTGGATGGCCCAGGGCGGATACAGCCCGAACACCGGCGAGGATGCCCAGTATCGAGCCGAAGAGTGCGTCGGTTGGGACGAATGCTTTCCAACCGTGTCCCCCTGGGACGCGAGCGGCACCAGCTGGGGCCGGCGCCTGCGCGACCACGGCGATGTCTGGGGCCGCGAGTGGACTGTAGTCCGCAGCTCCGAGATAGAACTCACCCTCCGCTACGACGATCCGCAGTTTCGGTTCGAGCGCCGGTTGCGGGTCGATGGCCCGCACCTGCGGGCTGACTACCGCCTCGACAATCTCGGCGGAACCCCGCTGCCCTATCTCTGGGCGCTGCATGCCCTCCTGGCCGTAAGCGACAGGGATCGCATCGTGCTTGATAGCGTCGATACCGTTTCGGTCACGCACCTCGCCCGTGACGGAGTTTCCGTCATCAAGGCGTCGCTGCCCTGGCCCGGTCCAAGTGCTGATTGCCTGGAACCTCTCGATCGCGTGCAGCCGGTTCAGTCCCGGTTTGCCGCCAAGCTTTACGCCACCGGCCTAGCCGGAAGGCACGTTGCCGTCGGTCATGGTGAGAAGTGGTTGACGATCGCATGGGACAGAACGATCCAAGACCTTGGCATCTGGCTCAACTATGGCGGCTGGCCGCAGCCCGGCAACATCCACCACATAGCGCTTGAGCCGACGACGGCTCCGGTCGATCACCTCGGCCAGGCGCTGGACCTTCCCGGTCCTGCGACACTGGCGGTGGGTGAAAGCCGCTCGTGGATGGCCACGATGAGTGTCGGTCCCCGCGAACAAGCAAACGAGAGCAACACGCATGACTAAGCGCCTTGAAGGTCACCACATAGTCGTCACCGGCGGCAGCCGCGGCATCGGCGCCGCGATTGTCGAAAAGGCACTCGCAGAGGGCTCCGGCGTCTCGATCATCGATGTCGAGGAGGAAGCCGGCCGGGCCTTCATCGCATCGCTGAATGCGCCCGACCGGGTGTATTTTGCCCGCGGCGACATTCGTTTTGCCGACGATATCGAGGACTTCCACCGCGGCGCGGTCGCCAAGCTCGGGCCGGTGACCGGCCTCGTCAACAACGCCGGGCGCAACTCGAATGCCGATCCGGTGACGATGACCGAAGTGCAATGGGACGAGTTCATGTCCGTTGACCTCAAGTCGGCATGGCTTTGCGCCCGGGTCGTACTGCCCGCAATGATCGCAGCGAGAAAGGGAGCGATCGTCAACATCGCCTCCGTCCATGCCGATCACACTTTCCCGGGCTATTTCCCCTATGCCGCGGCCAAGTCCGGTCTCGTCGGCTTGACGCGGTCGCTCGCCCTCGAGGTCGGACGGCACCAGATACGCGTCAACGCCCTGTCGCCCGGCTGGACCGAGACATTCCTCGTTGCCGAGTATTTTGCGCGCAACCCGCCCGAGATGCGTCAGAAGGTGTTGGACGTACACCCGATGGGGCGTATCGCCAGCCCGGCGGAGATTGCCAACTGCGCCGCCTTTCTGCTGTCCGACGAGGCCAGCTTCGTGACCGGCGCAAACTGGCGCGTCGACGGCGGCCTTGGTGCAAGGTTCGCCGGCTAGATGCACCTGATCCAGTTCATTGACGACAAGGGCAACCGCGCCGTCGGCGCCACCGAAGACGGTACCACCAGTACAGTGACCGGCGTTGCCAGTGTCTATGCCTTCGCGGCCGAAGCAGCCGAGCGCGGCCTGAGCCTGCGGGAAGTAGTGATCGAGAAGGGCCTCGGCGCTGCCGTGGACAAGAACAAGATCGCCGCCGAAGGCCGCCTGCTGGCTCCGGTCGATCACCCCGATACTGCCCACCTCTACGTCACCGGCACCGGCCCCACCCACCTCGGTTCGGCCTCGACCCGCGACGCCATGCACAAGTCGAACCAGGAGGCCGCCGAGGCACCGCTGGCCGACTCAATGAAGATGTTCCGGATGGGCCTCGAGGGCGGCAAGCCTGCACCCGGCCAGGTCGGCGTGCAGCCAGAATGGTTCTACAAGGGCAACGGCAACATCGTCGCTGCCCCGGCAAGCCGATCCCCTCGCCGGCCTTCGCCAGGGACGCAGCCGAGGAGCCCAAGATCGCCGGCATCTATTATGTCGGCAAGGACGGCACGCTGTTCCGGCTCGGCTTCGCGCTCGGCAACGAGTTCTCCGACCATGTGACCGATCGGGTGAACTACCTGTTCCTCGCCCACTCCAAACTCCGCTCCTTGAGCTGCTGCTGATTTTTCGGACACGAGGTTAAGCTAGCATAGCTTTGTCCTCGAACTCGACTGGGCTGAGATAGCCCAGCGTTGAGTGTCGCCGGCGCGGATTGTAGAAGCGCTCGATGTAGTCGAACACGTCCGCCCTGGCATCATCCCTCGTCCTGTAGACCTTGCGGGCACACCGTTCGGTCTTGAGCGAGGAGAAGAGGGGCTCCATCGCCGCGTTGTCCCAGACGTTGCCCGACCGGCTCATCGAGCAGGTGATGCCGTGGTCGGCCATCAGGCGCTGGAACTGCTCGGATGTGTATTGGCTGCCCTGGTCGGAGTGGTGCAGCAGGCTAATGGGCTTGCCTCTCCGCCAGATCGCCATGCGGAGTGCGTCGGTGACGAGCTGGGCCGTCATCTCTGCCTTCATCGCCCAGCCGACCACGCGCCGGGAGAACAGGTCGACGACAGCGGCAACGTAGAGCCAGCCTTCGGCGGTCTAGGTTGTCGGAGATGGCGGAACGCTTGCGGTATCCCTGGGCAGGCCACGGCGCCTTGGACGTGCCCGCAGGCCGTTCTCCCGCATCAGCCGCTCGACGCGATGCAGGCCGCAGTTCGGTCCTCCGCCAGCAGGTCGTGCCAGACACGCCGGGCACCTTAGGTACGGTCGCTGCTCGTGACGCTGCGATCGATGGTCGTCACCAGCCTTCGTCCTGCCGCGAGCGGGCGCTGGGACTGCGGTTGAGCCAGGCATGGAAACCCGACCGGGAGATATCCAGCGCCTCGCATAGCCATGCCACCGGCCAGATGCCCCGGTGCCTCGCGATGAAAGCGACCTCACGTCACTTCCCTCGCGAAGAAGGCTGCGGCCTTTTTTAGGATGTCGCGCTCCGCCTTCAGCTTCGCCGCTTCCTTGCGCAGCCGCTCGATCTCAAACTGCTCCGGCTTCATCTGGCCATGACCGGGAAACGCATGCTGGGGATCTGCCGACAGCTCCCTGATCTTCGACCCCTGCATGATCGAGCACGCCGCCTACCGCCTGATGCCGGGAACGGCATGCCCGACTGGCCGCCGCAGCCGGTGCGGGCGCTTCTAGTCGCGCGGAAGCAGGTTGGGATCGACCTCGACGCCGAGGCCCGGCGCGGCGCCGATATGCGCTCGTCCGCCACGGATCGCCACACCGCCGCTGAACGGCGTGCCGGCAAAGAAGGTGTGACCCTGAGCATCCAGCGGAAAGTGATGCCTGATCGTTGCACCCAGATGGCACAGCATCGTGTCGCCGAGCAGGGTGAACGGCATCGTGTCGAGGCTGACCCCGATGCCGTTCGCTTCGCAGATGTCGATGATGCGCCGGGCGGGCCACAGCCCGCCGACGCGGTTCGGCTTGAGCACGATGCGGTCGGCCGCCTCCATGCGCACGATCTGCAGCATGGCGGTTGGCGACGTTACCGATTCGTCCAGCACCACGGGAAACGGCAGCATCCGCCTGATCTGCGCGTGGCCAGCAAGGTCAAGGTGGTGCAGCGGCTGTTCGATCGCCATGTTCGGGTGAAAGGCCTGCCGCCGCACGCGTTCGAACATGGCCACCGCCATCTTGGCATTCATGATGCCTTGGTTCGCATCGACATCAACCTGGACATGATGCGGAAGCCGCGCCATGACGCCGGCAACCTTGTCTGCATCGGCATCGAACAGGGCCTTGGCGTAGCCGTGCTGTCGCAATTGCGAGCCGATCTTCAGCTTCAGTCCGGTGAAGCCGCGCTCCACGTAATAGTTGCAGACGCCCAGCAACTGATCGACCGTGTGGCCATGCATTTGCGTCTGCAGTTCCAGTTCCTGCCGATAGCTCCCGCCCAGCAGCTCGTAGACCGGGCAGCCCTGGGCCTTGCCCGCCAGGTCGTAGATCGCCATGTCGATCGCCGCCTGGGCCGGCCGGCATCCCGGGACGCCGATGCTGGCCACGGCCTCCATGCGGTGGTGGATGCCGGCGATGTTCAGGGGGTCCTCGCCGGTGAGGACGTTCCGAAAGCGGCCGAGCCAGTCCAGCATGCTGCCCATGCCATGGCCAAGATAGTGCGGCAGGGTGGCCCCGTCGCCATAGCCTTCGAGTCCTTCGTCCGTCCTGATGAGGACGAACACCGTTTCGGGCGGCGCATAACGGCGCGCTGCCAGCATCTCGGGCGTGAATGTTGCCTGCTGGTCGGCGGAAGCGTCGGTTCCTGCGTCGCCGGGCGCTTCGAGAGTAAGCGGGAAGAAGTCGATTGATATGATTTTCATCTTGCAGGAACACCCGGGTTACGAAACCTGATATAACGATATACGTTGACCGTCTAGCCGCCTCAGGTTATCTCAGGGCCGGTTCGGACCTAACTGCGGAACCAAGCGCGCGACGCATGACTAAGCGTTTATCCATCACTCTCAAGGACGTTGCAGCCGAAGCAGGCGTCTCCGTCGGCATCGCCAGCCGCGTTCTGGGGGGCTATGGCTCGTTCAGCGAAAAGTCGCGCGCCAGCGTCATGGCCGCGGCGAAAAAGCTCAACTACCGTGCCAACGGCGTGGCCCGCTCGCTGCGTCTGCGCCGGACCAATACGATCGGGGTGCTGATCAGCCAGATCAGCAGCTATCACTGGACCACGTTTGTCCAAGGCGTCGAGGAGGCGGCGAAACGTGCGGGCTACGGCGTCATTCTGTCCAATACCGGCGACGATCCCGCTCGTGAAATGGATTGCCTGCGCGACATGCGCGAACGAGGCATCGACGGCATCATCGCGTCACCTCTCGATCGTAACGTGCGCGCCTTCAGGCAGGCGGTGGATTCCGGCTTTCCCATCGTCACCGTCAACGTCGATGTCGGCAGCGAAAGGGCAGCCGTCGTCGCCACCGACGAGCGGCGAGCCGGCGCCGACGCGGTTGCCTACCTCAGCGGCCTTGGACATCGCCGGATCGGCCTCGTCGCCGGCGACCTGGAACTCGAGAGCGGCAGGCTGCGCCTCGAGAGCTATCGCGTCGGGCTTGCGGAGGCCGGCCTCGAGTCCGACGAAACTCTCGTTGTCTACGGTAACTACCGCCGGGACGAAGCCTATGCCGCGGCGCGCCGCCTGATCTCCCTGACCGAACCTCCCACCGCCATACTGGTATGCAACGAGTCGATGACGGGGGCAGTGCTCGAGTGCCTGCGCGACCATGACGTTCGAATCCCGGGCGACATCAGTCTCGTCGGGTTCGATGATCCGGACTGGGCCAGATTCTATTCGCCGGCGATAACGACGCTGCGCGAGGAGCGATATTACATGGGCAAGCTTGCATGCGATGCGCTGGTCTCCAAGCTAGAGCGGAGCGGTCACTCCCCGGACGCCGCCCAGTTGACCCTTCGGACCCGTCTCGTGGTTCGGCAATCGTGTGCCGCCCCGCGCGCGGCCCCATCCCCTGTCCACGGACTTGTTGGCCGAACGGTCGCGCCCGCAGACCCCCGCTCTCATCTGACGGATTGAAGTCGTGCAGATTCGCTGGTTCGAAATTGTGGGTGCGGAGGCCGGGGGCAGGGGTCTGCTGGCGTCCTTGCACGACGGCGACCTGACCGGATTCGGCGAGATCTGCCTGCCGCAGGCCGCTGCACAGTCTGCCGCACTCGGGCTGCTGCAATCAAGCGCTCGCCTACTCGGCGCCGTCGACGGGCGCAACATCAACTCCGCCCTCGATGCGATCGCCACCGTGACCGACCGGGACGCTACGATCGGGCCGCCGGTCCTCGCTGCGCTCGACATTGCACTCCACGACCTCAACGGCAAGCGCCGCGGCTGCCCCGTCCATGCGATGCTAGGAGGACGTTACCGGGAGGAGATTGCGCTATCGCACTATCTCGGCAGCGGAACCAGTTTGCCGGATCGGGAACCGGCCGGCGCTGCCGTGGTGCTCGAGTATCGCGGCGGGCCGACGCGACAGGCTGCTAGTCACGGTGTCGATTCTGCGGCAGGTTGGCTGTCGGGAGCGATTGGCCGGATCGGTCCGTCGGTGCAGGTCGACATCGAGGCATCCGGGGCCTTCGACAACCCCGCAGTCGCCCGCACTTTCATCGAGGGCCTGCTGATCGCGGGGCCGCGACTCAACCTCAGCCTCATCCAGCCGTTGACCGAGACCGACCTCGTCGGCCATGCGACTCTCTGTGAGACCCTGCCCATCCCGATCGTCCTCGACGGCTCGGTTCGATCCGCCGCAGCAATGGGGCAGATTGTCCGGTTGGGTGCCGCTGACCGCGTGCTTTTGAGCATCGAGCGCGTTGGTGGGCTTCGTGCCGCCATGCAGGTCGTCTCGCTGGCCGAAGCGGCTTCGATAGGCGTTTCGTCCACCACACGTTGCTGGACAGCTGTCGGCGCCGCCGCCGCCCTCCATCTGGCGTCGGTGCTGCATGACACGCTCCCGGCCAGGCTCGACAATCTTTTGGTTGTCGACGGGCCGGTAGCGGGACACGGTTTCGCCGTAGCGGCGGGCTCTGTGAAGCTCGGCGATGCGCCAGGGCTCGGGATCCGCCTGCACGACGATGCCCTACTGGCCTTCCGGCCGGTTCTCTAGTCGTCCCTAGCCCCGTCGTATTCCCTCGTTCTCCGCAGTTTGCGCTTGCACACCGGAAAGCTCGCGGCTAGTTTAAGTATATCGTTATACTCAGGGAGGGGTAAAATGGTACATCGTCGTCATGTCGTCGCCGGCCTCACGGGCGCTGTCGCAGCATCGATGCTGCCAGTGCCGCTGCTCGGTCTCGGGTCTCGGACGCTGGCGCAAGCGGCGCCGATCTTAGGTGGGACGCTCAACATCGGCCTGCATATCCCGCTCAGCACGCTGGATTGGCAGTCGACGGTCTCGCACCCGCTGCCGCACGTGATGGGGCACGTTTTCGAGGGGCTCTATGGGTTCGGAAAGGACTTCAATGCCGCGCCCGAACTGGCCGAAAGCGTCGAGGCGACGCCGGATGGCCTGAAATGGACCTTCAAGCTTCGCTCCGGGGTGAAGTTCCACAACGGCGACACAGTGGATGCTGAGGACGTGAAGGCGTCCCTCGAGCGCTGGCGAACCGTCGGACCCAAGGGTCCCGGCCTCGCCACCGTGACCTCGATCGACACTCCCGACCCGCTGACGGTCGTGCTTAACTTCAGCTCGCCGATGGGCCGCTTCCTGCTGCTTATGCTGGGCTCGGACGAGAACAAGTTCGTCGTCATGCCCAAGGAGATCGCCGAGGCTTCCACCACGCCGGGCAAACTCACCGAGGTGGTCGGAACGGGGCCGTACAAGTTCGTCGAGTATGCGGAAGATCAGTACGTCAAGCTCGCCAAGTTCGCCGGCTACGCGGCGCGGGACGATGCCCCGAACTACCAGGCGGGCAAGAAGGTCGCCAATTTCGATGAGATCATCTTCTGGATCGTCACCGAGTCCACCACCCGCGTCGCCGGCCTCGAATCCGGGGAGTACGACGTCATCACCGACGTGCCCGACACCGAGTATAAGCGCCTCAGCGCCAGCGCCGACATCGACGCCATCAAGAACGGCCCCGGCGTCCTGATGTACATGATGTTTAACCACAAGAAGGGTCCGACGGCGAACCTTGCCATGCGCAAGGCCATCCAGTCCCTCATCGATCCGATCGAAATCGCGAAGGTGGCGGTGTCCGATCCGGCCTTTGCGCTGACCAACCCCAGCATCTATGCGCCCGAGAGTGCCTACAACACCGACGCCGGCTCCGACCTCTACAAGCCCGGCGACATCGAAGCGGCCAAGCGCTACCTCGCCGAGGCCGGCTACAAGGGCGAACCCGTCACCATCCAGGTGATCTCGGGGAACGACCTGCAGGAGAAGGTGGCAGTGGTGCTGGTCGAGCAGGCCAGCCGCGCCGGCCTCAAGCTCGAGATCGGCAGCTACGACCTCAACACCTGGGTGGCACGGCGCCGGGACCCGGACGCGCTGAACATCTACACGTCCGGTGGATATTGGGTCGATCCGTCGCTATGGCACCCCGAGTTCAACGGCACTTTCCCCTCGCCCGAGGTGGGCTTTATCAGCGACGAAACCGAGGAAATCTTCGGCAAGCTCGCGGCGGCCACGGAATTTGATGTCCGCAAGAAGCTCGGCGAGGAACTGCAACGCTCCTTCTATGCCCAGGTCGCGATGGTCAATCTGGGCTATACCTACCGGCTTGTCGCCAAGCGCAAGAAAGTGCTCGATCCCGACGGGAACCTTGCCCTTGGCAACTTGACGCTCAACGGAGTGGGCTTCGCCGCCTAGCGCAAGAAGAATCGAGGGGCGCGGGCGGCAGCCGCCCGTACCTTTTTCCCGTGGGGAGGGAAGATGCTTGCTTATGCGCTGCGCCGTATCGTCATATTTGTTCCAACCCTCTTCATCGCCCTGACGCTGATCTTCGTGCTGACACGGTTGCTGCCCGGCAGTCCGGTGGCCACCCTGTTAGGGGGGCAGTCCGTGAACGCCGCCAAGATCGAGGAAGTGTCGCGCCAGCTGGGCTACGATCGGCCCATCCTGGTGCAGTATGTCGAGTGGCTGCCCAGGATCCTCAGCGGTAGCCTCGGGCAATCGCTTTTCTTCACCAAGCCGGTAGCCGAGGTGTTGCTGCAGCGCCTGCCGGTGACGCTTTCGCTGACCGTCCTGGCGCTGCTGGTTACCATCGCCATCGGCATCCCGCTGGGCATCTGGTCGGCGGTTCGGCGCGGCAGCCTGCTCGACTATTCTGCTAACGTGCTGTCGAGCCTCGGCATGGCACTACCGCCCTTCTGGCTCGGCTTCGTCCTCATCCTGGTCGTTGCCGTCGCGCTGAAATGGCTGCCGTCGTCCGGGTACCGGCCGATCGAGATAGGGATCTGGCCCTGGCTCAGCCGGATGATCTTACCAACCATCGCCCTCAGCCTGTCGCAGATCGGGCTGATCGTCCGCATGACCCGTTCGACCATGCTCGAGGTCCTCGAGACCGAGTATGTCGGCATGGCGCGCGCCAAGGGCATGCCGGAACGAATCGTCATCATCCGTCACGCGCTGCGCAATGCCATGGTCCAGATCATCACCGCCATCGGACTTCTCTATGCTCTCGGGCTGGGCGGCTCGGTGATCATCGAGCAGGTGTTCGCCCTGCCGGGTCTAGGCGAGCTCATCACCACGGCCGCCATCCGGCGCGACTATGCCACGCTCGAAGGCGGCATCTTCTACCTGACCCTGACTGCTCTCCTGGTGAATCTGGTGGTTGACCTCGCCTACGCGTACTTCAATCCGAGGGTGCGGCTGGCATGATCGACGGACGAGTGAGCCTAGCGAGTGTGCCACGGCGTCCGGCGCTGGGAGAGCGTCTGCTCCTGTGGGTCGCCAGCAACCCCATGCTGGCCATTGGCATGGCCATGCTGACCTTGCTGGTGCTCTTCACCCTGCTGACGCCGCTCCTGGTTCCCATAGATCCGCTCAGCATTTCGGCGACAGCAAAGCTGCAGCCGCCGGGCTGGGAGCATCCGCTGGGCACCGACGAACTCGGTCGCGATCAACTGTCGCGGCTGGTCGTCGGCGGCAGCATCTCGTTGCGCATCGCCATCGCCGCGACGGCCCTGACCGCTGTGTTCGGCGTGGCGCTGGGCATGGTATCGGGCCAGTACCCGGCGATCGACATCGTTGTCAGCCAGATCTCGGACTCGCTGCTAATCTTTCCGGGCGTCGTGCTCGCGATCATGATCCTCGCGGCGCTCGGGCCCTCCGAGTTGAACGTGATCATTGCCGTCTTCGTGCTCTACGTGCCCCGCGTCATCCGCACGGTGCGGGCTGCGGTCATCGAGTATCGCGACGCAGACTTCGTGCAGGCGGCACGCTCGCTCGGCGCAAGCGATCTGCGCGTTCTGGCCCTGCACATCTTTCCCCGCGCCATCGGACCAACCATGGTGCAGCTGTCGCTGGGCTTTTCCTCCGCCATCCTAGTGGAGGCCGGCCTTAGCTTTCTCGGTCTCGGCGCGCCGCCACCCGCGCCGACCTGGGGCGGCATGATCAGTGGGGCCCGCGAATACATCCGTACGGCGCCTTGGATGATGATCGCGCCGGGCGCTATCATCACTTTCGCCGTCCTTAGTCTCAATCTTATCGGTGACGGTCTGCGCGACATGCTCGACCCGCGTTCGAGGGCGGCCGGCCAATGATCTCCGATGCGTCCGCAGTCCTGACGGCTTCTCCGGTCCTCGACGTCCGCGACCTGACCATCGCGTTCCGCCACCGCGCTGGTCCGGTTCAGGTTGTCCGCGGTGTCGACCTGAGCGTGGGGCACGGCGAGATTGTGGGCCTCGTTGGCGAGTCCGGCAGCGGCAAGTCGATCTTCGCCCGGGCGATCCTGGGAACCCTGCCGCGGCAGGCGGAAGTTCTGGAGGGCAAGATCGCCTTCAGCGGCAGCGACTTGCGGCGCGTGCCCCCGTCCGAGGTGAGGCAACTGCGCGGCGATCGCATGGCGCTGGTCCCCCAGGAGCCGATGACCAGCCTCAATCCAGCCCTGCGCATCGGCCGCCAGTTGACCGAGGTACTCGAGGTGCACCGCCCCGAGATTGGTTCCGCGGCGCGGACCGCGCGTGCCATCGAGATGCTCGATCTGGTGGGGGTGAATCTTCCCGGTGAACGGCTTGCCCAGTATCCCCACCAGTTGTCTGGAGGACTCCGGCAGCGCGTCGCCATCGCCATGGCCCTCATCTGTGGTCGGGTCGAGCTGCTCATTGCCGATGAGCCGACGACGGCGCTGGACGTAACCATCCAAGCGCAGATTCTTGACCTGTTCGTCAGGCTGCAGGAACAACAGAGGATGTCGGTCCTGCTCATTACGCACGACCTGGGCGTGATCGCCCAGACCGCGCAGCGCGTTGCAGTCATGTATGCGGGCGAACTGGTCGAGGTCGCCGGGGTCAACGAGCTGTTCGCCATGCCGCATCATCCATACACCCGCGGGCTTCTCGATTCCCTGCCGCGCGGCGGCAACGCGGCCCGCAAGTCGCACCTGCCTTCGATCGAGGGCACCGTGCCGTCGCCGGCCGCTCCGCGGCAGGGCTGCGCGTTCGCCGATCGCTGTGCCTTCAGAGTCGATATCTGTGGTCGAAGGGCACCGATGCTTGAGGCTACAACTTCGGGACGCTCGGTGCGTTGCCACCGCTGGCAGGAACTAGCGGACCGCTTCGCTTGCCGGGACGCAGTCACATGAGCACACCCGCCCCGCCGCTGTTGCAGGCCAGTGGCTTGCGCAAGCGGTATCGCCTGCGGAGCGCCGGAGCCGTTCGCCAGATCACGGCGGTGGACGACGTCTCGATCCAGCTCGTCCCCGGCCAGACGCTGGCCATCGTGGGGGAATCGGGATGCGGCAAGTCGACCCTGGCCAAGCTCGTTACCCAACTGGAGACTGCCGACGCCGGCGAACTGGTGTTCGACGGACGCCCAATCTCGATAAGGAGTCGAAGCGAGCGACTTCGGTTCAGCCGCGATGTACAGATGGTCTTTCAGGATCCATACGGCTCGTTGACGCCCCATTTCAGGGTCGGCTCGCTGGTCGCCGAACCGTTGAGCGTGCACCGGCTGGCGAGCGCCACAGCCGTCCGGAAACGCGTCGCCGAGATTCTCAGCAGTGTCGGACTCGGACCCGAGATCGCCGGGCGCTTCCCGCACGAACTGTCGGGCGGACAGCGCCAGCGCGTCAGCATCGCACGGGCGATCGCGACCCGACCCCGGCTCATCGTCTGCGATGAGCCGGTCTCTGCCCTCGATGTCTCGGTGCGATCGCAGATCGTCAACCTGCTGCTCGATCTGCAGCGCGATCTCGGACTGTCCTACCTTTTCATCTCGCACGACCTGGCGCTGGTCGACCACATCGCCGACACCGTGTGCGTCATGTACCTGGGGCGGATCGTCGAGCAGGCGCCGGCCGCGGTTTTCTTTGCCGCGCCTCGCCACCCCTATTCGCGTGCCCTGATGAGTTCGAGCCCGGTCCCCGATCCCCGCCGCCGCAACAACGCACCTGCCGTGCAGGGCGAGGTGGAAGCGGGCGCGATCTCCACCGGCTGCCGCTTTCGCAACCGCTGTCCACTGGCGGTCGACCGGTGCGCCCAATCGGATCCCCCACTGGACCCGGTTGCGCCGGGTCACCTGGTCGCATGCCATCGGGCCGAGGAGCTTGGAACTCGGGCTCTCTGGACGGCGCAACTCGGGTAGAAGAGTTTCACGCCTGGACAAAGCCGGAAGGGCAGGTGCTGCATGCCAATGATCAGGGTTGAACTTCTTAAGGGGCGTACGATCGCCCAGAAGCGCGAGTTCGCGGAGGTCGTGACGCGCGAGGCGGCACGCATCCTGAAATGCGCGCCCGACGTCGTCGACGTCGTCTTCCAGGACGTCGAGCGCCACGATTGGGCTAGCAGTGGCAGGCTCGAGGCCGACAGGTGAACGTCGCCTGGGGGCGGCTGTCCCGGATGTCGTAAGTTGGGCTTGTTGACTTGCTGATGCCCCGACCCAATTGGTGCCCCGGGGAATGTGCTACGCCCCAGGCGCGATTTTTACCGCCCACCGAAGCTCAACTTTCGGATAACCTCGTTGCGGTAGCTTCAGATCAGCGGCAAACGTACCGAGTGGCCGCTCATGATTCCCCGATGGGAGCCAGCCATTAAGGGTTGTCATTCAATGGCGAGGATATGCGCGAGCGCGTCCTCCGCCAGACGGGCTGGACCATCAGCTAGGTCCGCGGCCTCAGTCGCTTTCGCTCAAACTTTGGCCGACCCTCAGCGGTAATCTTTAGTCGGCCCTTCGGTTGGTGGCGCATGTGGTTGAGGAACTGGCTGAGACTATCTACCTGATCGTCATACCGCGCGTTGGGAAAGCCGGCAATCTCGCTGAGAAAGGCCTGCAGCCATTCGGCTGACTCTGGCAAGTACACTCGCCTCTCCTCGATGCTGGCCGAGCAGGCTGAGAGACGATCTTCCTTGCTGCCTTTCGGATTGACCGTCCGATAGCGGCCCAGCGTATCAAGCTCGCGTAGGTCACTGTAGAGGTTGCGGCCACTGTCTGCGCGCTCGAGCAGGACACGTCCCGTTCGATGTCTGTCGACAACCTTCAGGATTCGCCGACGCAGCAGAAGGGTATTCAAGGCGTTCGCGATAGGGCAGCCGCCGCGTCATGGCCTTCGACTATTCCAGCACGGTGGCCGCCATCCCACTGCGACGAGGCGGCTGACCAGCCCGAAGCGGGCGATGGCGACCGCAGCATTGGCAGCCATGCCCCCGGCCTAAGCCCTTGGCCGAACGCCGAAATCTTCTGGTCGAAGCCGGGCATGGCCGGGACATCGACAATCATGTCAACGTCCAGATCGCCGATGCACAGCACATCCGCGCGCTCATCGTCGGCCCGCCATCAACTATTGACATGGGGGCCGCCATAGGTCGGATCGAAACGGTCGCGCATCCAGTCGCCGATCAGGCTGATCGCGAGCGTGGTCACCACGATGATGGTGCTGGGAAACAGCATGATCCAGAAGGCGTTGCTAATGTAGGAGCGGCTGTACCCGACCATGCTGCCGAGGCTGGTCATCGGCGGCTGCACGCCCAGTCCCAGGAACGACAAGCCGCTTTCCGCCAAGATAAACCTCCGGGAAGGCCAGAGTGGCGGAGACGATCATCGTCGCCGAGATGTTGGGGATCAGGTGCCGCACATATACCCGCAGCGGGCTCGCCCCCAGCTGGCGCAGCGCCAGCAGATATCCCTGGGTGTTGGCCGAAAGCGCGAGACCGCGTGCCAGTCGCGCGTGCCGCTCCCAGCCATAGAGGCCGAGCAGGCAAATGAGGATCACGCGCGAGGAAGGGCAAGGCGGCCTGCACGTCGATGAGGACCAGCGTCACCTGCTCGAACATCCCCCGGAAATGTGCGGCGAGAAGCCCCAGCAATCCGCCCAGGATCACGCCCAGTACCGTCGCACCGAAGGCGATCATCAGGCTGATGCGGATGGCAGTCATCAGGCGCGACAGCGGGTCCCGTCCGAGTTCGTCCGTTCCCAGGATGTGGACGGTTGTGCCCCCGAACCCGAGGGGCGGCGAAAGGCGCGCCGCAAGATTGATCTGCGTGATGCTGTAAGGGCGCACGTCTGCGAAGATGCCGATGAATACCATCAGCGCGACCCAGCCCATGGCGAGAGCAACGCTGAGCGGAATCGGGCGCCGTCGCTTCAAGTTTGCCGGCGTTGCCACGGGAGATACGTCAACCATTACTCGTCGCCTCCGCGAATTCGGGGATCGAGCACGCTGTAGAGAATGTCGACGGTCATGTTGGAGATAACCATGGTCGTGGCGACCAGCAGCAGCACGCACTGGACCACCGACACATCGCGCGCCGCGACCGAGGTGACGATCAACTGACCAAGCCCGGGCCAGCTGAACACACTTTCAACCACGACCGCGCTGGCGAGCAGGCCGCCAACCATGAAGCCGATGGTGGTCACGTTTGGAATTGAGGCGTTCGGCAGGGCATGGCGCGCCACGACCGCGCGCCAGCCGGCTCCCGGCCTCACCCACCAGCCGCCGGGCTACTCACGGCAGCGAACGCCGCCAAATCGCCGCCTAAATCAACGATATCGGCCAGAAGCGGTCACCTACCGCATACTGGGGCAACCGTCTGTCCGCCTGTCTGTCCGCCGAGCATCATGCCCGGAGAGCCGCAGTAACAGCCTGCTACGTCCTGACTCCCTCTCCGCCGTGACTGATTAGGTAGATATTCGGTGCTCCGCCTCAGGCGCGGAGCAATGCTTCCGGCGCCACCTTCAGGGCCGCAGCTATGACCCCGATATTGTCGAGCCCGACGTTTCGGATGCCGCGCTCGATCCCGGAAATATACGTCCGGTGCAGTCCTGACTCGAACGCCAGGTCCTCCTGCGACATGCCGCGTTCCTTGCGCAACCGCTTGATGTTCGTCGCAAAGATTCGTCGGAGCTCCATGCCCAGGAGCCAATGCGGATGTAGCCGATCAATCTACAGCCGATGAGTCTCATTTCGAGTTGACTTGTAGCCTATGAGTCTCATCAGTGTTCGTCATCAAACCGAACCTGATTGGAGATCAGTTTTGCGCACAAAGCCAATGGCTTACGGACAGCTCACCAATACCGAGGCCACGCCGGCACGAAAGCACTTGGGCGTCGTGGCCGCCCTCGCGGTCCTGGCCGCGGCGGGTGTCGGCGCCCCGGCGGTGGCCGAAGAGTTCGGGCCTGATGCTCTGAAGCTCTACTGCGACGGCCAGCAGCGCTACCTCGCCGCCATCCGCGAGGCCGACAGGAAGTTCGGGATTTCCGGCACCGATGAAAAGGGTGAGTGGATCCGGGCGCGTCAGGCCGAAAACTACACCCAGATCGAGAAAGACCTCGGCGCGCCCTACACCGAGTGGGAGCCCATCGCGATAAGTGAATCTTGGGGCCAGCGGTGCGAGGCGCTGTGGCGCGGCTGGGTGACCATCGACGAGGCCGACGTGAAGGCATCGACCAGCGATGATGCCAAAAAGGTCGAAGAGGCGCTGATGCTCTTCTACATCAAGATGAACGACCGAGAGCTGTTCAAGAATTTTGACGGCAGGCCGTACACGAACGTCAACTGCAAGTCCGACATGTTCGACGGGTTCCGCCTGACCGGCTGCACCCTCGCCGGTGGCGGCTTCCTCGATGGGTTCTTCAGTGACCCGATGATCTTCGTGGTGGCCAACAAGGACGGACAGCCCACGTTCGCACCCCTTGAGAGCAACACCAAAGAGCACATCAAGCTCGCCTCTTACGGCGACGTGGAGGGGAACCCGGTGATGACCAGCTGGTACGTCGGACCGTATCCGCTCCCGTTCAACTGGGCTGAGGCGGTGGAGCGGTTGGGCCAGTGACCGGCGGGAGGTCGGATCGGCGTGGGCGAAATTCCTCGCCCACGCACGACCGCGCGCCAGGGACTATGAGATGAATAAGCGCGAAGCTAATGCGCGGTACTACGCCGCCCATCGCGACCGGATCATTCTGCGCGAGAGCGAATTGCGGCCCTCGACCATCCTGGAGCTCATCGACTGTCTTGAAGACCAAGAGCCGCATCCGCACGACAAGCGGGTCGAACGGCTTGGGCGCCTGTTTGTCGAACTGACTGGCATTGAGCCCGAGCAATTTAGAAGGGCCAGTGGCGGGGCGGTGGCCAGCAGCACACCGCCAGTGCAGGCGGGTCTGCTCAGCGTGGACGAAGCCGCTTGCGCTCCAGCTTCGGGCGACCCTCGGGGCTGAGCTTCAACCGACCGCCCGACTGGCGCCGCATGTGGTTGAGGAACTGGCTGACGCTGTCGACCTGGTCGTCGTGCCGGGTGCTGGGGAAGCCGGTGATCTCGCGCAGGAATGCGGGCATCCAGTCAGCAGACTCCGGCAAATAGACCCGGCCCTCTTCGATGATGGCCGAGCAGGCGGCGAGGCGATCTTCCTTACTGCCTTTCGGGGTCACCGTGCGATAGCGGTTATGTCGGTCGCGCTCGATCAAGTCGGCATAGAGGTTGCGACCACTGTCGGCTTTCTCAAGCAGCACGCGCCCGGCGCTATGGCGACGGGCGACTTCGAGGATGAGACGTCGGAGGTCGGGATATTCGAGCCGCTCGCGGTAAACTCGTAGCAGATAGTAGCGATTGTCCTTCACGCCCCAGACGGTCCCCACCGAGAAGTCGTTGTTGTCGTTCGCCGCAGAGGCGGTATCCCAGGAGGCGACGATCGCATCGAAGCCCAGTGTGAGGTCGTCCGCTGTGTAGGTTTTGAACCACACCGTCTTCACCAGGTTGCCCTCGCGCGGCAGCGGCTCCTGCTGGTACTGCGCCGAGAACACCAAGGAACCGAGGTCGCGCTGGAGCTGGGCCAGGGTTTCGTGGTCCTCACGGTCAGGGTCGATGACGCTGCCGGCGGCACGGACGTACGGCGCCGGCCTACCGATCACCGGATGGAGGGTGTCCAGGTCGGCGATGGCCGGCACCTTCAGCACCGTCCAGCCATGGTCGGGCGATGCGGTGAGATAGCCGGTGACATCGTCCTCGTGCAGGCGCTGCATGGCGACGACGATGCGCCCAGTCTTCTTGTCATTGAGGCGCGAGAACAGCGTATTGGAGAACCACTCGTTGACGCGTTTGCGCTCTGCCTCCGACTGCACGTCACCCGGCTTGATCGGATCGTCGACGATGATGATGTCGGAGCCGCGGCCGGTGAGTGTGCCCTCGACCGAGGTCATGTTCACACCACCGTTTCGGTCGGTGACAATCTCGGACGAGGTGTTCTTGGTCAGGCGCAGCTCTGGAAACGCCCGCCTGAACCAGGGGCTGCTGAGGACGCTGCGCAGATCGCGCATCATCTTCTCGCCCAGCTCCTGCGAGTAACAAACGAGGGTGAAGGTCGTGCCCGGGTTCCGTCCGAGCACGAACGCCGGAAAGGCCACCGAAGCGGAGATCGACTTCAGGTGCCGCGGTGGCACATTGATGATCAGTCGCTTCAGTTCGACCCGCTCGACCTGGTCGAGGTGCCAAGCCATCGTGCCGAGCAGCCAGTTTGGCTTCAGATTCTGATCGTTGTTGAGGTGCTGAAACGTCTTGGCGATGAAGGCGTCGAACCGTCGAGTGAGCAGCACCTCGAGCACAGCCGCCTGATCATCGACGGGCAGGGGGTGTTTCAGGACCTCATTCATCGGCAAAACCTTTCAGCAGGTTGTGCAGCAGCTCCTCATCGGAGCGCGACAGGTTGCGATCTTCTGGGACTGATGCGTCCTGTGCCTCAAAGACGTGCAACAGAGCGAACAGCAGCTTGGTCTGGGAGGCCTTTCCGCTGAGTGTGTCAGCAACGACCCGCTTCATAATCGCTTCGAGCTTGGTGACTGTTGTCACCCTGCCGTTCTCACGCAGGGTGACCTTGCTCCGCAGCTCCTCGCGCAAGAGCGTGAATGGACTCTTTGCCCTTTTCGGTCGGCCGTTCGGGTTGCCAGACTGGCCCGGTTGGAACTGCGACTGTTTCGGCGGCTTGCCATAGCCAACCTCATACGGTTGTTCCGCGGGAGGCGAGGACTCCGGAACCAAGGTTTCGGTTGAAGGTCGGGGCCGCTCCCGCTGGCGAACAGTGGGAGTGGCACCCACACTGGTACGAGCACTGGTCATGTCAAACCTCCTCAACCAATGCGGGGCTCGGGCGCACGCGAGCGCGAACGGGTCGGTCAACGATCGGGGATATGTCTTCCGCGCTGGTCTCGGCCCGCTGAACCGCCAGCGTGTCGAACGTCAGGCCAGTTCCCTGTTGAATCGCCTCGATGCCGAAGCGCGACCTAAACCGTCGAATGGCGACATCGACGTAGAGGGGATCGAGTTCGGTGCACCTAGCGATCCGTCCTGTCTTCTGAGCGGCGACAATCGTGGTGCCGGAGCCGACGAAGCTGTCGATCACCAACTCGCTGCGATTGGTCAAATCCATGATAGCGTCAGCGATCATGGCGACCGGCTTTACCGTGGGGTGCGCCTCGAGGTCGGCCATGCGACCGGCGCCAAAAGTGTTCACGCCGGCGTAGTCCCAAACGTTGGTCCTGTACCGCCCCTTGGCGCCGAGCATCACGTTGTTGACGTGCGAAGCCTTACCCTTCTTGAACAAGCAAAGCAGTTCATGCTTGCTGCGATAGAGGCTCCCCATCCCGCCGTTCGACTTATTCCAGACGATGAGATTGAGCAGCCTTAGCCCAAGCTCACGTCCGACCCGGAGCATGGTCTCGACGCTGCGCCAGTCGATGAACAAGCCCACGACTCCGCCGTCCACCAGGTTGGCAGCCATCACCACGATGGCCTCGCGCAGGAAGTCCTCGAACTCGTCTGGCGTCATCTCGCCAGACGCCTGCACGAACTCCCGATGCTGTTTTTTGCCGAGCCCGCCCACGTGACCATCAACCGGCACGTTGTAGGGAACGTCGCTCAGCACCAGCCGCGCGGTCTCGCCGCCCATCAGGACGTCGAAGGTCTCGGAAGACAGCGCGTCGCCGCAGACCAGCCGATGCTCTCCCAGCCTCCACACGTCCCCGACGCGACTGATGGCGATCGCGTTCGGGGCAGGGGCCTCGTCATCGGGACCCTGCTGCTCCTCTGACGAAACGGGGTTGAGGACCAGGTCGATCTCCGCGGTGTCAAAACCGGTGAACTGGAGGTCGAAGGTGTTGTCGATCTCGAGAATGCCTTCGAACTCGAGCTTCAGGACATCGCGGTCCCAACTGGACATTTCGGCCAGTCGATTGTCGGCGATGCGGTAGGCCCTGATGTCGGCGGCGGACAGATTGCTCGCGACGAGCACCGGCAACTCGTCGTAGCCCGCCCGTCGCGCGGCCTCGACGCGAGCAACTCCGGCGATGATCTCGCCGGTCGGTTCAATCAGAGGCGGACACAGAAAGCCGTAGCGCCGAATGCTGGCGCGGATGCGTTCGATCTGGGCCTCGGGGTGCTTTCGTATTCTTGGACCGGGGCGCAAGTTTGCGGTGGGCCAGTATTCGATTTGTCGGCTGTTGTTCGCACGGTTCGGCACGGGTGGTTGGGTCCTTCGCACTTGAGCGCTCCTGTTTTAGCCGGCACTACAGCGGTGGCCGGGTGGTCGCGCGCCACTTCCGAACGAGGGAGAAGCAGCGACGCGAACAAGATTGCCGTCGTCGGGCGAACGAGGGAATTGGGGGTTCCAATGAAAAGTCGGCACCCCCTCATGGGGCGATCGACAATCGCTTGATGCGACCGGATCAGGGCGAGCACTCGTTGCGCTCAGCAAATGAACCCCGGTGCAAAGGCAGCCGGGCACCTGGATCGCGATCCTCAAAATTAGGCCGTTCCAGCGACCTTGATCACGGCGGGTTCAGGACCCGAAATTCGGTGATCGAGCGACAAAATTCCCTGTTCCAGGGCTTAGGGAATTCCCCTGCTAACGCACTGAAGAAGCGGAGAAGATCGGCGGCTCACCAGCTACGAGAAGGCCAGAGAACGGGAGAAATCCCTGTATTCTCCCGCCGAACAGGGAAATCGGAGACTGGTTTGGCGTGACTACATGCACCGCCATCAACTCCACTTATCTATCTGTAAATTAAGCTCAATTTCTGAGCGGTGGTGCCATGCCCCAGCTGATGCTGGGCTAGTCCCACTGTCAGGATGTCGACCCTGCCTGGAAGGCGGAGTGCGACAAGCGCAAGAGTGCGCCTTGAGTGTAGAACATCAGGGTTTGCAGCAGGTGTTAAGACACACGGGGCCGGGCATGGACCCACCCCCCACAGACTATTCCCGAGTTGAGGGTTGCACGGCCTGGCCCGAATGAGACGTGTCACATCGGAAGCGGGCGCCACTCGCCGGTCTCGCCGTCATAGACGTCGTCGTCATCAGGATTGCCAGTGGGCGTCCTAAAATGCCAAGCCCGCGGATACCGATACCGGGGACAGGACGCCCCGCGCTTCTCAGTTCGAGATGAACGTCCCCCACTCCCACCACGGGAGGGCAGAGTGCCGGCACCCGGCTCCCATGACCTTGACACGAGGCTCGGCAACCCCTTCGCGGCATGCGAGGCCCGCGCCATTGGTTCAGCACGTTTACAATGACATGTGCGGGGCTGTAATCTGCGGTGGACGCTCCGAACCCGCTAACGGTCGGCTCACGACTTGCCCGTGCCGCTTGGCCAAGGGAGGATATCGTGGAGCAAACGGCGCAAACCTACCGCGGCACCGAGCGGTTGCTATACGGCATCATCCTGGGCGTTTTGGCGTTTTGGCTGTTCGCCCAGACGACGCTGAATATTGCTCCGACCATGGCCGCCGATCTCCAGGTGGATCAGTCGTTCATGAATATCGCCGTGTCGATCACGGCGCTGTTTTCAGGCATTTTCATCGTAGTCATCGGCGGTCTGGCCGACCGGGTAGGTCGCGTCAGGATTCTGGTTCTGGGCTTCGTCCTCTCGATAGTCGGCTCCCTTCTCGTCGGGCTGGCGCCATCGGGCGCCATGGGAGGCACCTTCTTGATGCTGGGCCGGATCTGCCAAGGCCTGTCCGGCGCGTTCGTCATGCCTTCCTCGCTGGCCCTGGTGAAGGCCTATTGGGATGGCGCCCAACGGCAGCGCGCGATCTCGCTGTGGTCGATGGGATCGTGGGGTGGTTCGGGGTTCGCGGCGCTGTTCGGAGGCCTGATGGCCGAAAACGTTGGCTGGCGCTGGATTTTCATCATAGCCGCGGTGGTGTCGCTGATCGGCCTGCTCATGGTGCGCGGCACGCCCGAAAGCAAGGCGGCCCCGGATGAGGGCTATAGGCTCGACCTGCCGGGCGTGTTGACCTTCACGGTCGCCATGGTGGCCTTGCAGATCTTCGCGACGCAGGGCGCCGCATGGGGCTGGGCCAGCCTGCCGACGCTGGCGCTGCTGCTGGTCGCGGTGGTCTTCGGTGTCGTCTTCTACCGTGTCGAAAGCAACAACCCCCACGCCTTCGTGCAGTTTCGCCTGTTCAGGAACCTGACGTTCACCGGCGCAACGATTTCCAACCTGCTGCTCAATGCAACGGCCGGGATCATCATAGTTACCATGCTGGTGCTGCAGGAAGGCGGCGGGATGACGGCGCAAAGAGCGGGGCTGCTGACGCTGGGCTACGCCATTACCATCCTGGTCTTCATCCGGGTCGGCGAAAAACTGCTGCAGCGTTACGGTCCGCGCAAGCCGATGCTGTGGGGCACTTACATCGTCGGTCTGTCGATCTTGCTGCTGATGCCCACAAACCTGCTGCTGGGCACCTATACTGTGCTGGCGGTGGCCGCCTTTGCGTTGTTCGGGCTGGGCCTTGCCTTTTACGCCACGCCATCGACCGACGCGGCGCTGTCGAACCTGCCCGAGGACCAAAGCGGCGCCGGTTCGGGTATCTACAAGATGGCCTCCTCCCTGGGCGCGTCGTTCGGCGTCGCCATCTCGGCCACTATCTACACTGCCATCGCCGGCCAGCCCGAGGGCGTGCCATGGATCCAAGGCGTCATCACCTTTGCCGGCAACCAGGCAAATCTGCCATCCCGCGAGGCGGCTTTCTTCGCGTTGGCGGCCAACCTGGTGATGGTGGTGGCGGCTGTGGCTTCGATCGTGGTGACCGTGCCCCCGGGCAAGTCCAACGGGCGGATCGCCGCCCAGCCTTCGCCGAAGACGTGACATGAACGCGATCGTCAGGGAGCTGGACGCTTACCAAGCCCTGATGGAGCAATGGTTCGAGCACCTGCGTCGACATCCCGAACTTTCCACGCCGGCGACCCAGACGGCCGCGTTCATCGCCGAAACGCTACGTAGCTTCGGTGGCCACGGGGCCGATGACATGTCATCCATTCGGCCCACTGAGGCTCAGATCCACGAAAGTCTCCACCAGCAGGCCGCGGGCCATCTCGACGTCCAGCCTGCCTCGCTCGCCGATCAGCACCAGCCGGCAGGCGTCGTGGCGACGCTGCAGCGGCTCGACGGTGGCGCGGCGTCCGACCAGGTTGAAGCTGAAGCTGCCCTCCCGCTCGGCGAGGTTAACGATGCCCTTGGCGCGCACCAACTGGCTCGCAAGGGCACCGATGCAGGCTTGGAAACGCTCCGCGCGCACGACACCGGTCCATTCCCATTCAAGCGAGACAAAGCGATCAGCGGTGATGCGTGGCCGATCGTACGGGGGAGGGCGGTCGCCGGCATGAGCCAGCAGCAGGTCGAAGGCGGCGGGTTCGGAGGCATCGAAGACCAGCGCCTTGCCCTCGGCCGCTAAACGATCGCGGAGTGAAGTGGTGTCGTGTCCGGCGCCCTTGGACAGTCCGACGAAATCTGCCGCCTGCAGCTGGGCGCGCCAGAGTGGATCGCCGAGCAGGGTAGGATTGTCGATGACGGCCTCGACGTCGATGATCGTGACGACGGCGTCAAGCCGCACCGCTTCGCGCAGCACGGGATCCATCAGTGTCTCGATGATGCCTTGCGGGTCGGCAACGCCGCTGGCCTCGATCAATATATGCTCGATGTCACCACGCCCCACCACCTGGTGCAGGGTGCGCAGCAGATCACCTTGCAGCGAACAGCAGATGCAGCCGTTCTTCAGGCCGACGATGCTGTCGGTGGTTTCGGCGATCAGTTCGGCATCGATGTTGATGGAGCCGAAATCGTTGACGATGGTGGCGAGCTTCAGCCCTCCGGCATCGCGTAATGCGCGATTGATGAACGTGGTCTTGCCGGCCCCGAGAAAGCCGGTGACCAGCGTGACAGGGGTGCTCACGCGTCGCCTCTGCGGATCGGTCGGCCCGGCGCGGCATCTTCGACCAGCGCGCGATTGGCGATCACCGGCGTACCATTGACCAGGACATGCACCATGCCGTCGGACGGCCGGTTCATCTCGGAGAACGTGGCGCGATCGATCAGCGTAACTGGATCGAACATCACGATATCAGCATCAGCTCCGACCTGGAGCCGCCCCTTGCGCTTGAATGCCGGAGCGGCGGATTCGATGATCCGCGCCGGGATGAGCGTGCATTTGGCGATGGCGTCGATGAGCGGTAGCGCCTGCCGGTCGAGGGACCAGCGCCTCAGGAATCGCACGAAGGTGCCGGACGAGCGCGGATGCGCCGTCTTGTCGGCCCCGAGGGGCCATTCAGTGCCGTGATAGGGGGAGCCATCTGCATTGCTCCAGGGCATGGCATCGGAGGCGATGGCCGAGTTGGGGAACAGTACGGAGACATCGAGCAGGTCGCGGTGGCGCTCGTTGTGCTCGGTATCGAGGAAGTGCCACAGCACAAGCGAGGTTGGCTGTCGGTCGCGCTCGGCGACATATTCGGCCCTGTCGGTCATGCGGTGCTGGGTGGAAACCAGTTCGATGTCCGAATAGGTGCCCCCAGTACGGTCCGGGAAAGCCGGGTCGGCAAAGAAGGTGGCGCCGAGGAAGGTGGAGCCGGTACCGTAGGGATAGGCCTCGGTGGTGATCTTGAGTCCTGCTGCCTGCGATCTGGCGATCAGCTGCGCCGCCCGCTCGATGTCGTGCAGGCTGGTCGAGTTGAGGTGGCAGATATGCATGTGCGCGCCGGTGGCGGCGGCAAGGCCGATGAGATTCACATAGGCTTCGACCGAGCTCTTGGGGTCGATGTTCGACATCTGCGCCACGTGCGTATAGGTCGGCACGTCGGCGGCGGCGGCGAGGTCGCAGATGAGGCTCATTTCCTTGGCGCCAGCTCCCGGGGCGTAGGCATAGGGAATACCGATGCCGAGCCCACCTTCCTCGATGCCCCGCCTGGTCATGGCGACGATGCGTTGGGCCTGCTCGTTGCTCGCTGCATCCTGCGACCAGCGCGGATCCTCGCTGTTGCGGCTCATCGCGGTGACGGCGGGCGTGCCGCCGACGAGCTCGATACCGGAGATGACATTCTTGCGCGCCATGACCCAGGCCGCCGCCGTGCCATAGTTGAGGACGCGCGGCACTTGCGCCTGAGCCTCGTACCACGCGGCGACCGGCAGCACGCCGACTTCCAGTTCGAGCGCGGTGGTGACGCCGTCGAAGGCCTGCATACGGTCGGCGGGCACGGACTGGCCGTGGGCGTGGAGATCGAGGAAGCCCGGAGCGACGACGAGTCCTGTTGCATCGATGGATCGCTTCGCCTCTCCGAGACCGTTGCCTATCGCGGCGACGCGACCGTTCGCGATCGCGACGTCGGCAATGCCGTCATGGCCGGTTTCCGGGTCGATGACGCGGCCGCCTGTGATGAGGATGTCGAACATGAAAGCTGGTCCAAAGGAGGGTATCGGCCGTCCCGGTGCGGTTGGCGCCAGGCTTGGGTGAAGATCGGCAGTAGCGGTCGGGCGGTCAATTCGTCGAACGGCGTCTTGCCGCGCTCGCCCATGAGCACGGCAATGGCGTCGTCCGGCAGGAATGGCCGATCATCGCCACAGGCGACGCCTGCGGCTCCGACTGAAAAAGCTGGCTGCGGCGGGCGAGCGTAGCCCTCGCACCTCACCCCACCCTGTTGGTCAGGGTGCCCAGGCGGTCCATGGTCAGCACGACCTGGTCGCCCCGGTGAAGCACCTTGCCCACTTCCGCGGCCGAACCGCCGCCGACGGTGCCGCTACCGAAGATTTCGCCCGCCACGATGGTCTCGTGCATCGAAGCGTGGGCGATCATCTGGTCGAAGCGCCAGTGCATGGTGGAGGTACTGGAGTTGGTCCACGCCTCGCCGTTGACGGTTGCGGTCATGGCCAGGGCATAGACGTCAGGAATCTCGTCGGCGGTGACGAGACAGGGGCCGAAGACGTGGGCGCGCCGGAAGTCCTTGCCCTTGGCAGGGCCGAGGCCCACGGACATTTCGCGCTGCTGGATCTCGCGGGCGCTGAAGTCGTTGTAGATCATATAGCCGTAGATATGCGACATCGCATCGGCGCGCGAAATGTCGGTCCCGCCCTTGCCGATCACCGCCGCGAACTCGAATTCGAAATCCATGTTGGTCGCATATGGCGGCATGTCGACAACGTCCCCGTCGGCACCGACGGCGCTCGGGTTGCCCTTGTAGTAGACGGGCATCTCATACCATTGCGGCGGGATATCTCGGCCCAGCTTGGGGTAGATGTTCTTCAGATGCTGCTCGAACGCCATGAAGTCGCGGATCAGCGGCGGCCGCGGAATGGGCGCGAGCAGCTTCACGGCAGCGGGGGAAAAGACCAGGGTCGCGCCGTCCGGCGACCGATCACCCCTCGCGTTGACCCAATCGAGAGCCGACTGCGCCGCGTCGAGCGCCGTCGTCCCGTTCTCGATGAAGGCGACCATGTCCGAGGGGATGGTCGCTTGGGCAAGACGCGCCGCGCCGGCCTTCGAGGCTCCGTTGTCGATCTCGACGGCACGATAGGCGGATTGCAGGTCCGCGTACCGCCCATCGGAAAGGACTGCGCCGATGCGGGTCAGGGCGCCCGCGGGAGTGGCCAGCTCGAAGGAAACGAGGCGCATCTGAGCCTCAGGAGATGGCGAGTTCGTAGAGCTCGCGCTCGCGTTTCTCGAGCATCGGGATCACGGTGCCCTCGATGATCTGCTTGAAATGCGGCGTGTCGCGGTGGGCGGCGAGGGCAGCCTGGTCGACATAGTGCTCGTAGAGCACGATCAGGTTCTCGTTCTCGGTGGACGTCGACACCTGGTAGAACTTGCAGCCCGGCTCGGAAGCCTCGACCAGGGGCTTCATCTTCCTGAGCTGCTCGAGCACCTTGGGCACGTTGCCGGGCTTGGTGGTGTACTTGGCGATAAGGACGATCATTCCTGCTCCCTTTTGCTGATCGTTCAATTAGATGAACGTTTTTCTGTATGTTGAACAATTGACTGGCGGGAGGGAAATGTCAATCGCGGGCGTCCCGTGGAGGCCTCAGCCTTTAGTGGCGATTGCCGCCCAGACGGTGGCTGAGCTTCTGCGCCAGGGACTGCACCGCGTGGCTGACCAGGCTGGTACTCGCCTCGTTCACCTCACCGGAGAGAAGTCCAATAGCGATACCGGCGATGGCGCGGTCGTCGCTGGCGCCGAACACGGCAGCTCCGAAGCAAACCATGGCGTCGCGCAATTGACCGTCATCGATCGAATAGCCGCGCTCGCGCGTCTCGTCGAGTTCACGCAGCAGCGTCTTGAGGTCCGGCACGCTGCGCCGGGTCCAGGGCTCGGGCCACCCGTCGGCAAACAGGGCTTCGACTTCCGCGCGCGGCATCGTCGACATCATCGCCTTGCCGGTGGCCGTGAAGGGCGCAGGCAGGCGGACGCCGGGGCGGAATGAGACGCCGAGCGGATCGGTACCGCGGCGGCAGGCCACGTACATCACCTCGCGGCCCGTGAGGATGGAGAGGTTGATTGCCTGTTTCGAAATCAGGTCGTTCGCATCGGCGATGCGCATGAACTCCTGGGTCAGGTCGGACTGGCCCTCGAAGGCGTTGGCCCAGCTCAGCACGTGCGGACCGACGGCGAACTGGTTGGGGCCGACGCGCATCATCAGCCCGAGGTCGACCAACGTGTGGCACAGGCCGTGGACCGTGCTCTTGGGCAGATCGAGCATGCGCGCGAGCTCGGACACGCCCTTGGGCTTGCCGCCGGCGCTCAGCGCATCAAGGATCTTCTTGGCCCTGACCAGCGCAGGCACTGCCTTGCCGCGCTGCTCGGTCTCTTCGGTCATCAACGGCGACACTTTCGCTGGCTGTGAACAAAGTACGGCTTTAAGCGCGTTGCCGCCTGCCTGCAAGGTCGCCCAACGGCCGCGGGATCACCGGAAGGCGGGGGCGATCTCCTCCATGAAGAAAGCCATGCCGTCGGTATCCGGCGCATCCATGAACCACAGCATCAGGTGGTCAACGCCGCGCGCCTTCAGGGCCTCGATGCGGGACCTGGCCTCAGCGGCAGTGCCGATGATCCACGGATCGGTCATCGACTCGGGCAGGGCGTCGGCGCGGCCGGCGGCGAAGTCCAGCACTGCCGCATCCGGTTCCGCCCCGGCCGCGCGAGCGCGCTCGATCAGCGCGGCAACCTTGCGGCGCAAGGTGGCCAGGTCGGGAGCGACGAGGATCTGCGTCTCGAAGCTGATTTCAAGATCTGCGCGCGAACGGCCTGCCGCTGTTAGCGCGGCGTCCAGCAGAGCGAGGCGGCGGTCGAGCTCCTCGAGCGACACCGGCGTGGTGTTCCAGCCGTCGGCCTTCCGTGCCGCAAGGTCGATGACCCAGGGGAAGGCCTCGCCGAGCCAGACGGGGACGTGCTTCTGCCTGGGCTTGGGGCTCAGCACGGCCTGCTTGAGGTGATAGAACGTTCCACTGAAGTCTGTCGGTGTTTCAGCGGCATAGAGAGCCTGGATCAGGTCCATCGCCTCTTCGAGGCGCTCGACGCGCTTGCCATGGTCGTCGTCCCAGTCGAGGCCGTAGGCGACCTGTTCGGGGCGGCCCATGCCGGCCTCGAAGAAGTGGATGAAGCGGCCGCCCGACAGGTGGTCCAGGGTCGACATCATCTTGGCGGCGATCTGCGGCAGGCGGAACAGATTGGCCTGGTGGATGAGGCCCAACTCGGCGCGAGTGGTGGCGCCGGCGATCATCGCCAGGGTCGTCCAGCCCTCGAGCACGGCACTCTCGCGGCCGAGGATCAGGTGGTCGCAGACCCACAGGGAGTCAAAGCCGAGACGTTCGGCTTCGCGGGCATTCCCGAGCACATCCATATCCTCAATGCGGGCAAGGTTGGGGACGCGGAACAGGCCGGCGCTCGGCATGGCGAAGGCGGGGACGCAGTAGCCCAGCTTCAGTGTGCCGGCCTTGCGGCGGTCGGCGAGGCTGGGGCTCATTTCTTCACCGCGGCGCGGGGGACGAGGTCGTGGCGAGTGCGGTGGCCGGCGAACTTGCGGGCGATCTCGTCGGCGGCAAGGGTCAGGAAGCGCGGACCGCAGGGAGCGGTGACGCCGGCAATGTGCGGCGTGAGGAAGACGTTGTGCATGTTGCGCAGTGGCGAATTGGGCTCGAGCGGCTCGGGGTCGAAGACGTCGAGCGAGGCGACGATGTCGTTGCGCTCGAGGCGCCTGATCAGGGCGGCCTGGTCGACGACGGCGCCGCGCGAGACATTGACGAAGACAGCGCCGGGGCGGAGCAGGTCGAGTTCCCGCGCCGTGATCATGCCCTGGGTTTCGGGAGTGAGCGGCACCAGCGAGATCACCACGTCGCAGCCCATCACCTGGTCGAGCGAGGTGAGGGTGATGTCGTAAATGTCGGCGAGAAGCCGTGGCACGTGCGGGTCGTAGGCATAGATGTCGCAGCGGAAGGGCGCGAGCAGTTCGAGCAGGCGGCGGCCGATATAGCCGCAGCCGATGAGGCCAACCTTCTTGCCGGTGAGCTCGCCGTTCCAGCTGAAGTCGGCGACGCGGTCGGCGTTGCTCCTGAACGGGGTCTCGCCGGCGATCATGCGGCGGTAGAGCGACCCGGCATTGCGGAGGCCGATCATGGCCATTGCTAGCGCCCACTCAGAGACAGGGTAGGACGAGCCGTTGGTGGTGTCGACGACGGTGATGTTGCGCTCGGCGGCGGCATTGACGTCGATGCGCTGGCTGAAGCGGTCGCCTTCGACTTCGGCGACGAGCTTGACCGTGGGCATGCGGTCGAGGATGGCCCCCGTGAGGCGGGGCGAGCCGTGGCAGACGAGCAGCGCGTCGACGTTGGCAGCAAATTCCACCAGTGCGTCGACGGCGGCCGGGTTCTCGGGCGGGGCGGTTTCCCAGGCGGAGGGCTCGTCGCAGACGTGGTGCGCGAAGGTGCCGAGGGCCGTGAAGGCGGCCATGGCGCCATCGTCCATCATGCGCTCGTAGGTTTCGGCATTGCAGGCGAAGCCGATGCGAACGGGGCGGTCGAGAGTGTAGTGGGTCATCAGCCGATCCAGACGGTCTTGGCGTTGGTGAATTCGTGGATGCCGAGCTGGCCGAGTTCGCGCCCGTAGCCGGAGGCCTTGATGCCGCCGAAGGAGATGTGGGCGTCGGAGCGGACCATGTCGTTGATGAACACCGCGCCGGCTTCGACAGCGATTTCCATGCGGCCGGCGCGGTCCTCGTCCCTGGTCCAGACGGCGGCGGCGAGGCCGAATTCGGTGCCGTTGGCGATGCGGACGGCATCGGCTTCATCGGCGAAGGGGATGACCGGGGCGACCGGGCCGAACAGCTCTTCGCGGGCGGCGGTGTTGTCGTCGGCGACATCGGTGAGGATGGTCGGCGCGAAGAAGTAGCCGGGGCCATCGACGGAGCCGCCGGCGAGGGCGGCTTTCGCGCCCCCGGCGATGGCGCGATCGAGCTGGGACTGGAGGCCCGAGCGGAGGTCAGCGCGGGCGAGGGGGCCGAGCTGGTTCTTCTCGTCGAGCGGGTCGCCGTAGCTCACCTTGCGCATGCCTTCGACGAAGGCTTCGGTGAAGCGCGGGGCGATCGATTTCTCGACGAGGAAGCGCTTGGCGCAGACGCAGCTCTGGCCGGAATTGTTGAGGCGGGCCGCGATGGCGGTCCTCACGGCGGCGTCGAAATCGGCGTCGGCGAAGACGATGAAAGGGTCGGAACCACCGAGCTCGAGTACGGCCTTCTTGCCGACGCTGCCGGCTGTGGCGGCGATGGTGCGGCCGGCGCGGACCGAGCCGGTGACGGTGACCGAACGGATGCGGTCGTCGGCGATGATTTTTGCCGCGGTGGGGTGGTCGACGCGCAGGTTGACGACGGTGCCGTCGGGCATGCCGGCTTCGCGGAATACGGCCTCGATGGCGTCGGCGCAGGCGGGGACGTTTTCGGCGTGCTTCACGACGGTGGTGTTGCCGGCAAGGAAGGCCGGCGCGAAGAAGCGGATGACCTGCCAGAACGGGAAGTTCCAGGGCATGACGGCGAAGATTGGACCGATGCCTTCATAGCGAACGCGGCTGGCGCGGGCGGGGCTCGGCACCTGCAACGGTTCGAGCCAGCCGGGGCCGAGGTCGGCGGTGGTGCGGCAAGTGGCGGCGCATTTCCTGATCTCGCCGCGTGCCTCGTTGATGGGCTTGCCCATCTCGAGCGTCATCAGGCGGGCATAGTCCTCGACATGGGCCTCGAGGCGGTCGGCGAGGGCGCGGAGCAGGCTGGCGCGGTCGGCGACGCTCATAGCGCGCAGCTTGCCCCAGGCGCTCCAACTGCGGGCAAGGCCAGCTTCGACCTGTGTCTCGGTGTGCAGTTCGAAGCGGCCGAACAGTTCGCCGGTGGCCGGGTTGAGCGAGCGGAACATAGACTCGGATCGCGCGGGCGCGTTCATCAGGTAATCCTCAGTGGAGCGGCGGCGTTGAGCAGCCGCTTGAGCGTGCCGCCGAGGATTTCTTCGAGATCCCCGGGTTTTATGAAGCGGCAATGGAGACGCACGATCTCCAGGGCCTGCCTGTAGGTCATGGCCCGGCTGAGCGCCGGGAAGTCGGAGCCCCAGCACAGCCGGTCAGGGCCAAAGGCGTCATAGAGACCTTCGGCGATCCACATGGCGGAGGGGTGCGGGTAATCCCAGCCGTTCTCGAGGCCCACGGCATAGTGGAAGCCGGAGAGCTTGATGTGGACGTTGGGATAGCGAGCGAGGCCGGCGATGGCGTCGAGGTCGGAGCGCGGGGCGGTCGAACGGATGCCGCCCATGTGGTGCAGCAGCACCACGAGATCCGGATTGGCGGCCACGACTTCGGCGAGGGCAGGGGCCCAGGCCGGGCCCATGGCGATCGACGCGATCAGCCGGAGCTCGGCGGCGAGGGAGAAGAACGCCTTGCCTTCGTCGGTGGTGAACCAGCCGTCGGGCTCGCCGACATAGTGGGTGAAGCCCTTGATCGGCAGGGTGTCGGCGGCCCGGCCCAGCCGATCGACCGCGCCTGGAGTGTGATACTCCGGCGACCAGACGCAGTCGACGTCGGCGAACTGGTGCAGGCGGTTGGGATAGCGGCGGACGGCCGCTGCCCCGTACTCGTTGTTGAGCGGGTTCTTCTCGATGCGCGCGGAGACGATGACAGCCTCGGCCACGCCGTTCTGGTCCATCTCGTGGATCAGGTGCTCGACCGAGCCCTTCGTGGCCTCGTCCGGCACCTCGGGGTCGTAGGGCCAGCGGGCCCAGGCGTGGGTGTGGCTGTCGACGATCATCTTAGCGGAACGCGACCGAGCCGTCGGTCTTCAGCGAGGTTTCACCGACCTTGGCGATCACGGGGATGCTCTTGAGACCCTCGTGATCGAGTTCGACGCCGAGGCCCGGGGTCTCGTTGGGCAGCCAGTGGCCGTTGATCACCGGCACGATGGCCTTCACCGCCTTCGTCCACGGAGCCCGGTCCTGCACCTGGTGCTCCGTCACTTCCCAGTTCGGCACGGCAAAGCCGAGCTGGACCTGCGCAGCGGTCGCCACCGGGCCCGACGGCACGGCGTGCGGGATGATGCCCTGGTGATGCGCCTCGGCCAGCGCGCAGATCTTGCGCGTGCCGGTGATGCCGCCGGCGATGCCGACGTCGGGGCGGATGTGGTGCACCCCACCATGCTCGACGTACTCGCGGAACTCCCAGATGGTGGTGTTGCGTTCGCCGGCGGCCATCGGCACGCGGGACTTCTGCGCGACTTCACCGAAGGACAGGACGCTATCGGGCGGAATGGGATCTTCGACGAAGAGCGGGCGGAACTGCTCGAACTCGCGGATGGCGGCAATCGACTCGCCGAGCGCCATGTTGCGATGCAGCTCGATGCCGACCTCGACATCCCAGCCGACGGTCTCGCGGATGAGCGCCATGCGTTCGACCATGTCCTTCACCTTGGCGCCGAACGCCATCAGGTGGTGCTCGGGCTGGTAGACCATTACCTTGAGCGCGGTGTAGCCCTCGTCGGCGGCCTTCTTGCAGCTGGCGGCGACTTCCTCGGGCGTGCCGTAAGGGATGACCAACATGGCGCGGACCTTGTCGCGCACGCGGCCGCCGAGCAGGTCCCACACCGGGGCCTGGTAGTGCTTGCCCTTGATGTCCCAGAGCGCCTGGTCGATGGCGCTTAGGGCGCCGCCGATGGCCATGCCGCGCATCGAGAAGGCGCGGTAGAGCGACAGGTAGTGATACTCGATGCGCAGCGGGTCTTCGCCGATCAGGCGGTCGCCGAAGGACTTGGCGACAAGGGCGGTGGCTTCGGGGAAACCGAAGAAGGTGGATTCGCCCACGCCCTTCAGTCCGGTGTCCGTCGTTACCTCGACGAACATCCAGTTGTGCGCGACGTAGGTATCGATACGCTCGATCTTCACTTTGCTTCCTCGGGGTAGACGAATAGCGGGGTGCGGCGGGTAGCCGGGGGAGAGATGAGCTCGAGGACGAGGCCCTTGAGCTTGGGTGAGGTGAAATAGACGAAGGCGCCGCTGCCATCGCCGCCGAAGCCCTTGGCGGACTGGAGGCGGGTGAAGCCGTTGGCTTCGAGCTCGGCGACGGCCTGCGCGTGGTTTTCGGTCACGTGGATGCCGATGTGGTTGAGGCCTTCACCGGAGCTCGCGAGCTGGTCGGCGAAGAAGGACGGGCCGGTGGTGGGCTCGACCAGCTCGAATTGGACGCCATCCTTCCAAGCGAGGGCGTGTTTCAGGCCGAACTGAGCCGAGGCGCCCTTGTAGGTCATGTCTTTCAGGATCTCGGGCGTGTATTCCCACGCCGTCCACGGGCCGATGCGGAGCACGTCCCACCATTGCTTGGTCGCCGCTTCGAGGTCGCGGACGACGAAGGCGATCTGCTTGGGGCCGAGCTTCTGGACGAGGAGCGGGACGGCATCGAAGGCAGCGTCGGTCATCACGTTCTCCCTTAGACGGCGTTGGATTTGGGTAGCAGGCCGAGGTCGGCGTCGATCTCGTCCTGATAGGTGGAGATGGCCGAAGCCATGACCTCGTCCATGGTGACGGCGCGTCCGGCGATGCCGCTCTCATAGGCGGCGAGCACCGAGGCGACGGCGGTGAGGCCACCCATGCCGTCGACCTCGGGCGGGCGGCCCTCGGCGATGGCTTGCGCGAAATCGTGGATCTCGATGGCGAGGAGGCCGGAGTCGGTTTCGGCCCAGGTCATCTCGTAGCTGACGCCGCCATAGAGTTTTTCGGTCAAGGCATCGAGCTTGAAGCCGATCTTGTCGGCGAGCGCCTGGCCGGTGAGGTCGCCCTCGGCGGTGTGCAGGATCGGGGCCTTGCCGGTGCGGTCGTTGAAGATTTCGAGCGAGCCGTGCCGGCCGTGGATGGTGCGCTGGTTCCAACCCTTGCCGGGGCCGGAGGCGATGTAGCTCATCTGCACCGGCATACCGGATTGCATGGTGTAGTGGGCGATGAAGGAATCTTCGCCGGTGGCGGTGATCTGCTCGGGGATTTCCAGGAAGCGCTTGATGTAGGCCTCGGTCTGCATCTCCGGCTTTTCCTGCCGCCGGCGGATCGGCTCGGCGATAAAGCCCTTGCCGAAGACCGTGGCGAAGTCGCCGAAATAGTACTGCACGATGTCGGTGAGGTGGGCGCCCATGTCGAGGCCGATGGCGCCCTTGTCCTTGAAGTGCCGCCACGGCGTGATGATGATGCGGTCATTGCCGCCGATCATCGTCTGCACCATCAGGTGGATCGGCCCGAGGAGGCCCGAATCGATCACCGCCTTGGCGAGGCGGTTGGTGGGGTCGCGGCGGTAGTTCTCGGCAGTGGCGAGTACTGCGCCGGACGCCTTCGCCGCATCGATCAGGGCGCGGCAGGAGCGGACGGTGAGCGCCAGCGGCTTCTCGCACAGCACGTGCTTGCCGGCTTCGAGGGCAGGACGCACGACTGCGAGATGGCTGAAGGCCTCGGTGACGACGTCGAAGGCCTCGACCTCGGGGTCGGCGATGGCGTCTTCGATGCGCAGGTGGATTTTCGGGCGATAGCCCAGCAACTGCTCGGCCTCGCCAGCGACGCGCTCGGCGTTGTCGGCGCGCACGTCGCAGACGGCGACGAGCCTGACATTTGACATGCCCGAGCGGAGCAGGCGGGCAAAGCCCTGCACGTGACGGCTTCCCATGCCGCCGCAGCCGACGAGGCAGATCGAAATCGTAGTCACGATGGTGGTCCTATTCCTTGATCGCCCCGCCCAGCCCATTGATGAAATAGCGCTGGCAGAGAATGAAGAAGATGATGATGGGCAACGTGGACAGTAGCACTGCCATCATCGCGATGTTCGGGGGCGTTTGCGAGAACGACTGGCCTAGGCCGGCAAGGGCCAGCGGTAGGGTGCGCATGTCCTTCTCGGTGGTCGAGATGAGGGGCCAGGCGTACATGTTCCAGGCAGTCAACACGGTCACGGCCGTGTAGGCGGCAATGGGCGGGCCCGAAAGGGGCAGGACGATGCTGAGGAAGACCTGGCCCCAGTTGGCGCCGTCGATCTTGGCGGCATCGAGGATTTCGTTCGGCATCGAAATATAGAACTGCCGGAAGATGAACACGCCGAAACTGGTCTGCGCGATGATGGGGATGCAGAGCCCCATGAAGGTGTCGATCCAGTTGAGGTTGCGGATCAGGATGAAGGTGGGGATCAGCGCCACCTGACCCGGCACGAACATTGTGAGGATGAAGAGGGTGAGCAGGGGCCCGCGGCCGAAGAAGCGCATCTTGGCGAGCGCGAAGCCGGTCATCACCACGAGCGTCAACTGCACGATGGTGATGACCGCGGTGAAGATGACCGAGTTGACGATGGCGCTCGGGTCGAGGAAGCCGAGCGCCGCCTCGATGTTCTCGAAGTGCCATTCCTTCGGCCACCAGGTCGGTGGGTAGGCGACCACCTCTCGGCTCGATTTGAAGGAGTTGATGATCATCCAGTAGAACGGCGCCGCCATCAGCAGGCCGAAGAAGATGACCGCCGAGACGTGCAGGCGGCGGCGCCAGGGATGTCCGACGCTGGTGCTCATACCGGGTCTCCGTTGGACGGCCGGCGCGGCGGATTGAAGATGAGCGCCAGGATGGTGACGATGACGAAGAGCACGGTCGAGAGCGCCGAGGCATAGCCGAGCCGCAGCTGGGCGAAGGCGAGATCGTAGATGTAGACCGCGAGGATGTCGGTGGAGTTGAGCGGGCCGCCCTTTGTCATGACGAAGGCGATGTCGAAGCTGTCGAAGATGATGCCGCGCAGGGTGAGGACGAGGATCAGCAGGGTCACCGGCATGACGTTGGGCCAGATGACATGGCGAAGCTTGGCCCAGGGGCCGGCACCGTCGATCTCGGCGGCTTCGAGGAGCTGCGGGTTAATCTGCTGCAGGGCGGCCAGGTAGAGGATGACGCCGAGCGGCAGTCGCAGCCAGACGATCACGAGTGACAAAGCCGGCATGGCCCAGGTGGTGTCCTGCAGCCAGTTCGGTCCGGAAACGCCGAAGAGGCTGAGCAACTGGGCTATGGGGCCGACACGCGGATCGTAGATGAATCGCCAGAGCACCGCCGAAGCGACCAGCGAGATGACGATGGGCAGCAGATACATCGTGCGGAACACGGTGTAGCCGGGAAAATTGGTGTTGATCAGCACCGCGATCAGGAACGACAGGATCACCGTCGGAACCACGCCGAGGAAGACGAGGTAGACGGTCTTCCACACCGAGTTGACGGCGCGTGCATCCTTGAGGATGTCGACATAGTTGGCGAAGCCGACGAAGCGCGGCTCGCCGATCAGGTTCCAGTCAAAGAGGCTCAGGCCGAGACCCCAGACAATGGGGATGATCATGAAGGTGGTAAACAGCACCAGGTTCGGCCCGACGAACAGGGCGGCCCAGAACGGGCTGTCGGTCCGGCGGTTGGTTCTGCGGCGCGGCGTGGCTCGTGGTGGCGCTGCCATGCCGGCCTCGGCGATATCGGTCTTGCTCAAGAGGATGGACCCCGTTTCCAGAAGGGGAGGGCCGGCTGCGGGAGAGACGCAGCCGGCTCAAGGTGGACCTGTCGTCTCGGGGGAAGCGAGAGGTCTTCCTGATCGGGATCAGCCGCCAGACGCGAGGACGCGGGCCATCGCTTCGTTGATGACGGCCTCAGCGGCCTTCAGCGCATCGGCCACGGGGACGTTGTTGAGCGTCACCGCTTCTTCGGCCTTTGCGAGCTCGGTATCGACCACCGCCTGTACGTCCGCTGGGATCGAGGTCGGGTTCATGGCGCCGTACTGGATCGACTCCGCGAAGACGCGGTTGTCGTACGGAGGTCCGGGGAGAGCGGTCCAGATCGGGCTCTCGTACAGGGCCTCGACCGGCGGCACCGTGCCGTAGCTGGCGGCGAGTATCTTCATGCCGCCGTCCTCGGAGTAGAACCAGTTGAGGTAGTCGTAGCAGAGGTCCTTGTTGTTGGCCTGGCCGGACGTCGTGATGGACTGGGCGATTGAGCCCATGCCGGTCTTGCGGACACCGTTGATGGTCGGGACGAGGGCAACGTCCCAGTCGTCGGTAGTGACGGAACGGACGAGGGGGGTCAAGGCGCGGACCGACTGCAACATCGACACGGTGCCGGCGCCGAAGGCCTGGAAGCCGCCGCCGAGCTGGGTCTGCTGCGGGGTGGAGGCGATGACGCCCGCCTTCACCTGGTCCCAGTACATGGTGAAGACCTTGATCGCCGCTTCGGTCTGCAGCTTGTACATGTTGTTTTCGTCGAGCAGCGTGTCGCCGAAGGCTTCGATGCCGGGGACGTAGGTAGCGTGCCACGGCACCGAGGCGGCGAGGCCGTAGCGCGTGGTGGTGTTGCCGTTCTTCTGGGTCAGCGCCGTTGCGACCTCGATCTGCTTCTCGAAGGTCCAGTCATCGGTCGGGTAGGGGATGCCGGCGTCGTCGAAGTGCTTCTTGTTGTAGTAAAGCACGACGGTGTCGGCGCCGATCGGCAGGCCGAAGATGCCGTCCTTGTTCGGGCCCGAGGTGACCAGATACTGGTCGAGGAAGGGCTTGGCCAGCGAGGTCATGCCGATGGGGCCACCCGACGTCAGGAAGGGCCGCATATCGGCGGTGACCTCCGCGTTGGCCAGCTGCGTCGCCAGGATATCCGCCAGATAGGTGATGTCGGGCAGCTTGTTGGCGAGACGGCGCGACAGCAAGGTCTGCCGGATGCCCTGGTAGTCGCCGGGCAGCAGCGAGTACTCGATCTTCACGCCGGGGCGGGCGGCCTCGTAGGCGGCGAAGACCGGCTTGATGCCCGTTTCGGCCCAATCGAGCACGGCGATGGATAGCGTGCCACTGGTCGGCTGGGCGAAGGCGAGGCGCGAGCCTGCGGCAAGCGCCAGCGGCGATGCCGCGAGGCCGGCCAGCACGGCGCGGCGGCTCGGGTTGAACGTGGATATAGTCTGTTTGGACACGATGTTTTTCCTCCCCAGGAAATCTGCGACAGCCACGCGCCCCGGTCATCCGGTGACGTCGCGGACAATGTCGACAGTGCCAAGCTCCCAACTGGCGTCGCCTTGCGGCGGCATTCTGGCGTTCAATATGATGAACGACAGTCTGTATGTTGAACGTTTTCACAGTTGGAAATACGTGTCAAGCAACTGGGAAGCCTACAAACGTCGTAGGAGGTGAGGAGGTCCCGGAGCGCGGAACGGGCTCGCCGGGTCGCTACCAAAGGGTTCGAGCCGACCAACAATGTGGCGGCAGGGCAGGTGGAGCCGGTGCCGCAGGATAGGTCTGGCTGGTGCCCGGCTGCCGGCGCACACGCTGATCCCGGCGCCGAAGCTCATGTCGTCGAACCGGGGGGCGACTATACATCCCGCGACGGCAACTCTACTGCGTACATGATCCCATTGTGAATCACGGTTTCAAGCACTGGTGCAGATACTCCGTTGATGATGACTGTATCTGGCCGATCCGAAAACAATATCATGCGCGTATTGCGAAGTTCTCCATCTATCAGGACTGCCGCGTCACGCATCGTCAGCGTAAGCCCGTCGTGGTCGATGGATTGTCCCTCGCAAAGGCCGGCAACCAGCAGGGCCTGGGTGCGGGGCGCTGCGATGTCGGAGGGCATTGCTGCACCGAGGCGAACCTCGCGGTCGAAGGCGATGGGAACGACGCCGCCGACGCGCACGAAGACGGGGATTTCCTCGAGCGACGCACGGACCTCATGCGTCCCTGCCTCGTACCAGCGGTTCTCGAACAAATGCCACCACCGGTGACCCGGCAGGGTGACGGTGCGGCTGGTCGCACCCTCCTGAATGATCGGGGCGACGAGCAGGTCACGGCCGAAGAGGTATTGGTCCCAAAGCCCGTGGACGTCTCTAACCTCCTGATAATCCAGTAGCATTGCGCGCAGCATGGGTTGCTTTGCGGCGACGCACCATGCCGCCTCGCGCCTGAGATAAGGCATCAGCTGCATGCGCAGGTTGGCGTAGAAGCGGTATCCGGTCAGGGCTCGCTCATCGCCTGAGCGCTCCGCGATGTTCCAGGGGGTGCGGTCCTGGTTGAACTCGGCCTTGCTCTCGGCGTGGTACTGCATGATCGGGCAGAAGCATGCCATCGCGGCCGAGCGGACATAGAGCTCGGCGCCCGGCACCTCTCCCGAGAAGCCGGCCATGTCCCAACCCCAGAAGATCACTCCCGACATGCCTGCCGACAGACCCGCGAGGATCGAGCGCTTGAACGCTTCCCAGGTCGATCGTTCGTCGCCGGCCCAATGGGCCGGGAAGGTCTGAGCGCCGGTGTAGCCCGCACGTGAAAAACAGATGCCTCCGTTCTGTTGCGCGAACCGATAATACGCCGAGACATAGTCGCGGGGATAAGCATTGCGGTTTTCGAGACCGGTGCGGCCGTCGGCGAAGAGCAGGTCGCGGCCCCACACCATCTCGCCACCATCGGTCTTGAAGCCGTCGACGCCGAGTTCATCGATCAGGTACTGGCGCTTACTGAACCACCAGTCGCGGCCTTCGGCATTGGTGAAGTCCATCAGCAGGCTGTCCTTGAACCAGCCTTCCGGCAGGCGCAGCGGCGTGCCGTCGGGATGCTTCACACCGTAGCCGCGCGCGAAGAAGTGCGCCTCGTCCTGCCGCTTCTGGGCGTGCTTGAGGCTGGGCGACTGCTTGATGATCGGGATCTGCCACAGGATCAACCTGAGGTTGTTGTCGTGCAGGTGCTCGGCGAGCCCCTTCGGATCGGGCCAGCGCCCCCATTCGGGAAAGGTGAAATCGGCGAGCGAGAAGGCCTGATCTCCGGGCTTTTCGGCGTACTGCGCGTCGTTGAAGATGTAGAACGTCGCCTCGTCCGACCAGGCCTCGATGACCAGCACGGTTGCCGGGATCTCGTGCTCGAGGGTGAGGGCGACCTGCTTGCGCACCTCGGCCTCGGAGTCCCAGTTGTTTGAGCTCATCCACGGGCCGAGGGCCCAGGCGGGGACGGGTTCGGGGGCGCCGGTGAGGGTCATGAACTGGCTGACCTGCTCGGCGATCGAGCCGTTGAGGAGGTCGAGTGACAGGCATTCGGCCTCGACGCCGAGGCGGATGCGGCCCGGCTGGGTGAGGTCGAACCAGGAATAGGAATCGGTCGCGATATGGAGCCCGAAACCGGCGTCGGAATAGCCGACCGGCATCGGCATGTAGGTCCTAAGGCCTTGCTCCTTATACTGATTGTAGACGAACTGATCGACGTAATTGCCGGTCTGGTCGAGCGCGTTGTAGCGCTCGCCGAAGCCGTACCAGCCGCAGGCCGCGGTTTCGATGGTGGCACAGATTTCGTGGATCTTGCCGGTGCGATCGACGAGCCAGGCGATGTCGGTGAGGGTGGCCTGGCCCAATCTGAGGGGCAGCGTTGCGCCGCCGCCCTGGCCCGGGGTGAGGACGATTCTCCCGGCCGACACATCGATATGCACGGGCGCGCTGCCACTGTGCCGCCGCTGGTTCACCTCATAGATGAACGGACCCTGAACAACCTCCAGATGCTTCTGGAAGCGGATTTCGTACGAAACGAGCGTTCCCGCCGGCATGCGCGGCAGGGTGAACTGCCAGTGGTCGGGGCTGAACGTGCCGGGGATGATGCGGTCCCCCATGACCAGCTCGAGGGGCTCGTCGGGAGTGAGCGGCGAGGCGAGGGCGCGGACGATGACCTCGTCGCTGTCGGTGACGAGCTTGGGGAAGCGCTCCTCGATCAGCGGCTCGTAACGATTGCCGTTGCCGTCCGGGCTGTGACGGATGAAGCGGGCGTCGAGCTGGCCGTGGCTGCGGAGGCGGCTGGCGACGATCGGAGAGGGAGTGTCGGCGAGGAGCTTGCGGCTCTTCGCATAGCTTCCCTGTTCGGCCCAGTACCAGGCCAGCAGCTGGCGATCGGCCGGGGTCGCGGCGGCGAGGCGCTCGGGGGTCGTGAGGGTGCGGACGGAGTCGACGAGCACCAGGTCCTCGACGTCGAACAGGCCGAACGGAACAGCGGCGAGCAGCACATCGAAATCGAGTGCCTGCCTGTCGGACGAGGACATCAGGCCGCCGGCGCGGACGTGGTGGGCATAGGCGTGGTTCTTCACCCGGCCGACGAGGCGAGTGTCGGCTTCGCGCCGGACCACGTGATTGACCTCGCGCAAGGCGGCGGCCCAGAGGGCGAGCACCCAGGTGTCGGTGACGTGGTTCTGATTGGGGGAGAGTTCGCGGGTGAGGCGGTTGGCGACGGTGTCGCGGAGGGATTCCGCTTGGGGACTTGAAAGCAAATCCGGTGCGGGGCGCGCCCCACCCTTGCTCTCTCCCCGCGAGGGGGAGGGAGACGATGGTTGGGCTTGCTGTGAAAGAGCCGCGAGATAGAGCGCGACGGCGGCTTCGACGGGGTCGGACGGATCGGCGGCGGCGAGGCGGCGGGTGATCGCGGGGCTGGCGGCGGCCGGGTCGGCGAGCAGCGCGGCGTAGAGATCGAAGAACCAGGGGTGGCGGAGGGCGAGCGGGGCTTCGCGGGTGGTGTCGGTGGTCATCTCTGGTTCCGGTTCGGGCTCCCCTCCTCGGGGGTGGTGAGGCGGGGTTGGTGGTGACTGCACGACCCCCCCCAACCCCTCCCCTCAAGGGGGAGGGGAGCAGTGGGCCCCACGACCTCTGCCCTTGGGAGACAATTGTCGCCGTGAGGCGGTTCTTGCGTCCCCTCTCCCTTGGGGGAGAGGGTCAGGGTGAGGGGGCCTTGCCGCAAGCGCCGGCTGTAGGGAAAGGCCCCCTCACCCGGCGCTTCGCGCCGACCTCTCCCCCGAAGGGAGAGGTGGTCGGGGCTCGCCGAGCTAAAGCAGCGCTTCGATCGCCACCTTGGCGTCCTTGAGGGCCTGTTCGGGCGTCTTCTGGCCGAGCTTGGCGGCTTCGAGTTCCTTGCCGACGGCGTCGGTCAACTGGTTCCAGTTGCCGATGACGGGCGGGACCACCGCCGTATCGAGGGCCTGGAACACGACTTCACGGCTCTCGGGGATCGGCTGGTCGAGATAGCCCTGGACCGCGGCGGCATCCGAGACGGCGGGAAGTTCCCAGCCGGCGGCGATGCGGAGGTCGACGGCGGCCCTGGACGAGGTGAGGAACTTGATCCACTGGTAGGCCTCGGCCGGGTGCGCCGAGGTGGCCGAGACCGCGACGCCGTTGGCGAAGAAGTGGTGCGCCTTCTGGGTCTTGCCCGGCTCGAGCGCGATGTCCCACTTGAACGGAGCATTGGCGGCGAAATCGCCGAGCAGCCAGATGCCGGTGCGGAGCATGGCGATCTTGCCGGCCTTGAACAGGTCCTCGGAGGACTGGCCGGCCATGTCGACGTCGGACGGGGTGACCTTGTACTTGTTTACCTTGTCGATCATCCACGTCAGCGTTTCGATGTTCTGCGGGCTGTCGATGGTGACGGTCTTCTTGTCGGGCGACAGGATCGAGCCGCCGTTCTGGGCGATGGTCTTGTAGAATTCCCAGAACTGGATCGGGGCGAAATCACCCCAGACGCCGTTGGCCGGATCGGTGAGCTTCTGGGCCGCTTCCAGTTCCTCGGTCCAGGTCCAGTCGGCGGTCGGATAGGCGACGCCGGCCTTGTCGAACAGGTCCTTGTTGTAGAACAGCACGACGTTGGAGAAGCTCTCGACGAGGCCGAACTGCTTACCGTCCTGCGCGAAGGCGGCGAGCGCCGTGGGGTTGTAGACATCGGTCGAGAAACCGGTGTCGGCAGCGATCAGCGGCGTCAGGTCGGCCAGCGCGCCCTTGTCGGCATAGGTAACGAAGTTCTCGTAGTTGAGCTCGAAGGCGTCGGGCGCCTGCCTGGCGGCAACGACGGTCTGCAGCTTGGTGAAATAGGCGTCCCAGCCGGCGGTCTCGTACTCGACCTTGATGCCCGGATGCTCGGCCTCGAAGGCGGCGATGGTCGCATCGAGCTCCTTCAAATAGTTCGGCGCGGCCGAGAAGGTGAAATACTTGATCGTCACGTCCTCGGCGAGCGCCGGGGTGACGAGGGCGGTGGCGAGCAACAGCCCGGTGAAAGTCCTACGCAGCATGGTCTTTTCTCCTCCTTGAGACCTGTTGGGTGTCCTTGGTCGTCGTTACTTGAGCCCGGTATGGGACAGGCCCTTGATGATGAAGCGCTGGGCGAAGACGTAGACGGCGATGATCGGGACGGTGGCGATGACGGTGCCCGCCATCAGCACGTTCCAGTCGGTGGTCCAGCGGCCCTGCAGGGCGCTGAGCCCGAGCGGCAGGGTCATCATCGAGGTGTCGGTGGTGATGATCAGCGGCCACAGGAAGCTGTTCCAGCTGGCCATGAAGGCGAACACGGCGAGGGTCGCGAGCGCCGGGCGCGCGAGATGGATGGCGATGGTGAAAACGATCCGGATGTAGCCGGCGCCGTCGATGAACGCGGCTTCCTCGATCTCCCTGGGCAGGCGCAGGAAGAACTGGCGCAGCAGGAACGTGCCGAAGGCGCCAAAGCTCGAGGGCAGGATCAGGGCCTGGTAGGTGTTGGTCCAGCCGAGCCAGTTCATGATGATGAAGAGCGGGGTGAGCGTCACCTGCTGCGGGATCATCAGGGTCGCGAGATAGGCGTAGAACAGCACCGTGCGGCCGCGGAATTCGATGCGCGCGAAGGCGTAGCCAGACATGGCGCAGAACAGGACCATCAGCGCGGTCGAGGTCAGCGAGACGAAGAGCGAGTTGAACAGGAACTGGCCGACAGGGGCCGAGTCGAAGACCTTGCCGTAGTTGTCGAACGTGACGGGATCCGGGATCCACTGCGGCGGGGTGACGAAGGTGGCGCCGCGCGTCTTGAGCGATGTCGACAGCATCCAGGCGAAGGGCAGCAGCATGATGCCGGCGCCGAGGATGAGGAGGGCATAGGTGGCGAGGTTGGGGAGGTTCAGCCGGGGCGAGCGGCGGAATGCCCCCTCACCCGGCGCTGCGCGCCGGCCTCTCCCCCCAGGGAGAGGTGGCGCCGAGGCGAGATCGAGCCCCCGGGCACCTCTCCCTTCGGGGGAGAGGTCGGTCCGAAGGACCGGGTGAGGGGGCCTTTGCGGATGCATCACGGTGTCAGCCATCGGACCGGTCCACCCGCTTCTGCAGCACGTGCTGGGCGATGGTGACGGCGAAGATGAGGGCGAAAAGGACCCAGGAGATCGCCGAGGCGTAGCCCATCCGGTAGTAGCTGAAGGCGTTCTTGTAGATGAGCTCGACCATCACCGAGGTGGCGCCGGCGGGGCCGCCCTGGGTCATCACCCAGACCTGGTCGAACACCTGGAAGGACGAGATCAGCGAGATGGTGGTGACGAAGAAGGTGGTCGGCACCAGCATCGGGAAGGTGATGTGCCAGAAGCGCTGCCAGCCGGTGACGCCATCGAGCGCGGCGGCCTCGTAGAGGTGCTCGGGGATATCCTGCAGGCCGGCGAGATAGATCACCGTGACGAAGCCGATGTCCTTCCAGATCGAGGTGAGGATCACGCCGGTCATCGCCCACTGAGGATCGAACAGCCAGCCCGGCCCCTTGATGCCGAACCAGCCGAGCGCGACGTTGACCAGCCCGTATTGCGGGTTGAGCAGCCACTTCCAGATCAGCGACACCGCCACCCACGAGGTGACGACCGGCACGAAGTAGATGGCACGGAAGACTACGCGCCCCCGGATGCGGCGGTTGAGCAGCAGCGCGAGGCCCAGCGCAATGCCGACTGTCGCCGGCAGGTAGCCGAGGATGTAGGTCAGCGTGTTGCGCAGCGCGCCGAGAACCACCGGGTCGCCGAGCGCCGCGACGTAGTTGTCGAGGCCAATCCACTGGATCTCGCCGATCAGGTCCCAGTTCGAGAAGCTGAGCACCAGGCTCGAGGCGACCGGCAGCATGAGGAACACGAACATGCCGGCCAGGCTGGGGCCGAGCAGCACGGCGAGCGCGAGGTATTTCTGGCGCGGGGCGGCGGGGCTCATGAGAGACACCCGAGGGCCAGAGCGGCGACTGCGGTTTCTGCCTCCATCCCCCCTGAGGGGAGGGATCGAGGGAGGGGGTGGGGCGGCTCGTCACTGATGGACCCCCACCCCCAACCCCTCCCCTCAGGGGGGAGGGGTGCGATCACCTTGTTGATTGAGCTCATCTGCCCCTCCGGTCGCTGACGCTGTCGCGCTCGATGATGCGGACGGGGAGGAGGGTTTCGCGCGGCGCCGCCTCCTTGCGCAGGATTTTCGCGATCAGGTTGCCGGCGAGCTTGCCCTTGTCGAGGATCGACTGGTCGACGGTGGTCAGGGCGGGATAGACCATGCGCGACACCGAAAGGTTGTCGAACCCCATGATCGAGTAGTCGTCGGGCACGCGCCGGCCCAGCCGATGCAGGCCGGCGAGGAGGCCGGCGGCAATCAGGTCGGCGGTGCAGAACGCCGCGCTGACGCCGGGCAGTCCCGGCAGCGCGTCGGCCGCCGCCGCGCCCCAGTCGAACGTGACGGAGCCCGAGAGTACGCGCGCCGGATCGTGCGGAATGCCCGCCTCGGCCAGCGCCCGCCGGTATCCCATGAGACGGCGCGCGATGACGCCATCGGCCCGGACCACGCCGGTGACGATGGCGATGCCGGTGTGGCCGCGGCCGATGAGATAGCGCGTCGCCTCGTAGGCCGCCGCTTCATCGTCGACGCGCAGGTGATGGTAGTGGGCGTCGTCGATGTAGCTGTCGATCAGCAGCGTCGGCAGGTCGAGCTCGCGCAGCTGCTCGTAGAGCCGCTCGCGATAGACGCCGAGCACGATCAGGCCGTCCATGTTCCAGTGCTGCAGCGTATCGAGCTGGGCGTCGGACGCGCCCACGCCGGTGAGCATCATGTAGTATCCGTTGGCGCGCAGGGCGCTCTCGATGCCGCTGATCATCTCGGCATAGAACGGGTTGTCGAGCAGCAGCTGGTTCTGCGTTTCGGTGAACGGGATGACCACGCCGACCATGCGCGATGCATTCGACACCAGGCTGCGCGCGCTCATGTTGGGGCGATAGCCGAGCGCCTTCACCGCCGCCATGATGCGTTCCACGGTCTGGTCCGAGGCCTTTGCCCGCCGGCCGTTGAGGACGTTCGACACCGTCATCGGCGACACGTTCGCGGCTGCGGCAATGTCCTTGATGGTGGCTCGCGCCAAGTCTGCCCCCCCGGCCTTTGCGGCACGAGCCGAACGCGGGCCCCTGCCACCAGACTAGTTTTACGTTAAACCGAGCCCTTCGTAGGATGTTTTCGAGCGCCGGTCAACTCACCACCAGTGAGGCCGAGATGCGCCGCGGTCGACGACGGCGTCGGGCAGACGCGGCGTTCAGCCGTCGCCGAGGGCGGCCGGATCGAGGTCGTCGATGAGCGCGGCCGGCTTGGCGAGGCGGGCCAGATCGTCGGGCGCGGCCAGGGTGATGGTGCTGCCGCTGACGATGACGCCATAGGGCCGCAACGTGGCGAACGCCCGCGAGAGGTTCTCAGCCGTCATGCCGAGCAGCGAGGCAAGGGTCCGCTTGTCGCAGGGCAGCTCGAACCCGGACGCTCCGGACCGGGTGCCGGTCTGCAGCAGGTAGGCCGCCAGCCGCTCCACCCCGGTCCTGAGCTTGAGGTTCTTCTGCGCCTTGACGGCTGCCCGATAGCATCCGGACAGCTCGTCGATCATGGCGATGGCGAAGGCATGATCGCTGGTCAGGGCCTGCCTGACGCTGGCGGCCGGCAGCATCAACAGCCGGCAACGGCCCAGGGTGCGGGCCGACATCAGGTAGCACGCATCGCGCACCACGGCCGCAAGGATGAATGTCCCGGTCGGCCGCACGGTGGTGATGGCCGCCTCGCGGTTGTTCCAGGCGGCATAGAGCTCGACCATTCCGTCCATCACCACATAGAGGAAGTCGGCCGCTTCGCCTTCCCGGAACAGTTCGACGTGCGGCGGAAAGGTCTGCAGGAACGCCCCGGTGGTCAGCGCATCGAAGACCTGTTCGGACATCCCGCTGAACAGGGGCGTCTCCCGAACCTGTGCCGCGTCCTCCATCCGCATCGGGCCATTTCCTCCTCAAGATTGATATTTATCAATTCGCTGACCTAACTACTTTATTTTGGGTCCGTCAATCGGCAATGCACGAATTGCTATACATGCTCGATGTTCTTGTTTTCGTTTCAGTATTGACGAACTTTGATCTGAATCAACACTATGCATCCCAGGCTCTGGACGATGGCGACGAAACAGGTCGCGAGCGATTGGGGACGTTAAATCATGGCGGCAGTTACTGGAGTCCAGGCGGGTCAGCAGTCGCGCGCGCTCTGGATGAGCACGTTTGCCTTCACCGTCTGCTTTGCAGTGTGGACGATCTTCTCGATCATTGGCGTGCGGATCCAGGTCGAGCTGGGGTTGTCGGACGCCCAGCTGGGGCTGCTGGTGGGCACGCCCATCCTCTCCGGCTCGCTGTCGCGCGTCCTGCTCGGTATCTGGACGGACCAGATCGGCGGCCGCATCGTCAACGTGCTGACCATGCTGTTCGCGGCGGTGGCGACGTACCTCCTGTCCTACGCCACGACCTACGAGATGATGCTGCTGGCGGCGCTGGGCCTCGGGCTTGCCGGCGGCTCGTTCTCGATCGGCGTCGCCTATGTCTCCAAGTGGTACTCGGCCGAAAAGCAGGGCCTTGCGCTGGGCATCTTCGGGGCCGGCAATGTCGGCGCGGCAGTCACCAAGCTGGCCGCGCCCTTCGTGATGGTGGCCTATGACTGGCAGGTCGTGGCCCAGGTCTGGGCCGCGGCGCTCGTCGTCACCGCGATCGTCTTCTGGTTCACCACCAATGACGATCCCGAGCTGGTCGAACGGCGCGCCAAGGGCATCAAGGCCAAGGGCACGCTGCTGCAGCTGGAGCCGCTGAAGAACGTCCAGGTCTGGCGCTTCTCGCTGTACTATTTCTTCGTGTTCGGCGCGTTCGTGGCGCTGTCGCTGTGGCTGCCGAAATACCTGATCGGGGTGTACGGGGTCGACATCAAGCTGGCCGGCATCCTCGCCGCCGCCTTCTCGATCCCGGCCAGCCTGTTCCGGGCCTATGGCGGGCATCTGTCCGATCGCTACGGCGCCCGGGCCGTGATGTATGTCACGTTCGGCGTCGCCGCCGTCTGCACCTTCATGCTGGCCTACCCGCAGACCGACTACGTCATCCACGGGGTGCACGGCCCGATCGCCTTCTCCACCCAGATGGGCCTCGTGCCGTTCGTCATGGTTGTGTTCGTGCTGGGGTTCTTCATGTCCCTGGGCAAGGCCGCGGTGTTCAAGCACATCCCGGTCTACTACCCGGGCAGCGTCGGCGCGGTCGGCGGGCTCGTCGGCATGATTGGCGGGCTCGGCGGATTTGTCCTGCCCATCGCTTTCGGCGTGCTGCTCGATGTCACCGGCCTGTGGACCAGCTGCTTCATGCTGATGTTCGGCATCGTCGTGGTCTCGCTGCTGTGGATGCACTTCGCCATCCGGGCGATGGAGAGCGCCGCGGTCGCCGAGACGCTGGAGAAGCTGCCGCAACTGCCCGAGATGAAGGCGCTGCACCGGCCGGGCATGGCGGGAACCGGGCCCAAGCTCATCGAGGACTGGCAGCCCGAGGACGCGGCCTTCTGGGCCGGCAAGGGCAAGGCCATCGCGACGCGGAACCTGTGGATCTCGATCCCGAACCTGCTGCTCGCCTTCGCGGTGTGGATGGTGTGGAGCGTGGTCATCGCCAAGCTGCCCAGCGTCGGCTTCAAGTTCACCACCGACGAGCTGTTCTGGCTCGCTGCCCTGCCCGGGCTGTCGGGCGCGACGCTGCGCATCTTCTACTCGTTCATGGTGCCGGTCTTCGGCGGACGGCTGTGGACGACGCTGTCGACCGCGTCGCTGATCATTCCCGCCATGGGGATCGGCTATGCGGTGCAGAACCCGGAGACGCCGTACCTGATCTTCCTCGTGCTGGCGCTGCTGTGCGGCCTGGGCGGCGGCAACTTCGCCTCCTCGATGGCGAACATCAGCTTCTTCTTTCCCAAGCGGGAGAAGGGCAATGCGCTGGCCCTCAATGCCGGGCTCGGCAACCTCGGCGTCAGCGTGATGCAGTTCCTCGTGCCGCTGGTGGTGACGATCGGCGTGTTCGGCGCGATCGGCGGCGATTCGCAGCCCGTCAACGAAACGACCCGGCTGTGGCTGCAGAACGCCGGCTTCATCTGGGTGCCGTTCCTGATCGTCGCCGCCATCGCGGCCTGGTTCGGCATGGATGACCTGGCGTCGGCCAAGGCTTCGTTCCGGGACCAGGCGGTGATCTTCGGGCGGCTGCACAACTGGCTGATGTGCTGGCTCTACACCGGCACGTTCGGCTCGTTCATCGGCTATTCGGCCGGCTTCCCGCTGCTCGCCAAGATCGCCTTCCCGCAGGTGGACTCGCTGCAATACGTGTTCCTCGGCCCGCTCGTCGGCGCCCTGGCGCGCGCCGGCACGGGCTGGGTGGCGGACCGGTGGGGCGGGGCGCGCGTCACGTTGTGGACGTTCGTGCTGATGATCGCGGCGGTCGGCGGAGTGCTCTACTTCATGGCCACCCGGGAGCAGCCCGGCGCGTTCTGGGGCTTCTTCGCGATGTTCATGGTGCTGTTCCTCGCGACGGGGATCGGCAACGCCTCGACCTTCCAGATGATCCCGGTGATCATGCGCAAGGAGATGGACCGGCTGATGCCGAACCTGACCCCTGCCGAGCGCACCCGCCAGGCCGACAAGGAATCGGCGGCGATCATCGGCTTCACCTCGGCCATCGCCGCCTACGGCATGTTCTTCATCCCGCGCGCCTACGGCACCTCGATCGAGATCACCGGCGATGCGTCGGGCGCGCTGTGGGCCTTCCTCATCTTCTACGTGACGTGCCTCGCGCTGACCTGGTTCGTCTACACCCGCCGCGGCGGCCTGCTCCATGACATCGAGCGCCGCGCCGGTACCGCCCAACCCACCAAAACTGCAAAGCGGAGCGCCTGATGAGCCTGCTTCTAGACCGGCTGAATTTCCTCAAGCGCAACGCGCCGTTCGCGGAAGGGCACGGGATTACCACGACCGAAAGCCGCGCCTGGGAGAAGGCGTACCGTGGGCGCTGGCAGCACGACAAGATCGTGCGCTCGACGCACGGGGTGAACTGCACCGGCTCGTGCTCGTGGAAGATCTACGTCAAGGGCGGCATCGTCACCTGGGAAACCCAGCAGACCGACTATCCGCGCACCCGGCCGGACCTGCCCAACCACGAGCCGCGCGGCTGCGCCCGCGGCGCCAGCTACTCGTGGTACATGTACTCGGCCAACCGGGTGAAGCACCCGCTGATCCGCTCCCGCCTGCTGCGCCTGTGGCGCGAGGCGCGCGCCGGCCTGCCGCCGGTCAAGGCCTGGGCCTCGATCGTCGAGAACCCGGCCAAGCGCCGTGACTACACCAAGGTGCGCGGCCATGGCGGGTTCGTGCGGGCCAACTGGGACGAGGTCAACGAGATCGTCGCGGCGGCCAATGCCTACACCGCGCGCAAACACGGGCCCGACCGGATCATCGGCTTCTCGCCCATCCCGGCCATGTCGATGATCTCGTATGCTGCCGGCTCGCGCTACCTGTCGCTGCTGGGCGGCGTGTGCATGTCGTTCTACGACTGGTACTGCGACCTGCCGCCCGCCTCGCCGATGACCTGGGGCGAGCAGACGGACGTTCCCGAATCGGCGGACTGGTACAACGCCGGCTTCCTGATGCTGTGGGGCTCGAACGTGCCCCAGACCCGCACCCCGGACGCGCATTTCTACACCGAGGCCCGCTACAAGGGCGCCAAGTCCGTGGTGGTGTCGCCCGACTATTCGGAGGCGGCCAAGTTCGCCGACCTGTGGCTGCATCCCAAGCAGGGCACCGATGCCGCCCTGGCCATGGCGATGGGGCACGTCATCCTGCGCGAGTACCACCTCGACCGGCAGGCGAAGTACTTCGAGGACTATTGCCGCCGCTACACAGACATGCCGATGCTGGTGCGGCTGGTCGAGCAGGACGGCAAGTTCGTTCCGGAGCGCCTGCTGCGCGCCTCGGAAGTGGCCGGCGCGCTGGCCGACGGCAAGAATGCCGAGTGGAAGACGGTCGCCATCGACGGCCAGTCCGGCAGGCTCGTGGCGCCGCAGGGCAGCGCCGGCTACCGCTGGGACGACAGCAGCCGGTGGAACCTCGAGGCCAAGGACGAAGCGGGCAACGGCACCGAGCTCAGGCTGTCGCTGATCGGCGAGGCGGATCGCGACGAGGTCGCGGCCGTCGCCTTCCCGTACTTCGGCAACCGGGAGCACGACCACTTCGCGGGCACCGACCACAAGAGCATCCTCGTCCGCAACGTGCCCGCCAAGCGGGTACGGCTCAAGGATGGCGACGCGCTGGTCGCGACGGTGTTCGACCTGCTCGCCGCCAACTACGGCATCGACCGTGGCCTCGGCGGCGGCAACGTCGCCAAGGGCTATGACGAGGACGTGCCCTATACCCCGGCCTGGGCGGAAAAGGTCACCGGCGTGCCGCGCGACCACATCGTCACGGTGGCGCGCGAGTTCGCGACCAATGCCGAAAAGACCGAAGGGCGATCGATGGTCATCGTCGGTGCCGGCCTCAACCACTGGTACCACATGGACATGAACTACCGCGGCATCATCAACCTGCTGGTGATGTGCGGTTGCGTCGGCAAGTCGGGCGGTGGCTGGAGCCACTATGTGGGCCAGGAGAAACTGCGCCCGCAGACCGGCTGGGTGCCGCTCGCCTTCGGGCTCGACTGGTCGCGGCCGCCGCGGCAGATGAACTCGACCTCGTTCTTCTACGCCCACACCGACCAGTGGCGCTACGAGACGCTGGACGTGTCCGAGATCCTGTCGCCGACAGCGCCGAAGGGTGACTGGGACGCCAGCCTCATGGACTACAACATCCGGGCCGAGCGCATGGGCTGGTTGCCGTCGGCGCCGCAGCTCAAGGCCAATCCGCTCGATATCGCCAAGGCGGCGGCCAAGGCCGGGCAGGAGCCGAAGGACTACGTCGCCGCGGCGCTGAAGTCCGGCCAGCTGCAGCTGAGCTGCGAGGATCCCGACGATCCGGCCAACTGGCCGCGCAACATGTTCGTGTGGCGCTCGAACCTGCTCGGCTCGTCGGGCAAGGGGCACGAGTATTTCCTCAAACACCTGCTCGGCACGACGCATGGCGTGATGGGCAAGGACCTGGGCGAAGAGGGCAAGCGCAAGTCGCGCGAGGCGGTGTGGCATGACGAGGCCCCGGAGGGGAAGCTCGACCTGCTGGTGACGCTCGACTTCCGCATGTCGACCACCTGCGTCTACTCCGACATCGTGCTGCCGACGGCGACCTGGTACGAGAAGAACGACCTCAATACCTCGGACATGCACCCGTTCATCCACCCGCTGTCCAGCGCCGCCGACCCGGCCTGGGAGGCGCGCAGCGACTGGGACATCTTCAAGGGCCTCGCCAAGGCGTTCTCGGCGGTGGCACCGGAAGTACTGGGGGTCGAGAAGGACACGGTGCTGGTGCCCATCCAGCACGACACCGCCGGCGAGATGGCCCAGCCCTTCGACGTCAAGGACTGGAAGACCGGCGCGATCGAGCCCATTCCCGGCAAGACCATGCCGGCGGTGGCCGTGGTGGAGCGGGACTATCCCAACCTCTACAAGCGCTTCACCGCGCTCGGGCCGCTGATGAACAAGCTCGGCAATGGCGGCAAGGGGATCGGCTGGAACACCGAGCACGAGGTCACGGCACTGGGCCAGCTCAACGGGACGGTGGCCGAGGACGGGCCGACCAAGGGCATGCCGCGCATCGATACCGATATCGATGCGACCGAAGTCATCCTGATGCTGGCGCCGGAAACCAACGGCGAGGTGGCGGTGAAGGCCTGGGAGGCGCTGTCGCACGCCACCGGGCGCGAGCATGCGCACCTGGCGCTGGCCAAGGAAGACGAGAAGATCCGCTTCCGCGACATCGTCGCGCAGCCGCGCAAGATCATCTCCTCGCCGACCTGGTCGGGCATCGAGAGCGAGAAGGTCTGCTACAATGCCGGCTATACCAACGTGCACGAGCTGATCCCGTGGCGGACGCTCACCGGCCGGCAACAGCTCTACCAGGACCACCTGTGGATGCGGGCCTTCGGCGAGGCGCTGTGCGTGTACCGGCCGCCGATCGACACCAAGTCGGTCAAGCCGGTGATCGACAGCAAGCCGAACGGCAATGGCCAGATCGTGCTCAACTTCATCACCCCGCACCAGAAGTGGGGCATCCACTCCACCTACACGGACAACCTGCTGATGCTGACGCTCAACCGCGGCGGGCCGGTGGTGTGGCTGTCGGAAGTCGACGCGGCCAAGGTCGGGATCGTCGATAACGACTGGATCGAGGCCTACAACAGCAACGGCGCGCTGGTGGCGCGGGCGGTGGTTTCGCAGCGGATCAAGGAGGGAACGGTCTTCATGTACCACGCGCAGGAGAAGATCGTGAACACGCCCGGCTCGGAGATGACCGGCAACCGCGGCGGCATCCACAATTCGGTGACCCGGGCCACGCTGAAGCCGACGCACATGATCGGCGGCTACGTACATCAGGCCTACGGCTTCAACTACTACGGCACGGTCGGCTCCAACCGCGACGAGTTCGTCATCGTGCGCAAGCTGGACAAGGTCGACTGGCTCGAACGTCCCTACAACGACAAGGTGGAGGCTGCAGAATGAAGATCCGCGCCCAGATCGGCATGGTGCTCAATCTCGACAAGTGCATCGGTTGCCACACCTGCTCGGTGACCTGCAAGAACGTCTGGACCAACCGCGAGGGCGTCGAATACGCCTGGTTCAACAATGTCGAGACCAAGCCCGGCATCGGTTATCCCAAGGAGTGGGAGAACCAGAAGAAGTGGAACGGCGGCTGGGTCCGCAAGGCCAACGGCAAGATCGAGCCCAGGATCGGCGCCAAGTGGCGCGTGCTGGCCAAGATCTTCGCCAACCCCGACCTGCCCGAGATCGACGACTACTACGAGCCGTTCGATTTCGACTACGGCCACCTGCAGAATGCAGGCGAGCTCGAGGCCTTCCCCACGGCGCGGCCGCGCTCCAAGGTGTCCGGCGAGCGCATGGAAAAGATCGAGTGGGGGCCGAACTGGGAGGAAATCCTCGGCGGCGAGTTCTCCAAGCGTTCCAAGGACGTGAACTTCGAGGGTGTCGAGGCCGAGATCTACGGCCAGTTCGAAAACACCTTCATGATGTACCTGCCGCGGCTGTGCGAGCACTGCCTCAACCCGACCTGCGTGGCGTCGTGCCCGTCCGGCGCGATCTACAAGCGCGAGGAAGACGGCATCGTCCTGATCGACCAGGAGAAGTGCCGCGGCTGGCGCATGTGCATCTCGGGCTGCCCGTACAAGAAGATCTACTACAACTGGTCGTCGGGCAAATCGGAGAAATGCACCTTCTGCTATCCGCGCATCGAGGCCGGGCAGCCGACGGTGTGCTCGGAGACCTGCGTCGGTCGCATCCGCTATCTCGGCGTGCTGCTCTATGACGCCGACCGGATCGCCGAGGCGGCCGCGACGCCCGACGAGCAGGACCTCTACGAGGCACAGCTCAAGGTGTTCCTCGATCCCAACGACCCGGAAGTCATCGCGCAGGCGCGCAAGGACGGCATCCCGGAAGCCTGGCTCGAGGGGGCCCGCAACTCGCCGGTCTACAAGATGGCGATGGAGTGGAAGGTCGCCTTCCCGCTGCACCCGGAATACCGCACGCTGCCGATGGTCTGGTACGTACCGCCGCTGTCGCCGCTGCAGCACGCCGCCGCGTCGGGCAAGATCGGGGTGGACAGCGACAACATGCCGGACGTGCGCTCGCTCCGCATCCCGGTGCGCTACCTCGCGAACCTGCTCACCGCCGGCAAGGAAGAGCCGGTCGCCCTGGCGCTCGAGCGCATGCTGGCGATGCGCGGCTACATGCGGGCCAAGACGGTCGAGGGGGTCATCGACGAGGCAATGGCGGGACGCGTCGGCCTCACGCCGCAGCAGGTCGAGGACATGTACCAGCTGATGGCGATCGCCAACTACGAGGACCGCTTCGTCATCCCGACCAGCCACCGCGAACTGGGCGAGGATGCCTATGACGAGCGCGGCTCGTGCGGCTTCAGCTTCGGCAATGGCTGCTCGGGCGGAACGTCGGCGCCGGACCTGTTCGGTTCCAAGCGCCAGAAGGTGCAGACCCCGGTGGACCTGATGAAGGCGGGTGCGTAATGGCCAATGCCCTGAAGATCATCTCGGTGCTGTTGTCGTACCCGAGCGCCGAGCTGCACGAGGCCCTCGGCGAGATCGAGGCGGCGATCGCGCGGGACAGCCGCCTCGACGCCGGGAACAAGAAAAGGATCGCCGCGCTGGTGGCGGACCTGGGCAGGCTCGACCTCTACGATGCGCAGGAGCGCTACGTGTCGCTGTTCGACCGCACGCGCACCCTGTCGCTGCATCTGTTCGAGCATGTGCATGGCGAGAGCCGCGACCGCGGCCAGGCCATGGTCGACCTCGCCCAGATGTACGAGCGGCAGGGCTTCGATATCGGGCCGGGCGAGATGCCCGACTTCCTGCCACTGTTCCTCGAGTACCTGTCGACCCAGTCGGACGAGGAGGTGCACGAGCTGCTGGGGCAGACGCTGCACATCGTCGCCAACCTGAGGACCCGCCTGCAGAAGCGCGGCAGCATCTATGCCAACGCCATGCTGGCGCTCGAGGCGATTGCGGGGACAGCGCCGAGGCAGGAGGCACTGGAGCAACTGCTCGAGGAGCCGGACCACGATCCGGACGACCTCGAGGCGCTCGATGCAGTCTGGGAGTCCGAGGCGGTGACCTTCGGGGGTGGCACCGGGGACCAGAATTGCGGGCCGGATCGGCTCAGGATGCAGGTGCGCGCCGCTCGCCGGCCGCCGCCTCAACCCGGTGTGGAGAGGAACTCGTGACATGGCCGAATTCGTGAACACGCTGCTGTTCGGCGTCTATCCGTATATCGCGCTGGTCGTCCTCGCGGTGGGCACGGTGATCCGCTACGACCGCGAGCCCTATACCTGGCGGAGCGGGTCGAGCCAGATGCTGCGCCGGCGGCAACTGATGTGGGGGTCGGTGCTGTTCCATGTCGGCGTGCTGCTGATCTTTGCCGGCCACCTCGTCGGCCTGCTTACGCCGCTCGCCATCTGGGAGATGCTCGGCGTCTCGCACGGCACCAAGCAACTGATCGCCATCGTGCTCGGCGGAGTCGCCGGCGCGATGGGGATCGTCGGGGCGACGCTGCTGGTGCACCGGCGCTTCTTCGATGCCCGGGTGCGACGCAACTCGAGCCTCGCCGACAGCCTGATCATCGTCATCCTCTGGCTGCAGCTGGCCCTGGGGCTGGCGACGATCCGGGTCTCGATGCAGCACCTCGACGGCGAGGAGATGGTCAAGTTCATGCGCTGGGCGCAGGGCATATTCACCTTCGATCCCAACGCGGCCAGCTATGTCGCGGATGCGGCACTAGTGTTCAAGCTGCACATCACGCTGGGGCTGACGATCTTCGTGCTGTTCCCGTTCTCGCGGCTTGTCCACATGCTGAGCGCGCCCGTCCGCTACCTGTGGCGGCCGGGCTACCAGGTGGTGCGCACGCGCCGCCCGACTGTCGAGTGAGGTAAAGATGACGGAGCCGTTGATCCAGTTCGGGACCCCCGCCGAGGGGCCGGCGAATGCCGCCATCCCGAATGCCCGCGTCAAGGTACCGGCGCCGCCGCGGCCGCCGTCGGCGCTCGTCTCGGTCGACGGGGTGGTGATCCCGCACGCCGCGATCAGCGCCGAGGCGCAGCAGCACCCGGCGGCCTCGCCGGCGGAGGCGTTCCGCCTTGCCGCCGAGGCCCTCGTGGTGCGCCAGCTGCTGCTCAACGAGGCGGGCCGGCTGGGCGTGGTCGCCGCCCCCGAACGCGACGAGCGCGGCCGGGTCGAGACCGAGGACGATGCGCTGATCCGGGCCCTGCTCGACAGCCAGGTCACCACGCCCGCCGCCGGCGAGCCCGAATGCCGGCGCTACTACGAGGCGCAGCCCGAGCGCTTTTCCACCTCGGACATGTGGGAGGCGCACCACATCCTGCTGGCGGTCCCCGCCGGCACTGACGAGGCGGTGAGCAAGCGGATCGGTGAGCTGGCACAAGGGCTGATCAGCGAGCTGGCCGAGGCGCCGGAGCGGTTCGCGGAACTTGCCCGCCTGCACTCGGCCTGCCCGTCGCGCGAGGTCGGAGGCTCGCTGGGCCAGCTCACGCCGGGCAGCACGGTTCCTGAATTCGAGGCCGCGCTGGCCAAGCTCGGCGAGGGCGAGGTGACGGCTGCGCCGGTGCGCTCGCGCTTCGGCTTCCACGTCATCCGGCTCGATCGCCGCATTGCCGGCACGCGCCTGCCGTTCGAGGCCGTGCGGGAGCGCATCGCGGTGCATCTGGAAGCTTCGAGCTGGAGCCGCGGCGTGGCCCAGCTCATCGGAGTGCTGTCCGAACGTGCCGAGATCGTCGGCCTTGCCCTGCGCGGCGCGCCGCACCTGTCGGGTGGGCGAGGCTAGTGGCCGGCGCCCAGGCCCACGGGGAATGAGCCTTGCTGTCTGACCTGTTGCGCAACAACCGCCGGTGGAGCGAAAACCGGCGGCGGGACGATCCGGACTACTTCAGCCGCCTGGCCGGCCTGCAGCGGCCGGAATACCTGTGGATCGGCTGTTCCGACAGCCGGGTGCCGGCCAACGTCATCACCGGTCTCGAGCCGGGCGAAGTGTTCGTGCACCGCAACATCGCCAACCTCGTTCATCGCGGCGACCTGAACCTGCTCTCGGTCCTCGAATTTGCGGTGGATGTGCTGGAGGTTCGCCACATCATCGTGTGCGGGCACTACGGATGCGGCGGCGTGCGGGCGGCGATGGAACCGCATCACCACGGCGTGGTCGACCACTGGCTGCAGCCGATCCGGGACGTCGCCGACGACGCGGACCAGGACCTGCGCGACCTTGCGACGCCCGACGCGCGCAACGACCGCATCTGCGAACTTTCGGTTCGGGCACAGGTGAGCAACCTGGCGCGCACCCCCATCATCCGGGATGCCTGGGGGCGCGGGGCCGACATCCGGTTGCACGGCTGGATCTACGGACTGACCGATGGCCTGTTGCACGACCTGCATTGCGACGTCGTGCCGGACGGTCGCCGGGCGACGTCCTCAATGCAGAAAGGGCCCAATGACTAGTCCCCTCCAGCCGCTGGTGGATGGCTTCGGCCGCCCCGTGACCTATCTGCGGCTGTCGGTCACCGATCGGTGCGACCTGCGCTGCACCTACTGCATGCCCGAGCACATGCGCTTCGCGCCCGGTCGCGATCGGCTGGACGTCGCCGGGCTCTACGGCATTGCCGGCGCGTTCATTGCCGGTGGCGTGCGCAAGATCCGGCTGACCGGCGGCGAGCCGCTGGTGCGCAAGGACCTGCCGGCGCTGCTGGAGCGTCTTTCCGACAACCTGTCGCGCGGCGAGCTCGACGAAGTGACGGTGTCCAGCAACGGCTCGCAACTTTCGCGCATTGCGCGCACGCTGGCCCGGCACGGCGTGCGCCGCGTCAACGTTTCGCTCGATACGCTCGATCCGGACCAGTACCGTGAGATCACGCGCGGCGGCGTCCTCGCCGATGTCCTCGAGGGGATCGAAACGGCGCTCGCCGAGGGACTGCGCATTCGCATCAACACGGTCGCACTGCGGGGCGTGGTCGAGGACCAGTTCGAGCCATTGCTGCGATACGCGCATGGTCGCGGCATGGCGCTGGCGTTGATCGAAACCATGCCGCTGGGCGACACGGGGGTCTCGAGGATCGGGCAGTACCTGTCGCTCACCGCGTTCCGGCGCGAGCTCGAGCAGCGCTGGACGCTAAGTGCATCGTCGGCAAAAAGCGGCGGTCCGGCCAGCTACGTGACCGTGGGCGAGACCGGTGGCCTGCTAGGCTTCATCACACCGCTGTCGTGCAACTTCTGTGCCTCCTGCAACCGGGTGCGGGTGGGAAGCGACGGACGGCTGTTCACCTGCATGGGCCACGAAGGATCGGTCGACCTCAGGCCGGCACTGGCTGCGGGCGCCGACGGTTCCGCGCTCGACGGCCTGATCCGCGAGGCCCTGCGCCGCAAGCCGGAGCGGCACGGCTTCGAGGTCGGGAAGGCCGCTCTTGCGGGCGGCATTGTGCGTCACATGTCGGTACTGGGCGGCTGAACGATGGTCACGATCGGCATCCTGACGATTTCGGACCGGGCCAGCCTCGGGCAGTACCCGGACGCCAGCGGGCCGGCCATCGAGGCGTGGCTGCAACGGGCGATCAGCAGTCCGTGGCAGGCGATCCGACGCACTGTTGCCGACGGCATCGAGCCCGTCGGCAATGCCCTGCGCGACTTCTGCGACCAGTTGCGGGCCGACCTGGTGCTCACCACGGGCGGGACCGGGCCGGCGCCGCGCGACCTCACGCCGGAGGCGATGCAGGCGGTGGTCGAAAAGGAGTTGCCGGGCTTCGGCGAGCTGATGCGCCGGATCAGCCTCGAGACGGTGCCGACGGCCATCCTGTCGCGCCAGACGGCCGGCATCCGGGGCCGGAGCCTGATCATCAACCTGCCGGGCAAGCCGCGCTCGATCGAGGTCTGCCTCAATGCGGTCTTCCCGGCCGTTCCGTACTGCCTGGACCTGATTGGTGCCGGCCGGATCGAGACGCATGAAGCGGTCGTGGCGAGCTTTCGGCCGTCTGCCTAGGCGGGACCTGTGCCCAAGGAATGGCCTGTCCCGCGCCGGGCAGGGCCGCCGGTCGCTCGCGGCTCAGGCGAGGACATGGCGGAGGGCGGCCACGATCTGGGCCTGCGAATACGGCTTGTCGATGACGACCGCATCTGGATCGACGCCGGCAAGCTGGCCATAGCCGGTGGCGAAGATGAAGGGGATGCCGCGGCTCTTCAGCGTATCCGCAATGCTCTCGCTGGTCCCCGTCCCCAGGTTGATGTCCAGCACCGCGGCATCCAGGGCCTCGGTCTTCGCAAACTGCAGCGCGGGAGCGGGGTGATAGGCCGGGCCGACCACCGTCGCGCCGACTTCCGCCAGCATGCTGGCAGCCTCGAGGGCCACCAGGAACTCGTCTTCGACAACGAGAATGCGTTTGCCGCTGAGATCGGTCATTGCCGTACTGTGTCCGCTAGTTGAGCGACAATAGTGCACACTAGGCCCGAGCGCTGGAAGTCCATCTCCACTTCCGCATTGAGGTCGGCGCCGAGCGCCTGCTCGATCATGGTCGAGCCGAAGCCTCGGCGGACTGGCGGGAGTATCGGTTGGGGGGAACGCTCCAGCCAGCGCACGACCAGCGAGCCGCGCGGCGCCTCCGCCGTCAGCCAGCTCAATTCCACCCGGCCTTCGCTGGAGCGCAGCGCGCCATGCTTGACCGCATTGGTGTAGAGCTCGTGCAGGGCCATGGCCGTGGTCACCGCCTGCTTGGGGCGCAGTTCGACGCGGGGCCCACGGATGGCGATGCGCACGTCGGCATCGCCGTTCAGCGAGCGGCGTGCGACTTCCTCGAGGGACGCACTTTGCCAGGCCTCGGCTGCCAGCAGGTTGTGCGCCTGCGCCAGCGCGGCGAGGCGACCCTGGAAGGCCTCGACCTCGAGGTCGCCGGTGCCGTCGCGGCGGAAGGTCTGACGCGCCACCGACTGCACCACGGCGAGCGTGTTCTTGACCCGGTGGTTGAGCTCGTTGATGAGCAGCTGCTTGTGGGCGTCGGCCTCCTCGCGCTCGGTGATGTCGACATTGACGCCGATCATGCCCATGAAGGCCCCGCTCGCCGAGAAGTTGGGACGCGCGGTCGTCTCGAGCACGCGCCATGCCCCATCGCTCCGGCGGTAGCGCCCCTTGACGGTAACGCTTTGCCGATCGCGCAATGCAGCGGCCATGGCTGCCCCCACCGCCGCTCGGTCGTCGTCATGAAGCGTGCTGGTGAAGTCGAAGTCGCCCACTTCGTCGGGCACGCCCCAGAAGTTGCGCAGCATGCGGTTGAGATGCAGGCACTTGCCCTGGCTGTCGGCGATCCAGATCATGATCGGCGCGTCCTCCGACATGAGCCGGAAGCGGTCGCCGCTCTCCTTGAGATCCCGCACCGCCTCCGAACGGGCCTTTTCCGCCGCGTGCCGCTCGAGGCTGAAGCCGACCTGCCGCGCGATCGCCACCGCGAGTTCGCGATGATGAGCCGAAAAGTCATGCGGGTCGCCGAAATAGGTCATGAACTTGCCGACGACGACGCCATTCGCCATCAGCGGGACAAAGCCGAGAGCGACGATGCCCTCGCGGGCCAAGGCCGCTTTCAGCCAGTCGGGCTCGCCGGTGTCGCGCACGTCCCTGACGAAGATCGGTTCCGCCTGGGTCTCGCCGCGCTGCCACGGGCTATGGCCGCTCACCTGCGACCGATACTCATCGGACAGGTTGCGCCAGGCGACAAAGCCCATGGCGCCCTGGTCGTCGAACAACAGGATGGAGGCGCGCGCACAGTCCAGCATCACGGCAATGGCATCAAGCGCGGCGGCATAGACGTCGTCCAGGCCCTGGGCCCGATAGAGCCTGTCGGTCAGTCCAAGTAGCGCACGCGTCTCGTCTTTTTGCGGCACGACAGCCATTCCTACGCCCCCCATGGCCGGTGATAACGACGCCGTGGCGGTTTCGTTCCCGACAGCACATATAATCGGCAGCGGCCTAGCACGCCGGCAAACGGCAGGCCCGACCACCAGGGCCGGGCCTTCGCGTCTGCAATCCGGGCCCGGGTCAGCGGTGCACGAACAGCAGGATGATGATGATCAACCAGATCGGCACGCCGAGCAGCCAAAGGCCAAGGGCTCTGAACATCTGCTTCTCCTCTAGCGATAGCGGCGGAACGCCGTTCCGAACGACACCCGCTCGTCACGATGGTTTCCGCCCTTCTGGGCGGCGAAATAGGCACCGGCAGCGCTGACCAGCAAGGATGCGGCCGTCAGGAACGCAGCCAGAACGCCGGTCTTGCGCGCCGTCTCGGCGGCCGCGGCGGCCTGCGCCTTGGCGTTGTCGACAGCCGAGAGCACATCCGAAACGCGGGTAGTAGCTTGTTCCGGGCTCAGGCCGGTGTTCTGCGCCACAAGGTCGGCGAGGTAGGTCCGGTCGGCGTCACCGACGCCGTTGCCGAGCTCACCCTGGGCCAGGATGCGTCCGGCCTCGGCGCGGACGGCCGTCGTATCGGCTGCCGGCGCCGTCGCGCCAGGGGACTGGCGGAACAGGCTGTCGACGAAATAGGCATTGGGGTCGACAGCGGTGCCGACGTCATCCGCCACGGTGGCCGCAGCGGTCGTCAGGGTCGAGGCAGCCGATCCGACGGCGCTTGCCGCGGCCGACAGGCCGCCGGCGGCGATCAGCCCACCAACCACCAGCGCTCCGGCCCAGACGAGCAGGCCGTGGACGCCGTCACGGATGTCGGATTCCTCCTCATCGCTGTCGAGGTGCCGCTTGCGCATGCGACCGGTGACGTAGGCCCCGGCCATGAAGCTGGAGATCTGGACCCAGAGCAGCCAGCTCGCGGCAGCGATGGCGATCCAGATCGCCGGCACGTCCGGTCCGGCGCGGAAGTTCACGAGGCTCAGGCCGATGGCCGAGCCGAAGCTCAACAGCACCAGAGCAATGGCGGAGGCAATGATGATCCCCGCGATGATCGCCGGCCAGTCCACATAGGAGCCGGGGGCTTCGGATCGGGACAGGGGGGCGACGACGACGTCGACTTCGGAAGCGGTGGTCATTGGCCTGTCCTCACCTGAGACCGAAGAAGGACAACACGGCCATGACCACGACGACGAGGCCGACCAGATAGATGATTGCGTTCATTTCTGTTCCTCCTTGACGCAGTACGACCACAATCTCCGAGGGGGGCATTTGGTTGCGCCCGCCTTCCGGCTGTCGATCGGCCGCACTATTCGCCGCCAAAGCGGAACCCGTTGCCCGTCCGGGGGTTCGAGTCGAACCAACAAGGAGGCGACGATGCTGCAGCACCAGGGCGAGAGCGCCAAAGGCAACCCCGGCTTCCCGGCGGTCGAGATCGCGGAGCATGTCGTCATCCCGCAGGTGGGCCTAGGCGTCTGGCAGATCGACGCACGGCAGGTGACCGAGGTGGTGTCGGCAGCGCTCGAGGCCGGGTACCGGCTCATCGATACGGCCCAGGGCTACGACAACGAGACCGGGGTCGGCCGGGCCATTGCACACTCGCCGGTGCCGCGCGAGGCGCTGTTCATCACCAGCAAGCTGCGGACGCGGGCGATGGGATTCGATGGCGCCCGCCGCGGCGTCGAGGCCTCGCTCGAGGCGCTCGGGCTCGACTATCTCGACCTGATGCTGATCCACTGGCCCACGCTTGACCGCGAGCGCTATGTCGGCGCCTGGAAGGGGCTGATCGAGGCCCGGGAGCAGGGACTGGTGCGCTCGATCGGCGTGTCCAATTTCCTCGAGCACCATATCGAGGCGGTGATGGAGGAGACCGGCGTGGTGCCCGCGATCGACCAGGTCGAGACCCATCCGTATTTCCAGCAGAACCGGCCGCACGCGTACCTCGCGGCGCGGGGCATCGCGCACCAGGCCTACTCGCCGCTGGGCCATGGGGAAGTGCTGGCGAATGAGGTGATCGCCGACATCGCCAGGAATCATGGCCGGACGCCGGCCCAGGTGGTCCTGAGCTGGCACCGGCAGCGCGGGTCGGTCGTCATACCCAAGTCTGTCCACCCCGATCGGCTGCGCGAGAACCTCGAGGCCGTCGACCTCACGTTGAGCGAGGCGGACATGGGACGGATCGCCGGGCTCGACCGCGGCGAGGACGGCCGGACCGGCAGCGATCCGGACCGGTTCAACGACCTCTACTGAAGGGGCCGCCGACTCGGTCATGCGCGACGGCCGGCCGAGGGAAGACCCGGTCACCCCGAGGGTGACAGACGAGCGACCGACGTGCCGTCGGAGATGGTATCGGCAGGATTGAGGATGACCACGTCGCCCGCCGCCAGCCCGGTGGTGACCTCGGCATAAGCGTCGCTGCGCTCGCCGATGCCGATGGTCCGCAGCTTGGCCTGGCCTGACTCAACGAGGAAGACCTCCCAGTCCTCGCCGCGCCGGAACAGCGCTCCGACGGGCACGAGAAGGCTGTCGACGCCCTCCCACACGACGATATGGGCGACGACGCGGAAGCCATGCCCCAGCCGGGTCCACTTCTGCGGCGGATCAAGCAGCCGCAGCACCACTTCGGTGCGCTGTTCCTCGATCCCGAGCGCGCTGACCTTGGTGATGGCCGTGGGACTGATGCGCTCGACTTCGGCGCGGAGCGGCTCCCCGCCCCAGCCCTCGATCGTTGCCGAGGCGTGCGGGACGATACGCACGGCGTCGGTCGAAAGCACGTCGACGACGATTTCGAGGTTCGTGGGATCGCCAAGATCCATCAATGGCGTGCCCGGCTGGACGACCAGTTCGCTCTCGTTGAGGACGTTGAGCACCTCACCGTCGATCGGGCTCGCCACGGTGACGCAGCAGGCCGCGGTGGAGGACGGTCCGCCGGAGCCCTCGATCAGCGCCGCCCGCGCGCCCTCGAGGTCCTGCCGCCGCATCGCTAGGGTTGCGGTCGCGACGTCGACGCTCTTCTGCGCCGTCGCGGCGGCGAGCGTCGCCTGCTGTTCGATCTGGCTCGAGACGAGGCCGCGGTCGGCGAGGGCGACCTTTCGCTTGAGGTCGGCCTGGGCGTAGGCATTCTGCGCCTCCGCCTGCGACAGTCCAGCTTCGGCGAGGGTCACCGCCGCCTCGGCCGCCTGGATGGCGGCCTCGGCAATTCTTCGGGTCCGTTCGTCGAGCAGGCCCGGTCCGGCCGGCTCGATGGTTGCCACGACCTGGTTGAGCGCAACCTTGTCGCCAGCGTGGACCGCTACCCGGGTGAGCTTTCCGGCGACGGGGGCCGAGACGCGAAACACCTCCCGGATGCGGGCGAGCCCCTCTTCCTCGACGGTCACCTTGAGGTCGCCCCGGCCGATGAGCGCGGTATCGACGCCGACCGGGCGCGGCCACAGGGCCCAGGCGGCACCGGCGAGGATGAGCAGGACGACGGCAATGCTGATGATGCGGCCGAGCATTTCTATTCTCTCGTCTTGAGTACGGCGATCATGTCCAGCCGGTCGATGCGGCGGCGCACGATGAGCGCGGAAAGGAGCGCCGCGGCGACAACCACGGCGCTGGAGTAGACATAAACATCGGGGCTGACGACCAGCGGCATGGTGAAGAGTTCGCTCGAGAAGCTCCGGACCATGCCGCGTGCCAGCTGGTAGCCGAGGAACCAGCCGATCGGCTGGGCCAGCAGGGTCACGACGGCGATCTCGGCCAGCAGCAGCATCGAGACCTCATGGCGGTAGAACCCGAGCACGCGCAGGCTGGCCATCTCGCGACCCTGCTCGGACAGCGAGATGCGCGCGAAATTGTAGACGACGCCGAAGGCGATGACTCCGGCCATCGCCACCAGGACCCCGATCATGACGAACAGGTTCTCGGCCATGGTCTCGCGGAACCGCTCGAGCGACACGGCGCGCAGGCTGATCAGACCCAGGGCGGGGGTCGCCTTGAGGGCCGCGAAAAGCTCGGCTTCCCGGCTGGTATCGATGGCGACGTTGGCACCCGAGATCAACGGGGCATGATCGAAGAGCGCGTTGAGTGCGCCCAGTTCCATGTAGGCACTGAGCCCGAGGTAGCTTTCGACGAGGCCAGTGACGGTCACCTGGCGCGTCGTCCGGTCGCCCTCGAGCGGAGTCACCTCGACAGTGTCGCCGGGGCGCACACCGAGCAGATCGGCGAGAGTCTTGCCCAGCACGATGCCGGTCGGGGGCAGGACCACGGGCACAAGACTGGCATCGAGCAGGCGGGTGAGGCGGCTGCCCGCGGCGTGTCCGCTGACGGCGACCCGCCGCTTGACATGACCGCTGCGGATTTCGACCCCGATGGTGCGCTGCGGCTCGGCCGCGAGCACCCCGGGCAGCCGCCCGATCTCGTAGAGCGCCCGCACCGGCTTGGCGCCGAGGAAATTGATGGTGGCGTCCTGCCGCTCGGTGCGGTTGAAGATATAGTCGATGGTGAAGTTCATCGACCCGATCGACCAGATCGATCCGACCAGGATGGCAACGGCGAAGGCCATTCCGAGAACACCGCCGATGGTGCGCCAGGGCCAGTGCAGAAGGTGGCGCGTGACCATGTTCCACGTCTGGGGCAGGGCCAGCCGCACCACGGTGCGGGCGCCGAGAACCTGTCGGTACTGCGGCGGCGCCGGCGGCAGCATGGCGACCGCGGGCGGCAGCCAGGCTGCCTTGCTGACGGCCCGCACGGCACCGATGACTGCCGCGGCCATGGTGATGCCGCCGGCCACGACATAGAGGATCGGGTCGCGGCTGAACACCAGCACCGGGAAGCTGTAGAAGCGGGCATAGAGCACCGTCAGCCCGTTGCCCGCCCATATCCCCAAGCCATAGCCGAGCGCGGTGCCCACGATGGCGATCAGCATCACGAACTCGACATAGTGCCAGGCCACGGCCCAGGACGAATAGCCGAGGGCCTTGAGCAGCCCGATCTGCTCGCGCTCGAGCGCAATAAGCCGGGTCAGGGTCATGTTCACGAGGAATGCGGCGACGAGCAGGAACACCGGCGGCAGCACCGAGCTCATGCCGCGCAACTGCGTCAGTTCGGAGTCGAGGAACGCATTGGAGGTCTGCTGCGCGCGGCCATAGGCGCCCTGGCCACCATAGGGGGCCAGCACCCGGTCGACGGCCGCGGTGACGGCCGGCAACGACGCCCCAGGCAGGAGCTTGACCGCGACGGCGTTGAAAGCCCCCTGCAGGTCGTAGGCCGCCGCCAGCGCCTTTTCCGGCATCCACAGGACGCCGAAGCGGCCCTCATTGGGCATCGTCTCGCCGGGAGCCATGGCGTAGATGTACTCGGGCGACAGTGCGATCCCGGTGATGGTGATGTCGCGCAGCGAGCCGTTCATGACGACGCGCAGGTGCGAGCCGGGCACGAAGCCGCGCGCCTTGGCGAAGATCTCGCTGACCACCGCCTCGGTTGCATGGCCGACTTCCGGCAGTCGCCCGCTCCTGAGGTAGAGCTGGTTGAGGGGCTCCCGGCCCCCGTCCGGCAGGGAGACGAGGAGCGTCGAAGCCGGCTCGGTCAATCCCTCGATGTCGGCGAGCGCCAGCTTGGCGATCCGCCCATCCACCGCCAGCACGCCGTCGATGGCGCCGATTTCGTCGAGCAGCGGGCGGGGCGCACGCGTCAGGCCGGCAAACAGGTCGGCGAAGTGGTTGGCCTCGTAGTAGAGGGCGCGCGTCCGCTCGAGCGACTGGTAGGTGCCGACCCCGATGATCAGCGTCGCCACACCGGCCGCCATGACAAGGGCGATGGCGAGTACCTGCGCCCAAAGCCGTCGCAGTTCGCGCAAGAGCTTGATGTGGAGCGCTCGCATCGGCGCCTACCAGCTTATCGCCGAGGCGGGGAGCCGATGGGCATTGGCCTCGATCGACGCGATGCGGCCGTTGGCGAAGTTGATGACGCGGTGCGCGATGCCCCGGATCGCGACATTGTGGGTGATCACCAGGGTGGTGGTGCCGAGTTCGGCGTTGACCTTGGTCAGCGCCTCGAGCACGACGACGCCGGTGGCGGAATCGAGCGCCCCGGTCGGCTCGTCGCAAAGCAGCAGATCGGGCCGCTTGGCGATGGCGCGCGCGATCGCCACCCGCTGCTGCTCGCCGCCAGAAAGCTGCGCCGGGAAGTGGTCCATGCGTTCCTTGAGTCCGACCAGTTCGAGCGCTTCCTCGGCCCGCATTGGCCGGTGCGCGATCTCGGTGACCAGCCTCACGTTCTCCCTGGCGGTGAGACTGGGCACGAGGTTGTAGAACTGGAAGACAAAGCCCACGTGCTCGCGCCGGTAACGCGTGAGCGCGCTCTCGCTGGCCGCGGTCAACCGGTGATCGAGGAACCATGCTTCGCCGGAGGTGGGCGTATCCAGGCCACCCACCAGGTTGAGGAAGGTAGACTTGCCCGATCCAGACGGGCCCAGGATCACGTCGAACTCGCCGGCCCCAGCGGAGAAGTCGACGGCATCGAGGGCCAGCACCTCGACATCGCCCATCCGGTAGATCTTGGTCAGCTTGCTGGTGCGCAGCAGCGGGGCGGCTGCCGTCGTGGGGGGTGCTGCCCCGGCGGTATCCGGGGCCGAACGGGCGACGTTGCTCTGGCTCATGTCTCCCAAGCTATGCGTGAACTCCCTGCGGCAGTTGATGCGAATCAAGCGCCCTCGCCAAGGCGGGGGCAGCAGAATCGTGCTGGGACGGCCTCGGCGGCGCACCGCAATCCCCGGTCGGCCAAACCTCGCGAGGGCTCATGCCGGCGTTGCCGCCTGAAATACTTATGTAAAACAAATCGATTTCCGGTCATATCCGGGTACGCATCAATACTGCGGTGCCTGTCGATTCCCCGATGTTGTCGCTAATATTGGGTGAGAATTCGGGAGGGTTGGTGATGCCGGATCCGGAGCAGCCTGCGCTGGAGTGTGACGTGGTGATGAAGGGCGGCATCACCTCGGGGATCGTCTATCCCAGGGCCATCCTGCGCATGAAGGACACCTACCGTTTCCGCAATGTCGGCGGCACGTCGGCGGGTGCGATCGCCGCCGCGGTGACCGCGGCAGCCGAGTTCGGACGCGCAACGGGCGGATTCGCACGCCTCGAGCGGGTCCCCGATGAGATCGCGCAGCACCTGTCCGAACTGTTTCAGCCGACACCGGCGTTGCGGCCGCTCTACCGCGTGTTTGCCGCACTGACCCAGCGTGGTCTTGCCAGCGGGCTGCTCGCCGCCATCCTCGCCTACCTGCCCTGGATGCTCGCCGCGCTGGGCCTGGCCGCGCTTGCCGCCGTCGCAGTCTGGTTGGGTGGAACGAGTCCCTTGGTGGCAGCGGCGCTCGGTGCCCTGGTGTTCCTCGTCCTCGATGTGCTCGTCCTGGCGTTCTGCCTCTACCGCGACCTGATGAAGCGGCTGCCCAAGTACGATTTCGGGCTCTGCCCCGGACCGACGCAAGCCGGCGCGCGCTTTCCCGGACTGTCCGACTGGCTGGCAGTACTGATCGAGCAGTGCGCTGGGCGCACCGGCGCGCTCCAGGGCAGCGATCCCCTGAGCTTCGGGGATCTCAAGGACGCGAAGCCGTCCATCACCCTGAGGATGATGACCTCCAACCTGTCGCTGGGCACGGCGCATGCGCTGCCCGACCTGCCGGACGGCAACTACTTCTGGAATGCCGACGAGTTGCGCCGGCTGCTGCCGGGCTGGGTCGTTGCCTCGATGGTACGCAAGGCGGGGCCGCCCGACCGGAATTCCGGGCTGTATCGGTTTCCGCCGCCGGAGCAGGTGCCGGTGATCCTGGGGGTCCGGATGAGCCTCAGCTTCCCGCTCCTCATTCCCGCCGTGCCGCTACACCGCATCGACTTCGCCGTGAAGGGTGCAGACGGCCGGCCGGTCATGCGCCGGGTGCTGTTCAGCGATGGCGGCATCACCAGCAACTTCCCGGTGCACTTCTTTGACAGACTGCTTCCGTCCCGTCCGACGTTCGGCGTTTCGCTCGACGACCTCGAGGCCGAGGGGCTGGGCCGGCGCGTCTACATGCCGATGAAGGCGATCAGCCAGCATCGGTTCCCGATCCAGGCACCGGACACGCTGCCGGCCTTCGCCCTGGCGATCGTCAATACGGCGCGCGAATGGCAGGACCGCCAGCTGTCGGCGCTGTCCGGGTTCCGCGAGCGCGTGTCGCATGTCTACCTCAGGAAGAACGAAGGCGGGCTGAACCTGAACATGCCCAGCCAAACCATCGATGACCTGATCGGCATGGGTGAGCGCGCGGGCCTGCTCATGGTCGGCCAGCCGGCCCCGGGCGACGAGACCGCGTTCGACTTTCCGGACCACCAGTGGCGCCGGTTCCTGATCGGCTATGCGCAACTCGAGCGGCTGCTCGAGGAACTGAGGCAGTCCTGGGGCGATCCGGACGATCCGCATTCGTTCGCAGCGACGATCCGGCGCACTGCCGAAGCGCCGGCCTCCTATGCGCAGTCGTCCAAGCACTGGCGGGCATCGGTGTGGCAGCGCATCGACGATCTGGTCGGGCTGTCACGCAACACATTCGGCACGCGACTGCGCGGCGACGGCAGGATTCCGCGCCACCGCGCGCGCCTGCGGCTAGTCCCGGAACTGGGGGATGACGAGGACCCGCAGGAGAGCGCGGCAGAAGACCTGCCGCGGGCGGAGGACTGAGGCCGGGGGCGCGTCAGTCGCACATGGCTTCGAGTGCGGCGAGATCGAGCAATTCGACCTCGTTGGTCGAGCGCAGGCGGATGAGGCCGAGGTCCTTGAGGGCGCGGAGGACGCGCGACACGGTCTCGAAGGTCATGCCGAGGTAGTCGGCGATGTCATAGCGCTGCATCGGCAGGTAGACGGAACTGTCGTCGCCCTGGCGCGCTGCGAGGTCGACGAGGAAGGCGGCCATGCGTTCATTGGCGTTGCGGCGACCGAGCAGCATGAGATGGGCCTGGGTCCGCGCAAGGCTGCGGAGCGCCAGCGTCAGGATGCTGCCGGTGGGTTGCTCGCCGCAATGGGGGCGCAGCACGCGGATGCCGGCGCCGTCGACGCTTTCGGCGAACGAGCCGTGGACGCCATCCGCCTCGAAGCCGAACACTTCCCCGGCCGTGTGGAAGGCGCTGATCAGCCGGCGACCGTCGGCGGTCAGCCGGCAGATGCGCACCATGCCGAACTCGACCAGGTAGAGGGGGCCGGCGGCATCACCTTCGGCGTAGATCACGGCGTCCGTGGGGAAGTACGTAACGGCGGCAGGCTGCATGGCCAGCAGCAGGTCGGACAGACCGGCATGCGTGTCGCGGCTCGGGTGGGCGCGGAAGCTCGGCTGGATCTGCATTTGGTCTTCCCTCGTTGTGGACGAGGGCAACCTAGCCGATCACCGTTCCGGGGAAATTCCGTTCGGAGTCTTAGGGCATCTACTTAGTGGCGTCACGAGGCCTAGACGGCAACGGAATGTCGGCCCGCGCCCGAGGACAGGTAGGTGTCGAAGGTTGCGGCGACCGAGCGCACGAACGGACGCCCCCGTTCGGTCACGGCAAAGGTCTGGCCGTCGAAATCGATGATGCCGTCGAGGTCGCCTTCGGCGGCGCAGGTCATCTCGCTGACGATCGGAGCAGCGACCTGACCGAAGCGATGCTGCAGCTCGGCGACCGAGACGCGGAAATCGCACATCAGCCGCTCGATCACCCAGCCGCGCATGCGATCCTGCGGGCTGAAGGCGATTCCCCTCGCGACCGCGAGGCCGCGCTCCCTGATGGTCCGGATATACTCGCCGGTGGCGGTGATGTTCTGCACGTAGCCCTGGGGCAGGTTGCCGATAGAAGAGGCTCCGAGGCCTATCAGGGCCGGGGCATCGTCGGTGGTGTAGCCCTGGAAGTTGCGGCGCAGGCGGCCCGAGCGGGTGGCGATCGCCAGCTTGTCGGAGGGGCGGGCGAAGTGGTCGATGCCGATGGCCACATAGCCGGCCGCCTCGATGCGGGCGGCGGCCACGGTGGACTGCACGAGACGCTCGGCGGCGTCGGGCAATGCGGTCTCGTCGATCAGCCGCTGGTGGGTCTTCATCCACGGTACGTGGGCATAGCCGAACAGGGCGATCCGGTCAGGGGCCATGGACAGGACCTGGTCGATCGTCGTCTCGAGGGTCGCGAGGGTCTGGTGCGGCAAGCCGTAGAGGACGTCGAGGTTCACCGAGGTCACGCCCCGCTCGCGCATGCCATCCACGACGGCGCGGGTCTGCTCGAAGGTCTGGATGCGGTTGATGGCCTGCTGCACCTGCGGGTCGAAATCCTGCACGCCGACACTGATGCGTGTGATTCCGGCTGCCGCGAAGGCGTCGTAACGCTCCGGCGTCATGTCGTTGGGATCGATCTCGATGCTGAACTCGAAGGTCGGTGCGAGGTTGAAGCGCCAGCGCACCCGGCCGGCCAGTTCGATCAGGTCACCGGGCATCAGCATCGATGGCGATCCTCCGCCGAGATGCAGGGCCGTCACCTGTCCGCGCCCGTCCAGCAGCCGTGCCACGGTATCCATCTCGGCATGCACGGCGGGCAGGTATGCGGCAATCGGGTCGTAGCGCAGCACCTGCTTGGTGTGGCATCCACAGAACCAGCACAACCGATCGCAGAAGGGCACATGCACGTACAGGGACAAGTCCGTTCCCGACGGCATCTCCGCCAGCCAGCGCGAATACTCGGCGTCACCTATTCCGGCGTGGAAGTGCGGCGCGGTGGGATAGCTGGTGTAGCGGGGGACTGGCTTGGCGTAGCGGGCAAGCAGGGCGTCTAGCATCGATTACTCCTTGCCGCGAACACTCTCAGGGCGCGAGCCACCCGTCCTTGACTTCGATCAAATCCGTTCGTCGCGACCATGCAACGGAAGGCGCGACAAGAGTGAGCAGGACATGGATACACTAGTGAAGCCGGAACCGACGGTGCCGATGGCGTGCCGGAGCTGCCGGGTGCGGCATGGCGGCATGTGCGAGGTCCTGGGCCCGGTCGAACTGGCGCGGCTGGCCGCGTGCTCCCGGCGCACGCGGCATGGCTCGGGCGAGGCGTTGGCGGTCGAAAGCGACGCGGTGCACGGCTATGCCAATGTCACCCGGGGGACGGTCAAGCTGTCGCGGGTCCTGCGCGACGGGCGCCAGCAACTGGTCGGGCTGCAGTTCGCGCCGGACCTGATGGGGCGGCTGTTCTCTTCGGAGAGCCCGCTGTCGGCAGAGGCCGCGACCGAGGTCGAGCTGTGCCGGATCCCGCGCGACGTGCTCGAGGGCCTCGTGGCCGACAGCGAGGGGCTGAAGCAGCGCCTGCTCGAGCAGGCGCTGCAGGATCTCGACGAGGCGCGGGAGTGGATGGTGACGCTGGGACGCAAGAGTGCGGTCGAGCGGGTGGCGAGCGTGCTGCTGCTGATCGCGACGCGCATGGGAGGTCGCGACGCGCACGGCAACATCACCCTCGACCTGCCGATCGGGCGCGCGGACATGGCCGATTTCCTGGGGCTGACGATCGAGACGGTCTCGCGGCAGATGAGCCGGCTGCGGCGCGAAGGGGTGATCTCGGTGCAGGGCCATCGCTGCGTCGTCATCCACGACATCGAGGCGCTCGGCGCCCGCAGCGGCTGACAGCCCGCGCTCACGGCGGCGGCGGCAGGTCTTCCTCGAAGATGCGCTGGCTGGCGCCTTCGAGGTCCTCGTACTGCCCCGAGCGCAGGGCCCACAGAAAGACGATGAGGGCCAGCAGCCCCATCATCACGGCGATCGGAATGAGAACGACGAGCCCGCTCATGCCGTGCGCTCCAGCGCTGCGGAGAGAGCGGCCTTAGCGTTCCGCCGCGGCCCCGCGGCGCGAAGGCGCAGGCGCAGGGCGTTGGCGACGACGACGATGGACGACGAGGACATTGCCACCGCCGCGATCATGGGCGTCACCAGGCCACAGACCGCGAGCGGGACGGCAATGGCGTTGTAGCCAATGGCGAGCACCAGGTTCTGGGCCACCAGGCGCCCCGCCTGGCGGGCCGTCGAGATGACGAAGGGGACCGCGACCAAGTCCTCGCCGGAATAGACGAAGTCAGCGGCGCTGCGTCCGATGTCGGCGGCCGATGTCGGCGCCATCGAAACATGCGCGGCCCTCAGGGCCGGTGCGTCGTTGATGCCGTCGCCGACCATCATTGTCGTGCCGTCCGAGACCGAAGCGAGCTTCTGTTCCGGCCGCAGCCCGCCGCGCGCCGACGCGATGCCGACGGCAGCGGCGATGGCCTCGACCGGACCCTGGCCGTCGCCGGAGATCAGCCGCGCGGGCAGGCCCATGCGGGCAAGCTCGGCGATGCTGGCGCGGGCGCTCGGGCGGGCGACATCGCTGAACCGGTACGTGGCGCGCAGGGCGCCGTCGGCGGCAAGGCAGACCTCGGTGAAGGCGGTGGCGGGGTCCGGGGGCAGTCCGCACCATTCGCGGTTGCCAAGCCGCCAGACGATGCCGTCGGCGATGCCCTCGACCCCGCCTCCCGCGACCTCGGTGATGGCGCCGGGAAAGGCGTCGGCCCGCCCCAGATGGGCCGCGAGTGCGCGCGAAAGGGGGTGGTTGCTTGCGCCAGCAAGGGCGGCGGCAACCGCAGTTGCCTCCATGTCCTCCGCATCACTCTCGACGACCTGCGGCTGGCCGAGCGTCAGGGTGCCGGTCTTGTCGAAGGCGACCGAGCGGACTTCGGCGGCGCGTTCCAGTGCCGCGCCGTCCTTCATCAGCACGCCGCGCTCGAACAGCCGGCTGGCGGCGACGACATGGACGATAGGGACGGCAAGGGCGAGCGCGCAGGGGCAGGTGATGATCAGCACGGCTACCGCGTTGAGCAGGGCCGCATGCCAGTCACCGCTCAGCAGGCCCCAGCCGAGGAAGGTCGCGATCGCGATCGTGTGCACCACCGGAGCGTAGATCGCGGCGGCCCGATCGGCGATGCGGCGGGGCCGGGTGCGCGCGTTCTCGGCGGCATCCATCATCGAGGCCATGCGCGCGAGGAACGAGTCGGTGGACGCCTTCAGCGACGTCAGCTGCACCGGGCCGCCCAGGTTGGCGGCCCCAGCCACCACCTCGCCGCCATTGGACACGGTGTGCGGGGCGGTTTCGCCGGTGACGATCGAATAGTCGAAGGTGGCGCTCGGCGAGGCGACGGCGGCATCGACGGGGACGCGTTCGCCGGCCTTGAGCTCGAGCAGCATGCCGGGCTGGATCTCGTCGAGGCGCAGGTACTCGCGGCGACCGTCGTCATGGATGCGCGTGGCGCCGCGTGGCTGCAGGCGGGCGAGGCCGGTGATGGCGCTGCGCGCCCGCTCGCGCATCAGGTGGTCGAGCGTCCGCCCGATGAGCAGGAAGAAAAGCAGGCTCGTCGAGGCATCGAAATAGGCGTGCCGGCCCGACTGCATGGTCTCGAACAGGCTCAATCCGGTGGCCAGCAGGATACCGATCGAGATCGGCACGTCCATGTTGGTGCGGCCGACGCGCAGGGCGCGCCAGGCCGAGCGGAAGAAGATGCGGCCCGAGTAGGCGATGGCCGGCAGCGCGATGATCGCCGAGAGCCAGTGGAAGAGATCGCGCGTGGCGTCGTTGGCGCCCGACCAGACCGAGACCGAGAACAGCATGATGTTGCCGGCGGCGAAGCCGGCGACGCCCAGGGCGCGGACCAACTCGGCGAGCACCGGATCGCCGTCGGTCTCCTGGGCAGGATCGAGCACGTAGGTGTGGTAGCCGCTGTTGCGGATGACGGGTGCGAGCTCCGCCGGATCGCCCAGCGCCGGGTCGAAGGCGATCCGGACGCGGCGGGCGGTGAGGTTGACGCGGGCCGTCGCTACCTGCGGCAGCGTGCGGAGGGCGGTCTCGATCGAGCGGATGCAGGCGGCGCAATGAGCGTCGGGGACGGCGAACTCGAGCTGGCGGCGCCCGTCGCCGAGCGGGCGGCTGAGCGCCATCAGCGCGGCATTGTCAGCTTCGACGGATCCGGCGTCGACGACCGAGAATTCGCCGGGAACGCAGCAGGTCATGGCGCGACGCCCTCGATGCGGAAGCGCTCGTGAATCTCGTACGGTCCGAGCGGGGTTTCGGCCACACTGACCAGCGCTTCCCAGACCCCGGGACTGAGCGCGACGGGGCCGACATAGGTTCCATCGGGCTGCCGGACGAGGGTGACCTGCTGGTCGTCGTGGCCACCGACCGGCCGGTTGATCCTGAGCACGGGCTGACCCAGGTCGATGGCGGCGCCGTTGCCGTCGGCGACGGACAGCAGGGCCTGGCCGCCCGCGTAGGAGAGGCTCGAGATCCAGCCGGCATCGAGCTGGGCCTGGTGGGCGAGGCGCTTTTCCTCGAATTCCTGGCTGGCAACGTAGGAGTTGTCGACGACCAACCCGGTCCAGCTGGTGGCGGAGATGACCGCCATGGTGATGTTGACGGTGATGACCACGCCGAAAAAGCCGATGGCCAGCATCCACATGTGGCGGCCGGTGAACTCGCCGCTGCCGGACTTGCTGGAGGTGCTCATCGACGTTGCTCCGGGACTTCGAAGGTGGATTCGACGCTGCGATCGAGGCCGGTGGCCGGATCCTCGACGACGATGCGGAACGGGACCGGTGACGACGGCAGGGCCTCGTGACCGACGCGGATGTAGAGCCGCAGGGGCAGGACCTTGTCGGGCTCGAGGGTGACCGGGATCGGACCGGCTGTCTCGCTGCCGCCGTCGGCAAACGACAGGGTCGCGCCCGGCAGGCCCTCGAGACGCAGCACGACCTGCCGTGGCTGCGGCGTCATGTTGAGCACCTTCACGTCGTAGCCGTTGCGGACGGCGCCATCGCGCAGCTCGACATAGAGCGGGTTGCGGTCATGCAGCACGTTGAGCGAGAGCGGCGAACGCAGCGCCAGTGCCGTCAGCATCCCGAGCCCGATCAAGACCAGGACCAGGAGGTAGACGAGGCTCCGGGGGCGGACGATCGAGCGCCAGTCGGTGCGCTTGACCGCGTCGACGAGCCGGCCGGTCAACTGGTCCCGGACCCGCGAGGGCTGGATGACCTTTCCCGTGCCCATGGCGAGCGCCATGTTGCGGTTGTAGTCGTTCAGCGTGGCGTAGGAGATGAGGCCGCGCTCCTTGCCGAGCCTGGTCATGACGTCGTCGCAGGCATCGATGCAGAGCGCGCAGGTGATGCACTCGAGCTGCTGGCCGTCGCGGATGTCGATGCCCATCGGACAGACGACGACGCAGGCGTTGCAGTCGACGCAGTCTCCGACCGGCTTGCCCTCGGCGATGGCCTTCTTGGCGTGGCGCGTGCGCGGTTCGCCGCGCCAGTCGTTGTAGGTGACGGTGAGCGAGTGCTCGTCGAGCATGGCGCCCTGGATGCGGGGCCAGGGGCACATGTAGGTGCAGACCTGCTCGCGCAGCAGGCCGCCGAAGGTGTAGGTCGTGGCCGTCAGCAGGGCGATGGTGGCGTAGGCGACGAACGGCGCATGCAGCGTCACAACGTCATGCAGCAGCGTAGGGGCGTCGGCGAAGTAGAAGATCCAGGCGCCGCCGGTCAGCACGCCGATGAGCAGCCAGATGCCGTGCTTGGCGACGCGCTTCATGAGCTTGTTGGCGGACCACGGCCCGGCGTCGAGCTTCATGCGCGCGTTGCGGTCGCCCTCGATGGCGCGCTCGACGACGAGGTAGAGATCGACCCAGACGGTCTGCGGGCAGGCATAGCCGCACCAGGCGCGGCCGACCGTCGAGGTGACGAGGAACAGCCCGATCCCGGCCATCACCAGCATGCCGGCGACGTAGTAGAACTCCTGCGGCCAGATCTCGATGAAGAAGAAGTAGAAGCGCTTGTTGGCGAGGTCGACCAGCACCGCCTGGTCGGGGGCGAACGGGCCACGATCCCAACGGATCCAGGGCGTGACGTAGTAGATGGTCAAGGTCACCAGCATGACCAGCCACTTGAAGCGGCGGAACTGGCCCGAGGCGCGCCGGGGGAAGATCTTCTTGCGGGGCGCATAGAGCGGCTGGCGCCGTGTTGCGGAGTTCACCGCCTCGACGTCATAGGTCTGCGCATCGGGGGTGTCGGCGAGGGTGTCGCTGTTCTGCGTCGTCATGGATCGGCTTGTCACACGGGCCGGCCGGTGCCCGCTTGATCTGTGTCAAAGTTGCGGCCTGCCGGGGGAAGAGGGGGGCGCTTGCGGCCGCCCCCCACCCCACATGCGGCGGCGGCCCGTTATTGGCCGCCGCCGAGTCCGTGCACGTAGACTGCAAGCTGCTTGACCGCCGTCTCGCCCAGGCGCGTGCCCCAGGCGGGCATAACGCCGTGCCGCGGCTGCTGGATCTGGCTGCGAATGGCGTCAAGCGTGCCCTGGTAGAGCCAGACCTGATCGTTGAGCGAGGGTCCGCCGAGCGCGATCATGCCTTCGCCATTCGTGCCGTGGCAGGATGCGCAGTTGTCGGCGAAAAGCTGCGCGCCTTCGGCCGTCGCCTCGCCTCCCTTGATCCCGGACAACGATGCGACCTGCCGGGCGACAACGTCGATCTGGGGAGTGGTGAGGATGCCGTCGGCACCGAAATTCGGCATCACGTTGAAGTGCGTGTCCGGATCGGTGGGCGAGCGGGCCCCATGGGAGATCGTCGCTTCGATCTGCTCGATGCTGCCGCCCCAGATCCATTCGTCGTCGTTGAGGTTGGGGTAGCCGACGCTGCCGGTGGCGCCGGTGCCGTGACACTGGCTGCAGTAGACCTTGAACAGCGACTTGCCGCCGGCGCGGGCGAAGCGGGCGAGGGCGTCGTCCTTGAGGATATCCGCTGCGGGGGTCTGCGCCACGCGGGTGAGGAGATCGCCCTGGGCGGCCTTGGCTGCCGCCAGATCGGTGTCGAGGTCAGCCCGGCTCGAGTAGCCGAGCACGCCGGTCGTGGCGGAACTGATCATCGGCCATGCCGGAAACGCGACGGTATAGCCGAGTGCGAAGACGATGCACCCGTAGAAGGTCCAGAGCCACCAGCGTGGCAGCGGGTTATTCAGCTCCTTGATGCCGTCCCATTCGTGGCCGGTGGTCTCGACGCCAGTGACCTGGTCGATATCCTTGCTGCTCATTGGCGCGGCTCCCGGTCCAGCGGTTCGTTGTCGTCGAGCGGAATGCGAGCCGCGGCCCTGGCGCTGCTGCCGGCTCCCGGCCGCACGAGGAAGAACACGACGGCAAGGAAGATCGCCATCATGTAGAGAAGGCCCCAGCTGTCGGCGAAGTGCCGGAGCATGTCGTAGTGTGCTGTTGGCATGGGTTGGCTCGCTACCGGTAGTTTGCCTTGGCGTCGTAGGTCGAGAAGTCGACCAGCGTGCCGAGCATCTGGAGATAGGCGACGAGAGCATCCATCTCGGTGATCCGAGTGGGATTGCCGTCGAAGTCCTCGGCCCGCACGCTGGTGTACCGCGCCATGAGGCCGGACGTGTCGGCATCAGGCGTGGCCTGGGCGACCAGGTCGCGCTGGGCGTTGGCGATGGCATCCTCGCTGTATGGCACGCCGACGATGGCATTGGCCTTGAGGCTGCCGGCGATATTGTTGATGTCGAGGTCGGTTTCGGCGAGGAAGCCGTATTTCGGCATGATCGACTCCGGCACCAGCGACTGCGGGTCGGTCAGGTGCTCGACGTGCCACTCGTCCGAGTAGCGGCCGCCGACGCGGGCGAGATCGGGGCCGGTGCGCTTGGATCCCCACTGGAACGGGTGGTCGTACATCGACTCCGCCGCCAGCGAGTAGTGACCGTAGCGTTCGGTCTCGTCGCGGAAGGGGCGGATCATCTGGCTGTGGCAGACGTAGCAGCCCTCGCGGACGTAGATGTCCCGTCCAGCCAGCTCGAGCGGAGTGTAGGGACGCATCCCCTCCACCTTCTCGATGGTGTTCTGGAAGTAGAACAGGGGGGCGACTTCGACGATGCCGCCGATGCAGACCACCACCAGCGAGAGGGTGAACAGCAGGGTGGCATTGCGTTCGATGACGCCGTGTTTGCCGAGAATATCCATGGCTCGGAAGGCTCCTATTCGGCCGGCTGCAGGGCAGCGGTTGCGATCGGACGCTCGTCGCGGACCCTGCCGCGGATGGTCATCCAGATGTTGAACGCCATCACCAGTCCGCCGGCGAGGTAGAGCAGGCCGCCGAAGGCACGGGCGATGTAGTAGGGGTGGAGGGCGGCCACGGTCTCGGCGAACGAGTAGACGAGGAAGCCCTGGTCATCGTATTCGCGCCACATCAGGCCCTGCATGATGCCCGAGACCCACATGACGGCGGCGTAGACGACGATGCCGGTGGTGGCGAGCCAGAAGTGCCAGTTGACCATGCGCATCGAGTACAGCTGCTTGCGGCCCCACAGGCGCGGCACCATGAAGTAGACTGCGGCGAACGAGATCATGCCGACCCAGCCGAGGGCACCCGAGTGCACGTGGCCGATGGTCCAGTCGGTGTAGTGGCTGAGCGCGTTGACCGACTTGATCGACATCACCGGGCCTTCGAAGGTCGACATGCCGTAGAAGGCGACGGCGATGACCATCATGCGGATGATCGGGTCGGTGCGCATCTTGTCCCAGGCGCCGCGCAGGGTCATGAGCCCGTTGATCATGCCGCCCCAGCTGGGCATCCACAGCATGATCGAGAACACCATGCCGAGGGTCTGGGCCCAATCGGGCAGGGCGGTGTAGTGCAGGTGGTGCGGGCCGGCCCAGATGTAGAGGAAGATCAGGGCCCAGAAGTGGATGATCGACAGCCGGTAGCTGTAGACCGGGCGCTCGGCCTGCTTGGGCATGTAGTAGTACATCATGCCGAGGAAGCCGGCGGTGAGGAAGAAGCCGACGGCGTTGTGGCCATACCACCACTGGGTCAGCGCATCCTGCACGCCCGAGAACAGCGAGTAGCTCTTCGAGCCGAGCAGGCTGGCGGGCACGCTGAGATTGTTGACCACATGCAGCATCGCGATGGTCAGGATGAAGGCAAGGTAGAACCAGTTCGCCACATAGATATGCGGCTCCTTGCGCTTGATGATCGTGCCCAGGAACAGCACCAGGTAGGCGACCCAGACGATGGTCAGCCACAGGTCGGTGTACCACTCGGGCTCGGCGTATTCGCGGGCCTCGGTGATGCCGAGCAGGTATCCGGTCGCCGCCATGACGATGAACAGCTGGTAGCCCCAGAAGACGAACCAGGCGAGGTTGTCGCTGAGCAGCCGGGCGCGCGAGGTGCGCTGCACGACGTAGAAGCTGGTGGTCATGAGCGCGGTGCCGCCGAAGGCGAAGACCACGGCCGACGTATGCAGCGGCCGCATGCGGCCGAAATTGAACCACGGTCCGAAATTGAGTTCCGGCCAGGCCAGTTGCAGGGCGATGACGACACCGACGAGGAAGCCGACGCAGCCCCAGAACACGGTCAGGATCGAGCCGATGCGGATCGGAGCATCGAAATAGCCGCCCGCCGCCTCCGTCGTGTCGGACGCAGGCGCTGCGCTGGCCGGCTGCCACCGCCACAGCAGCACGATGGCCCCCAGGCCCAGCACTGCGGCCATGATGCCCATGTGGGCGCTGAACGCCGCATCCTGTCCCAGCCCCGACAGCACGAGCGTAAAGAACGCCCCTGCTCCCAGGACGATTACCCAAGGCAAATTCTGCACCGCGGCCCCCATGGTCTGCCAGTCTGACGGGCCGCAACCTATGCGGGGGCAAAGGGATAAAACTTGATCCAGATCAACGCGACGGTTTGCTGCACGGCATTTGCTGCAGCTCGATGCCGCGTTCGGTCCGGAGACTTGCGATGGTCGACAAGAGGGGGTTCCTGGCCGAGGTCCGCAGATGCTTCGAACAGCAGATGGTGCTGTGCGACCTGCTGGAGACGATTGCGGATTCCTTGCCCCACCAGCTCGACTACGAGCACTGCCGGAGGGCCGCGCGCCTGATCGGGCCGCTGCTGCAGCGCGCCCACAGCGCCGAGGAGACGCTGCTGTTTCCGCGCATTGCGGCTACCCACCCGCAGGGCGAGGCCCTGGTCGGGCAACTGCGGCTCGAACATCTCGAGGACGAGTGCTTTGCAGAAGAAGTGCAATATGAACTGCACCGCCTGAGCTGCCGGCAGCCCGTGCTGGCCCCGGAAGCAACCGGCTACATGCTGCGGGGCTTCTTCGAATGCCTGCGCCGGCACGTGCGGCACGAACGTCGGCTGCTCGACAACCTGGCGCCCGCAGACGCGCCGAGCTAGGCGGGCACCTGCATGGCCCGGCGGACGGCCAGCGAGACGGCATTGCCGATCGCGGGGAGTTCCACGACCTCGGCCACAGCTCCAGCCATACCGGGGTGCAGGCGCGCAGCAAGAAGCACGACCGGGGCCGACGTCACGAGGTTGCTAGTCCGGCCATCGGCGCCGGCAATCGCCTTCTGGTCGACCACGACGGCATCGTATCCCGAGATGGGTCGGAGCAACGCCCCCACCGCGTCGACCTCGTATCCCTCGGCTTCGAGCACGAAGGCCAGCGAGCGGCGAAGATCGTGGTCGGGAGCGATGACGAGTAAGCGGCCCACGGCCATTTTGGCGCCGATCCTGATGCCTGTCCTTTGGTGCGACAGGCAATACGCGGGGTCGCGGCTGCCGTGTTGAGCTGGATCAAACCGGATCGATCCGCACGTCCATCACCATGCGCACCAGTTCGGGCAGGCTCCTGGCCTGCATCTTGCCCATCAGGCCGGCGCGATAGACCTCCACCGTTCGCGGGCTGATGCCCAGTTCCAGAGCGATGGTCTTGTTGGGGTGGCCGGCGACGACCCCGGCAAGCACCTGGCGCTCGCGTTCGCTCAGCGAGGCGACGCGCTGGCGCACGGCGTCCATGGCGGCCTGGCTCTGCACGCGCTCGGCGGCGCGGCTTGCGGCGCGCGTGATGGACTCGATCAGCACCGCCTCGCTGAACGGCTTCTCGATGAAATCGATGGCGCCGTTCTTCATGGCCTCGACCGCCATGTGCACGTCGCCGTGGCCGGTAATGACGATCGCCGGGAGCATGGCATCGGACGCGCGCAAGCGGCGCAGCAGTTCCACCCCATCCATGTCGGGCATGCGCAGGTCGGTGATCAGGCAGCCATTGGTGATCTCGCCCGCGAGGGCCAGAAACTGCGTCGCACTCTCGTGAACGCGGACGGCGAAGCCGGCCGTGGAGAGCAGGAAGGCCAGCGAATTGCGCACGGTTTCTTCGTCGTCGACGATGTGAACGACGGTGTCAGCTGTACTCAACCATGTCCTCCGTCATGACGGGAAGGGTGAAGGCGAAGGTGGCGCCTCCGGCCCGGTTCGTCTCAACCGTCAGCTCGCCGCCGTGCGACTCGATGATACGACGCGAGATCGACAGGCCAACCCCCATGCCGTTCGGCTTGGTGGTGACGAAGGGCTGGAACAACTGGGGGACGATCTCCTCGGCGATGCCCGGGCCGGTGTCCTCGACCTCGACCTGCAGAAGGTCGGGGCTCAGCTGCCGGGTGCGCACGACGAGCTGCTTTTCCGGCGAATCGCGCATCGCCTCGATGGCGTTGCGCATCAGGTTGATCAGCACCTGCTGAATCTGCACGCGATCGGCGACGACCAGCCTGCCGTCGGCGCCGAAATCGAAGATCGACTTTATGCCACGTTCCCTTGAACCGACGAGGGCGAGGGCGCCAGCCTCCTCGACCAGATGGTTGATGTCTTCGGGGCCCTTGTCGGTCTCGCCGCGCGTCACGAACTCGCGCAGGTGCCGGATGATGTCGCCGGCGCGCAGGGCCTGCCTGGCCGTCTCGTCGAGCGCGCCCCGCATGCGGCCGGCCGTGTCACCCTCGAGCCTGTCGAGCATGCGGCGGCACCCCTGCACGTAGTTGGCGATGGCCGACAGGGGCTGGTTGAGCTCGTGGGCAAGCGTCGAGGCCATCTCGCCGAGTTCGTTGAGCCGGGCCAGCCGGGCCAGCTCGCTGCGGGCCTGATCGAGCATTGCCTGGGATTCCTCGCGCTCGGTGAGGTCGCGGATGAAGCCGGTGAAGTACACCCGGTCGCCCTGCCGCATCTCGCCGACGGCGAGCTTCATCGGAAAGGTGGAGCCGTCCTTGCGCCGTCCGACCACGACGCGGTCGATGCCGATGATCCGCTTCTCTCCGGTCGTGAGGTAGCGCTGGAGATAGCCGTCGTGCTGCTCGCGATAGGGCGCGGGCATCAGCATGCTGATATTGCGGCCGATCACTTCATCCGGGCTGTAGCCGAACTGGCGCACGGCCGAGGCGTTGAACGACAGCATGATGCCGCCCGCGTCGATGACGACGGTGGCGTCAAGCACCGTGTCGAGGATCGACTGCAGGTGCATCTGCTTTTCCCCGAGTTCCCCGTCCAGCACATCGACGCGGTGGCGCAGCGCAAGCAGGGATCGCAGCAGCCAGTAGATGCCGCCAAGGCCAAGCAGGGCGAAGAGCGTGGAAAAAGCCGTGCGCAGGGCTTGCGGCAGCGCGGGCTCCGGGGCGAGGGCCATGCCGGCGGCGAGGAGCATGGCGCATGCCACGCCGGCGGCGATGGCCAGGTCATGACGATCGCCCTTGGTTGAGGAAAGCCTGTTCATGCTGGAAGTGTTTAGCCGTTGCGGGCATGGCTAACAATGCGCCGCGATGCAGTCGGCAACGCGACCGGACCGCCCGCCCTAGGCTGGCTCGAGCGCCGCGCGGTCGGCAAGGGTCATGCCGAAACCCGGGGCGTCTGAGAGCCTGAGCCTGCCGTTCTGGGGCACCTGCTCGCCCTCGAACAGGTCGCCGAAGACCGGGCTGATCGAGCGGCCGTCGGGACTGGCGGCGACGTATTCGCAGAAGGCCGGCCCGGTCTGGCTGGCGATGAAGTGGTACGAGTAGGGGCCGCTGCCATGCGGCACCACCGGGATGTCGTAGGTCGAGGCATGCGCGCCGATCTTCAGCAGTTCGGTCAGGCCGCCGACCCACATGACGTCGGGCTGCACGATATCGAGCGTGCGCTCCTCGATCAGGCGGCGGAAGCCGAAGCGGGTGTACTCGTGCTCCCCGGTTGTCCACCTGAGGGCGGGATGAGCGTGCTTGATGGCGCGGAAGCCCTCGACGTCGTCGGGGGACAGCACTTCCTCCCACCAGTGGATGTTCAGCGGCTTGCAGGCTTCGGCGAGGCGGATGGCGTAGTCGACGCTGAGCGACATGTAGCAGTCGACCATCAGCGGGAAATCCGGGCCGACGACGTTGCGGTGACGGGTTAGGAAATCGACGTTGGCCCGAAGGCCCTCTTCGCCGTCGAAATGGCTGTGCGGCAGCGGCACCTTGGCGCCCCAGAAGCCAAGGGCCTTGATGGCCTCGGGTTCGGGCCCGGTGCAGTAGAAGGTGATCTCGTCGCGCGTCCTGCCGCCGATCAGGTTGTAGACCGGCTCGCCGCGCACCTTGCCGATGAGGTCCCAGAGGGCCAGGTCGACGGCGCTGATCGCCATGATCGGCAGGCCCTTGCGACCGTACGGCAGGGACGAGCGATAGAGCTGGTCCCACAGCATGTTGGTCTTGCGCGCGTCCTCGCCGACGAGGAAGCGCGCGAAATGGTGCCGGATCATCCAGGCGGCCGGGGCGCCGCCCGAGCCGGTGGCGACGCCGACGGTGCCATCCTCGGTCTCGATCTCGACGACGATGGCGCCAAGGACGCCGATGCCCCAGCTGGAGCGCTTCTCGCGATAGCGCGGGTAGCCGGACATGGGGTTGGAGATCAGGGTGTCGACCAGCCAGTGGCGGCTCTCACCGGGCTTGAAGTAGGTGCCGGCCTTCTCGGACGGCTTCACGTTGTAGGCGCGGACATCCTTGATGCGGAAAGCGGTACTCATGGCAAGCGGACGTCCTGCGGGGAGGAGACCCCGCCAGGTCGGGTCATGCGAAATGCAGTGAGCGCCGGCATCGATCAGGCTCCGAGGCTTTGTTTGGCCGAGATGGTGGTGTCGCGCACATGCTCGAGATGGGCGCGGTAGGCGGCGATGGCAGCGGGTGCGTCGCCGGCCATGAGGGCATCGGCGACGACGATGTGCTGGCCGACGCTCTTGGCAATGACGCCAGGCACTTCGCTGGCGGTGCGGCGGACGTCGAGGCCCATGTCGTAGAGCACCTGGGCCAGGGCCGCGAGAAGGCTATTGCCCGCTCCGTCATTGATCGCCTGGTGAAATTCCATGTCGAGCAGCCGGAAGGCGACCGGATCTTGCTCGAAGGCGCGCCCGTCGACGGCGAGCTTGCGGATGCGCTGGCGCAGTTCCGGCGACGCCCGCTCGGCGCACAGCCGCACGAGCTCGAGATCGACGACGGTGCGCGCCTCGAACTGCATGTCGACGTCGTAGTCGGCCACCGACAGCATGGTGTTGAAGGGGGCGACCAGCCGGCTCGGTGACAGGTCCGTCACCGTGTAGCGGCCGCCCTGGCGGCTGACCAGCACGCCCATCAGGGTCAGGGCCTTCAGCGCCTCGCGCAGGGGCGGGCGCGAAATGCCGAAGGCGATGGTCATCTGCTGCTCGGTCGGAAGCCGGTCGCCGGGCTTGAGGTTGCCCGACTTGATCATGGCCATGATGCGATTGGCGACCTGCTCGGCAATGGACGGGCGCGCCAGCGTGCCGCCGCCGAAGTCGCCCGCATCCTTGCGGCCGCTGTCGTCGTAAGCAGACATGCCCACCTTGGAGATCGTCCTCGTCGCCATGGGCTACGAATGGCCGGCACTCCAGAACTTGTCAAACTAATTTTTGTCTGACAAGTTGCGTGTCAGCGAGAGCAGAGCCAACTCTGCCGGAAGAGGACCAGGGAGCCCGGGCCGTGACCGTTTCCGTCTCAACGCGCCGCCGTGTCGCGCAGACTGCACTCGAGCTGCCGGTCTTCGGCTTCGGTGCGGCGCATCTGGGCGAGCTCTACGCCAGGGTGGACGAGGCGATGTCACGCGCCACCCTCGAGGCGGCCTGGCAGAAGGGCGTGCGCTTCTACGACACGGCACCGTGGTACGGCCGTGGCCTCAGCGAGCACCGGCTGGGCGGGTTCCTCAGGACCAGGCCGCGCAGCGAGTTCATCGTCAATTCAAAGGTTGGCCGCTACCTCAGGCGCCCGGACGACCCGGCGCGCTTCAGCACCGCGCCGTGGACCGGTGGACTGCCGTTCGAGGTCGTCTTCGACTACAGCTACGACGGCGTGATGCGGGCCTATGAGCAGCTGCTGCAGCGCCTCGCCGTGAACACCGTCGACTCGCTGGTCATCCACGACCTCGACGCCATGTTCCACACGCCCGAAGCCATTGCGCACTACATGAAGCAGCTGACCGGCGGCGGCGTCAGGGCGCTCGAGGAGCTCAAGCGCAACGGCGAGATCAAGGCCATCGGCGTCGGCAACAACATTCCCGGCGCGCTCGACGACATGCTGGGGGCAGTGGAGGTCGATTTCGCCATCGTCGCCATGCCCTACACGCTGCTCGACCAGTCGGTGCTGAATACCAGCATGAAGCTCTGCCTCGACAAGGGCGTGAGCGTCATCATCGGCGCGCCGTTCGCGTCCGGTATCCTCGTCACCGGCTCGGGGGCGGGCGCCATGTATGCCTATGGCAAGGCGTCGCCCGAGGTGCAGACCAGGGTGCGCGGCATCGAGGCGGTGTGCGCGGCGCATGGGGTGAGCATGCCCGTCGCGGCGCTGCAGTTCGTGCTGGCCCATCCGGCGGTCGTCTCGGTCATTCCCGGGGCGGCCAAGCCGCGCGAGGTCGAGGCCAATGTCGACGCGCTGGCGGTGCGCATCCCGGCGGCCTTCTGGGCCGACCTCAAGGCCCAGGGACTGCTCCATCCCGAAGCACCGGTGCCCGCATGAGCGAAGCCGGCGCTTCCCCGCTGCTCTCCGCCCGCGGTACCTCGAAGTCGTTCGCCGGTGTCGAGGTGCTGCGCAACGTCGATCTCGACCTGATGCCGGGCGAGATCCACGCGCTGCTCGGGGAAAACGGCGCGGGCAAGTCCACCTTCGCCAAGATCATCGCCGGCGTGCACCGGCCGACGCGCGGGACGCTGCAACTGGGCGGCACGACGGTCGACGTGGCCAGCCCGGTGGTGGCCCAGAAGCTCGGCATCACGCTGATCCACCAGGAGCCGATCTCGTTTCCCGACCTGTCGGTGGCGGAAAACCTGGTGCTCGGGCGCAGCGATGGCGCGCCGCTCGGGCGGGTCCCGTGGGCCGCGATCAACCGCGACGCACGCCGGCTGATCGACCTCCTGGGCGTCAGGATCGACGTGACGCGGCCGATGCGCGGCCTCTCCATCGCCGACCAGCAGATGGTCGAGATCGCGCGGGCGCTCGCCTCGGACAGCCGGCTGATCATCATGGACGAGCCGACCGCGCCGCTGACCCCCAAGGAGGTGGAGACGCTGTTCGGCATCGCGCGGCGGCTGCGCGACGAGGGGCGGACCATCATCTTCATCTCGCACCGGCTCGAGGAAGTGCGGGCACTGTGCGATCGCGTCACCATCTTCCGCGACGGCAACAAGATCGCCACCGAGGCGATCGGCAAGCTCTCCGATGCCGACATCATCCGGCTGATGATCGGGCGTCCGCTGAAGGAATACATGCACAAGGGCAAGAGCCAGATCGGCGAGGTGGCGCTCGAGGTTGAGCACCTGACGTTGCCGGGCTATTTCGACGACATCAGTTTCTCGGTCCGGAAGGGCGAGATCGTCGGGCTCGGGGGGCTCGTCGGGGCCGGCCGCACCGACGTGGCACGCGCCCTGTTCGGGGTGGCGCCGGCGGCGAGCGGCAGCGTCCGGGTCGGCGGCCGTCCCGTCACCATCACCGATCCCGCGCAGGCCATCGCGGAAGGACTCGCCTTCGTGCCGGAGGACCGCGCCGTGGCCGGCATATTCCGCACCCTCTCGGTGGAACAGAACATCTCGGCTGCGGTGCCCGGGCAGATCGCCCCGCGCGGCGTCATCCGCCGCGGCGTCGAGAAGGCCCTGGCGCAGGATGCGGTCAAGCGCCTGCGCATCCGCCTCGCCTCGCTGCGCCAGCCGATCGGCGAACTGTCGGGCGGCAACCAGCAGAAGGCGATCCTGGCGCGCTGGCTGCTGACCGATCCGAGCGTGCTGATCCTCGACGAGCCGACGCGGGGCATCGATATCGGGGTCAAGGCCGAGTTCTACGACATGATCGGCGAACTGGCAGCGAGTGGACGGGCAATCCTGCTGATCTCGTCGGAACTGCCTGAACTGCTGGCGCTCTGCGATCGGGTGCTGGTGATGTCGGAGGGCCGGCTCACCGCCGACATTGCGCGCGCCGAGGCGACGCAGGAGAAGATCATGAGCGCGGCGGTGCCGCAGGTGCGGGGAGCGGCGGCATGAGCCTCATCCGCACCCTGCTGGTCCGGCGCGAGGCCGGCATCGCGGTGATGATCGTGCTGTTCTGCCTCGCGGTCGGAGCGTTCCGGCCGCAGTTCCTGACGCTCGACCAGTTGCGCATCATCCTGCTGCTGGTGCCGCTGATCATGATCGCGGCGATGGGGCAGATGATGGTGATCGTCGCCCGCCACGTCGACCTGTCGATCGGCTCGACGCTCGGCTTTTCGGCCATGGTGAGCGGCATGCTCTACCGCTTCGACGTCGACTGGTTCGGCTTCGACGTGCCGTGGTGGACCGGTATCCCGGTGTCGATCGTCGTCGGGGCCGGCCTCGGCCTCGTCAACGGCCTGTTGATCCAGCTGTTCCGGCTGCCGGCGATCATCGTCACGCTGGGCACGCTGAGCCTTTATCGCGGGCTGACGTTCATCATCTCCAACGCCAAGCAGATCGACCGGCAGTGGATTCCGTCCGAGCTCAAGGGCCTGTCGCAGACATCGCCCGTCTTCGGCACCCCCTGGATCATCTTCATCGCCTTCGGGGTGGCGCTCGCCACCTACCTGTTCCTCATGCACACACGCATGGGCCGCCAGATCTACGCTATCGGCTCCAATCCGGTGGCGGCGCCGCTGCGCGGCATCAAGGTGACGCAGGTGACGCTGGTGGTGTTCACCATCTCGGGCGCGCTCGCCGGCCTTGCCGGCATCCTCTATGCCAGCCGCTGGGGCTTCGTGAATCCGTCCAATACCGGCAGCGGCTTCGAGTTCCAGGTGATCGCGGCGGTAGTAATCGGCGGCGTGTCGATCAATGGCGGGGTGGGGAGCGTGCTCGGCACGGTGCTGGGCGTGCTGCTGCTGGGGTGCGTGGCGGCGGCGCTGCCGCTGCTCGGCATCCCCGGCACCTCGCAGGCCGCGATCTATGGCGCGGTGATCCTCGTCGCGCTGGTCATCGACCGGACGGTGCGCCGGCAGGGCATTGCCGGCTTCAAGCGGGTGCAGCCATGAGTGCGTCGGACCTGCAGTCGGCCCCGAGCGCACAGGAAGCCGCGCCGCCGCGCCCGGCCTGGCAGGTGTTGCTGATCCGCCCCGAGACGATGACTCTCGCGCTGCTGGTGCTGGCGGTCTTTGCCGGCGCGTGGCTGTCGCCCTTCTTCCTCGACATCTCGTACATCCTGCGCAGCTTCACGCTCTACGCGGAGTTCGCCATCGTCGCGCTGGTGCTCACCATGGTGATCATCGCCGGCGAGATCGACCTGTCGCCGGCGGCGAACATGGCGCTTTCGGCCTGCGTCTTTGCCTGGCTGCAGCAGGCGGGACTGCCCGTCCCGGCGGCGGTGGCGGTCGGGCTCGCCGCGGGGCTCGCCATGGGGGCGTTCAACGGGCTCATGGTTATCGGGCTGCAACTGCCCTCGATCATCGTCACCATCGGCACGCTCACGCTCTATCGCGGGCTGGCGCAGATCATCGCCGGCGACAAGTCGATCCGGGTGCCGGAGTGGTTCATCGGGGTGGACAAGATCATGGTCCTCGGCGTGCCGCTGCCGGTGGTGATCTTCATCGTGCTGGCGCTGGCCCTCGGCTTCTTGCTGAGCCGGACCATCGTGGGGCGGCAGATCTATCAGATCGGCACCAACGAGGTGGCGGCCCGGCACGCCGGCATCCGCAGCGCGCGCATCAAGTTCGGGCTGTTCCTCGCCGTCGGGCTGGTGTCGGCGACGGCGGGGATGATGACCGCCTCGCGGCTGGGCTCGGTCCGCTACGACCTGGGGCTGGGTGGGGAACTGCAGATGGTGCTGATGGCCATGCTGGGCGGCACCTACATCTTTGGCGGGCGCGGCACCATCCTCGGCACGTTCCTCGCCGCCTGGCTGCTGGTGCTGGTCTCCACCGGGATGATCGTCGCCAACGTGCTGCCGGCGGTGCAACTGGTGGTGCTCGGCATCCTGCTCGTCGTCTCGATCATCGCAACGAACTTCATCTATTCCCGCACGCAGAGGTAGCGGGCGTTTCCGCCGGACCCACCGGCATCACATGAGGAGGAAGACGTGCTCAAGAAATCCCTGCTGCTCGGCCTTGCCGCCGGCATCGCGCTGGCGGGCGCGGCGCTCGCCGCCGATCCGGTCAAGATCGTCTATATCGGCAAGAACACCGGCAATCCGTATTTCGATTCGATCACCGGCGGGTTCCAGGACGCCTGCAAGGCCAAGGGCTGCGAGTTCGAGTTCGTGGCCCCGGCGACGGCCGAGGCGACCTCGCAGATCCCGTTCATCGAGGCGCAGATCCAGCGCGGCGTGAACGTGATCGGCATCGCGCCCAACAGCCCCGACGCGCTGAACCAGGTGCTCGATGACGCCCGCGCCAAGGGCATCCTGGTGCTGACCGTGAACGGCGACCTGACCGGCAACGAGAGCCACCGCGACGCGACCATCCTGCCGGTGAACTTCGACATCGTCGGCCGCGACCAGGTCGAGATGGTCGGCTCGCTGATCGGCTACGAGGGCGAGATCGCCATCCTGTCGGCCACCACCGAGGCTCCCGACCAGAACAAGTGGATCGTGGGCATGAACGACACGCTCAAGAACGATCCCAAGTATGCCAAGATGAAGCTGGTGGCGACCGTCTACGGTGACGACCAGCCCGAGAAGTCGACCACCGAGATGGAAGCTCTGCTCTCCAACTACCCCGACCTCAAGGGCGTCATCGCCCCGACCACGGTAGGTATCGCCGCCGCGGCGCAGGTGGTGCAGTCGCGCGGTATCGCCGACAAGGTGCATGTCACCGGCCTCGGCCTGCCCAGCGAGATGCGCGACTTCATCAAGGACGGCACGGTGAAGGCCTTCCAGCTGTGGTCGCCGTACAACGAGGGCTGGCTCGCCGTGCACTTCGCGCTCGGTGTGCTCGACGGCTCGATCAAGAACGAGGTCGGCTCGACCTTCGAGGTGCCGAACCTGGGCAAGATCACGATCAACGCCAACAACTCGATCAATACCCAGGCGGAACTGACCACGTTCAACGCCGACAATATCGATCAGTTCAACTTCTGACCTGACGGGCGGGCTCCGGCGTCGGCAGGGGCCCGCCTCCTCCCGGCGCTGCCGGACGTTCGCCGCTCAACAGGCGACGACGTTGACGGCGAGGCCAGCCTGGCTGGTCTCCTTGTAGCGCTCGCTCATGTCATGGCCGGTCTGGCGCATCGTCTCGACGCAGACGTCGAGCGAGACCTTGTGCGTGCCGTCGCCCTTGAGTGCCAGCGACGCGGCGGTCACCGCCTTCACGGCGCCGAAGGCATTGCGCTCGATACACGGGATCTGCACCAACCCGGCCACCGGGTCGCAGGTCATGCCAAGATGGTGCTCGAGCGCGATCTCGGCGGCGTTCTCGACCTGGGCCGGGGTGCCGCCCATGGCAGCACACAGCGCCGCAGCGGCCATGGCCGAAGCCGAGCCGACCTCGCCCTGGCAACCGACCTCGGCGCCCGAGATCGAGGCATTGTGCTTGATGATGCCGCCAATGGCGGCGGCGGTGAGCAGCATGTCGCGGATGGACGCGCGGGTAGCGCCGGTGGCGAAGGTGGCGTGGTGCTTGAGCACGGCGGGGATGACGCCAGCCGCCCCGTTGGTGGGGGCGGTGACGACGCGGCCGCCGGCGGCGTTCTCCTCGTTCACCGCCATGGCATAGACGCCAAGCCAGTCATTGCCGGCGAAGGGGCCGAGTTCGTTGCGCTGCCATTGCTGCTCGAGCTGGGTGTGGATGGCCCGGGCGCGGCGGTTCACCCTGAGGTCTCCGGGCAACTGCCCGTCGGTCGCGAGTCCGCGCCGGATGCAGCCATCCATGGCCTCCCAGATGCGGTCGAGGCCGGCGTCCAGCGCCTTGCGCCCGATCCGCGCCTCCTCGTTGGCGCGCTTCATCTGGGCGATCGAGAGGCCGGAGCTGGCGGCCATCTCGAGCATCTGCGCGGCGTTCTCGAACGGATAGGGCACGTCCGCCGCCTCCGCTGCGGCGGGGCCGCGCGCGAGCTCGGCTTCGCTGACGACGAAGCCGCCGCCGATCGAATAGTAGATGCGGCGCAGCAGCAGCGTGCCGTCCGCGTCTAGGGCGAAGAACTGCAGCCCGTTGGCGTGGCCGGGCAGGCGGTTCGATCGGTCGTAGACAAGGTCGTGCGCGGGGCGGAAGCGGTAGGCGGGGTGGCCGGGCGGATGCACCAGGCCTTCGGCTTCGACGGCGGCGATGGTCGCGTCCGTCCGGTCGGGATCGACGCTGTCGGGGGCGAGGCCGCACAGGCCGAGGACCACGGCGCGGCCGGTGCCGTGCCCGACGCCGGTGAAGGCGAGCGAACCATGCAGGCTCACCTTCAGCGCCGCGACTGTCGCCTGGCGTGGCCGCGGCCAGTCGCCAGCCAGGATCTCGTCGAGGAAGCGGTTGGCGGCCGTCATCGGCCCCATCGTGTGGGAACTCGAGGGGCCGATGCCGATCTTGAAGACGTCGAATACGGAAAGGAACATGTTGCCTCCACATGTCGTGTGCGGCGAGCCTATCGACAACGGCGCCCGACGTCTCGCGCCGAAGTGCCGGACCCGGCCGCAGACCGGGCGGCGCACGGGCCGACGGGTTTCCTGCACAGCCAACCGCGAGGCCGCTTGCCGGGCCGCGTCTCCCCCAAGTGCCTCCCTGCAAAGGCGTTTTCGGCCTGCCGGGCGGGCTGACATAATTCTGTCATCGGCTCGTCATGGGAGCTTCACCGCCCTGAAATCCAATCGTCAAGGTGACCGACTAGGAGTGCCGCCGCTCGAGAAATCGATCGGCATTTCACTTTCCTCGGAGACCTTTGAGATGAAAACCAACTGGCTGCTCAGCGCGGCTCTGGCTGCGACTGCGCTCACCTTCGTGGGCTCCCCCGCCGCCGCCGCGACCAAGTTCGAATTCTGGTACGGCCTGTCGGGCGACCTCAGCGAGCGCATCCAGGAGATGTGCAAGACCTTCAACGAGTCGCAGCCCGACTACGAGATCGTCTGCGTGAGCCAGGACAACTACGACAACAACCTGCAGAACACGATCGCGGCCTTCCGCGCCAACAAGCAGCCGACCATCACCCAGATCTTCGACGCCGGCACGCTCGACCTGATGCTGTCGGACGCCTTCATCCCGGTCGGCCAGCTGATGGCGGACAACGGCTTCCAGATCGACTGGACCAACTACTTCTCCGGTATCGCCTCGTACTACTCGACCAGCAAGGGCGAGCTGCTGTCGATGCCGTTCAACTCCTCGACCGCCGTCATCTACTACAACACCGACGCGCTGGCGAAGGTGGGCTTTGAAGGCACCCCGACGACCTGGACCCAGGTCGAGGACGTGGCCCGCAAGATGAAGGCCGCCGGCTACGATTGCCCGGTCGCGTTCGACCCGGCCGGCGCCTGGCAGTGGTTCGAGCAGTTCTCGGCCATCCACAACCAGCCGATCGCCACCAAGGGCAACGGCTTCGGCGGCCTCGACGCCGAACTGGTCGTCTCCAAGGGCAAGTTCGTCGACCAGCTGGCCTGGATCAAGAAGATGTATGACGAAGGTCTCTTCATCCATAAGTCCAAGGATGCCGGCGAGACCGCCAACGACGCCTTCGTCAACGGCAAGTGCCAGATCACCTCGTCCTCGATCGCCGACCACGGCACGTTCAGCAAGCAGGCCAAGGACGGCGTGCACTGGACCGTCGCCATGCTGCCGATGCTCGAAGGCTTCGAGCGCACCAACTCGCTCGTCGGCGGCGCTTCGCTGTGGACGCTGAAGGGCAAGTCGGCCGAGGAATACAAGGGCGCCGCGGCGTTCTACAACTTCCTCGCCGAGCCGGCACAGGCCGAGTGGTGGTCGACCGTGACCGGCTACATCCCGGTGACCAACACGGGCTTCGAGGCCATGAAGGCCAAGGGCTTCTACGACGCCGCTCCGTACAAGGGCCGCGAGCTCGCCATTGCCTCGCTGACCATGCCGGCCGGCGAGAACACCCGCGGCATCCGCCTGGGCGGCTACCCGTCGATCCGGGCCGAGATGGTCAAGACCATCCAGTCGGTGCTGTTCAACAACGTGCCGGCGCAGCAGGCGCTCGAAGAGTTCGATGCCAAGGGCAACGAAGTCCTGCGTCGCTTCGAAGCGACCTATGCCGGCAAGAGCCTGCTCTGATCGTTGAGTGACTGAGTGCACGGGCAGCCCGCGTGGCCGCCCGTGCACTGTTTCCCCTGGGGCGGATGGGACGATGGAACGACGCGCTTACTACAAGAACCCGATGCTGCCCTGGCTGCTGCTTGCGCCACAGCTGCTGCTGGTCCTGGTTTTCTTCTACTGGCCGACGTCGCAGGCGCTGTACTGGGCGTTCACGCTCGAGCAGCCCTGGGGTGGCGGCAACAGCTGGGTCTGGTTCGACAACTTCATCTCCATCTTCCGGGATCGCGAATACTGGGGCACCGTGCTGCGCTCCGGCCTCTATGCGATGGTGACGACCGGGCTCTCGATGGCGATCGCGCTGACGCTGGCCGCCTTCGTCGACCGCTCGCTCAAGGGCACCAAGTTCTTCCAGTCGATCTTCGTGTGGCCCTACGCCATCGCGGCTCCGGCCGCGGGTGTCGCCTTCCGCTTCATCTTTGCGCCGGAATCGGGGCTGATCGGCTCGATCAACCAGGTCTGGCCGGGGATCTGGGATCCGGCGACCAATGGCTGGCACGCGCTCGCCATGGTGATCGTCTGCCATGCCTGGCTGGGCATCGGCTACAACTTCATCTTCTTCCTCGCCGCCCTGCAGATGATCCCGCGCTCCATCTCGGAAGCCGGGGCCATGGATGGCGCGCGCCCGTTCCGCCGCATGCTCGACCTGCAACTGCCGCTGATCGCGCCGACGGCGTTCTTCCTGCTCATCATGAACATCATCTCGAGCTTCACCGACAGCTTCGGCCTCATCGACACGATGACCGAGGGTGGACCGATCGGGCAGACCGAAGTGATGGTCTACAAGATCTATTTCGACGGGTTCAAAGGCCTCGACTACTCGGGCGCCGCCGCCCAGTCGATCATCCTCATGCTGCTCGTCATCGGGCTCACGTTCGTCCAGTTCAAATGGGTCGAACGCCGCGTCCACTACAATTGAGGATAGAGCCATGATCGAGCGCTCGCCCGTCTTCGACTTCCTTACCTACCTCGCCATGGCGATAGGCGCGTTCCTGGTCGTGATCCCGTTCTGGATCACGCTGGTGGCCGGCAGCCAGTCGCTGCAGGAAGTGAGCCAGGTGCCCATCAGCCTGATGCCGTCCAGTCACCTGTGGGAGAACCTCTCGGCAGCCTGGGCCCGGGCCGACCTCGGCCCCAAGATGCTCAACAGCCTGATCGTCGCCGTGGGCGTCACCGTCGGCAAGATCACGCTGGCCTCGCTTTCGGCCTTCGCCATCGTGTTCTTCAACTTCCGCGGCCGGATGATCAGCTTCTGGCTGATCTTCATCACCCTGATGCTGCCGCTCGAAGTGCGCATCGTGCCGACCTATGCGATTGCCGCCAACGCGCTGCTGCCGTTCCAGGTGATCCTCGACACGCTCGGCATCAGCTGGCTGGTCAATGCGGTGAGCGGCATCCAGGTGACGCTCAACTGGAACCTGCTCAACTCCTATACCGGCCTGATCCTGCCGCTGGTCGCGACCGCGACCGGTACGTTCCTCTACCGGCAGTTCTTCATGACCATTCCGGACGAGCTGGTCGAGGCCAGCAAGATGGATGGAGCGCGGCCGATCGAGTTCTTCTTCGACGTGCTGCTGCCCCTGAGCCGCACCAACATGCTGGCGCTCGCCACCATCATGTTCGTGTCGAGCTGGAACCAGTACCTGTGGCCGCTGCTGATCACCACCGACCGGGCCAATTTCGGCACCGTGGTGATGCAGCTCAAGGCGCTGATCCCGGCACAGAACGGCACGCCCGACTGGAACGTCACCATGGCGGGCGCCCTCATCATCATGCTGCCGCCACTGCTCGTCGTTGCCTTCATGCAGCGCTGGTTCGTGCGCGGCCTCATTTCCCGCGACAAGTGATTGGATAGACCGATGTCCCAGATTTCCATCAAGGGCGTGAAGAAGAGCTACCTCAAGACCCCGGTGATCCACGGCGTGGACGTCGAGATCGAGGCGGGCGAGTTCGTCGTCATCCTCGGGCCGTCCGGCTGCGGCAAGTCCACGCTGCTGCGCATGATTGCCGGGCTCGAGGACATCACGGCGGGCGAGATCGCCATCGGCGGCAAGGTGGTCAACCAGCTCGAGCCGCGCGAGCGCGGCTGCGCCATGGTGTTCCAGAACTATGCGCTCTACCCGCACATGACGGTGCGCCAGAACATCGGCTACTCGCTGAAGGTGGCCAAGGTGCCCCGGGTCGAGCGCGATGCGCGCGTCATGAAGGTGGCGCAGTCGGTGTCGCTCGAGACGTTCCTCGACCGCCGGCCGGGCGAACTGTCGGGCGGCCAGCGCCAGCGCGTGGCGATGGCCCGTGCCATGGTGCGCGAGCCCAAGGTGTTCCTGTTCGACGAGCCGTTCTCGAACCTCGACGCCAAGCTCCGCGTCGCCATGCGCGCCGAGGTGCGGCGCCTGCATCGCGACCTCGGCGTCACCTCGGTGTTCGTGACGCACGACCAGACCGAGGCGATGACGCTGGCCGACAAGCTGATCATCATGAATGCGGGCAATGTCGAGCAGATAGGCAAGCCGACCGAGGTTTACAACAACCCGGCCAGCCGGTTCGTTGCCGACTTCATCGGCTCGCCGGCCATGAACCTGTTCGAGGGCGAGTTCGATGCCGACGGCCACTTCGTGCACGGCCAGGGCGGCAAGATGAATGTCAGCCAGCTCAACGGCGTGCGCCAGCCCGGCAAGAAGGTGGTGCTCGGCGTGCGTCCGGAATCGGTACGTCGCACTCATGCCGAGACGCACGGCGCCATCGCGGCGGTGGTCGACTATGTCGAGGAGCTCGGCGCGTCGCGGCTGATCCACGCCGACGCCAACGGTAGTCGCATCGTGGCTCTCGATACCGACACGGCCGAGATCAAGTCCGGCACGCGGGTGCACCTGAGCCTCGAAGCCGACGCCCTGCACCTGTTCTCGGTCGAGAACGGCCGCCGCATCGCGCACTGAGTGCCGGCGGGCACTCCGCCCGCCATCATCCACCGTCATCCCCGGGCGAAGACCCGGGACCGAGCGATGCCGCGGCATCCCACGGGTCCGCGGACGAAGCCCGCGGATGACGACCGAAACCATCAGAGCGTCTGGAGGCACGCGCCCCGACGCGCTTCCAGCCTGCAACCCCCAGGAGACATTGCATGACCCACATCATCGGTGCCGGCTTCAACGTCGGCTCCCACAATGGCGAGTTCACCGAACTCGAAGCCGACATGCGCGCCCTTGCCGACATGGGCGTCGACACTGTCGAGATCGGAATCACCAGCCTCGACCTCGTCGCCGGCGGCCGGATCATCCGCGAGCGGCACGAGGCGCTGGTGGGGCTCTGCCAGCAGTTCGACTTCCGCTACACCGTGCACGGGCTGGTCTCGTCCAACTTCATGGACCCCGTCACCCAGCGCTACCAGATCGACGCCGCCAAGGCGCTGATCGAAGTGTGCAACTCGATCGGTGCTGAAATCATCGTCCAGCATTCGGGCAGCCTGCGTGCCGATGCGATCGCCGACTGGGCCGGAGCCGACGAGCGCGAGCGCGAGGCGCTGACCGAGGTCGCCGATTTCGCCCGCCCGCACGGCGTGCGCATCGCGCTCGAGAACATCTTCACCACCGAGCCGGGCCAATATCGCCAGACTCCGTCGCAGGTCGCGGCGACCGTCCGCGCGGTGAACCATCCCAACGTGGTGGCGCTGATCGACTTCTCCCACGCCTACATCGAAGTGACCTTCAAGGGCCTCGATTTCTTCGCCGAGATCGGGGCGATGGCGCCGGTCGCCGGGCACCTGCACGTGCATGACTCGTTCGGCCGGCCGCAGGGCTTCTTCAAGGCCTTCCACCCGCAGGAGAACACGGCGCTCGGCATCGGCGACCTGCACATGCCGCTCGGCTGGGGCGACATCGGCTGGGATCGCATCTTCAGCGAACTGACGTTCCTACCCGAGACGGTGCTGATGATGGAGATCGGCAGCCGCTACCGGCGCGAGCAGCCGGCGAGCCTCGCCCGGGCCCGAGAGCTTGCGACGCTGAATGCGCCGCGTGCCATCGCCGCCGAATAGGCGGTCCGTTCCCGCGATGCCGCCCCGGCGAGAGCCGGGGCCGTTCCTCCGACGGTGCTCCCTTCCCGTCGTGCAACGACAGTCCGGCCTCCCTGTCCGGATGGCATCGCGCGGGCGCGCCCGTGCGTACCTCTCCCGTTGCGCCACCGGCGCGCCCATCCTACCTCTGGGGTCCGCAGCCGGAACCCGCACCGATGGACGCCGCAGCCCCGACCCTCAATCCGCAGCCAAGCGGCGTTGCCATCAAGACCGAGATCGTCGTGATCGGAGCGGGGCAGGCCGGACTGTCTTCGGCCTATCACCTCACGCAGCGCGGGCTCGCGGCGGGCCGTGGCTTCATCGTGCTCGACCAGTCGCCACGGGCGGGCGGGGCGTGGCAGTTCCGCTGGCCATCGCTGACGCTGTCGACGGTCAACCGCGTGCACGACCTGCCGGGCATGGCCTTTTCCGAGGCGGTGGACACCAGCCGCACCGAGGTCGAGGCCGCACAGGCGGTGCCGCAGTATTTCGCGGCGTATGAGGAGCGCTTCGGCCTCAACGTGTTCCGGCCGGTGAAGGTCGCGGTAGTGTGCCGGCGCGGCGAGCGCTTCCGCATCGAGACCGACCGCGGACAGTTCTCGGCGCGCGGCATCATCAATGCTACCGGCACCTGGGAGACGCCCTACATCCCGGACTATCCCGGCCGCGACCGGTTCAGGGGACGGCAGCTGCACACGCGCGACTACCGCACCGCGTCCGAGTTCGCCGGCCAGCACGTGGTCATCGTCGGCGGCGGTATCTCGGCAATCCAGCTGCTCAACGAGATCTCGCAGGTGACGACGACCACCTGGGTGACGCGCCGACCGCCGCAGTTCCGCGACGGACCGTTCGACCAGGAGGCGGGACGGGCGGCGGTCAAGCTGGTCGAGGAGCGGGTGCGGGCGGGGTTGCCACCGAACTCGGTCGTCTCGGTCACCGGCCTGCCGCGCTCGCCGCTGATCGAGGCCATGGCAGCGCGCGGCGACCTGAAACGGCAGGAGATGTTCAGCGAGATAACCGCGACCGGGGTGCGCTGGGCCGATGGCCGCGAGCAGCGGGCCGACGTGATCGTCTGGTGCACGGGCTTTCGCTCTTCGCTCGACCACCTGGCGCCGCTGCTGCTGCGCGAGGACTCGGGCGGCATCTTCATGGGGGGGCGGCTGGCGACCGAGGTGGTAAAGGAGCCGCGCGTCCACCTTATCGGCTACGGGCCATCGGCCTCGACGATCGGCGCCAACCGGGCAGGAAGCGCCGCGGCGGCGGAGTTGATGGCGACGCTGGGGATTGGCCCGGCCGAGGCGGGCAGGTGACAAGCCGGGCCGGGGCGTGCCGGATCGCTGCATGGCTCCGATCGTTCTTCACGACGATGACGTCAGGCGGCTGACCGACATGCCGGCGGCGATCGCCGCCGTCGAGGCGGTGATCCGCGCCGCGGCGGACGGAGCGTTCGTCGCGCCGGCCCGCCACCGGGTCGATTTCGGCGGCACCACGGAACTGGTCTTCGCCGTCGGCGGATCGAGGCAGGGGCCGGCGGTGGGTGGCGTGCGCAGCTATTTCTCGCGCTACGGCCAGCATTTCGACGATCAGGCCGTGATCGTCTGGGATATGGCCAGCGGCCGGATGAAGGGCATCGTGCTCGGTAGCGAACTGGGCGTGGTGCGCATGGGCGCCATCGGCGGGGCCGCGATCCGGGCGCTGGCGCGTCCCGAGGCGAGCACGGTGGCGCTGATCGGTGCGGGCCGGCAGGCTCGGTCGCATCTCGAAGCCGCCCTGGCAACGCGCGGCATCACGCAGGCGCGTGTCCACAGCCGCTCGGCGGAATCGGCGGAGCGGTTTGCGGCCGAAATGTCGGGACGACTGGGACTTGCCGTGACCGCGTCGGCCTCGGCGGAGGCGGCGGTCGACGGGGCGGACATCGTGATTGTCGCCACCACCAGCCTGCGCCCGGTGCTCCGGGCGGAGTGGCTGGCGCCGGACGCCTTCGTGCACAGTGTCGGCTACAAGAGCCCGGCGGGCAAGGAACTCGGTCTTGACGTCGCCGAGCGTGCGGCAACGCTGGTGACCGATAGTCCGCAGCAGGTTGCCGCGGCCGGTGCGTCCTTCATCCTCTCCGGGACGGAGCATCTGCGGCGCCTCGAGCCGCTTTCCGCCTTTGGCCCTGAGCGGCAGCCGTCGGCGGGGTTGACCGCCTGCTATCCGATGGGGCTTACCGGCACCGACGTGGTGGTCGCCGACCTGATCATCGAGGGCGCCGGCCCGGGTCGTGACCCCCGCGCGGGGTTCGCCGCTGCGGGCGCCTAGGCCGAACTGCGGGCGCCGCATATTCGACTTGAGGCGCTCTTCCCGGTGCCCCGCATTCGGGGTAGCTGCTGACGCCAGCGTTTCACCATAGGGACGAGGGTCGCCATCAGTCAGGTCGAGTCAAACGCGGGGGCTGCCGCATCCGGGCGTTCGCGCACCGCCCGGGTGGCTGCCGAAGTGGGGCGTGCGATCGTGTCGGGCGCCTATCCGGAGCGCTCGCTGCTTCCCGGCGACGCAGAGCTGATGCAGCGCTTCGGAGTGTCGCGCACGGTGCTGCGCGAAGCGCTGAGGACCCTGGCGGGAAAGCGACTCATCCAGGCCAGGGCCCGTGTCGGAACCAGCGTGCTGCCACGCTCGGAGTGGAACCTGTTCGACCGCGACGTGCTGGCCTGGCAGTCCCGGCAGGGGCTCGATCCCGAGTTCATCACGCACCTTTCCGAGATGCGGCTGGCGCTCGAGCCGGAGGCGGCTGCCCTCGCGGCGATGCGGTGGACCCGGGACGAACTCGACGCGATCCTGCACCGCCTCGACCGCATGGCGGCACCCGAGATCGGTCGCGAGGACTATGCCAGGGCCGACCTGGACTTCCACCTCGCCATCGTGGTGGCGGCACACAACCCGTTCCTGAGGTCGGCGGCGGCGCTCGTCGAGGTCGCGCTGATCGGGCTTCTCGAGGTCAGCTCCCCGGCCGAGGATGCCGCACGGCTGGCGTCGTCGGTCGACGACCATCGCCGCATCGCCGAGGCCATCGCGGCCCGCGACCCGCACGCGGCGCGCGAAGCCATGAAGGTGGTGATCGGCGTCGGCATGCGCGCCAGCCGGATCGGCGACATCGGCCGGCAAACCGGCGGGTAGCCGCGCGAGCTGGCCGGCCTCGTCGTTCCAGCGCGCGGCAGTTGCGCAACAGGGGCAGACTAAAGGTCACTAGCGAGCGGGACCACTGTATGGAATTAGCGGAAAGGGCTGCTAAGCCGATTGCACAAGAACACTTGCCGAGCGGGGAAGACATGAACCAGATCGATCTGAACGGCCAGGTCGCCGTCATCACGGGCGGCGCCCAAGGGATCGGCTTTGCCATCGCGCGCCGGCTCGTTGCTTCGGGCGCCAGGGTCAGCCTGTGGGACATGAACGCTGAATTGCTCGCCAGCGCCAAGGCCGAGCTCGGCGCCGCCGCCTCCACCGTCGCGGTCAACATCACCAACTACGATGCGGTCGCCGCAGCGGTGGCCGAGGTCGAAAACAGCCTCGGCAAGCTCGACATCCTCGTCCACTCGGCCGGCATTGCCGGCAAGAACGCGCCGCTCGACGAATACGAGCTCGATGAATGGCGCCGGGTGATCGAGATCGACCTCAACGGCGCGTTCTATGTCAACCGCGCGGTGCTGCCGGGCATGAAGGCGCGCAACTACGGACGCATCGTCAACATCGCCTCGATCGCCGGCAAGGAAGGCAACCCCAATGCCTCGGCCTATGCGGCGGCCAAGGCCGGCGTCATCGGCATGACCAAGGCGGTCGGCAAGGAATGCGCCAAGTACGACATCGCCATCAACGTCATCACCCCGGCGACGGCCAAGACGCGCATCCTCGACGAGCTCAAGCCCGAGTTCATCGACTACATGCTGAGCCGCATCCCGCGCGGTCGTTTCCTCGAAGTCGAGGAAGCCGCCAACATGGTGGCCTGGCTGGTGAGCAAGGAAAACAGCTTTACCACGGCGTCGGTGTTCGACCTCAGCGGCGGCCGCGCCACTTACTAACGCCCGCGCACTCCCCTCTCCGTGATCCTCCCCCGTGAACGGGGGAGGATAAGAGGGGACTAGCGCTCCAGCCCATCCAGTTCCGCATAAAGCGGCCGCATGGCCTCGACGATGTGGCTGTAGACCGGCAGCATTCGAGCGTAGCGGTCTGCCCATTCGGGCACGGGCTGCACCTCGCGCTCGATGGCGGTCATCCTGCCCATCAGATCCGGCAACCTGCCTTCGCCGAGCGCCTGCCGGCAGAGGATGGCGCAGCCGACGACGCCGGTTTCGAGCACGCGCGGCACGAGGATCGGTACGCCGTAGACGCTGGCCTTGATCCTGAGCCACAGGTCGGAGCGCCCGCCACCGCCGGCGGCAACGAAGCGCTCTGGTCGGCCGCCGAGGCGCGCAATCGGCTCGAACTGGCGGTGCAGGGCGAAGGCGATGCCCTCGAGCACGGCGCGGTTCATCTCGGCCGTGCCGTGGCTGGTGGTGAGGCCAAAGAACTGCGCGCGGGAGTTGCGGGCCGGCGGCATGCGCTCGCCCGAGAGGAAGGGCAGGAAGAACAGGCCGTCCGAGCCTGCCGCGGCGGCCTCGATGGCGCTTTCGGGCACGCCGTCGCCAATGGCGCGGGCCGCCCAGCGGATGGCGTCGCCGCCGGCGTCGACGAGCGTGAACGCACCCCAGAGTCCACCCGGCAGCGCGACATTGGCCACCGCCGGATCGAGCAGCGGAGCGGTCCGCACGAGGGTGGCGATCGCCGAGGTGCCGGCGATGTCGGACCCCAGGCCAGGGGCTGCGACGCCGGAGCCGATCAGCGCCACCGGCAGGTCACCGCCGCCGGCGAGGACCGGGATGCCGGCAGGCAACCCGGTGGCACGGGCCGCCTGCGCGGTCACGTGGCCGATCACGGCCGAGGCATCAAGGATCCGCGGCAGCAGGTCGCGGCGGAGGCCGAGGCTAGCGACGACCTCGTCCGACCAGCGGCCGGTTCGACTGTCGGCCATGAAGCTGGCCGAGGCCTCGCTCCAGTCGGTGGCGGCGACGCCGGTCAGCTGCAGGTTGATGAAGTCCTTGGGTGTCAGCACCGCGGCGGCCCGCGCCATCTCTTCCGGTGCATGGGCCCTGAGCCAGGCGAGCTTGAAGCCGGGCCAGGCGGGCGTTGCAGGATTGGCCGTGGTTTCGGCGTGGGAGGTGAAGGGATGCGCGCCTTCCCAGGCCTCGACCTGCGGCGCGGCGCGCTTGTCGTTCCAGAGCAGCACCCGGTCGCTGGCGAGCTCGCCCCGGGCATCGACCAGCACGGTGCCGTGCATCTGGCCGCAGGCGCACACGGCCACGACGGGCGCGGCAGCGGCCTGCATGACCTCGCCGATAGCTGCCTCTGTTGCCTGCCACCATGCCGTGGCGCTCTGCTCGGCCCAGCCGAAGCGCGGGACGGTCTGCACGAAGCCGCGGCTCGCCAGCGACCGGATCGTACCTCGCCGATCCACCAGCGCGGCGCGGACGCTGGAAGTGCCGAGGTCGATCGACAGGGTGAGGTCGTCCGTCATCGTCGCGGCTTCTGGTCCGTTCTGGTTGGCGGCGTGCGGGGAGTAGAGACCATCCATCGCAGGCAAGGCAAGTGGCGCATGCATCGCGGCGAGGGTCGGCTTGACTAAGTAACCAGGTGGTGAATTAGTTTTGCCCGGTGCCTGGCATGAGAATTTGGCCGGGCGGCTGAGACCGGACGAGGGACCCCCAGATTGAGATACGCGATAGTCGGCGTCGGCGGGCGCCATGCCATGTTCCGCAAGGCGATCACCGAGACGCATCCGGAGGGCAACGACCTCGTTGCACTGTGCGACGTGAACGACAGCCGGCTGGCGCTCTCGGCCGGCAAGGTGCCGAAGCGGGGGAACGGGGTCGCGACCTACGATGCGAGCGACTTCGACAGGATGATCGCCGAGCAGGAGCCGGACACGGTCATCGTCACGACGCCTGACTACCTGCACCACGAGTACATCGTTGCGGCGCTCAAGGCCGGGCGGAACGTGATGACCGAGAAGCCGATGACGGTCGATCTCGACAAGCTCCGCGCCATCCTTGATGCGCAGCGGGAGAGCGGCAAGACAGTCACCGTCACCTTCAACTACCGCTACACGCCGGCGCGCACGCAGCTCAAGGACCTGCTGCTGTCCGGCGCCATCGGCGAGATCACGGCGGTCGACTTCCGCTGGTATCTCGACCGGGTGCACGGGGCCGACTATTTCCGCCGCTGGCATCGCGACAAGGAGAAGTCCGGCGGGCTGCTGGTGCACAAGTCGACGCACCATTTCGACCTGATGAACTGGTGGGTGGCTTCCACTCCAAAGACCGTCAGCGCACTGGGCAAGCGCGTGTTCTACACGCCTGAGATGGCCGAGGCGCTCGGGCTCGGCGGCCATGGCGAGCGCTGCCACACCTGCCCGGTATTCGACAGATGCGAGTACCGGCTCGACCTCGCGAACGATCCGGCGCTGCGCGAGCTCTATCTCGAGGCGGAGGATGACGACGGCTACTTGCGCGACAAGTGCGTGTTTTCGGGCGACATCAGCATCGAGGACACGATGCAGGTGCAGGTGCGCTACGCCAACGACGTATTCCTCAACTATACGCTGTGCGCCTATTCCCCTTGGGAAGGGCTCGAGATCAAGTTCCACGGCACCAAGGGCGAGCTGACGCATCGGCATGTCGAGGTGCATGGCGTGTTCGGCGGGGTGCGGGACAAGTCGGCCGAGGAGAACATGACGACGGTGCTGCACCTGCACGGCCGGCGGCCCGAGCCGCTCGAGGTCTGGGCCGGCGAAGGCGACCATGGCGGCGCCGACCCGGTGATGCTGGGCTACCTGTTCGAGCCGGGCAGCATGGCGCCGGACAAGTACAGCCGCGCGTCCACGCACAAGGAGGGGGCGTGGTCGATCCTTACCGGCATTGCCGCGAACACGTCGATCGCGACGGGGCAGACGGTGGATGTGGACCGGATGCTGGCCGAGGCGGGGATCGTGCTCGAGCGGTAGGGGCTACCGTATTGCCTTGCGATTACACTGTCAGTCGTCATCCCCGGGCTTGACCCGGGAACCCACTCGATCTTGCGATTTGTGCTCGACCTAGCCCTGACCACCGACACCGAGCATGGGCGACGGTGGGGGTCTTCCTCGACATCGTCAGGGTCCCCGGGTCAAGCCCGGAGATGACGACAGCTGACGATCGAAAGCCTAAACCACCAACTCCATGCGATCCGCCGGAAACCGCGTCAGCAGCGTATGGATCGGCACGCCGGCCGCGTCGATGTCCACTGCGTCCGACACTAGCACCACGGCGCCCGGTGCGAGCTTCAGCACCTGGGCTTCGTCGGTCGTGGCGTGGCGGGCCGAGATACGGGTCGAGCCGCGCGAGTAGTCGTCGATGCCATAGCGCTTCAGCGCTTCAGTGGTGGATCCGGTTTCGGCCAGCACGGCCGGATATTCGGGGAAGCGCTGCTCGGGTAGCCAGCCTGTCGCCCGGCTGAGCGCGCGGCCGTCGGCGAAGGCGACGGTCTCGACGCGGATCAGGCGTGTCCCCGGCTTCACATCGAGCCGCTCCGCAAGGCGAGCGGTGGCGCGTTCGATGCGACTTGACAGGATCGTGCGGGCGCGTTGCTTCGTTTGTCCTGCCAGCCCCTCGCTGAAGCGGGTTCGCCGTCCGATGGGGTAGCTCAGTCGCCGTGCCTCGGCGACGAAGGTGCCGCGGCCGTGCTCGGCGCGCAGCACACCCTCCTCGACCAGCACGGCAATGGCGCGACGCACGGTATGGCGGTTGACGCCGAAGCGCTCCGCCAGCGGCAGCTCGCCAGCCAGCCTGTCGCCGGTTTCGAGCTTGCCGCCGACGATGTCGAGGCGGATCGCATCGGCGATCTGGCGCCACAGCGCGACGCCGCCGGCGGGCTCGATCTCGGTGCGGCTCAAGACTGTCATTGCAAATTCACGTCGGCTGGGTAAGGAGGGGTAAGACGGACGTACTTGTCTATTCCACTATACAAGTTGGAGCAAGCCACATGCAGCCCGCAGAGGCAAATCCGAGGCAGGAAGCGATGGCCGTGCTGAGCCATGCGGCGGCCGGTCGCCTCGCCGAACTGTGGTCGGCCTGGCCCGACAAGCCGGCCTTCCACAAGGTACGCGGGCCCGAGACCGGGCTGGTGATGGTGCGGGCGCGCGCCGGGGGCGGCGGCAATCCGTTCAACCTGGGCGAAGCGACGGTGACGCGGGCGACGGTGCGGCTCGAGAGCGGCGAGGTCGGGCATGCCTATTGCCTCGGGCGCGACGGCGACAAGGCCGTGACGTCGGCGCTGTTCGATGCGCTGTTCCAGCGCGATGCGGCGACCGTCGAAGCACAGGTTCTGGCGCCGCTGCGCGCCGAGCTCGAGGCCGCCGACGACCGGCGCCGTGACGAGACGGCCGCCACCAAGGTCGATTTCTTCACCATGGTCCGGGGAGACGACTGATGGATGCAGTGATCGAAGGCGGCTTTACCGACCGGGTGCTGGGCGCGCAGTCGGTGTTCCGCGCCACCATGGATGCGCTCGCCCGTCCAGGCACAGTGCAATCCATCGCCTCCGATGCCGCACCGCCGGCGCCGCTGACGCAGGAGCTCGGTGCGCTGGCCCTGACACTCTGCGACCAGGATACGCTGGTTTGGCTCGACCCCGTGCTGGCGTCGAGCGAGGCGGTGACCGGCTGGCTGGCCTTCCATTGCGGCGCGCCGCTGACCGCCGATCCCTCGCAGGCGCAGTTCGCGCTGGTGACCGAGGCGCGCCACCTGCCGAAGCTCGACGTGCTGGGGCAGGGGACAGACGAGTACCCGGACCGTTCGACCACAGTGGTGCTGGCCGCTGCTGCCGGCACACAGCGCGTCACCCTCAAGGGGCCCGGCATCAAGAACCGTCTCGACACCGAGTTGCCGCTGCCGGGCGGCGATTTCCTCGCGCAGTGGGCCGACAACCGCGAGCGCTTTCCGCGCGGCATCGACATACTGATCGTCCGCGACGGCGCGCTCGTCGCGCTGCCGCGCACCACCCGCATTTCGGAGGCCTGAGCCATGTATGTTGCCGTCAAGGGCGGCGAGGCCGCCATCGCCAATGCCCACCGCCTGCTGGCCGACCGCCGTCGTGGCGATCGCAATGTCCCGGCGTTGCGCATCGAGCAGATCATCGAGCAGCTCGGACTTGCGGTCGACCGCGCCATGGGCGAGGGCTCGCTCTACGACCGCGAACTGGCGGCCCTGGCTCTGATCCAGGCGCGCGGCGACCTGATCGAGGCCATCTTCCTCGTCCGGGCCTATCGCACCACATTGCCGCGCTTCGGCTATTCGCGTCCTATCGACACCGGCGAGATGAAGATCGAGCGGCGCATCTCGGCGACCTACAAGGACCTGCCGGGTGGCCAGTTGCTCGGCCCGACCTTCGACTACACGCACCGGCTGCTCGATCCCTCGATCGCCGAGGGTGGTGCGGTCGACACGCCGGTGGCGCGGGACAGCGAGCCCGAGCGGGCCCCGCGGGTCACGGACTTGCTCGGCCATGAGGGCCTGACCGAGGACGACGTCAACGAGCCGCAGGACGAGATCGGCGACCTGACGCGCGAACCCATGGAGTTCCCGCTGAGCCGTGATCGGCGCCTGCAGGCGCTGGCGCGCGGCGACGAGGGGTTCCTGCTCGCCCTCGGCTATTCGACGCAGCGCGGCTATGGCCGTTCGCATCCGTTCGTGGGTGAAATCCGCATCGGCGAGGTCGAGGTCGAGCTCGATATCCCAGAGTTCGGCTTTGCCGTGAACCTCGGGCGCATCCGGGTCACCGAGTGCCAGATGGTCAACAAGTTCAAGGGCAATGCCAAAGTGCCGCCGCAGTTCACCCGCGGCTACGGGCTGGTGTTCGGGCAGGCCGAGCGCAAGGCGATGGCGATGTCGCTGTGCGACCGCTCGCTGCGCGCCCGGGAACTGGGCGAGGACGTGAACCATCCGGCGCAGGACGAGGAGTTCGTCATCTCGCACTCCGACAACGTGCAGTCGACCGGCTTCGTCGAGCACCTGAAGCTGCCGCACTATGTCGATTTCCAGGGCGAACTCGGCCTCCTGCGCGAAATGCGCGCCGAGCACGAGGCGGAGGCCGGGGACGACGCCTATCCGGAGGCGGCGGAATGACAAGGCTCGCAGTTGTCCTTCCCTCCCCCTTGAGGGGAGGGACCGAGGGAGGGGGTGGTCCGGCAAAATACCGATGGACCCCCACCCCCAGCCCCTCCCCACAAGGGGGAGGGGAGCCAGAAAAGTTCGCGAGGAACGCGGAATGAACGTCGCAGCTTACAACTTCGCTTACCTCGACGAGCAGACCAAGCGGATGATCCGGCGGGCCATCCTCAAGGCCATCGCCGTCCCGGGCTACCAGGTGCCGTTCGCGAGCCGGGAGATGCCGATGCCGTACGGCTGGGGCACGGGCGGCGTGCAGATCACGGCCTCGATCATCGGGCCCGAGGATGTGCTCAAGGTCATCGACCAGGGTGCCGACGACACCACCAATGCCGTCTCGATCCGGGCCTTCTTCGCCAAGGTGGCCAATGTCGCGGTGACCACGCATACGGCCGAGGCTTCGATCATCCAGACGCGCCACCGCATCCCGGAAAGGACGCTGACCGAGGGCCAGGTGCTGGTCTACCAGGTGCCGATTCCCGAACCGCTGCGCTACCTCGAGCCGCGCGAGACCGAAACGCGCAAGATGCATGCGCTCGAGGAATACGGGCTGATGCATGTGAAGCTCTATGAGGACATCGCCAAGCACGGGCGCATCGCCACGACCTACGCCTACCCGGTCAAGGTCGAGGGCCGCTACGTGATGGATCCGTCGCCGACGCCGAAGTTCGACAACCCCAAGATGCACATGAGCGAGGCGCTGCAACTGTTCGGTGCCGGGCGCGAGAAGCGCATCTATGCGGTGCCGCCCTACACGGAAGTGGTGAGCCTCGATTTCGAGGATCATCCGTTCGAGATTCAGCATTTCGAGGAGCCGTGCGCGCTGTGCGGGGCGACCGGGGTCTATCTCGACGAGGTGATCCTCGACGATCACGGTGGGCACATGTTCGTGTGCTCGGACACCGACAACTGCGAAGACCGCCGTGAACACGGCCATCGCGGCACGCTCGCCGGACATGCGCTGGAGGCGGCGGAATGAGTACGCGGCATCTCGGTTCGTCGCCTCCCTCCCCCTTGAGGGGAGGGATCGAGGGAGGGGGTGGTTCAGTGGATCACCGATGGACCCCAACCCCCCGCCCCTCCCCTCAAGGGGGAGGGGAGCTGACATCCCCCAGCATCGGAGACGTCGATGTCTGACCAACCCCTCCTGCGTGTGTCCAATCTCAGCAAATACTACGGCTCGCGCCGCGGCTGCGCCGACGTGTCGTTCGAGCTCTGGCCGGGCGAAGTGCTGGCCATTGTCGGCGAGAGCGGCTCGGGCAAGACGACGCTGCTCAATGTCCTGTCGACCCGGCTCGAGCCGACGTCCGGCGTCGCCGAGTACCGGATGCGCGACGACGTCTGGCGCAATCTCTACGACCTGAGCGAGGCCGAGCGCCGCTTCCTGATGCGCACCGACTGGGGCTTCGTGCACCAGAACCCGGCCGACGGGCTGCGCATGACCGTTTCGGCCGGCGCCAATGTGGGCGAGCGGATGATGGCGGTCGGCGACCGGCACTACGGCAGGATCCGCTCGACCGCGATCGACTGGCTGGGCCGCGTCGAGATCGCCGAGGACCGCGTCGACGACGAGCCGCGCTCGTTCTCGGGCGGCATGCGGCAGCGGTTGCAGATCGCCCGCAACCTCGTGACGCATCCGCGGCTGGTCTTCATGGACGAGCCGACCGGCGGCCTCGATGTCTCGGTGCAGGCGCGCCTGCTCGACCTGATCCGCGGCCTCGTCTCGGACCTCGGGCTTTCGGCCATCATCGTGACGCACGATCTCGCCGTGGCGCGGCTCCTCAGCCACCGCATGATGGTGATGAAGGACGGGCACGTCATCGAGCAGGGCCTCACCGACCGCGTGCTCGACGACCCGCGCGAGGCATACACGCAGCTGCTCGTCAGTTCGATCTTGCAGGTGTGATGAGCAGTGCGCACCAACCCCTCATCCGTCTCGGCCTTCGGCCGATCCACCCTCTCCCCGACGGGGAGAGGAACAGCGTGCCCCGATCTGGCCGCCGCCTATTCTTCTCCCCGTCGGGGAGAAGGTGGCGCGAAGCGCCGGATGAGAGGCGCGAGGCACGATCTTGGAGCAAGGCGATGACCCCCCTCCTCTCCGTCCGCGACGTCGCGAAATCCTTCACCATGCACCTGCGCGACGGCATCGTGCTGCCCGTCGTCTCGGGTGTCGGGTTCGAGGTCCATGCCGGCGAGTGCGTCGTGCTGGGCGGCCCGTCGGGCGCCGGCAAGTCGAGCCTGCTCAAGATGGTCTACGGCAACTACGGCGTCGACGCCGGCTCGATCAGCCTGATCCATCATGGCGCACCCGTCGACCTCGCCACCGCCAGCGCGCGCGTGGTGCTCGAGCTGCGCCGCGACACGATCGGTTATGTCAGCCAGTTCCTGCGCACCGTGCCGCGTGTCACAACCCTCGACGTGGTGGCCGAGCCGCTGGTCAGTCGGGGCGTGGCACGGGACGAGGCGACGGAGAGGGCGCGGGCCCTGCTGGCCCGGCTCAACCTGCCGGAGCGGCTGTGGTCGCTGCCGCCGGCCACCTTCTCGGGGGGCGAGCAGCAGCGCGTCAACATCGCGCGCGGCTTCATAACGGACCATCCGGTGTTGCTGCTCGACGAGCCGACGGCCTCGCTCGACGCCACCAATCGCGGCGTCGTGGTCGAGATGATCGCCGAAAAGAAGCAGGCCGGCGCGGCGCTGCTCGGCATCTTCCACGACGAGGAAGTGCGGGCGCTGGTCGCCGACCGGATCGTCGATGTGACCCTGTTCGCGGCAAGGAAGGCGGCATGAGGCTCAGCGAGACGCCGTTCATCCACGAGACGGCCGACGTGCGGAGTTCCGTGATCGGCCGGTACACCGAGGTGGGGGCTGGCTGCCATGTCGCGCACTCGAGGCTGGGCGACTATTCCTATTGCGTCGAGAACACGCAGATCGCCTACGCTGAGATCGGCAAGTTCGCCAACATCGCGGCGCATGTGCGCATCTATGCCAGCAAGCACCCGATGCAGCGCGCGTCGCTGCATCACTTCACCTATCGTTCGAGCTGGTATTTCGACGGCGAGGACGATGACCAGGGCTTCTTCGACTGGCGCGCCGAGCACGGCATCGAGGTCGGGCACGACACCTGGATCGGTCATGGCGCCGTGATCATGCCCGGGGTGAAGATCGGCCATGGCGCGATCATCGGTTCCAATGCGGTGGTGACGAAGGATGTCGCCGACTTCGCCATCGCGGTGGGGGTGCCGGCGCGGCCGATCCGCGAGCGATTTCCCAGGCCGATCGCCGACCGCCTGCTGGCGCTCGGCTGGTGGGACTGGGAGCATGAGAAGCTGCATGCGGCGCTGCCGGATTTCCGCGCGCTGACGATCGAGGCCTTTCTCGAGAAGTACGAATAACCGAGCTGTCTGCACCTGCTCCTCGGCCGATAAACCGCTGCCAGCGCAGCGGTTTATCTGCTTTGTGGGCCGACTTTTGCACCGTCACGAACACGTCATCCAACCTTCATGCGGGCTTCGTCAAGCCGGCATAGGTCTCAGTCCCGCTAGAGGGACGGGGTGCCGGGCATGCTCAAGATTTCCAACGTGACGCGGCGCTTCGGCGCCAAGACGGCCGTTGCGGACATCAGCCTCGATATCCCCGCGGGCCAGATGGTTGGCATCATCGGTCGATCCGGCGCCGGCAAGTCGACCCTGCTGCGCATGATCAACCGGCTGATCGACGTCAGTGAGGGGCGGATCGAGTTCGACGGCGCGCCGGTGTCGGCGCTGCGCGGGCAGGCCCTGCGCGACTGGCAGCGCGACTGCGCCATGATCTTCCAGCAGTTCAACCTGGTGCCGCGCCTCGACGTGCTCACCAACGTCATGCTCGGGCGCCTCAACCGGCGCAATTCGCTGCTGTCGCTGCTGCAGATCTTCTCCGAACAGGAGCAACTGATGGCGCTCAAGGCGCTGGAGCGCCTCGACATCGCCCAGACTGCCAGCCAGTGGGCCCAGACCCTGTCGGGCGGTCAGCAGCAGCGCGTCGCCATCGCCCGCGCCCTGATGCAGGAGCCCAGGGTGATCCTGGCCGACGAGCCGATCGCCTCGCTCGATCCGCGCAACGCCAAGGTCGTGATGGACTCCCTCGCCGCCATCAACGAGGAGCAGGGGATCACCGTCATCACCAACCTGCACACGCTCGATACCGCCCGCGCCTATTGCGAGCGGATCATCGGCATGGCGGCCGGCAAGGTGGTATTCGACGGCACGCCGGATGAACTGACGACCGAGGTGGCACGCGAGCTCTACGGCGCCGACGGCCTCGAGGAAGCGTTCTCCGAGGAGATGACCTCGACCAGCCTCGAAGCCATCGTTCCCAAGAAGAAAAAGAAGAAGCATGCCGACCTGCCCGCCGGTGCCCTCGAGGCTCCGCTGGCTTCGGCCGGTCTTCCCAACTGAAATCCAGAGTTTCCGCACCTGCCGGCCAGCCGCCTGCTCGTGCGGCGCGGCAGGCGGCGGAAAGCCAATCGCGTCACCAAAGGAGACTATCCATGTCCGCGATCCGTAACGTCATGATGGCGAGCGTCGCCGTCTTCGCCCTCGCAACCCCGGCCCTGGCCCAGGATGCGATCCGCATCGGCCTGCTCGGCGGCGAGAACGAGGCCGATCGCCTCGCCGACAACCAGTGCCTGATCGACAAGCTCCCGGCTGCCCTCGGCGTCAAGGAAGTGCAGCTGTTCCCAGCCGCCGACTATGACGGCGTGATCCAGGGCCTGCTCGGCGGCACGCTCGATGTCGCCAGCCTCGGCGCCTCGGGCTTTGCCAAGGCCTACCTCGCCAATCCCGACGCGGTCGAGCCGTTCCTCACCACCGTCCAGACCGACGGGTCGATGGGCTATCACTCGGTGATGCTGGCCCGCAAGGATTCCGGCATCGCCTCGCTGGCCGAAGCCAAGGGCAAGAAGCTCGGCTACGCCGACCCGGATTCGACCTCGGGCTACCTGATCCCGCTGGTGACCCTGCCGCAGGATCCGGCGCTCGGCGGCATGAAGCCGGACGAGTACTTCTCCGAGACCTCGTTCAACGGCGGGCACGAGAACAACGTGCTGGCCCTGCTCGACAAGAAGGTCGACGTGGCCGTCACCTGGGCCTCGGGCGTCGGTGAGTTCTCCGAGGGCTACACCTCGGGCAACATCCGCTCGATGGTCGACAAGGGCATGCTCGACATGGAAGACGTGGTCGAGATCTGGCAGTCGCCACTGATCCCGAACGGTCCGACCGTGATGCGCAAGGACCTGCCGCAGGACCTCAAGGACAAGATCGTGAAGTTCTTCACCGAGCTTCCGGCTGCCGACTACGACTGCTTCCGCGCCATCGAGAACGGCGACTTCAAGGGCTATGCCCCGGTCAGCGCCGAATTCTACCAGCCGATCATCGACGCCCGCAAGGCGACCATCGGCGGTTGATCCAACCCAATAACCCGGGGCGGTGCCACACCATGGCGCCGCCCGTTTTGCGCAAGCGGTCAGGGCAGGCATGGCGACGTTGGACCAGGGCGGATTGACGGATGCGGGGCGCGTCGTCCACGATCACTACCGCGCGCTGGTGCGGACGCGGCGGGTCTATACGATCCTGTCGCTTGCGGCGCTGCTGGCCGTTCTCCTTGGCGCGCTGTGGTTCGCCAACGCCGCCAATTCCGGCAAGTTCTTCGAGCGCCTGCCGTACTTCTTCGATTTCTTTATCCACTTCCAGCCCGACGATGCGATGGAGATCGTGCGCGCGCTGTTCGACCTGCCTTCGCCCCATGCCGACGGGTCGTTCAAGTATGACTACGAAGTAGGACGGGTCTACCTGATCGGCGACCTCTACCTGCCCGAGTATTTCTACCAGATGCTGGTGACCATCAACATCGCGGTGGTCTCCACCCTGATGGGCTTCGTGCTGGCATTCGGGCTGTGCTTTTTTGCGGCGAGCAACATCACCGGATCGCGGCTGGTGCGCTTCGCGGCGAGGCGCGGCTTCGAAGTGCTGCGGGCCTTTCCCGAGATCGTGGTGGCCGGCATGCTGGTGGCGATCCTCTCCATCGGCCCGATCGCGGCCATCGCGGCGGTCGCCCTGCATACGGTGGGGGCGCTCGGCAAGCTGTTCTTCGAGGTCGTCGAGAACGCCGACATGAAGCCCGACGAGGGGTTGCGCGCGGTCGGAGGCAGCTGGCTGGAGCGGGTGCGCTACGGGCTGGTGCCCCAGGTGATGCCCAATTTCATCTCCTATGCGCTGCTGCGCACCGAGATCAACGTGCGCGCCTCGACCATCATCGGGGCAGTTGGCAGCGGCGGCATCGGCGAGGTGTTCCGGCTGTCGATCGGCCGCGACCACGCCGCCAAGACCTATGCCATCATCATCCTGCTGTTCGTCACCGTCGTTTCCATCGACTGGCTCTCGGGCTACCTGCGCAAGCGCCTGGTGGGACAGTCGGCATTCCAGTTCGGAGGCTGAGCATGGCGTCGATCGAGATCAGCCCCGACGAGGCGCTGGCGCTCAGGGCCCGGCATGCCGAGGTGCTGCATCGCCCGCTCTACCGGCGGCTGATGGCGCCGCTGCTCGTCGTCGGGGCGGCCGCCTACCTCGTGTTCTGCTTCTTCTTCTTCAACGTCGCCGGCGTCTTCGCCAACGCGCAGTGGGAGCGGGCCGGCATCTACATCGCCGACTGGTACTCCTGGGAGGCAACGCCGCGTTTCCGCTTTGCCAAGGACGGGATCGAGGTCGAGTGGACCCGGTCGCTGCTCGGCGACAATCCGAATCCGGACTGGATCGAGGGCGGCAAGGACAACTATGTCGTGAGCTTCGGTGGCGCCGACAACCAGGTCGAGATCAGCCCCGGCATTGTCGTCGTGGTGGAATCCGGCCGGCGCTACGACATCCCGATCTCGGAGTCGGGGGCAGAACTGTCGCCGGACGCGCCCGCCAACATGAGCCTCAAGGGCGGCCGCGTGACGGTCGACTACGGCTTCATCGGGCTGGCGGAGATCCGCAACACGCAGGTGCTGGTCCGGCATCGCTACCTGGGCTGGCCGAACTTCTTCTTCGACACCAAGTCGCCGTTCTTCGGCAAGGACCTGGGCCAGCTGTGGGCGGACGCGAGCAGTCCCGAGCGCATCGAGGCGCGCATGCCGAACTGGCAGTTGATCATCGTCGAGTTCCTCTACAATTCCGAGTGGCAGCATCTCGACGTGTTCATGAAGCTGCTCGAGACCATCGTCATGGCCTTCGTCGGCACGCTGTTCGCCGCGCTGGTCGCCTTCCCGCTCTCCTTCGTCGCCGCGCGCAACATCAACCCCAACCGGGTCGGCAACTGGCTGACCAAGCGGGCCTTCGACCTGCTGCGCTCGGTGGACATGCTGATCTGGGCACTGTTCTTCGTGCGCGGCTTCGGCCCTGGCCCGATCCCCGGCATCGCCGCGATCTTCTTCACCGACACCGGCACGCTGGGCAAGACGACCACCGAGGCGCTCGAGAATGTCGACGACCGGCAGCGCGAGGGGATCAGGTCGGTCGGGGCGTCCCCGGCCAACGTGCAGCGCTACGGCGTGGTGCCGCAGGTGGCGCCGGTGTTCATCAGCCAGTCGCTGTATTTCTGGGAGAGCAACACGCGCTCCGCCACCATCATCGGCGCGGTCGGCGCCGGCGGCATCGGCCTCAAGCTCATCGAGGCGATGCGCACCAACCAGGACTGGGAGAACGTCGCCTACATGGTGCTGCTGATCCTGGTCGTCGTGTTCGTGTTCGACAACATCTCGAACGCCCTGCGATCCCGGCTCATCGGGCGGAGCGGGCACTAGGCACTCGCCTACTTCCATCCGCCGTCATCCCCGCGAAGGTCTGGACAAAACAAAAAGGCCGCCGTGGCGTTCCACGGCGGCCTTGTCATTCAGCGATACCGGCGCGCTCAGTTCACGCGCTTGCCGTCCTTGTCGAACAGATGGACGACCGACAGGTCCGGCTTCACCTTGATCTTGGAACCCGGCGCGACGTTGACGCGCTCGCGGAAGATGCCGGTGATCTGCTGGGTGCCAAGGCGGGCGATGACCTGGGTCTCCGAGCCGGTCGGCTCGAGCACCACGACTTCGATCTCGATGCCGTCGTCGGCGAGGTGCAGGTGCTCGGGGCGAATGCCGTAGATCGCGGCGGAGGTGGCACCCGGAATGGTGGGCAGCAGGATCCCGTCGGTGGTCTTGAAGCCTTCGGCGGTGGTCTGGCCGTTGATGAAGTTCATCGACGGCGAGCCGATGAAGCCGGCAACGAAGGTGTTGAGCGGACGATCGTAGAGATCGAGCGGCGAGCCCATCTGCTCGATGATGCCGTCGCGCATGACCACGATCTTGTCGGCCATGGTCATCGCCTCGACCTGGTCGTGGGTGACGTAGATGGTGGTGGTCTTGAGGCGCTGGTGCAGTTCCTTGATCTCGGAACGCATCTGCACGCGCAGCTTGGCGTCGAGGTTCGACAGCGGCTCGTCGAACAGGAAGACCTGCGGGTCGCGCACGATGGCGCGGCCCATGGCAACGCGCTGGCGCTGGCCGCCCGAGAGCTGGCGCGGCTGGCGGTCGAGCAGCTTTTCGAGCCCGAGAATCTGCGCGGCGCGGTCGACCTTGGCCTTGATCTCGGTCTTGGGTACGCCCTTGAGCTTCAATGAGAAGCCCATGTTCTGCGCCACCGTCATGTGCGGGTAGAGCGCATAGTTCTGGAACACCATGGCGATGTCGCGTTCCTTGGGCGGCAGGTCGTTGACGACGCGCGGCCCGATCGAGATCTCGCCCGAGGTGATCTCCTCGAGGCCCGCGATCATGCGCAGCAGGGTCGACTTGCCACAGCCCGAGGGGCCGACCAGCACGACGAATTCTCCGTCCTCGATGTCGACCGAGACGCCCTTGAGGGCCTCGAAGCCGCCATAGTGCTTGCCGGCCTTGTTGATGTTCACGCTAGCCATGAAGTCCTCATCCCTTGCGCGGGAGAGACCCCGCATTCGGCCCGGAGCATCGACGAGGGAATGGACGGCGGTCAAGGCGGGATCAGCGATATGCTACGAAAGTAGCAGCAAAGGATAATACGAAAGTAGTATGCCCGGAGCGGGTCGGTCGCCGGCTGGCTGGACAAGCGACGCCCAGGGTGCTTGTTGCCCGGCCATGACCGACATCGCCAAGCTCGACCTTACCGATCCGTTTGCTCGCACCCGGGCCTTGTTCGCGCTGCCCGAGGAGGTGATCTACCTCGACGGCAACTCGCTCGGCGCGTTGCCCAGGGCGGTGACGGCGCGCATGGCGGAGGTGGTCGAGCGCGAGTGGGGCGAGGGACTGATCCGCTCCTGGAACACGCATGACTGGATCGACATGCCGGGGCGCGTCGGCGACCGCATCGCGCGGCTGATCGGTGCGCCACCCGCTACGGTGACCGTGGCGGATTCGACATCCATCAATCTTTTCAAGGTGTTGGTGACGGCCCTGCGGCAGCGTCCGGAGCGGCAGGTGATCCTCACCGAGAGGGGTAATTTCCCGACTGATGCCTATATCGCGGCCGGGGTTGCTGAATTGCTCGGGCAGGGCCATCGGCTGCGCGAGGTGGAGGCGGACGAGCTCGAGGCGGCCCTTGGCCCGGAGGTCGCGGTGCTGATGCTGACCGAGGTGAACTACCGCACCGGGGCCAGGCTCGACATGGCCGGGCTCACCCGGGCGGCGCACGCGGCGGGGGCGCTGACGGTCTGGGACCTGGCCCATTCGGCGGGGGCATTTCCCGTGCATCTGCTTGATGCGAATGCCGATTTCGCCGTCGGGTGCGGATACAAGTACCTCAATGGCGGCCCGGGGGCGCCGGCCTTTGTCTATGCCGCGCCCCGGCACCTGGATGGGCTGAAGCAGCCGCTGACGGGTTGGCTCGGGCATGCCGCGCCGTTCCGTTTCGCCCGGACATACGAGCCGGCCGCGGGGATCGCGGCGATGCGGGTCGGGACGCCCGCGATCCTCGCGATGTCGGCCCTCGATGCGGCACTCGACGTCTTCGAGGGGGTAACCATGGTGGAACTCAGGGCAAAAGCTGATCGCTTGTTCGACATTCTTGCAGCCGTCGTCCATGAACTTTCGCCGGAACTCGAGCTCGCTACACCGACCGACCCGGGCAAGCGCGGCACGCAGGTGTCGCTGCGCCATCCCGAGGCCTATGCCGTGATGCAGGCGCTAATCGCGCGCGGGGTGATCGGCGACTTCCGCGAGCCCGATATCCTGCGCTTCGGGTTGACGCCGCTCTACGTCAGCCATGCCGAGGTGCAGCGCGCCGGCGAGATCCTCGTCGAGGTGGTCCGCACGCGCGCCTGGGACGAGCCCCGGTTCAAGCGGCGGGCCAAGGTCGTGTAGGGTGCAATTCGCCGCCCGACGCTAAAGCCTAAGTTAAGGCGTCACCGCTAGCATCCGCGCCGAGTATCCATGCCAAGGGCATCGGGGGGCGGCGATTTGTCCAGCCTGCGCAGGGTGTTGCGTCAACTGACGGTCGTGCCGCTGCGGTCACGCTGGTTCGGCACGCTCGTGACCTTTGCCGGCATCCTCATGCTCGGCTGGTATGCCAGCTGGCAGAACCAGGTGCTGTTCGAGGAGCAGGCGCGCGCCGACGTGCTCAAGGAGGTGAGCGTGGTGCGCGCTCGTCTCGAGGGACACATCAACGGCAACATCCAGCTGGTGCGGGGGCTGGTCGCCACCATCTCCACCGAACCGGGCATGACGCAGGCGCGCTTCGCCGAGCTCGCCGCGAAGATTCTCGATAGCGATTCCGAACTGCGGAACATTGCCGGCGCCCCCGACTTCGTGGTCAGGCTGCTCTATCCCCTGGTCGGCAACGAGCGGGCGATCGGGCTCGACTATCGGCACAACGAGGCCCAGAACGAGGCCGTGATGCGGGCGCGGGAGACGGGGCAGCTGGTGCTCGCCGGCCCGGTCGACCTGGTGCAGGGCGGCAGCGGTTTCATCGCGCGCTTCCCGGTGTTCACCGGCGCGGGCGAGACGCGGCAGTTCTGGGGCATCGTGTCGGCAGTGGTCGATGTCGACCGGCTCTACGCGGCGAGCGGGCTGACCGACCCCGGGCTTGGCGTGCAGATCGCCATTGCCGGACGCGACGGGCTCGGCCGGCGTGGCGCCCTGTTCTATGGCCCGGCCGAGGTGTTCGACCAGGCGCCGGTGATCGCCGACATCGAACTGCCCGCGGGACAATGGGAGATCGCCGCCATCCCCAAGGGCGGCTGGGCCGGCACGCCGCGCAACGCCTGGCTGATCTGGGCCGGCTTCCTGGCGCTGGCGGTCATCGTCTGCGTCCCGGTCTACTATACGGGCCGGCTGCTCGAGGAGCGGCGGCGGCACCTGATGGCGCTGAAGAGCCGCGAGGTCGAGCTGCAGCGGCTGTCGCGCCGGCTGGGCCTGGCGCTCGAGACTTCGGCCGTCGGGGTGTTCGAGTTCGACCTCGACACCGGCCGGCTGCTCTGGGACGATCGGATCAATGCGCTGTTCGGGCTGCCGCAGGATGGCGGCGCGCGCGACTACGGCGACTGGTGCAAGGCGGTCCATCCGGCCGACCTGGCGCGGGCGGAAGAGGAGTTCCGCATCGCGACCGCCGTGACCGGGCGCTATCACTCGGAGTACCGGATCGTCACGCCGCAGGGCGTCACGCGCAACGTGCGCGCCATCGGCGCCGTGTACCAGGATGCGGGGGGCACCCGCCGCATCATCGGCGTGAACTGGGACGTGTCGGACGACGTCGCGCTCAACGAAAGCCTCAAGGAGGCGAGCCGGCTGAGCGAGGCGCGCTATGCCGAGCTCGAGGCGGCCAAGGCCTCGATCGAGCACAACGCGCTGCATGACAGCCTGACCGGGCTGCCCAACCGGCGCTACCTCGACCGGGTGCTGGCCGAGCGGGCGGCGCAGGCGAGCGAGACCGGCATGCCGCTGGCGCTGCTGCATATCGACCTCGACCGCTTCAAGCAGATCAACGACACGCTCGGCCACGCTGCCGGCGACGCCACGCTGGTCCATGCCTCGCATGTGCTGCGCGCCAATACCCGCGCCGACGATTTCGTGGCCCGGATCGGCGGCGACGAGTTCGTCATCGTCTCGTCGGCGGACAGCGGCGACGCGGGCCTCGCAATCCTGGCGCAGCGCATCATCGTCAAGATGCGCCAGCCGGTGGACTACCACGGCCACCAGTGCCGCTGCGGCGTCTCCGTGGGCATTGCCCGGCAGACCGGCAAGGCCGCCGATCCGGCGCGGCTGCTCGTCGATGCCGACATCGCGCTGTATCGGGCCAAGAGTCGCGGGCGCAACCGGCACGAGTTCTTCACCGAGGCGCTGCAGGCGGAGGTGGTGCGCACCAAGCGCGTTGCCGACGAGCTCCTGGGCGCCATCGAGCGCGACCAGTTCGTGCCCTATTTCCAGCCCCAGTTCGATGCCCGCACGCGCGAGGTGGTCGGGGTCGAGGCGCTGGTGCGCTGGCAGCACCCGGTCGATGGCCTGCTCGGCCCGGCGGCGTTCCTCGACGTCGCGGAAGACCTCAACATCGTTTCCACCATCGACCGGATCGTGCTGGAAAAGTCGATGGCCGCCTTCCGCCAGTGGCGCGCGCTGGGCCTCGACGTCGGACGCATCGCGGTCAACGTCTCGGCGCGGCGGCTGCAGGACGAACAGCTGATCGAGAGCCTCAAGCATCTCGAGATCGAGCCCGGCACGGTGTCGTTCGAGCTGGTGGAGTCGATCTTCCTCGACGAGACCGACGACCTGGTGCGGTTCAACGCCGACCAGCTCAAGGAGCTGGGCATCGACATCGAGATCGACGATTTCGGCACCGGCTATGCCTCGATCGTCAGCCTGCAGAAGCTGAAGCCGCGCCGGCTCAAGATCGACCGGCAGCTGGTCAAGCCGATCGTCAGCTCGGAAGCACAGCGGAACCTCGTGGCCTCGATCGTCGATATCGGGCGGGCCCTGGGTATCGAAGTGGTCGGCGAAGGGGTGGAGACGCTCGAGCATGCCGACATCCTCAGGGATCTCGGTTGCACGGTGCTGCAGGGCTATGCCCTGGCACGACCGATGAGCGGTCTGGCCCTGGCCCAGTTCCTGCCCAGCCACGCGGCGCGCAAGCTGGCCCGACCGCGCCGGGCCAGGGCCTAGTCCAGGCGACCGACCCAGGGGCGGGGTCGAGGCAGTGATCGGCGGATTGTTGGCGGTGCTGCCTCTGACCCGCTGCGACGGCAGACCGTCAGAACAGCTCGGCCTCGCCGTGCACGCCGCGCGAGGCGCTGCCGGACAGGGCCGGCACGCTCAGTTCCTCGAGCACCAGGCTGGCCCAGATCTCGTCATAGACGGCATTCGACGTCGCGGGCGGAAGCAGGGCGAACTGGCGCACCGCGAGGGCCATGTTGTGGCAGCGCTGCTCGATGCGGTCCTGGCCCTGCAGCGCACCGATGATGATGCGGGCGGCCTCCCGACGGGCCATGTCGGGGCTGAGCGATGCGTCGGCGAGGACCTCAAGGGCCTGCGTCACGCCATCCACCATGCCGGCAGTCTGGCGCGCAGTTTCATCGAGCTCGCGAGCGAGCCTTTGCAGAGACATCTAGGACCTAACCCCCGACAGTTGCGTCCCACCCTAGCCCGGATTCCTGAAAGGCTCGTTGCGGCGTGTTGTCTTGGAGCAAAATCCCGGAGGTCTTGGTTAGCGGTTCCCTAACGAATTGCCCTTAACGCTGATGACGCCACTCGTTCGGATTACCTCTAGCCATGGTCTTGTCGCGTTCGCTGCCTCCCGAGTTCGATCGAGGCGTGGTGACGACCGTGCATCAGGGCGATTGCTTCGTCTCCGATGAAACCGATCTCACCTTCTCGACGGTGCTGGGCAGTTGCGTGTCGGCCTGCATCCGCGACCGGGTCGCCAATGTCGGCGGCATGAACCACTTCCTGCTCGCCGAGCAGTCCGCGTCGGCCCAGGATCGCTACGGCGCCTCGGCGCGCTATGGCGCGTTCGCCATGGAGCAACTGATTAACAAGGTGCTGAGCCGGGGCACCGGCAAGAAGGCCAACCTCGAGATCAAGGTCTTCGGCGGCGGCAAGATCAACGGCGCGCTCGACGATATCGGGCTCAAGAATATCGAGTTCGTGCGCGAGTTCCTCGCCAACGAGGGCTACGAGGTGGCCAAGGAGGATCTCGGCGGGACCTATGCACGCCGGGTGATGTTCAAGCCGCACTCGGGCCGCGCCTTCGTCAAGCGGCTGGACAACGCAGTCAACGCCTCGATCGCCCGGGAAGAACTGGCCGTGGCGGCGAGCCGGCGCAGCGTGGTCGCGAGGCCCGTCGTCGACGACATCGAGCTGTTCTGACGGGGCCCAGCCGGGGACGCGTCGCCAGCCTTACCAATCCCTTACGGCCGGGCGGCCAAGTATAGATTTGGTTAACCATTCCCCACCTAGGGTCGCGGCACGGGCCTGGGGAGGCCCGACGGGGCTCGGTGATTCGTGCGGCGCTTCAACGTAGCGCTCATCGTCAGTGTGTGCTGGCTTGCCGCCATGATGGTCGCGGCCGGCGCCTTCGTGCTGTTCGGCGCCGGGCTCGTTGCCCTCGTGATTGCCGGCCTCGCGGCATCCGCGGCGGCGGCCGCCGGCATGGTCGTGGGCCGGCGCGCCGACCGCGCCGCCGCCGCGCGCCTCGCCGTCATCGGCCAGGCCGTCGGGGTGCGCGATGGCGAAGCCGCCAGCCTGGAGGCGATCGTGGGCAGCCTCGGAGCGCGGCTCGACCGGGCCCACAACTTCAAGTCGGCGTTCGCCGCGCTGCGGCAGCCGGCCGTGCTGATCGGCGGCGACGGCGAGATCCTCGGGGCCACCGCCGGATTGACCGCGGCCGAGCCGGCGGCCGAGGAGGGCGGGATCATCTCCGACGTGCTCGGCGGCGACATGCTGCTCGAGGACATGGCGGCCGAGAGCATCGCCGTCGTCGGCGACCGCCGCTATGTCGCGGAGCGGCGCGAGCTGGGCGGCGGGCGCTCGCTGATCGAGTTCTCGCCGGCCGGCTACCACATCGCCGACGACGACTTCGACGCCTTCGTGACGGCGCTGGGCAACGGGCGCACCGGGTTCCGCTTCGACGACTGGGGCATGCAGCACACGCCGGCGCTGAAGGCGCTGGGCGGGGCGCTCGAGAGCTTCGACCGCTCGGTCAAGGCGATCGGCCAGCTGCTGCGCGGCGAGCAGGTCGATGCGCTCCTGCTGATGGGGGCGGGCGGGCTGGCGCCGGAGCTCAGGCAGTTCGAGCAGGACCTGGCGGCGCTGATCGCCGAGCGCGACGAGGCGGTGGCGGTGCGGCACCATCTCGAGGCCAAGATGGAAGCCATCCTGCACGCCATCGACCGCTACCGGGCCAGCGTCACCAGCCTGGCCGAGCTCGCCGACCAGAGCCGGGCGGGGCTCAATGCCGCCTCGAGCTCGATCGAGAAGGGGCGCGCCAAGACCCAGGCCGTGCGCGATCTCGAGCGGCAGGCGGTGGCGCTCGCGACCGAGGCGGCGCTGGCCGTGCAGCGGACCAGCACCTCGGTGAGCGGGGTCGAGCACGCGACGGTCGAGATCGACAGGATGGTCAGTTCGATCGAGGACGTGAGCTTCCGCACCAACCTGCTGGCGCTCAACGCGGCGGTGGAAGCGGCGCGGGCCGGCGAGAAGGGCGCCGGCTTCGCCGTGGTCGCCGCGGAGGTGAGAACGCTGGCCCAGGCGTCGCAGAAGGCGGCGCGCGAGATCAAGATGCTGGTCGGCAGTTCGCGGCAGCGCGCCGATGCCTCGCTGGCCGAAACCGCGACGCTCAAGAAAATCCTCGCCGGGCTCGGCGGGCATTTAGAGAATCTAAGCAATGAGACGGACATGATCGCCGGTGCGCTGGACGAAGGCAGCGGAGCGATCGCCCGGCTCGACGGCAATGTGAAAGCCGTAGGTTCGGAAGCGGCGAGAGCCCTGCAACTGCCCGCGCGCCGGCGCCAGGCCTAGAACGGGACTGGTATTTGGGGGCGGATATGGAACCGGGCGAATTTGCCCTCAGCGACCGCGAGTTCAATCGGGTCAAGGTACGGGTCTACAAGGAGGCCGGGATCTCGCTGTCGGAGGCCAAGCGCACGCTCGTCGTGTCGCGGCTGGGCAAGATCGTGCGCACGCTCCGGCTCAGCTCGTTCGACGACTATCTCGATTACCTCGAGCGGCAGGGGACGCCCGCCGACGCGCAGGACTTCATCAATGCGCTGACCACCAACCTCACCCGGTTCTGGCGCGAGGACCACCACTTCACCCACCTCGAGACCTATGTCGGCCAGCTGATCCAGCGCCGGCCGCGGATCGAGGGCGGGCGGCCGAAGCTGAGGATCTGGTCGGCCGGGTGCTCGACCGGGCAGGAGCCCTACACCATCGCGCTGCACCTGCTGGCGGCCTTTCCGGAACTGCGGCGCTGGGACTTCCGCATCCTGGCCACCGACATCGACACCAATGTGGTGGCCAAGGCGGCGGCGGGCGTCTATCCGCAGTCCGAGCTGAGCGGGCTTGCCCGCGAGCGCGTCGACCTGTTCGAGCCGGCCGGGCCGGGGCAGGTGCGCGTGCCGATGGCGGCGCGCGAGCTGATCGCGTTCAAGCCGCTCAACCTGATGAACAATCCCTGGCCGATGCGCGGTCCGTTCGACGCGGTGTTCTGCCGGAACGTCGCGATCTATTTCGACAAGCCGACCCAGGCCGAGCTGTTCGCGCGGCTCGGCGCCATCCTCGTGCCCGAGGGCTTCCTCTATATCGGGCATTCCGAGAACCTCGGCGCCGGCGGCGCCAACTTCAGGCTGGTCGGCAAGACCATCTACCAGACCCGTGCACAGCAGAAGGCGAGGGACGCAGCATGAACAGTATCAAGGTGCTGGTGGTCGACGACTCCGCCCTCATCCGCGAGGTGCTGACGCGCACGCTGGGCAAGGACGGCGATATCCTGGTGGTGGGCACGGCGGAGGACCCGCTGGAGGCGCGCACGAAGGTCAAGGAACTCAATCCGGACGTGGTCACGCTCGACATCGAGATGCCCAACATGAACGGGCTGCAGTTCCTCGACAAGCTGATGCGCCTGTATCCGCTACCGGTGGTGATGGTCTCGACGCTCACCACCAAGGGGGCGAGCGAGACGCTGCTGGCGCTGGAACTGGGCGCGGTGGATTTCGTCGCCAAGCCCAATGCCACGCTGGCCGGCGGGCTCGAGGCGTTCGGCGAGAACCTGCGCCAGAAGGTGCGGGCGGCGGCGCATTCCGACGTCAGGGGGCGGGCGATGCGGGCGGTGCCGGCGAACGTGCCGGTGCGCACCGCCGCCGCTCCCGCCGGCGCGCTCATCGCCATCGGGGCTTCGACCGGTGGGGTCGAGGCGGTGCGGGTGGTGCTGGGCCAGATGCCGCCCGACTGCCCGCCGATCGTCATCGCCCAGCACATGCCGGCGGGATTCACCTCGCGCTTTGCCGGGCGGCTCGACGAGCTGACCGAGCTGACGGTGGTCGAGGCCGAGGACCGGATGCCGCTGCAGCCGGGACATGCCTACGTGGCGCGCGGCGACTTCCACCTGCGCGTCGAGCGCAGCTCGGGCCAGCTCAAGTGCCGGGTGACGCAGGACGAACTGGCCTCGGGGCACCGGCCGAGCGTCGACGTGCTGTTCGAGTCGGTGGCGCGGACGGTGGGGCCGATGGCGGTGGGGGCGATCCTGACCGGCATGGGGCGCGACGGGGCGCGGGGGTTGAAGCTGATGCGCGACACGGGGGCCTACACGGTGGGCCAGAGCCAGGCCTCGGCGCTGGTCTACGGCATGCCGCGGGTGGCGTTCGAAGAGGGCGCGGTAATCGAGCAGGCGCCGGTCGAGGCGATCGCGGCGCGGCTCGCCGCGGCCCTGACCCGGCTCAAATCCGCAGCATAACGCGGCATCGGGTTGATGGTTTGGTAACGGAAAGTGCCTAGGCTTTTCGGATACGCGACCCGGGCGTATTTCGGGCGGCTAGAAGGCAACAGCGTAACATGCCGAAGGCAAGTGCAATCAGCGTGATGATCGTGGATGACCAGCAGTCGATGCGGGGCATCTGCAAGTACATCCTGACGCAACTGGGGTTCACCAACATCATCGAGGCCAAGTCCGGCCGCGACGCGCTGGGCAAGCTCGAGAAGAGCCCCGTCGACCTGATCATCTCCGACTGGAACATGGACGACATCGACGGGCTGACGCTGCTGCGCGTCATCCGCAAGCATCCCAAGACGCAGGGCATGCCGTTCATCATGGCCACCGGCCGCTCCGACAAGGAGCAGGTGAAGGAAGCGATCTCCTCGGGGGTCAACAACTACATCATCAAGCCGTTCGACGCCTCGACGATGAAGAAGCGCATCGAGGCGGTGATCGGCGTCCTGTCCTAGCTAGCCGGCGCCGGCAGCTCGACAAGCAACGGGCCGCCTTCGGGCGGCCTTTTGCGTGGCCGTCATGTAATCGACTACATGCCCGCAAACCCGGGCCGGGCACGTAGCGCAAGCGTAACAGGATGTTAAGGCGGCCTGCCTAGGCTCCGTGCAGTCGACACGGGTCTTTGGGGGGAAAGACGGCGTGACGGCGGCGCCGTTGCCGGTCGCCCGCCCCGACTCCTTCCCCCGGTGCAGGTTTGCTCGAGGGAGGAGCGGCGCATGGGTTGGCTACCGAAGTTCAGGATCGCGCAGAAGCTGCCGCTGGCCATGGTCGGGTCGGCGCTCGTCGTCAGCGTCGGGGTGGGCGTGGCGAGCTATCTGATCGGATCCTCGATCGTCGCCGACCTGAGCGCGCGGCAGATGCAGACCGTGGCGTCCAGCCACGCCGACCAGCTCTCGACCTACCTCAAGACGATCGAGGCGGACCTGGTCAAGACCGCGACCACCGAGAGCGCCATCTCGGCGGTGCGCGACTTCGCCATCGGCTGGAAGAGCTTCGCCAAGGCGACGCCGCCGCTCGACCCGGTGGCGACGCTGCGCCAGGGCTTCATCACCGAGAACCCCTATCCGGCCGGCGAGCGGCAGAAGCTCGACGTCAAGCAGACCGGGCGCACCAACTACGACTTCACCCATGACAAGGTGCAGGTGGTGTTCCGCCAGCAGCTCGAGCTGCAGGGCTATCTCGACATCTACATGTTCGACACCACCGGCAACCTCGTCTACTCGGTGATGAAGAACGACGACTTCGCGCTCAACTTCGCCGAGGGCGGCGATCTGGCCGATACCGGCCTCGGTCGGGCCTACCGCGCCGCCATGCAGCTCACCGAGCGCGGGCAGGTGGTGTACGAGTCGGCCTCGGTCTATCCGGTCGGCGGCCAGCCGGCGAGCTTCCTCGCCACGCCGATGCTGGACCAGCGCGGCAAGCTGATGGGCGTGATGGCGTTCGAGATGCCGGTCGCGCCGATCAATGCGATGCTGCAGGACAATTCGAGCCTGGGGCAGACGGGCGAGAGCTTCATCGTCGGGTCGGACAAGCTGCTGCGCTCCGACTCGGTGTTTTCGGACGGCGACGATACGCTCGTCACCGCCTACGACAATCCGCTGGTCGAGGCGGCGCTGGCCGGGACGCCGAGCACCGGCATCACCACGGGCTATCGCGGCATGCCGATGATCGCGACGGCGACCCCGCTGTCGTTCAACGGCACCAACTGGGCCGTGGTCACCACGATCTCGCAGGACGAGGCCCTGGCTCCGGTGGCGCAGTTGCGCAACATGATGCTGGGCGTCGGCGCCGTGCTGCTGGCGATCGCTGCGGCCGTCGGGTTCGTGTTCTCGCGCACCATCACCAAGCCGCTGAGCCAGCTCACCGGCACCATGAACGCGCTCGCCGAAGGCCAGCTCGAGACCGAGGTGAAGGGGGCCCAGCGCAGCGACGAGATCGGCGCCATGGCGCGGGCGGTACAGGTGTTCAAGGAGAACGCGCTCAAGGTCAACGAGATGACCGAGGGCGAGCGGGCCGCCTCGATCCAGCGGCGCACCGAGCGCACGCAGATGATGCAGGCGCTGCAGAAGGCGTTCGGCGAAGTGGTCGACGCGGCCATCGCCGGCGACTTCAGCCGGCGCGTCGAGGCCGAGTTCCCCGACCCCGAGCTCAATGCGCTCGCCCACGGCGTCAACGAACTGGTCGCCACCGTCGATCGCGGCCTGGGCGAAACCGGCCGGGTGCTGGGCGCGCTGGCCCATACCGACCTCACGCATCGCGTCGACGGCGACTACCGGGGCGCCTTCCTGCAGCTCAAGAGCGACACCAACGCGGTGGCCGAGAAGCTGAGCGAGATCGTCAGCGGGCTCAAGCAGACCTCGCGCGGGCTGAAGACCGCGACCTCGGAGATCCTGTCGGGCGCCAACGATCTTTCCGAGCGCACCACCAAGCAGGCGGCGACGATCGAGGAAACCTCGGCGGCGATGGAGCAGCTGTCCGGCACGGTGCTGGCCAATGCCGAGCGCGCCAGGGATGCCTCGGGCGTCGCGGCCACGGTGACGCGCACCGCCGAGGAGGGTGGGCAGGTGATGCACCAGGCGACCGATGCCATGGAACGGATCACCACCTCGTCGGGCAAGATCTCCAACATCATCGGCATGATCGACGACATCGCCTTCCAGACCAACCTGCTGGCGCTCAACGCCTCGGTGGAAGCGGCGCGCGCCGGCGATGCCGGCAAGGGCTTCGCCGTCGTCGCCGTCGAGGTGCGTCGGCTGGCGCAGTCGGCGGCCGGCGCCTCGGCGGAGGTCAAGGCGCTGATCGAGCAGTCGGGCACCGAGGTCAAGGCCGGTTCTCGGCTCGTGGCCGAGGCGGCCGCCAAGCTCGAGGCGATGCTGGTCGCGGCACGCTCCTCGAACGAACTGATGGACTCGATCGCCCGGGCCAGCCAGGAGCAGGCGTCCGCCATCGAGGAAGTCAACACCGCCGTGCGCCAGATGGACGAGATGACCCAGCACAATGCCGCGCTGGTCGAGGAGACGAATGCGGCAATCGAGCAGACCGAGGCGCAGGCCACCGAGCTCGACCGCATCGTCGACGTGTTCCGCACGGACCGCAATGCCGAGCCCGCCGCTGCCCCGGCGGCGGCGCCGGCGCCGGCGCGCGGCATCAAGGCCTTGCACGAGAAGGTGCGCACGGCGGCCAAGTCCTACCTGACGCAGGGCAACGCCGCGATCGACAAGGACTGGGCCGAATTCTGAGCGGCTCGAATGTGACCCTCGTCAGCAGAGCCGGCGCCCTTCGTGCCGGCTTTTTGCCCTGGCGCCGCGGCAGGTGCGGCCGTTGCCACCGGTCACCAGATGTTAACGCTGCCATGGTCACGTGAGAATCGCCCGCAGAAGCATCTTCGGCCGTCGACTCTCCAGAAGGACCCCGACACTCCATGCCCGCACCGTTCAAGCTGACCCTGCCGACGCTGAATCTGCGTGGGTCCATCATCCTGGCCGCCGCGGCGATCTTCACCGTCGCCATCGGGACCTCGCTCTACTACGTGGTCTCGAGCAACCGGGCGCAGGATCTGGCGCGGGCCGACGAGGTCGTGGGCAGGCTCGCCGAGACCGAGGCCGAAACCGTCAAGGCCTTCCTCACCGCGTTCGCCGTCGCCGCGGATTCGACGGCGCGCACCGCCGAGGCGCTGATGGCCGGCCATACCTCGCCCCTCACATACGGCGATATCGTCACCAAGCAGCTGGCGAGCCTGCCCGGGGCGCTCGGCGTCTACATGATGTTCGCGCCCGAATCCGGGCTCGCGTCCAAGCCGACCTTCTCCGGCTCCAAGTTTATCATCAGCGGCGACCACGTCGGCATCCTTGCCGAACACAAGCCCGACGGCTCGCTGGGCTATGGCTCGCTCGATAGCCCAGCCGGTTTCGACAGCTGGTTCACCCAGCCGCTCAAGGCCAATGTGCCGGCCATAACCGGTCCCGACAGCATCGAGGGCAAGCTCTATACCAGCTTCACCAACATCATCCGCAACTCCGCCGGCACGCCGGTCGGGATGAGCGGCGTGGCGTTCGATTCCGCCGTCCTCGCCGCAAAGTTGGGCGGCGAGCCGCCGATGGGCACCGGCTTCATGGGCATCATCAACCAGAAGAACGTCTGGGTGCTGAACCCGGATCCGGCGCTGGTCGGTACTGCAGTCGCCGAGCCCTGGGCGCTCGAGGCGACGACAGCGCTGCAGACCGCGGACACATTCTCGTCGACCGGCGAGGCCGCCGGCCAGACCTGGAAGATGAATGCCCGCCGGGTCGACCTGCCCGGCACCGAGCAGGCCTGGACCGTCGTGGTGGCGGTACCGCAGGCGACGCTGCTGGCCGCCTCGGAAGCACAGATGCTCAACCTGATCGTGGGCGGGCTGGTGATCTTCGGGCTCGGCCTCGTGGCCTTCGCCTGGCTCGGCAGCGCCATCGCCAGGCCGATCAGCAGGATGACCGGCGTGATGCGCAGGATCGCCGACGGCGACTACCAGGTCGACGTACCGTTCGGGAAGATGAGGAACGAGATCGGCGACATGGCCAAGGCCGTGGAAGTGTTCCGCGCCAACGGACTGCGCGTCGCCGAGATGACCGAGGCGGAGGCGGCGCGCATCATCCGCGACCAGCAGGCGCGCACCCAGATGATGGCGGAGCTGCAGAAGGCGTTCGGCCAGGTGGTCGACGCGGCGGTGGCCGGCGATTTCTCGCGCCGGGTCGAGACCGAGTTCCCCGATGCCGAGCTCAACGCCATCGCCGGCAGCATCAACAATCTCGTCGCCACCGTCGACCGCGGCCTCAATGAAACCGGCGAAGTGCTGGCGGCGCTCGCCAATACCGACCTGACCAAGCGCATGCAGGGCGCCTACGAGGGCGCCTTCGCCCGGCTGCGCGACGACACCAATGCGGTGGGCGACACGCTCAGCGACATCGTGGGCAAGCTCAAGGAAACCTCGCGATCGCTGAAGACGGCGACGGGCGAAATCCTGTCGGGCGCCAACGACCTTTCCGAACGCACCACCAAGCAGGCGGCGACGATCGAGGAAACCTCGGCCGCCATGGAGCAACTGGCGAGCACCGTGCTGCAGAATGCCGAACGGGCCCGCGAGGCCAGCGCCGTGGCCGGCACCGTCACCCGCACGGCCGAGGACGGCGGGCAGGTGATGGGCGAGGCCACCCAGGCGATGGAGCGGATCACCGCCTCGTCGGCCAAGATCAGCAACATCATCGGGCTGATCGACGACATTGCCTTCCAGACCAACCTGCTCGCCCTCAACGCCTCGGTCGAGGCGGCGCGGGCGGGTGACGCCGGCAAGGGCTTTGCCGTGGTCGCCGTCGAAGTGCGGCGACTGGCGCAGTCGGCGGCGAGCGCATCGTCCGAGGTCAAGGCGCTGATCGAGCAGTCGGGCTCCGAGGTCAAGACCGGGTCCAGGCTGGTGGCCGACGCGGCCGGGCGGCTGGTCGCCATGCTGGAAGCGGCGCGCTCGAGCAACCTGCTGATGGACGGCATCGCCAGGGACAGCCGCGAGCAGGCCTCGGCGATCGAGGAGGTCAACACGGCGGTGCGGACTCTCGACGAGATGACGCAGCACAACGCGGCCCTGGTGGAACAGACCAACGCGGCGATCGAGCAGACCGACAACCAGGTGAACGAGCTCGACCGGGTGGTCGATACCTTCACCATCACCGGCAGCGCCCCCGTGGTGCAGCGCACCGGCTTTGCGACGCCGGTGCAGCCGGCGCGCGGCATCAGGGGACTGCAGGAGCGCGTCAAGCAGGCCGCCAGTTCTTACCTGAGCCATGGCAGCGCCGCCATCGACAAGGAGTGGGCCGAGTTCTGAGCCTGTTCCCATGAAACCCTGACACGCGCTGTCAGGGCGACCGTGCGAAACCCTCTCCCTGCGACCGCAGGAGAGGGTTTCGTCGTCATGGCTGCACTAGAACTCGTTACATTCCGCCTGGCGCGCGGCGATGCGCAGCAGTTCGTCGACGCCAATGCGCCGATCAACGACTGGCTGAAGCGCCAGCCCGGCTTCGTCTCCCGTCACCTGGCGCAGCGGGACGACGGCAGCTTCATCGACATCGTGTACTGGCAGTCGCACGCGGCGGCACTGGCGGCGAGCGCGAAAATGATGGAAGAGATGGCCCAGAGCGAGGCCATGACCATGATCGATCCCATGGGCCTCGAGATGAGCCATGCAAGCATCCGACTCTCGGTCGACTGAAATGGTCGCCGACCTGATCCAGATCACCCGTTCACTGCCGCCCCCGATCGCCGAGCTGGCGAGCCGGCTGGCGCTGACCCTGCTGGCGGTGCGCCCCGACCTCGAGGCGAAGGCGCGCCTGGGCTGGGGCTCGGTGAACTTTCGCCACCCCAGGGCCGGGTTCGTGTGCGCGATCTTCCCGATGGAGGACCATGTCTCGCTGGTGTTCGAGCACGGCCGCCAGCTGAGTTCGCCGCTGCTCAAGGGCGACGGCAAGCAGGTGCGCTTCATCCGCTTCGCGCCGGACGCCGACATCCCCGAGGACGAGCTCGCCATCCTGCTGGCCGAGGCCATTGCACTCAAGGCCTGAGTTGGGCAGAACCGGGCGGGCGGAAGGCGGAGGTTTCCATGGCGCGGATCGGGCTGGTGGCACATGACGACAAGAAGGACGAGCTGGTCGCCTGGGCCATGGCCAATCGCGACAAGCTCGGCCAGCACGAGCTGTGGGGGACCGGCACGACCGGCGGTCGGATCACCGAGGGCACCGGGCTCGAGGTCACGCGCCTGCTGAGCGGCCCGCTCGGGGGCGATGCCCAGCTTGGCGCCATGATCGCCGAGGGGCGGCTCGACGTGCTGATCTTCTTCCAGGACCCGCTGACGGCGATGCCGCACGATGTCGACATCAAGTCGCTGAACCGGCTCGCGACGCTGTACGACATCCTGTTCGCGCCCAACCGCCAGACCGCCGACGCGGTGCTGGCGGCGCTTTGACCATCTGGTCAAATCTTCCACAAGCCATTAAGAGCCGCCTCCATTCGAAACGCGGTGCTTGGTTGACCGGAATTTGTGCATGTGCGCAGATGCCCCGAACCGGGCCAGAAGTTCCGGGCCAAGACTACTCATCAGGACGGGGGCGGGGTGTCCTTCGACGCAGTCATCGACGTTCAGAACGTCAGCAAGCGCTTTGGCGGATTGCGTGCGGTCAACAACTGCTCGCTCAGGGTCGAGCGCGGATCGATCACCGGGCTGATCGGGCCGAACGGGGCGGGCAAGTCCACGCTGTTCAACCTCGTGGCCGGCAATATCGTGCCCGATAGCGGCAGGATCATCTTCGACGGCCAGGACGTGACCGGGCTGAAGCCGCACCAGTTGTTCCACCGCGGCATGCTGCGCACCTTCCAGATCGCGCACGAATTCTCCAACATGACGGCGCTCGAGAACCTCATGATGGTGCCGCCGGCCCAGCCGGGCGAGAGCCTCGCGACGACCTGGCTGATGCCGGGCATGGTCAAGCAGGCCGAGCGGCACGTGCGCCAGAAGGCGCTCGACGTCATCGATTTCCTCAAGCTCGGCCACGTCAAGAACGAGCTGGCCGGCAATCTCTCCGGCGGGCAGAAGAAGCTGCTCGAGCTGGGTCGCACGATGATGGTCGACGCCAAGGTCGTGCTGCTCGACGAGGTGGCGGCGGGCGTGAACCGCACGCTGCTGCAGGACCTCGCAGCCAATATCGAGCGGATGAACGCCGAGCTCGGCTACACCTTCTTCGTCATCGAGCACGACATGGACCTGATCGGACGGCTGTGCGACCCGGTCATCGTCATGGCGCAGGGCGAGAAGATCGCCGAGGGGCCGATGAGCGAGATCCGGGCCAATCCGGAGATCATCGAAGCCTATTTCGGCGCCCCGGTGGAGAGCGCGTGATGCCGTTGATCGAACTCAAGGACGTGGTCGGCGGCTATGGCGGCGCGCCGATCCTCAACGGGGTCAACATCGCCATCGAGCAGTCCGACATCGGCGTGATCGTCGGACCGAACGGGGCGGGCAAGTCGACGACGCTGAAGGCGATCTTCGGCCTGCTGAAGGTCACGGGCGGCTCGATCACGTTCGAGGGCGAGCAGATCCAGAACTCGCTGCCCGACAAGCTCGTGCCCAGGGGCCTGAGCTTCGTGCCGCAGGAAAAGAACGTGTTCGTCTCGATGAGCGTCGAGGAGAACCTCGAGATGGGGGCCTTCACCCGCACCGACGACTTCCGGCCGACGATCGAGTGGGTGTACGAGATGTTCCCGGTGCTGCGCGAGAAGCGCCGGCAGCCGGCAGGCGAACTGTCGGGCGGGCAGCGCCAGATGGTGGCCATGGGCCGCGCGCTGATGAGCCAGCCCAAGCTGCTGCTGCTCGACGAGCCGTCGGCGGGCCTGTCGCCGCGCTATGTGCTCGAGATCTTCGAGCAGATCGTCAAGGTCAACAAGGCCGGCGTCGCCGTCCTGATGGTCGAGCAGAACGCGCGGCAGGCGCTGGCCTTCGCCTCGCGCGGCTTCGTCCTCGCCACCGGCAAGAACCGCTTCACCGGCACCGGTCCTGAACTCATCGCCGACCCCGAAGTCGCCAAGAGCTTCCTGGGGGGCTGAGGGCAATGAACGAACTCATCTTCTTTTTCAACAACGTGATGGTGGCCGGCGTCGTGCTCGGCTCGATCTACGCGGTCGGTGCCATCGGCGTGACCCTGATCTTCGGCATCCTGCGCTTCGCGCATTTCGCGCATGGCGACATGATGACGATGGGCGGGTTCATCGCGTTCCTGCTCATGCTGGGATGCCAGGCGCTCGGGATCACGACCCCGCTGGTTCCGACGGGCTTCATCGTGCTGCCGGTCGCCATGGTGCTGACGGCGATCCTCGCGCTCGGCATCGACAAGGGCTTCTATGCGCCGCTGCGGGCTCGCGGGGCACGGCCGGTGACGCTGCTCATCGCCTCGATCGGCGTGACTCTGATCATCCAGGGGCTGATCCGGCTGTCCTTCGGTTCGGGGACGTGGTCGTTCTTCGAGACCGAGCAGAAGCAGCTGATCCGCATTCCGGTGCCGCTCGAGGGGGCGACCCGGACGATCAACTTCACCCAGCCGCAGCTGCTGATGGTGCTCTCCACCGTCATCGCCGTGGTGGCGCTGCACCTGTTCCTCAGCCGCTCGCGGCTCGGCAAGGCGATGCGCGCCATGGCCGACAACGCCGACCTGGCGCAGGTCTCGGGCATCAACACCAAGCTGGTGGTGCGGGTCACCTGGGTCATCGCCGGGGGCCTCGCCGCCATGGCCGGCACGATGCTGGCGCTCGACGTGAACCTGAAGCCCGACCTCGCCTTCAACATCGTGCTGCCGATCTTCGCGGCGGCGATCGTCGGCGGGCTGGGCAAGCCGTTCGGCGCCATTGCCGGTGGCTATCTCATCGGTTTTGCCGAGACGGCGGCGATCTTCAACTGGTCGGTGCTGCTGAAGCCGATCGCCGGCGTGCTGCCGTTCGAGGTGCCGGCGACGATGGCGGTGGTGCCGACCGAGTACAAGCTGACCGTGGCCTTCGTCATCCTCGTCGTGGTGCTGCTGTGGCGCCCCACCGGTATCTTCAAGGGAGCCCAGACATGATGGCGCGGCGTTCCCTCGTCCTGTTCGCGGGACTGTTCCTCCTGTTCGCCGTCATCGGCTGGGTGCTGGGCGCGGCCAATATCTCGCTGCTGCTGGTGCAGAGCTTCGCCTATGCGCTGATCGCGCTGGGGCTCAACATCCAGTGGGGCTATGGCGGGCTGTTCAACTTCGGCATCATGGGCATGCTGATGCTCGGTGGCGCGGCGGTCACCTTCATCTCCTACCCGGTCAACGCGCCGTTCTGGGGCTCGGAAGGGCCGCTGATGCTGGGCAAGGCGCTGATGGCGTTCCTGGCAGGGTTCCTGCTCGTCTGGGGCGCCCGCCATGCGGACCGGGTCGGCATCAGGGGGCGCTGGAAGAGCGCGCTTACCATCCTCGCCTGGATCGTCGCCTACATCGTCTATCGCAGCCAGATCGACCCGGCCGCGGCCTATATCGAGAAGGTGGGCGGGGGCTGGGTCGGCGGGCTGGGCCTGCATCCGGTCCTGGGCTGGCTGTTCGGCGGCATCCTCGCGGCAGGCGTCGCCTATGTCGTGGGCAAGATCTGCCTCGGACTGCGCACCGACTATCTCGCCATCGCCACCATCGGCATCTCCGAGATCATCCGCGCACTGCTCAAGAACATGGACTGGCTGACCCGCGGCACGCTGACCGTGTCGCCGATTCCATGGCCCACGCCGATTCCGCAGGACCTGCAGGCGCAGGGCGTGTCGATCGCCGATTCGTTCATCTATGCGCGGCTGGGCTTTTTGGCGCTGGTCATCATCTTCCTCGCCATCGCCTTCTTCCTGATCCAGCGCGCCTATGGCGGGCCGTGGGGCCGCATGATGCGCGCCATCCGCGACAACCACATCGCCGCCGCCTCGATGGGCAAGAACGTCACCCGCCGCCAGCTCGAGATCTTCGTGCTCGGCTCGGTGCTGATGGGCATCGGCGGCGCCATGCTGGTGAGCTTCCAGCAGATCTACGACCCCGGCTCCTACCAGCCGATCAACCACACCTTCCTGATCTGGGTGATGGTGATCGTCGGCGGCGCCGGCAACAACTGGGGCGCGGTGTTCGGGGCGCTGCTCATCTACATCACCTGGATGATCTCGGACCCGGTGGCGCAGTGGCTGTTCAACGGCATCTCCGGCTGGTCGACCGACATGGGCTGGGGGGCGATCCCGGAAATCCAGTCACGGGCGAGCCAGATGCGCGTGTTCGTGCTCGGCGTGGTGATCACCATCGCGCTCCGCTACGCACCCCGCGGCCTGATCCCGGAAGTGGTGAAGCGGGAAGTCTAGTCCGGATCTGGACTTCTTGTGTTGCATCCTGTCTAGATTTGGACTATGTCCTAATCTAGACAAGGAGCGTATCATGCAGCTCGGTTTCCGGGAACGTCCGCAGGCTGGCTTCGAGCCGGCTGCCGCTGCGGACATCATCGATCTCGACCGCTTCGCGGCGCCCAACCGGCGCCGCCTGAGCGGGCCGGCGCTGCGCACCTTCCTCACCATTGCCGATCGCTGGGGCCTGACCGAGGAGCAGCGGCGGCTGGTGCTCGGCTATCCGTCGCGCTCGACCTACCACCACTGGGCCAAACTGGCGCGCGAGGGACAGCCGTTCACGCTCGATGTCGATGCGCTGCTGCGCCTTTCGGCGGTGTTCGGCATCCACCAGGCGCTGGGCGTGCTGTTCGCCGACGAGGGGGAAGGGGTGCGCTGGCTCAGGGGGCCGCACCTTGCGCCGGTATTCGGGGGGCAGCCGCCGCTGGCGCTGGTCACCTCGGGCACGCAGGACGGGCTGATGGCGGTGCGGCGCTTCCTCGATGCGGCACGCGGCGGGCTCTACATGCCGCCCAATGCACTCGATGCGGCCTTCACCCCGTACGAGGACAGCGACATCGTGATCCGCTGATGCGCGCGCCGGCGCCGCAGCCGACCTACCGGCTGATCCCGTCGTGGTTTCCGCCCATCGGGCTGTTCGACACGGTGTCGACCGCCGCCGACCTCGGGGCGGTGATGGAACTGGCCGGATGGACCAACGACCGGCAGGTGAGGGAGCGCGTCGCCCGGCTGCCGGAGAGCGAGTGGGTGTATGGCCGCGCCAATGCCAGCGTCGTCATGGCGGCGTTCCTCCATGCCGCACCGGGCGGGGGCCGCTTCAACGGGCCGGACCTGGGCGCCTGGTACGCCTCGGCCGCGGTGCCGACCGCCATCGCCGAGGTGGGGCATCACCTGCGACGCGAGGTGCTGGCGCGCGGGGTGGACGGCATGGCACGGACTTACCGGACCTATTCGGCCCGGCTCGAGGGGGAACTGGTCGACATCCGCGGCGGCGAGCCGGCACTGCATGCGCCCGATGACCATGCGGCGGGCCAGGCCTGGGGCGAACGGCTCCGCGCCGAGGGCGAGACCGGCGTGCTCTACGACAGCGTCCGGCATCGCGGCGGCATCAATGCCTGCGCCTGCCGGCCGAGCCGGGTTCTGGCCGTGGTGCAGGCCGAGCATTTCGAGATCACGGTGCGCGCCGGCGAGAGGCGGATCGAAGCGGTTCGCCTTGTCGCCTGATCGCGCCAAGAGCGCTTCACGCTAGCTGCGATCCACGCATGCGAGTGGTGGGTCTGTCCCTTCTCCCCTCAGGGGAGAAGGTGCCAGAAGGGCGGATGAGGGGTGAAGCGGCCGTCTGCGCGCATCGAGAGGCTGAACCCCCCGCCCTCGCTTTGCTACGGACCGCTGGTCCTAGCTGCGCTACCCACTCTCCTCAGGGGAGAGGGGGTGAGCGAGCGGCTCTCCGGTGCTTCAGTCATGTCGTCAAGCGCCCTAACGAAAAGGCCCGGGATCGCTCCCGGGCCTCGTTCAATTGGGCAGTCCCGATCCTTACTGGATGGGGCCCTTTTCGACGAACTTGCCGTCTTCCACGGCCACTTCGACGATGATGCCGTCGACGTCGCCAGCGGCGTCGAATTCGGCCGGGCCACCGGCGCCGTCATAGTCGATGTCGGTGCCGGCCTTGATCAGCTCGACGGCCTTGCTCCACTCGCCGGGCAGGATCTTCTCGCCCGGGGCGGTGGCGACGGCACGCAGGGCGGCCGAAAGGCCTTCGCGCTTGGCCGAGCCGTTCTTCTCGATCGCCAGGGCGAGCAGGAAGGCAGCGTCATAGGCCTGCGGCGCGTAGGTCGCCGCCGGGTTCTGGCCGGCATCGGTCGCCAGCTTCTTGTAGATGTCGGCCGACTCGCCGGCATAGGCGCCGGCGCGGGTGGCGATGATCTTGCCGTTGATGGCTTCCGGGGGGAGCCCGGTGACCAGGTCGTCGCCGATCATGCCGTCGCCGCCGACGAACGCGGTGAACTCGCCGCCTTCGATGGCCTGCTGCAGGATGGTCTTGCCCGAGCCCGAAGCGTAGGCGAGGATCACGAGGTTCTGCGAGCCGCCCGACGAGAGCTGGCCGAGTTCGGCGCGATAGTCCGCCTTGCCGTCCTCGTGCGCCACGTTGGCCGAGACGGTACCGCCGGCCTTGGTGAAGGTGTCGACGAACACGTCGGCGAGACCCTTGCCGTAGTCGTTGTTCACGTAGGTGACGGCGACGTCTTTGATGCCCTTCTGGATCAGCAGGTCAGCCATCTTCACGCCCTGGAAGGCGTCCGACGGGGTGGTGCGGAACACGAGGTCCTTGTCGTCGAGCGTGGTCAGCGCCGGGGCCGAGGCCGAGGGCGAGATCTGCACGACGCCGCCCGGGATGCCGGCGGCGGTGGCTGCGCCGATGGTGGCGCCGGTGCAGAAGGCGCCGACGATGGCGGTGACCTGGTCGGTGTTGACCAGCTTGTCGGCCGCCGGGCCAGCCACAGACGGGTCACAGGCGGAGTCGCCGGTGATCGAGATGATCTTGCCGCCGCCGAGGATGCCGCCCTGGGCATTGACCTCGTCGAAGGCCAGCTGCGCGCCGGCGACGATCGGCGGAGCCAGGCTTTCGATCGGGCCGGTCAGGTCGCCCAGGATGCCGATCTTGACGTCTTCGGCGAGCGCCGGAACAGCGAGACCGAGCACGGTCGCGGCAACGGCGAGGCCAAGGATACTGGATTTGTTCATGATGTCCCTCTGTAGTTGTCGCGCCGGGCGTCCCCGTTAGTTCGGGGGTTCTGTTGCCGGCACAACAATGAATGGGGGCGCAACCCACGCCCCGCTGGCAGCGATATTGCATAAATCCCGAAAGGGAGTCATCCGCTTTTGATCAGACGGTAAAAGTCCATGCCGGCGCCAGGTCGCTGCACCGGTGCCCACCAGAGTCGACGCAACAGTCCCGGGTCCCACGACGATGCTTGCCCGCTTCACCTCCGCCCTCGTCGTCCTCGCCGTGCTGGCGGGGTCGGTCCTCGCCCAGGGGTCGATCCAGACGCTCGATCCCCCAGCCACCGGCGGAGGCGGGGAGGCGGGCGCCGGCGAGCAGCAGCCCGCGCCGCCACCGCCATGCGGGACGCAGCAACTGACCATAGCGCGGATGAGCTGGCCCTCCGCCGCGCTGCTGGCCGAAATCCATTCGCGGCTGCTGACGGGCAATTTCCTGTGCAACGTGGCGGTGCAGGACATGGACCTTGCCGTCGCCGCCTCCTCGATGGGGGCGAACGGGCAGCCCGCCGTGGCGCCGGAGCTGTGGGTGGGCCGCATCGCCGACATCTGGAACGCGGCGATCAAGAGCCAGAACGTGCGGCAGGCCGGCACGCCCTACGCCGACAGCGTGTTCGAGGGCTGGTTCGTGCCCGACTATGTCGCGGCGCAGTGGCCGGACGCCACCACGATCGATGGATTGAAGGCGCATGCCGCCGGTTTCGGCGACGGAAACGGCAGGGGCCGGTTCATCTCGTGCCCGATCGACTGGGGCTGCGCCGTCATCAACCGCAACATGCTCAAGGCCTACGGGCTCGACCAGATGTTCGACATCGTCGAGCCGGCCAACCGGTTCGAGCTCGACACGCTGATCGCCGAGGCGGTGGGGCGCAAGGAGCCGATCCTGTTCTACTACTGGGAGCCCAACGCGGTGCTGGCCCAGTTCGGGTTCAAGCCGGTGACGCTCGCGCCCTACAACCCCGACGCGTTCCTATGCATGGGCCGCCGGGCCTGCGCGGCGCCGACGCCCACCGGCTTTGCCCCGGATCCGGTGGTGATCGGACTGTCCGAGTGGGTCTATCTCGATGCCCCGCAGGTGGCCGCCTATTTCGCCCGCGCCAAGATGCCGTTCGAGGAGATGAACAGCATGCTGCAGCAGCTCGGCCAGGAGGGCGCGACGGTCGAGAGCGTCGCCGACCGGTTCGTGGCCGAGCGCGGCGAAATCTGGCGTCCCTGGGTGGGCCTGCCGGCCGCCCCGTAACGGTTGGTTAGGCATGGCGCCAGCGGCGGTCCCAGGGCGCTGGCCAGCGCCGCCTGAACCAAAGTCGTGAGACTTACGGCGGGCCCGGCCCTGCCTTGCCTCGTCACGGCCCCGCTGGCTATAAAGGCTGCCGGGAAGACTTGGGCCTATCTATCGGAGTTAGCGATTTGGACGTGAAGCGGATCAACGACCACGTGAGCGTGTCCCCGCAGATCAGACCCGAAGATGTCAAAGCCATCAAGGACCTGGGCTTCGTCGCCATAATCAACAACCGGCCGGACGGCGAGTCGCCGGACCAGCCTGAAAACGCGGCGATCGAACAGGCGGCGCACGACGCCGGCCTCGCCTATCACTTCATTCCGCTCGGCCGTGACGGGGTCAGCTCCGGCATGATCGAGCAGACCAGGGAGGTGCTCGAGGGGAGCACCGGCCCGGTATTCTGCTTCTGTCGTTCCGGTACGCGCTCGACCACGCTGTGGGCGCTCAGCCAGGCCGGCAAGGCACCCGCCAGCGAGATCATCTCGGCGGCGGCGCATGCCGGGTACGACATGTCCCATCTGCTGGGACATCTGAGCCAGTAGCAACGGGTTTCGGCCCGCAAGGCCGGCCTGAAACGATCCATGCCGGCACCAGTTGCCGCGCGCCCCTCCTCTGCTCGGGTTAAATCGATGCCGATCACCAAGATCCTTGTCGCCAATCGCAGCGAAATCGCCATCCGTGTGTTTCGCGCTGCCAATGAACTGAACATCAAGACGGTCGCCTGCTATGCCGAGGAGGACAAGCTGGCGCTGCATCGCTTCAAGGCCGACGAGGCCTACCTGATCGGCAAGGGCAAGGGCCCGGTCGAAGCCTACCTGCAGATCGACGAATACATCCGCATCGCCCGCATCTCGGGGGCCGACGCGATCCACCCGGGCTACGGCCTGCTGTCGGAATCGCCGGAGTTCGCCGATGCCTGCGAAGATGCGGGGATCATCTTCATCGGCCCGCGCGCCCAGACCATGCGCGACCTCGGCAACAAGGTGGCGGCGCGCAACATGGCCATCGCCTCGGGCGTGCCCGTGGTGCCGGCGACCGAGGCGCTGCCGGACGACATGGACGAGGTCCGTCGCATGGCCGCCGAAATCGGCTATCCGCTGATGCTCAAGGCGAGCTGGGGCGGCGGCGGCCGCGGCATGCGCCGGATCATGGACGAGAAGTCGCTGGTCCACGAAGTGTCCGAGGGCAAGCGCGAGGCCAAGGCCGCGTTCGGCAAGGACGAGATGTACCTCGAAAAGCTGATCGAGCGCGCCCGGCACGTCGAGGTGCAGCTGGTCGGCGACGACCACGGCAATCTCGTCCACCTGTTCGAGCGCGACTGCTCGGTGCAGCGCCGCAACCAGAAGGTGGTCGAGCGCGCCCCGGCGCCGTACCTCAGCCAGCAGGTGCGCGACGACCTGACCGGAGCGGCGATCCGTCTGGGCAAGGCGGCCAACTACCGTGGCGCCGGCACGGTGGAGTTCCTGCTCGATGCCGATACGGACAAGTTCTACTTCATCGAAGTGAACCCGCGCATCCAGGTCGAGCACACCGTGACGGAAGTGGTCACCGGCATCGACATCGTGAAGGCGCAGATCAAGCTGCTCGAGGGCGCGGTGATCGGCACGCCGGAATCGGGCGTGCCGCTGCAGCAGGATATCCGGCTCAACGGCAACGCCATCCAGTGCCGCGTGACCACGGAAGATCCGGAGCAGAACTTCATCCCCGACTACGGCCGCATCACCGCCTATCGCGAGGCGACCGGTTTTGGCGTGCGGCTGGACGGTGGTACCGCCTATGCGGGCGCCATCGTCACCCGCTTCTACGATCCGCTGCTCGAAAAGATCACCTGCTGGGCCCCCACGGCACCGGAGGCGATCGCGCGCATGCACCGGGCGCTGCGCGAGTTCCGCATCCGCGGTGTCGCGACCAACCTCGCCTTCCTCGAAAACATCATCACGCACCCCGATTTCATCGAGAACCGCTACACCACGCGCTTCATCGACACGACGCCGGCGCTGTTCGACTTCAGGCAGCGCCAGGACCGGGCGACCAAGCTCCTCACCTACATTGCCGACGTCACCGTCAACGGCCATCCGGAAGTGCGCGACCGGCCGCGCCCGCCGGCCGACGCGATCGAGCCGGTGGTGCCCGAGTATCCGCCGCTGATCGTCATCGAGGGGTCGAGGCAGGTGCTGGATCGCGATGGGCCCAAGGGCCTCGCGCGCTGGATGAAGGCGCAGCAGCAGGTGCTGTTCACCGACACGACGATGCGCGATGCGCACCAGTCGCTGCTGGCGACGCGCATGCGCTCGTTCGACATCACCCGCATCGCGCAGGCCTACAGCCGCGGCTTGCCGACCCTGTTCTCGCTCGAATGCTGGGGCGGGGCCACGTTCGACGTGGCCATGCGCTTCCTCAACGAGGATCCGTGGGAGCGCCTTGCCGCCGTCCGCGAAGGCGCGCCGAACATCCTGACGCAGATGCTGCTGCGCGGCAGCAACGGCGTCGGCTACACCAACTATGCCGACAACGTGGTGAAGTTCTTCGTGCGCGAGGCGGCCAAGGGCGGCGTCGACGTGTTCCGCATCTTCGACTGCCTGAACTGGGTCGAGAACATGCGCGTCTCGATCGACGCGGTGGCGGAGGCCGACAAGGTCGCCGAGGGCGCCATCTGCTATACCGGCGACCTGCTCGACCCGGACCGCTCCAAGTACGACCTCAAGTACTATGTCGGTCTCGCCAGGGAGCTCGAGGCGGCCGGCGCGCATGTCCTCGGCCTCAAGGACATGGCGGGCCTGCTGAAGCCGGCTGCCGCCAAGAAGCTGATCGAGACGCTGAAGCAGGAAATCGGCCTGCCGATCCACCTGCATACGCACGACACGTCGGGCGCCGCCTCGGCGACGATCATGGCGGCGGTCGAAGCCGGCGTCGACGCGGTGGATGCGGCGATGGACGCGCTGTCGGGTACGACGTCGCAGCCGACGCTCGGCTCGCTGGTCGCGGCGCTCAAGGATGGTCCGCGTGACCCGCACCTCGACGGCAAGGTGATCCGCGAGATCTCGTTCTACTGGGAGGCGGTGCGTACCCAGTACCGCGCCTTCGAGAGCGACCTCAAGGGCGGCGCCTCGGAAGTCTACCTGCACGAAATGCCCGGCGGGCAGTTCACCAACCTCAAGGAGCAGGCGCGTTCGCTCGGGCTCGAGTCGCGCTGGCACGAGGTGGCGCAGACCTATGCCGACGTGAACAAGATGTTCGGCGACATCGTGAAGGTGACGCCGTCCTCCAAGGTGGTCGGCGACATGGCGCTGGCCATGGTGTCGGCGGGGCTCACCCGCGCCGAGGTCGAGGACCCGAGCCGTGACGTCGCGTTCCCGGATTCGGTGGTCGGGTTTTTTGCCGGCGATCTCGGCCAGCCGCCGGGCGGCTTCCCGACGGCGCTGCAGAAGAAGGTGCTGAAGGGCCGCACGCCGCTCACCGCGCGCCCCGGTTCCTACCTCAAGGACGTCGACCTCGAGGCCGAGCGCAAGAAGATCGCCAAGGAGGCCGGCGAGGCCATCGACGACAAGCGCCTCGCCTCCTACCTGATGTATCCCAAGGTGTTCACCGACTTCGTCAAGACGCAGGACAAGTACGGCCCCACCGAGGTGCTGCCGACGCCGGTCTATTTCTACGGCCTCAGGGAGGGCGAGGAAGTGTTCCTCGACCTCGAGAAGGGCAAGACGCTGGTGCTCACCTACCAGGGCCGCACCGAGACCAACGAGAAGGGCGAGGTCCGGGTCTTCTTCGATCTCAACGGCCAGCCGCGCACCATCACCGTGCCGGACCGGCTGAAGGTCGGCGAGGTCAAGGTGCGCGCCAAGGCGGCGCTCGGCGATGCCAGGCAGATCGGCGCGCCGATGCCGGGGGTGATCTCGGGGCTCGGCGTCAAGGTCGGCGACAGGGTGTTCGCCGGCGACGTGCTGCTGTCGATCGAAGCGATGAAGATGGAAACCGCCATCCACGCCGAAGCCGACGGCGTCGTCGCCGAGGTCACGGTCAAGCCCGGCGACCAGATCGACGCCAAGGACCTGCTGGTGCGGTTCGAGTAGCCGCTGCCGGATCTGATCTGCAAGTAAGGCCCGGAGCGATCCGGGCCTTGTCTTTTTCAGCCGCCGGCGAAAGGGCCGTACCAGGCATCTGCCATCCGCTCGAGGGGCGCCTAGAGATGCTCCGGCGGGGCCGGCGGCGCGTCGTAGCTCGCGTAGCACCATGGGCAGCGCCGGGCGGCCCGTGGACGGGTGCCCCTGCAGGAGCGGCAGTAGCGCAATATCTTCACGTCATCATTCATTCGGGCACCACTACACCCTCGCTTTGGGGCAGGGGAACGCGGGCCAGGGTCTGCAGCACCAGGGCGCGGTCGGCCACCGAGCGCAGCCGGATGGTCATGGTCTCGGTCTTGATCGGGGTCTGCGGCGGCAGGACGTAGCCGAGTCCCGGCAGGTGGATCTTCGCCCACTCAGCGAACCGGCGCAGCTTGTTGCCGCCGGAAATCGGGAAGGTGGCGGAGTACTTGAAAGTCATGGATAGCACCTCACGGCCGACATGCGGGCATGGCCGCGCCTGGCACGGTTCTCGCAGTCGGAAAGGATCGGGGGAGTTCGTGAGAGTCCCGGTGCCGCTCTTGCCCCGCGGGCAGTTAGCGACACCAGGCAGCTAGCCTGCCTTGCTGAGGCGGCTTTCCTTCTGACGCTGGATCACGGTGGTGTGCATGGTCGGCATCATGGCCATATCCCACCCGTTGTCAAATTCACGCGCGCCCTGGCAGTCAGCCGCGCAACTGTCAGCCGAGCAACTGTGCCCGAACGGCGGCCAGCGTGTTGCCCCCCCAGTGCTCGGCGTAGCGGCCGTCCTCGAGGCGAACGATGTCTATCACACTGATAGCGACCGGCTTGCCCGTGGCCGGAATGCCCATCAGGGGGCCCAGATGGGTGCCGCGGATGGTTTTGCGCGTCACCACCCTGTCACCCTCGGCCAATTGGTCCTCGATATCGACCACCAGATCGGGAAACGCCGGACGGAGGACCTGGCTGAAGGTGTGCCACATGCCATCGGCGCCACTGGACATTCCCGGCGGGGCTGAGTGGTTTGTGAAACCCGGTGCCATGAGCTCGCGGAACGCCGCGTCGTCGCCCGCCTCGATAACACGCTTGTTGAAGCGCACGACAACGGCTTAACGCCGCCGGTACGTCCCGTCGATCACCTTTTCGCCGTCAGCGCTGCGCTGGTAGACCGGCGCCTGCTGCGGCAGCATCTTGACGATCCAGCCGACCAGCAGCGGCACGATGACGAAGTCGTCGACCCAGCCGAGCAGCGGGACGACGTCGGGGATCAGGTCGATCGGGCTCAGCAGGTAGGCCGGCACCAGCAGCATCAGCGCCTTGAGGTGCACCGGGGTCTCGGGCGCCAGGAAGGCGCGCCACAGCGTTACGAGTTCCTTGCGGAAGGTGAGGAAGCGGGCGAGGAGATTGAACCTGGTCATGGACCAGACATGGTCTTCGTTGGCGCGGGGTTCAAGGTCACGCAATCGTAACATTGCGCCGCCACGGTCAAAGGCCTATCTGCGTTGGCGGCAAGAGGTCTTTCGATGAGCATTTCTCCCCGCCGGCAGTCGGTCGGCGTCAATGTCGGTGGCGTGATGGTGGGCGGCGGCGCGCCGATCGTCGTACAGTCGATGACCAATACCGATACGGCCGACATCGAGGCGACCGTGCGCCAGGTGGCGCAGCTGTGGCGCGCCGGTTCGGAGATCGTCCGCATCACCGTCGATCGCGACGAGAGCGCGGCGGCGGTGCCGCATATCCGCGACCGGCTGGCCCAGCGCGGCATCAACGTGCCGATCGTCGGCGACTTCCACTATATCGGCCACAAGCTCCTCACCGACCATCCGGCCGCCGCCGAGGCGCTGGCGAAGTACCGGATCAATCCGGGCAATGTCGGCTTCAAGCAGAAGCGCGACACGCAGTTCGCGACGCTGATCGAACTGGCGATGCGCTACGACAAGCCGGTCCGCATCGGGGTCAACTGGGGCTCGCTCGACGAAGAACTGCTGACCCGGCTGATGGACGAGAACTCGGCCTCCGCCACGCCCGTATCCGCCGCAGCGGTGCAGCGCGAGGCGATCATCCAGTCGGCGCTGCTCTCGGCCGAACGCGCCGAGGAGCTCGGGCTGGGTCGCGACAGGATCATCCTCTCGACCAAGGTCTCGGACGTCCAGCACCTGATCGCGGTGTACCAGGATCTCGCGGCGCGCTGCGACTATGCGCTGCATCTCGGGCTCACCGAGGCGGGCATGGGCTCGAAGGGCATCGTCGCTTCGTCGGCCGCCATGGGCATCCTGCTGCAGCAGGGGATCGGCGACACCATCCGCGTCTCGCTCACGCCGGAGCCGGGCGGCGATCGCACGCAGGAAGTCCGCGTGGCGCAGGAGCTGCTGCAGACCATGGGCTTCCGGCAGTTCCTGCCCGTCGTCGCGGCCTGCCCGGGCTGCGGCCGCACCACCAGCCAGACCTTCCAGGTGTTGGCCAAGGAAATCCAGGATCACCTGACCAGCTCCATGCCGGAGTGGAAGGAACGCTATCCCGGCGTCGAAAGCCTGTCGGTCGCGGTGATGGGCTGCATCGTCAATGGCCCGGGCGAGAGCAAGCAGGCCGACATCGGCATCTCGCTCCCCGGCACGGGTGAAACGCCGGCCGCGCCGGTGTTCATCGAGGGCCGGAAAGTCGCGACCCTGCGGGGCGCCGATGTCGCCGAGCAGTTCAAGGCGATGGTCGCCGACTATATCGAGAAGCGCTTCGGGGCCGTCGAAAAGACGGCGGCCGAATGAGCCGCCTCAAGGACTTCCTGTTCACGGGCGAGGCTGCGCGTCGCCGCTGGCTCTGGCTCGGCGTACTTGCCGCGCTGCTGGTCGTAATGTGGCTGACGGGCAATCTCAGGCAGCCGTAGGCACGTCGCAGGCATCGGCCCACTTGCCGCCGCAGAGTTCCACCAGCCGCGCCAGCGGCAGGCGCACCGAGGCGTGGGTCGAGCCGCCGGCCGGGATGACCACGTCGTAGATCTTCAGCGACTCGTCACAATAGATGGTCAGCGGCGCCGGCAGGCCGAAGGGGCAGACGCCGCCGACCTGGTGGCTGGTCAGGCGCAGCACGTCCTCGGCGCCGAGCATGCGCGGGCGGCCGCCGAAGGCCTGCTTGGCCTTCTGGTTGGAGAGGCGGGCGTCGCCGCGCGTCACCAGCAGGAATTCGCTGTCGCCGACGCGGATGGCGAGGGTCTTGGCGATCTGGCCGGGGGCGACGCCGTGCACGGCGGCGGCGAGATCGACGGTGGCGGTCGAGTCCCCGGTGACGAGGACCTCGAGATCGGGGGCGCGGGCGGCCAGGTCGGCCTTCACGCTCGCAAGCGACATGGGGCAACTCCGATAAGCATGCGGTGGTCAGTGTTGGCGTTCGGCGAAGAACCTGGCGGTCTCGCGCAGGCCGTCGGCGCGCTGGTCGAACGGCAGCAGGGCCGAAAGGGCGTCGTGGATCATTTCGGCCAGTTCGCGCCGGGCGGCCGCGACGCCGATACGGGAGACGATGGTCTGCTTGCCGGCATGGGCGTCCTTGCCGGTGGCCTTGCCGAGCGTGGCCGGGGTGGCGGTCACATCGAGGATGTCGTCGGCGAGCTGGAAGGCGCGGCCGGCGGCTTCGGCATAGCTGGTGAGCAGCGCCAGCTGCTCGGCCGAGGCGCCGCCGAGGATGGCGCCCATGCGCACGGCGGCGCGGATCAGCGCACCGGTCTTCATCGCCTGCAGCTCGGCAATGGCGCGCTCGGTCAGGAAGCCCGCCTCGCCCTCGATGTCGCGCATCTGGCCGCCGGCCATGCCGCCCGCGCCGGCCCCGGCTGCGAGTTCGCCGACCAGGCGGATGCGGATGGCCGGATCGGGATGCGCGGCCTCCGAAGCCAGTACGGCGAAGGCATGGGTCAGCAGCGCATCGCCGGCGAGAATGGCGGTCGCATCGTCATAGGCCTTGTGCACGGTGGGCTGGCCGCGGCGCAGGTCGTCGTCGTCCATGGCCGGCAGGTCGTCGTGGACGAGCGAGTAGCAGTGCACCAGCTCGACCGCGAGGCCGGCGGTGACAGCCGCGGCGGCGGGGACCCCGAACACTCCGGCGGCCTGGCGGACCAGCAGGGGGCGCAGGCGCTTGCCGCCGTTGAGGCTGCCGTGGCGCATGGCGGCCACCAGCCGCTCGGCCGGCACCCCGGGCCCGGCGAGGGCAGGGCCGGTCAGCAGCGCGTCGAGCGCCCGCTCGATGTCGGCGGCATTGCTGGCGAGGTCTTGGGAGAAGGAGTAGGTCACGAGGCAGAGTCCAGGGCGCGGTGTCGCGTTTCTACCCAAACGGTCGTGCGCGGGCCACCCCCACCCTCGGTCGCTTCCCACAAGGGCGGGGGAGGTGGTAGCCGAGATGCCTGAGTTCAACGACTCACTCCGCCCTGTGGGGAGGGATCAAGGGTGGGGGAGCCTACGCGCTGATTCAGCGATTTGGCCCCTTCACACAGGCGTCATTGTGCTCTATAGACGCCCCCAATTCCCGACAGACCCTGTCTGTTAGACGCCGGAACGCCTTCGGCGACACGCTATTGAACCAGGAGTAACGACCATGGCAGTGCCAAAGCGCAAGACCTCGCCGATGAAGCGCGGTTTCCGCCGCTCCGCCGATGGCCTCGCCGCCCCGGCCTATGTCGAGGACAAGGATTCGGGCGAACTGCGCCGTCCGCACCACGTCGACCTCAAGACCGGCATGTATCGCGGCCGGCAGATTCTGCAGCCCAAGAGCTCGTAAGCCTTCGGGCCCGGGCTTCCTTGCGCAAGCGTTACTAGATTTCCAGCGGCCGGCTCCCTCCCAGGGCGCCGGCCGCTTCCATTTGTTCTGAAAGGCAGACCGGCATGGGTACGCGCGTCGAATCGGATTCCATGGGCACGATCAACGTGCCGTCCGAGAAGTACTACGGGGCGCAGACGGCCCGGTCGCTGGCCAATTTCGACATCGGCGGCGAGAAGATGCCGACCGAGATCATCCATGCCTTCGGGATACTCAAGAAGGCGGCCGCGCTCGCCAACCACAAGCTCGGGCTGATGGACGAGGCGACGCGCGACCTGATCGTCCGGGCGGCCGACGAAGTGATCGCCGGCAAGCTCGCCGACCACTTCCCGCTGGTGGTGTGGCAGACCGGCTCGGGCACGCAGTCGAACATGAACGTCAACGAGGTGATCTCGAACCGCGCCATCGAGATGGCCGGCGGGGTGATGGGGTCGAAGAAGCCCGTCCACCCCAACGATCACGTCAACATGAGCCAGTCGTCCAACGACACCTATCCGACCGCCATGCACATTGCGGCGGTCGAGGCGATCGAGGGCTACCTGGTCGACCGGGTCATGCTGCTGCGCAACACGCTCGAGGCCAAGTCCAGGGAGTTCATGGGCATCGTCAAGATCGGCCGCACGCACCTGCAGGATGCGACGCCGCTGACGCTGGGCCAGGAAATCTCGGGCTGGGTGGCGCAGCTCGACCTGGCGCTGAAGGCTATCCGGGCCACCCTGCCGCAGCTCTACGAACTGGCGCTGGGCGGCACCGCCGTCGGCACCGGCCTCAACGCCCATCCGAAATACGCCGAGGCGGTTGCCGCCGAGATCGCGACGCTGACCGGCTATCCGTTCGTTACCGCGCCGAACAAGTTCGCGGTGATGGCCGGGCACGATGCGTTCGTCGGCTCTTCGGGGGCGCTGAAGCAGCTCGCGGTGGCGCTGATGAAGATCGCCAATGACGTGCGCTGGCTCGCGTCCGGGCCGCGCTCCGGCCTGGGGGAAATCACCATCCCGGAGAACGAGCCCGGCTCCTCGATCATGCCGGGCAAGGTCAACCCGACCCAGTCGGAAGCCATGACCATGGTAGTGACGCAGGTGATGGGCAACGACGCCGCCATCGGCTTTGCCGCCAGCCAGGGCAATTTCGAGCTCAACGTGTTCAAGCCGGTGATCGCCTACAACTTCCTGCAGTCGGTGCGCCTGCTCGCCGACGCCTCCAAGAGCTTCAACGATCACTGCGCCGTCGGCATCGAGCCCGACAAGGACCGGATCAAGCAGCTCGTCGACCAGTCGCTGATGCTGGTGACGGCGCTCAACCGCAAGATCGGCTACGACAACGCCGCCAGGATCGCCAAGAACGCGCACAAGAAGCGCATGACGCTCAAGGAGTCGGCGATCGAACTGGGGCTGCTCTCCGGCGAGGAATTCGACGCCGAGGTGAAGCCGGAGCAGATGGTCGGCCCGCTCAAGGTCTGACCCGGGCCCCCGTCAGGGCGGCTGGTGCGGCTCAGCGCCTCGGCCAGTAGTCGCGCGCCAGGATGCCCAGCCCGATCGCGATCAGCAGCGCCGGCCAGAAGTTGCCCCAGGCAAAGCCGAAGAAGAAGGCGAGCCCCAGCGCGAGGAAGATGGCGGCAGAGACCAGCGAGCCGATCACTTCGCCGCTGACGGTATTGCCGTCGTCGCGATAGTGGCGGATCGCCGCCACCAGCGCTCCGGTCGCCGGGATCAGCAGGAAAAGCGCCCACCAGCGCTCCGGCAGCTTGAGGCCGAAGTTCTCGGCCAGCAGCAAAGCGCCGATCAGGATGAGCACGATGGCGCCCACGGGGGCGCCACCCCAGCGGGACCGGCGGGCTTCGCGCCGCGCCTCCCGTTCGGCACGTCGCCCGGTACGCCGATCGTCGGCAGGTTCGGGGGTGAGGTCAGGGTCTTGGCTCATGGGACAGCCTCGCGATGGGTGGCCCATTATGCGGCAAACCTCCGGGTCGCGCTTGACGCAGAGCAAATCGAGCAGCGGAGAGTTGGTCGCCGGGGCTAGCGAGCAGGGCGCGGCTTTGGCATTGTCCGGCGCACCAAGCGATCACGGAGTGCGCCGATGTCCGACAGTACCGTCTTCATACCCCCCGGGCGCCGTGGCGGACGCAGCGGGCCGTTCATTCCGCCGCTGCTGCTCATTCCGCTGATCGCCTATAATTTCTTCGCCTTCCTGTTCATGGGCGGCAATCCGGCCGGGTGGAGCCAGCAGCTTCTCGGCATTCCGATGGTATCGGGCGTGGTATGGTCGCTGACCGCGGGCGACCTGATGCTGGTGGTCGGGCTGGTGTGCCTGTTCTTCGAAGTGCTGAAGTCCACCAATACCGGGCGCAGCTCGGTGGTCGAGCACATGCTTTCGGTCGTGGTGTTCGTGATCTTCCTCGTCGAGTTCCTGCTCGTCGGCGCGGCGGCGAGTTCGGTGTTCTTCATCCTGATGATGATGTCGATCGTCGACGTGGTGGCCGGGTTCACGGTGTCGATCACCGGCGCCGGCCGCGACGTCTCGATGAACTGACCCACGTCGTCTCGCCCGGCACGGAGCGAGGGGAGGTTCAGGTGACGATGGTCTTGCGATAGCCGGCCGGCATGCGGCGCGTGGCGATGCGTGCGCCCTTGTCGTAGGCGCTGACGGCCTCGACGACCGGGGCGCGACGGCGATCGCGCTGCGGCGGCAGGTGCTGGCGTTCGGCGATCAGCTGGCTGACGAAATCGGACTGTGCCGGCTCGCTGACACGCAGCCGCTCGCGCGGCAGGTCGAGCACCTGCGGCAACCTGAAGACCTTGCGCTCCGTCCCGTCGTCGTCCATTGCCTCGGCCGTTCATTGCGGTCCGAGTGCGCGTCTTCCGGCGCGTCGCGGACCTCCACGCGAGCAAATGTCGCGAGGGCCCGGAGAGGTTGCACCAAATCGTCACGCGCGGCCCGCGCGTGATGAAGAAAGGGTTAACGATGGGGGATACCGGCGCGCCCGGATATTCCCGCGACTCTAGGCCTTGAACTCGTCCTTTGCCTTGCGCAGGGCCGCGAAGACCTGGGCCGGCGGCGCGTCGGACGGCAGCCCCATCGCCCTGGCCAGCACCGGCTGGTCGGCGCGCAGGAACGGATTGGTGGCCTTCTCCATCCCCAGCGTGACCGGGATGGTGAAGCGACCCGACTCGACCTGCCGCTTCACCTCGCCGGCGCGGATGTTGAGCGCCGGATTGCGCGGGTCGACGCTGAGCGCGAAGGCGGCGTTCGCGGCGGTGTATTCGTGGCCCGGATAGACCAGCGTGTCGTCGGGCAAGGCGCGCAGTTCCTCGAGCCCGTCCCACATCGGGCCGGGCTTGCCCTCGAACATGCGGCCGACGCCGAGCGAGAACAGCGCGTCGGCCGAGAACAGGTGGCGGCCGGCGGGGTCGTAGTAGACGATGTGGCCGAGCGTGTGGCCAGGGGTCTCGATGACGATGAAGTCGGTCTCGCCGAGCGAAACGGTGTCGCTGGCCGAGACCAGCACATCGAGGCCGAGGATCTTCTGCTGCTCGGCCTTGGGGCCGACGACCCGCACCCCATATTCACGCTTGAGCGCCGGAATGCCCTCGACATGGTCGGTGTGGTGGTGGGTAATCAGCACGTCGGTCAGGCGCCAGCCGCGACGCGCGGCGGCCTCCTTGATGGCCTTCGCGTCCGGGGCGTCGATGGCCGCGGTGCGGCCGCTCGCCACGTCGTGGACGAGGTAGCCGAAATTGTCCGTGCGGCACAGGAAGATGTCGATGAGCAGGGGCAACGGGTAACTCCGGATGGCCTCGCCCGCCAGAGGATGACAGGCGCGCTCGAAGCATGACAGAAACTAGTCAAGGAATTCGGACAACGCCATGATCGGCAGATCACCATGACGTCACAGGTCGAGCGGATCATCGGCTTTTACAGGTCCCCCCTGGGCAAGATCGCGCGCGCCCTGCTGCGCGAGGAGGTGCTGCGCTTTGCCGGCAGCGTGAAGGGCCAGCGCGTGCTCGGGCTCGGCTTCGCCACGCCCTACATGCGCTTCACGCTCGACACGGCGGAGCGGGTGATTGCCGCCATGCCGGCGCGGCAGGGCGCCTCGGCCTGGCCGCGCGAGGGCCCCTCGCATACGGTGCTGTGCGATCCGCTCGAACTGCCGCTCACCGATGCGGCAGTCGACCTGATCATCGCCGTGCACGCCTTCGAGCATGTCGGCGACAGCGAGGAACTGATGCGCGAGCTGTGGCGCGTATCGGCGCCCAACGCGCGGCTGATCGTCATCGTGCCCAAGCGGCGCGGCACCTGGTCGTCGTTCGACAACACGCCGTTCGGCGACGGCCATCCGTTCTCGAAGGGGCAGCTCGAGCGGCTGCTGCGCGACCACAGCTTCGTCATCGAGCAGTGGAAGGATGCGCTCTACCTGCCGCCGTCGCAGCGCTCGCTGGTGCTGAAGTCGGCGCGCTTCTTCGAGCGCTTCGGGCGGCTGTTCGGACCAACCTTCGCCGGCGTCCACTGCGTGCTGGCGCGCAAGGAACTGTTCCCCGCCGTTACCCGACGCAAACGGGCGGAGCGGTTCGTGCGCGTGCCGGCGCTGGCGCCGCAGCACGCGGTACCGCTCCGACATGACGGGCACCGCGACTAGAGTGCGCCTTCCGCCGGCGTGTCGGGCCGGACCTGGGCGACGACCGTGCCCGACCACGGCTCGGTCACGCCGCGGCCGCCGCCGAGGTCCTCGAGCAGCGGGCGCAGCCGGTCGAGACTGGCGATCATGGCCGGGCGCGAGGCGACGAGGCTGTCCATCTCGCTCCACTCGCCGACGATGCAGAAGTCGCGCTCGCCGGTCTTGACCACCCAGAAGTTGCGGAAGCCGCTGAAGCCGCTGCTGTCGAGGGTGCGGTGCAGTTCGACGAACTCGGCTTCCCTGCCGGGCTTCACCCGCATATGCACGATATTCATTGCCGTCATCGGATCCTCCTCCGCGGTCACACCATGCCGGCCCATACTAGCAGAACACGGGCGGGATGCGGGGCGGATTCCTTTGCAACGACAGGCCGCTTCCCCTATGGTCCGGCCCGATTTCGCCGGCCCCGCAAGTGAAAATGCCCGACACGCCCGACCGCCCCGTTCCCCAGCCCGGCATCCTCGAGATCGCCCCCTACGTGCCGGGGCGTTCCGACACGCCCGCCGGCGTGAAGCTGGTGAAGCTCTCGGCCAACGAGTCCCCGCTGGGCGCGAGCCCCCGGGCGATCGAGGCCTACAAGGCGCTGGCCGACCGGCTCTATGTCTACCCGGAGGGCTCGTCGCGCGAGCTGCGCACGGCGCTGGGCGAGGTGCACGGTATTCCGCCCGAGCGCATCGTGTGCGGCTTCGGTTCGGACGACATCCTGCACCTGCTCGCCCAGGTCTATCTCGGCGCCGGCGACCAGGCGGTGATGAGCCAGTACGGCTTCAACGTCTATCCGATCATCACGCGCGGCGCCTCGGCCGAGATCATCATGGCGCCGGAAACCGACTATCGCGCCGATATCGGCAACATCCTCCGGGCGGTGACGCCGCGCACGAAGGTGGTGTTCCTCGCCAACCCGAACAATCCGACCGGCACTTACCTGAGCAAGGCCGAGGTCGAGCGGCTGCATGCCGGCCTCAGGCCGGACATCCTGTTCGTGCTCGACAGCGCCTATGCCGAGTACGTGACGGCGGACGACTACTCGGTCGGCATCGACCTCGTCGACAGGGCGCAGAACGTCGTCATGGTGCGCACCTTTTCCAAGATGGGCATTGCCGGCGAGCGGGTCGGCTGGATGTACGGACCCGAGCATGTCGTCGATGCGATCAACCGCATCCGCGGGCCGTTCAACGTCTCGCTCTCGGGGCAGGCGGCGGCGGCGGCCGCGGCGCGCGACACCGCGTTCACGGCCCGGTTGCGCGAGCACAATGCGCGCTGGCGGGAGTGGCTGACGGCGTCGCTCTCGGGCAACGCCATCCGCGTGCCGCCGAGCCAGGGCAACTTCATCCTCGCCCTGTTCGAGGACGCGGCGACGTCGCGGGCGGCGTTCACGGCGCTGCGCGACAAGGGACTGATGGTGCGCGAGATGCATGGCTACGGCATTCCCGAGGGGCTGCGCATCTCCATCGGGCTCGAGGAGCACATGCGCGCCGTGGTCGAGGTGCTTGAGGCGTTCGGCGCGCCGGGGGGACGCTGATGTTCGAAAAACTCACCCTTGTGGGCATCGGCCTGATCGGCTCGTCGATCGCACGGGCCGTCCGGCTCAAGGACCTGGCCAAGACCATCGCCATCACGACCCGCAAGTCCGAGACGCTCGAAGAGGCGCGGGCGCTCGGGCTGGGCGACATCTACACGCTCGATGCGGCCGAGGCCGTGCAGGGGGCGGACCTCGTCATCCTGTGCACCCCGGTGGGCGTCTATGCCGAGGTGATGGGCCAGATCCGCGACCGCCTGAAGCCGGGCGCGATCCTGTCCGATGTCGGCTCGGTCAAGGGCCATGTGATGAAGGTGATCGAGCCGCTGCTGCCGGCAGGCGTGCACTTCATCCCCGGCCATCCGCTGGCGGGCACCGAGCATTCCGGCCCGGCGGCGGGGTTCGCCGACCTGTTCGTCAACCGCTGGTGCGTGCTGACGCCGAAAAAGGACGTCGATCCGGTGGCGGTCGATCGCCTCGTCTCGTTCTGGGGGGCGCTCGGCTCCAATGTCGAGTGCATGGATGCGGCGCACCACGACATGGTGCTGGCCATCACCAGCCACGTGCCGCACCTCATCGCCTACAACATCGTCGGCACCGTCGCCGACCTCGAGGCGGACACGCAGTCCGAGGTGATCAAGTTCTCCGCTTCCGGGTTCCGCGACTTCACCCGCATCGCCGCCAGCGACCCCGTCATGTGGCGCGACGTGTTCCTCACCAACCGCGAGGCGGTGCTGGAGATGCTCGGCCGCTTCCTCGAGGACCTGAGCCGGCTGCAGCGCATGGTGCGGGTCGGCGATGGCCCGGGGATGCAGGAGCTGTTCACCCGCACGCGGGCGGTGCGTCGCTCGATCATCACCGCGGGGCAGGAGACGGCAGCGGTCGACTTCGGCCGGCCGCACGGCCAGCCCGAGGTCGTCGCGCCGCCCGAGGACGTGCCGGCATTCGCGGTGCGCGAGCATGGCGGCGGCGAGGACGCCTAGGCTAGAACAGCGGCGGCAGCTGGGCGAAGACGAAGGTCAGGATCTTCATCTGGCCGTCCAGGATGGTCACGGTGTTCCTGAAGCTGCCGTCGGCCTGCGGGGCGCCCTTCAGCATGGCGAGCTGTACCGGCGGCAGGAACTGGCTCAGCCGGTCGAGCACGCCCGTGGTGCTGTAGTCCACCTGGCCCTCGACATAGCCGCCGCCGGAGAGGCGGGCCTCGCCACTGACATCGAAGCTCTCGGCCGGGCTGGGCTGCGTGCCGGCGAGCTTGACCAGCTTCACGCTGCCGCCCGCTGCCTGCCAGTTGCGGATGGCGTCGGGGTTGCCGAAGTCGCGGATATCGGCGGGCAGGCCGGTGATCTGGCTTTCGAGCGTCAGGTTACCCGAGGCGACCTGCAGCCCGGGCAGGCTGAGCTCGGCGGCGGCGACATAGCTGGCGAGGGCCGAGGTGCCGGCCGCCTTGTCGAACTGGTCGGGCATGTCGACCAGGTGGGCCTCGAGGTGCTTGGCGCTCGCCTCGAGGATGTCGCCGGCGACAGTATCAGTCACGGCGATGTCGTCGGTCTCGACGGAGAGGCGCGCCAGGCGCCAGCCCTCACCGCCCAGGCCCTTGAGCAGGTCGGCCGGAACCACCCGGAGGCTGCCGTCGAGCCGCGAGAAATCGAGCCGGCGCTGGCTGCCCGAGAAGGCGTCGTCGTAGGAGAACGGACCCTTGGCCGAGAAGATCATGTGCGTGGGATTGTAGGCCATCACCGAGGCGCGCAGGCCGGTGAAGTTCACGGTCAGGTCTTGGTCCGTCAACGTGCCGTTCTCGCAGTCGAGGTCGAAGCGGAACGGGAAGCCGGAGACGCCGAAGCTGCCGCACTCGAACTTCGGCGTGGCTTCGCCGTCGGCCTGGGCGAGGAGCCGCACCTGGCCGGTCACCTCGCCGGCGGCCCAGAACCAGCCGGTAGTCCAGGCCGCGACGACGACCACCACCGCGATCAACAGCCAGGCAAACTTCCGCAAAGTCAGGTCTCCCATTCCGGCGCATGCGTTGCGCGGCGCGGACCGTATCGGTAGGAACGTGACCGCGGCAAGGCGGACCGGCTCGGATGGCGCAGATTTCAACCCATTGGGTGTTCGGCTACGGCTCGCTGATCTGGCGGCCGGGGTTCGAGTTCGTGCGGCAGGAACCCGCCCTGCTGCGCGGCGTGCATCGCCGCCTGTGCGTCTATTCGCAGCGCCACCGTGGTACCGCGGCGCAGCCGGGATTGGTGTTCGGGCTGATGCCGGGCGGTTCGTGCCGCGGCATGGCGTTCGAGGTGGCGCCGGAACGCTGGGGCGAGGTGCACGCCTACCTGCATGAGCGCGAGATGGACAATGGCGTCTATCGCGAGGCCGTGCGGCCGCTGCGGGTCGGCGGCGCGGCGGTGGGTGCGCTCGTCTTCCTCGCCGACACGCGGCACCTGCAATATGCCGGCAAGCTCGCCATCGCCGAGCAGGTCCGGCTGGTGCTGGCCGGGGTGGGCGAGTCGGGGCCCAACCACGAGTACGTGCTGGAGACGGCGCGTAAGCTCGGCGAGCTGGGCATCCGCGACCGCCATCTCGACGAGGTGGTCGAGGCGCTGCATGGCGTGGACGTGCCGGTGGCGGAGACCGCGTAGCCCGTGCGTTTCACCGCTTGAGATGACGCCGGGGATAGGCAGCCCCACCGTGAAATGCTCCAGCCCGCGTCAGGCGGCGTTCAGGCCCAGCACGGGCTCGGCGCCCTCGAGATCCCACAGAACCGTCAGGCGCCCGATGGCGTCGGGGGCGGCCTCGACGCGGAAGACGCGATCGGCGCAGTCCATGGCAAGGCGGAAGCGGGCGCGGCTCACGGCATCCTCGATCAGGTCGGTGCTGCCGCCGGCCCACAGCACATGCGGGCCGAGCGCGATCAGGTAGAGTTCGTCACCGCAGAAGCGGAAGTCGTCGAGCCGGAGCGGTTCGAGCGCGTAGTAGCGGCCGGATCGGCCGCGCCAGTTCACCGGATGCGCGGTGGCGTGCTGCAGCAGCGTACGATCGAGTGTCGGCACCATGCCCCCGGCTCCTTCGGTTTCCGCACGAAAGAGAACAAAAATAGAACAAACTGGAGACAAATGTCAAGCGCATTGTCTCCATGACCCCATATCTATGGCTTCCTCTGGCCTGACCGTCAAGATGTAGTGGTTCTGGCCGCTTCCGGGGGCGTTCCCTGTTTCAGCGCCTCAAGGCGCTGGCGCAGCCGCGGGTCGATCGGGCGGCGCAGGCCGTCATCGTATGCGGCAAGGATCAGCCGATTGGTCTCGCCCTCGATGGCTGCGATCAGGCGGGCGCGGAACGCCTCGGCCGGCAGGCCGGGTGGAATGGCCGGCAGGAAGCGGGCGCGGGCGGTGCCGGGCCACAGCAGCGGGCTGTTGCGGCCCCAGAACAGGCCCGAATTGAGCGCCACCGGAACCACCGGCACGTTGAGGCCCTCGTAGAGGCGCACGACGCCGACGCGATAGTCGTGGGGATCGAGCGGCGCCTTCCGCGTCCCCTCGGGAAAGATGATGATGCGCGCGCCGCGCGCCAGGGCCGCGCGGGCGTCGTCCAGCATGAGCGGGATGGCCTCGCCGCCGCGCGAGCGGTCGATGCGGATGGTGTCGAAGGCCCTGGCCGCCTGGCCGAAGAACGGGATGTCCATCAGCTCCTTCTTGGCGATGAAGGCAGGCCGACGAGCGCCGGGCAGGATGGCGAAGATGTCCCAGTCGCTCATGTGCTTGGAAGCGATGATGCAGGGGCCGTCCGGGATGTTCTCCTCGCCCGTGACCTCGGTCCTGATGCCGGCCAGCAGGCGCAGCGCGGCGAGGTTCGAGTGGATCCAGTAGAGCGCCAGGGCCCAGCCGAACCTGGTGCGTCCCCGGACGACCGCGCTCACGCCGACGATGATCGCGAGCGGCACCGTCTGCAGGTAGTAGAAGGCGTAGAACAGCAGCGAACGGATCGCCTGGACGATCGGCATTGGTCCCCCCAAAACGACGGCAAGGTGCCTGCCCGGGCGCAGCCGGGCAAGCGGGATCTGGCTCAGGACGTCTTCTGCAGGAAGCGCCGGACGGTGATGCGCGAGGTGATGGCGGTGAGCGCGGCGATCACCGGCACCACGGCGAGGATGCCGAACATGCCGTCGATGCCGAGCGCGAAGCGGCCGAACAGGATGCCCAGTTGCTGGCCGGCCTCCTGCGGCACCATGGAGCCGGCCGCGAGCCCGACGAGGAAGAAGAAGGCCAGCGCCGCGAGGCCGCCGAAGATGCCGCCGCGAAAGCCGATGGTGAGGAAGCGCCCCTGGAACTCGCCGGCGATGAAGCTGTTCGAGGCGCCGATGAAGTGCAGCACGTCGACGATCTCGCGGTTCGACGCCATGGTGCCGCGCGTCGCAAAGATGATGGCGAGCACGGTGGCGACGACGATCAGGGCCAGCACCAGCAGGCCCGAGGCGACAATGGTGCCGGCCATGATGTTGAGCTGCTGGCGCCAGGCGGCGTGGGTGTCGAGGCTTGCGCCCTTCACCGCCTGCAGGTCGCGCTCGAGCTTGGGAATGTCGGCCTCGGCCGGATCGGACATCTGGACCACGACGAGGCGTGGGATGTCGATGGCGCTGAGGTCGAGGCCGGCGCCGAGCCAGGGCTCGAGCAGCTTCTGGCTCTCCTCGAGCGTCAGGGCGCGCGCCGAAGCCACGCCGGGCGTCGCCTCGGCGAGGGCGACGGCGGTACGCAGGTTGCTCTCCATCACCTCGCCCTCCATCGGGCGGATCTGGATGGTCATCTCGCGTCCGACGTCGGAGGACCAGGCGATGGCCGACTTCTGCACCAGCACGACGCCGCCCAGCGTTACCCCCGACAGGAAGGTCATGATGGCGATGAGCAGCACGAGGGTGCGGCCGGCGACCGAGCGCTCGGGCACGATCGCGGCCGAGCGCTCGCGCGCTTCGAGGCCGGCAAAGCGGGGCAGCTTCAGCTCAATCACCGAACACCACCTCGCCGTCGCGCAGGTTCATGCGGGGAAAGGGGAAGTTGTCGAGCAGCGGCAGCTCGTGCGTCGCGAGGATGATGGTGGTGCCCATCTTGTTGAGCTCGGCAAACAGCCGCACGAGGCGTAGCGACAATTCAGGGTCGACGTTGCCGGTCGGTTCGTCGGCGAGCAGGATGTCGGGCCGGCCGATCACGGCGCGGGCGATGGCGGCGCGCTGCTTCTCGCCGCCCGACAGCACGGCCGGCAGGGCATCGAGGCGCTCGCCGAGCCCGACCCATTCGAGCAGCTCGGTGACATTGGCGCGATAGTTCGATTCGGGCTCGCCGAGCACGCGCAGCGGCAGCGCGACGTTCTCGAACGTCGTCAGGTGGTCGAGCAGGCGGAACTCCTGGAACACGATGCCGATATGGCGGCGCATCTGCAGCAGGGCGTCCTGGTCGAGTGCGGAGGTGTCCTTGCCGAACAGGGTGACGCGGCCGCGCGTCGGCCGCAGCGACAGCAGCAGGAGCTTGAGGAGCGAGGTCTTGCCGGAACCGGAAGGGCCGGTGAGGAAGTGGAAGGTGCCGGGTTCGATGCGGAAGTTGAGATCGCGCAGGATCTCGGGGCCCTGCCCATAGCGCAGGCCGACATTGGAGAACTCGATCACCGGGCCAACCCGCTCCGAATCAGTTGAAGGGCATCATAACAGCGGTCCCCCGCCACAGACGGCGTTCTCGCCGACAATTCAGCCCAAATCTTGGTTGGTCCGGGGGATTCGTGGGAGGCCGGGTTTGAGGAAACTTAACCCCCCCACGGCTAGGGTCGGACCATGCACTCGCTCCAGCCCGCAACGGTCGTCATCGCCTGCCCGCATTGCGGCACGCGCTACCAGGTGCCGCCCGAGACGCTCGGCGCGCGGGGCCGCCGCGTCAGTTGCGCCCACTGCAGCAAGGACTGGCTGGCGGAAGTGCCGACGCGGGCCGACGAGGACCGGCTGTTCGCGCCCGGCGAGGAGGAGGCGCTGGACCGCCAGTTCGACGCGCTCGGGCAGGCATCCGGCGGCACGGAGCTGCCCGAATCGATCCGGCGGATGGCGGCTGGCGGCGAACCGCCGCCGTCCGAAGTGGTCAGGTCGATCGCCGAGATCAAGGCGGCGATCGCGCCCAGGGTTGCCGAGGCGCCCGGGCCGGCGCCAGCGGAACGCGCCCCGACGGCCGCCGAAAAGGCCGCCCGCGGCAAGCTCGACAAGCGCCAGCGCGCCATCGGCGAGGCACTGCCGGCGGCGCGCCTGCTGCGCGGCATCCGGCTCGCCGCGGTCCTGCTGCTGCTCGCAGTGGTGGCCGGCGGCTACTGGTTCCGCACCGAGATCGTGCGGCTGGTGCCCGACATGGCCGGGGTCTATTCGGCGCTCGGGCTCGGCGTGAACGTGGTCGGGCTCGAATTCTCCGACGTCTCGACCGTGATGACGCGGCGCGGCGACGATTCGGTGCTGAGCGTCATCGCCAGGATCAGGACGGTCGAGCCGCGGCGCGTCGCGGTGCCGCCGGTGGTGGTCACCCTGCTCGATGCACAGGGCACGGCCGTCTACCAGTGGAGCGTCGCGCCGGCCGCAGGCGACATCGCCCCGGGCGAAGCGCTCGATTTCACCGCCGAGCTGGCCGCGCCGCCGGCCACCGCGACCCGGCTCAAGCTCGGCTTTGCCGGGGCACGGCCGCGGACTGATATTGCGCCGGCCGCGCTGCCGGTCGCCGCCCCACCCCCGAACACGACCACCAACGAGACGCATTGATGGCCAGGATACTGCTTGCCGAAGACGATGATGGCGTGCGCGCCTTTGTTTCCCGCGCGCTTCAGCACGCGGGCCACGAGGTGGTCGAAGCCGAGGACGGCGGACTCGCCTCCGAGGTGATCGAGGATGAGCAGGGTCGCTTCGACCTGCTGCTTAGCGACATCAAGATGCCGGTGATGGACGGCATCGCGCTCGCGCTCAACGTCGCCTCCAGCTTCCCCGACCTTACCATCGTGCTGATGACTGGCTTTGCCGACCAGCGCGAACGCGCCCATGGGCTCGACCAGCTGATCTACGACGTGATCCCCAAGCCGTTCACGCTGCAGCAGGTGCTCGAGAAGGTGGATGACGCCCTGAACGGCCGTCCGGCGGAGATCGTGTCGCTGGCCCGGCAGGCTATCGCCGGCTAGGGCGAGGGCTCACACCCAGTCCGGCACGCTGTCGAGGGCGATCAGTTCGGCGATCGACCGGCGCGGGCGGATGACGTGCCACTGGCTGCCGTCGACCAGCACCTCGGGGATCAGCGGCCGCGAGTTGTAGGTCGAGGCCATGACCGCGCCATAGGCGCCGGCCGACATCACGGCGAGCAGGTCGCCTTCCCTGACGCCTTCCATCTTCCGGTCCTGGGCCAGGAAGTCGCCGGTCTCGCAGACCGGGCCGACGACGTCGGCGGTGATCTGCGGCAGGTTGGACTGGACCACCGGCTGGATGTCGTGATGCGCCTCGTAGAGGGTGGGGCGGATCAGGTCGTTCATCGCCGCATCGACGATGACGAAGGTCTTGCCGCCCTCCTTCACGTATTCGACCTTGGTGACGAGGATGCCGGCGTTGCCGACGATCAGCCGGCCGGGCTCGAGCACCAGCGATACGCCGAGCTTGCCGACATGGCGCTTGACCACCTCGGCATAGGCGAGCGGATCGGGCGGCGCGTCCTGGTCGTGGTGGTACGGGATGCCGAGTCCGCCGCCGACATCGACGTGGCGGATGTCGTGGCCGTCCGCCTTCAGGTCGTTGACCAGCTGGGCCAGCAGCCAGAAGGCATTGTCGAAGGGCAGCATGGAGGTGATCTGGCTGCCGATGTGCATGTCGACGCCGACGGCGCGCACGCCGGGCAACGCCGCGATGCGCGCGTACACTTCGTGCGCCCGGGCAAACGGAATGCCGAACTTGTTCTCGGCCTTGCCGGTCGAAATCTTGGCATGGGTGCCGGCGTCGACGTCGGGGTTGATCCGCACCGAGACCGGGGCGGTCGCGCCCATCGACACGGCGACGTCGCTCAGCCGCTCGAGCTCGGGCTCGCTCTCGATATTGAAGCACTTGATGCCGAGCTCGAGCGCGCGCCGCATCTCGGCAAAGGTCTTGCCGACGCCCGAGAATACGATCCGGTCGGGCGGCACCCCGGCCGCGATGGCGCGCTCGAGCTCGCCGCCGGACACCACGTCGGCGCCGGCGCCTTCGCGGGCCAGGAGCCGGATCACCGCCTGGTTGGAATTGGCCTTCATGGCATAGGCGACGAGCGTGTCGATGCCCTGGAAGGCATCGCGCATCACGCGCACATGACGGCGCAGCGTGGCGGCGGAGTACACGTAGAAGGGCGTCCCCACCTTGCCGGCGAGGGCGGTGATGTCGACCTCCTCGGCAAACAGCCGGTCGTCGCGATACTGGAAGTGATGCACCAAGGTCCACGCCCCTAAAGTCAGGGCTGAAGCTCTAGGCGAAAGGCGCGGAAAACGGAAGCTGGAGTTGTGGACGGCCCGACCGGGGCGGATGAAGAAGCGCCCTCTTCACCGCGGCCAGTGATGCTCGATCCGCTCCGCCACCAGCCGCTGGATCTGCCACAGGTTGCGGTCGTGGATGCCCAGCTCTTCGAGCCTGGTCACCGTCGAGAGCACATACTCGGCCATCGAGCCCTTCCAGCCATGCGCCTGCGCCAACTGGTCGGCGCGCTCGGCGAGGCTGAGGCCGCCGATATAGCGCTGGTCGCGACGATCGATGATGAAGGCGAGCGTGGTGAGCGGGCCGGTCTCGGTCATCACCTTGATCCAGCGCGCCGGGAAGGCCGAGGGCACCATGCTCATCTCGCGGCGGATCAGCTTGTGCAGGTTCTCGCGCAGGCGCGCGGCCGGGATGCGATAGGCGACGCCGCGGCAGGTGCCGCCGCGATCGAGGCACAGCATCAGGCCCGGCTGTTTCGGATTGCCGCGATAGCGCTGGTCGAACAGGCAGAAGCTGCGGTGCCAGCCCCTGGCGACGGCGATCTTTTCGGCGTCCGTATCGGTGGCCGGGTTCCAGATCAGCGAGCCGTAGGCAAAGATCCAGAAGTCATCCCCGGGGGCAGCCGAAATCCAGCGCTCGACCTCCGCGTCGTAGTCGGCATCGGTCGCCAGCCTCACGAAGGCGTAGTTCGGTGGCCCGGGATCCTCGATGACGGGGATGCGGGCGACGTGGTCGGAGGTGAGATGGAGGGGGCGGGGTTTTGGGGGCATGGCAGCTCGCATATTCGCCAAGGATTGTTCGGGAAGATACCCCCCACCCTGTCCCTCCCCCGCACGGGGGAGGTGACCTGCGCTCGAACGTCATCGTTTCGCTGGTGCCAGTGTTTTCCGACGAGATGCCGGACGTTATTCCACCCCGCCATCGCCATGGCCGCCGGATTTCTTCACGCTGACCGGCTCCGATTTCACGCCGGTGAGGATCTCCTTCCAGCGTGCGGCCTGGGCCGCGACGTTCTCGGGCGCCGTGCCGCCGTAGCTCTTGCGCGCCGCGACCGAGCTCTCGACGCTCAGCACCTTGTGGATGCGGCTGTCGATGCGGTGGTCGATGAACTTGAAGTCCTCGATGGTCAGCCCGTCGAGGCTCATGCCCTTCTGCTCGGCCAGCGCGACGATCTGGCCGGTGATGTGGTGCGCCTCGCGGAACGGGATATTGGCCTCGCGCACCAGCCAGTCGGCGATGTCGGTCGCAGTCGAGAAGCCGGCATTGGCCGAGGCGCGCATCTTCTCGCGATTCGCCTTCAGATCTTCCACCATGCCGGTCATTGCGGCGAGCGAGAGGGACAGGGAGTCGAGCGCGTCGAAGGCGACTTCCTTGTCTTCCTGCATGTCCTTGGAATAGGCGAGCGGCAGGCCCTTCATCACCATCATCAGCGAGGTGAGCGCCCCCATGATGCGGCCGACCTTGGCGCGGATCAGCTCTGCGGCGTCGGGGTTGCGCTTCTGCGGCATGATCGACGAGCCGGTGGTGAACTTGTCGGAAAGCTTGACGAAGCCGAACTGGGCCGAGCTCCAGATCACCAGTTCCTCGGCGAAACGGGATAGGTGCATGGCGCACAGGCTTGCGGCGCTGAGCGTCTCGAGGATGAAGTCGCGATCCGAGACGGCATCCAGCGAATTGGCGGTCGGGCGGTCGAAGCCGAGCGCCTTGGCGGTCATGTCGCGATCGATGGGATAGGGCGTGCCGGCCAGCGCCGCCGAGCCGAGCGGGCTTTCGTTGAGGCGTTTGCGCGCATCCTCGAAGCGGCCGTGGTCGCGGCCGAGCATCTCGACATAGGCGAGCAGGTGATGGCCGAAGGTCACCGGCTGGGCGTTCTGCAGGTGCGTGAAGCCGGGCATGATGGTCGCCACTTCTTCCTCGGCGCGCTTGACCAGCGCCAGCTGCAGCGTCTTCACCTGGGCCAGCAGCGTGTCGATGGCGTCGCGGACATAGAGGCGGAAGTCGGTCGCCACCTGGTCGTTGCGCGAGCGCGCCGTGTGCAGGCGCCCGGCGGCATCGCCGATGATTTCCTTCAGCCGGCTCTCGACGTTCATGTGGATGTCCTCGAGCGAACGCGAGAACGTGAACTTCTGTGTCTCGATTTCGGCGAGCACTGCCTGTAGGCCGGCAATGATCGCGTCGCGATCCGCCTGGGTCAGGATGCCCACTTCCGCGAGCATCGTGGCGTGTGCGATAGAACCGGCGATATCCTGCTTGTAGAGGCGCTGGTCGAAGCCGATGGAGGCGTTGATCTCTTCCATGATGGCGTCGGGTCCGGTCGCGAAACGGCCGCCCCACATGCGATTGCTCATCTCAACTCCAACGGTATGCAAATGACAGACCAAAGCCCGGCGCCGGTCAGGCGGATGCGCCCGATGCGGGTGCTGCTCATCGCCCTCGCCAGCGCGGCGGTAGCACTAGTCCTTACCCTGGTGATTGGCAACTTCATGCCGGCCCAGGCGCATCAGTGCCCGGCGCAGGTGGTGAAGGGCCAGAAGATCGACGCCGCCGCCGTCGGCCTGCTCGCGGCGCTGACCGGAACCGGCGAGGGCCGCGGCTATGCCGACATGGCGTTCAAGGACCAGGCGGGAGCGCCCCGGACCATCGCCGATTTCGCCGGCCGGAAGCTGCTCGTCAACTTCTGGGCCAGCTGGTGCGTCCCGTGCCGGGCCGAGATGCCGGCGCTCGACCGGGTGGCGGCCGAGTACAATTCGGACCGGTTCATGGTCCTGCCGATCAACCTCGACATCGGCGAGGGCGGGCTCGAGAAGGCGAGGAAGTTCCTCGCCGACGAGAACCTCCACAACCTGCCGCTCTACGCGGACTCGAGCTTTTCGGCGTTCGAGCGGCTGAAGCAGCAGGCCGTGGCGGTGGGCCTTCCCGCCACCTTGCTGCTCGACGAGAAGGGCTGCGAGCTCGCCGTCCTGCAGGGGCCGGCCGAGTGGGACTCGCCCGACGGCAAGGCCGTCATCGACACGCTGATCGGGAGCTGAGCTTGGCCCGCATCCTGTGCGTCGGCGCGCTGACCATGGACACCATCTTCCGGCTCGAGCGCCTGCCCGAGGCGCCGGGCAAGATCATCCCGCTCGATGCGGTGGAGGTGGCCGAAGGCATGGCCTCGGCCCAGGCGGCGAGCATCGTCCGGCTCGGCGGCGCGGCGGCGCTCTGGGCCTCGGCCGGCGACGACGGCATCGGCGACCGGCTGGTGGCACAGATTTCCGAGGCGGGCGTCGATACCGCGCACGTCCGCCGGGTGGCCGGAGCGCGCTCGGGCTTCTCGTCGATCCTGATGGACCAGACCGGTTCGACGATCATCGTGCCGCGCTATGATCCGACGATCACCGCGGCGCCGGACGGCCCGCCAGACCTGCAGGGCATCGACGCGGTGATGACCGACGTGCGCTGGCCGGCGGCCGCCAGGCTGGCGCTGGCCGCCGCCAGGGCAGCCGGCATTCCCGGCATCCTCGATGCCGACATGGCGCCGCGCGACGTGCTCGATGCGCTGGTGCCCGAGGCCAGCCACATCGTTGCCTCGGAAAGCGCGGCGAAGCTGCTGACCGGCGCGGAGGCACCCGAAGGCGCGGCGTGGCGCCTCTTCGACGAGCATGGCGTGTTCGTCGCCGTGACGGCCGGCGCCCATGGCTGCTGGTGGACCGAGGGCGCCGCCATCCGCCATACGGCGGCGCCGAAGATCGACGCGATCGACACGCTGGCGGCCGGCGACGTCTTCCATGCCGGCTTTGCGGTCGGGCTCACCGAAGGCTGGCCGATGGGACGGACCATCGCCTTTGCCTCGGCCGCCGCCGCCATCAAGTGCACCCGCTTCGGCGGGCGGCTGGGCGCCCCGACGCGAAATGAGGTCGAGGCGTTCATGGCAGCGCAGGGCTGAGGGCTTGGCTGCCCCTCACCCCGGCCCTCTCCCCAGAGGGGCGAGGGGGCGGTGTGGCACTGCCGGTGCAGAGTGTCCCCTCGCCCCTTTGGGGAGAGGGTCAGGGTGAGGGGAGCCACCCGCACCGGCCAGGCGCACTAAGCTGCTCGTGACCTCTTCACGTTGTCCTTGCTCGCAATGGTCCGGATCACCCGGCACGGGTTGCCGGCCGCCACCACGCCCGCGGGCACGTCCCGCGTCACCACGCTGCCCGCCCCGATGGTCGAGCCGTCGCCGATGCTGACGCCGCCCATGATCAGCACGTTGGCGCCGATCCAGACGTTCTCGCCGATGGTGATGGGCCGGTTGATGGCATTGCCGCCCACGATCCTGCCGGCCTCGTCGCGCAGGGCGCGCTCCTCGGGGTCGATCGGATGGCCGGCGGTCAGGAACTGCACGCGCGGGGCGATCACCGAGCCGTTGCCGATGCGCACGTCGGCGCCATCGAGGAACACGCACTCGAAGTTGATGAACACGCCCTCGCCGATATGGATGTGCCGGCCGTATTCCCAGGTCACCGGCGACATGACCATGCCGCCGCCGAAGCTGCCGAGCTGGTCGCGCAGCATGACGGTGCGGTTGAACATGTCGGAGTTGGGAACGGCGTTCAGCCGATCGAGCTTCTTGCGCGCTTCGGCCTGCATCTCGATGAGATGGAAGTCGGGGTTGGGATAGACCTCGCCGCGGCGCATCCTGTCATAACCGGTGGTGTCGACCATCGGCAAATCCTCCTGCGGCCCCCCGCAGTTGGCGTCGCTCTAGCGTAGCGATGACAGGCGCGAAAGCGCGGAATCTGGCGGGGTGGACGATTTTGGCCCGAACCGTTCAGCACGGGTTCAGCCTCAGGCCAGCTTGTCGACCTTCGTGCCCTGTCCCGGGGGCGGCGCGCTGCGGGCTACCTGATCGACCATCTGCAGAAGCGACATCTCCATCTCGTGCTGCCGCTTCAGCACGGCCATGGCAGCCGATTGCTGCGTGCCCAGCGCACGTACGGCAAGCAGTTGCGATGTCAGGTCGGTATCCATCCCCGCCAGTCTATCGGCAGACGGTAAACGCGCCGTTGGCCGGAGTCGTTAACGGGGCGTGAACGTCTCAGCCGTTGCCGTTGTCACCGCGGAACTTGCCCGGCGTCCACAGCACGTCGCCCTCGCCATTGGCATTGGCGACGCGGGCGAGGACGAACAACAGGTCCGAGAGCCGGTTGAGGTAGACCTGCACCGCGCGGCTGGTGTCGGGCTCGCGCTCGGCCAGGTCGACGACGAGCCGTTCGGCGCGGCGGGTGACGGTGCGCGCCACGTGCAGGGCGGCGGCGAGCGGCGAGCCGCCGGGAAGGACGAAGCTGGTCAGCGGCGCCAGCGGCTCGTTGTAGGTGTCGATCTGCTGCTCGAGCCATTCCGCCTGGGCCGGCAGGATGCGCAGCGAAGGCGGCGCCCCCTCGGCATCGGCGCCGGGGGTCGCGAGGTCCGAGCCGAGGTCGAACAGGTCGTTCTGGACGCGGGCCAGCACGCGGTCGAGCCTGGGCGTACTGGCGGTGTGCAGGCGCGCCAGGCCGATGCAGCTATTGGCCTCGTCGACGGTGCCAAAGGCCTCGACGCGCAGGTCGGCCTTGGAACGGCGCGGACCGCGCACCAGCCCTGTCGTCCCGTCGTCGCCGGTCTTCGTGTAGATCTTGTTGAGCTTCACCATGCGGCAAACGTGATCCGATTCCGGGTCCGCGCGCCAGCACAATGATGGCCGAGGTCAGCCGCGGCCGAAGAAGAACAGCGCCCCCAGGATGACGACGATGGCGACGAACTGGGCGATGACGCGGGCGCGCATCAGCTTCTGGCTGAGGTTGGGGTTGCCACCGCGGAACATGTTCCACAGCCCCCAGAACAGGATGAAGGTGACGGCGCCGAGGGCGAGGATGGTGACGATGGCAGTGATGTTCATTTGGGTACCTTGGCCAGGAGCCTGACGAGGCCCTCGCTTAGCCGATCATAGATGGCACGGATACGGCGGCTGGTGAACAATTCGCGGTGTGTGGTCAGCCACACCTCGAGTGGCGGCGGGTCGAGGCCGGGCAGCAGGCGGACCATGCCCGGCGTTGCAGCGACCAGGGTCGACTGGGCGAAACCGATGCCGAGACCCGCCTTGATCAGCTCCCAGGCATTGGTCTGGCTGTCGGTGCGCACGACGAAATCGTTGCGGCCGAGGGTGAAGCCCATCTGGCGCGCCCCGTCGATCAGCAGGTCGGAGCGGTCGAAGCCGACAAGGTCGTGCCCGGCGAGGTCCGCCGGACCGGCGGGGGCGCCGCGGGCGGCGACATAGCGCTCGTGCGCACAAGCGACGATCGGGATCTGTCCAAGCCGCTTGGCGATCAGCTCGAGCTGGGTGGGGCGGAACATGCGCACGGCGATGTCGGCCTCGCGCAGCAGCAGGTTCTCGACCGCGTCCGAGGGCACGAGCTCGAGCGCGACCTGCGGGAATTCCTGGCGCAGCTCGTAGAGCAGCGGCGGCAGGACATAGTGGCACATCACGGTGCTCGAGGTGATGCGGACCGAGCCGGTGAGCGCGGCGCTCGCGCCCTCGGCCATCAGGTTCGCTTCGGCAAGTGCCGCCTGGGCCGACTGCACCGGCTCGTAGAGCTTGAGCGCCGTGTCGGTCGGCCTGAGGCCGGCCAGCGTGCGCTCGAACAGCCCGACGCCGAGCGCCTGCTCCAGCGCCTCGACGTGCCGGCCGAGCGTCGGCTGGCTCAGCCCGAGGGCGCGCGCCGCGGCCGACAGCGAGCCGTGCTCGACGACGGCGCCGAAACTGCGCCAGAGGGACCAATCGGGTTCAGGCATCGCGCATCCTTGATATTCATTTGTGTATGGCAATTAGCCGAAACTGTCCAATCGATAAACACACGCGCAGGTCATATCTCTGGCTCACCAGCAAGGAGCAATGAAATGAGCAAGCCCAGGGTCATCGTCATCGGAATCAACGGCCATGTCGGCCACCACGCCGCCAAGGCCTTCGTCGCCGCGGGCTGGGAGGTCACCGGTTTCGGTCGCTCTAACCGGCAGCCGGTCGCCGGCGTGCGTTTCGTCCAGGGTGATGCCGACGACGTCGAGTCGATGCGGGCTGCGATCGGGGAGATCGACGTCGTGGTCAACGCGCTGAACCTGCCCTACCACCACTGGGACAAGGGCCGGAAGGAAGCGCTGACCGAGCGGGTGATCGCGGCCCTCGGCACGAGCGGCAAGACCCTGCTGTTTCCCGGCAACATCTACAACTATGCCGCCACCGACCGGGTGGTGACGCCGGACCTGCCGCAGCGGCCGCAGACGCCGCGCGGCGAGATCCGGGTGCGTGTCGAGCAGCTTTACCGCGAGGCGGCGGCGCGCGGCGACATCCAGGCGCTGATCCTCAGGGCCGGCGATTTCTACGGTCCCGAGAGCACCGGCGACTGGTTCGACCTCGTGATGCTGGCGCAGGCGAAGAAGCGCAAGCTGCAACTGATGGGCAGCAAGGGGGTCGGCCATGCCTGGGCCTATCTGCCGGACGTCGGGCGGGCATTCGAGAAACTGGCCTGGCACAGGAAGGAACTGGGGGCGTTCGAGACCTTCCACTTCGCCGGCAACTACGTGACGCCCGAGCAGTTGGGCGAGGCGATCGTTGCTGCGACCCCGGTGGCACTCAAGGTCTCGATGTTCCCGCGCTGGGTGATCGGCGCGATCGGCCTGGTCAACCCGATGATGCGCGAGATCGACAAGATGGGCTACCTGTGGGAGCAGCCGATGGAACTCCGGGACCCGCGGCTCGACGCCATTCTCGGCCCCGATTTCGCCACGCCGTTCGCGGACGCGGTGGCGGAAACGGTCGTGCCGTTCTTCAAGGCTCACAAGGCTGCCGCCTGATCACCTCTCCCTTTGGGGAGAGGGACGATGTGGCACACCTGACGCTAGAACCCCAGTTCCCGCCGGACATCCGCCGCCGACCAGCCCGCTTCGCGTAGGGTGCGCAGCGATTGCGAGCCCCTGGACTTGCTGAGCTTCCTGCCCTCGGCATCGAGGATCAGCTTGTGGAAGGTGTAGGTCGGCGAGGGCAGCCCGAGCAGCATTTGCAGCAGCACGTGGATATCGGTCGAAGGCTCCATGTCGCGGCCGCGGGTCACGTGGGTGATGCCCTGCGCGGCGTCGTCGACCACGACGCTGAGATGGTAGCTGGTCGGCGTGCCCTTGCGCTGCAGCACGACATCGCCCCACAGCTCAGGTCGGGCATAGCGGATCTGCGGCCGGTCGATCGGCGTCGGGCCGGCGACCGTGAAGGTCAGCAGCCCGGTCAGCGCCATGGCGGCCTCCGTCCTGAGCCGCCAGTTCGCCTCCTCGCCGCTGGCGAGGCGCCGTTCGGTCTCGGCGTGGCCGAGATGCCGGCAGGTGCCGGCGTAGAGCGGGGCGCCGTCCGGATCGGTCCCGGTCGCGGCGGCGGCAATGTCGCTGCGCGAACAGAAGCACGGATAGAGCAGGCCGCGCTGCCTCAGCCGGTCGGCGGCCGCGGCATAGGCCGGCAGGCGGGCCGACTGGCGCCAGACCGGCTCTTCCCAGGCCAGCCCGAGCCAGTGCAGGTCCAAAAAGATCGCCTCGGTGAATTCCGGCTTGCTTCGCTCCCGGTCGATGTCCTCGATGCGGAGCAGGAAGCGCCCGGCCATCGTCCTGGCCCATTGCGCGGTATAGAGGGCGGAGTAGGCGTGCCCCATGTGCAGGTAGCCATTGGGGCTGGGCGCGAAACGGAGAACGGGCTGCAGCATGGCCGCGACAGCTAGCACGCAAGGGCAGTGATTTGACAGACCGACTCGATTCCGCCGCAGCGCTGGCCCGCCACCTCGCCGCGCTCACCCGCCTCGATCCGCGCCTCGCCGAGATCGCCTCGAGGGCCGGAGCGTTCGAGATCCGCCGCTCGCCGGGCGGCTTCGAGGGGCTGGCGCGCATCGTCACCGGCCAGCAGGTGTCGACCGCGAGCGCCGATGCCATCTGGGCCCGCTTTTCGGTCCTGCCGGGGGCGCTCGATCCCAAGGGCTACCTGCGGCTGAGCGAGGAGCAGGTGCGCGGTGCCGGCCAGTCGGGCGGCAAGTACCGCACCTTGCGCGGCATCGCCGAGGCGGTGGTCGGTGGCGGCTTCGCGTTCGCACCGCTGGCGGAGCTGCCGGCCGAACAGGCCATCGCCGCCATGACCCGGCTCAAGGGCGTCGGGCCGTGGACGGCGGAGATCTACCTGATGTTCTCGGCGGCGCATCCCGACGTCTTCCCGGCTGGCGACGTGGCGCTGCAGCGGGCGGCGCAATGGGCCTTCGGGCTTGACGGCAAGCCGCCGGTCAAGGACTTGATCGGCATGGCGCGGCAATGGTCGCCGCATCGCTCGACCGCGGCGCTGCTGCTCTGGCGCTATTATCGCGCGGTCCGCAACAAGGAAGGAATTTCCGTCTGATGGCGAAGCTCTCCGGACCCATGCTGCCGCCTCAGTCGGGCGGGGCGGCGAAACAGGCGGTGGTGCTGCTGCATGGCTATGGCGCCGACGGCAGCGACCTGATCAGCCTCGGGCACCACTGGGGACAGCTGCTGCCCGACGCGCTGTTCGTCTCGCCCAATGCCCCCTCCCCGGCGGCGGGCAATCCCTTCGGCTTCCAGTGGTTTGCGCTGCAGGTCGATCGCATCGCGGGGCGGATCGAAGGGGCGAAACAGGCGGCGCCGGTGCTGGTCGAGTTCCTCGAGGACTTGTGGCGGCAGAGCGGGCTGGCGGCCGCCGACACCTACCTGGTCGGGTTTTCGCAGGGCGCGATGATGGCGCTGCATGTCGGCACGGTGCTGCCCGGGCCGCTCAGGGGGATCGTGGCGTTCTCCGGCGCCTTCGTGCCGGCCGACAGCTTCCCTGCCGGCGACAAGCCGCCGGTGGCGCTCATCCACGGCGAACTGGACCAGGTGGTCGACCCGCAGCTCAGCCTGGAAGCCGCCGACACGCTCGCCGCCGCCGGCTACGACGTCACGCTGCACATCTCGCGGGGCGTGGCGCATGGCATCGCGCCGGACGGTCTGGACTTCGCAACTGCCTTCCTTTTGGCGCAAAGCAACTGAATCGCCTCGACGAATCGCGCTTCACAGCCGTGTCACAGTCGGCATAGACTATCGACGATCATGACTGGCCGCGATTCCCGTATCTTTGGGTGCGACAAGTGACAGTACATGTGTCGCTTGAGAATAGCCCCGCCCTGGTGCTGAACGCCGACTATCGTCCGCTCAGCTACTATCCTTTGTCGTTGTGGTCCTGGCAGGACGCGATCAAGGCGATTTGCCTCGACCGGGTCAACGTCGTCTCCACCTACGACCGCGTGGTGAAGTCGCCAAGCTTCGAGATGGCGCTGCCCAGCGTCGTTTCGCTCAAGGACTATGTGCGGCCCGCCCGGCATCCGGCGTTCACGCGCTTCAACGTGTTCCTGCGCGACAAATTCCAGTGCCAGTATTGCGGCTCGCGCGACGACCTCACGTTCGACCACGTCATCCCGCGTTCCAAGGGCGGCCGGACCACCTGGGAGAACGTCGTCACCGCCTGTGCGCCCTGCAACCTGCGCAAGGCCAACCGGCTGCCGCGCGAGATCAGGATGTTCCCGATGCAGGAGCCGTTCCAGCCCAGCGTGCATGACCTGCACAACAACGGCCGCGCCTTCCCGCCCAACCACCTGCACCGCAGCTGGCTCGACTATCTCTACTGGGACATCGAGCTCGAGCCGTAGCCCTGCTTGCGGGCATCGCTGCCAATAACTATTATTGTCTCCGTTCGAATGACGGAGACTGAAGATGGCGATCAGCGCAGATCTGGGCAAAACCCTCGAGGCAGTGGTCGAGGACCTCGTCAGGAACGGCCGCTACAACTCCAAGAGCGAGGTCCTGCGCGAAGGCGTGCGGCTGGTGCAGGAGCGCGAGGCCGAGTTGGCTGCGCTCTGGGAGAAGCTGGATAAGGGCATTGCAGACGCAAAGGCTGGTCGGACTAGGCCGGCAGAAGAGGTCTTCGCAGAGCTCCGCCAGCGATACGGTCTGAAGCGGTCGGACAATGCGGCGTAGGGTCAGAGTGACCGATGAGGCCAGCCATGACCTTGGCGAAATCTTCGAATACGTTGCTATCGACAGTCCGGCCGCGGCAGAGAGGCTAATCAACCAACTAGATGACGCGATTCGCACGTTGGGCGATGCCGCCTTGCATTATCCCTTGGTTCACGATCGTCCGGAAACAGGTGTGCGCCGTCGCGTCGTGGGGCCATACAATCTATTCTTCCATTTGGAAGGAAGAGAGATCGTCGTAGACCGCATTCTTCACGGCGCTCGCAACGCCACGCACATCCTCTTCCCCGACGACTAGCCCTTGCGCCTCAACCACATCGCTGCGCCTAGCATCAGCACGATGGCCGCGGAGATCAGCGCGTTGAACCCGGCCAGCGACACGCCGAAGATCTCGAACTGTACCGCATCGCAGGGCACGACGCGGGTGGCGTTGATGTTCTGCAGGTCCTCGAACTTGACCTCGACGCCGACGCCGCTACAGGCGGTGGGGCCGGGCCAGAAGCCGTATTCGACCCCGGCGTGATGGGCGCCGAGGTAGGTGGACCAGACGAAGATCAGTGCGACAACGGCCAGCCCCGCGACAACAAGCGTCCGCGGCAGTCGATTCCACAGCAGCAGAAGCAACAGCAGGATCGGCAGTCCGACGTAGTAGGGGTTGCGCTGCTCCCAGCAGAGTTCGCACGGCACCAGCCCGCCGAAGATCTGCGAACCCCAGGCGCCGGCGATGGTGGCAAGTCCGACGACGAAGGAGATCAGGGCGAGAAGCCGAGGACGGTCGGCGGTGAGGCTGTCGGGCACGTTTGACGCTCCAGTCGATGCGGGCGCCATATTCCCGGGCGCCACCCTCAAGTCAACTTAACTCGGGGTAACGAGCGCGTCACTCGCCGGGGCCGCTGAGGCCGAGCGCGGCCATGACGGCCCTGGCGTTGTGCGGGGCATGCTCCTTGTCGGTCGAAACGAAGAAAGCGAAGACGTCGCGGTCGCCCGGGACAGGTCCTGCGGGGGCCACCAATGGCGCGCCGTCGGCCGGCCTGCCCTCCGACCAGGCCCTGAGCCATTGCGCGCGAAGATCGCGTTCCCCGGGCGAATAGCTCTCGCTGCCGGGCGCGCCCTGCAGGCGGGCATAGGCGAAGTCGGCGGTCTGGTCGGCATAGGGCCAGTCGGCCGTGTCGGCGACCACCAGGGCGACGTTGTGGGCCCGGAGCTGGGCGATGAAGCGCGGATCGGCGAAGCTCTTGTGGCGCACCTCGATGGCGTGCCGCACGCGGGTGATGCCGGTGGCGTCGAGGAACGGCGGATTCTTGTCGTAGTCGGTCCTTGCGGCCAGCGCGACGAGCGCCTCCGGCGTTCTCGGCAGCAGGGCGAGGAAGGCTTCCATACGGTCCTCGTCGTAGCTCGAGTTACCCGGCAACTGCCAGCAGAACGGACCGAGCCGGTCGCCGAGCGCCATCACCCCCGAGGCGAAGAAGTTGGCGAGGGGAAGCTCCACGTCCTTGAGCCGCTTGATATGGGTGACGAGTTGGTGGCCCTTGACCGTGAAGACAAACCCCGGCGGCGTCTGCGCGGCCCAGTTCGAAAAGCTCGCTGCCTTCTGGTGCGAATAGAAGGTGGCGTTGATCTCGATGCTGCCCAGTCGCGCGCTCGAATAGGCGAGTTCGCCCTTCTGCTTCAGCCCCTCGGGGTAGTAGCTCTTGCGCCAGGGTTCGAACACCCAGCCGGCCGTCCCCACCCTGATTGTCCCAGCCATCGATTCCTCCCGCGCACAGCGGGGCAATCTGCGACGAGCGTCAGCGTCAGTCCAGCAGGTTGAAGGATTGGTGCCCCCGGTCGGACTCGAACCGACATGCCTCGCGGCGGCGGATTTTGAGTAATCATGAGAATGGGGTGTGGCACCCCAAGACGCCCGGATTTCCTGACTTTCTTATGCGGTCGCCTCCGTCACAATGTCACAGTTTTGGTCACAACCGTCACAGTCTCGGTCACAAAAAACCGGCTGGCTTGAGTAGCTCGTGCGGGTCCGCTAGAAGGGCGCTGCGCGGGTGTGGCGAAACTGGTAGACGCACAGCACTCAAAATGCTGCGACTTCGGTCGTGTCGGTTCGACCCCGACCACCCGCACCAACTATCCCCCTCCCCCGGCTGCGGGAGGGCTCATCGTGGCTAAAGTCGATGAGGACAAGGTGCGCCGGGACATGGTCCTGCTGGCCACCATCGTGAAAGAACTCCGCCAAACTTATCCCCGCATGGAGCTTGGTCAGTTGCACGTGCTCTTGCTCGTGTTGGCTCGGCCCGGTGTCAATCTGGCTGACCTTGTGCCGCCCACGCGACTGACGCGGTCTGCGGTGTCCCGCAATGCGTTGGCCCTGTCGCAGGTGTCGTATCTGGACGACGAGGCGGGTGGCCGTCGCGGTGGCCTCGACTTGCTCACGCATTTCCCCGATCCGCACAGCACACGGGCGAAGATCGTCGCCCCGACGCAAAAGGGTCGCGCGTTGGCGGAGCGTCTGTCGTCCATCCTTCGCGGGAGGGCACCGCTATGGCTCGACTGAGGGGAAAAAGCTGGCAAGCGGACGTGCGGCTGGCGGGGGGTGCGCGTCTACGCCCCACCTTTCCAACCAAGGTGCAGGCTGAGGCGTGGGAAGCCCAAGCCCGCCTTGCCATCGAGCAGGGCAAGCCCATCCCCGAAACCCGCACGGCGTCGAGGCCCGGCAGCGCGACCCGCGACCTGTCGAACCTCGGCAACCTGTTCGACCACGTATGCCGCACCGAATGGGACGACATGCGGGCCGCTCGCACGCTCAAGATCAACGGCAAGTGCGCCGTGGACCACTTCGGGCGGGCCAAGGACGTGCGGACCGTCCTCGCCCCCGACATTGCGGACTACGCGGTGTCGCTGGCGGAGAAAGGGAACGCGCCGGGGACGGTCAACCGCAAGATCGCGGCGCTGTCCAAGCTCCTGACCACGGCGGTCAACGCCGGGGCGCTGGACAAGGTGCCGGTCATCAAGTGGAGGCGCGAGGAGAAAACCAAGTTCCGCTTCATCGACCAGAAGGAGGAGGCAGTGATCCTCGCCTACTGGCGCAACTCGGACTATGAGCGGGCCTACGGGCTCACCATGTTCCTGATCGACAGCGGCGCTCGGTGCTTCGCGGAGGCAATCCCGGTCAAGTGGGACCACTTCGGCAAGGACTTCGCCAACGTCACGTTCTGGCAGACCAAGACGTTCAAGCCGCGCACCGTGCCGCTCACCAAGCGGGTCCGGGCATGGCTCACCGACTGGAAGCGGGCACACCCCGACAGCGTTGGGCCGTGGGCGAGCATGAACAAGAACACCTTCACACACCGCTGGCGGTCCATGCAGGGGGACCTTGGGTTCCCGGACGTGACGCCCCACACCATGCGCCACACGTGCTGCACCCGGCTCGTGCTTGGCAACGCCCCTGTGAAGCTCGTGATGGAATGGATGGGGCACTCCTCCATCGCTACCACCATGCGCTACATGCAGATCAGGCCCGATAGTCTCGACGGCCTGCTAGGTGCCCTCGAAGGAAGGCTGTGAGCGAAGTGGAGGGCTCAGTCAGCAGCACTGCGATCTGCGACCCAGAGCCCTCCATTACGACCAGCAGCAAGAGCCGCTGGTGGCCCCAATATGTTCATGTTGGCGACGAAAGACCCCATTGGTGCGGGCCATCCGGGTGGCGTGTCGCCTTCCGTAAGTCCTGAACTTGCCCTAAGCATCTACTGGACTGGGAACGGGGGCTAACGGTGGATACTGCACAGAAGTACTCAAAGGACATGGACCGATTAATTGAGAAGGGGGCATTGCTGACGATCGCAATGCAAAAAGAGATCAGTCCCGATGCCGAGGTTCAGAAGACCCTCAATGGGAAGGAGATCACGAAGCTCCCTAACTTCGTGCTCGAGTACCAAGGTTGGTATTCGGAGAGCTTGGCGCTTCTAGCTCAGGTACTTCCCGAGCGCGTGGCCGACTTTCGTGCGCTGTACGCGCCAGCGGGTGCGCGGAAGGACCTTACGCACTCAACATACACGATCAGCGATTACCTTCGCGGGACACGAGTGACCAGATGGGACGACCACGTTGTCGTCGATAAGTCGGCGGCTCTGCACCCGATGACGCAGCAATTCTCGATAGTCCAGGGCCTAGCTCGCCGGTTCACTAGTACCCTGTTCGACATCAAGACACTCGTCCATGCCGATGTGCTTGACGACGAGCTTCATGCGGCTGAGGAACTCAACGGGAAAGGCTTCCAAAGGGGCGCAGGTGCCGTAGCCGGGGTGGTCTTGGAAGGGCACTTGGCAGCCGTCTGCGATCGCCACCGGATAACGGTCCGGAAGAAGGACCCTAGCATCGCTGACTTGAACGAGGCTTTGAAGTCGGCATCCGTTGTGGACGTAGTGCAGTGGAGGTTCGTGCAGCATCTGGCCGACTTGCGGAACAAGTGCGACCACAAGAAGGCCACCGAGCCTTCACGCGAGGACGTCGAGGAACTCATCGCGGGCGTTCGCAAGGTTACGAAGACCGTGCTGTAATCGAGAAGAAGAGGGCCGCTGCGAGAGAGTACGAGCACGGGTTCGACGCCGCGCGGCCGCGCCGAGGGAGATAGCCAGTGGGCTTGGTGAAACCATTCGCGTTCGTGTTGATGCCGTTCGATGTATCATTCGACGACGTCTACAAGCTCGGCATCCAAGCTACAGCAACCGAGCGAGGGGTTGTCGCCGAGCGCGTGGACGAGCAGGTTTTCAGTGAGACCATGCTGGAACGCATCTACCGGCAAATTGACGCCGCCGACTTCATCATCGCCGACATGACAGGTCGAAACCCGAACGTGTTTTATGAGGTGGGCTACGCCCACGCATGCGGCAAGTTATGCACTTTGCTGACTAGCGATGCCGGAGATATCCCATTCGATCTGAAACACCATCGACACCTCGTCTACGGCGGGTCCATCCAGACGCTCAAGCGGCTCCTTGCCCCCGAGATTGATTGGCTCATAGCTGAGATGGAGAGGCGGACAGCGGTGCCGCTGACTGTGCAGTTGAAGGAGACCAGCGGCTTCCTCAACAAGAAAGAGTGGAGAGCGACTGCCGAAGTGAGCATGACCCTAGATATGCACAATCGCACCGAGAAGCGGTCGCCTGAGATAGAGGCGATCTACCTCCACACGGGCGGAGGCTGGGAATACTCACAAGGTGCAGAGGAATGTCCCTCAACTCAGTCCGACCTCGACGACTACGTGTTGCGTCACTTCCTAAAGCCGCCTGTGACTAGGCTATCGCCGGGCGCCTGGGCACCACTCAAGTTGCTCGGAAGAAAGCGTGTGTGGTCCAAGTTCGACGGCACCGAGGCAAAGGACAACTACCGGATGGTGGGTCACGCAACGCTCGAAATCGCCACTTCCGAGGGCACGTTTCGCGAAGTGCTAAACCTCGACGTCATGGCGGACGAAATACCCTTCTAGCGCGGGGTATCCGAAGCATAAACCGATGGGGTGCCCACATAGGGGCAGCGGCGCTGTAGGTCCGAGAGCCCCCGGCCTCACGCGGAAGCGACGGTCTCCGAGCTTACTCCCCGCCCGCCAGCGGGACCACCTTCTGGATTGTCGCTTTCGAGAGACCAACCTGAGCGGCGATAGCGCGGATGCTCAATCCCTCGGCCCGCAAACGGAGGATGGTCTCGCGGACCTCGTCGGTCACCTGCCTTGGACGCCCGCCAGTCCTGCCCTCTGCCTTCGCCTTCGCGATCCCCTCCATCTGCCGCTCCTTGCGGATAGCGGTCTCAAACTCAGCTATGAGGGCGAGGATGCCCATGACGAGCTTCCCGGTGCGCGACGTGGTGTCCACGGCAGCATCGTCAAGCACCTTGAATGCCACACCCTTGGCCTCCAACCCCGAGACGATCTTGTAGAGGTCGGCGGTAGACCGGGCGAGGCGATCCAGCTTGGTGACCACCAGCACGTCTCCCTCCCGCACGTAGTCGAGGCAGCGGAGGAGTTCAGCACGATCCGTGTCCAGTCCGGACCGCTTCTCCGCGAAGACCTTCTCCGCCCCCGCAGCCTTGAGCCGCTCCACCTGCGTGGTGTGGTCCTGCTGCCCCGAGGAGACGCGGGCGTAGCCGACGATTGCCATTGTGATGTACCCTTTTCCTTAAGACTGTAATGTCCAGATAGTTAGTGGACGCGATGGGTACGGGTCAAGAGGGTTGTGCCAGAAAGTATACATTGGTGGACAGCGACAGCCGAGGACGGGGTACGTTCCCGGCTTGCCTCTCCTCGAAAAAAAACCGACGAGGCCGTGGTCGGCATCCAGAGAGCTGACGTGGCGGGGGGATTTGTCAGCGCATCAATGGTTGAGTTCGTCCTCTCGGATTTCTCCACCATTTCTAGGTGACCCTGATCAAATCAGGTGGGAGGGGTGGGAGGGGAGGGGCAACCCCACGGAACGCTCATAAGCAGCCGGGGGAGCACCCCAGACATACCCCTATATAACCAAGGGGGGCCTTCTCCTAAGGTACGGGGTAATGGTCTCAAGCGGCCGTGGTGGTCCGTCGGCAGGAGAGTTGGCGCCTTCAGCTTCAACCTGCTAGGTCGCCTGGCATGAGCACGTCACCCGACAACAAGAACCAACCCACCCTCCACCGTTCGATATGGCAGCGAGTGTTGCGGTCGCCGCGTACATGGGTCGCCTTAGCTGGGGTCTGCCTCGGCACGATGCTCGGCGGGCTTCTGGGCAATTTCGGAGTTGCAGGTCCTGGTGGGGCTTTTTAGGTGTGGACCCTGCCTGCTGCCAGCCCCGAGGGGTCTTGATTTCTGAGACCCCTGTTTCGTCAGGTCCGAGGTGCGCCGTCTGCGGTGTCGCCTTCGGGGGCGCCGGTTGGATGCTTCCTGTTTGGCTTCGCGAACGGCTGGCAAGGAGGTAGGGCAGCGACACCACATCTTTCCGGGCAGCGGTGCGTGCCGTATGAGTTCCGGGGACGGGCACCTGGGGGGAAACCGGCGCGGCGTTGTCGCCTCAGGCGGCAATCGCGAAGTGGCCCAACTCCCCCATCAAGGAACGGGTGGCAGCTGGGCTCGCTTCGTTGACCTCTAGGATCTGCTCGGGGAGCAATATGCAGCTGCCGTTGATCCCATAGGGTTGGACTACGGGTTAAGGCAGGGGGGCACTTTGCCACCCTCGGACGAAGCCAGTGGAAAAGTTCAGAACCCGATGGCAGCAAATGTGATCTCCAAGTCCTGACCGAAATCAACCGGCAACGGGTCCAGAAGGAAGGGGCCACATCGTTGAAGTGCTCGTGAGACAGCCGTAGCGAAGTCGTACTCGGATGAGTTGCGCGGACTGCCAATCATTTCTGGGCGGCCAACAAGATAGCCACTAGCGTCCACCGAAAATCTGAACGTCGCCCGCGCGTCGGCCTCCGCAGCGCCAGCTGGCAAAGCCACGCAGCCGCGAAGCTGCGACACGAGGCTATCCCGAAGCGGGTTCGGGTTCTTCTTAGCCTCCGCCTCTCTCTCCCGTGCTGCTGCCTCTTTCTTCCGAGCCTCCGCCTCTCTTTCTCGTGCTGCCGCCTCTCTTTCCCGGGCCTCCGCCAGTTGTTGTTGTATTGCTCGCTCGGCTACAATCGCCTGCCCGTCGGCAGAGAAATAGTCCGGCCGTGGCATAGCTCGCAGTAGTGGGCGAACGTAGTCTTGGAATGCGGGCTCATCAATATTGTACTCCACCAGTGCGTCAATGCCGCTCGCCAGTTGATACAGCACCTTGATCGTGTGCAGGCGAGGGACGCTTTGAAGGGACGATACGGTCCCTCTAGCTAGGTTCTTGTATCCAGCAAGTGAAAATCCGACGTAAAACTCAACATCGTTAAATAGAGCCCGTGCAATAAACTCTGTTCCGAAGTTGGGGACGCGAAACGCCAAGGGCTGGCCACTGGAACAGTCGTAGGCAAGGGCTTCCAACTCAACCAGCTGTAACAGAGGCAGGACTTCCAATTTGGTGTTGACACACGCCGCACCGTCCTGGGCGTGATGGCTCAGATATGTAGCCTGCTTACTTGTCAGTCGATCTGTCTCGCGGAAGAAGCCGTCTTGAGCATGAGCGTGACTTGCCGCAAGAACTCCCGCAAGAGTAAGCGCCACAAGGTTGTACTTCATTGTTCACCCCCCAAGCGAATTCGCCCAATACGTAACGCAAGCGTTAGCTATTGAGGGACCGCACTGCGCCCCATCGGTGGTGCAAAGTCAATCGGTTCCGAGTGACAACAGGGGGGTATACATTGGCTTGCGTTATCTCTCAGAAGTTGCCAGAAATCCTGGGGCTCAGACGGGACCTCACTGGGTTCAATCCGCTCTGGCGGTCGCCCCCGGGGGGCTACGTGGCGATTTCTTCATTCCTTCCGCTATATCCCGGTTCCATGCGAACATCCTGGCTTCGCTCGCAGATGCTGCCCTTAGAGCGCCGTAGCGCCTCCTTGGCGGCGGGGCACCCCATAGGTCCAGCATAAACGCCGTGTCAGGCGGCAGCGGTTCGCAGGCAGTGGCGGTCCGGGCCTGATCCGAACTGCCCACGGAGCGCCCGGCCTTTTCCAGTTGTCGGGTCTCCCAAGCCGCAATCGCACGATTGCGTTCCTCGGGCGTCAGCGCACAGCGGTCCAGTTCCCGGGGGCGGCTTATGGCCAGCCAAGTCAGTACGGTTGCAGGGATCACTACCACAGCTGCCGTCGCCCAAAACCGCTGTTCACCCCCCCGTTGGAGAGCGCTTGGTCACACCGCTGGTCACAGTCCAGCATTGTTGTGCCCACCGTCACAAAATCCGCGTCACCATATGGCGACCCTCTGGCTCGCCGAATTGGGCCACTTGACAGGGAGGAAAAGGCTTGCAAAATCATATGTGTAGCGACATGGGGACATACCCGAGATCGCCTAAGGAGACGTTCATGCGGATTTTGAGTCCGCTGCGTCTACCAATTCCACCACAGGGGCGCGGGCATGGCCGTAGCATTCCGCCCTGGCCCAGGCAAGTCTGGGGTGCTGGTGGATCAGACGATCGGCGGCACGCGGGGCTCGGGTTCGGGCTCCGGCCGGCGATGATGCTCGACCTCCTCGATGACCTGGCCTTCCTGTGAGGGTTCGGTCGGTTCGGGGATTGCGGCCCGGCTGCCCGGCGCGTGCCTGAGGATCGCGGTGGCCGGCCCGGCATGGGCTTCGTCGACCCGCGCGGTGACGATGGCACCGCCGCCGCGCACGCCCTCGACGAGGGCGTGGGCATTGGCCTCCGGCACGCCGGCGCTGGTGAGCGCGCCGACCAGTCCGCCGGTTGCCGCGCCGAGGCTGGCGCCGGCAAGCGACCCGACCGCGGTGGCGAACAGCCAGCCGCCGGCGACCACCGGGCCGAGGCCCGGGATGGCGATGATGCCGAGGCCAGCCATCAGCCCGCCCGCGGCGCCGAGCCCGGCGCCGATCTCGGCGCCGGCCGTCGCATCGTCGCCGACATCGTCCCGTTCATAGTCCGGAGGGGTGTTGGCGACGAGGCTGATGTCGGCATGCGAGATGCCGGCCTGGTGCAGCGCGTGCACGGCGGCAGTCGCGTGCTCGAAGGTGTCGAACAGTTCGGAGATGGTCTGCATTGGCTTGCCTCCCTGCTGGCTCGGTCAACGGCCGGGACCGGATCCGCGTTCCCGTCAGGTCCCGAGCGCGAGGCGAGCAAGATAGACCGCCAGCACCCCGCCGGCCATGGCGGCGAAGAGATTGCGGCTCAGCACCAGGATCAGGGCCGTCGTGGCGGCAGCAATGGCTTCGGCGGGGCCGCCCGCGAGGATGGCGGGGGCGACGAGCGCGGCCAGCACTGCGCCGGGCAGGTGGCGCATCCAGGTGGCGATGAACCCGGTCTCGGGCAGGCGGCTGGCGAGCGCGACGCCGCCGGCGCGGATGGCGTAGGTCACGGCGGCCATGCCGAGGATGGCGAGCAGCGCGTCAAGCGACATGGCGGCGCTCCTTCAGCCATTCCGCCACGGCGCCGGCGAGGCTGCCGGCGAGGCCGCCGACGATGATGTACCAGTTGCCGTCCACGAGCCGCGACGTGGCGATGGCGGCGAGCGCCGCGACGATCCAGGGCACGAGGTCGCCCCGACCCTTCCACATGCCGAGCAGCAGGGCCAGGAAGGTGGCGGTGAAGGCGAAGTCGAGCCCGTATCTGGCGGGGTCGTCGATGAAGGCGCCGAGCACGCGCCCCGTCAGCGTCGACAGCATCCAGGCGAGCCAGCTCAGGACCCCGGTGCCGAGGAAGAAGGCGACGCCGGCGCCGCCTTTCCTGATTTCCGTCATGGTCATGGCCCAGCTCTCGTCGGTGACGAAGAACGTCGCGCCCAGCGCACGCCAGCGCGGCAGCGGCGCGAGCAGCGGCCGCAGGGTTGCCGACATCAGCAGGATGCGCAGGTTGACGATGGCCGTGGCGATGACGATCGAGGCGATGGGCAGGCTGCCGGGCATCCACATGTCGAGGACGACGAACTGGCTCGAGCCGGCAAAGACCAGCCCGCTCATCAGCGCGACTTCGGCCACGCTCAAGCCGGCCTGGCCGGCGAGAACGCCCCAGACGAGGCCGTAGGCGGCGATCGAAATGGCGACCGGGGTGAACATGCGGATGCCGAGCCAGAACTGGTCGCGGCCATGGTGCGGGGCGGGTGCGTGCATGGCGCGAGGCTATAGCAGATGGCGCGGCGACCGCGAGGGTATGCGGTGACGCGGGGCCCGGCCGAATGTTGATGGCCCGTCCCGTCGTGCGCGATTGACGCCGGCATCGATAGGACGCTAATCAGGCGCCCGTGCGTTCGAACCCAACTGTGCTCCGACCCGCCTGCATCTTGCCGTGAGATGTGAAGAGGCCCCCGTGCCGACACACTACCGGCCGAGCTTGGGTAACGCCGCCGCAGACATGTTCGGGTTTCGGAGTCTCCTGTGATCGATCATAGCAAGCCGCTCTGGCGGCGCTTCCTCGTCTTCCTCGTGCCGCTGATGATCAGCAACATCCTGCAGTCGCTGTCGGGTACGATCAACAACATCTATATCGGCCAGATGATCGGGGTGAACGCGCTCGCCGCGGTGTCGGTGTTCTTCCCGATCATGATCCTCTTGATCTCGTTCGTGATCGGGCTCGCCTCGGGCGCCTCGATCCTGATCGGGCAGGCCTGGGGGGCGCGGAACCTCCCAAAGATCAAGCAAGTCACCGGCACGACGCTGACCGTCGGCTTCCTGATGGGGCTGGTCGTCGCCGTCCTGGGCGCCCTGTTCTCGCGCAACCTCATGGAAATGCTGGGCGCGCCGGCCAACATCATCGGCGAAGCGGCCGCCTATGGCCGGGTCGTGCTCATCGGCATGCCGGGCTTCTTCATCTTCCTGCTCGTCACCTCGATGCTGCGCGGCGTCGGCGACACGATCACGCCGCTCCTGACGCTGATCTTCTCGATCGGGGTGGGCCTGGTGGTGACGCCGGCTCTGATCCAGGGCTGGTTCGGCCTGCCGCAGATCGGCGTGCTCGCCGCGGCGGTGGCGTTCATCGCCGGCTTCGTCGTCGTGCTGATCTTCCTCTACTTCTATCTCAACGCCAAGCAGAGCCCGATGGCGCCCGACGCCGAACTGATCCGCAACCTCAGGGTCGACGTGAAGCTCCTGGGCCTGATCCTCAAGCTCGGAGTCCCGGCGGGCGTGGCCATGGTGGTGTCGTCGATCTCGGCCATCGTCATCGTCGGCATCGTCAACCGCTTCGGCTCGGACGCGACGGCGGCCTATGGCGCGGTGAACCAGGTGCTGAGCTACGTGCAGTTCCCGGCCATGTCGATCGGCATCGCCTCGGCGATCTTCGCAGCCCAGGCCATCGGGGCGCGGCGGTTCGACGAGGTGGAGCACGTGACGCGCACGGCGGCGGTGATCAATCTCGTCTTCACCGGCGCGCTGGTGCTGCTCGGCTACCTGTTCTCGGAAGTGGTGGTGAAGCTGTTCATCACCGAACCCGAAGTGGTGCAGCTGACCGAGACACTGCTCCATATCGTGCTGTGGAGCTGCCTGCTGTTCGGCTGGGGCTCGATCTTTTCGGCGGTGATGCGGGCCTCGGGCGATGTCTGGATCCCGATGGGCCTGTCGCTCGCGGCCATCATCCTCGTCGAGGTGCCCTCGGCGCTGACCCTCAGCCATTTCTTCGGGCTGCCCGGCGTCTGGTGGGGTTACTGCCTCAGCTTTGCCGCGCTTCTCACCTTCCAGGCCGCCTATTATTTCGGCTGGTGGCGGAAGAAGGAGATCAAGGCACTGGTCTAGGCACTGCGCCTCACCCCAGTTCCTGCTCCAGCCACCTGACTCCGAACGCGACGATGTCCGGGGCCGGAACGAGGACGGACGGCGCGGCGCCGATGGTGCCGCGCTGGCCCTTTCCGGTGGCGAGGAACGCCTCGACGATCGTCGCGAAGTAGTCGTCCGGCAGGCCGTCGGGCGGATCCGAGGTGTCGAACTCCTCGAACCAGCGCCAGACCTTGCGGCCGTCGACGAGGATGGGCGTCTCGTAGCGCTTGATGCGCTTGTTGGGGAAATCGGCGACGTGCTCGGCATGGTGCAGCAGCGTCATGGCATCGAGCGGCGCGCCCAGCATCAGCACCTTGCCGCCGGCTTCGACCAGCTTGCCGAGCGGCGATTGCCGGCCATAGCCATAGTCCATGGCGTGGTCGGCGGTGAACCAGTCGGCCCGGCCGCCGAGCGCCGCCATCGAGGCGCCGGGGTTGGCGCTGCGGCGCGCCCCGGGGGTCGTGCGCAACAGTTCGGGCCAGAAGCCATTTTCGCGCGTCGCGCGCGAACGGTGCGGATCGAAGGCCGGGATATGCTCGCGCATGGCAGGGTCGTCGCGGACCTCGTCCGCCAGCTGCCAGTCGCAGTAGCCCAGGATCGTGCCGTCCGGGCCGAGCACGTCGACGAGCGCGTCGACGATCACGTCCGGACCGCCGACGATCGGGCCGACCCGGCGGAGCGCGGCGTGCACCAGCACGGCGTCGCCGGCCGCAAGGCCGATGGCGGCGAGGTCAGAGGCGAGCGAACTGCGGGTAGCGGCCCCGCTCACCGCACCGCGCCGGCATAGCGCCGCTCGGGCGGATGCTGCTCTTCGGCGTCGGCGTGCTCGCGGTCATACTCGATGCGAGCGCGCTGCACTTCGCCCTGGTGTTCCTCGGCCCAGGCCCAGAGCGCGCTGATCGGCTGCTCGAGGCTGCGGCCAAGCTCGGTCAGCTGGTATTCGACGCGCGGCGGAATCTCGGGATAGACGGTGCGGGTGACGAGGCCGTCGCGCTCGAGGTTGCGCAGGGTCAGGGTCAGCATGCGCTGCGAGATGCCGCCGATGGTGTGGCGCAGCTCGTTGAAGCGCATGGTCTTCCTGCCCAGGTAGCCGACGATCATCACGCTCCACTTGTCGCCGATGCGGTTCAGGATGTCCGCCATGGCGTTGCAGGTTTCGCTCCTGCCGGGAATGGGTTTCATGGGTGCCTCCGAACGGCCGAAATGTGATTGGTTACCAATATAGACGCAGTTACCGTTTGTGACTAGGGGGCTGCCGCTGAGTCGCGGCGCGCCCCTGTGGCAGCACCGAACCAGCGCCCGAAATCCGCCGGATTTGACCCCGATGGCCATCGGCCTCAAAAACCCTTGATCGCGGTCCTGGGCGGTTGAGTGACGCGGAGTGCGTTGCTAGAAACCGTCCGACCCCGATACCCACTGCCATCCGGAGGCGCCTTGTTGGCCCAGTTCCGCCGGCGCATCGCCGCCAGCCTCATGGTTGCACTCGCCTGCCTCGGCACGACGCCGGCATGGGCGCTCCCCATGCTGCTGGTCGATGCGCAGACCTATGAGGTGCTCTATGCCGAGGATGCCGGCCAGCCCTGGCACCCGGCCTCGCTGACCAAGCTGATGACCGCCTATGTCGCGTTCCGGGCCATCGCCGAGGGACGCATCGGCCTCGACGACACCATCAAGGTGTCGCAGAACGCCTGGAACCAGGCGCCGGCCAAGTCGGGCCTCAAGGTCGGGTCCTCGATCACGCTGCGCGACGCGCTCTACATCATGGTGGTCAAGTCGGCCAACGACATCGCCGTCGCCATCGCCGAAGGGATTTCAGGCTCGGTGCCCAGGTTCGTCGACGAGATGAACGAGATGGCCAAGGCCATGGGGATGTCGGCGACGCACTACGTCAATCCGAGCGGGCTGCATCAGGAGGGGCAGGTCACTTCGGCGCGCGACCTCGCGATCCTGGCGTTGATCATCCGCCGCGACTACCCGCAATATGCGGACATGTTCGAGACCGAGGCGGTGCGGCTGGGCAAGGCCAAGCTCGAATCGAACAACGGGCTGCTGCAGCACTTCCTCGGCACCACCGGCATGAAGACAGGCTATGTCTGCGCCTCCGGGCTCAATATCGTCGCGACGGTCGAGCGCGGCGGCCGCTCCATGCTGGCGGTGGTCCTCGGAGGGTCGTCGGCGCGCGAGCGCAACGAACTGGCGGCCGAGCTGTTCCTGCGCGGCTTCGCCAACGTGCTGACCGGCACGGGGCAGAACGTGGTGCAGCTCACCAACCTTGCGGTGCCGCCGGTAGACATGCGGGCCCAGATCTGCGGCAAGCAGGCCAAGGCCTACGTGAGCGAGCGCGAGGCGGCGTTCCCGATGGGGCTGAAGGGCCATCCGAGCTACCTGACCGACGAGATCGACGGCAAGGTCTATACGGCGAACGATCTGGGCGTCTTGGTCGATGACGTGCCGGTGCCGCGCCCGCGCCCGAGCTGGGCCCCGGCGGCGACGCTGGCCACCGCCGCGGCGCAGTAGCTCAGGCCCTGGTGATCGAAAAGCGGAGCACGTCGCCGTCCTGGGCGAGGTCGCAGGCATGGCCGTTCTGCCGGCAGTAGAGCGGGATATCGACCCGAGCCATCGGGTCGGTGGCCAGCACGATGAGCGCCGCCCCGGGGGCAAGCCCGGCCAGGCGCTTTTCCATCTTCAGCACGGGCAGCGGGCACTTGAGCCCGCGGCAATCGAGCGTCTCTGCGTCAGTTGGCAAGCACCAGCACCCAGTACACGCCATGCGCCGAGTTCGGGTCGTAGGCGACGCCGAGGCCGGCGCGCGTGGCGCCCGGGGTGACGAGGGCCGCGGCATCGGCCGGCACGTTGCGCCAGCCCGAGAACACCTCGGCGAAGGTGGCGTAGCCGGCACTGAGCCGCATCACCAGCGCGCCCGGCGGCAGCAGCGGCTGGCCGCCGGTCTTGGCGTAATTGGCGGCGAGCGTCTGGGCCGTGCCATCGAGCACGGTGTCGCCGCGCACGTCGGCGGCGCCCTGCGAACGACGGAAATCATTGAGCAGGAACAGCGCCTCGACCCGGTTCAACTGGGCTCCGGGCTGGTTCATCGGCGCCGTCAGCCCGGGCGACAGGGCCTGGCCGCCTCCCATCGAGCAGGCGCCGAGGACGGCGGCAAGCGTCGCAACGGCGGCGAGGCGGGCGATGGGCAGGATCGACATGGGGCGAAAACTCCGTGCATGGCCGGATGGTTCCGGCGTGCCAGACATGCAGTTGGTGACCCCGGCGCGATTCGAACGCGCGGCCTCAGGATTAGGAATCCTGCGCTCTATCCTGCTGAGCTACGGGGTCACTCGCTCGGCACATAGCAAATGATCGGGCCGGGGGGAACCCGTTCGCGCGTGGTGCCTTCGTTCGGCTGGGACGACCGGCGCTGCCGAGGGTGGCGCGGCGCGCCACCCGGAGCCGCAGCGTCGGCCGCGCTACTCGCGTCAGTGGGCCTCGTGGCCCGGGGCATCGGAGTGGTTCATGGCGTGGGCCGGCGCGCTGGCCCCGACGCCGCCGACCAGCACCTCGATGGTGATCGCACCGGCCTTCTCGAAGGTCAGCGTCAGTGGGAAGGTACTGCCTTCGACGAGCGCCTGCTTGAGGTCCATCAGCATGATGTGCAGGCCGCCAGGAGCAAGGGTGACGGTCTGGCCAGCGGGGACCGGGATGCCGTCGGCCAGCTCGCCCATCTTCATCACGTCGCCGTCCATCTTCATTTCATGCAGTTGCGCCACCCCGGCGACCGGCGAGCTGGCCGAGACCAGCCGGTCGTCGGCCGTGCCCTTGTTGACCAGGGTCAGGTAGCCGCCGGCGACGGGGGCTTTGGGCAGGGTGGCGCGGGAGAAGGCGCCCGAGATCTCGATGTCGCCGGCCGTCACGACCATGGCGGCCGTCGGGGCGGCGGCCGCGTGCGTGGTGTCGTGGGCGAGGGCGGGCAGCGGCGAAAGCAGCAGCGCGGCGAGAACCGGGGCGAGGCGGGCGGCAGGGCGGAGGGCATGGGGGATGGCCTGGGCGGCCGCGTGGGCGAGGATACGGATCATGATGATCTCCAGTCTGGGAAGCGGTCTGAGCGGCAGCGGGGCTGCCGGCGAGGCAATCAGGCCGCGGCTGGAGGCGCCCGGGACTGGCCGAAATGATCGGGCCGGATGGCATTGTGGGCGACGTCGGCATGGGCGTGGCGGACGGCGTCAACGGCGACAGGCGCAAGCACGTGCAGCGTCGTCGGGACGATCGCCGCGAACTCGTGCTTGGCAATCCCCGCCGCCGGGCACTTCAGGGCGGTCGGGTCCTGTTGCCCCCTGTCGCCTGCCGCGGCCGGGCCGCAGATCGACCATTCGAGGTGGGCCTCGAAACCGAGCTTGGCGAGGTCGCGCTGCAGGCCGGCGGCCTGGTGCAGCGGCAGCAACAGGGTCAGCAGATAGATCGCCAGCACCGCCAGTGCGGTGCCTGTCTCCCGGACAAGGCTGCGCGATCGAGAGCTCATGGCCCCTCCCTCGATGCGCTGCTAAACGCTGGCGGCGGATGACGCAAGTCCATCGCGTGTCGCACCGGGCTGCTTCGATCGACGCGCGTCACGGCCGCGCAACGGCGGGAACTTTTGTCCCCCGCCGCCGCTTGCTAGGGTCGCGCCCGTACAATCAGGAGAGGAGAGCCCGGATGAAGAGACATGCGACCGCGGTGTGGAAGGGGACGCTGCGCGAGGGCGGCGGGGTGCTCGATGTGCAGAGCGGGGCCTTTGCCGGGCTACCCTACACGCACAAGGGCCGCTTCATCGACGAGGAAGGCCGCTCGGGCACCAATCCGGAGGAACTGATCGCCGCCGCCCATTCGGCGTGCTTTGCCATGCAGCTCAGCGCCTACCTCACCGAGAACGGCACGCCCGCCGACAGTCTTGCCGTCACCGCCAATGTCGAGTTGATCCCGGGCACCGGCATCACCGGCAGCGCGCTGGTGCTGGAGGGCAAGGTGCCGGGCATCGATGCGGCCAGGTTCACCGAGCTGGCGCAGAAGGCCAAGGCAGAATGCCCGGTCTCCCGTGCGCTCGGGGCCATCAAGGTCAGCCTCGAGGCACGGCTGGTCTAGCCGAAATCGGCCTCGCGCCAATCCGGCCATGCGGCGACCGAATGGACCCGCCGCGTGTGCCGCTGGTCCGCGCCGAACGGCGCCGCCTCCCACTTCCAGCGCAGCCCGGAGCGCGGCATGAAGCGCCCATGCATCAGGTCGGCACTGTCGAGGACCACCCCATGCCGGTTGAAGACGCGGTAGTCCAGGTCGGTGATCAGCGTTGCCGGGCAGGGCAGAGCGGCGAGCGCTGCCAGGTGATCCTCGATGACTTGTCGATGCTGCCCAGCCGGCGCGGCGAGCGCCATGCTGCCCAGCAGGTTGGCCGAGATCACCCAGTCGAGGTCGGCGATGCCGGCGAGGAAGGCGAGCGGGTCAACGCTGGTGGCCGGCGACAGGTCGCGCCACTGGCGCTCGATATTGCCGTAGCGGGCGAGACGCGGGCGGATGGCGGAAAGATGGGCGCGGTCGACCAGCACCACCCGGGCAAAGGTGCGGGCCAGCGATTCGAGCGGCAGCTCGAACAGCGGCCCGGCGCCGAGCACGACGACGGTCCGGCGGACCGGGAAATCGTCGATGCCGGTGTCGATCAGTCCGCGTGCATTGGCAAGGTGCGGCGCCCAGGCCCGGCTCTGCCGCAGGCCGGTCGACCAGTAGCGGACCGCCTCGGCAAGGTAGGGCCGGAACCGGGGCGGCGTATCGCGGCGGCTCGCGGCATGGACACGGAGTTCGGCGAGCATCGCGGCGGGCCCGGCTGTGGACTAGTGGTGATCCTATTGCGTCCGGCCGCGCGTGCAACATTGATCGCGCATGACCGGAAAGGGAAGAATTTCGCCGCAATTTCGTGCAGTTTCGGTCATGTCGAAGGGGGCGGAACTTGCTTGCTCGGGAACTGGTCAGCATTGCCATGGCCGCAGTGGTCGCCGCCATGCCGGTGAGCGCGTCAGCGGCCTGCGACGGGCTGGTCGACGGCCCCCGGGGCGTCGTCGCCTCGGTGCGCGACGGCGATACCGTGGTTCTCGACACGGGGATGGTCGTGCGCCTGATCGGGACGCAGGCGCCCAAGCTCGCCCTCGGGCGCGAGGGCTTTTCGGCCTGGCCCCTGGCCGACGAGGCGCGGATCGCCCTCGAAAGGCTCGTGCTCGGCAAGCAGGTGCGCGTGCGCCATGGCGGCGCGCGCACCGACCGGCATGGCCGGACGCTCGGCCAGGTGTTCCTCACCGACCAACCCGAGACCTGGGTGCAGCAGCAGATGATCGCCGCCGGCTGGGCCCGGGTCTACTCGTTCCCGGACAATCGTGCATGCGTGCCACAGTTGCTGGCCGCCGAGACACAGGCCCGCCTCAACAAGCTTGGCATCTGGGCCGATCCCTACTATCTCGTGCGGCGGGCGGACCGGCCGGATGATTTTGCCGGGCGCCCGGGCTACTACGAGCTGGTGGAGGGTCGCGTGCTCAAGGCCGACAGGGCCCAGGGGCGCGTCTACCTCAATTTCGGCCGATCGTGGAAACAGGACTTCACCGCCGTGATCGACAGGGCGGCGCTCGGCCTGTTCGCGCGCGACGGATACGATGCGGAACAGCTCGAAGGCGCCCTGGTGCGGATCAGAGGCTGGATGGACGAGATCGACGGCCCTCGGGTCGAGATCACCCATCCCGAGCAGATAGAGGTTTTGCGCGCTCCATGAGCATGGCATCCGGGATCAAGGCGCTCGCCGCCCTCTTGGCTGCAGCCCTCATGGTGCTGCTCGCGGCCTGTTCGAGCCTGCCCGGCGTCGCCCCCAGCCATCCGGCCGACACCATTCCGATCGCCCAGGCGCCCTCGGACGACCCGGAGGAGGATGCGATCGGGGCGCGCGAGCACCCGCGCATCGTCGCCTCCTATGGCGGCATCTATTCGGACCGCCAGGCCGAGATCATGATCGCCCGCATCGTCGGGCGGCTGCTGGCGGCTGCGGATCAACCCAACCAGAAGTTCACCGTCACCATCCTCGATACCGCCGAGGTCAACGCCTTCGCCCTGCCGGGCGGCTATGTCTACGTCACGCGCGGCATCCTCGCGCTTGCCTCCGACACTTCCGAGATCGCGGCGGTGCTGGCGCACGAGATCGCGCACGTCACGCTCAAGCACGCACGGGCCCGCACCAACCGGGCCAAGACCGACGAGATCGTCGACAAGGTGATCTCGGGTGTGTTCGGCGCCGACACCGCGACGGACCAGGCCTCCAACCGCTCCAAGATGTCGCTGGCCGCCTTCAGCCAGCAGCAGGAGCTGGCGGCCGACAAGGAGGGCATCCTGACGTCGGGACGGGCCGGCTACGATCCGCACGCGGCAGCCCGGTTCCTCGGCGCCATGGGCCGGTTCGCGCATTTCTCGCAGGGCGATGCCGACCAGGAGGGGGATTTCCTGTCCTCGCATCCCTCGACGCCCGACCGCATCCAGAAGGCGATCGAGACGGCGCGCTCCTTCTTCGGTGCCCCGGGCCTGGGCGAGACCGATCGCGAGGGCTACATGGCCGGCATCGAGGGGCTGGCCTTCGGCGACAGCCCGGCGCAGGGCGCCATCTCGGGGCGCCGCTACATCAACCCGACGCTGAAGTTCACCTTCGAGGTGCCGCAGACCTATACCCTGCAGATCTCGAAGGGCGCCGTGGTGGGCGTTGCCGGCGAGGGCGAGGCGGTGCGCTTCGACAGCGCCGAGGTGCCGGCCACCATGGGGCTGGAGGACTATCTCAAGTCGGGCTGGATCGCCGGGCTGCAGCCGCAGACCGTCCGGCGCGAGAGCGCCAATGGCTACGACATGGCGACCGGCACGGCGGTGACGCCGCAGTGGAACTTCCGCGTCGCGGTGGTGCGCCACGAGGGCCGGGTGTACCGCTTCATCTTCGCCTCGCGCTTCGACAATGCCGGCTTCGCCAAGGCGGCGGAGGCGACGCTCAGGAGCTTCCGCGCGGCGACGGCCAAGGATCTGGCGCTGGTCAAGCAGCTGGTGGTGCGCAGCGTCACCGCCGGGCCGCTCGACACGGCCGACTCGCTGGCCCGCCGGATGAGCGGGCTCGGCCGCGGCACGGACCTGTTCTACATCCTCAACAATCTCTATCCCGGCGACACGCTGATCACCGGTCAGCGCTACAAGATCGTCACCGTCGAATAGGGCTCAGCCGGCAGGTCCGGGTCACGCCGCCGTCGGCGGGGCCAGCCACATCGTCGCCGCATAGCCGGCGAGCGCCGCGAGGCTGGTCACCACGGCCCCCCAGGCGACGTCGACGAGGCTCAGTCCGAGCGGCCAGTTGCGCAGCGTCGAGAGGTTGGTGAAATCGTAGGTGCCGTAGGCGACGAGCCCCAGCAGGGCGCCGGCGCCGAGAGCCGCCAGCCATGACCGGTGCTCAACTGCCGGCAGCACGGCGAAAAACACGATGCCGACGACGTAGAGCAGGTAGAACACCGCCGCGACCGGCAGGTTGGGCGGATCGGCGAGCAGGTCGCCCAGCGCCGGCTTGTACAGGCGCGGCACCATCGTGGTCAGCCACACGACGTCGAGCGCCAGCATGGCGATGGCGGAACCGATATAGGCGATGACGAATGGCGGCATGGCACGCTCCCTGTAGGCGCGCAGTAACGGGGGCCGGCGGCGAATTGTTTCGCATTGCCCGTTTTTTGCCCGCGCCATGAAACCTTCGGGCACCGTCGGCCGTAGCTGCTCGCGGTACCAGCGGGGAATACAGCAGTGCATCATCTATCGGAGCTTGGACACCGGCACGGACGCCGCATCGCGGTGGTTGGGTCGGGGGTCGCCGGATTGTCGGCCGCGTGGCTGCTCAGCCGACAGCACGAGGTCGTGCTGTACGAGAAGAACGCCTGGCTGGGCGGGCATGCCAACACGGTCGATGTCGACTGCCCGGAGGGCGTCATCCCGGTCGATACCGGCTTCATCGTGTTCAACCCGGCGAACTATCCGAACTTCGTCGCCATGCTCGAGCACCTGGGCGTGCCGAGCCTGGCCGCCGACATGTCGCTCGGCGTCTCGGTCGGGGGCGGACGGCTCGAATATTCCAGCCGGCCGCTCGGCCTGTTCGGCCAGCCCCAAAACCTCGTTTCGCCGCGCTTCTGGCGCATGATCGCGGACATCCTCGCCTTCTACAAGGTGGCGCGCAGCCTCGATCATGACGGCGTCGACGGCACCAGCCTGGGGCAGTTCCTCGAGCGCGGCGGCTATTCGCGCGCGCTCATCGAGGAGCATGTGCTGCCGATGTGCGCCGCCATCTGGTCGACCACCGCCAGCCAGATCCGCGATTACCCGATGCGCGCCTTCCTCAGGTTCTTTTCCAGCCATGGCCTGCTGCAGGTGGTGGGTCGCCCGCAGTGGCGCACCGTCGCCGGCGGCAGCCGCGCCTATGTCGAAGCGCTGCGCCAGGACATGGGCGGCAAGGTCCAGGTGCGCCGCGCCGCGCGGCGGATCGCGCGGACCGGCGGGCTGGTGACGGTCGAGGACGTGGGCGGCGAGCTCGACACCTTCACCGACGTGGTGATCGCCGCGCATGCCGACGAAGCGGCGCGGCTGCTGGCCGATCCGTCGCAGGTCGAGCGCGACATCCTCGGGGCGTTCGAATACACGCCCAACCTCGCGGTGCTGCACGACGACCGCTCGCTCATGCCGAGGCGCCGCAGCGTGTGGGCAAGCTGGAACTACATCGAGGGCGCCGAGGGCGACGAGGGTCCGCTCTGCGTCAGCTACTGGATGAACCGGCTGCAATCGCTGCCCACCAAGCGGCAGCTCTTCGTCACGCTCAATCCGGTGCGCGCGCCGCGGCCCGGCAGCGTCATCCGGGCCATCGAATACACCCACCCGCTGTTCAATGCCGCCGCGCTCCAGGCGCAGGACCAGCTGTGGCGGCTGCAGGGGGTGCGCAACACCTGGTTCTGCGGCAGCTATTTCGGCTACGGCTTCCACGAGGATGCCCTGCAGTCCGGCCTCGCCGTGGCCGAGTCGCTGGGGGCGCCGGCGCCCTGGGCGAGGAAGCCCGGCCGCATCGCGACGCGGCCGCGCGAATTCGAGCCGGCGCAATGAGATCGGCCATCTATACCGGCGAGGTCGTGCATGCCCGGATGCGGCCGCGGTCGCACCGGCTGCATTATCGCGTGTTCTGCCTGCTGCTCGACCTCGACGAGCTGCCGCGGCTGGACCTGAAGCTGCTCGGCATCGAGCGGGCCGGCATCTTCGGCTTCCGCGCCCGGGATCACGGCGACCGGCACATGCCGCTGCGGCAATGGGCGGCGCAGCTGGTCGCCGAGGCCGGTATCGACTGGGACGGAACGCGCATCGAGCTGCTGTGCTACCCGCGCCTGTTCGGCTTCGTGTTCAATCCGCTCAGCGTCTACTTCTGCTACGGGCAGGCCGGCGAGGTGCAGGCCATCCTCTACGAGGTGCACAACACGCACGGCGAGCGACACACCTATGTGATGCCGGCCCGGCCGGACGCCGGCGGCGTGGTGCGGCACGAGGCCAGGAAGTCCTTCTTCGTATCGCCGTTCATGCCGATGGATTGCCTCTACCGCTTCCGCATCCTGCCGCCCGGCGACGGCGTCGGCGTCTCCATCCTCGAGAACGACGCCGACGGGCTGCTGCTCACCGCCTCGTTCACCGGGCAGCGCCGGGAGCTCTCCGACCGCAATCTCCTCCGCCTGCTGCTGCGCTATCCGCTGATGACGCTGAAGGTGGTCGCCGGCATCCATTACGAGGCGCTGAAGCTGCTGCTCAAGGGCGTCCGGTTCCTCGATTGGCACGCGGCGCGGCGGCGCATCGACCACAGCGCGCCGATGCGTGCGGAGGCGCCTGTCACGGAGCCCGCCGAATGAGCATCTGGCTCGCGATCCTCGTCATCGGCCTGTTCGCCGCCGCCGCCATGGCGGTGGCCTGGCGGGTGGTGCTGGCCACGGGAAACTCGGGCTGGGCCGATGCGTTCTGGAGCTTCACCGTCGGCATCGCCGGCGTTGCCGCGGCGCTTGCACCGCTCGGGGGCGAGCTCTCGGCCCGGAACTGGCTGGTCGCGGCGCTGGTGGCATTCTGGTCGCTGCGCCTCGGCACACATATCGCGCGACGCACGCGCAAGGGCGCCGACGATCCGCGCTATGCCGAGCTGAAGCGCGGCTGGGGCGACGACTGGCCCCGGCAGATGCTGCTGTTTCTCGAGATCCAGGCCGGCGTCGCGCTGCTGCTGGCCGTCGCCGTGATGGCCGCGGCGCACGCGCCGGGACCGCTCGGCATCGGGGACGCCATCGGCGTTGCCATCGCCGTCCTCGCCATCGTCGGGGAAGCGATCAGCGATGCACAGCTCCGCCGCTTTGCCGCCGACCCGGCCAACAGGGGCCGGGTCTGCGCGGTGGGACTATGGTCGGCGAGCCGCCATCCCAACTATTTCTTCGAGTGGCTGTACTGGGTCGGGCTGGTGCCGATCGGGCTGGGCTCCGGCTGGGGCTGGATCAGCCTCGTTGCGCCCATCCTGATGTATGTGCTGCTGCGCCACGTCTCGGGCGTGCCGCCGCTCGAGGCGCACATGCTGCGCTCGCGCGGCGAGGCCTATCGCGCCTACCAGCAGCGGGTGCCGGCGTTCTGGCCGATCCGGCTCAGCCAGCAAACACCAGCCGGGCGGTAAAGCCGTCCGCCCGGTCGGTGCCGGGGGACAGCAGCTCGAGCCGGCCGCCGACCTGGTGCATGATGGTCTCGACGATGGTGAGCCCGAGCCCCGACCCGGCCGCCTCCGTGTCGCCGCGGGCGAAGCGCCGGGTCAGCTCGGCCAGCTTGTCGGCCGAAACGACGGGGCCGCCATTGCTGACCTCCACGACACCGGGGCGCGGCACGGCCACCACCACGGGAGTGCCGGCCTTGCCGTGCAGCAAGGCGTTCTCGATCAGGTTGCGCATGACGATCCCGAACGCGTCGACGTCGATCGGCGCGCTGACCGGGTAGCCGTGCGACAGGTCGAGGATGACCTGGTCGTGGTGGGCGCGCGGCCCGCCCGTCTCGTCGACGATCAGCCGCAGGGCCGGCAGCAGGTCGATGGCCGCGGCCACGCGGGCGGTGCCCGATTCGGCGCGGGAGAGGGCGAGGAGCTTGGCGGCGAGGGCGCTCAGCCGATGCAGCGTCTCCTCCACCCGGCGGGCGCGGGGCTGGGCCGGGTGGCCGCTCAACTCGTCGACCAGCCGCTGGGTCTGCGCCAGGCTGCCGGCAATCGGCGTACGCAGCTCGTGGGCGCTGTTGGCCGCCAGGGTCCGCTCGGCCTCGAAGGCGGCGCGCAGGCGTTGCAGCAGGTCGTCGATCGCCGCGGTCATCGGCCTCAGTTCGGTCGGCGTACGGCTGATGTCGAGCGGGGCGAGGTTGCCGACGTCGCGGCGCGCCAGCTCCTTGCCGACCTCGCGCAGGGGCGCCAGCCCGCTGCGCACGGCAAAGTGGATGCCGAGCGCGCCCAGCGGCACCAGCAGGGCCAGCGGCAGCAGCATGGCGAGGATGCTGCCCCACAGCGCTGCTTCGCGCCTCGCCGCCGCTTCGGCCACCTGGATGAACAGGCCGGTCTTGGGTTCCTGCGTGGTGTAGATCCGCCACGGCGCGTCGTTGGAGAAGCCTTGCGCAAGGGCTGCGCTGAAGCCCTCCCGCGGGGCATCGTGCGAGCGCATCACCACCCGCCCCGACGGCTCGCGCACCTGGTAGACGACGAATTCGGCATGGCGCTCTTCGGGCAGTTCCAGATGGTATTCGAGCGGCTGGTCGAGATCCCCGTCATGATCGTCGCCGAGGCTGTCGACGGCGAGCGGCAGGATGCGCTCTGCCGTCTCGCGCAAGCCGCTGTCGAGCGTCTGCTGCAGCTCGTTGCGGACCACGAGGATGGCAAACAGCGCCCCCAGCAGCCACAACAGGGCCGCTCCCGCGGTCAGGGCGAGGACCAGTCGCCGCGTGATGCTGCCGGTGTTCATGGCGGGGCCAGGCGGTAGCCGAGCCCGCGCACGGTGTGGATCACGCCGGCCTCCAGCTTCTTGCGCAACCGGCTCACATAGACCTCGACGGCATTGCTCTCGACCTCGTCGCCGAAGCCGAACAGGGCGTCCTCGATCTGCGCCTTGGACACCAGCGTGCCGGGATGCTGGGCCAGCCGGTCGAGCACCGCCCACTCCCGCGCGGTGAGCTCGACCGGGCGGCCCGAGACGGTGACGACGCGGTGCGCCGCGTCGACCTCCATCGGGCCGACGACGAGCAGGGGATTGGGGTTGCCGGCGTAGCGCCGGCCGACGGCGCCCAGCCGCGCCACCAGTTCGTCGAGGTCGAAGGGCTTCACCAGGTAGTCGTCGGCGCCGGAGTTGAGACCCTCGATGCGCATCGACAGCTGGTCCATGGCGGTGAGGATGATCACCGGGGTGGCGTCGCCCTTGCGGCGCAGCGCGCGCAGCAGCTCGAGGCCGCGGCCGTCCGGCAGGTTCAGGTCGAGCAGGATGACGTCGTAGGGCGTCGTCATGCGCGCCGCCTGCGCCGCATCGAGACGGCGGACCCAGTCGGCGGCATGCCCGTTGGCGACGAGATGGTCCCGTACCGCCTGGCCGAGCATCTCGTCGTCTTCCACCAGCAGCAAACGCATAGGGTCTCCCGTCGCAGGCGGCGTCGCATGTCACGCCTCGCTGACGCCAACCTTACGCAAATGCCGGCGCCGCGTCAGCGCACCGTAAGCGACGCACGGCAAATCCATGCGGCCGGTGATTGCCGGTCCCATGCACAGGAATATCAACGATGAAGAAGACCCTCGCCCTCGCCTTCGTGGCCTCGCTGCTGGCCATGCCGGCTTTCGCGGCCGACGTGTGCAACGTTCCGGCCGACAAGGCCCAGAGCAAGGATGTGCTCAAGGCCCAGCTCGAGAAAGACGGCTGGACGGTGCGCCAGATCAAGGACCAGAAGGGCTGCTACGAGGCCTATGCCGTCAATGCCGCCGGGAAGCGGATGGAGAACCTGTTCGACCCCGAAACGCTGAAGATGCTCGATGTCGAAGCCGACTGAGGCGATCGGTCCGGTCACGGTGTGGGACCCGCTGGTGCGGGTCTTTCACTGGTCGCTCGTCGGTAGCGTCGCGATCGCCTGGATCACCGGCGACGAGGGCCCCAAGACGGTGCACCACTGGGCCGGCTACGTCGCGGCGGCGCTGATCACCGTCCGGCTGGTCTGGGGACTGGTCGGGACCCGGCACGCCCGCTTCTCGGCGTTCGTGCGGCATCCCAAGGCGGTCCTCGGCTACCTGCGCGACATCGCCCGGGGCGTCGAGCGGCGCTATATCGGCCACAACCCGGCCGGCGGCGCGATGATCATCGCCCTGCTGCTGGTGGTCGGCGCGCAGGTGCTGACCGGCTGGCTCGCGACCACCGACATGTTCTTCGGCGTCGACTGGATCGAGGAACTGCACGGGCTCACGAGCAAGCTCATCCTGGTGCTCATCGGCCTGCATGTCCTGGGTGTAGTCGTCGCCAGCTGGCGCCACCGCGAGAACCTGCCGCTCGCCATGCTCACCGGCCGCAAGCGACCGGCGACGGGCGACGACGTGGCGTGAGCCAAAGCAAAGAAGGCCGGCATCGCTGCCGGCCTTCTTCGTATCTGGGCAAGGGGAAGCCGGCTTACGCGGCGGCTTCCTCGGCATCGGCCGCGTCCGCCTTGGGGCCGCGGCGCGGCGACTTCTGCAGGTTCTTCTCGATCAGCTGCACGGCCTCGGTGAGGGTCAGCTTGTTCACGGCCGCGACCTCGCGGCTCATGCGGTCCATGGCCTGCTCGAACAGCTGGCGCTCGGAATAGGACTGCTCCGGCTGGTCGTCCGAGCGGTACAGGTCGCGCACGACTTCCGAGATGGCGATCAGGTCGCCCGAGTTGATCTTAGCTTCGTATTCCTGGGCGCGGCGCGACCACATGGTGCGCTTGACGCGGGCCCGGCCGGTGACGGTCTCGAGGGCCTTGTTGACCTCGTCTTCCTCGGCGAGCTTGCGCATGCCGACCGACTTGATCTTGGCGACGGGCACGCGCAGGGTCAGCTTGTCCTGCTCGAACGAGATGACGAACAGTTCGAGGGTCAGCCCCGCGACTTCCTGTTCTTCGATCGAGGTGATGAGGCCGACGCCGTGGGACGGGTAGACAATGTACTCACCCGTTTTGAATCCAAGCCGCTGCTGAGGCTTCTTGGTGACCATGAAGGGATACTCCTATTAACGCCGCCGTGGGACCGCTCTTCGCGGAAAGGCCGTCCCTTGTTGTTGCTCATTCGCCCGTCGAACGGTAAGCAAGCACCGTTTGCGCATCCCAGCCGTCCGCGAGACCGGCTGACTGCGCCCCATATTTGCTGGTGTCATAAAAAAAGTGCCTGGCGGCACGCTGGATGACGGGCAAGCTCCATTCGATTTCTGGAGCCTAGCACAAAATTTCAGCAAAATCAAAAGTTGCGAATCACAGCCCGCCGGATCGGGGCGATCCGGCGTTCAGGATGCGTTCATCGGCAAGGCAATCCGGCGGCGAAGCCGTGGTCAGTCGCCCTCGCCGGGGGCCTCGGAGAAGTACTTGTCGAACTTGCCCGCGACGCCGTCCCACTCCTTGGCGTCGGCCGGCGGGTCACGCTTCTCGGTGATGTTCGGCCAAGCCGAGGCGTATTTGCTGTTGATTTCCAGCCATTTGTCGAGGCCGCCCTCGGTATCGGGCTTGATCGCCTCGGCCGGACATTCGGGCTCGCATACGCCGCAGTCGATACACTCGTCGGGATGGATGACGAGCATGTTCTCGCCTTCATAGAAGCAGTCGACGGGGCAAACCTCGACGCAGTCCATGTACTTGCACTTGATGCAGTTGTCCGTGACGATGTAGGTCATATTCGCGAGCGTTCCTGCTCAGGGTTATCGGGCCGCTGGGTCTTGGCCGGACCTCGCCGGAAGCACGAGGTCACGTGGTCGTGCTAGCCCTTTTTGTCCGGCATCGCAAGCCGGACGGGTGGCAAGGTTTCTGGACCCACTGCCACACCACGGCTGCGCTGCCGACCACGCGCATGAAGCCGAATGCGTCGATTTACGGCCGTTCTCGGATGTGTTATGCATTACGTAATGCGTAAGGTTATTCCGGATGATCGTCAGCTATCGCGACCGACGTACGGAACGCTTTGCGTCGGGCGACCACGTCAGGGAGTTCTCCGGTTTCGCGCGCCAGGCAGAGCTGCGGCTGGATCGGCTCGAGGCGGCGACTGCACTACAAGACCTGGCCGCGCTGCCGGGCAATCGACTTGAAGCCCTGAGGGGTGACCGCGCCGGTCAGTACAGCATCCGGATCAACGACCAGTGGCGCCTTTGCTTTGAATGGCCTGCGGGGTCGGCCGGACCGGTCAATGTCGAGATCGTGGACTATCACTAGGAGTATGCCAATGCCCCGCAGCCCCATCCACCCCGGTGAGCATCTGGCCGAAGAACTCTCTGAACTGGGTCTGTCGGCCGCCGAACTGGCCCGCCAGCTCGAGGTTCCAGTCAACAGGATCACGTCGATCATCAACGGGCAGCGCAGCATTTCAGCTGATACGGCCCTGAGGCTGGGGCACTGGTTCGGCAGCAGCGCCGAATTCTGGCTGAACCTGCAGAAGATCTACGAATTGCGCCTGGCGGAGCAGCAGGTCGGAGAGGCAATCAGCAAGCTGCCGACCCGCGCCGCCTAGTCTTCGCTGTCCTCGCCCTCGTCCGAGCGCAGGCGGTCGATCTGGCGCCGCTCCTTCTTGGTGGGTCGGCCGGCCCCGGGCTGGCGGGCGGCCAGCGGCAATGGCTGCTGCTCGCGTGGGACAGGCGGCGGCGACAGGTCCTCGTACAGGGTCGCCGCCTCGGTTGCCGGGCCGCGCCGTTCGCCGGCATCGAGGATGCGCCAGACGAGCAGGCGGGAGTGCACCGTCATGGTCAGCACGTCGCCCGGGCCGACCTTCAGGTCGGCCTTGTCGGTGCGTTCGGAGTTGACCCGGATGGCGCCCGCCTCGATGAGCTTCTGCGCCAGGGTCCGCGACTTGACGGCGCGGGAGAAGAACAGCCACCGGTCGAGCCGTTGCTTCTCCAAGCGCGGCTACTCGCTCTTGGGGTTCCGAAGCGCGGCGAGGGCAGCCCAGGGTGAGTTCGGGTCGAGGGTCGCAGGCTTGCGATCCTCGCGGGGCCGATGTTCCTTCCAGTCCTCGCGCGGCTTGTCGAAACGCTTGCCGCTGGACTTGCCCTTGTTGTCGAACGGCTTGCGCTGCTCGTCGCGGCGGCCTTCGAGGCGCGGCCGGCCGCCCGGCTTGCCGTCGCCTGCGGGCTCGCGATCGGGGCGGCGGAAAGAGCGCGGCGGCTTGCCGCCATCGGCCGTGGCTTCGGCGCCGTCCGGGCGCGGCGTGCGACTGCGGTTGCTGTTGTGGCGCGCATTGTCGGGACGGCGACCGGCCGGGAACCAGACTTCGTCGAACTCGGGCTCGGCAGGCTTGTCGCTCTCGGCCTGAACGGCGGGAGCCGGCGCGCCGAGATCGGCGGTCGCGGTTTCGACGGCTGCCGTTTCTTCGAGCGCGGCGGCGGCCGGCGCCGCGCCTTCGACGGGGGTGGCGGCCTCGGCGTTCACGGCGGCCTCCGTGGCCGGCGCAGCCGAAGCTTCTGGGACCTCGGCGGCAGCGGTTTCGGCTGCCGGGGGTGCGAGCGCTGCCGCCTCAGGAGCGGCAATGGCGGCCTTGGGCGTGCGGCGCACGCGATAGCCGAGCGAAGTGAGGATCGAGGCGAAGTCCTCGCCCGCCGTACCCAGCAGCGAGGTCATCTCGACGGTGACGCGGAAGCCGTTGCCCTCGGCGGCGCCGGCCGGCAGTTCCCCCTGGTGCGTCGCGGGGTTCAGCGCGATCAGCGGACGGATGATGTCGGCCAGGCGCTCGAGGATGTCGACGCGCACGGCGCGGCGGCCGGCGACCTTGAAGCCGGCGAGCTCGTAGAGCTTGGTGTCGACCTCGGGATCGATGAGGAAGCTGGTGCGGCCCGAGAGCACGATCTGCGGCAGTTCGGTGACGCCGGGCTGGCGCACCCCGCCATGCTTGAGGGCATACAGAATCAGGGCCAGCTCACGCGGCGCCGGCTTCAGGCTGGCCGGTACGTAGATGTGGTAGGCGCCGAACTTGACGCCGAGCTTTCTGAGCTTGCCGCGCTCGTCCTGGTCGAGGCCCTTGACCTCGTCGGCGACCGCGCCGCGCGGAATGATGCCTAGGCTCTCGTAGAGCCGGTAGGCGAGGCCGCGCGCCGTGCCCTCGATCTCGGCCGGCGCTTCCAGCGCCAGAACGGCCTCGAGCTGGGTGTTGATCAGGTGCCGCAGCCACAGGTTCAGCCGGTCCTGCACGCGCTCGAGGTCGGGGCCGGTGAGGTTCTCGTCGGCGAGGACGATGAGTCGCGGGGTCAGCAGCTGCTCGCCCTCGGCGAGGTTGGCGATCACCTGACCGCGCCAGCGCACATAGCCGTCGGTGGCGAGCACGAACTCCTCGTTGGGCGCTCCCGCCACGCGTTCGGCGCGGCGCGCGATCTCGGGCGCCACCACCTGCGCGGCGGCGGTCGCCACGCCCTTGGCATCGCCGCCCTCGGATCGGGCCAGGGTAAAGCGGAAGCCTTCGATGGAGCCGATCAGGTGGCCTTCCAGGCTCACTTCGCCGAGGTCGTTTATTTCAGGCGATACCATATGCTTGTCTCTCAGATGGCGCATGAGCACCGAAGTGCGGCGGTCGACGAAGCGCTGCGTCAGACGCTCGTGCAGGGCGTCGCTCAGCCGGTCCTCGATGTCGCGGGTCTTTTCGCGCCAATATGCGGGGTCTTCTAGCCAGTTCTTGCGGTTGGCGACAAATGTCCAAGTCCGGATTTGCTTGATCCGGTTGGACAAGGTGTCGATGTCGCCTGTCACATTGTCGCAGAACCGCACCTGCTCGGCAATCCAGTCGGCGTCGACATGCCCATGCCGGCGCAGGTCGAGGTAGATGCGGGTGATGATCTCGCCGTGCTGGGCCGGCGAGATGTCGCGATAGTCCGGGATGCCGCAGCATTCCCAGAGCATCCGGACCGCCTCGTCGCCTCGCGCCAGCGCGCCGGCTTCGTTGCGGGCGGTGAACTCGAGCGCGTGCTGGTCGGTGGCGACGGGCACGCGGGTGAGGGCGCGGACGGGCGGGGTGCGGTCGAGACTCGCGTGCAGGGCCTCGATCGAGGCGAAGTCGAGCTCGTGGTTGCGCCACTGGATGACGCGTACCGGCTCGAAGTCATGCATCTCGAGCTGCTTGATCAGCTCGTCCTCGAACTCGGGGGCATTGCCGGTCACCCCGAAGCTGCCGTTGTGCATGTGGCGGCCGGCGCGGCCGGCGATCTGGCCGAACTCGGCCGGGGTCAGGGGCCGCGTCTGGTGGCCGTCGAACTTGTGGTCGTCGGCGAAGGCGACATGGTGCACGTCGAGATTGAGGCCCATGCCGATGGCGTCGGTGGCGACGAGAAAGTCGACGTCGCCGTTCTGGTACATGTCGACCTGGGCATTTCGCGTGCGCGGACTCAGTGCGCCCATCACCACCGCCGCGCCGCCGCGCTCGCGCCGGATCAGTTCGGCGATGGCGTAGACCTGGCTGGCGGAGAAGGCGACGATGGCCGAGCGCTTGGGCTGGCGGCTGATCTTCTTGGATCCGGCATAGAGCAGCTCCGAGAAGCGCGGCCGGTGGATGATCTCGACACCCGGCAGGAGCGCGCGGACCAGCGGCGCCATGGTTGCCGAGCCGAGCAGCAGCGTCTCGCTGAGGCCGCGGGCATGCAGGATCCGGTTGGTGAAGACATGGCCGCGGTCGAAATCGGTCGCCACCTGGATCTCGTCGATGGCCACGCATTCGACCGGCACGTCGAGCGGCATGGCTTCGACCGTGCACACCCAGTAGCGCGCCTTGGCGGGCACGATGCGTTCTTCGCCCGTGACCAGCGCCACGTGCTGGGCGCCGATGCGGTCGACCACCTTTTGGTAGACCTCGCGCGCTAGCAGCCTGAGCGGCAGGCCGATCATGCCCGAGCGATGCGCCAGCATCCGTTCGATGGCGAAGAAGGTCTTGCCGGTGTTGGTTGGCCCAAGGATCGCCTTGAGCGAGGAGGCGGAAATGGCAGTCATCACGCCCTATTTAGGTGATCGGAGGGCAAACGACGAGTGTCTCGTTCAGGAACAATCCGTGCCCTGTGCCGGCGCCCGCGTTAAATATTGGTCCAAACCGGGAACAAACCGGAAAGGAATCGGTTGCGACTCACGAATCCGGGTTTGTTCCCCACTGCATCTGGTGGGTGAGGCAACGAGTGTGCCGCAAGCAGGCGGCAATCCTGCGACGAGTCCCGAAGAAGGCCCGGCCGGCCGTTCAACATTGTTGCCAAGTGGTTGATTTTGGCCGGTTTTGCCGTCGAATCGGCGAAGTGTGAACGAGGCATAAACGAGCGTCGGGCGAAGTTTCTTCGAAGATTGAGAGACGGAGTGCCGTGCGCCGGGGCCCTCGAGGCGCCGCGTTGGCAATAAAGCCGTTGACCGTCCCGCTTTGGCACGTCGATTTCGGTAGGGGTTCGTTAACCATGATTTTCGGGGGGCGCCTCGGGAAGTCATTTCGAGGCGGTGATTTCCCGCCGCCGGCCGTCGAGCTTCGGTGAAGGTGCTCGGCGCCGGGGACTGCGGTCTGTTGCCAACGGTCCGGGGCGGCAGGTCAAATCATGAGCGCGTTGATGGGCTTGCCGACGTCAAAATGAGCTGGAGCAGAGGTTCAGGCGCTGTCCATCAGCGTTCAAAATCACTCGGTCAGGTCGGTCAGCACCACTGACAGGTCGCCGGCCTCGGTGGTGATCAGGGCGCGGTAGGGGATATAGGTACCGGCGAGCTTCAGCGGTGCGAACCAGATCAGGATGCGCTCGTTCTGCGCCAGGTAGTTGGTGATCTCGTTGTAAGTGTAGTGCCCCGAGATCGGCGTGTAGTGCACGCTGCACAGCACCAGCGGACCCTGGTAGCCCGTGCGCCTGGACGTCGCCATGTCGTCCTTGACGTACTTGAGCGACAGGTTGAAGCGCTCGACCCCCGTGAAGATGGGCATCTGCTTGTTGCACAAGGACTTGTCGAGGGCGGGGCCGCGCAGCACGAACGGCGCCATCATGTCGGTGGCGGTGGCCAATTGCTTCCGCTCGATGGCGATGCGGTCGATATTGTCGACAATCGGCGGCTCCACCTTGAAGGTGGCGACGCTGCCGCTCGCATAGGTGATGGCGGAGGTGAACTCCTCGCCCGCGGCGCGGGTCAGGAGGTCGAACTTCTGCGCGTGCAGGCCATCCCGGCCCGAGGTGCCGACCGAACTCGCCTTGGCCGACCCGCTGGCGATCAACTGGGCCAGGCCGGCGATCTTGGCATCAAGGGCCAGCGCGTACTGGCTGCCGTTGTCGGTGAGGATGATCGTGACGTTGGCGATATGCGTGCCGCCCATGGTCACCGTGTACTCGGCGCGCGTCCGGGTTTCCTCGGCCGCAGCCGGAAGCCCGACCAGGGCTACAGCCAGGGTCGCAAGGCGCAGGGCGTTGCGGAAAGCGGCACTGAACACGGCAACGGTCCTTGGGGCGAATCACGGTGCAGCGGTCAAAATGCCGCCCGCAGGCGGCGCTTGGCAAGGCAATCCCAGTTCACAAGCTTGACGGTCCGGGCCTCTTTCTCTATGGAGGCGCACGCAATCAAGAACAGACTACAGCCCGTTGCGCGGGATCCTCCCGCGCCAAGGGACATTTTACAGGAACTCAACATGGCTCGCCGCTGCGAACTCACCGGTAAGGGCGTCATGGTCGGGAACAAGGTGAGCCACGCGCTCAACCGCACCCGCCGGCGTTTCCTTCCCAACCTCGTCAACGTATCGCTCCTGTCCGATGCGCTCGGCCGTACGGTCAAGCTGCGCATTTCGGCCAACGCGCTGCGCTCGGTCGAGCATCGTGGCGGCCTCGATGCCTTCCTGCTTAAGGCCTCGGACGACGAGCTGAGCCTGCGCGCCCAGGACCTCAAGAAGGAAGTCCGCGCCGCGCTCGCTTCGTAAGCGCCGGCCGATACCAGTTTCGAACCGCGCGTCCCATGGGCGCGCGGTTTTGCTTTGGGCGCTCGCTGCCCCACCCACCTGGCGTCATCACCGTGAAAGCGGGGATCTCCGTTTTTGGGGTAGGCACCGCAAACAGAGATTCCCGCTTTCGCGGGAATGACATCGAGACTAGAAGAACGTCTGGAGCCTTGGCTCCACTGCCGCCCCGGTCTTCTGCCGGCTAGCGGCCCTTATAGAGGTGCAGGATCATGCTCGCTCGCTTCGTCGCGGCGCTCGCCGCGATGGCCGTGGTTGTTACCGCGTCCAATATTCTCGTGCTCTATCCGGTCGACGCGCAGTTCGGCCCGTTCAATCTGAAGGACCTGCTGACCTGGGGCGCCTTCACCTATCCCTTCGCCTTCCTCGTCACGGACCTGACCAACCGCTATGACGGCGCGACCCGGGCGCGACTGGTGGTGGTGGTCGGCTTCCTCATGGCAGTGGCGCTGTCGTTCTACCTGAGCTTCAACCCGCTGCCTTGGAACGCGAGAGGCGCCCCGGCGACCACGGCGCGCATCGCCACCGCATCGGTGACGGCCTTCCTCATCGGTCAGCTGCTAGATATCTCGGTGTTCTCGCGCCTGCGTGCCAGCAGGAACTGGTTCCTGCCGCCGCTGGCCGGCTCGCTGCTCGGCTCGCTCATCGACACCACGATATTCTTCTCGATCGCCTTCGCGCCCGCCTTTGCCTTCGTCGACGGCATCTATGGGCGAGAGGACGGCTCGCTCGGCTTTTCCGCGCCGTTCCTCAGCGTCGGTGGCGACGTGCCGCTGTGGTTGTCGCTGGCGACCGGCGATTTCCTGGTGAAGTTCCTCGCCGCGCTGCTCCTGCTCGCACCCTATCGGGCGCTGATGGGCAGGCTCATGCCGCTGCCGCCGCTCAGGGCCGCCTAGTCGAGGCTGAACTCGAGGAGCAGGCTGCGCTCCCAGTCGTTGAAGTTGTTGTCCGAGACGAGCGTGATGCGCGTGCTGCCGTCGGGCGCCTGATGCACGGCGAGTGCTTCCATGTTGTCGATGTCGCCGCCGGCGGTCTGCAGCAGCACTTCGCCCTGCATGTGGGCCCCGGCCTTCACCTCGGCGGCCGGGATGCGCACGAGGCGCATCTGGAAGGCGAGGAGCGCGATGCCGCGTTCAAGCACGAGCAGGTCGCCATTGGGCAGGAAGGCGCAATCGGTGGGATTGGTGCCGGCGCCCGAGATGTAGCTCAGCGGACCCTTGTCGTTCTTGCCCAGCAGGTAGGCCGAATGCTGCCCGTCGTCGTCGATGATGCCCTCGGTCAGCAGCAGGGTGGACCCGGCGATAGGGGAGGCCTCGGGGGCAACGCAGACCGCTTCCAGCGTTTCGTTGGTACGCGTGTCGCTCAGCCATTTCGGGATCGAAACGTCCCGGGCAGCGCCCTGCGGACGGCCGTCGACCAGGGCGAAATCGGCAACGCGGGTAAGGTTCTCGAAGCCGACCCGGACCGCGCTCGGCTGGCCGGCGCGCATGAGTACCGCCAGGGCTTCGGCGTCGCGGGTATAGGCGCGCGGCAGCTCGGCGCCCTTGGTGTTCTGGATCGGCTCGATCCTGACCCCGATGAGCCCGATCGGGCGGGCCGCCTCATCATAGAGCAGCTGTCCGGAGACAAAGTTGCCGCGGTCCGAGACCATGACCAGCTTGTTGTCGGGACCGGTAAAGCCGAGGCCGGAAAGACCGCCGAAGGTGTCGACCTGGCTCTGCATCTCCATGCCGCCGCGCCAGACGAGGCCTTGCACGCGCTGCCCGATCGCGACCGACATGAAGGTGTTGATCGGCACGGCGGTGACCGTCTGCTCCTCGGCGCGAACCCCAAGGGCGGCCGCGGCCAGCACGGCGGCGCCGGCACTGACGATTAGCAGGCCCGCTCCGGCAAGCCGCGTGGCACGCCGGGACGAGCTCATCCGTAGCGGCTCTTGCGCTGGGCGCCCGGCACTTCCTCGTCGAACAGCGAGGCGAGCTCGTCGGTGAGCGCACCGGCCAGCTCCTCGGCATCGAGCAGGGTGACGGCACGGCGGTAGTAGCGCGTCACGTCATGGCCGATGCCGATGGCGACCAGTTGCACCGCCGAGCGGGTTTCGATCTCTTCGATCACCTGGCGCAAGTGGGCCTCGAGATAGTTGCCGGCGTTGACGCTCTGGGTCGAATCATCAACCGGGGCGCCGTCGGAAATCACCATCAGGATGCGGCGATTTTCAGTCCGCCCGAGCAGGCGCTTGTGCGCCCACTGCAGCGCCTCGCCGTCGATGTTCTCCTTGAGCAGCCCTTCGCGCATCATCAGCCCGAGGTTGCGCCGGGCGTGCCGCCAGGGCTCGTCCGCGGCCTTGTAGATGATGTGGCGGATGTCGTTGACGCGGCCCGGATTGGGCGGGCGTCCCGCCTCGAGCCAGGCCTCGCGGCTCTTGCCGCCCTTCCAGGCACGGGTGGTGAAGCCGAGGATCTCGACCTTGACGCCGCAGCGCTCGAGCGTGCGGGCGAGGATGTCGCCGCAGATCGCCGCGATGGTGATCGGTCGGCCGCGCATCGAGCCGGAATTGTCGAGCAGCAGCGTCACCACGGTGTCGCGGAAGTCGGTGTCCTGCTCGACCTTGAAACTCAGGGCCTGCAGCGGATCGGTGACGACGCGGGTCAGGCGTGCCGTGTCGAGCAGGCCTTCCTCGAGGTCGAACTCCCAGCTGCGGTTCTGCTGCGCCATCAGGCGCCGCTGCAGCTTGTTGGCGAGCCGTGCCACGGCGCCGGCGAGGTTCTCGAGCTGCTTATCGAGCAGCGCCCGCAACTGGTCCAGTTCCTCGGGCGGGCAGAGGTCCGGGGCGCGCACGACTTCGTCGAACTTCTGGGTGAACACCTTGTAGTTGAAGGCGTTCTGGAATTCCTTGGCATTGGCGCCAGGCGGCGGCGGATTGGGCTGGTCTTCACCAGCCTCGGAGGATTCATCCTCGTCGGCGTCGGTGAAGTCCATCTCGGCGCCTTCCACCTCGCCCTCCTGCTCGGATTGTCCAGGCGTCTGGTCCTCGTCGGCCTCGGCGTCCTCGCTCTCGCCTTCGCCCTGCTCGGGCGTCTTCTCGTCGTCCTGGCCGCGCTGGTTGTCCTGGTCGTCGTCGCCCTCGCTGTCGTCGCTTTCGCCGTCGTCCAGATCGCTGTCGGGCACGAGGTTGAGGTCGCGCAGAAGCTGCCGGGTGGCTCGGCTGAACAGTTCCTGGTCCTCGAACCTGGTCAGCAGCGTGGTGAGGGACGTGCCGGCGCGCTCCTCGATCTCGCTCTTCCACAGGTTGACGATGGCGTTGCCGGAGGGCGGGATGGCGACCCCGGCCACTCGTTCGCGCAGGATCAGGCCAAGGGCCTCGGCCAGCGGGGCGTCGGCCTTGTCGCTGACCTCGGCGAAGTTCTGGCGGAACAGGCGGTCTTCCAGCATCTCGTGGATATTGCCGGTCATGCCGGGCATGCGGATGCAGCCCAGCGCCTCGACGCGGGCCTGTTCCAGAGCATCGTAGGCGGCGCGCGCTTCCGGTTCGGCGGGCGCGCGCCTGCGGTGCGTCTCCGGGTCGTGGCTGGCAAGCCGCATGGCCATGGCGTCGCCCTGGCCGCGCGCGATGGCGATGTCGCGCATCGTGGGCAGGCGCGGCAGGTTGGCGAGCCGCGCCTTGTCCGAGGTCAGGATCGGCCGGTCGGCCGAAAAGCTCACCTCGAGATCGCGCTTGTTGCCGATGGCGCGAACCGCCGCCCCCATCGCCGTCTTGAACGGCTGGGTCGTGTCGGGCTTGTTCGACTTGGAATTGCGCGCGGGAGGGGCCATGGCTTCTATCGGTTCGATCTCGCCGGGGAGGAAGGCCCCCTCACCCGGCCCTTCGGGCCGACCTCTCCCCCAAGGGAGAGGTGCGACTGTTGCACATCCGGCGCCCCATGCCAGCTCTCCCTTGGGGAGTGCTCGCCGCGTCAGCGGCGGGTGAGGGGGCCTTGCGTCAGGCGACCACTGCGAGGTTTGCCGCGCTTTCCGGCAGGTCCTCGCCGAACACGCGCTGGTAGAACTCGGCCACTACCGGGCGCTCGAGTTCGTCGCACTTGTTGAGGAAGGTCAGGCGGAACGCGAAGCCGGTATCCCCGAAGATCTCGGCATTCTCGGCCCAGGTGATCACCGTGCGCGGGCTCATTACGGTCGACAGGTCGCCGTTGATGAAGGCCTGGCGGGTGAGGTCGGCCAGCCGGACCATGTTGGACACGGTCTTCTTGCCCTTCTCGCCGGTGTAGGACTTGGCCTTGGCGAGGACGATGCCGACTTCCTTGTCGTGCGGCAGGTAGTTCAGCGTCGTCACGATCGACCAGCGGTCCATCTGGCCCTGGTTGATCTGCTGGGTGCCGTGATAGAGGCCGGAGGTGTCGCCGAGGCCAATGGTATTGGTGGTCGCGAACAGCCGGAAGGCCGGGTGCGGGGTGATGACGCGGTTCTGGTCGAGCAGCGTCAGCCGGCCCTGCGTCTCCAGCACGCGCTGGATCACGAACATCACGTCGGGGCGGCCGGCATCGTATTCGTCGAAGACGAGGGCGATGTTGTTCTGCACGGCCCAGGGCAGGATGCCGTCGCGGAATTCGGTGACCTGCTTGCCATCCTTGAGCACGATCGCGTCCTTGCCGACGAGATCGATGCGGGAAACGTGGGCGTCGAGGTTGACGCGGACCAGCGGCCAGTTGAGGCGCGCCGCGACCTGCTCGATATGGGTCGACTTGCCCGTGCCGTGGTAGCCCTGCACCATCACGCGGCGATTGAACGCAAAGCCGGCAAGAATGGCGAGCGTGGTGTTGCGGTCGAACAGGTAGTCCGGGTCCGCGGGCGGCACATGCGGATCGGTTTCCGCATAGCCCATCACCTTCATGTCGCTGTCGATGCCGAAGGTCTCGCGGACGGAATATTCCTTGTTCGGCAGATTGGTGAATTCAGGCATTTTTCACGAGGCTCTCGGGAGAAATAGGTCAAGACGGCTGCCTTGGGGATTGGGCGCTCTATAGCAGCATCGGGGCCGCGGGGGTAGGGCACAATCACAGCCTGGCCGCGTCGCTCCGAGGCACGACGGTGCCCCGGCCCCCTGGCTTTCCGTCCACTATCGCCGGACCGAATGGCAGCATCAGAAACATTCATGCGCTCGGCGCTCCGCCGACCGCCGGTCAGCGCCCTACGAAGCCCTTCGACTTCAGGTGCGCATAGGCGGCGATGATGGCGCGCAGTCGATCTTCCGAGCTCTTGTCGCCGCCATTGGCGTCGGGGTGGTGGAGCTTGACCAGCTTCTTGTAGGCGACGCGGATGTCCTCGGCCTTGGCGAAGCCCGCAAACCCGAGTGTCTCGAAGGCGCGCCGGTCGGGCTCGTGCAGCGGCTTTACCCGCTCCTGGGCCGGCTGCTTGTTCTGGTGGCGGGCATAGCGGGCGAAGACGCCGAACGGATCGTTGACGCGCTTGGCGTTGGGATTGCGCGGCGCGCCTCGCGGCATGCGCGGGCCCTGTCCGGGCCCCGGCTTGCTGCCAAAGCCCCAGCTCGGCCGGCCGTCGGTTTCGCGCTCGGCATTCAGGGTCGAAGCCATCTCCTCTGGCTTCATGCCTTCGAAGAAGTTGAACACCTGATTGTAGTGGCGGACATGCTCCAGGCAGAAGTGGTGATACTCGCCTACCGCCCTGTTGCCCTTGGGCGCCTTGTAAAGGCCGGGTTGGTCGCAACCCTCCCAGCCGCAGGCCGCGACTGCGGCCTTCGGTTCAGGTTCCGGATGACGGTTCTTGATCCGGATTCGGTCAAAATACTTGGAATCGAGCTTCATCAATCCTAGTTTCGGGCCCGTGCCACGCCTCAAGCTGAACCGGTAGCCATATGTCCGTTCGCGACCAGATTGCAGAAAAACTTTTGGTCAAATTCACGCCAAGCCACCTTGAAGTGATCGACGAGAGCGAGAAACATAGGGGGCATGGCGGTTATCGGGAGGGCGGCGAGAGCCATTTCCGTGTCCGTATCGCATCTGCACAGCTCACCGGAATGTCCCGCGTTGCCCAGCATCGTGCCGTCATGGGGGCGCTCGATGCGGAGCTGAAGGGCGGTGTGCATGCCCTCGCCATCGAAGTGGTGAGCCGCTAGTCGGCGTCTGCTGCTGATCTGTTGGATCGGCCGGATATGGTGCGGCCTGCTCCGCGGTGCAAGCGGGCGGCAGTTTGCGGCCAAACCTCGGCAAAGGCGTGGCGCCTCGCCCCCGTGTCTCCGAATTGTCGCCCCAGCCATTGCCTACCCCTGTCGATGCAGACAGGCACGGAGGGCGACCATGTCGACAATCTTGAAGCATGCGGCACTCATGGCCGCGGCATTGCTGTGCGCGCTGCCGGGCGTGGCGCTGGCCGCCTCGAGCAAGTTGCAGCTGATCGTGGGCGGCGAGGCCTATGACGGGCCGCCGCGCTTTGAGGTGATGTTCGACGGCAAGGTGCTGGGCGCGGCGGCCGTGAACGCTGCGATCGACACCGGCACGGCCGGCCGGTTCGCGGATGCGGCAGACAAGTCCGCGTATGTGGAAAGCTTCTCGTTCGATATTCCCGAGGACGTGTTCAAGCCGGGCGCCGAGGTGCGGGTGCGCCTCATCAACGAAGCCTATGGCGGGGATGGCTCCAATCGCGACCGCAACCTCTACCTCGCTGCGGTGGCGGTGAACGGGCGGGCGGTCACGGTTTCCGGGCTGTCGACACAAGGCATCAGAGCCGACACAGGCAACGAGGTGCTGGGCGAGTTCCTGGTGCTGCGCGACGGCAACGTCGAGGGGGTGTCACGGGCGCCGGTCGGTGGCTGGCCGCTGCCCGGGGCAGCGGACGCTGCCGCGGCGCCTGTTGCCGGCACTCTGAAAGCACCCGTTGCCGTGCAAGCCCTGCGCTTGCCGGCCGAAGGCGAGGAGGTCGTGCAGACGGCCAGCCTCGACCGGGCCCCCTCAACCCGCCCCGATCCGGCCTGCACGCGGGACGAACTCTACAACGTGGTCGGGTTCAATGAGAATTCGAACGACCTGACGCCCCGGCTCAAGGCTCGGCTCGACCAGATCCTCGCCGATATCGGCGAACAGAAGTGCAAGGTGCTGGTCACGGGCTATTCAAGCAAGCAGGGCAACCACGCGACCAACGCCCTGTTCGCCATCGAGCGGGCGCAGAACGTGCTCGGCTACCTCAAGCAGGCCGGGCTGAGGTTCGAGAAGGCCACCGCCAGCGGTGGCGGAGCGACCGAGCAGTTCGGCGCGACGTCCTACGCCAATCGGCGGGTGGTGATCTCCATCGCACCGTGATGCTGCCATGCTTACCACCCTTTCAGCCTTGCGTTGCAACACAAGGCTGGCGGCGCGATAATGTTCGAGCGGCTCTAGCAATGGGGTATCTGATGAGCGTGCGTAAGACGTTGTTGTTGGTGGCGGCATGTGGCGCTTTGCTTACGGGGACAGCCGGAGCCAGCGAGGTCACCGTAAGCCTCGTGGGAGAGGCAGGCCCGGCAGGCGATCCCGCCTACGTGGTCCTGATCGACGATACAGTCGTTGGCGCGGGGATGCTCTCCCCGCCGGAAGGCGTGCAGGTTCGGCAGGTTCCCGATGTCGGTGCGCTTGCCGCAAAGCTCACATTTCCAATTCCGGATGGGGTGCTCAAGGCGGACTCGGTTGTCAACGTACGCATGATGAATGACTCCTACGACGCGGCTTCCGGCAAGGATGCAACGATCTATGTGGCGGGCGTGGCCGTCGATGGCGCGTCGGCGGATGTCGCCAAAGGCAAGATCGTCACCGCCGATGGCGAGGTCATGCCCAATTACTTCGCCGCGGGGGGCTCGTTGATGTTGACGTGGAATGCGAGTGCTCGATTCACGTCGCCGGAGGGAGGATGGCCGCAAGCTTCGGGTTCTGCGCCCGCGCCGGCGACGTCTGCGTCGGAGCCAGCCGCTGCCCAGACTCAGCCGCAGACAGAGCCGATTGCGACCAATGAGCCCGTCGCCGAGCCTGTTGCTTGCTCTGTGGATGAGAGCCTAGCGATCCTCGACTTCGAGAACGGCATGTTCGGGCTCACGCCTGCGGCGGCGCAGCAGATCGATGCCTTCCTCGCCGACAAGAGCGTTGCCGGCTGCAAGCTGGCGGTAGTTGGGTATGCCAGCCTCGGTGGAGCGCCGGACGTCAATGTCGCCATGTCGACGGCGCGGGCCAAGACGATCTTCGACTACGTCGAGAGCAAGCAGCTGGGCTTTGCCGAGGCAACGACGTCGGGGTTTGGGGCGACGGACCAGTTCGGGGCGCCCAAGGAGAACCGTCGCGTCGTCCTGACGATCAGTCCGTGACTGCGCGAATGTCCTCGAGATAGGCGCGGACAGCCGTCGGGTCGACGTTCTTCTCGATGAACGCCTGGCCGATGCCGCGCGTCAGGATGAAGGTGAGCGCGCCGCGCACCACCTTCTTGTCCTGGGCGATGGCGTCCATCAGGTAGTCGGTGTCGGGCAGTTCGCCAGCAATGTCGGCGAGGCGGGTCGGAAGGCCCGCGGCGCGCAGGTGCTGGGCGATACGGCCGGTGTCCTGGCTGGGGGCGAGGCCGAGCCTGGCCGAGAAGCCGTGAGCGAGGACCATGCCAATGGCGACGCCCTCGCCGTGCAGCAGGCGGTCGGAGTAAGCGGTGGCTTTCTCGAGCGCATGGCCGAAGGTGTGCCCGAGGTTGAGCAAGGCGCGGACGCCGGTCTCCTTCTCGTCGGCGAGGACGAAGCGGGCCTTTGCGGCACAGCAGCGCGCCACCATTTCTGCGCGCAACGCAGCATCCCCGGCAAAGATGGCCGGGCGATGCTGCTCGAGCCAGAAGTAGAACTCGGCGTCGTCGATCAACCCGTACTTCACCACCTCGGCATAGCCGGCAGCGAACTCGCGCTCGGGCAGGGTGGTGAGGGCGTCGAGGTCGGCGAGCACCAGCCTTGGCTGGTGAAAGGCGCCGATCAGGTTCTTGCCGTGCCGCGAGTTGATGCCGGTTTTGCCGCCGACCGAGGAATCGACCTGGGCCAGCAGCGAGGTCGGAACCTGAACGAAATCCATGCCGCGCCGGGTGATCGAGGCGGCAAAGCCGGCGAGGTCGCCGATCACCCCGCCACCGAGCGAGATGACCAGGTCGCCGCGCTCGAGACGGGCGGCGAGCAGGGCGTCCACCACCTCTTCCAGCCTGTCGAAGGACTTGGTCCTTTCGCCGTTGGGGAGGACGATTTCGGCATGGCCGATGCCGGCCCTGTCGAGCGCAGCGACGAGGCGCGGCAACTGCGTCCTTGCCACTTCGTTGTCGGTGACGATGCCGAAGCGGCGGCCGGGAAACATCGCGGCCAGTCGCTGGCCCGCACCGTCTAGCAGGGCTTGCCCGATCAGGATGTCGTAGGCGCGGCCCGGCAGGGCGACGTGGACGGTGGTCGGCTCAGCCATTGGCGTCAGTCCTCTCGAGATAGGAGAGCACGGCGTCGATGACCTCGGAGGCAACCTGGTCCTGCGGCACGTCGCGCGACACCACGGTGACGTCGGCCTCGGCATAGACGGGGTAGCGCACGTCGATCAGCTTCTGCAGCGTCTCGCGCGGGTTGGCGGTCTTGAGCAGCGGCCGGTTCGAGCGGCGCGAGACGCGCTGGAACAGCAGTTCGAAATCGGCCTTGATCCAGACCGAGACGGCCGAGGATTTCACGAGGGCCCGGGTTTCGGGATTGATGAATGCTCCGCCGCCGGTGCCGAGCACGATGTTGTCGTCCTTAAGCAGGCGAGCGATCACCTTGACCTCGCCGGCCCGGAAGTCCGCCTCGCCATGGGTGCGGAAGATGTCCTCGATGGTCATGCCGGCGGCCTTTTCCACCTCCTCGTCGCTGTCGACGAAATGGCGGCCCAGTCTCGAAGCAAGGCGGCGTCCAACGGTGGTCTTGCCGGCGCCCATCATGCCGATCAGCACGATCGGGCGGTGGCCGAGGCGCCGCAGCAGTTCCTCGCGCCGGTCGTTCTGTCCGCTCGCGGCGTCCCTCGACATGGCATGTCCCCATTCGGCCGGTTTAGAACCGTTAGGGCGGCATAAAGTCAATGCCTGCTAACGTTTGGTGCCCTTGATCGACCTGCGCAAACAGGGGAGACTGCCCGTTGCGTGACAAGAGCGGATTGCCATGCCGACCCTTATTCGACTGATCGTTGTGCTGCTGGTTCTCGTCGGCATCGGCTATGGCGCCATGTACGCCCTGACGGTGTTCGTCGCGCCGCGCGACAAGGAAGTGACCATCCGCATCCCGGCCCGGGACCTCCTGCCCCAGGCGCAACGCGACCCGCTGGTGCGACGCGAAATCGACACGACGCGCCCGACCACGCCGGCGCCGGAAGCGGCACCCGTCGTCGAGCCAGCGCCGGCCGACGCGCCCAGCGGCGGGGACACGGTCGTCACGCGCCAGCAAGGCGTCGAATGAGCGCCGGCCACCTGGTCGAAGCGTTCCTCGAGATGATGAGCGCCGAGCGCGGCGCGGCGCGGAACACGATCGAGGCCTATCGCCGCGACCTCAGGGACTACGCTGACTTCCTCGAGCGACGGAACTCGTCTGTCGCCGGTGCCGGACGCGCGGAGGTGGCCGCCTACCTGGCGTTCCTCGCGGCACAGGGCATGGCCGCCTCGTCCAGCGCGCGAAAACTCTCCGCTATCCGACAGTTCCACAAGTTCCTCGCCGCCGACGCGATCCGGGGCGACGATCCGACCCGGATCATTGCCTCGCCCAAGGCGCGACGTGGCCTGCCGAAGGTGCTGTCGATCGCCGAGATCGACCGGCTGCTGCGTACTGCCGAATCGGAGGTCGAGCATCCCGAAGCGACCGACGCGCAGCGTGCTTTGTCGGCGCGACTCTACGTCTTGCTGGAACTGCTTTACGCCACCGGCATGCGGGTGTCCGAGCTGGTGGAACTCAAGCGCGCCGCGGTGATGCGCGATGCCGCATTCCTCACGGTGCGCGGCAAGGGCGGCAAGGAGCGCATCGTGCCGCTGACGGACCGGGCGCGCGACGCGGTCACGGCCTATATGGCCCGGCTGGAACCCGGGGTGTGGCTGTTTCCCGCCGGGGGGGAATCGGGACATCTCAGCCGGCAGGTGTTCGCACGCGAGCTCAAGGGGATCGCGGCGCGGGCCGGGATCGCCGCGGCGCGGGTGTCGCCGCACGTGTTGCGGCACGCCTTTGCCAGCCACCTGCTGTCAGGGGGAGCCGATTTGCGCGTGGTGCAGACGCTGCTCGGCCACTCCGATATCTCGACCACGCAGATTTACACCCATGTGCTCGACGAGCGGCTGAGGTCGCTGGTCGAGAGCCGGCATCCGCTGGCGGAGGAGTAGGCGTCAGCCCTTCCTGGTCGCCAGCGCGTCCATTCGCACCAGCAGGTCGTCCAGGGCGCGCAGCACGTCGCTCATCAGGAGAGGCTTGGCGGGCTCCGGTTCTTCGGACCAGCCCGACCGGAGCTCAGCGATCCGCTGCCTGCGCCGACGGCGGGCGTCCCGAGCCAGCGCCAGGGTGCGACGGATAGGTTCACTGGTGTCGTCGAGCGCGAACAGGGCCTCGCAGTGCGGGCACCAGGCCTGGCCGCCTGACCTCAGCAGCTTGGCGCGTTCCTGGAACTGGCCGCGGCAATTGGGGCAGGCGACACTCACCAGGGCACAGGCAGACATGGTCGACGAAGCTTCCGAACAGGATGCTGCATGCTTGTCATCAAAGCGTCATCCAATGGTTAATCCGGCGTCACCGCCGTGAAAGCAGCGGTTTCACCACGGCAACCGGCGGCGCTTGACTCAGACGCGCGCCGTCGCCACTTTCCGGCCACTTTGGGGCGCGAGTGACGCGCCTTCCCAGGGCGGGCCGCGCCGGTTCGTTGGAGCGGCAACTGGCTCTGGGCTGATGTGGTCGCGCCTTCGAGGTGGAAAAGTCTGCACCTTTTCCGGAAGACGCTCTAGCTGGCGGGTTGGATGACGTCCTATCTCGATTTCGAAAAGCCGGTCGCCGATCTCGAAGGCAAGATCGCCGAGCTCAAGTCCCTCGCCACGTCCGACCAGGCCGTGTCCATCGATGAGGAAGTGAGCCGGCTGAGCGCCCGGGCCGACGAGGCGCTCGTCGACATCTACAAGAAGCTCACGCCCTGGCAGAAGACGCAGGTGGCCCGCCATCCGCAGCGCCCGCACTTTTCGGACTACATCAGGACGCTGATCACCGAGTGGACCCCGCTCGCCGGCGACCGCAAGTTCGCCGAGGATCCGGCGCTGCAGGCCGGCTTCGGCCGCTTCAACGGGCAGCCGGTGGCCGTGCTCGGCCAGGAGAAGGGCTCGAACACCGAGAGCCGGCTCAAGCATAATTTCGGCATGGCCCGCCCCGAGGGCTATCGCAAGGCCGTGCGCATCATGGACATGGCGGACCGCTTCGACATTCCGCTGCTCTCCTTCGTCGACACGGCCGGCGCCTATCCCGGCATCGGGGCCGAGGAACGCGGGCAGGCCGAGGCGATCGCCCGCTCGACCGAGCGCTGTCTCGAACTGGGCGTGCCGAACCTCGCCATCATCATCGGCGAAGGCGGGTCGGGTGGCGCCATCGCCATTGCCACGGCCAACCGTGTGCTGATGCTCGAGAACGCCATCTACTCGGTGATCTCGCCCGAGGCCGGCGCCTCGATCCTGTGGCGCGATGCCGCCAGGGCCCAGGACGCCGCCAACAACATGAAGATCACCGCGACGGACCTGATGGCGCTCGGCGTCGTCGACGGCATCATCGCGGAGCCGCCGGGCGGGGCGCACCGGCATCACGAAGAGGTGATGGCCTCGACCTCGCGTGCCATCAGCCAGTTCCTCGCCGATTTCCCCGGCAACCGGGGACGGCTGGAGATCCGGGAACACAGGCGCGACAAATTCCTCGCCATCGGCACCAATTTGAGTTGATCGCGCGGCCCGGCGCAGCGCAAGAGGCATGCAGGCAGGGTCGGGTTAACCATGTGCGGATACGCTGTGGTAACCGTGCGGGCCTAACCGGGTGCCAGGCAGACCTCATCTCTGGGTAGCGACTTTGGGTAGAACGCTTCGTTCCATCTTTCTCCTGGGTGCCAGCCTCGCCGTTGCCGGCATGCTGGCCGGCTGCGGCGCATTCAAGCCGGCATCGAACGCCAAGGCGATGGCGCCCCTGAAGCAGGAGACGGTGAGCCGGCTCGCCGGGATGGGCTCCTCGCCCGGCGCCGGCATGATGGTCCGCATCTTCAAGGAGAGTTCGGAACTCGAGGTCTGGAAGCAGACCGCCTCGGGCTACAAGCTGTTCAAGTCCTACCAGATCTGTGCCTGGTCGGGTGACCTGGGCCCCAAGGTCAAGGAGGGCGACCGGCAATCGCCCGAGGGCTTCTACACCATCACGCCGGGCCTGATGAACCCGAACTCCAATTACTACCTTGCGTTCAACACCGGATTTCCGAACAAGTTCGACCGCGCCTACGGCCGTACCGGCTCCGACCTGATGGTCCATGGCGACTGCTCGTCGCGCGGCTGCTACTCGATGACCGACGAGTCGATCGCCGAGATCTACGCCCTGGCGCGCGAGACCTTCAAGGGCGGCAACCCTTCCTTCCAGCTCCAGATTTATCCGTTCCGCATGACGGCGGCCAATCTCGCCAAGCATGCCGACAACCCGAACATGAGCTTCTGGAGGGATATCAAGGAAGGCTACGACCGGTTCGAGCTCAGCCGGGCGCCGGTCAACTGGGATGTCTGCAACAGGGAATATGTGTTCGACGTGCCGGGCGGCACGGTGCTCGACGCAGCGGGGGCCTGCCCGGTGACGGTGGCCCAGAACATCCCGCAGGCGGTCAAGGACAAGATGGCGGCCGACGAGGCGGCGATGGCGACGGAAGTTGCCAACCTCGCGGACAAGGCAGCCAGGGCCGCTGCCGAGGCCCAGAAGGCGGCCGACGCGGAAGCCGCCGCCAAGGCGCGCGGCGAGGCGATCGGCAGTTTCATCGGCGGCCTGTTCGGCGGCGGGCAGCAGGTGCAGGGCGTTATCGATCCTTCGATCATCCCGCCGATTCCGCGACCACGCCTGCATCGGTCGGCGTGACGGCTCCCCTGGGATCATCGGCATTTGCCACCATTTGGGCATCGTCGTGGTGTTGATCGACATCACTTCCGGGGAGGCCTGATGCGCCGCTATCGCCGTTTGGTCCTGATCGACCGGGTCATCCCGTTCCTTGCCGCCCTCGTCGGGCTCGTCGCCCTGGCGGGCGCTGTGGCCGTCCAGCTCAACGCCGATGCCAGGACTGCCGCGGTCATGGCGGCGATGGCGGAGTTGCGGGCTTCCGTCGATGCGCTGGGCACACGGACCGATGCGCTCGCTGCGCCGGCGAACGACGGCATCGCGGCGGGCCTGCTGGCCCTGCAGGACCGGATGAACAAGCTCGAGGGCGAGTGGGGCGCGCAGCAGGCCGCTGTCGCCAGCGCGCCCACTGCAGCTCCGGCCACTGCCGAGGCGGTCACCGCCACCGCCGACGTTGATGCGACCCTGCCCACGACCGACTGCATTCCGCTCGGCACGCGCTTCATGGTGACGCCGAACGAGACCTTTCCGCTGTGCCAGTCGAAGGCGGTCGTCAAGACCGGCCCCATCACTGCCGACACCGTCTACGTGGAAGGCCCCGGCTCCGTCGTCGAGACCGGCTTCGGCAGCCTGCCCGGCACCACTTGCACGATCATGGTCTTTTCTGCCGACGAAGCCGGTTTCGCCGAAGTCCGCGTCACCTGCACTTGAAGCGGGCGGCCGCCCGACGACGTGCTTGCGGGTCTCCCGCGACACCCGGGCCTTGAGACCGAGGGTTCCCGGCGCGGTCGGGAAAGGCTAGATGAGCCGTCGCCATGAGTTTCCCCTTGTCCACCTCGACCGCGCATGTCCCCGTCCAGGCCGCCTCGCTCAAGGGCATGGCGCTGGGCACTGCTGCCTACACGCTGTTCGCCATCCACGACGCGCTGGTGAAGTCGGTCATCCATGTCCTGCCGGTGGTGCAGATCCTGTTCGTGCGCAGCCTGGTCATCGTCCTGATCTGCCTCGCGATCAGCCGGCGCCAGCTCCTGGTCGACCTCGTCCGTTCACCCAACAAGCCGATGCTGCTGCTGCGCGCCATCCTGACCCTGGCGGCCTGGTGCATGTACTATTCGGCCGGGCGCGAGCTCAAACTCGCCGAGATGACGACGCTGTACTATTTCGCGCCGGTGCTGACGATCATTCTCGCGGTGGTCTTTCTCAAGGAGCGGCTGACGCTGGCCCGGGTGGGCGCGGCGGCGATCGGCTTCTTCGGCGTCGTCGTCGCCAGCAACCCGGCCGGGCTGACCATCGGAGTGCCGGCGCTGATGGTGCTGGGTGCCGCCTTGTTCTGGTCGGTGGCGATGATCCTGATGCGGTCGATCTCGAAGTCCGAGAGCTCGATGGTGCTGATCTTCTCGCTCAACCTGTTCTACACCATCGCCATGGGCATCGCCTCGATCCCGCTGTGGACGGCGATGGACCCGATGCAGCTGCTGGTGGTCGCGGCGGTCGGCGTGGTCGGCGGCACGGCCCAGTATGTGCTGGTCGAGGCAGCGCGGCTCGTGCCGGCGAGCGTCGTGTTCGTCGGCGCCGCACTGGTGGTTGCCGCAGGGCTGGTGCTGGCCTGGAGCGAGCGGCGGCCGCGGCGGGTGGTAGTGGACACGCCGTAGCCAGCGGCGCCTGTCAGGTGGCGGCAACGGCATTGGCGTCGTTCTCGACGCTCTGCCAGAACTCGCTCGTAATGTTGCTGCGCGGGAATGGCGTCGGCCAGGCGCGTGGCGCGGGCGCGCTGCAGCTCGGCCCTCCGGATTCGCCGCTCGATGATGGCGGCGGCGATATAGCTGATAGCGGCGTCCTGGAGGTCGAACAGCGTGTCGATGCCGCCATAGGTGCGCGACCACAGGATCGAGTCCTCGTGGTCGGCGAGGCCGATGGTGACGCGCAGCTCGCTGCCCCGCGTCCCACCGTCGAGCCCTCTTCCGGCAAGGCGAAGGCTAGGTGCGCAGCGTCGCCGAGTCGATGACGAAGCGGTACTTCACGTCGCCCTTGAGCAGGCGCTCATAGGCCTCGTTGATCTGCTGCGCGGGGATCTTCTCGATCTCGGCCTGCACCCCATGCGCGGCGCAGAAGTCCAGCATTTCCTGGGTCTCGGCGATGCCGCCGATATTGGAGCCGGTGAAGATGCGGCGCGCCCCGGTGAGGGTGAAGGCAGAGACTTCGAGCTTTTCCGGCGGCAGGCCGACCAGGACGAGAGCGCCCTCGAGGCCGAGCAGGCCCATGTAGAGGTCCATGTCGTGCACGGCGGAAACGGTGTCCACGATGAGGTCGAGGCTGGATCCGGCCGCCTCCATCGCCGCGCGGTCGGAGGAAACCAGCACCGCATCGGCGCCGAGTTCCCTCGCCGGCCCCGCCTTGTTGGGCGAGGTCGTGATCACCGTGACATGGGCGCCCATGGCGTGCGCGATCTTGACTGCCATGTGGCCAAGGCCGCCGAGGCCGACCACGCCCACCCGCTTGCCCGGGCCTGCGCCGAAGCGCTTGAGCGGGGAGTAGGTCGTGATGCCGGCGCAGAGCATGGGGGCGGCGGCATCGAGCGGCAGTGCGTCCGGAATGCGGACGACGAAATTCTCGACCACGGTGATGGCGGTCGAGTAGCCGCCGAACGTATGTCCCGTTCCCGGATCGTGGGGCCGATAGAAGTTGCTTCCGCCATAGGTCCAGGTGGCGCCCCGCTCGCAGTGCTGCTCGAGGCCCGCCTTGCAGGCAGCGCACTCGCCGCAGCTATCGACCATGCAGCCCACGCCGACGCGGTCGCCGACCTTGAACTTGGTCACTGCGCTGCCGACCGCCGCTACCACGCCGGCGATCTCGTGGCCCGGAACGCACGGGAAGGGCTGGCCGCCCCATTCGTCGCGGGCGCAATGCAGGTCCGAGTGGCAGATGCCGCAGTAGCTGATATCGATCAGCACGTCCCGGGGACCCGGGTCCCGGCGGCTGAGCTCGAACGGAGCGAGGGGAGACTTGGCGGTGGCGGCGGCATAGGCCCGGGCGGAAATCATCGGCAATCCTCGGATGGAGATGCCGACCTGTATCGATTCAACGATGGTCGGTGCAAGGGCGGCGGTCGGTCGTCGGCGCAATCGACCCATGAACCTGGGCAGGCGCACCGGCCACACCCGGACCAGAAGGTTCGCCGGCTGGCGCGACCGGTCAGGCGGCGGCACCGTCCTGGCCGCGCCGCATCAGGCTCATGTAGACGACGGTCAGCGAGATGACCGCCAGGAAGATGGCGCTGGTGATGATGGTCCCCAGGCCCAGTCCGCCATATTGCTGCGATTGCGAAAGCAGGTCCCCGAACGAGGCTCCCAGTGGCCGCGTGAAGATATAGGCGAGCCAGAAGCCGAGGATCGGGTCGAGCCCGAGGAACCGGTAGCCAACCGCCAGCGAGGCGATGATCATCCCGAACAGGATGCCGGTGGCCAGGTAGCCGAGCCCGAACTGTTCGGCGACCAGGTCGCCGGCCGCAGTGCCCAGCGCAAAGGTGAACAGGATCGCCAGCCAGTAGAATGCTTCTCGCCGGGTCGTGTAGATGGTGTGGATCGAAAGCGTCTTCTCGGATCGAAACCAGGCCCAGAAGGTGCCGGCGAGCGCGAGGGTGAACACCACGGTCGTTACCGCCAGCGGCACGCCGAAATTGTCGACCAGGTTGTCGGTCACGAGCGTTCCGACGACACTGATCAGCACCACGGCCAGCCAGTAGGACCACGGGACATAGCGCTTCTGCGCGAACTGGATGATGAGCGCGACCACGAGCACGCCGACCATCAGCAGCGAGGTCCTCGACAACCCAAGTCCAAGGTTGACCGACAGATAGTCGGCGGCCGTCTCGCCCATGGTCACCGCCATGAGCTTGATCAGCCAGAAGTCCCAGGTCGCCTGCGGAACCCGATTCCGGTTGGTCGTCGTCGCGTTGCCGCTCATTGCTTTCCTCCCGACTTGAGGACGTCCAGGACGGTCTGGAGGCTGGCCGCTATCGTTGCCGCATCGGGCGTTGCGGCTCGCAGGGCCGAAAAGGCTCCGTCATTGGCCTCGTCGATGACGCCCCAGGCGTCGCGGTCGAGCGGTCTCAGTCCGGTCTCGGCCTGGTCCCAGGCGCTCTCGTAGTCGCGGACCCGCTGCTCCGCTGCGGTGAAATCGCCACCCGCCGCGATCGTCTGCACGTCTGCCACGATGGCCACGAGTTTCGACAGGTCGCCCAGTCCCGCCTGGGTTTGGGCCGAGGCCTCGGGCGCGAGGAAACGATACCCACCGGCAAAGATCGCCACCGGCAAGGCTACCAGAAACACGGCAAGGATAAGCTGGCGCACGGATCACCGTCCCCCTGTTCGCCCCGATGCGGCGGACATTGACTTGGCATCGGAACCTGACGGCAGGCTGACGAGCGCCGTGTTCTTCACGTCAACGATGTGGCGACGGGCTGCATGTCATCAGAGGGTCATGGCCCCCGCCTAGGAGGGAGGCATGGGACAGGACAGGATGTCGGCGCTCATCTCGAGCCTGGTCGCGGTTGCCGGCACCGGCGCGCTGCTCGGGTTGACGCTCGCGATCGGGCAACAGCGGCAAGAGAACCTGGCGCTCTTCTTCGCCTATCAGGGCGCGGCGCTGGTCGTGGCTGCTGCGGTAGTCGCCCACATCAGGCTATCGAAGCGTGGCCGGCTCGCCTATCTGGCTCCGGGGCGCTTCGGCGCGCCCGCCCGGGCCATGCCGCTGCTTGGCGTCCGGGCGGGTGAGAGCTGGGCGAAGACCGGCACGGTGTTTGCGGTGATCGTGAGCGTGGTCACCGCAGGATACCTGTATTCGAGCGGACCGGTCGCGCTCGCTGCGCCCCTTTCGGCGTGGGCACTGGCCGCCTTCATCGCCGTGCCGCTGTCGCTGTCCAACGCCTTTGTCGAAGAGGTCGTGACCCGCTGGACGCTGGCCGAGGGCCTCACGGGCGATCTTGCCCGCGCCGCCCCGTGGGCATCGGCGACGCTGTTCGGCGCGGTGCACTACTTCGGCATACCGGGCGGAGTGCCGGGCGTGCTGATGTCAGGCTTCGTCGGGTGGCTGTTGACCCGCAGCATACAGGACACCGGAGGGATTGGCTGGGCCATCCTGATTCACTTCGTCCTCGACATGCTGATCTTCACCGTCAGCCTCGCCAGCTTCATCCGGCCCTAGGGGGAGCGGGGGCAGGGGCCCTCTCACAAAAAGATGCGGAGGCCGGCTCTGTCGGCCTGCGGGAAGCGCGAGACACACGTCCGCGGGGCTTCCCCCCCGGCTCAAAGATCAGACTTCCACTTCCCGCCGGCTGTACGCTCGCGCCACCCGGCTCCTGGCCTCAGCCCGGGACGCTCACCGGCCTCACACCCAGAAATCTGATGCCGCGCCTCTGGAAAGGAGGCTCATGCGACAGCCAATCAGAACTGCCCGTGGCACTGCCTGAACTGCCACCTGTCGACAATTTTAATAGCTAAATCAACACTCTATGGTGTAGATATTTCGATTGCCTGCCTTTTGCCTACTACGAGTTCCACCGAACTTGCGGCTGCAAGGTGAGTCTGGTCCCTCGACTCGCCACAGACCTACTGCTGCCTAACTATCAACGCCACCTTGCGATGCGCCAACCCGTCACCTGCAAGTGCCGACCACTTCCACCTGCGGCGCGGTGCCCGAGCCGAAGTCCACGTCGGTTCGACAGAAGATGGCGGTGCCGAACAGGCCGTTCACCAGCGCAGCGTTGGTGATGTTCGCCTCGAGCGTCGCGTCGGTGAAATCAGTGCCTTCCACGACTTTCTGAGCCCGGATGCGATCGGAAAAGCTGAGCGACAGCGTCTGGCCGCCCAGATTGGCGCCCCGTAGTGATGTCGTGGTGTCCACCGACAGGTGGCCAACTCTAGACTTACCGAAATCTACGCCCGTAGCATCGGCTCCGTCGAGATGGAGTTCGCCGATGCGGGTTCCGTCTAGCGTGATGGTGCGCATCGAGATTCCGCTCACGACCAGCGTGTCGATGACAGCGCCGTACAGCGACGTGCCTTCGAGAATCGCCTCACCGTCCATCGTATCTCCGAACCCGCCGCGCAGCAGGAAGGCCATGTACGGACTGGAGGTACCGTTAAACAGGGCGCCCGCCGCAACGCTGTTGATGAACTCAAAACTGCCGGCGGCGTTAGTCAGGTCGGTATTGGAGAAGTTTGCGTGCCACGGTTCGATTCGGCCGAAACGGGTGCCGGCGAAGGATGACCCCGACACATCGAGGAAATTCCAGTCGATCGCAAAGCCGAGCGCTTCCTTGCGAAGATCCATGCCGCTGAAATCACAGGCGTTGCATTTCAGTAGGTTAAGGTCATCGTCCCAGTATTTCTGCAGCTGCGGCAGCTTGTCGGGGCTGGAACCGTAAGTTGCAGCCAGGTATTCCTGGTTTGACGAACCCCCGGGATACTTATGTTTCAGTTCGAGCAGCGTCTGGAGGAATTTGCGGGCGCGTTCGCTGTCGGGACTACCGGGCGTGGACGGTTGCTGGTCGAGATTCTGCTGCACCTTGGCCTGCTGCTCCCGCCGTTCGAACGCCGCCGGCGTTTCCTGCTGCCAGACAATAAATGGCTGGTTGCGAAAGGCGCGGGCATAGGCTTCTCGCTCTTCTATCCTGGTGTGCGGCAGATTCGGAGCAGCTTGCAGGGCGAAGTAGCTGTCGCAACGAGTGGCCACCTGGTTGCCCGCGCCATCGTCAAGCTGGCATTCGTAGTCGTAGCGTACCTGCGACGAAAGCTGCTTGCACGACTGGCGTGTGGGCTCAAGTGGGGCGGCGGTGGGCAGCATGCCCGAGCAGATGATCTCCCAAAGCGAGTTGTTGCTGGCATCCGCGGCAGCTTGCCAGCAGTCCAGCGGCTCGTCCTTCCACGGGTTGCCCATTAGGCTGAATGTGCCGCCGTCAAGTGCTGTTACGCTGCCGTCCGGTTGAACTCGGCAGATCGCCTCCTGTGCGCCGGCCGGGGATGCTGCAAACAGAGCGGAGCCTGCCACAGCAAGCACGCCAAGGAAGCTCTTCATATCTGAAATACAAAGCATCTATTGCGAAACCTATTGTCGCGCGCTGGGGAGCGTGCAGGGCAATGATAGGGGGCGGTAGCTCGACGTCATGATTATGTATTGTCACGCCTCCTTCGGCTCGCCGTCGTCAAGAGGCGTCGCGCTTCGCACTACTGCTCCCGCTATCACCCCATTCACCTGCCTTGCCACCAAGTTGCGCCGGTCCATTCCAGTTGCCTCAGAAAGTCGCGTCGTCAAGCTTCCGTATCAGCGCTGACACTCGCTTCGGCCACATGCCGCCGTCCTCAGTAGGCTGCAGCGCGCCAGCTGACCGCTTGCGGCCTGCGGTGTAACAAGCGGTGACCGGCACAGACTCCGAAAAGGAGTGCTGCCGGAGTGGATTGGGGACGCTAGTAAGACGATTGCTGCTGCTCCATTCGTGGAAACGGCAGCACAATACCAATGTCCGGTTCTACCAGAATAAAAACACGCTATTTTACAAGTGTTTAGAAAGCGCCGTGGCAGTGCTTGAACTGCCATTGCGTGCTAATTTGTTTAGCAAAATCAATTTGATAGACTGGTAAGATTTTGTGCGCCTACCTTTTGCCTAATTCGCTCGCGCAGCGTGGCTTAAGTTCAGCACAACGAGATTGCTGGCGCAACGCAAACGCGATGTCCGCTTCTGGCCCGAAGCGGCCGCCCGTTCAGTCCACTAGCGGCAAGCATACAGTTTCGTAAGTTCGCTGCCAGCGTGAGGATAGCTGGTTGATCGACACTGAAGACACTCAACCAAAGGAGTGCTTCATGATGATCTTTCAGCGAAACCGCGCCGTTGCCGTGCTTGCCCTGATCGGGGGGCTGGCTGTCCTTGGTCCAGTCGTTCCCTCCAACGCAGCCGAACAGGCCGTCAAGGCCGAGGTCAATCCGCCCGGTGACATCCCGGACAACCAGGTCTTCATCACCTATGCCGCGCCGCTTGGCGCAACGCTTCAGGTACCCGAGGGCTGGGGTCGGAACGACACGGCGGCGGGAGCGGTATTCTCGGACAAGTACAACATTCTGGAGGTCCGGGTTGCGCCGGCGGCGGCCGCTCCAACGGTCGACAGCGTCAACGCCTCGGACGTGGCGGCGCTCAAGGCGACGGACCGGGCCGCCAATATCACGTCGGTGAAGGCGCTGAAGCTGGATGGCGGGGATGCCATTCGTATCGACTATGCCATCAATTCCGATCCCAACCCCGTCACAAACAAGCAGATCCGGCTCGAGGGCGTGCGCTTCATCCTGTTCGGTCACGGGAAGATCGCCACGCTTGATATGCGGGCGCCCTACGGCGCCGACAATGTCGACCAGTGGCGCCTGATGTCAAACTCGCTGCGGGTGCAGTGATGGACGCGCTGGTCGCCAAAGGGCTGTACCGCTTCTTCCATAGCGGCGACACGGAGGTCGTGGCGCTCAAGGGCGTCGATCTCACGGTGGCCGGCGGTGAAATGGTTGCGCTGGTCGGTCCCTCCGGCAGCGGCAAGTCTACGCTGCTGTCGTGCCTTGCCGGGCTCGACACGCCGGACGGCGGTGCTGTCGAGATCATGGGGCAGAAGCTGCCTCGACGTTCCGAGCTCGAACGGGCGCGTATGCGCGCCCGTTCGATCGGGATGCTGATGCAGTCGGGCAATCTGCTGGACCACCTCACGGTCCAGCAGAATATCGATCTTCAAAGGTATTTGGCCGGGCGTCACGCCAGCGACGGCGGTCCAAATGTGCTTGAAGCGATCGGCCTTGGCCATCGGCGCGACGCGCTCCCGGCTCAATTGTCTGGTGGCGAGGCGTCGCGCGCCGCTCTGGCGGTTGCGTTGGCTATCGAACCGCAAATCCTGATCTGTGACGAGCCAACCGCTGAAGTCGACGCAGAGACCGAACAGGCCATCCTTTCGGTGCTTGAAGGGAGGCGCAACGACGGTGGCGCGGTCCTGGTCGCAACCCATAGCGAGGCTCTGTCCAAAGTCGCCGACCGGATCGTCACCATTCGCGACGGGAGGCTGAAGTGAACATGGCTTTCAAGAAGTGGCTGGTGGAGGGCAAGGCGGTGTCGCGGACCTTCTCCCGTGGCGGCGAAGAATTTACCGCACTCGACAACGCGTCCTTCCGCATCGCTGCGGCCGACCAGATCGCGCTGACGGGACGGTCGGGGAGTGGAAAGTCGACCCTGCTCAATCTAGTGGCGGGGCTCGATCAGGCCTCAAAAGGCACGCTGTTCTGGCCGTCACTCGGTGCGGCCGAGACGTTACGTCCGTCCCATATCGCCGTGATGTTCCAAAGCCTCAGCCTCGTGCCGACGCTCACGGTCATAGAGAACGTCGCCCTGCCGCTCGACCTGCTCGGCAAAGCCGCTGACCGCGAAAAGCTGTCGCTCGCGGCACTCGAACGCTTTGGCCTCTCCGACCTGGCGGACAATCTGCCCGAGGAACTTTCGGGCGGGCAGGCGCAGCGCGTGTCGCTGGCGCGCGCCACGGTGACATCCCCGCAGCTCGTGATTGCGGACGAGCCCACCGGCCAGATCGATCACGACACCAGCCGGCAGGTGATGTCGGCGCTCCGTGACTGGGCCGATGAGACCGGCGCGGCGCTACTGGTGGCGACTCACGACTCAGAGGTCGCCGCGCAGTTCCCGATGAGTTGGCAAATGACCCACGGCCGCCTCAGTGCGGTGGAGAAGGAAACCGCAAGATGATCTTCACATGGATGAAGGGCCTGGTTCGCACCCGTTTCGGGCGTCTCGCCGGAGCCTCCGCCGGCATCACGCTGACTGTCGCGCTGGTTGCCGCGATGGGTGTGTTCATGGTCGAAAGCAACGCGTCGATGACGGCGCGCGCCGTTCAGGCGGTCCCGGTCGACTGGCAGGTCCAGATGGTTCCCGGCTCCGATCAGGTTGCGGTCAAGACCGCTATCGCCGACGCAGCGGGCAACGCAAAGACGGCGCTCGTCGGCTACGCCGATGTCGCCGGGCTCGAGTTTAAGACGGACAGTGTCCAGTCGACCGGCGCCGGCAAGGTTGTGGGGTTGCCCGACGGGTATCGCGATACGTTCTCGAAGGGGTTTCGCCTGCTGACCGGCACCTACGATGGGGCGGTGCTCCTGCAGCAAACCGCTGCCAACCTCCATGCCGGCCCCGGCGATACAATTGCCGTCCATCGCATCGGCCTGGCGGATGCCTCGGTTACCGTTACAGGAGTGGTCGACCTCGTGAGTGCCGACACCTTGTTTCAGGCCGTCGGGGTCCCGCCAGGGGCAACGCCGCAGGCACCTCCCGACAATGCGGTCCTGATGCCACTCGGCCAATGGCAGGGCCTGTTCGACCCTCAGGCACAGAACCGGCCGGATACCGTGCGGATGCAGTGGCACGTGGCGCTCGATCACGGCGCGCTCGTCCAGGACCCGCAGGCCGCCTACCAGGACGTGACACATCAGGGCCACAACCTCGAGGCGCGCGTCGCCGGCAGTGCGCTGCTCGCCAACAATCTTGCGGCCAGCCTGGACTCTGCCCGCAGCGACGCACTCTATGCGCGGGTGCTGTTCCTGTTCCTCGGGGCACCCGGCATCGTTCTGGGCATCCTTCTCACCGTCGCGGTGACGGCGTCGGGCGGGGACCGTCGCCGGCGCGACCAGTCACTGCTCAGGTTGCGTGGCGCTTCGTTGCCGACAATTATGCGCTTCGCTACCCTCGAGGCCTTGCTGACGGCGGCCATTGGCGTCGCGGGGGGGCTGGTATTGGCGGCGCTCCTGTCCTCTCTGGTCCTCGGCCATTCGATCCTCACTGCAGCCGGTTTGCCGTGGCTGGTGGGCGCGGCCATCCTCGGCCTGGTCGTTGCGCTTTGCGCCGTGCTCGTCCCCGCAGCGCATACCGCCCGCACATTGTCGGTGGCGAATGCCCGGCAGGTCGTGGGTCGCAGGTCAAAGCCCCTGTGGCAGCGGCTTTATGTCGATGTCGCCCTGCTTGTCATAGCCGGTCTGATCTACTGGAAGACGGCAGCCAGCGGATACCAGATCGTTCTGGCGCCCGAGGGCGTGGCCGCGACGGCGGTGGACTACACCGCATTCCTGGCACCCATCAGCCTGTGGGTCGGTGCCGCGCTGCTGGCGCTCCGCCTGTCGGAACTGGCTCTGTCGCGGCCGGCTCCGCTGTCCCGGGCGATCGGGCCAGTGGCCTCCGCGGTCGCCATACCGGTCGCCGCTTCGGTGAGCCGCCAGCGCGGCAGGATAGCGGCGGGTGTGGCTCTGACCGCCCTGGCGTTCGGGTTCGCTAGTTCGACGGCGATTTTCAACACGACCTATCAGGGCCAGGCCCGGGTCGACGCCGAACTGACGAACGGGGCGGACGTCACGGTCACAGGGACGACCGCCGACCCCGCCGGCGACAAGCTCGGCGAACTCGCGAGCCTGCCGGGGGTTCAGGGCGCACAGGCCATGCAGCATCGGTTTGCCTATGTCGGCACCGACTTGCAGGATCTCTATGGTATCGACCCTCAGTCGATCGGTAGTGCCACCTCGATGGCCAACGCCTACTTCGCCAATGGCAATGCGGCGGCTACGTTGGCCAAACTGGCGGCAGAGCCCTCGGCGGTGCTTGTCTCCGACGAGACGGTGACCGACTATCAGTTGAAACTCGGCGACACGATCAACCTGCGACTTCAGGGCAGCGATCATCAGTATCATCCGGTTGCGTTCACCTTCGCCGGAGTGGTGCGCGAATTTCCCACGGCGCCGCGCGACAGCTTCATCATCGCCAACGCCGACTATGTGGCTCAGCAGACGGGCGTTTCGGCACGCGAAGTCGTGCTGCTCAGGACGAATGGCGACCTCAGCGGCGTCAAGGCAGCAGCGCAGACCGTCGCTGGCGGACTTGCGGGCGTCAGGATCACCAGCCTCGACGATGCCACTCACATCATCGGGTCGAGCCTGACCGCCGTGGACCTGGGTGGTCTCACCCGGCTCGAACTAACCTTCGCCGTGCTGACGGTTGCTGGCGCGACAGGGTTAGTGTTGGCACTTGGCCTGGCGGATCGCCGCCGTAGCTTCGCGATCCTCTCGGCACTAGGGGCAAGGGCGAGCCAACTGGCACCGTTCATCTGGGTCGAGGGTGCGATGGTATTCGTCGGAGGCGCAGTCTTCGGAATGGCGACCGGCACTCTGATTGCCCAGGTTCTGGTGACCGAACTGCAGGGTGTATTCGACCCCCCGCCGGAGGCGATCACGCTGCCTTGGCCCTACCTCCTGACGGCGCTGGGAGTTGGATTGCTGGCGACCGCAGGAGCGGTCGCTCAGTCCCTGCAGGATGTCCGGAAGACACCGGCCCAGCGTATGAAGGAGCTGCAATAGCCACGGACCCCGACGTCGGCCAATCCGGGCGGCGTCGGGTTCGCTTCTTACCCTCGCGATTGCACTCCTCGTCGGCGCAAGGGTCTTTGGGCGCAAAACCATCCAAGGGCCGGCATACAAAACTGTAAGCTGGTCGGCAGGTCGTCGTGATCTGTGAAGTGCAGGTTCTCTGAGCCGCGGACAAGAGCGCCGTCGGCTTCAAGGAGCCTCGTATGCGCAAGTTTGCTGCTACACTGCTATTTGCGGTCGCCCCGCTGGCGATCGTTTCTGCCTTTCCGGTCGCTACAATGGCCGCCACCATGTCGGAACTCGGCGACCTCAGCTCGCTTTCCGCCATAGCGACGGACACGCTGAACATCGCCAAGTCCGGTGACCTCAGGGCCGCCGAGCACCGGATCACCGACTTCGAGTCGGCCTGGGACAAGGCCGCAGGCACCATGCAGCCGCTGAGCCCGGAAAAGTGGCACGCGGTCGACATGGCTGCGGACGATGCCATCTCATCATTGCGGACAGCCGCGCCGGACGCGGCGGCCGTCGAAAAGGCCGTTGGCGGCCTGATTGCCGAGCTCGACAATCCTAGCGCTGGCAGCACTGCCACAGTCCCGGCACCGACTACCGCCCCCGGCGCTTTTGCCGTGACGAATGCCGACGGCAGTCCGCTCCCTTGCGAAGTGGCGCTCAAGTCGCTTCGTGATGCCGAACCGGGCAAGGTCCCGTCCGACCAGGCGAAATACGACGAGGCCAAGAGCAAGGGCATCGATCGCTGCAACGCCGACGACGACAAGCGTGCCGACGGCCTGTTCGCCCAAGCCTACGCCCTGCTGCAGTAGGAGCTGGCAATGCCCTCGAACCTTCCGCAGGCTCAGGCCTACAACCGCGTTCCCCGCGTCACCGTCGACTTCTGGCTGATCAAGCTGATGGCGGTGACTGTCGGTGAAACGGCCGCCGACTACCTCGCAGTCAACCTCGGGCTCGGCCTGCCGCTGACCTCCGCCATCATGACGCTGGTGCTGGTGGCGGCTCTCGTCGTGCAGTTCGCGCAGAAGCGCTACGTGCCACTCTGGTATTGGCTGGCCGTCGTGCTCGTCAGTGTCGTCGGCACTTTGCTGACCGACAACCTGGTCGACAACTTTGCAGTGCCGCTCGAAGTGACAACCGCCGTGTGTGCTGTGCTGCTTGCACTCACGTTTGCAGCCTGGTTCTGGAGCGAGCGCACCCTCTCGATCCACACTATCGTGACCACACGACGGGAGGGATTTTATTGGGTGGCGATCCTTCTCACCTTCGCCCTGGGCACCGCGGCGGGCGACCTTGTGGCCGAGAAGCTCGACGTCGGTTACCTGATGACGGCGGTTCTGTTCGCAGCCGTCATCGGTGCCATCGCCGTCGCCTACTACGCCTTCCGGTTGAACGCGGTACTGGCCTTCTGGTTGGCTTATATCCTGACGCGACCTATGGGCGCCTCGTTCGGAGACCTTCTGTCGCAGCCGATGGAGTATGGCGGGCTCGGCCTTGGCACGGTCGTTACCAGTGCGATCTTCCTCGGGGTGATTGCCGCAACCGTCATCTACATGACGATTACGCATCGGGGAGGCGAGATGATAACTTCCGATGCCGCAGTTCGTCCCGACCCTCGCGCCTAAGGGAAGGACGAAGCGTGATGGTGGTCACCCCCCGTGGCTGCCATCACGTCATTGGAGAGGAGCGCCATGCGCATTCTTGTAGTCGAAGATGATCAGCGCACATTCGAGTATGTCCGCAAGGGTCTGCTCGAAGCGGGTCACGTCTGCGATGTCCTGCAGGACGGCACAGACGCTCTCGCGCACGCGACGCGCGAGCCCTACGACGTGCTGGTCGTCGATCGCATGCTGCCTGGACTTGATGGACTTTCTCTCGTCAAGGCACTGCGGAGCGCCGCAGTGAAATCGCCGATCCTCTTCCTGACCTCGGTCGGAGGTGTTGATGACCGGGTCGACGGTCTCGAGGCAGGAGGCGACGACTACTTGGTCAAGCCGTTCGCCTTCTCCGAACTTCTGGCGCGGATCAACGCTTTGGGGCGCCGGCCGCCGCCGCAATCTGCAGCCGAAAAAACCAAGCTCGCCGTGCTGGATCTGGAACTCGACCTGGTGCGTCGAACCTGCCGACGGGCCGGCGAAGAGATCGAACTGATGCCGCGCGAATTCTCGCTACTGGAATATCTGATGCGAAATGAAGGTCGGGTGATTACCCGGACGATGCTGCTGGAGCGGGTCTGGGAGTTCCACTTCGATCCGCAGACCAGCGTCGTCGAGACCCATATCAGCCGGCTTCGCGCCAAGATCGACAAGCCGTTCGACCACCCCTTGCTGCACACGGTGCGCAACACCGGCTACAGCCTGCATGCCTAGCACAATCATCCGCAGCACGCCAGTTCGGCTGGCAGTGATACTGTCCGCTGTGTTTCTCATTGGCTTGGCGATTGCCGGCCTGGTCGCTTTTGCGCTCGTGCGTCAGGAACTGGCGGTCCGTATCGATCAAAGCGTTTCCGACACTTATGCGATCATCGCAGCGGCCTACAACGACGGCGACGTTGGTGACCTGACGGAGTCGGTCACCAGCCATTCGGCTCCAATCGTCGGCGACGATCAGGTTTATCTGCTGCAGGATCGCATCGGTACGCGGCTCGCCGGCAATCTGCCAATCATGACCTTCAATGACGGTTGGTCGACAGTCACTCCGCAAACGGCCGGCGACTCCGAGCCCAGAGCCGATTACCGCGTCTTCTCGGGCATAGTCGACGGATACCGTCTTACAGTCGGAAAGAGCCTGAGCGAAGTAGATGAGATCGGGCTCCTGATTCTGACAGCTTTTGCGTGGGCGGGGGCAGGGCTGATCGTGCTGGTCTCAGCGACTGGCGCGGTGATTGCAATGAACGGTCAGCGTCGACTGGGACAGGTTTCCGCCGCAATGGATCAGGTTGGTCGCGGAGATCTGCAAGCCCGCATCCCGATCAGCCGGCGCAACGACGATATCGACCACATTGGCCGCGAGGTGAATACGGCGCTCGATCGGCTGGTCGCCCTCGTCGAGGGTATGAGGCAGGTCAGTGTCGACATTGCCCATGAGTTGAAGACACCGCTCAACCGTCTCGGCATCGCCATCGAGGCAGCGCTCGAGGGGCTGTCGCGCGGAACCGACATCGAGCCGCTACTGGAGCAGGCACAGGCCGAGGGGCGGGTCATCAACGCCACCTTCGACGCCTTGCTGCGTATCGCTCAGATCGAATCCGGCGCCCGACGCGCGCGGTTCACCGATCTCGATCTGGCGCCATTGCTCGAAACCATCGAGGACGCGTTCGAGCCGGTCGCGGCCGAGAACCAGCAGAGCCTGACACTGGTCAGCGTTCCGAAGCTGCCTGCGGTTCATGGCGATAGCGATTTGCTGACCCAACTCGTCGCCAATCTGGTTGAAAATGCAATGCGGCACTGCCCGCCGGGGTCGTCAATTTGCCTTTCGGCATCGGCGATAGACGGTCGTACTCTATTGAGAGTGACGGACACGGGACCAGGAATTCCGCAGGCTGAACGCGAAAAGGTGTTTCGTCGCCTCTACCGGCTGGAGAAGAGCCGGACCACCTCGGGAAGCGGACTCGGCCTCGCCTTGGTAAAGGCGATTTGCGAACTCCACGGTGCACACATCGAGCTCGGCGACAACGCTCCGGGCCTGATCGTCAGCATCACTTTTCCGCCGACACAGGAGGCAAGCCGTGTCTCGTAGCGACAAGCTCTGGTTGTATCTGGGCGGCGGCTTTGCCGTCGCGTTGCTTGGTGCATTCGGGCTTCTGGCCGACGAAGTGCTCGAAGGCGAAACGCTGGATTTCGACAAGTCGGTCCTGATGATCTTCCGCGATCCGGCGGCTCCTTCGACGCCGCTTGGACCGTCATGGCTGGTTGAGGCGGCGCGCGACATCACGGCGCTCGGGAGTTTTTCCGTCCTCGGCCTGCTGGTGACTGCGGTCGTTCTCCATCTGGTGTTCACCGGCAAGTGGCGGGTCGGCGTGCTGATCCTCGTGTCGGTGATCGGGGGAACGATCGCGAGCAGCACATTGAAGACGATCTTCGATCGGCCCCGGCCCGACCTGACTGGCGCCGTACAGGTCTTTACCGCAAGCTTCCCGAGTGGCCACGCAACGGTCTCCGCTGTCACCTATCTGACGATCGGTGTGCTGCTGGCTCAAAGCGAAACGCACTGGCCTCCCCGGATCCTCTATCTGGTCGGCGCGTTGTTCCTCACTGGAATCGTTGGGTTCAGCCGCATCTACCTGGGTGTGCACTACCCCACGGACGTCGTCGCGGGGTGGTCGCTCGGTACTGCATGGGCGCTGCTCTGCGTGATCGTCGCCAGTGCCCTCAGCTCGCGACAATATTCAGGGCTGGACCGGGTCGCCCATACAAAACCGTAAGCTCCTTGTCAGCCGGCCGAAACCCCGGTGGGTAGTCCTGTCTTCGCCAAAAGGCGCTTGGCTACCCAAGGAGAAGACCAATGTACATTCGAAGCACAATCGTAGCCCTCGCGCTAACGCTCTCGGCGCTGTCTGGCGCTGCCCATGCCGGGCCCACTGATGATCAGACCGAGTCAGCGGCACTCGCGAACGTCTCCGTCACGGCTGCTGATGCCATCGCCGCGGTGGTGAAGCTGAATGGCGGCATCGTCGTCGAACTTTCGCTCGATGCCTCGGGTACCCCGCACTACGCCGTTTCGACCGTTGCGTCCGACGGCAGCGAGGCCAACTTCGTCGTGGACGCCAAGACCGGTGCCGTCGTCGAGGTTGGCAATGCATGGTCCGACAATCATGGCGGTGATGAGGAAGCGATGGACGGCGCGGAGCAGGATGGTCGCGATGGCGAGATCAGCGACGGCGGCCAGTCCCAGACTGACCCCGGCGACGGCGACGGCGAAACGCAGGGCGACTGACGTCACCACATCCGTTCAGCGGTGAAGGCTCACCCATGCACAGTGCCCACCGCCGACATGCCGCCGGGTCCACCAGCCCGGCGGCACTGTTATTCAAACGACACCGAGCAAAGGTCGGGTGGACACCGTGACTGACCTGGCAGCCGCAGATGACCCCGGCATTCTACTGGGTCCGATGGCGCAACAGCTCGAGCACGACCTGAAACACCAGGGAATACTGACGCCGGCTGGGGTAGTAGAGGTGAAACCCCGGAATGGGTGGAGACCATTCGCCCAGTAGCTGCACAAGCTGGCCCGTCGGTGCGTATGTTAACACGCTATCCTCCGGCACGAACGCGATCCCGTAGCCCCGGACGGCCGCTTCGACCGCCAGGCGGATCGACGTTAAGGCGAGCGCTCCATCGATGCGCACCCTGAGCGCACGGCCCTCTTGCTCGAATTCCGACGCGCAGGGCGTCCCGCTACCAATCAGGCGCAAGTTGATCACCTGTGCCCGACGAGGCCCTGCGGGATGCTGGGAGCGGGGTGCTGGGCGAGGTATCGCGGGGAGGCTACGGGAAAGGGACACTTGTCGGCTACCATGCTCCATATTGAGACGGACCAGAACTGATGCTCCCTGCTACCTGTCGATAGGTTGAGAGCGCTGGGTCCCGAGGTCACGGCACCGCGCGATGCTCCTCCTGCGCCGCTTCCCAGACTTCGTGGGCTGCATCCAGGTTCATGGCGGCGATGGCAAGTCCGACGATGACATCGGGCCACACGGAGTTCCAGATGTAGGCCGTAATCAGGCCAGCTCCGATGATTGCCACATTGGCAATGGCATCGTTGCGCGCGGAGAGGAAAGCGGCGCGCGTCAAGCTGCCGCCATGCGAGCGAAAGCGGGCCAGCAGGAAGGCGCAGAGCAGGTTGACCGCGAGCGCGCCAGCGCCGGTGATGGAGAGCGCGAAGGCTTCGGGCGGCTGCGGGTTGGTAAACTTGCCCCACAAGGCCCAGAGCAGCGCCAGAGCAGGCAAGAGCAGAATGCCCGCCATCGCCATCCCGACGCGTGCCCGGGTCTTGGCGGCCCAGGTGAGTGCAAAAAAGATCAGGAGATTAATCGAGGCGTCCTCGAGAAAGTCCACGCTATCGGCGAACAGCGAGACCGAGCCAATAGCCAGGGCAACGGCGAACTCCACCCCGAAATAGGTGAGGTTTAGCAGCGCCACGACGAGAACGGCGCGGCGCAGGCTCTGGGTCATGGTCGCTTGTTGCATTACGTCCCCCAATTATCAGCTCCTTCGTTGCATACCGGGCGAAAATAGGGTAGCCCCCTATTCCATGTCCCACACAACGAAACATAAGGCCAAGTTGCTGGCCCGCGTTCGCCGTCTCAAGGGCCAGATTGATGCCATTGAGCGCTCGCTCGAGAACGAGGTCCCCTGCGGTGAGGTGCTCAATCTGGTGGCTTCGGTTCGCGGTGCAGTCACCGGCCTCACTATAGAACTGATTGAGGATCACATCCGCGAACACGTTTCCAATCCAGACACGGACGATGATCGCGGACGTGCTGACGGTGCCGCCGAACTGATCGACGTCATCAGGATGTATCTCAAATGACTGACGCGCGCCTTTCCAGCCCTCACGACCACGTATTCCTGGGTGCCGACCACCAGCGCAACGAGCGCCGCACCTGGATGGTGATCGCCATCACCGCGACGATGATGGTGGTCGAGATCGCCGCTGGCACCTTATACGGCTCAATGGCGCTGGTTGCCGATGGCTGGCATATGTCGACCCACGCCGCCGCCATGCTGATCGCAGCTCTGGCTTACCTGTTCGCCCGCCGCAATGCGCACAATCCCCGCTTCAGCTTCGGCACAGGCAAGCTCGGCGATCTTGCCGCCTTCGGCAGCGCCGTCGTGCTGGCGCTGATCGCGCTCCTGATCGGCTGGGAGAGCCTGGTGCGGCTCTACAGCCCTGTGGCGATCAACTTCCATCAAGCCATCATCGTCGCGGTCATGGGGCTCGGCGTGAACCTTCTCTGTGCTTGGCTCCTGCGCGACGATCATGCGCATCACGGCCACCACCATCATGGACACGACCATGGTCATGCGCACGACCATTCACATAAAGAGTACCAGCACGACCAACACGGGAATGGTCAGGCGCCACACCGCCACCACGCCGGTGACAACAATCTGCGGGCCGCCTACCTGCATGTCCTCGCCGACGCCCTGACCTCGGTCCTCGCCATTGCGGCCCTTGTGCTGGGGAGTCTCTACGGCTGGAACTGGCTTGATCCGACAATGGGCCTCGTCGGCGGTCTCGTCATTGCGCGCTGGTCCTGGGGACTTATCCGCGACACGGGCGCCGTACTGCTCGACTACGTTCCTGACAACGAGGATCTGCCAGACGATATTCGGCAGGCCATCGAGACCGATGACGACCGGATCACCGACCTTCACATCTGGCAGCTGGGGCCAGGGCACCATGGTGCCATTGTCTCAATCGCTTCATCGCAGCCAGAGCAGCTCTCCGTCTATCGAGCAAAGCTGGCGCACATCCATGAGCTGTCACATGTTACCATCGAGGTGGAAAGGGCAGCGTAAAATCGGCGCAACGTCCGCTTCCACCAACCTCCGCTCATATGCAGACAGTCGGCTATCGGCCCCTGGTCAGCCATTGCGGTTGCATGATTTTAACGACCGGTTGTGGCGCCAAGCGGACGTTGGACGGTGCAAACATCACATAATGTGGAGTTTCTGATGTTGGGCGCTACGCGCTTGAAATAGAACAATAATCTGCGCGCTTTTCTCCGGTTGTCCTAGCCAACATCAGAAAGCATGCTGTCTGCGTTGGGATAGTTATCCAAGGCAGGGCGAGCATGAAGCAAGCGCAGGTACTGACCGAGAAGGACACGAAGCGGGTGTTGGCACACATTGCCCGCAAGCCGTTCGCCGCACGCAACAGGTGCATGCTGCAACTGAGCTGGCTGTCGGGAATGCGTGTCGGCGAGATAGCAGCGCTAAGGGTTGGCGACGTGATCGATGCCGATGGGCGCATACGCAGCCAAATCCAGCTTAAGGCCGAGCAGACAAAGGGCGACGCAGCTAGAACGGTGTTGCTCAACGCACAGGCGCAAACGGAGCTGTCGATCTACCTGCATGCGATCGGCAAGTCCAAGGCTGCCGATCCGTTGTTTCGGAGCAGGGTCGGGAAGCGCTTTTCAGCCAACAGCCTATGTCAGGTGTTCCTGCGCATCTACGACGAGGCGGGACTGGACAAGGCAACGTCGCACAGCGGCAGGCGCACATTCATCACGACGCTGGCGCACAAGGGGGTGAATGTGCGGGTGCTGGCGGAATTGGCCGGCCACCGCAGCATCGCTACCACCCAGCGGTACATTGAGCTGAACGAGAACGTGCTGCGTGCGGCGGTGGAGCTTCTGTAGCTACCGAGGGACAGTAGCTGCCCCTCGGTCTGTCCGTTGAGTAACTCAACGACATGTGCCGTTGAGATGCCCAGCAGGGCACTTTAGTTTGCCCCGTACGATTGTCCATGGTTCCTGCCGGTTGAGGCTAACGCCTCGAGACCGCCCGCATCCCGCATGTTCCAAGCGATGTCTTCGGGCTCGTCGATTCCCTCAACCCCGAAGCGAGGGTCAGTCCACCGCAGCGCTTCCATGTAGAGCACTTTCATGTTGCGGTTCTGTGTCGCGATGGCGAGCTCAATGATGGCAGCGAAGCTAGCGTCATAGCGTTCGACCGACTCGACTTCGCGTCCATCCTCATCAAATGGCGGCGGCCCGACATGTTCAGGAACTTCAACGCCCGCATCGTCGAGCAATTCCGACATCCATTCCCGCATATGTACCGGCGCATACGGCCCAAGGGTTTCCTGCCAGATGATATAGCAGAATGCAGCGGCCATTTCCGGATCGGTCGAATGGCAAATGTAGGCCTCGGAGATCATCTCTTCGATCTCGTCGGCTGACAGGTTTGCGACAGGCGGGAGCATGTGTTCGTCATCGTCAAAGTCGATGCTAGTCTGGTTCGTCATGTTTATGGTCCTTTGTTGAGGACGACTGCGGATTATCGCGTCGTCTGTGACAAAGATCTCATTTGGTGGCCACGAATGGCATTGACGGCACTGTAGGGCGATCCGGCGTGGTTGGTTGTCAATGCATGACGACAGGTTGTTGATAGGGAGCGCAACCAGCTCGACGCTCCCCATTCAGGTTTGCTTCCTTACTCGCGGTGCTCGTCGCCCGTGTCGTACGCGTCGCTATGTCGAAGCATCGCGAAAGTGGGCTTGTAGGTTGCCAAGGTCGCGAGGCTTCCGCTCGCCAGGACTCTGTCGATCGCCTCAACGCCTGCTCCCACGTGGGGCACGATTGAGTGATGATGGTCCACGGTTTCACTGTCGAAGACGCGATTGGCGAGAGAGATTCCCCAGCACAGCGCCGCAAGATTGTGATGGGCAAGCAAGTGATTGCTGAGCTTGTCATGGAAGCTCATCGCGGTAGGCGGACGCGACACGCAGAAATCGCTAAGCGTCATCCGATCCCCTATCGGGCTCGGCCAGGGCCATCGCACGTCAGAACCCACGAACTTTGCCCCATCCGGCACTGCCCTCATCGGCATCGACATTTCCTTGCTGGTAAATGTCGGTATCGTGAATGCTCGCTTCTGCGCTAGCGCCCGGAACGGGCTCGACGTATCGAAGCTTATGCGCAGTCTTGGGTTGATGTGCCGGTTGATGCTTCGCTGCAGTGCAGTCAAGAGAACGGCGGTTTCCAAATCGGACGTGCCGAGTACATGTATCCAAGTCTTTGTCTCGATCTGACCCTCATTGGCCATGATCAGAACACGACGACAAAGCTGGTAAAGGTCATTGCGCAAGATACCTGCAAACGCCCAACCCTCGAACGCGTACTTCTTCACCTCGTCGTACCAGGCATCCGCCTCATTGGGATCGTTGCCCTGTAGGACGTTGAGTAGCTCAACAGCGTTGGTCTGCCGGTGACGTTCAAAGAACGCGAGGTGATCGGAGGTCTGCGTGAGGCAATCCCGGAATGACTTGAACGCGTAGTTGGGATCGCGACGCACAGGACCCGTGGGGACATCAAGCGTCATGGCATAGTCCGCGTGCAGCTCCATCCACCGAAGGATATCAAGTCGGTCTTGATCCGATGTGATCTTCATGCGGCCAGACGCGATCTGGTATCCGCCGCTGTCGCAGATCAAGGTGGTGCTGGAACGGTCTCTATCAGTAATGATGCACGGGCGTGGTTGCCTCAATGCCTGGCCAGCCGAACTCATCACATGACTGATCGAGAAAAAGTCGCGGTTGGCTGGATCGAGGAAGTTCAGCATGTTGGAACTGATCCCGTTCGGCAGCGGCCGAGTCCAGTTCGCCGCGTGAACGTCCATGGCAAACCCCGGCGAGACAGAGGGGACATAAACGGCCTGGTCCTTCGGGGTGGGATCGTCAGCGATGTGGTTCGTTACAGCTGGGTAGTAGGCAAGCGAAAGGGCTTTGAGCGGATGGCTCATTTTCAAATCTCCTAAGTGTTTTCTTGGAATGAATTTGGACGGGGGAGGGCGACTGCTCTCCCCCGTTTGTCTTAGGCAGCGCGAGCCGAAGCGGTGATCCGCATCGGTTCGAGACGGCGCGAGCTGAGTTCGCCACTCGAGGTCGCGGTCGGCAGGTATACTTCGTAGTTGCCGAAGCGATCAGACCATCCGAGACGAAGCATTCCGCCTGTGTCTGCGCCAAACGTCAACGACGAGGCGTCCTCGTTGAGCACGGCCTGAATGACGTCGTGCAGGTCCTTGGTGCGCAGGTTCAGTGCGTCAGTTCCCGGCATATGGAGGTCACACGAGATCACTACGTCCGGCTGGCCGGGCAATTTGTACGTCATCTTGCCGTTTGAGAAGCCGAGCTGAGCGACCTTTTGCGCGGCCTTGGCAGCACCCGGCTTCCAGTCGGCAAGCCTGTTGATTTCCGCCGAGAACTGACCCGGGATTTCCACCGAGAAGTGACCCGCCTCTAGGTATGTTTCGGGTCGGGTTTGATGGTCAAGGTTCTGGCTTTCTCCTTCGTGGTTTTGGGATCGTGAGCGGAGCTGTTCTTGAAGCGGAAGC
>NZ_JAFKHE010000033.1 GCF_017307495.1 Devosia sp. | reverse complement strand
AAAATGCCAGCGTCGGATAACGCTCAACAATGCCATGTCGATCACTCCACAGCCCCCGCTCAAACCACGAGGGGCAAGGGTCACACATGGGTCAAATCTCGATGGAAAAATCCCAGCCTGCTGGGTCAGTTCTCAGTGGCAATCAACAACCTGAGCTTAAGGGCTCGTTCGACCGCCGTTCGCGTGTCGTGGCCGAAAGCCTCAGACACCTCGGCGGCGATCAGCCGAGCGTCGGCTCCAACTCCCGTGATGAGCGCAGACGCTCTGTTGCGCTGCCAAGGACGGCCTACAAAATACAGACCCGGGATCGGCGAGCGTCCTCGGTAGTGCTGGAAGGCGCCATCTGCATCGCGCGCGCCGCCGATTTCAAGCCAGGCGCTCTCATCCCCATAGCCAAGCGCCCAGACAACGGTTTCCACTTCAAGAGACGTGCCATCACTGAAGCGTATCTCCTTGCCGTGAGCCGCAACCGCGCGAGGCTTGAGTTCTACGCCCAGCCGACCAAGAGTGGGCAGGTCGCGCTGTCTGTTGGGGAACGGGTCCGCCTTGCGCATGAACCTGCCAACTGGCGAATTGGTGTCGGCGCTAAGGAGGCCCAGCGCCCGTAGCCACTTCCACGTACCGATGCCAAGAATCTTTTCAGGCAGCAGCCGGCGCGGTCGGCCGCACGCCAGCACGACAGTGTGACTATCGGCTAGATCAGCGGCGATATCGCGCCCGGAAGCGCCGTCACCGATCACAACGACGCGGTGACCGGACACCTCTGCACGTGTCCTGTAAGTTTCCGCCGAGAGCTGCTGCACATCGTCTGAAAGGTCAGCAGCCATCGCGGGCACAATCGGCGACTGAAAGCCTCCCGTTGCAACGATCACAGTTGCAGCGGTGATCTGCTCTCCCGAACTCAGGTCCGCTAGAAACCCCTTGTCCGATCGGGCCAGCCGAACAACCCGCTGGTTGGAGCGGACGGGCAACGCGAACTTCTCGGCGTACCGCTCAAGGTAGTCGCCGAACTCACTTGCGGTTGCATAGCCAGCGGGTTCGCCCGGCAAGGCGAGACCCGGAAGGCTGCTGAACTCCCGTGGGGTGAACAGGGTGAGACAAGCGTAGCGTTTCCGCCAGCTGTCCCCGATGCGGTCGGCGGCATCGAGCACCACAAACGATGGACCCAGCCGCTTCAGCCAATAGGCGGTTGACAACCCCGCCTGCCCTCCTCCGATCACCAGAACGTCGACACTCACGCGCCGGCGCCCTGTACCTCGGCTGTAACCAGGTCGTAGAGTTGCTGGGGACCGAAATCTGTCAGCGGTTTTCCATTGACGAAAAAGGTCGGAGTTTGGGTTAGGCCAACGGCCTCAACATCGGCTGCATCCTGAGCCAGCACAGCCGTGACAGGGTCCGTTTGGGCATCCGTTCGCGCCTTGTTCAGGTCCAGGCCGGCAGAGCCGGCGATCGACCAAGCCTTCTCGATATCGGGGGCGCCGTGCACGGCCCATTCAGGCTGTTTCGCAAGGAGCGCCTCCAGCACTGGGATGAACTTGTCCTGGAGCCTGCCCGCCTCCAGTATCCGGACCACCTGGTCCGATCCCTCATGCAACGCGGCATAACGGAGTACCAGGCGAACCTTGCCCGCGTGCAGTTCCATGATCTGCTTCACGATCGGATAAAAGGCGCGGCAAGCCTCACATGACGGATCGAAGAACTCGGTGATCGTCACCTTCGCCTCGGTCGGGCCAATTATCGGAGCATGATCACGGTAGAGGGCAGCACCGACTTTGGTGGCGCGATCGCGAGCGGCCGAAGCAACGGCTTCTCGATACGCGAACGCACCGCCGGTATATGCGACGATGGCAAAGCCGGTAACACCGAGGACGAAGTGACGCCGATTCATCGCGGTTCTCCCTTGCGGACTTCGACGAGGAGCATTGAGAGACCCACGAATGCGGCGAGAGACAGCACGGGAATGGGCAACTCGAGGATAGTCATCGCGGCGTCCGTACAGGAAGGCCCGGCACCACACGGTTCGATGCTCTCAGGTATGACGCCGTAGTAGAGCAGCGTGTGGAAGGCTGCGATGAGGATTCCGGCACCTGTGATGGGCAGCGCGTATCGCCATACTCCCAGATCCCCGCGCCAGGCGGCGATGCCGAGCAGCAGTGCCAACGGAAACATCGCGGCCCGCTGGTACCAGCACAAGACGCAGGGCTGTTGCCCCATCACCTCGCCAATGAACAACACTGCCGCTGCCGCAAACAAGGCCAGAACCCATGCAGCCAGCAGCGCTATCGTGGCGCCATCCTTCATATTGATTTGTGTCTGGTCCGTCCGGACCGCCGTCTCCGTCATTGCCTGCCTCATACCTGGGTTCTGATTTCCTTGCCGCGGGTTGCGGCCGTTTCGATCTGGATCGTGGTGTGATCGATTCCAAAGTCGTCATGCAGCAGAGATTGTGCGGCGCGCAGAACGGACTGCTGGTCTGCGTCGTCGGCAACCACCAGATGTCCACTCATCGCGTCGAAGCCGGAGGTGATGGTCCATACGTGAAGGTCGTGCACGTCGAGCACACCATCGATGGCCTGCAGGTCACGCTCGAGTTTGGCAGCATCCAGACCAATTGGCGTTCCCTCGAGGAGGATATTGACGGCGTGAGTGAGGAGCACCCACGTCCGCGGAACGATGAAGATGCCAATTGCTGCGCCAATGATCGGGTCGGCCAGGGTCCAGCCGGTGAACATGATGATAAGCGCCGAAATGATGACGCCGATCGAACCGAGCATATCGGCGAGGACCTCGAAATAGGCTCCCCGCAGGTTAAGACTCTCCTGCGAGCCGGCCGCCAGTATCCTCATGCTGATCAGATTGACGGCAAGTCCGATTACCGCCACCACCAGCATGGGCGTCGATAGCACCTCCGGAGGTGAGAAGAAGCGCTGATAGGCCTCGTACAAGATGTACACGGTCAGCAGCAGCAGAACGACCGCGTTCGCTAGCGCGGCCAGCACTTCGCTTCTGAGGTACCCGTACGTCTTGAGCGACGATCTTGGGCGGGACGCGAACCAGATGGCAAACAGAGCTAGCGCCAGGCCACCCACATCCGTCAGCATGTGGGCGGCGTCGGCGAGGAGGGCCAGGCTGCCGGTGACAAGTGCGCCGACGACTTCAGCGACGAGGTAGGTCGAGGTCAGCGCCAGCGCCCACACCAGGCTGCGCCGATGGCGCGCACCCGCCGTTCCCGTCGTCGGTCCGCTATGGCTGTGTCCGGCTGACATCGGCTTCGTGCGCTCCCGCTCGGCGATAGGCTTCAGTCGTCGAACAAGCGCGAGAGAAAGGACTCCCGCCGGCGGCCGTGACTTCCGCCGTAACGATGGTCATCGTCATGCCGATCACGCGAGTGGCCAGTCTGGGGTCTCCCTTCGTCGCGCGGCGCCTCCCGCCCGAAAGGCGAAGTCGGGGTCGGTAAGCTGCGTTCGATGATCTTGTCGAGCTCGCCGCGATCCAACCAAACGCCGCGACATTTCGGGCAGTAATCTATTTCGATGCCCTGCCTGTCGCTCATGACCAGGTCCACCCGACAAGTGGGGCATAGCAAGCCGTGGCCCGAGGGCGCGGAAGCGGTCTGAGGTTGAGCCATCGTGATCTCCTTCGTGTAGTACCTATTGGGGGTTAAGCGGCGTCGGCCGTCAGCTTGCGAAGTTTCTGCAGCTTCGTTTCAAGCGGCTCTTCGGGATCAAGGGTCCCCACGAACTCCCCCTTCGCGTTGGTGAGGAATATTCCAGCGCTGTGCTCCATGTCGTAGCCGCCGCCGTCCTGCGGCACCTTCGCAAAGTACACGAACCGCGATTTCGCCATTGAAGTGATAGCCGCAAGATCGCCCGTGAGGCCGACTATCCGGGGATCGAAATACTCGACGTACGGCTTCAGTACTTCCGGCGTGTCCCGCTCGGGGTCGACGGTCACGAACACCGTGTTGAGCTTCGCTGCGTCTTGACCCAACTCTTTCAGCAAGGTCGCCATTTCGGCCAGCGCTGTTGGGCAGACGTCCGGACAGTTGGTGAAGCCATAGAACCAGGCAGCGGCCTTGCCGGCGAATGCCTTTTCGGTGACCGGTTGGCCATCCTGGTTGACCAGCTGGAACGGCGCGGTGAGCGGCACGCCTGGGCCGAGCTGCGCGGTTGGGGCGGGCGTTAGCAAGCGAGGCAATGCCATGTAGGCGGCGGCCCCGACTACCAATATCCACAAGACCACCTGGAATATCCGCAAGGTAAGCGGTGGTTTGTATTTTGGCTTCTTGGCAGCGGGCACCGGGGCGTCATTACTCATGGTGGGCCTCGGTGTCCTCGAGCTTGGTGCCTGCCGGCTCCACCTCGAAAGTCATCGGCAGCGCCCCCGCCTTATCAAAGACCAGGGTGGCATCCATGAGGAAACCCAGATCGATCGGCCCGGTCAGGCCGACCAGCATGGCGTGGGTGCCGTCGGCGCCCAATCGGAACTCGTCGCCTGCCGGAATCTCGAACCCCTCTTTGATTGGTTGCATCTTCGCGATGCCGCCCTCGATGACAGTCCGGTGAAACTCGACCTTTTCCGCTGCCGTGGTCTCGATCCGCAACAGCCGGTCCGGTGTGGAACCCCCGTTGCGGATCACCATGTAGCCGGCCGCCGTCGTCGCCTTGGGTGGTGTCGCGCGCAGAAACGGGTGCACGATTTCGATCTCCCCAATGGTGAAGCCGTGCGCGGATGCTGGAACGATCAGGCCGGCCAGAAGGCCCAGCGCCAGTAGCAGCTTTTTCATCGTCAATTTCCCTTGACGGCTTCGGACGCGGGCCGATTGGTCGGGCCCGAGATCAGGATGCCGCCGAACGCTCCGATGGCACCGATGGTGATCCATATGTCGGCGACGTTTCCGACAAACAGAGGCTCGCCAAGCCATCGGTACGCCAGAAAATCGGTAACGGCACCATTCAGCAGTCGATCCACAACGTTCCCCACTGCTCCGGCAAAGATGAGGCCAATGAATGGGCGGCGCCACTCACTCTTCGTCCGCATGAGCCATGCGCCGAGCCCGATCGTCAGACCTATGGTGACGAGCAAAGGAATAATCCGGCCCGGACCGTCACCGAAAGACAGGAGCCCTAGGGTCGCGCCGTAATTTTCGGTCAGTTGCAGACCGAGAAATGGCCCGAGGTCGAGCTCGACAACCGGGGGCACGAGCGTGGTGCGGGCCCAGAACTTGGTGACCAGATCGACGAAGATCAGACCGGGCACCGCGAACCAGAGATACGCATGCCGCATCTCCATCAACGCTCGAGCCCCTTCCATGCAAGCAGCCGCATAGCGTTGGCGGTCACAAGCACAGTTGCACCGGTGTCGGCCAGAATTGCGGGCCACAGCCCCGTGATGCCGATGACCGTAGTCACCAGAAAGAATGCTTTGAGCCCCAGTGAGATGGTGATGTTCTCGACAATGTTGCGCATTGTAGCGCGCGACAGCACGATCATGTTCGCGATATCCAGCACCCGGCCATGCAGCACCGCCGCGTCGGCCGTCTCCAGTGCCACGTCCGTGCCGCCACCCATCGCTATGCCAATGTCGGCAGCAGCAAGTGCCGGAGCATCGTTGATGCCGTCGCCAACCTTGCCAACCACCTTCCCCTGCTGGCGCAGTTCGTCGACGAACTTCTGCTTGTCTTGCGGCAGTAGCTCGGCTCGAGGCTCGATGCCCAGGGACTTGCCGATCGCCTCGGCAGTGCGGCGATTGTCGCCGGTGAGCATAACCACGTCAGCTCCCAGCCGCTTCAGTGCATCCAGACCGGCCTTGGCATCCTCGCGCGGCTCATCGCGCATCGCGATCAATCCCGCGACCTTGCTGTTGGCGAGCAGTACAGAAACGGTCTTACCTTCGTCATTTAGCGCGGCAATCCGGCTCTCGAGATCGGCAGAGAGGGGTGCGCGCTCGCCAGCAGCGCGGCGAGAACCGAGAAACAGCTCCTGCCCCTCAACCGTGCCGATGACACCTTTGCCGCCCACCGCTCCAGCGCCTTCAACTCGCTTGGGATGGACGTTCTGCTCCTTCGCTTTGGCCAGGATCGCCGTGGCCAGCGGGTGGCTAGATCCCACTTCTAAGGCCGCAGACAGTGCGAGCACGTCGGCCTCCGAATGATCGACCCCGACGATGTCGGTGACCTGCGGCTTGCCCACGGTCAGCGTACCCGTTTTGTCGAGTGCTACGTGGTTGATCTTGCCCAAGCCCTCGAGCACGGCCCCGCCTTTCATCAACAGGCCGCGTCGGGCGCCAGCCGAGAGGGCAGCAGCGATGGCTGCGGGGGTCGAGATGACCAAGGCGCATGGGCAGCCAATGAGCAGCACTGCCAAGCCCTTATAAATCCACTCTCCCCAGGACTGCCCGAAGAGCAGCGGAGGGACGATGGCTATCAAGGCCGCAACCACCATGACGCCGGGCGTGTAGTATTTCGAGAACCGGTCGATGAACCGCTCAGTCGGCGCCTTCGATTCTTGCGCCTCCTCAACCAGTTTGATGATGCGCGAAATGGTGTTGTCCGAGGCTGCCGCCGTGACCCGAATTCGTAGCACGCCTTCCTGATTGACGGTGCCGGCAAAGACCAGATCGTCGACAGTCTTGCGCTTGGGGACGGACTCACCCGTCACCGGGGCTTCATCAATGGCGCTCTCGCCGGAGACGATAGTTCCGTCGGCCGGGATGCGGTCGCCTGGCCTGACAAGTACGGTCGCCCCGACTGCAACCTGGTCAGCCGGGATTTCGGTGGTCTTGCCGTCGGCCTCGACAAATGCCGTCTTGGGGACCAGCGTGGCCAGGGCCTTTATGCTGGCCCGTGCCCGACCCGTTGCGATTCCCTCGAGCAGTTCGCCCACAAGGAAAAGGAACACCACTACCGCTGCTTCCTCGCTGGCACCGATGAACACGGCGCCGACGGCGGCGACCGTCATCAGCGTCTCAATTGAGAAGGGGCTGCCGTTCAGCGCGCCAAAGAGCGCCCGCCTCGCGATCGGAATCAGACCGACCGCCATTGCGACAATGAAGATCCAGGACTCTACAGAGGGTACGGACCAGGCCAGCGCGAACGCCCCTCCGATCGCCAGCCCGCAAACGATCGTCAGACGAGCCTTGACAGTCTTCCACCAGGGGCCGTCTTCGGGGGAATGGTCGTGACCGTGCATGCCGGCGAGCTTGTCGGGCTTTTCTTGCTTATGATCCTCACCATGGGCATGGTCTTTGTGCTCATCGTGATCATGCTCAAGATGGCTGTGACCATCGTGGTTGTCCTCGCCGTGATCATGTCCGGCGTGAGCGTGCCCTGATTGATCGTGCCCAGTGTGTTCGAGCGTGGGCGCCTGCTTTGCGGTCTCGCTCTTCGATCCAGCATCGCCGCGCTCGATAGCCCTGGCCTTGTAACCGAGACTGGTTACCTTCCGCACGATCTGTTCCAGATCGGCTGCCGGCGAGTGCTTTACGGTCATGGTGCCGGCCACCACGGACACCGAGACGTCCTCGACCCCTTCGACCCTCCGGGTAGCGGTATCGATCTTGGCTGCGCAGCTTGCGCAGTCCATCCCGTCGACGAGAAAGCGGGTCTGGGTCGTTGCCTCGGTCATTTTCATGCTCCTTGCCGCACCGGGCACTGGCTACAACCTCTAGCCACTGGAGGAGCAACGCCTAAACTGATCACGATGCTGTGCAATGATGTCGCACCAGCGCCACGCCCACCCTGCACCGGCGCCAGCACCTTTCATGGTGGATGGCTTTGCACTACATGCTCCAGTGGCTAGAGGAGCACTGTGAAATGGATCATGGCTTAGCGATAGGAAGAGCAGCCGAGCTCAGCGGCGTGAAAGTGCCGACCATCCGGTATTACGAGGAGATCGGACTGCTCCCCGCATTGCAGCGGACAGACGGCAACCGTCGCCTCTATGCAAGGGCGGATGTGGACCGGCTGGCGTTTATTCGCCATGCGCGGGAACTTGGATTTGAGCTCGATGCCATTCGAACGCTTCTGCACCTTCAGGATGAACCGTCCCAGCCATGCGCGGACGCCGACGCCATCGCAAAGGCGCGGCTGGAAGAGGTCCGCAGGAGAATCTTGAGTCTCAGGGCGCTCGAAGCCGAGCTGCAGCGCATGGTCGAAGGCTGCTCCCATGGGCGGGTCGAGACATGTCGGGTGATCGAAATTCTGGCCGATCACAGTGAGTGCCGATTCCATGAGAACAATCAGGCGGCCTGACACGGCGTTTGGGAGAGCGGGCCTCACGCCAAGTTGATCAACATCAGGGATGGCACGGCCGGGCCTCTGACGGGCTAGATGATGGCAACAGGAGGAACGCATGACCATCAACAGACGGACATTCATCGGCAGCACCGCCGCGATCCTGGCGATCGGGAGCATCGCGGGGGGAGCGTCCGCCGAAGACGGGGATACAATTCCCCTGGAAAAGTTGATGAAGCCCGCGGGACCTCCGGATCGATCCTTGGGCGCCGCAGATGCAAAGATCACCCTGATTGAGTATGCGTCGCCGACCTGCCCGCATTGCGCCAAGTTCCATGTAGAGACGTATCCGGAACTGAAGCGCACCTATGTCGAAGCCGGTCAAGTGCGCCTAGTCGTCCGCCCATTCGTGCGCAATGTCCCGGACGCCGTGGTCTTCCTGCTAGCCTATGCCAGCGCCGAGACAGCCTATTTCGACCTGATTGAAGCCTTCTTCAAGACCCAGGAACAGTGGTCGACTTCGGAAACACCGAAGACGGCCCTGGAAAAGATCGCCTTTCAGCATGGCTTCACCCAAGAGAGCTTTGACGCCGCTCTCAAGGACCAGGCGGGCTTCGATGCCCTCGAAGCCGCTCGAGATCAGGCGATGAAGGAGTTCCACCTTACCGGAACCCCCACGTTCTACATCAATGGCAAGCACAGGACCGGAGCGCTCTCACTCGAAGAACTGGCGACGGAATTCGAACCGTTGCTGCGCGCCTGAACGCTATGAAAATACTGGGACTTGTGGTGGTTGTTTTGGCGGGGGCGGTGGCTGGCGCCGTAGCCGCCTTTGCCTTGATCCAATCGCCAATCGGACCCAACTGGGATCAAGCCCAGTTGCGGCAGCTCATCGTCGACGAGATCGCGGCTGCCACGGCTGGCCCGCAATACCGACCGGAAGAACTCGGCCCAATGGTGGAGCAGTACCTCCTGGCCAACCCGGATGTTCTTCAGCGGGTGTCTGACGCTCTCGCTACGAAGCGCCAGGCAGAACAGGCGGCCAAAACCAAGACCCTCATCGCTGAAAACCGCGATCGCATCTTTTCAGACACTGGGGCGGCGGTCGTTGGCAACCCGCTTGGCGACGTCACCCTTGTGGAGATGTACGACTACAACTGTGCCTACTGTCGCACTGCCATGCCGGATCTGGTCGCACTTGTTGACGAGGACCCCAACCTGCGTCTGGTGCTTAGGCAGTTCCCGATCCTGTCACAGGGGTCGGTCGACGCTGCCAAGGTCGGTGTTTTGGTGGATTTGGCAGGAGCAGATTACTGGTCCTTCCACCGAGCGCTCTACACAGCCCGCGGGCAGATCGATGGCCCCGTTGCGTTGCGGGAGGCAGGCAAACTGGGGCTCGACGAGGCGACGTTGAAGGGCAAGCTATCCGACCCGGAAGTGACGGCCGCGCTTGACCAATCCTATGACCTGGCCCGCCGACTCGGCATCTCAGGCACTCCCACTTTCATCATCGGCGATGAGATTGTCCCCGGGGCCGTCGGCATCGAGGTCCTGCGCGAAAAGGTCGGCAATATGCGCGCGTGCGGCAGTACGATCTGTCCCCCAAGCTGAGGACCGCGCCCTTTCTGCAAATCATTCCTACTTGCAAATGACCGCTGGACGTGCTTATCCCTGTTGCGATCTATTCGCAACTAGGAAACAACATGAGCGATCAGTCGCACGGCGACATCGTCACTCGGCGCGGCCTATTGTTGGGCGGGCTCGCGGTAGCAGGTGGTGCGGCAGCGCTGGCCACGACCGCGGCTGCCCAAAGCATGCCAGGCCACGACATGGCCGCCACGTCGGGTGATTCGGCGGTGCCGACCGCCGACCCATACGCAGCGCCTACGGCTCACCGCGGAGCGCATGGCGGCATGATGACCGTGGGCCAAGTCGACTATGCGAGGAACGGTTTCGACCCATCCGCGATGCTGACAGAGTGGGAGAGGGGCACCCTATCCACGACCGTGGACGGTAGACCGCTTCGCACTTTCGAGGTCGAGGCGGTCGACAAGGAAATCGAGATCGCCCCCGGCGTGATGTTCCCGGCTTGGACGTACAACGGACGGGTACCCGGTCCAGCTTTCCGCGCGAAGGAAGGCGAGCGACTACGGTTCGTCTTCAAGAACTTCGGGTCGCACCCACACTCGATGCATTTCCATGGCATCCACTCGGCCCGCATGGATGGCGTGCCGGGTGCTGGCCTCATCAACCCAGGCGAGGAATTCGTCTACGAGTTCGATGCCAAGCCATTCGGCTGTCACCTCTATCATTGCCATGCGCTGCCGCTGAAGCGGCATATGCATAAGGGCATGTACGGCGCCTTCGTCATCGACCCCGACCCCGCTCTCCATCCAGAGTTCGAAGCACAGGCCAAGTCGCGGCTGCTCGGTACGCCGGAGAACGCCCACTGGCAGGAGATGGTGATGGTGATGAACGCCTTCGACACCAACTTCGACAACGAGAACGAGTTCTATGCTGTCAACTCCATCCCGCATGCGTATGGCAACCGGCCGATCCGTATCGAGAAGAGCCGGCCGGTGCGCATCTACCTGGTGAACGTGACCGAGTTCGATCCGATCAACTCGTTGCACCTGCACGCCAACTTCTTCGACTACTATGACACCGGCACGCAGCTCACTCCGACGCTGCGTACCGTCGACCTCATCACCCAGTGCCAGGCCCAGCGCGGCATCCTTGAGTTCAGCTACAAGGACCACGAGCCGGGCATGTACATGTTCCATGCCCATCAGTCTGAGTTTACCGAGCTCGGCTAGATGGGAATGTTCGACGTCGTGGAGGCGTAAATGACGGACACTGCATCGACTCTTCCGCCCCCGCTTGAAGCGAACAGATGGCGTCGCCTTGCATGGCTTTTGCTGCCGCTGGCGCTACTGCTCGCGGCGCTCGCCTGGATCGCGGCAACTGATCCGCTCAGGAGCTTCAACAACGGCGCCCCGCCGGTCGAAGCGCTGACCTATGAGCGCACCATCCTCGACAGCAGCGGGATCAAAGTGCTGGTGCGGGCCGGCGGGTCGGAGCCGATGTCGATCGCGCAGGTCCAGGTCGATGATGCCTACTGGACATTTACCCAGGACCCGCCCGGCGAACTCGCTCGCGGCGCCACCGCCTGGATTTCACTTCCGTATCCTTGGGTGCTGGGCGAGGCGCACCGCGTCAACGTCCTCACCAATACCGGCACTGCCTTCGAGCACGAGATTCCCGTCGCTGTTCCAACGCCGCAGCCAAACGCTTCCGCGCTGACCGCTCAGGCCCTGATTGGCGCCATCGTCGGTATCCTGCCCGTTGCGATCGGTCTGATGTTCTACCCCGCGCTACGCGGCGTCGGCCAATCCGGCTTGAACTTCCTGCTGGCACTGACGATCGGCCTACTCGCGTTCCTACTGATCGACATGAGTGCCGAGGCGCTCGAGCTTGCCGCCGAGTCGGCGGCGCTGTTCCAGGGGCCGGCCATGGTGGTGCTCGCCGCCTTGGCGAGTTTCATGATCCTCATGGCCATCGGCCGCTGGCGCGGCACTCCCGCAGGCCTGGCGCTCTCGTTCTACATTGCCCTCGGGATCGGGCTGCACAACTTCGGGGAGGGTCTCGCTATCGGTGCCGCCTTCGCAGCGGGATCAGCTGGCCTTGGTACATTCCTCGTTCTTGGATTTGCCATCCACAACATCACCGAAGGTATCGGCATAGCAGCGCCGATCCTTAAGGAGCGCCCAAAGCTCTGGTCATTCGTCGTCCTGACGCTGGTGGCTGGCGCTCCCGCGGTGGTTGGAATGTGGATTGGCAGCCTGGCTGTCGCCCCCCAATGGTCGGCTCTTGCCCTGGCTATCGGCGCCGGCGCGATCTTGCAGGTGATCGTCGAGGTTGGTGCCTATCTTCTCCGTTCCAACAAGGGCAAAGGCTCGGCACTGCTGTCGCCTTCGGCTCTGGGTGGTCTCCTGGCAGGCGTCGCCTTCATGTACGCCACCGCCGCAGTGATCAAGATCTGATTGCGAGGACAGTACATGCCAGCGGTCCAGACGCTTGAAAGGCTAACCGATGCCTGCCGCGCCCATGGTATCAAACTCACCGGCCAGCGAAGGGCGATAACGCAGGTCATAGCGAAAGCCCAAGGCCACCCCAGCGCCAACCAAATTCACGAACTGGTCTCGCGCGACCACCCTCGAATCTCGCTCGCCACTGTCTATCGAACGCTCAAGACGCTGCGCGACGCGGGGATTGTGGAAGAGCACACCTTCGGCGAGGGCCGCTGCCATTACGAGCTAGCCGACGGCCCACATCATGACCATCTGATCGACGCCGAAACGGGAGAGATCGTCGAGTTCGTGGATCCCGAAATAGAGAGGCTGCAGCACGCGATTGCCAAGCGGCTCGGCTACAGGCAGCGCACAAACTGGAACTCTACGGGGTACGCGCCGACGACAAATGATCGCCGACCTCATGCCTGGGGCAAACGGTTATCGGAACCGGCTCCGACGCCAACGTCGTATGGCGGCTCGACTCAAGACAATGGGAGAATTCGCGATGACCCTGGCTATCCGAATTGTCGCGTTGCTCACACTGCTGGGGCTGTCCTTTCCAGGGCAGGCTCTGGCGCATGGGCTCCTGGTCCAGACCGTTCCAGCTGCCAATGCGGCTGTTGCCCAGCCACCAGTTGAGATCAGCCTGAGCTTCAATGAGAACATTGAGGCTCGATTCTCCGGCATCGACCTCTTGGGGCCGGACGGCGCGCTCGTCGCTACAGGTGAAATCACGGTAGACAATAAGAACATGGTTGCGCCGGTGTTGGGTTCCCTCGTGCCCGGCGTCTACCAGGTTGATTGGCATGTACTTTCAGCAGATGGGCACAAGGTGAAAGGAAGCTACAGATTTGAAGTCAAACCGTAGAAATGGACGTCGCTAGCACGCTTGTCTTGGCGCGATGGGGCTATTTCCTGTCGGTTATGATCCTGTTCGGGTCGACGCTGTTTCCGTTCTATGCGCTGAACAGGAGCGGCACAGCCTCGCGGGCGCAGCAGCCTCGCGGCATCAATCTTGCCCTTGCGCTTGCGACTATAGCTTTTGCCGGCGTGTGGCTGGTGTCCTTTGCAGCAGGACTCACGGACCGCGAGGGTACCCTTGAAGCGCTGAGTGGCGTTCTGCTGGAAACCGGCTTCGGTCCGGTATGGATCGCCCGGATTTCGCTTGTGATCCTCTTGCTCGGGGCGAGCTTGTGGGGCCCCCCGGGATTTGTCCCCGCGATAACTTTCCTGATTTTGACATGTGAGGGCTGGCAGGGCCACGCCGCAGTATGGGGCATCGTGGGCTCACTCAGTCAGGCTGTCCACGTTGCCGCAGCCGCAGCATGGATAGGGGGCCTCGTGCCCCTCGGTCGCCTGATCGTAGCGGCGCGGCGCGATCCGACGGCAACGGCAGAGGTGGTAACCGCGCTGGGCCGCTTCTCAAGCATGGGCGTAGCGGCCGTAGCGCTCATTGCGGTGACAGGTGCTTTGAACACTTGGCAGATGCTCGGTGGTGTGCCCGATCCGGGCGATGCGTACGGCCGGGTTCTCCTCATCAAAATCAGCTTGTTCGCGGCAATGGTCTGTTTGGCCCTCCACAATCGCTATTTTCTTCTCGAGAAGCGCATGAAGGTTGCACCGGCTCAAGGCCTGCGAACGCTGTCGCGCAATGTCCTGCTTGAGCAAATTCTTGGCTTTGCCGTGCTTCTGGACGTGAGCGCTCTGGGACTGATGGCTCCTAATATGTGAGACCTTGTCGCTTCCTTAACCATAGCGGTCGATCATTCCTGCCATTGTGTGGCGTGGATTGTCCAGCGTGCGCGGCCCTTCATCGGCACTTTGCAGGAAGCGATATGTGGCGATGCTTGCCGGCCTCGTGGTCGTCAATGCGGTCACCTTGTCTGGCCTTGTTACACACCCGGATGTTTCGCGAATGTGGGACGGCCAGCAGACGGCTACATCTGCATACGAAGCCCGACTGGCCCAGTTGCGCCGTGATGTCGATCGCCTTCGCTCCAGGGAGACGGCGAGCAGTGGAAGCACTGCCCTTAAAGTTCAAGACCTCACCCAGCTTCAACTTCAATTGGCCGAACAGCTAAGCACAGTGCGTCTGCTCGGAAGCAAGGTCGCTGACCTAGGCATAGCGGTGTTTCAAAAACCTCTACCGTCGATTCGGCGCGACAACGAGACGTCACCGAAAGTGGGGCCGATCGACAGGATAGAGCTCGAACTTCGTGACATGGAGCAGGAAACCGTCACCGCCCTCGGGGCGCTGACTGAGATCGTCACGCTGTCGGCTGAGGCGATAACAGAAGAACTCACGCAACTTGGCCACCCGCCACAGTTTGATGCCCGGCTGGGTGTCGGTGGACCGCTGCTGGAGGCAGCCGACATGGCACCGGTCGTGCCGACGTTCGATTTGGGTCCGGCGCTTGCCGCCATCGATCGGTTGACGACCGTGCGCCTGGCGATGGAGCGAACCCCAGTTCACCCGCCCGTCGCAACCAGCCGGGTCAGCTCGGGCTATGGCCTTCGCAGTGACCCGTTCACCGGTCAGAAGGCGTTCCACTCCGGGATAGATTTCCCGGCGCCAACAGGTACGCCGGTCAGCAGCGCCGCCAGCGGCGTCGTAAGTTTCGTCGGTTGGAAAGACGGATATGGTCGGGTGGTCGAAATCACCCACGCGTCCGGACTGGTGTCACGGTATCCGCATCTGTCGAAGGCATTGGTCGCGGAAGGCGATGAGGTAGAGGCAGATGCAAGGATCGCGCTGGTCGGGTCCACTGGCCGCTCGACGGGACCGCATCTTCATTTCGAGTTGCGGCAGGGTGATAACGCGATAGACCCTGCTCCCTTTCTGAAGGCAGGCAAGCGCTTAGAGGCGTTCGATACATGAGAGCGCTAATGCACCGCTGCGACCAACACCGGTCGCTGGTCGACAATTTCGACCCAATTGCCGGCGTTGGCTTGTGATTGCCGCTTGAGATAGGTGTAAGGCGTCTCGTTCCAAAGGTGGATGTCGCCGTCCTGGTTGTCGAGGACCAGGTCGCCCCGGTCGGTGCGGGCCATCAGCACTGCGTGGCCCGCGCCATTCTGCTGACGGACCACTGCCATAAGCAGCGTACTCGCCGCCCAGCCTTGGTTGATCAGCTCTCTGCGCTTGGCCAGCGCATAGTCCTCACAGTCGCCCGCCCCCTTCGGGTAGGTCCAGTACTCATCGATCGCGTACTGGTCGAGGTCGGTTAGTGGTGCGACCGTGGCATTGATCTCACCGTTGACTTTCACCAAAGCGTCCCAGGTCGACTGCGTAATTTCGGTCGCCACCACCAGTGTATCGCTTTCGCCGCACTCGGTCGGTGAACTCTTGCAGAATTCATAGTGCCCGACGGGCATAGAGGTCGGCGCTCCTTCCGGTGCGAATGCCGGGTTGCCGAAGTCGACTGCCAGAGCCGACTGCTGACCGATGAGGCCGAACACCGCGGCAAGCGACACCAAAACTAAATGCTTGAAGGACATTGCTCTTCCCCGATCGAGGAGGAGCTTGCCGATGTGGAATTGCCCGAAAGGGAAAAGCTGTAATCAGATTTGAAGCGAGTTGAATGCAACTGGCTAAGGCCGCAGTTACCCTAACTGTTCGTTGATCTGGCTCGGCTGCGCCCTCCTGGCTGCGGCTGATCGTTGCCCGGACCGGGGCTTACCCAGCCCGCCCATCCCGCCCGGTGAGAGCTTCACGCATGATCTACTCGTAGTTCCGGCGCCCGCCGTTTGCGCGGTGAACTGATGCGCTGGCCAGGAGAACAAGCATGACGAATGACGAGACGAACGTGGCTGCGCCTGAGGGAGACGTCGCAGGCCGACATCACGCGCCCAAACCTTCTTGCCTTTGTTCCCATTGCCGCAGCGGCGGGGCTTTCGGCGTCTTCTTCGCTGCGACGCGGCAGATTCGTGCTGCTCAACACCGGCAATTGGAGGCCGGTTCCTCCAACGACGCTGCAGGTGGAGGGAACAAACAGAGTGCTGAAGACTTTGTTTTTCCTGGCTGTATCTGCGGCATTTTTACCGCGGCACGCGGATCAACGGAATGTGCCTTGATGGCAGCATGTTTCGGCGGCAATGCTTGAGGGTCATGGTGAACTGGTCGCTTCGGCAAATAGCGGTGATAGCGCTTGGGCTCTTGTTCGCCCTGAGCGCCAGCACCTTTGCCGTCCAGGCGAGCAGCATGGGCGCGCCGGGGGCACGAATGATGTCGGCATCCAACATGGACGTCGAAAATCAGGTGCCCCCCGACTGCGACGACGGCAAATCCATGCCGCTCCCGTGCAAGGACGCCGCCCCGGCCTGCTATGCAATCTGCGGGGCATCGGCGTTTGCGGTGCTCGTCGAGCCTCAGGCGGCAGCTCGCCTCCTATCCACTGACAAACTCTACCTTCCAAGGGTTGAGCCCCTTTTGGGCAGCAGTACCCCTCCCAGTCCTCCTCCTCCGCGAACCCCCTACATCGGCTGAACGCCAGCACGCTTCGGTTGAAGCCTGCTGAAGCGTGAGCGCGCTTGCTGTTCAGCGCGTGCGTCCGGATCCCCGGTCGCATTCGCGGGCAAAGAGCTGATTTCGGGTAATCGCGGAGGGGTTTCGTGCCCAACAATTCCAAGCCTTATGGCTGGCCGTTCGTGCGGTCCTTCTCGGCGCGCCCGAGATGACAGGGTCTGATCGGGCACAGGCCGAGGCCCGCTGCGTGAGCGCCCCCTTGGGCGTCACGCGGCGCAGCGTACTCGCCTTTATTCCGCTTGCCGCGGTAGGCGGCCTCGTTGCCGTCTTCGCCGCCGGATTGGGCCGCGATCCCAGTGTCATTCCCTCGGCGCTGATTGGCCGGGCCGTGCCGGATTTCGCGCTCCCTCCCGTTCAGGGGCGCAGTCTCGGCCTCTCGAGCGTCGACCTGCGCGGCGAAGTCTCGCTGGTCAATGTCTTCGCTTCTTGGTGCATTCCCTGTCGCGAAGAACACCCAGTGTTCATGCGGCTCGCCCGGGAGAAGGTCATTCCCGTCTATGGCATCAACTACAAGGACGCTCCTGACGACGCAGCGAAATGGCTGGACGAGCGGGGTGATCCCTACACCCGCACAGGCGCCGACCGTGACGGCCGGGTGGCGATCGAGTGGGGCGTCTACGGCGTTCCAGAGACGTTCGTCGTGGGTGCGGACGGCGTCATCGCCCACAAGCATGTCGGGGCAATCACCGAGCAGATCTTGTCGGACACGTTCCTGCCGCTGATTACCCGACTGCAAGCGGAGGCGCGCCCGTCATGAAGCATTCTTTCCTCATGCTCGTTGCTGCCATCGCGACTGCTGCCGTGCCGGTGTCGGCCGCTGAGCCAGCGCGTCAGTTCGCGCTGCATGACACCCCAGTTCCCGTGCCCGACATCAACTTCGCGGACGAAGCCGGTGCCTCGCGCTCGCTTGCCGACTTTCGCGGCAAAGTCGTGGTGCTCAACGTCTGGGCAACGTGGTGCGTCCCGTGCCGCATCGAAATGCCGACCCTGGACCGTCTGCAGGCTAAACTCGGCGGCCCCGACTTCGAGGTGATCGCACTTTCGATCGATCGCGGAGGGCCGAAAGTGGTCAGAAGGTTCTTCGACGAGATTGGCATTCAGCATCTCGCGGTCAGCATCGACACCTCCACGGGCGCGGCTTTCGAGCTTGGCACTGTGGGTCTGCCAGCGACCCTGCTGATCGATCGTGATGGCATGGAGATCGGCCGCGTCATTGGCCCGACCGATTGGGATTCGGAGGAAATGGTCTCGACACTTAAGTCGCTCATCGCTGCCGAGCCGGCACAGCCGACACAATAGCAAGGGAAAGAAACTCCATGAGAATGTCGCAGCATACAAACCTCGCAAAGCCATCGGGAACCGCCGAGCCGGCGGGGCGGCTCGGACGCTACTTAAGCGGTCGCAGGGGACTGCTTGTTCTCGGGGGCATAGCCGTAACGTTGGGCCTCGGCCTCAACTGGAGCTGGCTCGCGGCCGCCGGCATCACCCCGATCCTGGTCGGCCTGCTTCCGTGCGCCGCCATGTGTGCGCTCGGCCTGTGCCTGCCTCGCCTGATGAGACCAACTGCGGACGAGGCGGCGTCACGTGACATGCCGCTCAATGAAGTCCCCGCTTCAAGCAGCGACCAGCCGCAACCGAAACCCACGAGCGCTCAGGCAGATCGCAACACCTCCGCCACAGCCCGGTCATGCGAAGACTACGAGTGAAAGTGAAGAACCTCAAAAGCATTGCATTCGCAGCCACCATCCTCGCCGCGCTCGCCTCGCCTGCCCTGTCCCATTCGCTCGACTACGTCGAGCAACAGCTCATGGAGAATGAGGATTACTTCCAGCCGGTCGACAGCCACGCCCCGGACTTTGCGCTGGAGGACGCTGCCGGGAACCCGGTCGAGATGGCAGACCTTCGGGGGAAGGTCGTCATCCTCAATTTCATCTACACCAATTGCGGCGACTTCTGCCCGCTGCACACTGAGCTGCTTGCGGCCTTGCAGGCGATGATCAACCCGACCCCAATGCGGGACAGGGTCAAGTTCGTCACCATCACGACCGATCCATCTCGCGATACGGGTGCCGTCCTCGCCGAGTACAGCAAGGCGCATGGCGCCGATCTCGGTAATTGGCTGTTCCTGACCACACAGCAGGGGCAACCCGAGGACACGACGCGCACTGTCGCCAAGGGATATGGGCTCGAGTTCACCCAGACGGAGGACGGCGAGCAAATGCACGGCGTCGTCACCCATGTCATCGATCAGGATGGCCGGCTCAAGGCCCGCTTTCACGGATTGAAGGTCCAGCCCCTGAGCATCGTCACTTTCGTTAATGCCCTCGTGAACCGGGACCTACCCGATGATGGTCACGGCGACCCGGGCTTGCTCGACTGGCTGAAAGGACTGCTTGGATGACAGCGGAAACCCCGGAGACAGCTGGCACCTCTGACAGCACGACGCCGAACTCTGCTTGGCCGAAGCGAACTCGGCCAACAGCAATGATGGTCGGGCTCCTGCTTCTGATGGTCGCAACCTTCGGCATGTCGGCAGCCTCCCTGCTGGTCTCGCTCGGCTACCTTGGGACTGCGGCTCCGAGGGCTGACTTCGAGAGCCTCGCCAAGGAGTATCTGCTCAGCAATCCAGAAGTCATTGTCGAGGCGGTCAAGCAGTTGGAGGCGCGTCAGCAGGCGGCCCAGGAGAACGAGCTGACCGCGGTTCTCACCGCCCGCCATGACGAGATCGTCAGTGATCCCACGTCCCCGGTCGGGGGCAATGTCGATGGCGACGTCACGGTCGTGGAGTTCTTTGACTACAATTGCCCCTACTGTAGGCAGGCTGCGCCCATGCTGCAACAGCTGCAGCAGGAGGACAGCGGGCTACGGATCGTTTTCAAGGAGTTTCCGATCCTCGGGCCGGGGTCCCACTTCGCTGCGCGTGCCGCGCTCGCCTCCCAGAAGCAGGGCAAGTACCTTGCCTTTCACAGCGCGATGATGGCGTTCAAAGGCTCGATCTCGGAGAGCTCGACACTGGAGATCGCAGCCAGCATCGGCCTCGACGTCGAGCAGTTGAAGCTCGACATGGCCGATCCTGCGATCGAGGACGCGATCGCGGCGAATTTCGATCTCGCCGATGCCCTTCGATTGTCGGGGACACCCAGCTTCATCTCCGGCAAGCAGATTACTCGAGGCCTTGTCGATCTTGAAACTATGGCGCAGCTGATCGCTGCAGCACGCGCGGAATAGGAGAGAACCGACGTGCTGGACAACATCGGCATTCCAGCAGCATTCCTCGCGGGGATCGTATCCTTCCTCTCGCCCTGCGTGTTGCCTCTCGTGCCCGGCTATATCTCCTATGTGTCTGGCAACGCGCTGAGCGAGATCGGACGGTCGACCTCCACGCGGCTCTCGGCGCTTGGCCTCGGCCTGTGTTTTGTACTGGGGTTCTCATCGGTGTTCGTTGCATTGGGCGCGACGGCGACAGCGCTGAGCCGGGTGCTGCTCTTTTACCGGTACGAAGCAAACCTGGTCGGGGGCGCGATCGTCATCCTGTTCGGCGTCTTCATGACGGGCCTTGTCCCAATGCCGTGGCTAGAACGGGAGTCGCGCTTCCACGGTACCATTCGCGGAGGACGTCCCGCTGGCGCCTATCTGCTTGGGCTCGCCTTCGGCTTCGGATGGACGCCCTGCATCGGACCGGTGCTGGGGGCCATACTCACCGTGAGCGCGGTGTCGTCCACTGCCTCGGCCGGCGTCGTCTTGCTGTCGGTCTACGCCCTCGGACTTGGGCTCCCCTTTCTCCTGTCGACGATCTTTGCCGATGCCTTGCTTCGCCGCCGCAGGCAAGTGGGCCGCCTCGGCCGCTTAGCCCAGGTCGGCGCCGGAGGTGTGATGATCGTCATGGGCGTCGCGATGATCACCGGGACGATGTCGGTCTTATCGTTCTGGCTGCTCGAGAACGTGCCCGCTCTCCAGGCAATAGGGTGAGGCCCTGATGAGGAAACAAATGGAGCAGTGGATCATGAGAAACTGCGCAATTGCCGCGCTAGCGCTCATCGGCTTGGCGTTGATGGCCTTGTCAGTGTCAGTATGGTCGGGGCCCGCCCACGCCGGCACAGGCGGAGATGGTATCCTCCAGGATCGTTTCGAGTACCTGAGCCAGCACGGCAACAGCAACTGCTCGCGCGCGTTCATGGAGTCGATCGCCTCGATGGCACCGACCATGCGGCTGCAGGGCTCCTGCTGCGGCCCGATGGCTGAGCACCGCTATCGCGAGCAAGTTGAAGGCCTGCAGAAATACGCGAGCGTCCCGCTTATTCCCGCCGATCCTTACGACATTCCGGCAGGCATCGCGCAACAGGCAATGGCCTGGTTTGCCGTGGAACTCTCTGCCGAAGGGCAGGCGGCCTACGACTACGCGATGGAGAATTCGGCAGAGCGGGGGCCATGTTGCTGCAAGTGTTGGCGCTGGCAAGTTTACGGCGGGCTCGCGAAGTACCTGATCCGCGAACATGACTTCACCGACGAGCAGGTCGCCGAGCTTTGGGACATGTCGGACGGCTGCGGCGGTGACGATCATGTCCACTAGTCGTTTGTCCTCATCGCTCGAGCCGGTTCCGCTGAACCCGGCGCTATCACGACGGCGGTTCCTGGCCGCCGGGGCGACGGCGGTCGCGGGACTGGTCCTGCACCCTGTCGTGCTCGGCGCCCAAGCCCTGTCCGTCACCGCCCTCGCCTTCGATGGGGGTGACCTCGTGGTCGCCCGCGGCAGCGAGGTGCAGCGCCTCGCCGTGAACGGCAAATGGAATCCGCTGCCCGCCCCCGGCGCGACACCCGTTCTCGCTCTCGCCACTCATGTGGGCCGGCCCGGCCTGGTCGTTGCCGGCCTTGCTTCAGGCGCGGTCGCCGTCTCGGTTGGTGGCGGACGCAACTGGGAGGATCGGAGTTCGGGATTGCCGGGCGGACGGGTAGCTGCACTCACTGTGGCTGCGACGAAGCCGGAGACCTTCTACGCATCCGTGCTGGGCGACGGCCTGTGGCGGAGCGAGGATGAGGGGCGCACCTGGAGCCTTGCCATGGATCGGCCGTGGCTCAACGAGCAGGAGCAGGACGTCGTTGCTCTTGCCTCGGTAGAGCTCGCGACCGGCATGGGCGGCATCTGGATCTATGCCGGCACCAATGTCGGATTGACCCGGGTCCCGGATTGTTTCTGCCGCTGGCAGGACGTTCAGCCCGGAGACGCGATGGACGCGCTCGCCTCGGGCGGCGCACCGAAGAGCGCGGCGCCACTGCCTAAAGGCGAAATTGTCCAGGCACTCGTGAGCGCGCCCGCGAAGCCCGAGACGCTCTACGCGGCCCTGCCTTCCGGCCTCTGGAAATCAGAGGACGCGGGAGTGGTGTGGTCGCGCCTCATCGCAGGACGCAGTTCGGCGATCGCCGTTCACCCCACGAACCCTGCCCATGTCGTCGCCGAAATAGACGGTGTTCTACAACGGACCGCCGACGGCGGCACTCGCTGGTCAACACTGCCCCCAAACGGAGTACTTCAATGAACAAATCGCTGATCGTCGCCGCGGCCGTTTTCGCTCTCGCAGCGGGAGCCGCCATGGCAGCCCAGACCACACCACAAGATAAGGCGCAAGCCGCCGCAGGCATCTCGGTCGCATCCGCCGCGCCATCGAAGGAGATCACGATCTGGCGCGACCCGGGCTGTGGTTGCTGCAACACCTATGCCGAGTATTTGCAGAAGCACGGCTACGACGTGACGCTGGTCGACGACGCCGACTTCGCCCAGCGCTCGGTCGCCGCAGGTGTTCCCGAGCAGGGGCTCGGTTGCCACCTCGCCCAGATAGACGGCTACTATGTCAGCGGCCTCGTCCCAGTTGACATCATTGAACGGCTCGTCGCCGAACGCCCGGATATCGCCGGCATCACGTTGCCTGGGATGCCCGCCAATGCGCCCGGCATGGCACCGGACAAAACCGGCATCTTGAAGACCTACGCCTTCGGCGACAGCGGGATCAGCGTATATTCCAACGAGTGAGGAAACGATGCGCTGGAGACTGATCGTTCCAGTAGTGACAGTGGCGGCGCTGATCGCGCTGGCTGCCGTTGTGCGGGGTCAGCCGACTGGGCTGCCCGAAGGGCTTACCATTCTTGGCGAGCCGGTGACGGTCGAGCAGGTGGCACTCGGGCGCACAGTTTATGCGGAGAACTGCGCTTCCTGCCACGGTGCGAACCTCGAGGGGCAGCCGGACTGGAAGCGGCGGCTCGACAATGGCCGGATGCCGGCGCCCCCGCACGACGAAAGCGGGCACACCTGGCACCATTCGGACAAGGCCCTCTTCAGGATCACCAAGGGCGGACTAGGGGCGGTGGTTCCTGACTATGAGAGCGACATGCCGGCGTTTGGAAGCAAGCTCTCTGACGAAGAGATCGCCGCCGTGCTCGCTTACATAAAGAGTACCTGGCCGGATCGCCCGAGAGCCTACCAGGCTGAACGATCGCAGGATGATCCGCTATGATGAAATCCGTGATCGAACGTAGCAATCGCCGGACCTTCCTTGGACTTATCGCGAGCGTGATATCCATCGCGGCGATTGCTCCTTCCGGTGCGTCATTTGGCGCCGAGCAATCCTCGCCGGCGCTCCAAACCATCACAAGTGCTCAGTTGGCGCAGCGGCTGCGCGAAAAGAACTTCGTTCTCGTGAACGTCCACGTTCCCTACGAGGGCGAGATCTCAGGGACGGATGTATTCATCCCGTTCGACCAGATCGGCCAAAACCTCGATCTCCTGCCGGCGGACAAGAGCGCGGAGATCGTTCTCTACTGTCGGAGCGGCCGTATGAGCGAGATCGCGGGCAATGAGCTGTCAGCGATAGGCTACACCAACGTGTCCCATCTTGCCGGCGGCATGATCGACTGGGCCGCATCGGGGAACGAAGTCCTCCGGCGCAGGTAGCGTCTCGAACCGATCATTTGCGCCCCCGCCGGCGAAAAGGGGCATCGATCTCACGATACGCCTTTGTTACTGGACGTTCGCCGGCCTGTGCGCCGGACCTCTCCTGGTCGAGCTTTTCGAGCGCCGCCAACATGAAGTCGGCAATATCCAGCCGATCCTCTCGGCAAGCGCACTTCAGCGCATCGAGAACGACACGTTCAAGGTTTGAAGTCTCACGGATGATCACGTTTTCGACTCCTACCGATCCGGAAAGCGTGCTCCTTTCCACGATGGGAAGGTCAAGTCACAACGTCGTGTCGAAAGCGATGTTGGGTGGCCCCCAAAAACCAGCCGTCGGGTTCGCGGTCAGCCAAACGGCCCGACCAACGCTATCGAGCGAGCGCTTCAATGACGCGGCATTGTGCGACGACCCCTTTCCGGCATTCAGACACCATGCGCGAGAGTTCGGCCTGCAGGTTCTGCAGCTTGGCGATACGGCTTTCGACTGCCTCGAGCTGCGCCTGTGCAATGCGGCTCGCGGCCTCGCAGGAGGCCTCGGGCTGTTCCTGCAGGGCAAGCAGAGTGCGTATGTCGGCCAGCTCAAACCCAAGATCGCGGGCATGTCGGATGAAGCCAAGGCGACCAGCGTCTTGCTCGGCGTAGGTGCGCCGCCCGTTCATCTGACGGCCGGGCTTGGGCAGCACGCCGATCCGCTCGTAATAGCGGATAGTCTCGATGTTTACGCCGGTCTCGCGCGATAGGTCCCCGATCTGCATTTTCACTCTTGCTCCTGTAGTGACTACAGGATGTAGGCTGTTGGGCAATTCACTGCAAGGGCGCGTTCGGCATACCGAGAAAGGAGGCCTTCGCATGGGTGAGGACCTGCTCGGTCTCGTGCTCGATGTCCGGCGCGCAAAGAAGCAAGGGCCTGAGGGCATAGCCCGCCGGCAGCGCGAGCGCCTGGGGGCGATGATCGCGCTCGCGAGGACCAAATCACCCTACTATGAGCGGCTTTACGCCGATCTGCCGGAAGGGACTGCAAGCGTGGAGCTGCTGCCCACGACCGACAAGAAGGCCCTGATGGGTGCCTTCGACGAATGGCTCACCGATCGGTCGGTGCATCTCTCCGAAGCACAGGCCTTTGCCGACGACGCTACCAAGGTCGGCGAGCCGTTTCACGGCCATACGCTCGCGACCACTTCGGGCACTAGCGGTACCAAGGGCATTTTCCTGTCTGATCGGCACGCACTTACCGTCACGCAGGCAATCGCAGTTCGCGCGATCACGAGCTGGCTGTCGTTCGGTGATTTCGTGAGAATCATCGCCAGCGGCGGGCGAATGGCGATGGTGATGGCCAAGGGCGGGCACTTCGCCTCGGCAGTGGGAGCGGCCGGAATCAAACGCCGGCTCAAGGAAAAGCTGCTGCAGCTCTCGGTGCACGATCCGATTCCGGAGATCGTGACCAAGCTCAACGAGTTTCGGCCGGCGCTGATTGCACCGTATGCGAGCATTGCTTCGTTGCTTGCAACCGAGCAAGAAGAGGGGCGGCTCCATGTCCATCCGGTCCTCCTGACACTTGCGGCCGAGGGCCTCGCGCCCGAAGAATACCTGCGCATCGCACGCGCCTTTGGCGCGAAAGTAGGGAATACCTACGCCTCAACTGAAGTGCCCTTCCTAAGCGCCAGCTGCGACCACGGCTGGCTGCACGTGAACACCGACTGGGCCACGCTCGAGCCGGTCGATGCAAGCTACAAGCCGGTGCCCAAAGGCCACGTCTCACACACGGTGCTGGTGAGCAACCTCGCAAACCGCCTGCAGCCGGTGCTGCGCTACGATCTCGGCGATAGCGTCGTCGAGCGCCCTGACCCCTGCCCTTGCGGCAGCCCTTTCCCGGCGATCCGGGTGCAGGGCCGCACCTCCGATGTCGTGCGCCTTGTTGGCCGGGACGGGCAGGACGTGGCTATGCCGCCGATGGTCTTCTCAACGCTGCTCGATCCGGTGCCCGGCATCGATCTCTACCAGGTGGTGCAGACCGCGCCCGATGCGCTGCGCGTGCGCATGAGGGTCTCCGGCGACCCTGTCGTGGTGTGGCGGCGGGTCGAAGGCGACATGCGGGACTTGCTCAAGCGCCATGGCCTCGAGCACTTGCGGCTCGAGCGCGGCGATGAAGCGCCCGAACAAACCCAAGGTGGCAAAGTCCGCCCGATTATTCCCTTCAAACCCAAAGGACCTAGCCCATGAGTGCTGCTGCGACAGCCCGCTATCACGTCACAGGCATGGACTGCGCCTCCTGCGCGGCCAAGATCGAAGGCGCCGCGCGAAAAGTCTCTGGCGTCTCCGACGTGAAGGTGTCAATCGCCTCACAGATCATGACCCTCGAGGTCGACGATCCTGCAGTCCGCCTGCCGGTGGTCGAAAACGCGGTTACCGAGCTCGGCTATCAGCTCGACCGTCTCGACGGGCCAAAGGCCTCGGGTGGCGAACACGACCATGACGAGGACGGCGATGACGACGACGATCGCATCCCTGACCTGTCGCATGTGACGCCGGCTTACAAGCGGGCACTGTGGATCGTCGTTCTGCTGAATGTCGGTTACGGCGTGGCCGAAATCGGAGGCAGCTTCCTTGCGGGTTCGCAAGCCTTGCAGGCCGACTCCCTAGACTTCATTGGGGACGGTCTGATCTCGTTCCTCGGCTTGATCGCAGTCGGGTGGGGCCTTGCAGCCCGGGCCCGCGCGGCGCTGCTGCAGGGCATCTTTCTTGCCTTGCTTGGCTTCGGCGTCATCGGCTCGACGCTCTACCGGGTGTTTGTGGAACACGAGCCCCAGACGCTGCTGATGGCGGGTTTTGCGATCGTCGCCTTCGTCGTCAACGTACTCGCGGCTTTGGTCCTGATTCCGCACCGAAAGGGCGACGCCAATATGCGCGCGGTGTGGCTGTTCTCGCGCAATGACGCGATCGGCAACCTCGCGGTGGTTGTTGCGGCCGGTCTAGTATGGGCGCTGAATTCGCCTTGGCCGGATCTGATCGTAGCATTTGCCGTGGCGGGCCTGTTCCTGCAATCCGCCTGGTCGATCATCAGAGATGCCCGGTCAGACCTAAAGACGGCGCGCGGGGCTGCGTGATCGCACGGCTGGTTCTCTTGGCCGCGATCGGCGGCATCGTCGCCATTGATCTTGGAACCAAGGCCTGGGTGTGATGACGCTGTCTTGCCGTTCTTCGCTCTGCGCCTGGGCTTCAACACCGGCGTGAGCTTCGGCATCCTGGCGGCCGAAGGCGTGCACGGCTACGTGGTTCTGCTCATGCTCGCGCTCACAGTGTCGACCTTCTTCCTGGGGCTGGCCTAATGGGCCCGCAGGCCGCTCGATCGGGCTGGGTATGGTGCAATGGGTGGCGCGTTGGGCAACCTGATCGATCGCCTGCCCGATGGCGCGGTCACCGATTTCTTGGACCTGCACGCGGCGGGCTGGCACTTCGCAGCGTTCAACATTGCCGACGTGGCGATCACGACCGGTGTTGGCCTGCTACTCTGGGCCGCTCTCATCACCGGCAACGGAATTCCGTAGTCGAGGCGATCCTTATTTCGGACCCATACATTCTTGCCGCTGCGGAAGCTGCGCCGACCGATATGCCCAATCTTGCATTTCGACTAGTCGCCAGCACCCGCTTCCGATACGTCCCGATCAGAGATCACTTGGGACCGCCCATAGCTCGCCCCTGGCCATCTTTCGGCAAACTCGGGATAGCGCAACAGGTCATAGTGTACCGCCAACGTGTCCAGCCCACACAGCACCTGGTTGAGCATCAGCTCCCAGTGCGCCTCCGCCTTCTTCTTTTGCCGCCGACGCTCAGCCCCGCTCTTTGCCTTTCGCTTGGGCTTCGGCGCGTCCAGCAGCCACTGGTCGTTGATCAGGAACGCCTCGAGCAGATTGAAGGTCCCGCGAGGCATGTTGTCCCGCAGGCGACCGATCGACTGCATGGCGTAGATCTTCACGTCCGCGACCGTGCTGCGGCTGCCGCCACCACCGCCACTGTCACGGATCGGCTTGGCCGACAGTGTCGACAACTGGGCGCGCTCGATGTCGTCGCGGAACCGGAAGCCCGCCTCGGCGCGCAGCATGGCGAGGTCTTTGTCCTCGCCTGGCCGCGCTAGCTGGTCGGTGAAGAGCAGGTTCTCGAATGGGGCGCCGGTCGCCTCGAACGGAGTGATGGTGCGCACTTTGTCCGCGATGGCGCGGATCCTCGCCGTGCGCCCCTCCATGCCCGGCAAGCTGGCGTGGAGCTTGCCCTGCTCTCGCCCCGTGACAGGCACGAGGGGCGAGCCCTCGCGGCCCTCGCGCAGTGCCTTCAGTCGGTTTGCGATGCTGTCTTCTTCAGCCACGGACCTGATCCTTGGTAAGCGGCAGGGGGGTCCAGTCGATGCGGTCGAACATGCCGCGATCGAGTGGCTTCCCATCTGCACCGATGCGAATTGCCTTGAGTTCGTTCAGGGCTGCCTGGCGATCGTCGTGCGACATGGCCGACCGGTTCACCCAGGGCGAGCGATTGACGATGCCGGCTAGCTGCTTCGTGCGCAGCTTGGTCCAGTGGCCGATCGTCGAGAGGGAATGTCCTTTGAGCCAAAGGACATACACCTGGTACTTGACGCGCTCGTCATGCATCGCGGAGGGCTCCGAAGAACCCGAACTCGAGCTCGGGGGTGCCGTGCTGCGCGATTTTCCGCGCCACCTTCTCGGGCTTCTTCCACTCCTTGCTCGGCAGCGTGACACGCCGGTTCAGGATGGGCACGAGAGCGCGGGCCGCTGCTGCCTCGGCCGCGTCGCGCGACGGGAAGCAGTCGACGTTGTTCGCCGCATCGACCAGCCAGTAGATCCCCTCGAACGGGATCTCTAGCCGGCATGCGAACATGTCGTTGAACTTGCGGTGCGGAAACACCCTGATGCGATAGCGCTCCGGCAACTTAGAACCCGAGGTCACTGATCAACTCCTCTTGGATAGCCCCATTTTCCTGCGCAGCCGCGCCCTCGGCCTCATCGGGCACGCGCACTGCTTCCTTCGCCCACCGCGGCAGTCCGAGGTCCCAGGCGATGCCCAACGTCATGTCGCGGTCGATCATCCCGAGCTTCACCAGCTTGTCACCGCTGCGAGCGATCGCACGGGTGACCACGTCCTTGCGCCGCGCCTCGTTCTCCTCGGGGGTGGCGTCCGGGAGATCGGTGTAGGTCCACTTGCGCATGAGCTCGGCGAACACCGCTGGCCACGGCACGACCTTCTGAACCTGCTTGGGCAGCTGCAGCCCCTGGTGAGGGTCGATGCCCTGCGCGTCGATGGCTGTCTTGATGCTGCGATAGAGCAGCTCGTCATTGTTGGTGAGGCGAAGGCGTTCCATCGCCTGCTGCTCGCGACCGCCCTTGGCGGGCTCGTCGACCACGCACGACGTGACCATGTCGCCATCGGCATCGTACCCGACCTCGACCTGCTTCAGGACGAAGTGCCAGCTCACGCCGTCGGCCCCCTCCTTGTCCTTCACAAGCTCGACCCTGCGGTTCCACCGGCCGTTGGCGTCCTTCGTCTCGCCCTTGGAGACCAGGAGCACATTGTCGACGTTCGCGCGGATGGAGGTGTGCCCCCGCAACTTCTTCCCGTCGGCGTTCATGTGGTGGACGATCACCAAGACGGTCTCGCATTCCTTCGCGATGCGTGAGGCGCGAGCGAGGATCTTGCTGACCTCACCGCCGTCGTTCTCGTTCGCGCCCGGCGTGGCCGTCGCGAAGGTGTCGATCATGATCACGCCGATGGGCAGGCCGTAGTAGCTGCGCCAGGCCTTGCACTCAGCGATGAAGCTACTCGCATGGTCATCGCTGTTGTGGAGGTCGAGCTCGCCCGGCAGCAGTACAAACGGCACGTCCTCCTCGATCTTGTGCTCGATCTTGTAGGCGCGCATGCGCTTCTTCAGCCCGAGCCCGCCCTCACCGGCCTGGTATATCGCCAGGCCCCTCTCCACCTTGCGGCCCTGATAATCTGTGCCCCTCGCGATCGCGAAGGACATGTCTGTGGCGAGGAACGACTTACCCGAACCCGACTCGCCGCCGATGATCGCCACGCCGTATTTGGCGAGCAGACCCTTGATCCGGTGCTCGTACTCACGGCCGGGTTCGTTCATGCGCGACCACTCAACCGCGCCGAACCGCGACTGAGGAGGGCGCGGGCGCCAATCCGGCATCTTGTCGGCCAGAGCGAAGAACTGCTCGCGCGTGCCGCCCTGCTGCACCCACTCGTGGATGTCGTCCTTCGCCTTCTTGGCGGGAAGCTCCATCACGCGAACGCGCTTGGCGACGCCGCGCACCGACGAGGCAACCAGGTCGGCGTGGTTCCGGCCGGACACGTCGTTGTCGGGGATGATGATCAGGTCTGCGCCGCGCAGCAGCTCGGTGAACGCATCCTCCCACTTCTCCGCCCCCATCGCGTTGGTCGTGCCCTCGAGGCCGATCGAGACCGCGGCCTTCACCGCCTTCTCACCCTCGACGAACACGATCGCCTCGCCACGAGCGATGGCTGCGAGGATCTCGGGCAGGCGATACAGCACTCGCCGTACGTCGCGGATGTTCCACACCCAGCCGTCGCCCTTGGCGTCAGGGTGACCAGGCTCCTTGCGGCGCTGCCGGAAGGTCTTCTTGCGCTTGCCCGACTCGGGGTCGATCTCGCCGTTCTCGAACCGGCAGACCTCGTAGAGCTCCTTGCCGTTCTCGTCGGTGTAGCTGAAGCGGGCGACGAGTTCGCCGAGCCCGCCCTTCTTCTGCTGGTGGGATTTCTCGCGGTCCGGGATGGGGAAGCCCTTGGCCTTGAGCCACTCGAAGGCGTCGTTGCCCTCGAGGCTCAGTTCCTGCTTGATCAGCGCGAGGACGCCACCGCCCTCCTTCACGCGATGGTCGAACCAAGTGCCCTTCTCCAGGTCGACGGACCGCTTCCCGCTCTCGCCCCACCGGAGCTCGATGCCCTCCTTGCTGTGGGCTGGATTTGGGTCACCCCACAGCTCGCGGGCGACGCCCTCCATCATGGGGCCGAAGTTGATCTCCTCGCTCATTCTGCGGACGCCTTCTTCTCGTCGAGGATAGCGTCGATACGGGCGACCACCCCGCCCGTGGGCAGTGAGCCCCGTTTGCGCCGCACCGCCTCGCAGAAGGACTTGAAGCCCTCGGTGTCGCGGAGAATGTAATGGAAGGCGTTGACGACCGACCGCATGGCGAGCATCTCGCGGCGGTTCCTCTCCGGCGTGACGCCGCCGTTATTTCTGTCGCGCCACTGCAGGTGGAATGTGACGGACTGGCCGTAGTCCTCCTCGAGAAAGAGGACGACTTCTGAAATCGGGATTTGCTTCGACATGGCCGGCCTCAGAACCCCGCGAGGCGAGGCTGCTTGCGCCCGCCCTTCCGGAGCCAGCGATGGGACGGCTCGCCGTCGTATCCCTGGAGGAACACGGCGATCACATAGTCGATCGCGCCGGAGTTCGGTTTGTGCCCTGCTACGATCATCGCGCCGGGCGGCATCGAGGGCTTCGGCGTGACGTTGTAGATGCGGTAGAGCGGCAGGCTCTCGAGGAAGTGGCTGCGCTCCTCGCCGAACACCCAGCTGGCTTGCATCACGATGGCGAACTTGCGTCGAGCGAGCCGGAGGCCGTGCCGGATGTACGGGTACGGCTCTTCGTTGCAGAGCTTGAATGGCGGGTTTGTGCAGATGTTGTCGACCTCGTCGCTCGACTGCAGGAAGTCTTCCTCCTGCTCGATGATCGGAAAGCGGGCAATCAGATCGCGCGCCTCGACGGTGTAACCGGCTGAGCGAGCGGCGTTGACACAGTTTCCCATGCCGGCGCTCGGGTCGCGGATAACGCCCTCGAAACGCTCGCGGGCAAAGAACCTCTCCCACACCCAGGTCGGCTCGACATACCAGTCGTTGGGGTCACGCTCCCAGACGTGCGCGTTCTTCTTCTTGGTCTTCGGCATGTCAGCGTCCCGACGCGAGGCGGAAGGTCTGGGACACGCCCTCGAGCAGGCCATCCTTGCGACCGACCACGAGGCCATTGGCGATCAGAGCGCGGGCAGCACCTGGTGGGAATGGTCGGTGGTCTGGTTCGGTGTGGTAGAGATAGCCCCCTCCGACATTGACTGCCTCGTCGCTGTCGCTGGCGGTGCGCACCAAGATCTTGCCGACCAGTTTCGGCATGACGCGGAGCGCCCGCTTGAGGCCGGCGTCCATCTCGGCATAGGAGAGCTTGGCGAGCCCGTCCGGTGTGATGGCGAAGAGCTCCTGCTCTCGCCTCACCAGCCCTCGCTCGGCGGCCCAACGGAGCGGGACGTAGCGAGGGGAGACCTTCTGCGGACCCTCCTTCTTGAGCTTCGCCAACAGGTTAAGCCGCGGACCTATCACGTCCTCGGAGAGAGAGCACCCCTTCTTAGTCATTGCCTCTTGCCCCAACAAATGGCGGAGCTATTCGCCCCAGCCGATCAGGCCGAAATACAGGTGGCCGTTCCTCCGAAGCAGGCGGGCAATCTCCGCCGGCGTCGACTTCAGCCCGGTCGCCTCTAGCTCCCAGGCGATGTCCTCCGGCTTCATTCTCCGCTTCGCCATCTGGTCGATGCGGTCCATGTCCGCCAGGGAGAACTTCAGGTTGAGGTGGGCGGTTGTGCGCTCGCCCACCTCGACGGGTCGACCGTCAGAACGGAATATCATCGTCCATCGACCCACTATCGAACGCCGGCTGGCGCTGCTGTTGGCTACGGCCGCCACCGTTGCCGCGGTTGTCGCTCTGACGGTCGTTGCTGCCGCGGTTGCCGTCGCCGTCGCGGTTGCCGTCAAGCATGGTCAGGGTGGCGTTGAAGCCCTGGAGGACGACCTCGGTGGAGTATCGGTCCTGGCCGTTCTGATCCTGCCACTTGCGGGTCTGCAGCTGCCCCTCGATGTAGACCTTGGCGCCCTTCTTCAGGTACTGCTCGGCAACCTTCACGAGGCCTTCCGAGAAGATCACCACGCGGTGCCACTCGGTCTTCTCCCGGCGCTCGCCGGAGTTCTTGTCCCGCCAGCTCTCGGAGGTGGCGATCGACAGGCTCACCACCTTGCCGCCATTGCCGAGATTGCGGACCTCGGGATCCTGCCCCAGGTTGCCGACGAGGATCACCTTGTTGACGCTACCCGCCATCTATGCCGCCCTCAGTTGGGAGAAGCGCTTGGCGTTCTCCGGGTCGTAGAAGTGGACGCCCCATGCCCAGACGGCTAAGGCGTCGGTTTGGTCGAGGCTCGTGACCGACTGGTCGATGAACCCCAGCTCGATGCAGCGCTTGCGCGCGAGCATCTTGAGCTGTTCGCTGTCTAGCCGGGGGCGCTTCTCGCCCCGCTTCACTGGCGTCCGGGGGATGAAGAAGGCTCGAACCGTAGACTGGTTGATGACCTTCACCCGGAAAACGCTGTTCTGCCTGGCATTGCACCGGAGGCACGCCTGGATCCCGTTGAGGAGCTCCGTGGTCTTCGCCGTGGTGTTCTTGCCCAGATGGAGGGGTGCCTCCATGCAGATCGCTTGCGGCCGGTACTCTCGGATGGTGTCGTGCATCCATCTCCAAGCACCGGCGAAGTAGGCCTCATGCTCCGATCCGGGGTCGGCGAACCTGGCGTTCCCCGAGACCGGCATCTGGTCGGTGGACCCGAAGGCCCACCCGAACTTTGAGGCCGCGTCGATCGCGAGCAGCCTGAGAGCCATGATCAGTTGATCGTCTGATCACCGTTGAGGATCGCTTCGCCCTCAGCCTGCTCGGCGGCTTCGTTGGCCTTGGCAGGGTCCTCCGGCGGAGTGAACTCGGGCTCGAACTCGCTGCCGTCGTCTTCGTCTTCTTCGGAGAACATGTCCGTCTGGACCGGTTCCTTGTACTTGGCAAAGACCTCGGCCAGGCTCTCGAACAGGGGCTTGTGATCCTCGTCGAGTTCCTCCTCGAGGGCGTCGATCTGCCCCTCGAGATCGCGGCGCTTCAGGATCTTCGCCAGCACCTTGCGCGGGATGCCGTGCTCCTTGGCCTCGTCGAAGGCTTCCCTGATCTCGTCCCGCTTCTTGCGGGCGAAATTCATGTGGGTGGCCTTGCTGTTGGCGATTTCCGCCTCCAGGCCTTCGATCGTCTGGATGAAGGCCGAAACCTCATCCTCGTCGAACATGTTGCTCATCGGTTCCCTTTAGTGGGTGGCGCCGAGGACTTGCCGCGCATGCTGGAGCGCAGCTTCCGCCTCAGCGATCGTGCTCGGATCCATGCGCAGACCAGCGCGCCGAGCGACTTCAAGCTCACTCTCCAAGCCCTTCATTTCTTTGGTGAGTTCGCGAATGACGACGTTCTGCAGCGCGCGGAAAATGCGCGTGGAGACGTCCTTGACCCGCTTTCTGGAGATGCCCTCTACTGCGCCGACCGTCAGGTGCTTGTCGCCATCGGCGATCGCCTTCCAGGCGTCCGCCTTGTTGAGGCCCAGGTTGGCTGCAAAGCGCCGCTCCAAGCCTTCCACCCACGCAGTCGCCGTCACGAGGTCATCGGCGGCCGGGGCGGTCGGTAATGAGATCGAAAAGCTCATGGTCTTTCTCCGGCAATTTCTCCCGCAGGCGGGGAAGATGTTCCGCGTTCAGTCGCGGATACTGGTTGGCGTCAGGAGTTGGCAGGCGCCGGCTCCGCAACAGGAGCGAGTGCCCCAGATGCAGCGTCAGCAAGGAACGTCTCGAATGCGCGACCCACCAACGTCGAGAACTTGCCGCCAGCCTCGATGCGGGAAACGGTCGCCTGGGTCACGCCAACGTGCTTGGCGAGATCCACCTGCCCCCAACCGAGACCCTGGCGTGCGGTCCTAACGCGCGTCCCCAGGGGCTGTTCTTCGATTTCCACGAGTTCTCTCCGGTTCGGATGCAGCCAGATCATCTTATTCGATTCGTATAAAGTTCGTCAATACCACACGTATAGAACCCCTGCGTATATTCGATCCGACCTTCGAGGGAGGCAAAATGCCCGAACGTGCTCAAAGACTTAGGTCGGCTCGGATCGCTGCCGGCTTCACTTCGGCCTCGGCCGCCGCCCGGCGGTTGAACATTTCCGTGCCTACCTACCTGGCCCACGAGAATGGAGGACGGGCGTTTTCGGTTGAGGACGCAAAGCTGTACGCGAGGCGATTCGGGGTCTCGCTCGAGTGGCTCCTGACCGGCGAGGGCGACTCCGCTGCCGGACCTAGCCGCTGGCGCGGAACCCCTGTAGCCGGGGCGATTTCGTACACAGCGTGGGAGGATCGGCCGCCGCTCGACCTGTCAGCGCCGCCGTCCGACTACCTCCAGATCGCCGTTGTTGCCGGCAGCGACGAAGCCAACTGGTTCGCCGTCGTCGTCCCCGAAGGCCTTGATTGGCAGAGCGTTTTGCCCGGCGACTATCTGCTCGCCCGACAGGTGTCCGAAGCGCAGCCCAATACGCTGTGCATCTGCGAGCGAACCGGCTTCGGAGGGCAGCTGCGTCAGCTGGTGCCGGCGCAGAACGTGCAGGTCGACGGAAAGTGGCAGCTGGTGCTGCGGGCGGGAAGCGCTGAACTTGATGGCACGCCGCTCGGCGAGGGCGGCCGGCTTCTGGGCCAGATCGAGTCGCTGTATCGCGCGCTCTAGCCTACTGAGAGATCTTTCAGGAAAAACCTCTGAACGTTGTGGAGGGGAGGGGGTGTTGAAGACACCCCCCTCCCCCACCCTCGTTCTCTCGGATAGTACCTGCACATATTCCAGACGAGCGCGCGTTCGGTCAAGCCAGTTTATTCGTTTTGGATAATACGCAGCAGATGTTATACGCTGCGCATTGACACGCGGAACCCTGCCTATACGGTGCGGTTATTCGCTGTGAATAAGCAGCAGCGCGCAACCGTGGCGGCGGCATTGGCAAACCTTCTCCCATTGGGGCTTCACTTCGGCTTGGCGGACGACGTCTACCACGCCGACCCAGCCCTCGGGTCGACCGACCTAAAGGCGGTCTTTCTCGACGCGATCCAGTTCCAGTTTGACCGGCTCTACCCGGCTGACACCAACGACGAGACCTACGCCAAGCTGTGGGGCTCCGCCTTCCACGCTCGCAGTCTCGAGGGCCGCAATGTGTTCGAGGCCAAGTACCGGATCGAGCCCGATCCGAAGACGTTCAAGAACCTCATCGTCACCGACGCGGACGTGAAGTTGTGGCTGGCCGAGAACGGCGTCAGCACCCGCGGAACGAAGACGAAGGCAGACCGCGTAAAGCTCATCCGCGAGGCCGACCCCACCGTGCACGTGTGGGATGTGATCAAGGCCCAATTCGAGGACAGCCTTACCGACGGGGTCACCGGCATCACCGCAAAAATGGCGAAGGAGATTGCCCTCGCCATCGAGTGGATGGGCCGTCACCCAAAGCTTGCCGGCGTGATGATGGACGGCGCCTTCTTCGGCGGCGCGCCGGAGGTCTCGCTGTTCTACGAGCACGAGGGCGTCCGCCTAAAGTGCCGCTTCGACTACGTATACCCAGGGCTCTTCGTCGACCTAAAATCCTTCCGCCCTTGGCGGCCGCGCGAAATGCGAAAGACGATAATCAAGGCTATCCGCGACTTCCGGTACGACCTGCAGTCGGCCGCCTATCGCAAGGGGTTTGCGAAGGCGCGTGAGCTCTACCTCAGCGGCAACCTCGCCATCCACGGCGAACCGCCGACCTCCAACTTCGTCGACCTGCTCTTCCAGAAGGACCAGATCCAGTGGCTCTGGTTGATGGTCAAGGCGACGGGTGCCCCCACCTCCACCCTGATCGAGTTCCCCGACGAGCTCCTCGTCTTCGAGGCCGCGGCCCGCGAGATCGAGCAGGCTATCGCCATCTACAAATCGATGGTCGCGCAGTTCGGGGAGTACAAGGACTGGATGCCCGAGCCCGATGTGATCGTGCTCGACGACAGCGACTTCCCCACGAATTTCGGCATCTACAGCTAAGGATCTGCCATGCAGGAGTTTGACCAGGGCCAGGATCTCATCCCAGCCCGCGACGCGAACATGCCGGCCGTTCGTCCGGCGGCGCCCATCGACGTCCAGCTGGCGAGCGCGAGGACGTATCCGCGCGACGATCTGGCGGTGATCGAGAAGATCACCAAACTCGCCACGATCGACGAGGAGGCGGCGGCCGAGTGCCTCTACGCCCTCGTGCGCAAGAAGAAGAACAAGAAGCGCAACAGCGAGGACACCGCCGAGGAAAACAAGGCGATCGAGGGGCCGAGCATCCGCCTCGCGGAGATTGCCGCCCAGAAGTACGGCAACTGCCGCATCGAGGCGCGAGTTGTCGAGGTGAACAAGGCCGAGAAGTATGTCGAGGCCGAGGGCATCTTCCTCGACCTGGAGACCAACATGGCCTCCAAGGCGACGGTGCGTCGGCGCATCTCGACGAGCGGGGGCTACCTGTTCTCCGACGACATGATCATCGTCACCGGCAACGCGGCGTGCGCGATCGCGAAGCGCAACGCGATCCTCGCCGGGATTCCGCGCAGCGTCTATCGTCCCGCCTACCAGGCGGCCCGGAAGCTGATCGCCGGCTCAGTCGAGACCCTGCCAAAGCGCCGCGAGGAGGCCGTGAAAGCGTTCTCGGTGTACGGCGTCAAGCAGGAGCAATTGCTCGAGCACTTCGACGTGGAGAGCCTGAACGACATCACGGCCGACCACCTCGTGACGTTGCGCGGCATGTTCAACTCGCTCCGCAGCCAGGAGGCGACCGTCGAGGAGATGTTCGCCCCCGACAGGCGCCCAGTCGACAAGGACTATGATCCGCTGGGCGAGGCTGCGAAGCGCACTGCCGTTTCCGGCCCAGCTGGGGATAAGGCTGAGGAAAACAATCCTAGAGATCAGGCCAAGCTGACTGACGACGAACTCGACAAGCTGTTCTCGGAAGGCAAGGAAGCCAAGGCATCTGGAGCCCCTCGGACCCCTCCCGAGGGGCTGTCCGACCAGGCCGGGAAGGTCTGGCTCAACGGATACCACGACGACTGATTTAGGAATTTTCACCTAGACAAATGCGTCAAGTATAGGTCTTTTGTCCTCGATGTTCTCCCGACGTTCACGTTTTTCGTGGGCGATCGGGGGAGGTTCGGCGAAATTCTCACTCCGGGTGCTCCAATGCCCTTCTCGCGGATGCGGGTGATCGACACAGAGACCACTGGCTTCCAGGACGATCCTGGGGCACGGCTCGTGGAGGCCGCGTGGTGCGACATCGACTTGGCGACGCTGACCGTCTCGCGTCCCAAGTCGATGCTCGCGAACCCCTGCTGTCCGATCCCGCCGCAGGCTTCCGCCGTCCATCACATCGTGGATGCGGACCTGCTTGGAGCTCCGGTGCCGGCGGCGGTTGTGGAGTTCGTGACTGAAGGCTGCGGACCGGAAACGGTCTTTGCCTCCCACAACCGCCGCTTCGATATGCACTTCATCCCGACGCCCCAGGGCTCGCAGTGGGTGTGCTCCTACAAGTGCGCCAAGCGGATGATCCCGTCCGCTCCGACGCACTCGAACCAAGGGCTTCGCTACCATCTCGGTCTGGCCGTGGATCCTGTCCTGGCGATGCCGCCGCATCGCGCTGCGGCCGACGTCCACGTGACCGCGCACATTCTTGTCCGGATGCTGGCGAAGGTGACCTTGGACGACATGCTGCTTTGGTCGTCTCAGCCGGTGCATCAGCCGACCTGCGAGTTCGGGAACAAGCACAAGGGTGCCCGGTGGGCTGACGTGCCGACGGAATACCTCAGATGGATGGCGTTCGAGGCGGAGCGCATCGATGAGGACACGCGGGAAGTCGCCAGGATGCACCTGGACGCTCGGGGGTGGTCATGATCCCGGGACGCCAGCGCAAGCCTCGCCGTCACGACGAGAAACATCTGAGATTTATCAGGCAGTTACCATGCCTACTAACTGGGCGCTCTCCAGTCGAGGCCTGCCACATTCGTTATGCGGACCTTGAGAAGGGCAAGCAACACACTGGCAAAGGGGAGAGACCGGACGACGAATATGTGGTCCCCCTCCACCCTGATCTCCACCGGGAGCAGCACTCAATGAACGAGCGCTCCTTCTGGCAGAAGCAAGGGGTCGATCCGGTGAAGGTTGCAAAGCTGCTCTACGCGGTGAGCGGCAATTTCGAAGAGGCGGCCAAGGTACTGCGCTTGGCGAGGTTAAACAGAAGGTTTCAGAATGTTTGAGGGGAAGCAGGAAGTTCCCACAGAGAGCGTCATTGCGGAGCTTACGGCGCTCTCGAAGAGCCGTCACTTCACGCCGGCATCTCAGCTGATCTTTGCCACGGCCGTTGCGCTAATCTCGACGAACCATGCGCGGCCGGTCTACCGACACGCGGTGCGCCCCGGAGACTATGTCGTCGACCGCTTCGGCGTCGAGGTCCAGACCTCCAAACCCATCAATGAGGGCGACACGCTGACGGTCTACGTCGAGGAGGGTGGAAAGGCTTACGCCCGACCAGACGCTGAGTTCCAGGAGCGCTTCACCCCCAAGGGTTAGCAACTCCTTCCTCCGCGGCCGCCCCCCTCCCCCTTGGGCGACCGCGAGGGCCGCGCCGGCATGCAACGGCGCGGCCAACCCCACACCAAACCGATCGGATTTTCGCCGTGAGAACTTCTCCGGAAGGGTTCGTCTACGCCTTTGAGATCGACAAGGGGCTCGAGCGCCGCCGTCCCGAGGACCGCGCCTACGCCTTCCAGCCGGTCACTCCGCAGATGATCCACGGCATGTCCGACGAAGAGCTGAAACACGTCGCCAGCGTCATCGACGACGTTATGGCGAAGCTGATGAGGTCATGATGCCACAGTGGTCGCCACAACAAGACGAGGCCCTTGTCGCCGCCAGCCGGTGGTTGAAGGACCCAAGCAGTCAGGTCTTCCGTCTCTTCGGATGGGCCGGCACCGGCAAGAGTACACTCGCCAAGCACCTCGCCGGCGACGTTGAGAAGGTCGCGTATGGCGCGTTCACCGGGAAGGCCGCGCTCGTGATGCGGCGCCGCGGTTGCGCCGACGCCTCGACCATCCACAGTCTCATCTACCGCCAGGAAGACGACGGCCCGATGTCGAGCGGTGGCGAGCCGAAGTGGGTGCTGAACCCCGACTCGCAGGTGGCGGCCTCCAACCTCGTAATCATCGACGAGGTGTCGATGGTCGACGCGCAGCTGGCGATGGATTTGCTGTCGTTCGGCAAGAAGGTGCTCGTCCTCGGCGACCCCTTCCAGTTGCCACCAGTGAAGGGCGCCGGCTTCTTCACGGCGCCCGAGAACAAGCCCGATGTGATGCTGACGGAGATCCATCGGCAGGCGAAGGACAGCCCGATCATCGAGATGTCGATCGACATCCGCGAGGGGCGCGGCCTCGACTATGGCACCTATGGCAACTCGAGGGTGATCGCCCGAAAGGACGTGCAGCGCCAGGACGTGCTGCTGGCCGACCAGGTGCTAGTCGGCACGAACAAGACCCGCCAGTCCTACAACACCCGCATCCGCACCCTGAAGGGGCGGACCTCGCAGAGGCCAGAGCGCGGCGACAAAGTCGTCTGCCTCAAGAACAACAGCACGAAGAAGCTGCTGAACGGCATGCTCTTCAACGTCGACGAAGTGACGGCTGCCAGGCGCGGGGACATGACCCTGCTGCTCTCGCCGGAGGATGCCGGGCGCCGCCGCGCGCAGGCGTCGGTTGTGACGAACGAGCTGTTCTTCCAGGACCGCCAGGATGAGTTCACCTGGCAGCAGCGCAAGAGATACGACGAGTTCACCTACGGCTACGCGCTGACGGTTCACAAGTCGCAGGGCTCGCAGTGGGACAGCGTCTACCTGTTCGACGAGAGCTACGTCGCCCGCGAGGAACCAGCCCGCTGGCTCTACACCGGCGTCACCCGCGCCGCCGAGAGCATCACGGTGGTGCTGTGATAGCGCGCACCCCCTGCCTCGTCCCCTTCTGCCGCCGCACGACGAAGGAGCCCTTCGCCGAGTGGATCTGCGCCAAGCACTGGAAGCTGGTGCCGGCGCGCATGAAGAGCCTTCTGCGCCGCCTGCGTGCCCGCCTGCGTCGGGGACACGACCCCCGACTGATCACGATGGAGAGCCGGACCTGGCAGCGGTGCAAGCGCGCGGTCCTCGAGAGGAGTGCTGGCCTATGAACGACGTCCAGATCACCAAGCAGACGGTCATCCAACTGGTGAACCGCATCTACTACCTGACCGGCGCGCTGGAAGCTCTGGACCGCCGCTGCTCGGCCCTCGAGTTCGAGAACTTCGAGCTCCGTCGCCGCATGGGCGGCGGGATCGTCCCCACCCTCTTTCTCGGCATGTCAGAGCTCGAGGCCCGGGCGGCTGGCGTGCTGCTCGAACTGACGAGCGCCACCCGCAAGGAGCTCGCCGGCTTCCTCTACAACGCCGACGCCGACCGCGACATGCGGCGCGCCACCTCCATCATCAAGTCGGTCCGCGAGCGCCTGGCACCGCACGGCATCGAGATCCAGTCGATGCGGGGCGAGGGCTACACGATGCCCGGCGGCTCGAAGGCCATCCTCCACCTCCTCCTTGAACAGCACCACGAAGGGAATGCCGCATGAAGATCGTCTCGCTCAGGGTCGACAGTTTCCAGCGCGTGAAGGCGGTCGAGATCCGCCCAGATGGCAACGTCGTCCGGATCACCGGCAACAACGGCGAGGGCAAGAGCTCTGTCCTCGACGCGATCTGGGCCGCACTCGGCGGCAAGAAGTTCGTCCCCGAGGTGCCAGTGCACCTGGGCGAGAAGGAAGCCCACATCGAGATCGACCTGGGCGACTTGCAGGTGACGAAGATCATTCGTCACCGGGAGAACGACGAGCCCCTCGAAATGCTCGTGGTCAAGGGGAAGGACGGTAAGAAATACGCCAACCCGCAGTCGGTGCTGAACGACCTGATGGGCGCATTGACCTTCGACCCGCTGCAGTTCGTGAAGGCCAAGCCCGAGCAGCGGTTCGCCCTGCTCAAGACCTTCGTTCCAGATTACGACTTCGAGCACGCCGATGCGCGCCGCAAGAAGGCCTACGACGAACGCACTGACGTCAACCGCGACTTGAAGAAGGTCGAGGTACAGCTGGCCGCGATCGTGGTGGATGACAGCGCTCCCACTGAACTGGTCGACGAGGCCGCACTTGTGGCCGAGCTCGAGGCCGCCGGCGAGAAGAACCTCGAAAGCAGCCGGGCCTCGGCCGCCTACCAGCAGAAGCGGCAGGCGATCGAACAGCACACCGCCAATGCTGAGACGCGCCGCCAAGAGGCCGAGGAGCTGCGCCGGCAGGCTGACACCAAGGAGAAGCTGGCCCGCCAGGAAGAACGCGCGGTCGAATTGCTGAACGCTGAGCTGCAGGGCTGGCCTGCCGTCCCGCCGCAGATCGATACCACGGAACTGCGGGAGCAGATTTCGACGGCCCGCGACCAGAACCTGCGTATCGGCGAGAACATCCGCCAGCGCCGGCTGCGCGCCGACCTGCGGCGCCAGGTGGGGGAGCTTGGCGAGAAGTCCCAATCGCTTACCGAGGACATCGACGCCATCAAGGGCGAGCAGCGCGCCGCGATCGCCGGCAGCAACATCCCGGTCAATGGGCTGACGCTCGAGGACGACGCCGTCCTCCTCAACGGCCTGCCGTTCGATCAAGCCTCAACGGCCCAGAAGATCACGGCCTCGGTGGCCATCGCGAGCGCCCTCAACCCCAAGCTGCGGGTGATCCAGATCCGCGACGGCTCTCTGCTCGACGAGCGCGCGATGCGGCTGATCGCCGACTATGCGGCCAAGCACGACATGCAGATCTGGGTGGAGGAGGTCGACGGCACCGGTGAGGTCGGCTTCTACATCGAGGACGGCCGGCTCGCCGCCGCTGACCTCAAGGCTGCGGAGTGATGGCGATGCAGCAGAAAAAGACACTCGCAGAGCTGATCGAGATGGTCGAGCTGTGCCTGAAGCAGGTCAGCACGAACCGGAAAGGCCTGGCCGATGCGCAGCGGGCGCTGAATGCCGCAGAGGTCGACCTCCACAACGCTCAGACCGAACTCGGCAAAGCGCTCGATGCGGCCGGCGTCGTGGGCAGCGACTTTCGGCTGGTGAACCGGCAGACGGCCTCGCGGCACGTCCTGCAGCATGTCTTCGGCATCGTCCATGAGGTCGGCTGAGAGCATGGCGCACGCCGCGGTGCAATGGGACCCGGAGCAAGAGGCCGCCGTCGCGTGGCCTCACTCCATCCGCTGGGACGCCGCCGACGTGATGGTTTGGATGGGGCGTCTCTACGCCCAGGACGGGGAAACGCCGGTGCAGGGATGGGAGCGCGCGAAGGAGCGCGGCTGGACCATTTACCCGGTGAGGATCAGGGGGAATTTGCAATGACCAGGTGGGAGCGGGAGCTCAAGGCCATCGTGAAGGCAGCGTGCGGCGACAACTTCTTGGTGTCGAAGACGCGGAAGGGTCACTTCAAGGTGACGCTTCAGGGGCCGAGGGGGCGGGAGATCGTCTACGTCGGCGGGATCCTGAAGGACAGCCATGCCGTCCACAACGTCCGGGCTGAGATGCGCAAGCGCGCCGAGCTAGTGGGGGCCATGTGATGGCGCGGTACGCAGAAGGTGCGACGGTTGAGGTGCTCTCCTCGCGGCTCGAGATCGAGAGGATGATCGCCAAGCACGGCGGCGGCGACGTGCTCGCCGGCACCCTCAGCGGCAAGGCCTTCGTCCAGTTCCGGATGAAGAGCCGGTGGGTCAGGCTGTCGGTCCCCACCCCAACGATCAACGACCCTCGGGTGCAGCGTGGACCGAATGGCGGCCACCGCACCGAGGCGCAGAAGAAGACCGCCATCGACGGTGAGCTCCGTCGCCGTTGGCGCGCCCTGGTGCTGCTCGTGAAGGCCAAGTTCGCAGCCATCGACGACGGCGTCACTCAGTTCGAGGAGGAGTTCCTCGCCCACGTCATCATCGACCAGAACCGCACCGTCTACGACGTGATGCGAGAGAACATCGATCAGCACTACATTACCGGGCAGCCGCTGGCGTTGCCCTCACCAGACGGGCTTCACAAATGATGTTTGAGTTGAAGCGGCATGAGCTGGCCGTCCTCTTCGGGCAGCTGAAGACCCTCAAAGGCGTCCCCCTGCGCGCACAGCGCAAGGATATCATCGCAATGGCTGAGGTCGCGCTGCCGAAGGGCGCGGCCAACCAGGTGTTCCTCGCGATCGGCAGCGGCGGAGAGATGTCGCAGGCCGGCGCCGCGCAGAGCGTGCTCGACCAGGCGCTGCCCGACGCTACCTACGTGATCTCGTCGGCCAACACGAAGCTCGGCAAAGCGTACACCGCCGCCGTCGAGGTTGTGGTGCAGGATAGCCGCTACCACTTCGTCGCGCAGGATATGGCGTCGGCCGGGCTGGCATTGCTCACCGCCGCCGTCGGCTGCCTCGGCGACATCGCGCGGGATGAAGTGGTCGATCTTCCGGCTATTCCTTTGCGGGCGGGCGGACCCATCATCCCGTGATCCAGCCCGTCTCCAGCATCCGCCTGCCGCGTGCGCTGAAGCTGTTGCTCGGCGGGGCATACTCCGAGGCCGTGCCCTATGAGGTGCGGATCGAGGGTGTCGGCGAAGATACGTTCATCCGGGTCTACAAGCCCGGCGCTGCCGGACCCGCGGTCGAAGACCAGCCCGAGGAAGAGCCGGATTATGCGCCCCCTCCCCAGCCCGATGTCGCCGCTGGCGAGGACTGCAACGCCCGTCTGTCGCCCGACGGCACGCACTACATCCACGCCCATAACTGCGAGCGGGCGATCGAGCTGGGCTTGCCCCGAGACCCGGCCCCTGCCCCGGTGACGACCGGCGACCCGCCGTTCGACCCGCCCTACATGTCCCGGACCGAGTTCGACGATCGTGCTGATGAGGCGCCAGGGTCGCCGGCCGCGCCGGAGCTGAAGGGCGGTCGCCTCGCCATGCGCGCGGCGATCCTCTGCGACGAGGGCGGCTTCCGGGTGTTCATCGGCGCCACTGACAAAGACCACGCCGCGGAGATCATCCGCACCCGCTGCGGCATCACTAGCCGCCGCGAACTCGACCACAACGAACAGGCCGCCGCCCGCTTCCGCACGATGACGCGGGACTATGACGCCTGGCTGCGAGACGAGTGAATGGCCTCCCACAACTTCACCGCCGACCAAATTGAGGAGATGCTGGTCGTCGTCGCGAACGCTGTTGAGCGTTGCGGCGAGCACCATCTACCCCTGTTTGAGATGCTCGAGGGCGAACTCGAACAGGCTCGTCAAAAGGGCGATGTGCTGGCCCGCGCGAGGAGGTTGGCAGCGCAGCGGCGAGTCGCGGCCTAAACCGTGATCAAAACCGTGATACAAACCGTGATCCATTTGACCGACCCCTCGCTTGGGGTCGATCTTCAAGAGGGCCGGGAGATCGGCCTTTTTCTTTGTCCTATGTGTGGTACTAGGACGATCCGGGCGTACCACTCTCCCCGTCTCCCAGGCCGACAGGCGACCGCCGATCGGCCGGACGCAGCGGAACTTCCGCTTCTCCCCTCTGTTCAACCTTCGAGCGAAGGCGCAGCATGGCGCCGCGAGGCAGGGAGAGAACCGATGAACACCGCCAATCTGCAACTGGAAGGCCTGTACCTGGCCATTGCCGCGATGCACGAGACGCTGATCGGCAAGGGCATTGTCTCGCGGCAGGAGGTCGACGACGCAATGCGGGCGGCCGAGAGCACCGCGCTGACCGACTATCGCTCGATGGAGAACCTGAGGCCCGCCGAGCGCGACGCGCTTGCCTTCCCGGCACGGCTGTTGCGCATGGCCAATGCCACCGTGGCGGACGGCAAGGCCCTGTCCTTCACGGCGTTGGCCCGGCGCGTTGGGGCCGGCAAGGATCTCGGCCGCAACCACGCCTAGTCTACAGGACGGGGTTCGGTCCGGACCAGATGAGGCGGTGCGCGCCGTTCTCCTCGGCGGCATAAACCTGCGACCGGCGCGTCGCGTCGCCATAGGCCATGGCGATGCGCTTGGCCTCGCCCTCCGCCTCGCTGCGGCTGTCGAAGGGGCCGTACGCCTTGCCCTCGCAGTCGACCCACCAGGCGCCCATGCTCTCGATGACGATGAACCAACAGGTCTTCATGGCTTGCTCCCCGGCCGCGTCGGCGGACACCCTCGGTTGCAGGTGGTCAGGCCCGACCTGCTGCCGTGCGCTGGTCCACATTCAGCGGCGCGAACAGCCGAGCGATACGCGCCGTGCTGATGCCGTCGTCGAGCTGCCCGAAGGCCGCGATCAGGCTCATGTCCGGCCCCGCCTCGCGATGCAACTCGGCGGCGGCAATCGACACCTCGACCTGCTGCCAGTTGCGCGTCTCGTCGAAGGCGAAGGCCGCCGTGAGCACAAGAGATCGCGCCGACTCGTCCGCCTCGAAACGCACGAGCAGATGCCGGCATTTCTCGTTGTTCCGGGCGATGAACAGCGCCTTTTCGCGCGCCAGGGTAGTCAACGTCTCGACGCTCAGCACCGACCGGCGCCTGGTCCTTGTGGCAGTCATCGGATTGGCCCCCCGATTGCTGCGGGATTTGGTGATGACAGTAGTTGCTCAGTGTGGCTCGGGAGCGGCTGCATTTGGGCGGAACCGCGATGGCTAAAGCTGTATGAATCCATGCAACCCAACCCTGCCGGAGCCGTTTGGTTCCCCGTAGCGCTGCGTGTCAACCGGACGCGACGGGCACGGGGAACATTGCGGTTTTTCCGGTTTCCCGCTCTGGCCAACGAAACGGCAGACGAGCCTCTTACCCGTCCGCGGCGCTACTTTCCCTCCCCGGATTGTGGCAGCCAGCGCCTCGGCGCCACTTTTGACCACCCCCGCCGATCGTGCACTGTGCGGGCGCGGCAGAATCACTGACCGAGGATTGCCGGGGACACAGGTGCGGGTCGTCATACTGGGCGCGACATCCGGGATCGCCACCGCCACGGCCCGCCTCTATGCGGCCGAGGGGGCAGCCCTCATGCTCGTGGCACGGGACGCCGGCCGCCTCGAAGCGCTGCGCACCGAGATGCTCGGGCTTGGCGCCGCCGCCTGCCGCACCGCGGCGCTCGATCTTGCGGCCGCCGACCCTCATTCGCGACTGGCCGATCTGGTCGAGCAACTGGGCGGGGTCGACCATATCCACATCGCCTACGCCATCATGCCGGCCCAGTCGCTGGCCGCGGCCGACCTGAGCGTGGCTCGGTCGATGATGGAGACGAACTACGTGTCCACCGCGCTCTGGGCGCTGGCGGCCGCCAACCTGCTCGAGGCGCAGGGGCGTGGCTCGCTCGTGGTCCTCGGTTCGGTCGCCGGGGACCGGGGGCGCCGCAGGAACTTCATCTACGCCTCGACCAAGGCGGGCGTCGAGACGCTGGTCGAGGGGATAGCGCACCGCTTCGCGGGGACGGCGCTGCGGGCCGTTGTGGTGAAGCCGGGACCAACGGCCACGGCGATGACTGCGACCAGTCCGCCCGGCCGGCGCATGGCTTCGGCGGAAAGCGTCGCCCGCGTCGCACGCGCGGCAGCGGAGCGCGGCGGACCGGTGCAGTACGCGCCGCGCCATTGGTGGTGGATCATGCTGGTGGTCCGCGCCCTGCCCTGGTGGCTGTTCCGGCGCGCGAACATCTAGGCCTTGTGCCCGGGCTCCAGGCGGCCGAGGTCAAGCGGAGGCAGCGGCAACAGGCGCCATTGTCCGCTGCGCGGCGCGGGCCCATATTCGCGCCATGTCCCGCAAGTCCGATCCGTTCGCAATCGACCTGACGCCCGATCTCATCGTCCGGGCTTACCAGGCGGGCATCTTTCCCATGGCCGAGGACGCAGACTCACCGGACCTGTTCTGGGTCAGCCCGCAGAAGCGCGGCATTATCCCGCTCGATGCCTTCCACATCTCGAAGAGCCTCAGGAAGACCCTGCGGACCCACCCCTACGAGATAAGGGTCGACACCGACTTTGCCGGGACCATCGAGGGTTGCGCCACGGCCGGCGTCGACCGGGAGACCACCTGGATCAACCCGGAGATCCGCCGCCTGTACGGCGCGCTGTTCGATCGCGGCATCGTCCACACCGTCGAGGTCTGGGATGGCGCCGATCTCGTCGGCGGGCTATACGGCGTGGCCCTGGGTGCTGCGTTCTTTGGCGAATCGATGTTCCACAGGAAGACCGACTGCTCGAAGATCGCCATGGCGCACCTGCTGCACCGGCTCGTCGCCGGCAACTACCGACTGCTCGACACGCAGTTCGTCACCGACCACCTGCGCACTTTCGGCGGTATCGAGATTCCTCGCGAGGACTACGAGGCCCGCCTTGCCGACGCCCTGAAGCACCGGGGCGACTTCTTTTCCCTCGACCGCCGGCCGCCTGGACCGGCCGCCCCGCTCAGTCCCTGATCTTGATGGCGATGATCGTTTCCCACCTGTCCGGGTCCGGTTCGTCGTCCGGCCCGTTGGGATAGGTTTCCAGGCGCGCGACAAAACTGTCGCCTTCGGGGGTTTCGATCGCGTCCCAGCGTATCCCCCGGCTCCTGGCCCAGTCGATCACCGCGGCCGTGGCGTCCATCAGCTTGTCATAATGACCAAGATGGGTGGCCTCTACATAGCGCCCCGCCGGCACGATCCCGGCCACGAGGCCGTCCGGCGCGGGGACGCTGGCGGCCAGCGGCACGCCGAAATCGATCTCGAGGTCCGGCATGTTGATGAAGTTGTACTTGAAGAAGACGGGACCAGAGGGCTGCAGCTGCTGGACATTCACCGCGGCGAACAGCGCCTCCATCGCCGCCGGAATCACATCTCCGAAAGGGATGGTCACCGCCTTGCGCACGGCGACGTAGGGCTGCGCCTTTCGCTCGACGATTCTTGGCCCGGTCAGCATGCCATCCTCCCGCCGGACGCACCCGGCTGTGGTCAGCCCCCCGCGGCCGGAGCCGGTTGCGTTGTTGCATCCGGCGGCGGCACGTCCGAGCTCTGCTTGCAGTCGAGCAGCCAGATATCGTAGACCGCGTGGTCGATGGCATTGAGCGCCGGGCTGTCGGCGAACATCCAGCCGGTGAAGATGCGCTCGATCTTGCCGCTGAGGTTCACCTGGTCGACTTCGACGAACACGCTGGTCCGCTGCGTCTCCGTCGGCGGCCGCGTATAGCAGGCGCGCGGGGTGATCTGCAGCGCACCGAACTGCACCGTCTCGTTGACATAGACGTCGAACGTCGTGATCCGGCCGGTGATCTTGTCGAGCCCGGAGAACTGCGCCACCGGATTGGCGATCGTCTCCGCCAGGGCGGGCGAGATCAGCGCGAGGATGGCGACGAAGGCGGCAAGTCCCTTGCGGACCATAGGCATGGGCTTCCCGGTAGAGGTCTGGTTATTCCGGTGACCAGGCGTCATAGTCGCTGGAAACGCGCGGCCGTTCGCCCTTGGCGAGCAGGCTGCCGTCCGGACGATAGGCCAGCGGCGTACCGGTGAGGTTGGGCTGGTGCGGCTGCTGCCAGCTGCGCGCCTTGTATTCGGCTTCGGTCGGCGGCGTATTGGTGCGGTAGTGCATCCAGCCATACCAGCCGGGTGGAATCGTCGTCGGCTCGGCGGAGCCGCCCGCATAGGACACCATCCGGCGCTCGTAGCCGTTCGGACCCGGCTTGGCCCCCGCCTTCGAACGATAGTAGCGGTTCCCGAACTCGTCGGTACCGACATACTCGCCCTTGGTCGCGATCCACAGCCGTGTGCCCCAGGTATTGCCCCGCCACCAGGTGAGGATCTCGAGCAGGAAGTCTTTCCAGCTGAATGCGTCGCGATCGTCGCGTGCCATGCCGTCCGTCCGTGTTCGGCAGGCCAAATCGCCTGCCCCGTTCAACCCGCCTGCCTCTAGCATGCGCGCGCCCCAGCGCCTAGTGCCATGACCGCGGGCGAGCCCACCCGCTCCGTCTACCTATTGTGTGCCGCGTGACCCCGAGGGGCTGTCTATCGTCCCGGCATTTGTGACAGAAATTATGCGCTTGACAGCTTTCGCACTGAAAACCGCGCTGCGCTTAGCCCCATCGGCTCATCTTCGCGCGCTGCTCAAACACGGCGAAAGAGTGGCGGTTTCGCTTGGGGTTAGGGCCGGAACCGGCACTGGATTGGGTACTGCCAGCACCGAAAATTGACCATCGGAAGGGTCGAATCGCACTTCATACTTTTCCCCGCAATTCACATATGACACACTGGATTTAGCCATCGGATACGGGCAATGCCACTACCTGTTGTGTGTCGTGAACATGCCTCGGCATTGACCGACTCGGTGAGAAGGGCGAACTCTCTGTGGGTTGCGCCGGCCTCGCGGAGTCGACGCGGCAGACGACCGGGACCAAGCGGCGGCGGCAGTTCGCTGAGGGTCCCAAACGGGGCTCCTTGGCCGTTTCTGGCGGCCGTTAGACAGCGTCATACAAAGAGGCAGAGACCGTCCTTAGGCGGTCCGCGGACTTTCGTGTCCGCTATTTTGGGGAATATATAGAGAGATGCGCATCGAACGCCGGTTCACGAAAGCCAATGAGAGCGCCTATTCCGGGATCGAGTTCCGCTCGGTGACGAGCGAGATCAAGAATCCCGACGGCTCGATCGTGTTCAAGCTCGAAGGCATGCAGGTCCCCTCGACGTGGTCGCAGGTGGCCGCCGACATCATCGCGCAGAAGTATTTCCGCAAGGCCGGAGTCGCCAAGGTCCTGAAGAAGGTCGAGGAGAACGACGTCCCCTCGTGGCTGTGGCGCTCGGTCCCCGACGAAAAGGCGCTCGCCAAGCTCCCCGAGGCTGAGCGCTATGGTTCGGAGACCGACAGCCGCCAGGTCTTCGAGCGCCTCGCCGGCACCTGGACCTACTGGGGCTGGAAGGGCAAGTACTTCAAGACCGAGGAGGACGCGCGCGCCTTCTTCGATGAGCTCTGCTACATGCTGGCCACGCAGCGGGTCGCCCCCAACTCCCCGCAGTGGTTCAACACGGGCCTCCACTGGGCCTATGGCATCGACGGCCCCGGCCAGGGCCACTTCTACGTCGACCCCTTCACCGGCAAGCTCGTCTCGTCGAAATCCGCCTACGAGCACCCGCAGCCGCATGCCTGCTTCATCCAGTCGGTCAGCGACGACCTCGTCAACGACGGCGGCATCATGGACCTGTGGGTGCGTGAGGCGCGCCTGTTCAAGTACGGCTCGGGCACCGGCTCGAACTTCTCGAAACTCCGCGGCGAGGGCGAGAAGCTGTCGGGCGGCGGCAAGTCCTCCGGCCTGATGAGCTTCCTCAAGATCGGCGACCGCGCGGCCGGCGCCATCAAGTCGGGCGGCACCACCCGCCGCGCCGCCAAGATGGTGGTGATCGACATCGATCACCCCGATATCGAGGACTACATCAACTGGAAGGTGAAGGAGGAGCAGAAGGTCGCCGCCCTCGTCACCGGTTCCAAGGTCGTGTCGAAGGCCCTCAAGGCCATCATGAAGGCCGCGGTGAACTGCGAAGGCACCGGCGACGACTGCTTCGACGTCACCAGGAACCCGGCGCTGAAGCGCGAAGTCCGCGCCGCCAAGAAAGCGCTCGTCCCCGAGAACTACATCCAGCGCGTCATCCAGTTCGCGCGCCAGGGCTACACCGACATCGATTTCCCGGTCTACGACACCGACTGGGACAGCGAGGCCTATCTCACCGTCTCGGGCCAGAACTCGAACAACTCCGTCCGCGTCACCGACGATTTCCTCAAAGCCGTCGAGACCGATGGCACGTGGGACCTGCTCAGCCGCACCAAGGCCGGCAAAGTGGTCAAGACCGTGAAGGCCCGCGACCTGTGGGAGCAGATCGGCTATGCCGCCTGGGCCTCGGCCGATCCGGGCATCCATTTCCACACCACCATCAACGAGTGGCACACGAGCCCGGAAGCCGGCGAGATCGTCGCCTCCAACCCGTGCTCGGAATACATGTTCCTCGACGACACGGCCTGCAACCTGGCCTCGGTGAACCTGCTCCCCTACCGCAACGCCGACAGCACCTTCGACGTGGCCGCCTTCGAGCACACCTGCCGCCTGTGGACCGTCGTCCTCGAGATCTCGGTGATGATGGCGCAGTTTCCGTCCAAGGCCATTGCCGAGCGCAGCTATGTCTACCGCACGCTGGGCATCGGCTACGCCAATATCGGCGGCCTGCTGATGACCTCGGGCATCCCGTATGACTCCGCCCAGGGCCGCGCCATCGCCGGCGCCATCACGGCGGTGATGACCGGCGTCAGCTACGCCACCTCCGCCGAAATGGCCGGCGAGCTCGGCCCGTTCCAGGATTATCCGCGCAATTCCAGGCACATGCTGCGCGTCATCCGCAACCACCGCACCGCCGCCTACGGCAAGGCCGAGGGCTACGAGGGCCTGTCGATCAACCCGGTCGCCCTCGACCACGGCTCGATCGGCGACGCCACCCTGTCGGCCCGCGCCAAGGCGGTGTGGGACGACGCGCTGGCGCTCGGCGAAAAGCACGGCTACCGCAACGCCCAGGTCTCGGTCATCGCCCCCACCGGCACGATCGGCCTCGTCATGGACTGCGACACCACCGGCATCGAGCCCGACTTCGCGCTGGTGAAGTTCAAGAAGCTCGCCGGCGGCGGCTACTTCAAGATCATCAACAACGCCGTGCCCCCGGCGCTGCGCACGTTGGGCTACAGCGAATCCCAGATCGCCGAGATCGAGGCCTATGCCGTCGGCCACGGCAACCTGAACCAGGCCCCGGGCATCAACCCGGCCTCGCTCAAGGCCAAGGGTTTTACCGACGAGAAGATCGACATCCTGAACAAGGCCATGAAGTCGGCCTTCGACATCAAGTTCGTCTTCAACCAGTGGACGCTCGGCGCCGATTTCCTCAAGAGCCTCGGCGTCACCGACGCCCAGCTCGCCGACATCAGCTTCGACCTCCTCGCCTTCCTCGGCTTTTCGAAGAAGGACATCGACGCCGCCAACACCCATGTCTGCGGTTCGATGACGCTCGAGGGCGCGCCCTTCCTCAAGGACGAGCACCTGCCCGTCTTCGATTGCGCCAACCCGTGCGGCAAGACCGGCAAGCGCTACCTCTCGGTCGAGAGCCACATCCTGATGATGGCCGCGGCGCAGCCGTTCATCTCGGGCGCCATTTCCAAGACCATCAACATGCCGAACGACGCCACGGTCGCCGACGCCAAGGAAGCCTACATGCTGTCCTGGCGCCTGGCGCTCAAGGCCAACGCGCTCTACCGCGACGGTTCGAAGCTCAGCCAGCCGCTCAATTCCTCGCTCATCGCCGATGAGGACGACGAGGAAGAGGACGCCGCCGAGGCCCTGCTCGCCGCCAACCAGATGGCGCGCGTGCCGGCCGTCACCGAAAAGATCGTCGAGCGCATCGTCGAGCGCGTCACGCGCGAGCGGGAGAAGCTGCCGAACCGCCGCAAGGGCTATACCCAGAAGGCCAATATCGGCGGCCACAAGGTGTACCTGCGCACCGGCGAGTTCGACGACGGTCGCCTGGGCGAAATCTTCATCGACATGCACAAGGAAGGCGCCGCCTTCCGTGCCATGATGAACAACTTCGCCATCTCGATCTCGCTCGGCCTGCAATACGGCGTGCCGCTCGACGAGTACGTCGAGGCCTTCACCTTCACCCGCTTCGAGCCGGCCGGCATGGTCATGGGCAACGACCGGATCAAGAACGCCACCTCGATTCTCGACTACATCTTCCGCGAGCTGGCCGTCTCCTACCTCGACCGCGAGGACCTGGCCCACGTCCACGCCGACAGCCCGACCGCCCTCGGCAATGCCAGCGAAGCCCAGCGCCCTGCCCCGATTCCGGCGCAGAACCTGGTCTCGCGCGGCATGACCCGCGGCAAGGTCAAGGACCAGAACCTGATGCTGGTCTCGGGCGGCCTCTCGGCCGCGCAGGCCTACAACCCGGTGCAGTCGATGCAGACGAGCACGGTCACGGCGTTGAAGGCCGCCACCGCCCTCAAGATCGAGCCCAGCCCCACCGTCCTCAACGAAGCCGAACTCAACCCCATCCCCAGCCCGCCGACCCAGCAGGACGCCGGCCAGCTCCGCGCCCAGGCCCTGATGCAGGGCTACACCGGCGACCAGTGCAGCAACTGCAACTCGATGCGGATGAAGGTGAGCGGCCACTGCATGGTTTGCGAGGATTGCGGGACGACGACTGGGTGTAGCTGAGGTAGTTGCAAACTCACCTGAAAATAGGTGACAGTCCCTCTCGCTAGTGGCGGAGGGGAAACAATTGGCGAAGCGCGTAAGTGTAATTAATTTCAAGGGCGGAGTCGGTAAAACGACTCTGTCCTTTAACTTGACCACGGGCCTTACCAGGTATCATGGCGCCAAAGTGCTCCTCGTGGACGTGGATCATCAGAGCAGTCTTTCAATTGTCTGCTTGGGCGCGAATGAATGGACGAAAATCGTATCGAACGGAAAGACCGTTGATGCAGTATTTCGTCCATTCATTGACGGAAGTCCGTTCCCTGGCACAGAGATCATCTACAAATCAGCTGTCGTACGACGCCCTGGCGACAAGGACTATTCGTCGCTAGATCTTGTCCCGGCAAGCCTACAGCTCGACGACGTCGAGATAGATTTGACAGCCTCGCACCACGGAAACGCTATCCAGTCCGAATGGGACAAGCGAACCCTAATCTGCCGGTGGCTGCAGGAGACCGGGGTGGATGATGCCTACGACTACATCATCTTCGATTGCCCACCGGCAACGAAGATTGTTTCGCAGAATGCCATCGCGGCGAGCCACGGTTATATTGTGCCAGTGATTCCTGAGGCGGTCATGGAACGTGGCGCACCCCACCTTGTTGGAATGATCGGCAATGGCATCGACAAAAGACTAAAGGCTCTGGCCACACTGGGGACTCCACGGCCGGCGTTCGTCCCGGACACCAAGCTGGTGGGAGTTGTGATCACCAGGATTCAGGAGCACGGAGCAGCGTACTCGGGATACACGGATGATCACACCCAGCACCTGGGCTCGCTTACGCGCCGATGGGGAACGGATTTGGTCGAGCCTTACATTCCGAGCGGCACTGGTGTGTCACAGTCCCTATCGGCAAGCTTGCCAATCTACGAATTGGCCGATAGTCCGAACGTCGGAGGGCGCAACATCGACGACGACTATCGCGAGCTCACCAAGGAACTGAAGAAACGGATCGATAGCTTGTGAGGAAACCGCGCTCTACGAGGGAAACAGAGGTGTCGGATGCTGTGCTCGGAAAATTCATCCGCAAGCTCGCCAGCATCTACTCCGAGCCTCCAATTGGCAGCAGACAGTTGGGTGCCGCGCTTAAGAAGCTGGCCGACGAGGTCCTGGCAAGAGATTTGGCTGCCCCTAGAAGTGCACCAGTGGCGAACGCTGCCCCTATACCGCCGCGACCGTTGCGTGAGCTAGTTGGGCTCACCGCCGCCGAGGTGCGGGCGATCTTGACCGACGAAAGCATACCGAAAGTGGATCTGGTTAGGCTCGGCGCACTTCGGTTTTCAATGCCATCGTCCGCACTAGAGAAGCAGCCAGTAGCTGAGGTTCGCGAACGTATCCTCGCAGCGCTAATGCATGAAGAGTCGATCAACATTCTTACCGATGAGGCGACGCGACAGGGTGCCGCTCGCAAATCCTAGAACGGAAGAATTGGTGCTTGAGGTCGATCGCCCCCTTCCTAAGCGTCGGCTCGGCTGGCGCGCAGAGTAATGACGCACATATCATACGTAGACTCTCTTAAGCAGGATCAATCTGTCCTTGGCGTGAGGTACGGTGCCGCATTCTTTCATTCTCGGCAGGCACTTTGGGCCCTGTCTTCCTATTGGGATCGCTACGAGGCACTCTTCGGAAGCGCGGAACGCGTCGCGGTTTTGAATGCGAATAGTGGCCAGTTCTGGCATGCGACCCAGCAGGTTCTCTTTGACCACGTTCTCCTCGGAGTGTGCCGCCTGACCGATCCACCGCAAACGGGAAAACGTCAAAACCTTACCTTGGCGCAGCTGTATGAGTTGGATCCAACCTCCCACAAGGTCGAGTTGGCCAGGTTAGTAGGCCGGGCCGAGAAGCGAGCCGAATTTGCGAGGAGTTGGCGCAACAAGCGCATTGCGCACAATGACTTCGACCAAATCACTGGTCCAGTGAACAGCCTCGCACCAGCGACGCGCAACAAGGTCCGCAGCGCGATAATCGGTATCCATGATGTCCTTAGGTGGATTCACCTAAAGCACTTTGGCGGAGACATGTTTCTTCCTGAGCTAGGAGACGACGACACAAATCAGATGATGCGGGGTCTCGCCGATGGGAACGCGGTTCGCGAAATGCGCTTGCAGGCCTTGCGGGACAACGACTACGCAGCCGCCCAACTGCCGAAGTATGACTGGGCGAAGCGTAGTACACGCGACGAGCGGTATTCAAAGAGGATCGCATTGCGCGTCCGACGTAGGGCTACATGACCAGCACCTTCACGATGGAGAGGCTGCACACAGGCCCTTCGAGAGGGACGGGTCTCTAGTACAACGGGCGCGGCGACGGCCGTTTCGAGCCTCAAGCACAATTCTTATCCCCCCACCCTCCAACCCATGCGATTCTCCCCCTCGTCCGCTGCACCGAAGCGAGATCATGACGAGTGGTTGGTGCAGGGGAGGTTGGGTGGGGTGGCAGTCGTGTTGCCCCAGGCTCAAAGCACGCGCGGCATGGTCCGGTTCGCCGGATGAGCCGCTAGCAACGCGGGGCAGCGCCATGCCGGTGCTGCCAAGGGCTGGAAGCTGCCGGGCATGGGCAGCGGAGCTACGGGTTCGCGCCAGGCAGACGCCGGCGGATACCGGGCGCCCCCGGTCTCGCGATGCGGCACGGGATGCGCCCGGGTCCGCGTGCCATAGGCCCAAAACCCCGATCGGCCGGCGAGGC
>NZ_JAFKHE010000037.1 GCF_017307495.1 Devosia sp. | reverse complement strand
TGACCTGCACCCCTGATTGCCCTCGTTTATAAGTAGACTCTGTTCTGGTTTTCGTCCCTGTTTGAACGGTTGGCAAACTCGCTTGGTGTGAGCCCGTTGAGGCTCGTATGCGGTCGGTTGGTGTTGTAGTCGATCCTCCAGTCCTCGATGATCTGACGGGCCTCGTTGAGGTTAGCGAACAGGTGTTCGTTGAGGCACTCGTCGCGCAGGCGACCGTTGAAGCTCTCAACAAATCCATTCTGCATCGGTTTGCCCGGTGCGATGTAGTGCCACTCGATGCCCAGTTCCTCCTGCCAGGCCAATACGGCGTTCGACGTGAACTCGGTGCCGTTGTCACTCACGATCATCCGAGGGCAGCCTCGGCTCTCGATGATCTGATCGAGCTCGCGCAGCACCCGCCGAGCGGTCAGCGATGTGTCGACGACAAGGCCCAGGCATTCCCGGGTGAAGTCATCGACCAGAGTCAGGATACGGAAGCGCCGACCGCTGGCAAGCGTGTCCATCACGAAGTCGAGCGACCAGCGCAGGTTCTGATCCTGCGGGATCGTCATCGGTGCCCGCGTGCCGAGTGCCCGTTTGCGGCCGCCGCGCTTGCGCACTGAGAGCCGTTCTTCCCGGTAGAGCCGATACAGCTTCTTGTGATTGATCCGCACGCCTTGCCGCGCCAGCAGCAGGCCCAAGCGACGATAGCCGAACCGCCGTCGTTGCGAAGCCAATTCCTTCAGCTTGGTCCGCAAGGCTTCGTCATCGGATCGTGTCGACGCATACCGATAGGTCTTCGGTTGCAAGCCGACCAGATCGCAGGCCCGCCGCTGCGAGTAGCTCTTCTCACTGACCGCCCAGGTCACAGCACGTCTCCGCAAGCTGGGCGTCAGAAGTTTTTTCCGAGCATCTCCTTCAGCGTCGACACGTCAAGCATCGACTCTGCCAGCAGCTTCTTCAGCTTGCGGTTCTCTTCCTCCAGCGCCTTCAGCTTGCGCGCCTCGGAGATCTCCATGCCGCCGTACCGCGAACGCCACTTATAGAAGGTCGCATCACTGATGCCGTGCTTGCGGCACAGATCGCTCGCTGATGCACCGGCGGCGTGCTCCTTCAAAACCCGGATGATCTGCTCTTCGGTAAACCTGCTCTTACGCATCGTCTGTCTCCTGGCTGGAGAACAGAAATCCTAACTCAAAATCGGGGGCGTTTCAGGGGTGCAGGTCA
>NZ_JAFKHE010000036.1 GCF_017307495.1 Devosia sp. | reverse complement strand
TGCCAGACCTCGGGCTGGTCGCTGACGGCGCAGGACGTGTTCAACAATGTGCCGCGCACGATGATCGAGGCGATGGCGGCGACGCAAGGCCATACCCAGTCGCTGCACACCAATGCGCTCGACGAGGCGCTCGCCCTGCCGACCGATTTCTCGGCCCGCATCGCCCGCAACACCCAGATCCTGCTGCAGCAGGAGAGCGGCACCACCCGGATCATCGACCCCTGGGGCGGCTCCTATTATGTCGAGCGTCTGACCGCCGAGCTCGCGGCAAAAGCCTGGGCGCATATCCAGGAGGTCGAGGCGCTCGGCGGCATGGCCAAGGCGATCGAGGCCGGCATCCCGAAGCTGCGGATCGAGGAGGCCGCCGCCAAGACCCAGGCGCGCATCGATGGCGGCCAGCAGGCGATCATCGGGGTCAACTGCTTCAAGCCGCAGGACGAGGCGGCGATCGAGGTGCTCAAGGTCGACAATGCCGCGGTCCGGGCCCGGCAGCTCGACAAGCTCGCCCGGCTGAAGGCCGAGCGGAACGAGGGCGAGGTCCAGGCGGCGCTGGCGGCGCTGACCGAGGGCGCCGCGGGCGAGGCCAACCTGCTCGACCTCGCCGTCAAGGCGGCGCGGGCCAAGGCGACGGTCGGCGAGATCTCGCTGGCGCTGGAGCGCGTGTTCGGGCGCCACCGGGCCGAGATCAAGGCGATCTCGGGGGTCTACAAGCGGGAGGTCGGCACGATGAACCCTGCGGTCACCCGGGTGCAGGCGATGACCGAGGCCTTCGCGGAGGCGGATGGGCGTCGCCCGCGCATCCTCGTCGCCAAGATGGGCCAGGACGGGCATGATCGCGGCCAGAAGGTGATCGCCTCGGCCTTCGCCGATCTCGGCTTCGACGTCGATATCGGCCCGCTCTTCGCCACCCCCGAGGAGGCGGCGCGCCAGGGCGTCGAGAACGACGTCCACATCATCGGCGTCTCCTCGCTCGCCGCCGGCCACCTGACCCTGGTGCCGGAGCTCAAGGCGGCGCTCGCCAAAGCCGGGCGCCCCGACATCATGATCGTCGTCGGCGGCGTGATCCCGCCGCAGGACTTCGAGACCCTGCTCAAGGCCGGCGCCAGCGCGATCTTCCCGCCGGGAACCGTGATCGCCGACGCCGCCGAAAAGCTCCTCGAGGAACTCAACCAGAAACTCGGATACACCCAGAAATCAGCCGCGGAGTA
>NZ_JAFKHE010000013.1 GCF_017307495.1 Devosia sp. | reverse complement strand
TCGCCGGCCGATCGGGGTTTTGGGCCTATGGCACGCGGACCCGGGCGCATCCCGTGCCGCATCGCGAGACCGGGGGCGCCCGGTATCCGCCGGCGTCTGCCTGACGCGAACCCGTAGCTCCGCTGCCCATGCCCGGCAGCTTCCAGTCCTTGGCAGCACCGGCATGGCGCTGCCCCGCGTTGACAGCGGCTCATCCGGCGAACCGGACCATGCCGCGCGTGCTTTGAGCCTGGGGCAACACGACTGCCACCCCACCCAATCTCCCCCGCACCAACCACTCGTCATGATCTCGCTTCGGTGCAGCGGACGAGGGAGAGAATCGCACGGGTTGAGCGGAGGGGGACAAGATTCGTGCGGAAATGCTTTCTGGTCGTGGCGAGGAGCTGCGCGACCCCGGGCATCAACGACGTGGCATGGATTGGAGCGGGTGAAGGGAATCGAACCCTCGTCGTAAGCTTGGGAAGCTTCTGCTCTACCATTGAGCTACACCCGCGGCGGCTTCGTATGTGCCGGAGTGTGGGGCGGGCGTCAAGCGGGTGGCGCAGGATCCGGAGCCCGTGGGCGCTTGGCGCTGGACAAGGCGATCCGCCAGATGACGGAACAGCGCGAGCGCGGGGATCCGTGGGGAGAGCCGGATCACGCCTCGATCGCCTCCATTCGATAAACTTTTATCGACCTATGGGGTCATCCTTCAATTTCCGGCTGCCAGACTGCATCGGCGTGATTGCGCATGCGTGTCCAACCGAGCGGGGGCCAAGGTGCCGGCGACCAGCAGTGTGAGCCTGACGGGTAACCTGGATATCGATGGCATCCTGTCCGGGACGAAGTGGGCATCGGGAAGCCTGACCTTCAGCTTCCCCAGCGCCTCCGGCCAGTACGAGTACGCCAAGACCGGCTTCGAGGCGATGAACGGCGTGCAGCAGTCAGCGGTGCGCGCGATCCTCGACATGATCGAGACCTACGCCAACCTCAGCTTCAGCGAGATCGTCGAGACGACGTCGACCCACGCCACGATCCGGTTCGCCGAGGAGGACAATGCCGGCACCGCCTATGCCTACCTGCCGACCACGGCGGTACAGGGCGGGGACGTATGGCTCAACCACACCAACTACAACAGCCCGGTCATGGGCTCGTATGCCTACGCCACATTCATCCACGAGATCGGCCACGCGCTTGGCCTCGATCACGGGCAGGACGGGCTCGCGGCGCTGCCGAGCAACCATGACTCGCTCGAATACTCGGTGATGACCTACCGCTCGTTCGTGGGCGCGAACCTCAACGGCTACACCGTCAAGCCGGGCAGCTATCCGGCCACGCTGATGCTCGATGACATCGCGGCGCTGCAGTACATGTACGGCGCAAACTACGGCACCAACGCGGGCAACACGACCTACACGTGGAGTGCGACGACCGGCGAAATGTTCGTCAACGGGGTCGGCCAGGGCGCCAGCACCACCAACACCGTGTTCGTGACGCTGTGGGACGGCGGGGGCGTCGATACCTACGACTTCTCCAACTACGCGACGAACCTGAGCGTCGACCTCGGCCCCGGCGGGTGGACGACCACCAGCACCGCCCAACTCGCGGACCTGGGCGGGAACTTCTACCCGGGGCACCTGGCGCGCGGAAACATCGCCAACGCCTATCTCTACAACGGCAATGTCGCCTCGCTGATCGAGAATGCGATCGGCGGCAGCGGCGACGACTGGCTGACGGGCAACAAGGCCAACAATGCGCTTTCGGGCGGCCTGGGCAACGACCGGCTCGACGGCGGGGACGGCAACGACACGCTCACGGGCGGCGCCGGCAACGACGTGATCATCGGCGGCAACGGCATCGACTACTGCGTGCTGGCGGTCAACTTCGTGACCTGCACCGTCAGCTACGACAGCTCGGCCATGCAGTTCCTGCTGACCAGCGCCCTGGGCATCGATACGGTTTCGGGGGTCGAGTACTTCAGCTTCCTCGACGGCACCTACTCGGCAGAGTGGCTGATTTCCGGCGGCTCCACGCCCCCCGGCGACACGGCGGCGCCGACGCTCGTCTCCTCGACCCCGGCCGACAACCAGAGTTCGGTGGCCGTCAATGCCAACCTGGTGCTCAGCTTCAGCGAAAGCGTCGTCGCCGGCGCGGGGACCATCGTCATCCACGCTGCCGGCGGAGCGACGGTCGCAACAATCGATGCGTCCGACAGTTCCCAGGTTTCGATCTCGGGCAGCACGGTCACGATCGACCCGAGCGCGGACCTGGCCGAGGGGCAATCGTACTACGTGACGATCGGCGCGGACGCCTTCCGCGACGCCGCGTCGAACTACTTCGCCGGCATCAGCAGCTCGACGGCGTTCAACTTCAGCACCTACCAGCCGTCGGCCCCGACGGCCTCGATCATCACCGGGACCTCGTCGGCGAACACGCTCAACGGCACCTCCGGCGACGACACGATCAACGGCATGGGCGGCAACGACAGGCTGAACGGCCTCGACGGCAACGATACGCTGGACGGCGGCAGCGGGGCGGACACGATGGCCGGCGGCACCGGCAACGACACCTATGTCGTCGACAACCGGTCGGACAAGGTCTCCGAGGCGAGCAATGCCGGCATCGACACCGTCCGCTCGAGCATCGGCTTCACGCTCGGCAGCAACATCGAGAACCTCGTGCTCACGGGATCGAACGCCATCAACGGCACCGGCAATGCGCTGGCCAACGCGCTCACCGGCAATTCGGCGGCGAACAGCCTGTCCGGTTCGGGCGGCGACGATGTGCTCAATGGCAAGCTCGGCGCCGATACGCTCACCGGCGGCAGCGGCCGGGACACCTTCGTGTTCGACACGGCGATCGGCAACACCAACATCGACAAGATCCTCGACTTCAACGTGACCGACGACACGATCGCGCTCAGCGTGTCGGTGTTCACCGCGCTGCAGGTCGGCAACCTCAGCGCCGACGATTTCGTCAAGGGCGGCGCAGCGGGCGATGCCAGCGACCGGCTCATCTACAATTCGTCAACCGGCGCCCTCTACTATGACCCGGATGGAGTTGGCGGTACGGCGCAGCAGCAGATCGCGACGCTGTCCAAGAACCTGGGGCTCACCGCGGCCGACTTCCTGCTGATTGCCTGAGGCAACGGCGCGACCACGGTCGCGCGAGGAGGGTCGCTTTGACCAAGGACGAGGCCGCCTGGCGGGCCGAACAGCTCGCCGAAACGGGGACGATGTCGCCTGCTCGTGTCGCCTTGCGCCGGCGCCTCCCGGACCTCGGCTGGGTTGGCCTGTTCTCGAGCGCGATCAACCTGCTGATGCTGACCGGCTCGATCTACATGCTGCAGGTCTATGATCGCGTGCTGGTGAGCCGCAGCCTCGAGACCCTCGCGGTGCTGTCGCTGCTGGCGCTTGCGGCGTTCGCCCTGCAGGGTGGCCTCGACGTCTTGCGGGCGCGGATGCTGAGCCGGGTCGGGGCCCGCATCGACGAAGACCTGGCACCGAAGGCCTTCCGCGCTGCGACATGGCTGCCGCTGCGCGGTGCGTCGGCGGCCGAAGCGCTGCAACCGGTCCGGGATGCCGACCAACTGCGGAACTTTCTCGGCGGAAACGGGCCCGCGGCCCTGTTCGACATGCCGTTCATGCCGCTGTTCGTCGCCGGCTGCTTCCTGCTGCACCCGCTTCTGGGCTGGTGCGCGGTCGGTGGGGCGGCGGTGATCATCGGGCTGACCGGGCTCACGGAAGTGTTCGTGCGCAAGCGGGCCGGCGAAGCCAATGCCCTTGGACTCAAGCGCCAGGTGTTCGCCGATGCAGCGCGCCGGCATGCCGAGGCGATCAACGCCATGGGCATGGGCGCGGCCATGTCGGCGCGGTGGAACGCACTCAGCTCCGCGGCGCGCGCCGCTGCCGTGTTGGCGAGCGACGGGCAGGCCGACCTGGGGGGCACAGCGCGCATCTTCCGGATGATCCTGCAGTCGGCGATCCTGGGGCTGGGCGCCTATCTCGCCGTCAGGCAGGAGATTTCCGGCGGCGCGATGATCGCAGCCTCGATCATGGCCTCGCGCGCCCTCGCGCCGGTCGAGACGGCGATCGCCAACTGGCGCGGCTTCGTCAGCGCACGCGACGCCTACAGACGGCTCAACCTGTCGCTGGCAGAACCGCTCGAGAGCGTGGCGGTGGACCTGCCCGCCCCCACCAGGTCGCTGCAGCTCGAGGCGGCGTCGGTGGCCGCCCCGGGGCGCAGCGAGCCAATTCTCAGCAACGCCGGACTGCGCCTTGTCGCGGGCTGCGGGCTGGCGATCATCGGACCGAGCGGATCGGGCAAATCCTCGCTGGCCCGGGCACTGGTCGGATTGTGGCCGCTCGCCAAGGGCGAGGTGCGCCTCGACGGCGCAGCGCTCAGCCAATGGGGGCGCGAGGGACTCGGGCCGCATGTCGGCTACCTGCCGCAGGATCTCGCCCTGCCTGATGGCACGATTGCCGAGACGATTGCCCGCTTCGACGCCAGCGCCAGCTCGGAGGCAGTGATCCGGGCTGCACGGGCCGCGGGCGCCCATGAGCTGATCGTCTCACTGCCCGACGGCTACGGCACGCGGATCGGCGACGGCGGCTCCTTCCTGTCGGCGGGGCAACGGCAGCGGCTGGGGCTGGCGCGGGCGCTCTACGGCGATCCGTTCCTCGTCGTGCTCGACGAGCCCAGCTCAAACCTCGACGCCGAAGGTGACGAGGCGCTGTCGCGCGCCATCGCCGGGGTGCGCCAGCGCGGCGGCATCGCGATCGTCGTCACCCACCGGCCCTCGACGCTGGCGTCGGTCGACCAGGTGGCGCTGGTCATGGACGGGACGATCAAGCTGGTTGGTGCGCGGGACGAGGTGCTGCGGCAGCTGTCGCAGCCGGTGTCGTCCGCACCGATACACGTCGTGGCCGGAGGGCGGGCCAAATGACCGATCTCACAATTGCCGGACCGTCCCCGTACGCACGAGCGCTGCACCGCTACCGCTTCATTGGCGTGATGCTCGTTGCCGGCTTCGGCGCCGGCCTTGCCGTGTGGAGCGCTTCGGCGCCCCTGTCGAGCGCGGTGGTCGCGGTCGGACGGATCGAGGTCGACGGCAGCGTCAAGTCGGTCCAGCACGAGACCGGCGGAACGGTGGCGGAGATCCTCGTCAGGGAAGGCGCGTCGGTGCGGGAGGGCGAGGTGCTGGTGCGGCTTGACTCCACCGCGGCCGGGGCCGGGCTCGACATCGTCGCCGGCAAGCTCGACGAGCTGTGGATGACGGCGGCACGGCTGCGCGCTGAACGCGACGGACTGGCGAGGGTCGAGCTGCCGGCCTTCTTCGCCGGGCGCGAGGGTGAGCCGCTGGTGTCGGCCCTGCTGGCCACCGAGCAGCGGCTGTTCTCGGTACGCCTCGCGGCGCGCGACGGGCAGAAGAACCAGCTCAACGCCCGGATCGGCCAGCTCGAAAGCCAGATCGAAGGCCTGCGAGTGCAGCAGGCCGCCAAATCGCGGGAAGTCGAACTGGCAGCGGCGGACATCGCCAGCGTTCGCGCCCTGCTGGCCAAGGGGCTGGCGGCACAGAGCGGCCTGAACGGGCTGGAGCGACAGTCGGCGCGACTCGAGGGCGAGGCCGGCCAGATCGAGACCGCCATCGCCGAGCTGGGCGGCCGTATCGCCGAAACGCGGCTGCAGATCCTCAATATCGACCAGGGCGCCATCGCCGATGCCGGCCGGGAACTGGGCGAGACGACCAGCACGATCGCCGAGCTGTCGCAGCGGCGGCTGGCGGCGGCGGAGCAGCTGAGGCGGACCGCGATCACCGCGCCGATCGCCGGCACCGTGCACCAGCTGGCGGTGCATACCGTCGGCGGGGTGATCGGCCCGGGCGAGGTGCTGATGACCATCGTGCCATCGGGTGGCACCCTGACGGTCGAGGCGCGGATCAGCCCGGCAGATGTGGAAGCGGTGCATGCCGGCCAGGAGGCGACGATCCGGTTGCCCGGCCTCAACCACGCCACCACGCCCGACCTCAAGTCCACCGTCCGCCTCGTCGGCGCCGACCTCGATGAGGATCCGGTGACGCGGCTCGCCTACTACCCCGTGACGCTCGATATCGCGCCGGGGGAGGCCGCGAGGCTTGGCGACGTGACCCTGGTCCCCGGCATGCCGGTCGAAGCCTTCATCACCGGCGCGCCGCGCTCGTTCCTCGACTATCTGATGCAGCCGATCCGCGACCGCCTGCCCCACGCGCTGCGCGAGCAGTGACGGGTTGACGGCAGCGGTGGGGCCGCCGCTACAGCGAGAACGGCTTGAAGTGCTTGGACAGCTTCAGGGTCTGGGCCTGGTAGTTGGAGCCCAGGCCGGTGCCATAGAGGCGGTCGGGGGGCTCGGCGAGGCGCTCGTAGATCAGCCGGCCGATGGTCTGGCCGTGACCGAGCAGGAACGGGACTTCGCGGCTGCGGACTTCGAGGACGGCGCGGCTGCCGCTGCCACCGGCGGCCGAGTGGCCGAAGCCGGGATCGAAGAAACCGGCGTAGTGGACGCGGAACTCGCCTACCAATGGATCGAAGGGCACCATCTCGGCGGCATAGGCGGGCGGCACGTGCACGCTCTCGCGGGAGACGAGGATGTAGAACTCGTCCGGATCGAGGATGAACTCGTCCGCGCCGCGGTTGACCAGCGGCTCCCAGTAGTCGAGCACGTCGAGATTGTCCTTGATGTCCATGTCGATGACCGAGGTGTGGCGCTTGCTGCGGAAGCCGATGAGCCCGCCCCGGTCCTCGCCCTTGAGGTCGATCGACAACAGCACGCCATCGCCGACCTCGGCATTGGCGTCGAACACGAGGGTCTCCACGTTGTGCAGCGTCCGGTGCTCGTGCACCGTCAACCGGCTGTCGCCGACGCGAAAGCGCATCTGGCTGAGGCGCGAGCCGGTGCGCACGCGCACCGGGAAGGTGCGCGGGCTGATCTCGAGGTAGAGCGGGCCGCGGTAGCCGGCCGGCAGGGTGTCGAAGCCACGCACGTAGTCGCCGATGACGCGGGTGAACACGTCGAGGCGGCCGGTGGAACTCTTGGGATTGGCGCCCGCCGAGACCTTCTCGGGCAGGTCGAGACTCTCCAGCAGCGGCACGAGGTAGACGCAGCCGCGTTCGAGCACAGCACCGGCGGTCAGGTCGAGCTCGTGCAGCTTGAGCCGGTCGATGCGGTCGGCGACGGTGTGCTCGGGGCCGGGCAGGAAGCTGGAGCGGATGCGGTAGGCCACCTTGCCGAGCCGCAGGTCGAGGCTGGCCGGCTGCACCTGGTCGGCGTCGAACGGACGATCGGCGATGATGTTGCCGCTCGCTGCCAGCCGCTCGATGAAGCGGGCCGGAAAAACGCCCGTCGCCCAAAGTTCGCTCTGCACTGCCCTACCCCGCCGCCTGTTCCCTGTCCCTAGCAACCTCGGCCGTTGACGCCAAGCCAGCTTGGGTCGTATATCCCCCGAGTGCGCCTTTGCAGTGACGCTTGGGCGCATGGTGGTGATTTGGCCGGTCCGATTGCAGCCACCTAAAACAAGTCGCTAAAGAGACCCGTGCAGCCGGCCGCTATCGCGTGCCGGCTTTTTTGTCGTTCGAGGATGCCATGTCGAAGTCGAACAATCCGCTCAATGATCCCAGGAACCAGGCGGCCGAGACGCAGCTGGTGCATGGCGGGATCATGCGCAGCCAGTTCAACGAGACGAGCGAAGCCCTGTACCTGACCTCGGGCTACACCTATCCGAGCTCGGAGCATGCCGAGGCCCTGTTCAAGGGCGACATCCCCGGCCACAACTACTCGCGCTTCGCCAATCCGACGGTGGACGTGCTGCTCGAGCGCATGGCGCTGCTCGAGGGCGCCGAGGATGCACGCGGCTTCGCGTCGGGCATGGCGGCGGTGACCGCGGCGGTGATGAGCCAGGTACGGGCCGGCGACCATATCGTCGCGGCGCGCGCGCTGTTCGGCGGATGCCGCTACGTGGTCGAGGAATTCATGCCGCGCTGGGGCGTGCAATCGACCCTGATCGACGGGCGCGACCCGAAGAATTTCGAAGCGGCGATGCGGCCCAACACGAAGCTGGTGTTCATCGAGACGCCCACCAACCCGACGCTCGAACTGGTCGACATCAGGGCCGTGGCGGACATCGCGCATGCGCACGGCGCCCGGCTCGTGGTCGACAACGTGTTCGCCACCGCGCTGTACCAGAAGCCGCTGCAGCTTGGGGCCGACCTCGTCACCTATTCGGCGACCAAGCATATCGACGGCCAGGGCCGGGTACTGGGCGGGCTGGTGCTGGGCAGCAAGGAACTGATCGGCGGCGAGGTGCACACGCTGCTGCGCCAGACCGGGCCATCGCTGTCGCCGTTCAATGCCTGGGTGCTGCTCAAGGGACTCGAGACCATGCCGCTGCGCGTGCGCCAGATGACGGAGAGCGCCGTCCGCATCGCCGACTTCCTCGCCGGCCACCCCAAGATCGCGCGGATCATGTATCCACATCACCCCAGCCACCCGCAATACGAGCTGGCCAAGCGGCAGATGACGGCCGGCTCCACACTGGTGTCGTTCGAGGTGAAGGGTGGGCAGGAAGCGGCGTTCAAGCTGGGCAACGCCCTCGCGGTGATCCTGATCTCGAACAACCTGGGCGACGCCAAGTCGATCCTGTCGCATCCGCGCACGACGACGCACCAGCGGCTGAGCGAGGAGGCGCGGCTCGAAAGCGGGGTAACGCCGGGCCTGCTCCGGCTGTCGGTCGGGCTCGAGAACACCGACGACCTGATCAAGGACATCGACTACGCGCTGAGCCAGGTCTAGTTGCCGTTTCCGGTGGCGCCGCGCACTGCTGCAGCCTGCGGGGCGCTCCGCCTCCCACCTGTCCAAGAGTTCACCAAGCTTACCAAGCGCTCATGCGACATTCTCGACGCTCGTACCTATGTGTAGGCGAGACATAGGGGCTCGAGGTGACGGCGATGAAGCGGTGGTTCAAGTGGATCGCGCTCGTGGTGCTGCTCGGCGGCGCAGTGGCGGCCTGGGCGATCTACAGCGCGCCATCCAAGGTCGAAGCGCCGCGCACCGTGGCCGTCACGCGCGGCGGCGTCGAGGAAACCGTCCTCGCGACCGGAACCATCGAGGCCAGCGCGCTGGTCAGCGTGGGTGCCGAAGTCTCGGGGCGCATCAAGACGCTCAACGTGCAGCTCGGCGATGACGTGAAGGCCGGGGATGTGATCGCCCAGATCGACTCCCTCAACCAGGAGAACGCCGTCAAGGCGGCGCAGGCGTCGCTCGCCAATGTCGAGGCCCAGATGAGCATACAAGAGGCCAACCTCGCCCAAGCGAAGGTCAGCCTGGACCGCGCCGAGAAGCTGAACCCGCAGAAACTGGTGTCGGACGCCGACTACCAGGCCGCACAACTGGCAGTGCAGCAGGCGGAGGGACAGCTCAAGGCGATCGACGCCCAGATCCAGCAGGCCCAGCTCAGCGTGGAGTCGGCGCAGTTGAACCTCGACCGCACCAAGATCGTGGCGCCGTCCGACGGCACCGTCGTGGCGGTGTTGGTCGAGGTCGGACAATCGGTCAACGCCTCGAGCGCCTCGCCAACCATCGTCAAGATCGCCAATCTCGACAAGATGGTGGTGAAGGCCGAGATCTCGGAAGCCGACGTGCCCCGCGTACAACCGGGACAGAAGGTCTATTTCACCATCCTTGGCGATCCCGACACGCGCATCGATGCGACCCTGCGCGCCATCGAGCCTGCGCCGGATTCGATCGCGGCAGAAACGACCGCGAGTTCATCGACGGCCATCTATTACAATGGGCTGTTCGACGTGGACAACCCGGGCCACAAGCTGCGCATCTCGATGACGGCCCAGGTCACGATCGTGCTCAACGAGGCCAGCAACGTGCTGACCATTCCGGCGTCGGTGCTGGGCGCCAAGCACCGCGATGGCAGCTACACGGTGGACGTGCTCGACCCGAAGTCGGAAAAGGCGACGCCGACCAAGATCTCGGTCGGGCTGAACAACAAGGTCACGGCGGAGGTCACATCGGGCCTTGCCGAGGGCGACCTGGTGGTGACGTCGGCGGCGACCGGCAGCACCCGCGGCCCGACTTCCGGCCAGAGCCAGACGCGGAACATCCTGACCGGCGGCGGCCCGCCGCCGGGCGCGTTCCTGCGTTGATGGATATCGGACGATGAGCGAAGCCCTGATCTCGGTCCGACAGCTCCGCCGCGAGTTTCCCGCGGGGACCGAGAGCATCGTCGTGCTCAAGGATATCGACCTCGACATCGACGCCGGCGAGATGGTCGCGATCGTCGGCCAGTCGGGCTCGGGCAAGTCCACGCTGATGAACGTGCTGGGCTGCCTCGACAACGGCTGGACGGGGCAATACCGCCTTGACGGCCGCGACGTCAGCGCGCTCGGCCCCGACGACATGGCGGAGCTGCGGCGGGACCACTTTGGCTTCATCTTCCAGCGCTACCAACTGCTCGCCGACCTCGATGCGGTGGAGAACGTGGAGGTGCCGGCCATCTATTCCGGCGCCACGAGGCATGAGCGACGCGAGCGGGCTCGCCACCTGCTCGAGCGGCTGGGCCTCGGCGACCGCCTGACGCACCGGCCCAATGCGCTTTCGGGCGGGCAGCAGCAGCGGGTGAGCGTGGCGCGGGCCCTGGTCAATGGCGGCGAGATCATTCTCGCGGACGAGCCGACCGGCGCACTCGACTCGCACAGCGGCAAGGAGCTGATCGCGCTGCTCAAGGAGCTGCACGCCGAGGGGCACACGATCATCATCGTGACGCACGATCCGGCCATCGCCCTGCAGGTCGAGCGCGTCATCGAGATCAGCGACGGCGTGATCGTTTCCGACCGTCGCGTTGAAAAGCCAAATCCGCCCAGGGACAAGGCCAGCGCCGGGAGCAAGCGCGTGCCGGCATGGCGCGAGCTGCTGGACCGGGGAGCGGAGGCGTTGCAGATGGCCCTGCGCGCCCTGTCGAGCCACCGCCTGCGCACGTTCCTCACCATGCTCGGCATCATCATCGGCATTGCCTCGGTGGTGTCGGTGGTGGCGCTGGGCCAGGGCAGCCAGCAGGCCGTGCTCGAGCGCATCAGCTCGATCGGCACCAACACGATCAACGTGCTACCGGGCGCCAACGCGGCCGATCGACGCCGCGACGCCATCCGCACGCTGGTGCCGGCCGATGCGGCGGCGATCGCTGCCGAGTCCTATGCCGACAGCGTGACACCCCAGGTCTCAAGCAACGGCCAGGCGCGCTATCGCGGCGTCACGGCGAGTACTCAAATCCAGGGCGTAGGTTCGGACTATTTCCGGGTCAGCAACCGGTCGTTCGTCGCCGGTACGACATTCGACGCGGACAGCATCACGGCGCTGGCGCAGGAAGCCGTGATCGATACAACGGCGCGCGATACATTGTTCACCAGCGGCGAGGAGCCCGTCGGCCAGGTGGTGCTGGTGGGCAACGTGCCGCTGCGCATCATCGGCGTCGTGGCCGCCAGCACCAACAATTTCGGACCGCAGTCGAACGCAATCAGCATCTGGATGCCCTACACGACCGCGATGTCGCGCATCCTGGGGCAGAGCTGGCTGTCCTCGATCACCGTGCGCGTGGCCGACAGCGCCGATGTCACCGAGGCCCAGACCGCGATCGCGGCGCTGCTGACCCAGCGGCATGGCACGGTCGACTTCAGCCTGCAGAACACGGACACGATCCGCGAGACGATCCAGTCGACGTCGCAGACGCTGTCGCTGCTGATCTCGGCCATCGCCGTGATCTCGCTGATCGTGGGCGGCATCGGGGTGATGAACATCATGCTCGTCTCGGTGCGCGAGCGGACGCGCGAGATTGGCGTGCGCATGGCGGTCGGGGCCCGCCAGAGCGACATCATGCAGCAGTTCCTGATCGAAGCCGTACTGGTCTGCCTGATCGGCGGGGCGATCGGGGTGCTGCTGTCGCTGGCGATCGGCTTTGGCGTCGAGAAGCTGGTGAGCGGCTTGAACTTCATCTACTCGCCGACGACGATCATCGCGGCTTTCGTCGCCTCGAGCGTCATCGGCGTCGCCTTCGGCTTCATGCCGGCGAGGGCGGCGGCCAGGCTGGATCCGGTGGTGGCCTTGGCGAGCGAGTGAAGGCGGGCCCGCGCCGGGCGGGCCTCGCCTCAGTGGCGGTGCGGGAGGTGGTCTTCGAACTCGTGCGGCTTGAAGTGGTAGTCGGCCGAGCAGAACTCGCACACCACCTCGATCTCGCCGCCGATCACCATCTCCTGGCGTTCCTCGGCCGTGAAGTTGTCGCGCAGCATGGCCTCGATCCGCTCGGCCGAGCAGGTGCAGCGCTCCTCGAGCGCGATCGGATCGAAGACGCGGACGCCCGGCTCGTTGAACAGCCGGAACAGCAGGCGTTCGGCGGAGAGGTCCGGGTCCGCCAGCTCGTCATCGGCGACGGTCGAGAGATAGGCCCGCGTCGTCGTCCACTTGTCGTCCTCGACATAGTCCGGATCGGCGGTCTCGGGATTGTCGAAATCGCCGTCGCCCGGCAGGTCCGGCATCACCGACTGGCCATGCGGGGGCAGGAACTGCACCAGCGCGCCGCCGGCGCGCCAGCGCGGGCTCGCACCACCCTTGACCGAGTGCTGCGCCACCGCGAGCCGGACCAGCGTCGGAATCTGCTCGGACTGCTGGAAGTAGGCGTGCGCCACGTCCTCGAGCGTGCCGCCATCGAGCGCGACGATGCCCTGGTAGCGCTCCATGTGGACGCCCTGGTCGACGGTCATGGCGAGGTGTCCCTTGCCCAGCAGCTGCGCCGGCGAGGTCTCGCCGCGCTGGATCGCCTGCATCACCGCATCGGCATCGAAACGGGCGTAGCCGCGCAGGCCATCCGGAGCGTCGAGGTCGACGACGATCAGGTTCACCGGACCGTCGGTCTGCGTCTGGAGGATGAAGCGGCCTTCGAACTTCAGCGACGAACCGATCAGCGCAGCGAGCACGACCGCTTCGCCGAGCAGGCGCGCCACCGGCTCGGGATAGTTGTGGCGGTTGAGGATGGCATCGAGGGCGGCGCCCAGCCGCACCACGCGGCCGCGGCTGTCGAGCCGGTCCAGGGTGAAGGGCACGACGACATCGTCGCCCGATTCCGGGCGATCGAGGCCATAGGTGCGGAGCTCCGTCTGCGTCATGTCAAAAAGTCCGATCTCGCTCGGTGGCGGGCCGAAGGTCCCCGCCCCACCGTCTCGTTGGCCGCGCACTCCAAACGGAAATTCCCGCTTGCGCGGGAATGACGCCGTGGCGCGGTGTTGCTCTTCAGGCCGCTGCAACCGGTCACCGAGCAACGGCAAGGGTCGGTCGAAAGGCCTAGGTGTTCTGCCGGTCCTGACCCAGGCACCAGCACAGGATTGCCTTCTGGGCATGAAGCCGGTTCTCGGCTTCATCAAAGACCACCGATTGCGGCCCGTCTATGACCTCGTCGGTCACCTCGTCGCCGCGGTGGGCCGGCAGGCAGTGCATGAACAGCGCGTCCTTGTCGGCAAGTCCCATCAGATGGGCATTGACCTGGTAAGGTTTCAAGGCCCGGCGGCGCTCGGCGGCGTCGGCGTCGCCCATCGACACCCAGGTATCGGTGATGACGAGGTCCGCGTTCTTGACCGCTTCCTCGGGATCCTCGATCAGACGGACGGCGGCACCCGCCTTCTTGATGTCGGCGAGCAGATCCTTTTCGGGAGAATATTCCTCGGGCACGGCAATGGTCAGCTCGGCCCCGAACAGATCGGCGGCGTTGACCCAGCTGGCGAGCACGTTGTTGCTGTCGCCCACCCAGGCGACCTTGGCGCCCTTGATGTTGCCGCGGTGCTCCTCGAACGTCATCACGTCGGCCATCACCTGGCAGGGATGGGCGCGGCGGGTGAGCCCGTTGATCACCGGCACGGTCGCCGCCTCGGCCAGCTCGAGCAGGTCGGCGTGGGTGAGGATGCGGATCATGATGGCATCGACGTAGCGCGACATCACCTTGGCGGTATCGGAGAGGGTTTCCTCACGGCTCAGCTGCATTTCCTGGCCGGTGAGCATGATGGTCTCGCCGCCGAGCTGGCGCATGCCGACGTCGAACGAGACACGGGTGCGGGTCGACTGGCGCTCGAAGATCATGGCCAGGACCTTGTCCTTGAGGAGCTGGGGTCGATCGCCCTTCTTGAGACGGTCCTTCAGTTCGACCGCCTGGCTCAGCATGCCGCGGAGCGTGGTGGCGTCGAAATCGTCGAGATTGAGGAAGTGCCTAGGCGGGGTAGCGGTCATCGGACCTCTCCGTTTCGGAATGCGCCGGGCGGGGTTTGCTGTCCCCGCCCTTGAGATCGCTTTCCGGCAATTGGGTCAGGCAGTGGCCTTTTCGGCTTCGATCTGCTCGAAGACGGCGGCGAGCTTGGCCATCGCCTCCTCGATATCGGCTTCGGTGACGACAAGGGGGGGCAGCAGACGCAGCACGTTCTCGTTGGCGGTCATGGCGAGCATGTGCTGCTCGTCGCGGAGCCGTGCCACCACTTCCTTCACCGGCGCAGCAATGCGGATGCCGGCCAACAGGCCCCTGCCGCGCAGTTCGAGCACCTGGTGCGGGAAGCGCTGTGCCAGTTGCTGCAGATGCCACTTGAGGCGCTGGCCCACGTGGTCGACCTGCTCGAAGAAGCCGGGAGCCAGCATGCGATCGAGCACGGCATTGCCGATGGCGCAGGCCAGCGGATTGCCGCCATAGGTCGAGCCATGCGTGCCGGGGACCATGGACTTGGCCACCTCGCCCTTGGCGAGGCAGGCGCCAAGCGGGAAGCCGGCGCCGATGCCCTTGGCGACGGCCATGATGTCCGGCTCGATGCCGGTCCACTCGTGAGCGAAGAACTTGCCGGTCCGGCCATAGCCACACTGCACCTCGTCGAGGATCAGCAGCATGCCGTGCTTGTCGCAGAGCGCGCGCAGGCCGCGCATGAAGTCGCCGGTCATCTCGGTGCAGCCGCCCTCGCCCTGGACGGGTTCGACCAGAATGGCGGCGGTATTGGGGGTGATCGCCTGCTCGACGGCGGCGAGATCGTTGGGGTCGAGATGGACGAAGCCGGCGAGCGGGGGGCCGAAGCCCTCGAGATAGTGCTCGTTGCCCGAGGCCGCGATCATGCCCATGGTCCGACCATGGAAGGAGCCGGTGAAGGCGATGATCTCGTAGCGGTCGACCTGCCCCTTGGCCCAGAAGTAGTGCCTGGCGGTCTTGACCGCGCACTCCACCGCCTCGGTGCCCGAGTTGGTGAAGAAGCAGGCGTCGGCGAAGGTATGTTCGACCAGCCGCTGCCCCAGCCGCTCCTGCTCGGGAATGGTGAAGGTGTTGGCCGTGTGCCAGACCCTGTCGGCTGCCGCCTTCAGCGCCGCGACCATGTGGGGGTCGCCGTGACCGAGCGCATTCACCGCCACGCCGGCGTGAAAGTCGAGATACTCGGTGCCGTCCTGAGCATACAATCGCACGCCCTCGCCCCGCTCGAAAGCGAGGTTGGACCGGGCATACGTACCGTATAGCGCAGACATTTTCGCACCTTTCAGGGCTCGGGGACGGGACTGTTGCAAAAGCCCCACAAAAACCAAAAACGCGCTGCGTTTGGGCGGCGCGTTGCAGGCATTCCATATGCCTTTGTGGAGTAGTTAAGTCAACGGACACGGGCGTTGCGGGGCCAAGTGCCTGATTTGACTCGGGCTTTGCGTGACGCCCGATTCCTGCCGTGTTTTCCCCGTGTAAAACCGCCCCGACGCTTGCACCGGATTCAGCGACCCGTGTAGTATCAAGGCGTTGGGACACGATATCTCGTGTGGCGGACCCTTCAGACCTACGATGCGTAGTGTGTTGAGCTGTTGCTGCGGTAACGGCACGGTCGGTGAGTCCGTCCACGCCCCTGCGATTAGGAGCAATTGATTTGATGGGCTGGACTGAAGAACGCGTCGAGCTGCTCAAGAAGCTTTGGCTTGAGGGGCTGAGCGCCAGTCAGATCGCGGGCGTGCTTGGCGAGGGCGTCACCCGCAACGCAGTGATCGGCAAGGTACACCGCCTGAAGCTCTCGGGCCGCGCCAAGCCGGCGACTTCGGCGCCGCGCGTGCGCAGCGCTCCGCGTCCGGCTCCCCGCCGCGTCTCCTCGCCCGCCAGCGCCTCGCGCTCGAGCGGCCTGGGCACGGTGATGAAGACCCGCAACACCATCAGCACGGGTGGCGGCGGCGCCATCCAGGGCGCCACGGCGCTCAAGATGGAGCAGGAATACGCAGTCGAGATGGAGATGGCTCCGCAGGCGCAGGAGTTGTTCATCCCGGTCGAGCAGCGGTTGACCCTGCTGCAGCTCAGCGAGCACACCTGCAAGTGGCCGATCGGGGACCCGCTGACGCCGGATTTCTACTTCTGCGGCCAGCATTCCGACGAGGGCAAGCCCTATTGCGAGTTCCACTCGCGCCGGGCCTACCACCAGCTCGACAGGAAGAAACGCTGAACCGAGACTGAGCAGCCAAAGGGCCGGGAGTGATCCCGGCCTTTCTTGTTCTCTCGGCAGGCCGCACCTCCTGAGCTTCCATCCCGGCTCCCAAGCCATCGGGTGGCGATCGCGTGCCGGCACACTCTGGATCATAGGCCCACCTAGACGCAGGGGGACAGCATGACCGCCAAGACGAAGTACCTGGCCCTGCTGCGCGGCATCAATGTGGGCGGCAAGAACAAGGTGCCGATGGCGGGGCTGAAGGGGATGCTCGAGGACATCGGGCTGACCGAGGTGAGCACGTATATCCAGAGCGGCAATGCGATGTTCCGATCGAACCTCGCCGCCGGGACCCTGGCGCGGCGGATCGAGCAGACGCTGACGACGGCGTTCCGGCTCGATGACGAGCTGGTCAAGGTGCTGGTGGTCAGACGTGGCGAACTGCAGGCGGTGATCGACAACCGGCCGGAGGGGTTCGGGGACCAGCCGGACCGCTACCACAGCGACGCCATCTTCCTGATCGACATCGACCGGGACGAGGCCTTCGCGGTGTTCAAGCCGCGCGAGGGCGTCGACAAGGTCTGGCCCGGCAACGGCGTAATCTACTCGCAACGGCTCAGTGCCGAGCGCACCAGGAGCCGGCTGAGCAGCATCGTGGCGTCACCGCTGTACAAGTCGATGACCATCCGCAGTTGGCAGACGACGCTGAAGTTGCTCGAACTGATGGCCGAGAAGTAGCCGGCTGCCGGTTGGGCTCCCCTCCCCCCCATGTAGGGAGGGGTAAGAGTGTCGGCGATCACCGCACCACCCCCTCCCTCGATCCCTCCCCTCAAGGGGGAGGGAGGCGATTGCCGGCAGGTTCAGCTCGCACTCGAAAGTGCCTTCACCGCTTCCGCCAGGACCTCGTGCACGTCCCGGTGGCGGCCATCCGCTGTGACGAGGCGGATGCGCTGCACGGTATTGTGGTTGTAGAGGCTCACCATGAAATCCTCGACGCGGAGGCTGCCATACTCGGCGATCGGGACCTCCACCGCCTCGGTGATGAGTTCCGCCCGGCCCGCGACGAGGTCGAAGACGAGGGACAGCGCCGGGTGGGCGCGGGCAAGTCGGGCCCGGAACTCCAGGACGTCGGAGGCCGTCTCGCCGCGGGCGGCGAACAGGCGGTCGGCGTAGGCGTCAGCCAGGTGCGCGGCCAGCATGGCGCGGCGGCGCGACAGCATAAGCCGCCGCGCATCGTCGACCGCCTCCTCGAGATAGGCGAAGTGCCGGGCGAGATCAGCCGAGGTGCTTATGGAAGAACTCCAGCGAGCGGGCCGAGGCCCTGGTGCAGGCGGCTTCGTCGAACTTCTCGGGGCGGTCGCTGTTACAGAAGCCGTGGTCGGCATGGTAGACGTGGATGTCGGCCTCCGGATGGCGTGCCTTGAGCTGCTCGACCTGCTCGAGGGGAATGCCCTGGTCCTTGTCGCCGAAATGCATCTCGATCGGGACCCTGGGGGCGAGGTCGATGTAGTTGGGCACGCCGCCGCCGTAGTAGCCCGAAGCGGCAGCGAGGCCCGGTAGCCGGCTGGCGGCGATCCAGGTGACGCGGCCGCCGAAGCAGTAGCCGGTGATGCCGACCTTGCCGCCCTCGGACGCCGACTTGATCGCCGCCTCGACGTCGAGCACGGCCTTGTCCATGGAGAACGTCTTCATCAGCTCACCGACGCGGGCGAAGTGATCGGGACCGTAGTTCTCGCTCTCGAAGCCGGGCTCGACGCGATCGAACAGGGAGGGGGCGATGGTGAGGTAACCGTGCCGGGCCCAGCGGTCGGCGACGGAGCGGATCCAGTTGTTGAGGCCCCAGACCTCCTGGATCAGCACGACGCCGCCGCGCACCTTGCCTTCGGGCCGGGCGCGGTAGGCCCCGAAGACGAAGCCGTCCGAAGCCGTAAGCTTGAAGCGTTCACCCATGATGCGGTCTCCTGTTGTTTGCTTGTTGGCAACGCCCGGATCGGCCGGGTCGTTGCGGCAGTCAGTCGAGGACAGGCGTCACCGGCGGCGGCGCCTCGGGATGCAGCAGCCCCTCGGCCTTGAGCTCGGTCCACAGCGTGGCCGGGATGGCCTTGCGATAGCCGGCGAGATTGTCGGCGAATTCGGCCGGGTTGGAAAAGCCCGGAATGATGGCGGTGACGGCCGGATGGCCAAGCGGGAAACTGAGCGCGGCGCGGATCAGGGTGGTGCCGTGACGGTCGGTCAGCGTCTTGATGCGACGGGTCTTCTCGATCATCTCGGGGCTGGCCGGGGCATAGTCGTAGGTCGCGGCCGGGATCGGGCCGGTAGCGAGGATGCCGCTGTTGAGCGGGGCGCCGGCGACGATGGCGACGCCTTCGCGCAGGATGCGGGCGAAAAGGGTATCAATCACCGCCTGGTCGAGCAGGGTGTAGCGGTTGGCGAGGAGGAAGACGTCGAAACGGGCATGGTTCATCAGCTCGTCGATGACCTGCCACTCGTTGACGCCGGCGCCGATGGCGCGGACCGCGCCCGAGGCACGCAGCTCCTCGAGCGCGCGGATGCCGCCGCCTTCGAGGGCCTGCCGCATCGTCTCCTCGTGGCGGTCCTTCTGGCTGAACCGGCCGAGGTCGTGCAGGAACAGGATGTCGATACGCTCGAGGCCCAGCCGCTGCAGCGAGTGCTCGTAGCTCTTCATCACCCCGGCATGGGTGAAATCGAACACCGGGCGGAACGGCAGCGCGCGCGCATCGCCGTGGCGCTGCATGGCCCAGGCGCGATCGGGGACGAGCAGCCGACCGACCTTGGTGGAGAGCACATAGGCGTCGCGCGGCCTGTCGCGCAGGAAATCGCCGATCCGCCGCTCCGAAAGCCCGGAGCCGTAGAACGGGGCGGTGTCGAAGTAGCGGATGCCCGCGTCCCAGGCGGCCTGCAGCAGTTCGCGGGAAGCGGCATCGGACGGGGCTCGCCTGAGGTCGCCGAGGGGCGCGCCGCCGAATCCGATGCGGCTCAGTTCGATGCCGGTCGTTCCGACGGGACGCGTCTCGATCAGCGCGCCGCCCACAGCAGGCCCCGGGTCAGGATGGTGCGGATCTCGGGCTTGTCGAGCTCGGCCGGCTTGTGGCCGAGGGCGGAGTAGAAGACGCGGCCATGGCCATAGGCCGACTTGTAGACGACCGGCATCTCGACGCCCTTCTTCCAGAACGCGTGCTCGCCGCTGAAGGTGGTGGTGGCCAGCACCCGAACGGTCGGATCGACATGCATGTAGTACTGCTCCGAAGTGTGCTCGAAGCTGGCGATGCCCTGCATGACGGGATCGTCCTTCACCTTCGGATCAACGCGATAGGTGATGATGTCGCCGGGATGGGTGGCAAAGGTGCAGCCGCCGAGAAACCGCATGCGCGGGTTGCCCGGAAAGCTGGTGGCAAGGCCATGGTGGAAGCCGGCGAGGCCGGTGCCGGCCTCGATGGCGGCGCACAGGCGGATCGAATTCTCGCGGTCGAGTTCGCCGCCGGTGACCTGCGGCACGATCAGGTCGTAGCCGCCGACCTCGGCGCCGCCGAGCGCGGTGTAGTCGTCGGTGACGGTGACGCGGAAGCCCTCCGCCGCGAGAATCTCGCGCACGACATGCGCGCCCTTCTCGGGCTCATGCAGTTCGAGCCCGCCCCACACGACCAACGCTGACTTCATTGAATTGGCTTCCCTGCCGAGAACCGGCGGGGCAAGTTCAACAAATGCCGGACGACGGGGCAAGGGGGCAATTGGCTTTGGGGGTCGGGGGGCCGGGCCAAGCTCCGGCCTCGCCAGGCAGCAGGGCTGCCAAGCGGCGGGTTAGCTGAGGGCGGCGAAGCGCTCGTCGAAGGCGTAGCCGGCGCCGCGGACGGTGCGGATGGGATCGGCGTCGCGGTGGCGGTTGATGGCCTTGCGCAGGCGGCCGACATGGACGTCGACAGTGCGCTCGTCGACATAGACGTCGTTGCCCCAGACACCATCGAGCAGCTGCTCGCGCGAGTACACGCGCCCGGGATGGCGCATCAGGTATTCGAGCAGGCGGTACTCGGTGGGGCCGAGATGCACCTCGCGTCCGCCGCGGCGGACGCGATGGCTGGTGCGATCGAGCTCGAGGTCGCCGGCCTTGAGCACGGCGGTGACGAGCTGGGGACTCGAGCGGCGCAGCAGCGCGTTGATGCGGGCGAGGAGCTCGGGGATGGAGAACGGCTTGACGACATAGTCGTCGGCGCCGGTGGCGAGGCCACGGACGCGCTCTTCCTCCTCGCCGCGGGCGGTGATCATGATGATCGGCGTGCGCGCGGTCTCTTCCCTGGCGCGCCAGCGGCGGCACAGTTCGATGCCGCTGAGGCCCGGTAGCATCCAGTCGAGCAGGATCAGGTCCGGCACGCCGTCGCGGATGCGCTCGACCGCCTCGTCGCCCGACGCCGCGGTCGCGACGCGAAACCCCTCGGCCTCGAGGTTGTAGCGCAGCAGGACCGCGACATCTTCCTCGTCCTCGACGATCAGGATGGTTGCACTCATCTTGGACTATCCTAGCGTGGCTGGCGCTGTTGTTCGTCGGCACCCAGGTGCCGGCCGGTTTCGAGGTAGTAGGCGGCCTCGGCGATGTTGGTGGCGTGGTCGCCGACGCGCTCGAGGCTCTTGGCGCAGAACAGCAGGTGCGTGCACTGCGTAATGTTGCGGGGGTCTTCCATCATGTAGGTCAGGAGCTCGCGGAACAGCGAGTTGTAGATGGCGTCGACCTCGTCGTCGCGCGAGCAGACTTCGATTGCGGCCTTGGAATTGCGCGTCAGGTAGGCATCGAGTGCCGTCTGCAGCTGCTGGGCGACCAGGTCCTTCATGTGCTTGACGCCGTTGTAGAACTTGGGCGCGAGGCTGAGCGTCTCGATCTGCAGGGCACGCTTGGCCAGCTGCTTGGCCATGTCGCCGGTGCGCTCGAGATCGTTGGCGACCTGGATGGCCGTCACGACCATGCGCAGGTCGGCGGCCATGGGCTGGCGGCGCGCAATGATGGAGACCGCGGCATCGTTGATGCGCTGCTGCATCTCATCGATCTTCTTGTCGAACAGGCGCACGTCCTGGGCCTGCTGGTGATCGAGCCGGAGCAGCGCCCGCGCCGCCTCGGTGATCGCCTGCTCGACCATGCCGCCCATCTCGGAGATGGTGGTGTTGAGATTGGTGAGCTCGTCCTCGTAGGAGGTGACGATGTGCTCGTTCAGCGTAGTCGCCATGGTCGAATCCTCTTCTGGAGCCGTTCGTCGGCCGGTCGCCGCCGGGCGGCTCCAAGTTGTTGTCTGGTCGCGCTTGCGAACCGGAAAGCCGTTGCCGTCCTTTCCTGCACGCGCTCCCGAGGTCAGCCGATACGGCCGGTGATGTAGTCCTGCGTCTGCTTGTTCCGGGGATTGGTGAAGATGTCCTCGGTCCTGCCTTCCTCGATCAGCTTACCGAGGTGGAAGAACGCCGTCTTCTGGCTGACGCGGGCCGCCTGCTGCATGGAGTGGGTGACGATGACGATGGTGAAGTTCTCGCGCAGCTCATCGATCAGTTCCTCGATGACGGCCGTGGCGATGGGGTCGAGGGCCGAGCATGGCTCGTCCATCAGCAGCACTTCCGGGCGCGTGGCGATGGCGCGCGCGATGCACAGCCGCTGCTGCTGGCCGCCGGAGAGGCCGGTGCCGGGCTCGGTCAGCCGATCCTTGACCTCGTTCCACAGGCCGGCCCGGCGCAGGGACGAGTGGACGATCTCGTCCATGTCGGCCTTGTTGCGGGCAATACCGTGGATGCGCGGGCCGTAGGCGACGTTCTCGTAGATCGACTTGGGGAACGGATTGGGCTTCTGGAACACCATGCCGACGCGGGCGCGCAGTTCGACCACGTCGATCGAGGGATCGTAGATGTCGTCGTCGTCGAGGCTGATGCGACCGGCGACGCGGCAACCGTCGATGGTGTCGTTCATGCGGTTGAGCGAACGCAGGAACGTGGACTTGCCGCAGCCCGAGGGACCGATCAGCGAGGTGACGCTGAACGGCTCGATCTTGAGGTCGACGTCGAACAGGGCCTGCTTGTCGCCGTAAAAGACACAGACCTTCTCGCCCTGCATCTTGGGCGGGGCGTTGGGGGTCGGAGCGGCGGCCGGGCCGGTAGCGAAGGCTTCGGTGGTCATGTCGTTCATCCGGGTTGGCTTACCAGCGGCGCTCGAAGCGGCGGCGCAGCAGAATGGCGGCGATGTTCATGAGGGCAAGGAAGGCGAGCAGCACGATGATGGCGCCCGAGGTGCGCTCGACGAAGGCGCGTTCGGCCTCATTGGACCACATGTAGATCTGGACGGGTAGCGCCGTGGCCGGATCGAGCGGGGTGGCCGGGGCGTCGGCGACGAAGGCGACCATGCCGATGAGCAGCAGCGGCGCGGTTTCGCCCAGTGCGCGGGCCAGCCCGATGATGGTGCCGGTGAGGATGCCGGGGGTGGCGAGCGGCAGCACGTGGTCGAACACCATCTGCATCTTGCTGGCCCCGATGCCCAGCGCGGCCGAGCGGATCGAGGGCGGCACGGCGCGGAGCGCCGCACGCGTCGCGATTATGATGGTGGGCAGCGTCATCAGGGTGAGCACGAACCCGCCGACGATCGGCGCCGAGCGCGGCAGGCCGAAGAAGTTGATGAACACCGCCAGCCCGAGCAGGCCGAAGACGATGGAAGGCACCGCGGCGAGGTTGTTGATGTTCACCTCGATGAAGTCGGTGAAGCGGTTCTTCCTGGCGAATTCCTCAAGGTAGATCGAGGCGGCGACGCCGATGGGGAGCGCACAGAGCAGCACGATGCCCATCATGTAGAGCGAGCCGATCAGCGCCACGCCGAGGCCCGCGGTCTCGGGGCGGGAGGACGCGCCGAAGGTGAGCAGGCCCCAGTTGAACGGGGTGGAGATGGCGCCCTGCTGGCGGAGCTGATCGAGCCAGGCGAGCTGCTGGTCGGAGACCTTGCGCTTGGCCTCGGGGACCGAAAGGTCGATCTGGCCCTTGTTGGCGCTGTCGATGTCGGCGGTGGCGAGCAACGTCACCGGGCGGGTGGTGCCCACGACCGAGGGATCGGCCAGCACGATCTGGCGCAGGGTGGCGCGGCTGCCGTCGGAGACGAACTTGGCGACGTCGCGCATCGCGGCCTTGTCGTCGGGCGAGATGCCGAGGGCCCGGGCGACGGCGTTGCGGGCGACCACCGGATAGTTGGCGGAGACCAGCACGCGCGGGTCGGTGGCGCGCTTGTTGTCCTTGTCGATGATATCGGCGGAGAACTCGACCGGCACGGTGATCGAGGTCTGGACGAACGAGGTGTAGCCCTTGGAAACGATGGAGAAGAGCAACACGGCGAGGAAGCCGAGGCCGATGACGATGGCAGCGAGGCCATAGAAGCGGAAGCGGCGCTCGGCGGCGTGCCGGCGTCTCAGCCCGAAATCGCGGCGGGCCGGTGCGGCCGGTGCGGCCGGTGCGGCCGGGGCGACGGCGCTGTTCGGCAGGGCGGCGTCGGTCATTCGTACTGCTCCCGATACTTGCGCACGATGTAGAGCGCGTAGACGTTCATGCCGAGGGTGATGACGAAGAGGGTGAGGCCGAGGGCGAAGGCGACGAGCGTCTGCGGCGAGTTGAACTCGAGGTCGCCGGTCAGCTGGTTGACAATCTTGACCGTGATGGTGGTCATCGCCTCGAACGGATTGATGCTGAGGCGGGCGGCGACGCCGGCGGCAAGCACGACGATCATGGTCTCGCCGATGGCGCGCGAGGCGGTGAGCAGCAGCGCGCCGACAATGCCGGGCAGCGCGGCGGGCAGGATCACCTTGCGGATGGTCTCCGAGCGCGTGGCGCCAAGGGCGAGCGAGCCGTCACGCATGGCGCGGGGTACGGCGGTGATCACGTCGTCGGAGAGCGAGGAGACGACGGGGATCAGCATGACGCCCATGACGATGCCCGCGGTGAACACCGACTGGGCCTGGATGAAGGCGAAACCGCCGGCGAGCGCCGCGCTGAGGTCGCGAAAGAACGGCCCGAGGGTCACCACGGCGAAGATGCCGTAGACGATGGTGGGGATGCCGGCGAGCAGCTCGAGCAGGGGCTTCACGGTCGAACGGATGCGCGGCGAGGCGTACTCGCCCATGTAGACGGCCGCCATCAGACCGACCGGCACCGCGAACAGCATCGAGACCAAGGCGATATAAAGCGTGCCCGCGAGCAGCGGGATGAGGCCGAACTGCCCCTCCGATCCGCCCGAGCCGGCCGCGGCGAAGCGCGGGTCCCAGACGGTGCCGAAGAAGAAGTTGAGCGGATTGACCTCGGAGAAGAAGTGGATCGTCTCGCCCAGCATCGAGAGCACGATGCCCACGGTGGTGAGGATGGCGACGGTGGAGGCGCCGATCAGCGACCACAGGACGATGCGCTCGACCTCGTTGCGGGCGCGCAGGCGGATGCGGATGCGCGAATAGGCGAAGACGGCGCCGGCAACGGAGAGCAGCAGCGCCAGGCCCTGGATCAGCAGGCGATGCAGTGCCGCCTCTTCATTCACGCCGGCAGCGAGCGGCAGCATGTAGTCCTCGCCGCTGTCGGCGAGCGAGATGCCGGCTGCCGAGGCCGCGTCGCGCAGGGCGGCGTAGGTGGACGGAACGCCGGTACCGGTGAGGCCGAGCCTGGCCAGCGCTTCGGCAGCGTTGTGGATGATGCCGACCTGGAGGCTGGCGGCAGCGGGGTCGGGAATGTGGGTGCCGGCCTCGGCGCGAATGCGCCCCTCGATCAGGCCGCTCGAGACTGCACTGAGGACGACCAGGACGATGATCGCCGGGAGCGTCGAGAGCAGGAAGGCGAACCAGCCGTGATAGAGCGGCAGGGAGTGCGGGACTTCCTTGGCGCGGTCGACCTGGTCGCGCTGCGCGCGGGCCCGCTGAGCCGAGAAGAAGTACGCGAGGACGCCAATGCCGAGAACTATTGCGACAAGCCAGCCTGCGGACATCTATGCCTCGTTTGCAACGTACTGGGGCCGTGTGCCGCTTCGTCGCGCGGTGCAGGCCCCAGGTCTCTGGTTTGCCCGAAGGCGGGGCGGCGCGGGCCGTAGCCCGCGCCGATCAGATTACATCGTGGTGCCGGCTTCGAACTTGGCACGGATCTCGTCGCGCTCGGCGTCGGGAGCCGCGACCAGGCCATACTGGGCGAGCGGCGAGTCCGGCCCGATCATGTCGTCGGACAGGAAGAACTCGACATACTCCTTGAGGCCCGGGATGACGCCGATGTGAGCCTTCTTGACGTAGAAGAACAGCGGGCGCGACACGGGGTATTCACCCGAGGAGATGGTCTCGGTCGACGGGGCGACGCCACCGACGGTCGCGACCTTCAGCTTGTCGGCGTTGTTCTCGTAGAAGGCGAGGCCGAACACGCCGATGCCGGTCTTGTTGCTGTCGATGCGGGCGAGGGTCTCGGTGTAGTCACCGTCGATGTCGACCGCCTTGCCGTCCTTGCGGACCGCGACGCAGGTCTTGGCAACGTCGGCATCGGCGACGCCGGCGGCCTTGAGGGCGTCCTTGTCGCAGCCAGCGTCGAGGAGCTTCGTCTCGAACACTTCACGGGTGCCGTGCTTTTCGCCCGGGATATAGGCGGCGATATCCCACGCGGGGAACGCAGCGTTCACTTCGGACCACTTGGTGTAGGGGTTGTCGACGAGCTTGCCATCGACCACGACCTTGGCGGCGAGCGCCTTGTAGAGGTCGGCCGGGGTGAAGGCGAAGTCCGGACCGGCAATGTCAGAGGCGAATACGATGCCGTCGTAGCCGATCTTGACTTCCTCGACGTCGGCGACGCCGTTGGCCTTGCAGGTCTCGAGCTCTTCCTTCTTCATCGCACGCGAGGAATTGGCGATGTCGATCTTGTCTTCGCCGACGCCTTCGCAGAACTGCTTGATGCCGGCGCCCGAACCACCGGACTCAACGACCGGGGTCTTGAAGTCCGGGAAGGCCTCGCCGAACGACTCGGCGACGATCTTGGCGTAGGGGAGCACGGTGGACGAACCGGCGACCTGGATCTGGTCGCGCGCGGCGGCGGCACCGAGGCCAGCGGCAAGCGCGATAACCGCGGCGCTCGCGAAAACTGCAATCTTCATGATGTCTTTTCCCTTCCGGAAGGATGACCCTAAGGCCCTGTCGGCGGGCCCGGTCTTCCGGCCGCCCTGTCTGCAAGGCGGAACCTATGGCCGTTGTCACAACGTTTTATGACAGCGGCGTTGCACTTTTATGACGGCCTAATACCTTGATTTCGCATCACTTTGCGCCGCATGACAGCGCCGTTTCTGTGGAAACACGCACACCTGGGCGAACGGGAATGACACTGGGACGGGTCGGGCGACCGTCATGCGAGGACCGGCGGTGCAAAGCCAGCACGGGGCCCTGCCCGCCTACCGCCATGGACCGCTACTTGCGCAGCAGCACCTCGACGCGGGTCCCCTGCCCCGGCTGGCTCCTGATGGCGAGCAGGCCGTGGTGGCGGGTGACGATGTGCTTGACGATGGCGAGCCCCAGGCCCGTGCCCTTCTTCTTGCGGCTCGATTCCGCGTCGACGCGATAAAACCGCTCGGTGAGGCGGGGGACGTGCTCCTCGGCGACACCGACGCCGTGGTCGACCACCGAGACCAGGGCGGCAAAGCCGGTGCGGCCGGTGTCGGGAGTGAGCGTGATCTCGATGTTGTCGCCGTCGGCGCCGTACTTGATCGCGTTCTCGATCAGGTTCTCGAACACCTCGTAGAGTTCGTCCCGATCGCCGCTGACGACCACCGATCCCTCGGGGAGGCGCACATCGAGCCGGGTCCGGGTCTCGGCCGCCTGTACCTGCAGGCCTTCGGCCACCTCGCGCAGCAGCGGGCCCAGGTCGACCGGGGTGATCGGCCGCACGTGCTGGCGCATCTCGATGCGGCTAAGCGAGAGCAGATCGTCGATCAGCTTGCTCATGCGCGCGGCCTGGCCGCGCATCAGGCCGAGGAACCGCTCGCGCGCCACCTTGTCGTTGGCGGCAGGACCGAGCAGCGTGTCGATGAAGCCGACCAGCGACGTGAGCGGGGTGCGCAGCTCGTGGCTGGCATTGGCAATGAAATCGGTGCGCAGCGACTCGAGGCGCTTGGCTTCGGTGAGGCTCTGCAAAGTGATGACGAGGATGCCGTCCTTGCCCTGCGCCCCCGGCAGCAGCGGAGCGATGGTCGCCTTGTACCAGGTCTCGGTGGGCACGGTCTGGTGCAACTCGATGGTCTGGGCCGGGCCCAGCCGCGCCGCCTCGATGGCGGAGAGCAACTGGGGGGAGCGCAGCGTGAAGGCGATCGGGGTGCCGGCGACGACGCCGGGGAAGTGGTGCCGCGCCTCGCGATTGAGGTGAATGATGACGCTGCGCGCATCGAGCACGACGGCCGGATCGGGCAGCGCGTCGGCGAAGTGGCGGACCGCGTCGGCGAAAGCCAGCTCGCCCTGGCTACCGCCGGAGACGACGCCCGCGGCGGACTCCGCCGTTTCCGGCACGAGGGCGGCGAGGGCAACGATCGCGCCATAGGCGAGCGCGCCGATCCCGGGCGACAGGATATCGAGGCCGGCCAGTGTCATGAACACCAGCCCGACCGCCAGCAGCAGGAGAAGGCGGCCATACAGCCGGCCGCGCAGTGTCTCGAGCCAGCCCAATCCGGTCACACCGCGCGGCGGCTCGTCAACCATCAGTCGTTTCCCTCGGTGCCGGAACGATTCGGCACCTTGTCAGACAGGGGTGTTCATAGCACGGTTGTGACACGGTCATGACAGGATGCGGAGTTGAGTAGAATGTCCGACGCGCTCGAGAACTTCGACCTCGAAGACCCGGTGCTGCCCCGATGGATCAAGAAGAAGGCGCTGACCTCGGGCGGCTATCCATACGACGAGAAGATCGACGGCGACGCCTACGCCACGCAGATGCTGCAGGTGCAGCGCCAGCTGGCCCTGCTGCAACACGACCAGGCCAAGACCGGCAAGCGCATAGTCATCGTGTTCGAGGGACGCGACGCCGCGGGCAAGGGCGGATCGATCGCCAGCTACCTGGAAAACCTCAATCCGCGCTTCAACATGGACGTGGCGCTGCCCAAGCCGTCGGACCGGGAAAAGACGCAGTGGTACTTCCAGCGCTATGTCGACTGGATGCCGGCCGCCGGCGAACAGGTGCTGTTCGACCGCTCCTGGTACAACCGCGCCGGCGTTGAACCGGTGATGGGCTTCTGCACCCCCGCCGAGACCGACAAGTTCCTCGAGGAAGTGCCGGATTTCGAGAAGATGCTGGTGCGCGACGGCATCCACCTGTTCAAGTTCTGGCTGACCATCGGCCGCGAGATGCAGCTCAAGCGCTTCCACGACCGGCGGCACGACCCGCTGAAGATCTGGAAGTTGTCGCCTGTCGACATGGAGGCGCTCAAACGCTTCGACGACTACACCAAGGCGCGCAATCGCATGCTGCAGACCACGCACACACCCCACGCGCCCTGGCGCATCGTGTTCAACAACGACAAGAAGCGCGGCCGACTCGCCATCATGCGCTCCGTGCTGAACGCACTCGACTACGAGGGCAAGGACACCGGCCTGATCGGCGAGGTCGACGACAAGATCCTGCTGACGCCCAAGGCGTTCATGAAGACCCACAGCGAGTTGTAACGGGGTGGATTGACCAAACGGTCAAAAACCCGTCAGTTTACCGTCAGCGTTCGCACGGGGGATCGGCGGACGTGAAAGCGGTGACGTGGCCCGAGGGGGGTGCGTGACCGTTGCTTGGGGGAGCAAGATGTCGGGGCATCACTTCGATCCGCGGCGCGAGGCCAGCGTCGTGCCGCCGGTACAGGTGTTCAACGCCGAAGGGCATTCGCCCTTCGTGCTGGCCTGCGACCACGCCTCCAACCGCTTCCCGGAACCGTATGGCGACCTGGGCCTGACGCCGCACCAGCGCCTGATGCACATCGCCTGGGACCCCGGCGCGCTCGGCGTGGCGCTGCAATTGAGCGAACGGCTCGACGCAGCGCTCGTCGCCTCGACCGTCAGCCGGCTGATCATCGACTGCAACCGGCGGCATGACGCGCCGGACCTGATCCCGATCATTTCCGAGCGCACCGAGATCCCCGGCAACAAGGACGTCGGCGACAACGAGCGGGCGCGGCGGATCGGGGCCTATCACGAGCCGTTCCATGCGGCGCTGCAAGAGGTGCTGGACGCGCGCCGGGCGGCCGGGCTGCGGACCATCCTCGTCACCGTGCACTCGTTCACCCCGGTCTACAAGGACGTGCCGCGGCCGTGGCCGATCGGGCTGATCCATGCGCGTGACGCCCGCTTCACCGCCGCGCTGCGCGACGCGCTGCTCGAAGAGGATGCAGGGCTCAACGTGGGCTGGAACGAGCCCTACTCGGCCCTCAACGGCGTGACCTACACGCTTGAGCATCACGGCGAGGAACGCGGGCTCGAGGCGACGATGATCGAAATCCGACACGACGAGATTCTCGAACCGGAAGGCGTGGCCGAGTGGGCCGCCCGGCTGGCCCGGTGCCTCGAAGCTGCTCTCGGGGCACGCGACAACGCTGCGGGGTCGCACCCACAGCCACCCATCACAACACCGGCGGAGAACTTGCCGCGTGCCTAAACCCATCCGAGTCTTCGTCCATTTCGTCGATCGCCTGAACCTTTGGGTCGGGCGGTTCGCGATGCTGCTGTTCTTCGTCCTCGCCGGTGTGCTGCTTGCCTCCACGCTGTCGCGGCTGTTCCTCGGCGCGCCGGTCAACTGGGCGCTGGAGATGAGCCAGTTCATCCTGTCGGCCTACTACCTGCTGGGTGGCGCCTACACGCTGCAGCAGGGCGGCCATGTGCGGATGGACCTGTTCTGGAACCGGCTGCCGCCGGAGCGGCGGGCGGGCCTCGACGCGTTCACGGCGCTGTTCGTGATGTTCTACCTCGGCGTGATGATCTGGGGCGGCATCTCCAGCACGAGCTACGCCGTCATCTATGGACAGAAGAACTATTCGGCCTGGTCGCCGCTGCTGTGGCCGATCAAGACGATCATGACCATCGGTCTGGTCCTGATGCTCCTGCAGTTCATTGCCAATTTCTTCCGCGATATCGCCGCGGCACGCGGGACCAAGATCTGATGAGCTCGGAACTGATTACCCTTTTCATGTTCGCCAGCATGATGGTGCTGCTGTTCACGGGGCAGCGCGTCTTCGGCGTCATCGGCTTCGTGGGTTCGGTGGCGGCGCTGTGGCTGTGGGGCCAGGGCTCGGCCGAACTGCCGTTCAACGCTGCGTTCCAGGTGCTGAACTGGTACCCGCTGATCACGGTGCCGTTCTTCGTGTTCATGGGCTACATGCTGAGCGAGAGCGGCATCGCGTCCAACCTCTATCGCATGTTCCACGTCTGGTTCGGCCCGGTCCGCGGCGGGCTAGCCATCGGCACGATCGGCCTGATGGTGCTGATCTCCGCAATGAACGGCCTGAGCGTCGCCGGAATGGCGATCGGCGCCACCGTGGCGCTGCCGGAACTGCTGCGGCGCGGCTACGACAAGGTGATGGTCACTGGCGTCATCCAGGGCGGCTCGACGCTGGGCATCCTGATCCCGCCCAGCGTGGTGCTCGTGCTCTACGCCATGATCGCGCGGCAGCCGATCCTGCAGCTGTGGCTGGCCGGCATCCTGCCCGGGCTGATGATGGCGGCGATCTTCATTGTCTACATCTATGTCCGCGCCCGGCTGCAGCCGGAGATCGCCCCGGCGATGCCCAAGGAGGAGCGCGACCAGATCACTTGGGCCGAGAAATTGGCGCTGCTGCGCGCCGGATTCCTGCCGCTGGCCGTGTTCGGCATCATGATGGGGCTGTTCATGACCGGCGTCACCAGCCTCGTCGAAAGCTCGGTCGTCGGGGCAGTGCTGGCCACCCTCGCGGCCCTCGTGTCCCGCCGGCTCACCTGGCAGGTGCTGGAGACGACGACGCGCAGCACGCTGGTGATCAGCTCGATGTTCCTGTGGATCATCCTCGGCGCGCTGTGCTTTTCGGCCGTTTATGACGGGCTCGGAGCGGTCAAGGCGATCGAGCACCTGCTGCTCAACACCTTCGGCCTCGATCCGTGGGGCATCCTTATCCTGATGCTGCTGAGCTTCGTGGTGATGGGCATGTTCCTCGACGACACCGCCATGCTGGTGATCGTGGCGCCGCTCTATATCCCGCTGGTCAAGGAGCTGGATTTCAACCTGATCTGGTTCGGCATCCTTTACACCATCACCTGCCAGGTCGCGTACATCACGCCTCCGTTCGGCTACAACCTGTTCCTGATGCGCGCCATGGCGCCGCCCGAGATCACGCTGGGCGACATCTACAGGTCGATCCTGCCGTTCGCGCTGATGATGATCCTGACCATCATCATCCTGATGCTCTTCCCGCAGATCGCACTGTGGCTCCCGCAAATGTACACGGGGCGCTAGGCACTGGCGAAAGTGCTGCGGCACCAATGACGGCTCAACCAGGGAAAGGGACGACCAATGAGTGAGACTGAAAAACTCAACAAGCGCGACTTCTTGAAGAAGGCCGGCCTCGCCACCGCCACCGCGATGGGCGCAACGGCCCTGGCGATGCCGCATGTGAAGGCTCAGTCGCCGATCAAGTGGCGGCTGCAGACCTATGCCGGGCCGGCGCTGGCCGAACACGTGGTCGGCAACGCGATCGAATGGTTCAACACCGCCGCCAATGGCGAGATGGAGATCGAGCTCTACACGGCCGACCAGCTGGTGCCGCACGGCGAGCTGTTCCGCGCCGTGCAGACCGGCACGATCGACGCGGCCCAGAGCGACGACGACTCGGCGGCGGCGCCGGTGGACGTGAAGGTGTTTGGCGCCTATTTCCCGCTCGCCTCGCGCTATTCGCTGGATGTGCCGGCGCTGTGGCACTGGCGCGGGCTCAAGGAGATCTGGGAAGAGGCCTATGCCGAGATCCCCGACGTCACCTGGCTTTCGACCGGCGCGTGGGACCCATGCAACTTCGGCACGACCAAACCCGTGCGCAGCCTCGCCGACCTCAACGGGCTGCGCGTCTACACCTTCCCGACGGCCGGGCAGTTCCTCGCCAAGTACGGCGTGGTGCCGGTGTCGCTGCCGTATGAAGACGTCGAGCCGGCCCTGCAGACGGGCGAACTCGACGGCATCTGCTGGAGCGGCACCACCGAGCTGCACACGGTGGGCTGGGCCAATGTGCTCAAATACTACCTCACCAACCCGCTGTCGGGCGCCTGGGCCGGCTCGTACTTCGTCAACACGGCGAAGTGGAACGCGGTGCCGCCGCACCTGCAGCAGCTCTACCGCCTGATGATCGACTCTTCGCACTACTACCGGCAGCACTGGTACTGGAACGGCGAGGCGAACTTCCGCATCAACGGCAAGCTGGAACTGACCACAATCCCGGAAGAGGAGTGGAAGACCGTAGAAGCCGACGCGCAGGCGTTCTGGGACCAGATCGCCGGACAGAGCCCGCGCAGCGCCAAGGTGGTCGAGATCATCAAGCAGTACAACGCCGACATGGCAAAGGCCGGCGCCCCGTACCGCTACAGCTGACGTTTCGACATCGGCCCGGCCGCACCCTCGCGGCCGGGTCCCAACGACAAGAAAACGAACAATGGGAGGCGGCGATGGCCGCTTATTCGCTCGACCAGCTCAAAGCCGACGTGAAGGCCGGGACCATCGACACCGTGCTGGTCGCCTTCCCCGACATGCAGGGGCGGCTGATCGGCAAGCGCTTCCAGGCCGAGTTCTTCCTCGACGGCGCGATCGACGAGACGCATGGTTGCGACTACCTGCTGGCCAATGACATCGACATGGAGCCGGTGCCGGGCTACGAGGCGGCCAACTGGGGCCGGGGCTACGGCGACTTCGTGATGAAGCCGGACCTCGACACGCTGATGAAGGCGGCCTGGCTCGAGGGCACGGCGATCATCCTCGCCGACCTCGTCGACCATCATCACCACGAACCGATCCCGCACAGCCCGCGCGCCATCCTCAAGGGGCAGCTGGCGCGGCTCGAGAAGCTCGGGCTGACGGCGAACTTCGCCTCCGAGCTCGAGTTCTACCTGTTCGACGAGAGTTTCCGCTCCGCCTGGGACAAGGGTTACAAGAACCTCGCCACCGCCGGCTACTACATCCAGGACTACAATATCTTCCAGACCACCAAGGAAGAGGGCGTGCTGCGCGACATGCGCCGGCTGCTGCAGGCCTCGGGCATCCCGATCGAGAACTCCAAGGGCGAATGGGGACCCGGGCAGGAAGAGCTGAACGTGCGCTACGCCGACGCGCTCACCATGGCCGACCGGCACGTGGTGATGAAGAACGCGATGAAGGAAATCGCGCACAACCACGGCAAGTCGATCACCTTCATGGCCAAGTGGGACTACGGCCTCGCCGGCTCGTCGAGCCATATCCACATGTCGCTGGCCGACAAGAAGGGCAACGTCTTCTTCGCGCCCGGGGCCGAGTTGGGGATGAGCGAGATGATGCGCCACTACGTGGCCGGCCTGCTCACCTACGCGCACGACGTCACCTACTTCCTTGCGCCCTACATCAACTCCTACAAGCGCTTCCAGGTCGGCACGTTCGCACCGACCAAGGCGATCTGGAGCCCCGACAACCGGACGGCCGGCTTCCGGCTGTGCGGCGAGAACAGCAAGGGCGTGCGCATCGAGTGCCGCATTGGCGGGGCCGACCTCAACCCGTACCTGGCGTTCGCCGCGCTGATCGCCGCCGGGCTCAAGGGCATCGAGGACAAGCTCAGCCTCGAGGCGCCCTTCTCGGGCGACGCCTACGTGGGCGAGAAGCTGCGCGAAGTGCCCAAGACGCTGCGTGATGCGATCAGTTCGCTCAGGGGCTCCGAGATGCTGAAGGCGGCCTTCGGCGAGCAGGTGGTGAGCCACTACGTCCATACGGCCGAGTGGGAGCAGTTCGAGTATGACCGGCGCGTCACCGATTGGGAGTTGAAGCGCGGGTTCGAGCGCAGCTAGAACAGCGCCCACAACAGATAGGTGACAAATGACCGACAAGGTCCAGATCGTCTCGCCGATCGACGGGCGGGTATATGCCGAGCGGCCGCTGGCAACAGGTGCCGAGATTGCCGGCGCCGTCGCCAAGACCAAACGGGCCCGCGAGGTGTGGGGCGAAATCACCGTCAAGGAACGAGCGAAGTTCCTCGAGCACTTCCTTGATGCGCTGATCGCGAAGAACGACGAGATCGTTCCCGAACTGGCCTGGCAGATGGGCCGGCCGGTGCGTTACGGCGGCGAGAAGCGCGGCGTCGAGGAGCGCTCGCGCTACATGATCTCCATCGCCGAGGACAGCCTCAAGCCGTCGATGCGGCCGGACAAGGAAGGGTTCGAGCGCTGGATCGCGCGTGAGCCGCTCGGCACGGTGATGGTGATCGCGCCGTGGAACTACCCGTACCTGACGGCGGTCAACTCGATCGTGCCGGCGCTGATGGCCGGCAACGCGGTGATCCTCAAGCACGCGTCGCAGACGCTGCTGGTGGGCGAGCGCTTCGCCGAGGCGTTCAAGGCGGCGGGGCTTCCGGACGGGCTGTTCCAGAACCTGGTGCTGAACCACGCCGATACCGAAAAGCTGATCGGCTCGGGGCAGATCGACCACATCAACTTCACCGGCTCGGTGGAGGGCGGCAGGCGGATCGAGCGGGCGGCGGCGGGGACGTTCGCGACGCTCGGGCTCGAACTCGGCGGCAAGGATCCGGCCTATGTGCGGGCCGACGCGCGGCTCGACCATGCGGTGGAGAACCTCGTGGACGGCTCGTTCTTCAACTCGGGGCAGAGCTGCTGCGGGGTGGAGCGTATCTACGTGCATGCCTCGGTCTACGACCGGTTCGTCAAGGACTTCGTCGAGGTGGCGCGCGGCTGGACACTGGGCAACCCGCTCGAGGCCGACACCGTGGTCGGCCCGATGGCCACCGGCCGGTTCGCCGACCTGGTGCGCGGGCAGACGCTCGAGGCGTTGCGCAAGGGCGCCAGGGCCCATCTCAACACCCGGCACACGCTCGACGAGGAGGGCTCGCCCTATCTCGCGCCGGAAGTGCTGACCGACGTGAACCACCAGATGGCGGTGATGCGCGAGGAGAGCTTCGGCCCGGTGGTCGGCATCATGAAGGTGCGCGACGACGCCGAGGCGATCGAGCTGATGAACGACAGCCCGTATGGGCTCACCGCCTCGATCTGGACCGAGGACCTCGATGCGGCGGCCAGCATCGGCGCCAAGGTCGAGACGGGCACCGTGTTCGCCAACCGCTGCGATTATCTCGATCCGGCGCTGGTGTGGACCGGGGTGAAGGAGACCGGCAAGGGCGGCGCGCTGAGCGAGATCGGGTACGCCAATCTCACGCAGCCGAAGAGTTATCATTTGCGGCGAGTGTGATACTCGCAAGTACTGTTTGGGGGAACGGAATGACGAACGCAGATGGACTGGCGAGCAGCCCTGGCAAGACGGTTTCGGGTATCGGCGGGTGGTTGCTCCTGCCGCTGCTTGGGATCTGCCTGACCCCTTTTGTGGGGGCCTGGAACCTTTGGAACTCATGGGAAGCCCTCGGCATGCTGGGGCAGTTTCCTTTTCATCAGGCCGCCTTCATAGCCATCGAGACTCTCGTTAATCTGCTCGTGCAGTTTGTTGCGCCGATCTACCTTCTCGTTCAAATGCTGCAGAGGCGATCGACCTTCCCCCGCCTCTATCAATACTGGCTCGGCGCCAACCTCAGCTGGCTGGTTCTCGATCTCGCAGTTGCCTACGTGGTTTTCCATGACGTCTTCGCGTCAGGGGCCGCCGAACTCTTCGACCGGGAGACCGTCAGGTCGCTCAGTCAGGCAATAGTCGGTGCAGCAATCTGGATACCCTACATGGCCCGATCGGTTCGGGTGAAGAACACGTTCACAAACTGACTTTGCCCGCCGGCTACACGACCACAAAGGAAATGGCGCAATGACCAAGGCCAACTGGAACTACCCGACGGCGATCAAGTTCGGGGCGGGGCGGATTGCCGAGCTGCCGGAGGCGCTGAAGACGGCGGGGATCACCAAGCCCCTGCTGGTGACCGATGCCGGGCTGGTCAACCTGCCGGTGACGCAGAATACGCTGAAGCTGCTGCGCGATGCGGGCTACGGGGTCGGAGTGTTCGCCGACGTGAAGCCGAACCCGATATCGGCCAACGTCGCCGCCGGCATCGACGTGCTGCGCAAGGGCGGGCATGACGGGGTGATCGCCTTCGGCGGCGGCTCGGGGCTCGACACCGGCAAGGTCATCGCCTTCATGGCCGGGCAGACGCGGCCGATGTGGGACTTCGAAGATATCGGCGACTGGTGGACCCGCGCCGACCCCAAGGGGATCTTCCCGATCGTCGCGGTGCCGACCACGGCGGGCACCGGTTCCGAAGTGGGCCGCGCCGGCGTCATCACCGACGAGGCGACGCACACCAAGAAGGTGATCTTCCACCCGCTGATGATGCCCAAGGTGGTCATCGCCGACCCCGAGCTGACGGTCGGCATGCCGGCCTTCATCACCGTGGGGACAGGGTTCGACGCGCTGGCGCACTGCCTCGAGGCCTACTGCGCCAAGGGCTACCACCCGCTGGCCGACGGCATCGCGGTCGAGGGCGTGCGGCTGGCGCTCGAGAACCTGCCCAAGGTCGCGGCCAACCCCAACGATATCGAGGCGCGCGGGCACATGATGAGCGCCGCCGCGATGGGCGCGACGGCGTTCCAGAAGGGGCTCGGCGCCATCCACTCGCTGAGCCACCCGGTCGGCGCGCTGTACGACACGCATCACGGCATGACCAATGCGATGTTCATGCCCTACGTGCTGGTCGCCAACCGCGATGCCATCGAGGCCAAGATCGCGCGCCTCGCGGCCTATTGCGGCATGCCGCCGAGCTTCGATGCGTTCCTGCACGCGATCAACGGGCTGCGCGCAAAGCTCAACGTTCCCAACACCTTGAAGGACTTCAAAGTGACGGGCGAGAAGCGTGAGTTGATCGCCGACATGGCGATCGTCGACCCGACGGCGGGCGGCAATCCGGTGGAACTGACCAAGGCGCTGGCCCTCGAAATCTTCGACCGGGCGATGGAGGGGCGGCTCTAGGCCGCTACCGTGCGCTAAACGCGGACGGTGGGCGGGGCTAGGAAAGCGACGAAACGGTCACCTTCGCGCCCTTTTCCATTAGCGATTTCAGGTGGTTGGTGACCGGCTCGGTGAACGCCGGATTGGCCGGCAGGTCGGTGCCGAAGACTTCCTGCACTTCCAGCAGGCCGGCGGCCAGCTTTTGCGCATCGCGGCCGGCGCTGTCGGCGATGGCCCGCAGCCGCGCCGCGTGGGGATCCTTCACGTCGATCGGATTGCCCTGCTCGTCGATGCCGGTGACGTAGCGCATCCAGGCGGCGACACCGAGCGCAAGCCTCTGGATCGACTGGCCTTTTTCCAGCCGATCGCGGATCGTGGCGAGCAGGCGCTGCGGCAGCTTCTGGGTGCCGTCCATAGCGATCTGCCAGGTGCGGTGCTTCAGGGCGGGATTGGCGAAACGGGCGAGCAACTGGTCGCGGTAGGCTTCGAGCGTGGGACGCGGCATGGGCAGCGTGGCCATCACCTCATCAGTCATAAGTCCACGAATGAGCTTGTGAATTCCGGGGTCGGCGATGGCTTCGCTGACATACTGGTAGCCCGAGAGGTAGCCGAGGTAGGCCATGGTGGAGTGCGAGCCGTTGAGCATCCTGAGCTTCATCAGCTCGAAGGGCTCGACATCCTCGACAAGCTGGGCGCCGACAGTGTCGAAGGGCGGGCGGCCGGCGGGGAAATCGTCCTCGATCACCCATTGGGTGAAGGGCTCGGTCATGATCGGCCAGGCATCTTCTAAGCCACTGATTTTCTTTATTATTTCTCGATCTGCGTCGGTCGTGGCGGGCACGATCCGGTCGATCATGGTCGAGGGGAAACTTACCGACTGAACGTATTTCGCAAGGTCCCCGCCTCCTCCCCGCAATTCGGCGAAGCGGCGGACGATGCGGCCCGCCGTCTTGCCGTTCGAGGGCAGATTATCGCAGCTCATCACGGTGAAGGGGACAAGTCCCCGATCATGCCGCAATTCCAGAGCCTTGACGATGATGCCGGGGGCGCTGACAGGCTGGTCGGGATGGGCCAGGTCGTGGACGATGTCGGGGTGCTTTTCGTCGAGCTCACCGGTCGCCGGGTCGTGGCAGTAGCCCTTCTCGGTGACGGTCAGCGAGACGATGCGGATCGCCGGATTCGCCATGGTTTCAATGAGTTGGCCGCGCTGCGTGCTGGCATCGAGGACATCGAGGATGGACCCGATGACCCGGCATTTCGTGCCCGAGGCGTCGCGGATGGCGAGGGTGTAGAGGAAATCCTGCGGGGCCAGCGCATCGCGCGTGTCGGGGCGACGCAGCGAGGCGCCGATGATCCCCCAGGACGGATTTTTCGCAAGCAGATCATCGACATAGACGGCCATGTGGGCGCGATGAAAGGCGCCGATGCCGAGATGGACGATGCCGGGCGTGACCTGTTTTCGGTCAAATGTACCCCACTGCACTTCAGGGTAGTCGACCGGCGAAACGGCAAGGGAAAGTCGCGTCATCTGCATGAACTTCCATTGGAGGATCAGGACCATACCGAAGCGCACCGCTGACTGCCATACCAGCCTGTTGCCTAAGGCCGATATCCTCGGCATAAGCATCGGATAGTTGAGGGGACAAGCGGCGTGACCAAGCGGTTCGTGAGCATCGGCGAAGCCATGATCGAGATGTCTGGCGGCGAGGGTGGGATGTACCGCCTGGGCTATGCCGGGGACACGCTGAACACGGCCTGGTACGCCAAGGCGCTGCTGCCTGCGGACTGGCAGGTCGACTACGTGACGGCGCTGGGCGACGACATGTATTCGGCCCAGATGCGCGCCTTCATCGGCAAGGCGGAGATCGGCACCGACCGCATCCAGACGATCGCCAACCGGCGGCCCGGCCTCTACCTGATCCACCAGGAGAAAGGCGACCGGCATTTCACCTACTGGCGCGGGCAATCGGCAGCCAAGCAACTGGCCGACGACGTCGAGGCGCTGGAGGCGGCGGTGGTCGGGGCCGACACGGTGTACTTTTCCGGCATCACCATGGCGATCCTTGCGCCCAAGGCACGCGGCAAGCTGATGCGGACGATCGTCAAGGCGCGCGATGCCGGCGCGACGGTGGTGTTCGACACGAACCTCCGGCCGGCGCTGTGGACCAGCCCGCGCATCATGGCGTGCATCCTGACGGCGGCGGCGACGATCGCCGACATCGTGCTGCCGACCCATACCGACGAGGCGCCGCTGTTCGGCGATGCCTCGCCCGAGGCGACGGCGGAGCGCTACCTCGCGCTGGGGGCGCAGGAGGTGGTGGCCAAGGACGGGGCCAAGCCGGCCTTCGTCGCGACCGCCGACGGGGTGCGCCAGTACGTGCCGGCGCCGAAGGCCGAGCATGTGGTGGACGCGACCGGCGCCGGCGACTCGTTCAACGGCGGATATCTCAGCGGGCGGGCACGGGGATTGTCGCCGGTCGAAGCGGTCGAACGGGCACACCGGGTGGCCGGCGTGGTGATCGGGCACAAGGGCGCGCTGGTCGATCCCGGGTTGGTGCAGGGCATCGTCGCATAGACCGCTGCAGCTGGTATCGGAATCACCTCGACCTGCCCCTCACCCCAGCCCTTTCCCCGGAGGGGAGAGGGGGCGGTGTGGCACCGCTTAATGGCCTTGCGTACCCTCTCCCCTTCGGGGGGAGGGTCAGGGTGAGGGAAAGATGCGCCGTTTCAAATGAATCGTGAACGTCATTAGCACACAGCAAATCGGGCCCCGAGGGGCCCGATTAAAGGCGCTACGCTGGCGGCGATCAGAAGTGGAAGGCGACGCCGACGGTGGCGCGGGCATAGTCGAACAGATCGCTGTCGTCGAAGTAGCCGTAGCCGGTCAGCTGACCGCGGACAGTGACGCTGTCGCTGACCGCGACTTCGATGCCGGCACCGAGCTGGTACGCGGTGCTGTTGTTGTCAGGATCGTCGAGTTCCCAGTCGAAGCCGACGCCGCCGATGCCGTAGAGCAGCATGTCGGGCGTAAGCAGGATGCCAGCGCGGCCCAACACGAAGAGTTCCCCATAGCTGGCGTCGCCGTCGGAAACCGCGTCGGCGGTCACCTGGACGCCGAGCAGGAAGCTCTCGGAGGCGAGGAAGTTGATGCCGGCAAACACACCCCCGCCGAAATAGTCATCGCCGTCGTCGAGCGAGAACTCGCTGCTCACGGAAGCGCCGACATACGGGCGGGCCCAGTCGAAGCCATTGTCGACGACCGGCACTTCGCCGGCAGGCATGGTGAGGTCGGCGGCGAAGGCGGTGCCGGCCAGCAAGGAAAGTCCGGCAGCAGTAACAAGGGAACGGAGAATCATCTTTTGCACCCCAAGCAAGACTGCCCCATTACTTACGCGGCAGCGCTTAAGATGGAATGACCAATTGATCCCTTCGCCAGTCGGCTGAGCGGTTTCATGCCGAGCGATGCACAAATGCATCACGCAAGGGGACCTCTAGCGCGCCTCGAGGATCAGCCGCACGCCGAGGACGCCGATGAAGGTGGCGGCGGCGCGGTCGACCCAGAGCTTGGCGTTGAGGTAGAGGGCGCGGGGGCGGCTCGCGGAGAAGGCCACGGCGACGATGCCGTACCACAGGGTTTCCTGCAGGAAGATCAACGGCGGCAGGGCCCAGTACAGCCAGGGCGCGGGATCGGCGGGCAGCAGCGCGGCGAAGACGGCGCCGAACACCGCCACGATCTTGGGATTGGAGAGCTGGGTGAGAAGGCCGAGGGTGAAGGCCTTCCCGGGGTTGGCGGCGCCGGCGCCGCCCGTCTCGACGGTGATCGGTTGGGCGGCGTGGCGCCAGATCTGCCAGGCGAGATAGACGAGGTAGAGCCCGCCGGCGACCTTGAGCGCGGTGAACAGCAGCCCGCCATCCTGCATCAGGGTGCGCAGGCCGAGCACGGCAAGGGCGCCGTAGAGCATCGCGCCGACGCCCATGCCGAGCGCAGCGGCGAGCCCCTCGCCCCGCGACTGGGCGACGGCGGTGCGAACGACGAAGACGAAGCTCGGACCGGGGCTGATGGCGCCCAGCAGCAGGGCGCCCAGGATGGCGAAGAGCGGCAGGAAATGATCCATCACCACTTGCCCTCCTCGCTGGCGCAATAGTCGATCTCCTCCGCCGTGGAGACGCGGCCAAGCACCTCGTTGCGGCGCGGATAGCGGCCGAAGCGACGCAGCAGGTCGCGGTGCGAGACCTCGTAGGCGAGGACGTCCTCGCTGCCGAGCGAGGCGAACAGGTGCATGGCCTCGTCGTGGATCAGCAGCGATTCCGAGTGCATGTAGGGCATGTAGAGGAACTGGCGCTCCGGCACCGGCTCGAGCGCCTTGTCGTGGCCGGCCGCTACCGCCTCCTGCGCGAGGGCGAGCGCCATGGCATCGGCGGCGAAGGCCTGCGCCGTGCCGCGGTGGATCTGGCGCGAGAACTGGTCGAGGACGATGACTTCGGCGAGGCGGCCGAGCGGGGTGCGGCGCCAGGTCCAGGCCTCGCCGCGAGCCACGGCGGCGTGGGTATCGGCGAACTTTTCTCTGAGTTCGGCATCGAATTCCGGGCCGCCGCCGAACCAGTGGCTGCGATCGTGCTCGACGAACCAGAAGGCAAGGATGTCATCGGCGCTGCGCAACGGGCGACTCCGGTGGAGAATGCGGTTCATCCTTCCTTTCCCATGGGGCGGGCAGAATGTCACCCGGCGGCGTTCGTTCGGTTATGTCCGCAGCAACAGGAGAGACGCATGCGGCTGGTCAAGCTCGATACGCCCGAAGGGTTCATGTACATCAACCCCGATCACGTGGTGGCGATCGTCAAGGGATTGCGCGACACCAAGATCGATACGGTGTCGGGCACGCATGTGGTCAAGGACCCGCCCGAGGTGGTGGCGCGGCTGCTCGGCATGGAAGAGATCGAGCTCGACGTGACGCCGAACCGGATGCTCGGCCGGGGGTAGGATGGCCCCAGTGGCCCGGCACCCCTCACCCGTCCCGGCTGCGCCGGTCCACCCTCTCCCCGACGGGGAGAGGAACAGAGGTGATTACCGATACTGCGCTGTTCTTCTCCCCGTCGGGGAGAAGGTGGCGCGTAGCGCCGGATGAGGGGCTGCAGCCACCGGAGGACGTAGTCGCCCCCTCAACCGGCTTCGCTGGTCTCCCTCCCCGTGCGGGGTAGGGTCACACCGTGACGATCGCCTTGATCAGGCCGGTGCGGTCGTGGGCCCAGGCGGGCATGCTGGAGGGGACGTCGTCCATGCTGGTGGCATGGGTGGCGAGGCGGTCGGTCGGGATCCTGCCGGCCCGCATCGCGGCCATGACGTCCTCGAAATCGGCCTTCTGGGCATTGCGGGAAGCGCGGATGGTGAGTTCGCGCCGGTGCACCTCGCTGTCGGGGAAGACGAGGTCGCCCTTGATGACGCCGACCAGCGTGTAGGCCCCGCCGTTGCGGGTGTGAAAGAGCGAGGCGTTCATCGCCCGGATCGAGCCGGTGGAATCGAAGACCGCGTCGAAGCCGGACAGCCGGCGGCCGGCGAACTCGGCGCCGTCGAGCTGATCGGGCGAGAAGGTGGCAAAGCCCAGCTCGCGGGTGGCGGCGATCTTGTCCGGGGCGGCATCGACGACGGTGACCTCGGCACCGGCGATCCGGGCGAAGTGGGCAACGCCCAGGCCGATCGGGCCGGAGCCGACGACGAGGGCGCGCGCGCCCGGCTTGAGCTCGGCGGTGCGCCGGATGGCGTGCGCGCCGATGGCGAGGAACTCGACCATGGCAGCATCGCGCAGGCTGAGCTCACCGGCCGGATAAAGGTTGGCGGCCGGCATGACGATCTCTTCGGCCATGCCACCCGGAGCGTGGACGCCGACGACTTTCAGCGTCTCGCAGCAGTTGGTCTTGCCCTCGCGGCAGGCCGGACAGGTACCGCAGGTGAGATAGGGGTTGATGACCACCGGCTGGCCGACGCTGAAGTCGGCGCCGTTGGCATCGACCACGGTGCCGGACAGCTCGTGGCCGATGACGCGCGGATACTCGAAGTACGGAAAGTTGCCTTCGAAGATGTGATAGTCGGTGCCGCAGATGCCGATGTGGCGGATGGCGACGCGCACCCAGCCCGGCTTCAGTTCGGGACGCGGAATTTCGACAAGCGCCAGCTGGTTCGGCGCCACGCAGGATATGGCTCGCATCGGGGTCTCCTCCAGGCCGGATCATAGCGGTGGCGCTGGCTGGCATGGAAGTGGGCTTTCGGCTACCGCCGGGATGACAGAGGGTGGCGGAGGCGTGCTAGGAGCATGCTTCCTACCAATCGAGACCATCAAATGAATTTCGCGAGCGACAACTGGGCCGGGGCGACGCCGGAGGTGATGGCGGCGCTGCACCGGGCCAATGACGGGGCGGCCCCCGCCTATGGCAACGACGCGCTGACCCGGCGGGTGACGGGATTGTTCTCGGAGGTCTTCGAGACGGACGTGCAGGTGTGGTTCACCGGCACCGGCACGGCGTCGAATTCGCTGGGACTGGCGGCGCTGAGCCGGCCGGGCGGCTTGGTGTTCTGCTCGAGCGAGGCGCATATCCATGTCGACGAGTGGGGCGCCACCGAGTTCCAGAGCCAGGGCATGAAGCTCGTCGCGGTGCCGCAGGCGGCGGGGCGGATGGCGCCGGAGGCGTTGGCCGAGATGATGGCGCGCTATCCGGAGGGCAGCCGCTACGGCGTGCCGGTGGCGCTCAGCCTCACCAACGCGACGGAACTGGGCACGGTCTATGCGCCGGCCGGGGTGCAGGCGCTGACGGGGCTCGCCAGGGCGCGCGGCCTCGCCGTGCACATGGACGGGGCGCGGTTCGGCAACGCGGTGGCGGCAAGCGGGGCCACGCCGGCCGAGCTGACCTGGAAGGCCGGGGTGGACTTCCTGAGCTTTGGCGGCACCAAGAACGGCTGCTGGGCGGCGGAGGCGATCGTGGTATTTGCGCCCGACAGGCTCCATGACCTCGCGGCGCGGCGGCAGCGGGCCGGGCACACGTTCAGCAAGGCGCGCTTCGTCGCGGCGCAGTTCGAGGCATACCTGACGGATGGGAACTGGCTGCGCTGGGCGCGGGCGGCGAATGCGCGCGCCGAGCAGTTGCGCGCCGGCCTGCGCGGCACCGGACCGGCGTGGCTCGGCTGGGAGAGCGAGGCGAACGAAGTGTTCGCCGTGCTGCCCAGGGCGGCAATCGCGGCGGTGCGGGCGGCCGGCGGCACGCTCTACGAATGGCCGGCCGAGGCGATGGGCGGGCAGCTCGGGCCGGACGAGGACCTGGTGCGGCTGGTGACGAGCTGGGCGACGACGGCGGACGAGGTGGAGCGGTTCTTGTCGCTCGTTGGATGAGTGCCTGACTGACGTTGCCACCAGGCACGGTGTCATTCCCGCGAAAGCGGGAACCTCTGGTCTTGGTCCGTGGGCCAAACGGAGATCCCCGCTTTCGCGGGGATGGCCCGGTGGGTGGGCGAGCGCGACGTGAGCGCTCTCCCTGCCCCCTGGGAGGGTCAGGTGGCCACTGCCACCTTGACCAGGTTGTCGGCCGGGTCGCGGACCTCGAGGCCCTCGTTGGTGCCGGTGTAGGGCGCGCCGATGCTGGTCAGGCGGGCCTTCATGGCATCGAGCGCGGCCTGATCGGGGACGACGATGTGGAACCAGCGCAGGCCGGCCGAGCCCTTCGGGGCCTGGGCGGCGTTGGGGCCGGACCAGATGTTGAAGGCGATGGTGTGCGGCGTGTAGTCGAGCCCGAGGTCGCCCATGCCGAAGCGGCGCATGATGAACAGGCCGCCGAAGCCGAGGCCGTCGCGATAGAAGCGCATGGCGCGCTCGAGGTCGTTCACATGCAGGTGGATGTGGCCGATGCGGGTGCCGGCCGGCATCAGCGGCGGGACATTCTTGAGGTCGTCCAGTTCGCCGAGCAGGTCGTCGATGTCGATGGCCTCGCGGCCGGAATGCGGCGAGCCGTCGACCGTCTTGACGTAGAAGCCGTCCTCGCCGTTGCCAATATGGCCGCGCCACGGGGTCTCGAAGGTGATCTCGATGCCGTTGTTGTCGAAGTCCCACAGGTAGATCGCCTCGGACACGAGGTGGTCGGTGGGGGAAATGCGGACGCGGCGCATGAGCGCGCGCACCGCCATCTCGGCCAGCGCCTGGCGGGTGGGGACGTGGACGGCGACGTGATAGAGGCCGAGCGAGCGATCGGGGAACGGCTTGGTGGCGCCGAGCTCGAGGGTGATGAGTTCCTGCCCGCCGGCGCCGAGGTGGAGCGCCTCGGCATCCTCGGACATGAGTTCGAGGCCGACGACGTCGCGCCAGATGGCCAGCGCGTTGTCGCGACTGGTAACGCCGATGCGGGCGGCGCCGAGCCTGGTGGTCAGCGGCAGCGTGGGCGCGGAACGCACGGCGGCCTGGGATTCAACGGTGATCATGGTGCGGGGTCCCTGAACGTGGTGAGCCAGATATAGGCCGGCAGCACGCGGGCGACCATGGCGGGTGCGGGGTGGTTAGTCGATACGAATATGCGGGAATGTGGCGGGCGCCTGGCAGGATTGGATACATACTCGCCTGGGGCCACCCTCCCGGCCTCCAATCAACGGGGAAGTGAAGAGGCGACTGCGTCGCCCCTTCATCCATCTTCAGCCGGCCACGGCCCGACGCCTCACTTCGCTGGCGACGTAGACGAACAGGGCCGCGACGACGAGGCCGCCGACCATCTGGGTCCAGTCGATGGAGGCGACGAAGCGGCCGAGAACGGTGGCGATGTCGAAGGGCGCGTCGGAGAACAGGGCGAGGCGCAGGTCGTCGCCGTCGATCTCGAAATCGGCCCGGCGGCGCAGGTAGCTCAGGACGTAGCCACCGTCCGGTCCGGCGTCGCGCAGCAGCAGGTTCTCGGCGAGGCCGACGAGGCCGGGGACGAGGAAGGCGAGCGGGATCGACCAGCGCCGGAACAGCGTCGACAGCAGCCCGACCCAGCCGAAGAACGGTGCGTACCAGAGCAGCGCGAGCACCAGGTAGCCGAGGCTGAAGCCGGCGATGTTGGCACCGGTCGCGAGGTAGCTCACCGGGTCGGACAGGTGGAAACCGGGCACGGTGTAGACCATGATGAGCGTGCCGACGAAGACCACCACGCCGCTGACCAGCGCAGCGCCGAAGATGAGGGCCGGGAACAGCGTGAGTCCGGCAGTCATCTTTGAGGCCAGCATCTTGAAGTCCGAGACCGGCATGGACTTCCAGAACAGCATCGAGTTGTTGCGGCTGTCGGCGCTGAAGGCATCGGCGAAGTAGAAGAACAGCGCGAACAGCAGGTAGGCGAACCACAGGCCGCTGAGCGCGAGGAAGCCGAACTCGAAGCCTTTCGCGCCCGAGATGATGCCGACCTGCTGCACCGCGCTGAAGCGGCCGAAGGAGACGCCGGACAGCATGACGACGGACAGCACGGCGAGGATGATCGCCGGCGCGTACAGGAACGCGCCCTTGTGCTCGATGAACTCACGCTTGATGAGGGCAACCAGGGACTTCATTTGGCACCGCGCTGCATCAGGGCGACGAACAGGTCGCTCAGGGTAGGAGTGGAGACCTCGCCCAGTTCGGCGAGGCGGTCGCGCTCGACGCCGTCGAAGACCATGGCGGTCTGGCCGAAGCGGGTTTCGGAATAGATCGGTCCCAGCGCCGTGGCGGCGGCGAGCTGGTCGGGCTTGACGATGACCTGGGCGAACTTGGTCGAGACGGTCTCCATCTGCATGTGGAGGATCAGCTCGCCCTCGCGGATGAACATGATGTCGGAGAGCATGAACTCGATCTCGTCGACCTGGTGGGTGGTGATCAGCAGCGTGCGCTCCTCGGTCATGTAGTCTTCGAGCAGCCGCCGGTAGAAGCGCTTGCGGTAGGTGATGTCGAGGCCGAGCGTCGGCTCGTCGAGAACGAGCAGGCGGGCGTTGATGGCCATGACCACGGCAAGGTGGAGCTGGGCGATCATGCCCTTCGAAAGGTTCTTGATCCTCGCTTCCATCTTCACGTCGGTGCCCTCGAGGAAGCCGCGGGCCTTCTGGGGGTCGAAGCTGGGATGGATATTGGTGAGCAGCGCAAAGAGTTCGCGGACGCGCAGGAAGCGCGGCAGGCTGGCGACGTCGGAGATGAAGGCGACGTTCTCCATCAGCTGGGCGCGCTTCTGGTAGGGATCCTCGCCGAGGACGCGCACGGTGCCCTCGTAGGAGGTAAGCCCGAGCAGCGCGTTCAGCGTCGTGGTCTTGCCGGCGCCGTTGTGGCCGACGAGCCCGTAGATGCGCCCGGCGGGAATGTCGAAATCGAGCCCGTGGAGGATCTCGTTGCGGCCGAAGCGCTTGCGCAGGCCGCGCGCCGAGACGATCGGAGCAGTCGTGGATTGAGCCAGATCATTCATCTTTGCCGCCTTGCTTGAGCAGGTGTTCGGGGTCGAGGCCGAGGGCCTGGATGCGGGTGAGAACGCGCGGCCATTCCTGGGTGAGAAACTGCTCGCGGGCATGGGCGAGCAGGCGCTCGCGGCCGCCCTGGGCGACGAACATGCCCATGCCGCGGCGCGACTCGACCGCCCCGATGTCGACAAGCGACTGAAAGGCGCGCGTGACGGTAAGGGGGTTGACCGAAAGCTCGGCGGCAATCTGGCGCACGGAGGGCAGGGCTTCCCCCTCCCCGGCTGCCTCGGTGAGGATCATCTGGGCTATCCTTTCGCTGATCTGAACGAAGATCGGCTGGCTGTCATTGAACTGGCTCATGCGTCATGCCTTCGTAGTGTGCTAGTTATGTAGCACACCAATTCTGCCATGCAAGCGAAATCTCGGGAGCCGGTTTTGTGGCGCGCCGGCTTGGCATTGTCGTACGAGGGCGGGTAGTTTCGATCGATTTCGCGGCAGGCCGGTCTGGCAGGGCCGAACTCCGGGAGCCTATCGCCTTGCGTATCCTCGTCACCGGCAGCGCCGGATTCATCGGCTTCCACCTGGCGCGACGGCTGCTGGGTGAAGGCCACGAGGTCGTCGGACTCGACGCGCTGACGCCGTATTACGACGTGCGCCTGAAGCAGCAGCGGCAGGTGCTGCTCGAAGCCATGCCCGGATTCCGTGCCGTGTCGGGCCGGCTCGAGGATGCCGGCGCGCTCGCGGCCGCGTTCGCCGATGCCCCCGAGGTCGTGGTGCATCTCGCGGCGCAGGCCGGGGTGCGGTACTCGATCGAGGCGCCGTTCAGCTACACGGAGTCCAATATCACCGGGACCCTGGCGCTGCTCGAGGCGGTGCGGTCGAGGCCGGTGAAGCACCTGCTGGCCGCCTCGTCGAGCTCGGTCTACGGCATGGCACGACAGGCCTCGCGCGAAACGGACGGCACCGACCATCCGGTCTCGCTCTATGCGGCGACCAAGAAGGCCACCGAGGCGATGACGCATTCCTATGCGCACCTGTTCGGCATCCCCACGACCTGCCTGCGCTTCTTCACCGTGTACGGGCCGTGGGGCCGGCCGGACATGGCGCTGTTCCGCTTTACCGAGGCGATCGCCGAGGGGCGCCCGATCGACGTCTATGGCGAGGGCCGGATGCGGCGCGACTTCACCTTCGTCGAGGACACGGTGACGGCGGTGACGCGCCTGATCGGCAAGGCGCCGGTGCAGGGTCAGCCGGTCGCGAGGGATTCGCTTTCGCCGGTGGCCCCTTGGCGGGTCATCAACGTCGCGGGCGGACGGCCGGTGGAACTGATGCGCTTCATTTCGGCGATCGAGGCGGCGATCGGGCGTGCAGCGCAGAAGAACATGCTGCCAATGCAGGCCGGGGACGTGACCGACACGGCAGCGGAGGTGGCGCTGCTGCGCACGCTGGTCGGGGATGTGCCGGAGACGTCGGTGGAGGACGGGGTTCGGGCCTTCATCGAATGGTGGCGGGGGTGGCGGGGGGCATGAGGGCGGGCGCCTTCGCCTCGATGCGCCTCCCTGCCCGCACCCTGGCCTGCCTACCCGGGGTGCGAATTGAACCCTTGGCCGAACGGAAATAGCCTTTGGTGCTAACGACACGCCCCAGCTGACATGTTAGCTCTCGGCATCCTTCGGTCGGGCTTGCGCCGACCAGCCCATTTCCGGACCTGACCCAGTGACCGTCGCAGCCACGGCATCGGCGCACTCCGCCGCCGGCAAGACCACGCTCTCGATCATCGTCGCGGTGAGCGTGTGCCACCTGATCAACGACGTGATGCAGTCGCTGCTGTCGGCGATCTACCCGATCCTCAAGACGAACTACGGGCTCGACTACGTGCAGATCGGGCTGTTGACCTTCACCTTCCAGGTGACGGCGTCGCTGCTGCAGCCGGCGATCGGCATGTACACCGACAAGCGGCCCCTGCCCTATTCGCTGCCGGTGGGCATGGGATCGAGCCTTGTCGGGCTGATCATCCTCGGCTTTGCCAACAACTACCCGATGTTGCTGATCGGCTCGGCGTTCGTCGGGCTGGGTTCGGCCGTGTTCCACCCGGAATCGAGCCGCGTGGCGCGGCTGGCGTCGGGCGGGCGGCATGGCCTGGCGCAGGCGCTGTTCCAGGTGGGCGGCAATGCCGGCTCGGCGCTGGGACCGCTGCTCGCAGCCTTCATCGTCTTGCCGCGCGGGCAGTGGAGCGTGAGCCTGTTCGCCGTCGGCTCGCTGGTCGGCATCGTGATCCTGACGCGTGTCGGGCGCTGGTACGCCGAGCATCGCCGCGCCAATGCCGGTCGGCCGGCGATGAGCCGGGCCCTGCCCTTCGACCGGCGCACCACGCTGATCGCACTCATCGTGCTGACCATCCTGACGCTGACCAAGAACGCCTACATGGCCAGCCTGTCGAGCTACTACACGTTCTTCCTGATCGACAAGTTCCGGGTCGGGGTGCAGGACAGCCAGCTGCTGCTGTTCGTCTATCTCGGCGCCTCGGCGCTGGGCGTGTTCCTCGGCGGGCCGATCGGCGACCGGTTCGGGGCCAAGTTCGTGATCTGGTTCTCGATCCTCGGCGCCCTGCCGTTCACCCTCGCCCTGCCCTATGCCGACCTGACCTGGACGGTGGTGCTGACGGTAATCATCGGGCTGATCTTCTCGTCGGCATTCTCGGCCATCGTGGTGTTCGCGCAGGAGCTGATGCCGGGCCGCATAGGGATGATCGCGGGCATCTTCTTCGGCTTCGCCTTCGGCGCCGGCGGCATTGCCGCGGCGGCGCTCGGGGCGCTCGCGGACGTCACCAGCGTCGAGTACGTCTACTGGCTGTGCTCGTTCATGCCGCTTGCCGGGCTGCTGACGGTGTTCTTGCCCGACATGGGGAAGGTGCGGTAGGGGCGCGGGCGCTGCTGCGCCTCTCCCTGAGGGGGTCCATCGGAGATCGCCGGACCACCCCCTCCCTCGATCCCTCCCCTCAGGGGGGAGGGAAGCCTGACTGGGACATCAACCCGCCCGATCCCAGCCTTCGCGCATGAAGGGGGACGGCTCCCCTCCCCCTTGAGGGGAGGGGCAGGGGGTGGGGGTCCATCGGTGATCGCCGGACCACCCCCTCCCTCTATCCCTCCCCTCAGGAGGGAGGGAAGCCTGACTGGGACATCAACCCGCCCGATCCCAGCCTTCGCGCATGAAGGGGGACGGCTCCCCCCCCCTTGAGGGGAGGGGCAGGGGGTGGGGGTCCATCCGTGATCGCCGGACCACCCCCTCCCTCCATCCCTCCCCTCAGGGGGGAGGGAGGCCCGACTGCGATCTTGGTGGGGTGGCTACACCGGCAGCAGAGCCACGGGCTTTTGCAGTTTGAACACCGTGCCGGTGGCGCTGAGCGTGCCGTCCGATGCCACGTCGAATGTCACCAGGTCCTCGCTCTCCTGGTTGGCGACGATCAGGTGATCGCCGAGCAGGAGGAAGAAGCGGGGCCAGTTGCCGCCGCAGGCGATGTTCTGCTTGAGGCTGATGCTGCCGTCGGCGGCGATGGCGAAGGACGTGATCGAGTTGTGGCCGCGGTTGCTGACATAGGCCACGGTGCCGGCCGGATTGAGCTGGATGTGCGCGCCGGTCGAGCTGCCCTTGAAATCGGCGGGGAGCGCCGAGAGGGTGTTGATCTCGGTGAGGGTGCCGTCGGCCTCGCGCCTGAGGGCGGTGACGGTCTCGGCGTATTCGGTGAACAGGTAGGCGAACCTGCCGTTTGGGTGGAAGGCGAGGTGGCGCGGGCCGGCGCCCCTGGGCGTCGAATAGGCGGTGACCGGCCCGCCGGTGAAGCTGCCGCCGGCATAGGGGAAGAAGCGCACTTCGTCGTGGCCGAGATCGACGGCGTAGAGGCGATCGGCCTCGGGCGACCACTGCGTCCAGTGGGCGTGGCCGGCCGCGTGCGCATGGGCGCTGCGCAGGACGGTCGGGTCGGCCTTCAGCGCCCCGGTGGCGGCGTCGAGGTTGAAGACGGGGACGGAGTCGTCGCCGTAATTGGCGGTGGCGAGCTTGGTGCCCTTGGGGCTCAACCGGATGTAGCAGGGATACTTGGCGCCGGTCGGCTGATAGCCGAGCGGGGCTGCGGCGCCGAGGTCAGGCGCGAGGGCGAAGGCGCCGACTTTTTCGGCCATCTCGTCGGTGACATAGACGGTGCGGGTAGTGGGGGCGAAGGCGATCCAGGAGACGTCGGGCGTGCCGGGATACTCGCGGACAAGCTCGAAGCTGCCGGTTGCGGTATCGAAGCTCAACAGCTTCAGGCCGGCGCCGCCGGGGCCGGTGTAGGAGCCGGACAGCAGGTTGAGCTTGGGCATGCGGGGGTCCTCCTCAGGTTTCGCGAGGAAGGTTTAGGCGAGAGAGGGGGTTAGGGGAAGGGGGACGGCTCCCCTCCCCCTTGAGGGGAGGGGTTGGGGGTGGGGGTCCATCGGAGAGCACCGCACCACCCCCTCCCTCGATCCCTCCCCTCAAGGGGGGGGGAGGCGGGGCTCAGCCCGCCCTGTCCCAGCCGTCGCGCATCAGCTTGAAGCCCTTCTCGTAGACGTCCACCTCGGACGCGAACAGGGGGCGCCAGATCTTGGTGGCGGCGGCGAGGTCCGGGAGGGCGGAGCCGAAGGCCTCGATGGTCATCCAGCCGTCGTAGCCGGCGCGCTTGAGCGCATTGAACACCGACTGGAAGTCGATGTGGCCGGCACCGGGGACGCCGCGATTGTTCTCGGAAATGTGGACGTGGTTGATCTGACGGATGGTCGCCGGGATCACGTCGGTGATCGAGTTCTCCTCGATGTTGAAGTGGAAGGTGTCGTAGAGATAGCCGTAGTTCGGCTCGTCGACGGCCCCGACCAGTTCGGCGGCCTGGGCGGCGGAATTGAGGAAGTAGCACTCGAAGCGGTTGAGCGGCTCGACCGAGAGGGCGACGCCCTGCTTGGCGGCATATTGCGCCGCCTGCTTGTGCACGTCGCGGACGCGGGCCTGTTCGTCGGCGGTGGGGCCGCGGCCGGTGAACTCGCCGAGCGGCTGGTGGAACGGGCCAGCGGCGAGGGTGCCGCCGAGCGCGGCGGTGCAATCGATCAGCCAGTTGAGATGGGCCAGCGCGGCGGCGCGCTCGGCGTAGTCGGCCGAGACGGCGGACTTGCCGCCGCCGGGCATGACGCCGATGCCGGTGGCGCCGAGGCCGAGCGCACGCAGGCGGCGCCCCAGTTTCTCGTAGTGATCGGGCGTGCCCTCGAACATGGGGACTTCGACGCCGTCATAGCCGGTGGCTTTCAGGCGCTCGATGACGGGCCAGTGCGCGTCGGTGACGTGGGTGGTCCAGAGCAGGAGGTTGAAGCCGAGTTTCATTTGACTGTCCCGTTGATTGGCGGCCCGACGACGGATTCGAGCGCTTGGCTGCCCCTCACCCTAACCCTCTCCCCAGAGGGGAGAGGGGACGCACCTTGCACCACCCGTAAGCCCATCGCCCCCGCTCCCCTCTGGGGAGAGGGTCGGGGTGAGGGGCGCCTCGCGCTCAGTTGCTACATCTTCACCCACTGCCCCGAGTGTCCCGAGGCGATGATGGCGTCGCAGAGCTTGTTGGTTTCGAGGGCGTCGCGGAAGGTGGGGGCGGCGGGCTTGCCGGTCCTCAGGCCGTCGAGGAAATCGGCGGCGGTGTGGGTGAAGCTGTGCTCGAAGCCGATGATGAGGCCGGGAACCCACCATTTGCCGAGATACGGATGCTCGCCGTCGGTGACGAGGATGTTGGTCCAGCCGCGCAGCTGGCCTTCGACCGAGTGGTCGAAATACTGCACGCGGTTCAGGTCGTGCAGGTCCCAGCTCAGCGAGCCCTTCTCGCCGTTGATCTCGAGCGTGTAGGCGGCCTTGTGGCCGCGGGCGTAGCGGGTCGACTCGAAGGTGCCGAGCGAGCCGTTGGCGAAGCGGGTCAGCACGGCCGCGGCATCGTCGATGCCCACCGCCTGCTTCTTGCCGGTGTCGGCGTGGGTGCGCTCCTTGACGAAGGTCTCGGTCATGGCGGTGAGCGATGAGATGCCGCCGTTGATCCAGATGGCGCTGTCGAGGCAGTGGGAGATGAGGTCACCGGTGACGCCGGAGCCGGCGGCTTCGACATCGAGGCGCCAGGTGCCCTGCCCGCCCTGCGGCACGTCCGGCGAGATGGTCCAGTCCTGCAGGAATTTGGCACGATAGTGAAAGATACGGCCGAGCTTGCCGTCGGCGACGAGGTTGCGGATCAGCGTCACCGCCGGGATGCGGCGGTAATTGTACCAGACGAGGTTGGGTACGCCGGCCTTCTCCACCGCCTCGACCATGGGCAGGCCTTCGGCGGCGGTGCGGGCCAGCGGCTTTTCGGTGAGCACCATCTTGCCGGCCTTCGCCGCGGCGATGGCGATCTCGGCGTGCAGGTCGTTGGGCACGCAGATGTCGATGGCGTCGATGTCCTTGCGTTCGATCAGCGCGCGCCAGTCATGCTCGACGCTCTCGTAACCCCACTGCTCGGCGAAGCGCCGCACCTTGCTGTCGTTGCGCGCGGCGACGGCCTTGAGCACGGGGCGGTAGCCGGTGTCGAAGAAGTGGGAGACGGAGGCCCAGGCATGGGAATGGCAGCGGGCCATGAAGCCGTAGCCGATCATGCCGATGTTGAGGAGTTTGGTCATAGGGTGTTCCTTGAGAGGGCGGTCGACACGTCAGGGACATCGGTGGTGGGGCCTCCCTCCCCCTTGAGGGGAGGGAACGAGGGTGGGGGTCCAGCGGCGATCACCGAACCACCCCCTCCCCCCGACCCCTCCCCTCAAGGGGGAGGGGAGCTGCGAACTACTCAACCCAGCCGTGGGCTTGCCGGACCTTGAGCATGGCGCCGAGGACCTTGTTCCAGGTCTCCTGCTTTTCCATCACGGCGTTGGGGAACATGCAGCCGTCCCAGCAGATGTGGCGCATCTTCTTGGTGAGGTTGCCCTTTTCGTCGCGCAGCCAGTAGCCGGCGTGCTTCACCACATCGAGGCGGCCGTTGGGATCGTCGATCTGGCAGTGGCGGCCGGTCTTTTCGTGGTCGCCCGAGCCGAAGGTGGTGCCGTCGTTCTGGGCGACGTGGAAATCGAGCGTCCACGGGCGGAGCGCGTCGGCGACCTTGTGATAGGCGGCGTCGAGCGCGGCCTTGTCGCTCCACTCGAAATCCTTTGGCAGGATGCGGTCCTTCTCGGCATTTGCGCCGAGCACGAAGAGCATGGAATGCGCCATGTCGGCCTGGTAGCCGACGATGCCGGGCATGCCGACCATCTCGAGCAGTTTCACGTTCTCGCGCCAGGAGTGCATGCCGCCCCAGCAGATCTCGCCCTCGGCGACGATGTACTCGCCATGGTCCTGGGCGATGCGGCCGGCCTCGCGAAAAGTGTCGGCGATCTTCCTGGTGTTGCCCTCGGGGTCCTTGTCCCAGGCTTCGACGCCGACGGAACTGTCGACGCGGATGCCGCCGGTGGGGCGGATGCCGATCTCGCGCATCTGTTTCCCGATGGCGCAGGCCTTCTTTACCTGGCTCAGGAAGCGCTTGACGTCATCGGCATCGCCCATGGCCGAGCCGCCGCCGGCGCCGCCCCAGATCGGCGCGACGAACGAGCCGACCTTGAGGCCGTAGCTGGCGATGTGATCGGACATGCGGCGGACTTCGCCGGGGTCGGAGTCGATCGAGAAGTGCGGGGCGGTGACGAACAGGTCGATGCCGTCGAACTTCTGGCCGTCCACCTCGGCATTGGCGGTGAGCTTCAAGAGCGTGTCGAGCGCGATGATCGGCTCGGAATCAGGGGCGCCCTTGCCGACGATGCCGGGCCAGGCGGCGTTATGCAGTTTCGGGTAGTTGTTGTCTGACATGGCCCCCTCCCCCGGGGATTATGCTCTGTTCAAACGCTGATGCCGGTGCGCGTGGCCACCCCCACCCTTGATCCCTCCCCACAAGGGGGAGGGAGACGAGGTTGCGCGAGCGGTGCCACAGAACGCCCTCCCCCTTGTGGGGAGGGCCGGGGTGGGGGTGGCCACGCACACTAGCCCCATCCTCACGCCGCCTTGTGCCGGAGGTTCACGCCGGTGCGGGCGTCGAAGAGCATGACCTTGTCGGGGTTCCAGCCGAAGCGGACGGCTTCCTCGACCTTGACGTCGACGCGGGCGGGCACGGCGGCGCGCAGCAGGTTGTCGCCGACGCGCAGGGTGACGATCTTCTCGATGCCGTGGTTCTCGATATCATGGATCCTGGCCTCGACGGGCGCACCCGAGGCCAACTCGATGTCCTCGGGGCGGATGCCGAAGGTCATGGCGCCTTCGCCGGCACCGGGGCCGCCGACCGGCAGCTCGAAGCTGACCGGGCTGACCACGGCGCGGTTGTCGGCGAGGCGGCCGTTCAGCAGGTTGATGGCGGGCGAGCCGACAAAGCTCGCCACGAACGTGTCGCGGGGGTCGTTGTAGACCTCGGACGGCTTGCCGACCTGGATGATCCGGCCGTGGTTGAGCACCGCCATGCGGTCGCCCATGGTCATGGCCTCGACCTGGTCGTGGGTGACGAAGATGAAGGTGGCGCCGAGGCGGCGCTGCAGGTCCTTGAGCTCGGAGCGCATGGCCTCGCGCAGCTTGGCGTCGAGGTTGCTGAGCGGCTCGTCCATCAAGAAGACCTGCGGCTCGCGCACGATGGCGCGGCCGATGGAGACGCGCTGCATCTCGCCGCCACTCAGCCGGTCGGTCTTGCGATCGAGCAGGTGCCCGATGCGCAGCGTCCTCGCCGCATAGTCGATGCGCTTGTCGATCTCGGCCTGCGGCGTGTTGCGGATGCGCGACTTGAGCGGGAAGGTGAGGTTTTCGCGCACGGTGAGGCGCGGATAGAGCGAGTACTGCTGCAGGACGAGCGCGGTGTCGCGCTCGGCCGGGCCCCAGTCGTTGACCTCGATGCCGTTGATGCGGATGTGGCCGACGGTGGGCTTTTCGAGCCCGGCGATCAGCCGCAGAGTCGTGGTCTTGCCGGCGCCGGTGGGGCCGAGCAGGACGAAGAACTCGCCGTCGGCGACGTCGAGATCGAGATCCTCGAGCGCGGTGTGGCGGCCGAAGACCTTGGCGATGTTGTCGAGCTGGATGCGGGCCATCGGCTAACTCACTTGAGCTCAATGCCGAGCGAATTGCCCGACCGGGTATCGAAGAAATGCGCCTGCGCCGGATCGATGCGGGCCCAGACACGGTCGCCGGGCTTGCCGACGAAGCCGGTCTGGGTCCGGGCGCGCAGCACCTGGTTGCCGACCTTGAGGTCGATGATGTCGAACGGGCCGTAAGGCTGGATCAGGTGGGCCTCGACCGGACGATAGCCGGGCTGCTGGCCGTGGCTGAGCAGCACGCCCTCGGGCCGCACGCCGAGGGCGATCTGGTCGGCCCCCTTCTGCTGCAGCAGGCCGACGAGCTCGCGCGGCATGGCGAAGCTCTCGCCATCAACGTCCACCGCCACGTCGTCGCCGGACTGGGTGACGGCGGCCTCGGTGACGTTCATCACCGGCGAGCCGATGAACTGGGCGACGAACAGGTTGGCCGGGTTCTGGTAGACCTCCGACGGGGTGCCGACCTGCTGCAGGATGCCGTCGTGCATGACGACGATGCGGTCGGCCAGCGACATGGCCTCGACCTGGTCGTGGGTGACATAGATCGAGGTCGAGCCGTTCTCGAGGTGCAAGCGCTTGAGCTCGACGCGCATGTCCTCGCGCAACTTGGCGTCGAGGGCGCCGATCGGCTCGTCGAGCAGCAGCGCCTTGGGCCGACGCACCAGCGCCCGGCCGATGGCGACGCGCTGCATGTCGCCACCAGAGAGCGCCGACGGCTTGAGCCTGAGCAGGTGGTTGATGGCGAGCGCGTCGGCAATGTCCCCGACGCTCCGCGTCACTTCGGCATTCGACATGCCGGTGGCGCGCAGCGGAAAGGCGATGTTCTCGTAGACGCTCAGGTGCGGGTAGAGCGCATAGAGCTGGAACACGAAGGCGATGTCGCGGTCGGAGGCATGCAGGTTCTGCACCGGCTTGCCGTCGATGAGGATGTCGCCGGAGCTGATCTCCTCGAGGCCGGCGATGGCGCGGAGCGTCGTGGTCTTGCCGCAGCCCGAGGGGCCGAGCAGCACGACGAACTCCTTGTCGCGCACGGTGAGGTTGACGTCGCGGATCACGTGCACGGCGCCAAAGTACTTCTGGATGTGCCTGAGCTCGATCTCAGCCATGGGCGGGCCCCTCGGAGGCTTCGGGCCGGTCGACGGGCTCGGGAGCCGGGATATGGACGGCGACGTTGAAGCCGATGATGCCGAGCAGCATGATCAAGACGCTCCACTCATGCAGCAACGGCACCCAGGGCTGGCACAGGAAGACGATGCCGCCGACCATGAACAGCTGCGAGCCGGGCTCGAGGAAGCGCTGGTTGAATTGACGCAGGTTCATTTGCGGATCGCTCCGAAGGTGACGCCGCGCAGCAGGTGATTGCGCAGGAGGAAGGTGAAGATGGCGACCGGGAGCAGGAACAGCACCGTGCCGGCGGCGATCACCGTCCATTCGGGGAGGCCCGAGCCGATCTGCGACGGGATGAAGGGCGGCGCGGTCTGGGCCCGCCGGTTGGTCATGATCAGCGCGAAGGCGTATTCGTTCCAGGCGGTGATGAAGCAGAACACGGCCGTAGCAGCGATGCCGGTAGCGGCTTCGGGCAGCACGATCTTCCAGAAGGCCTGCATGCGCGTATAGCCGTCGACCAGCGCCGCTTCCTCGTATTCCTTCGGAATCTCGTCGATGAAGCCCTTCATCAGCCAGACCGAGAAGCTCAGATTGAAGGCGGTGTAGAGGATGATGAGGCCGAGATGCGTGTCGGTCAGGTCGAACTGCCGGTACATCAGGAACATCGGGATGGCGACGACCACCGGCGGCAGCATGCGGGTCGAGAGGATGAAGAATAGGAGGTCCTGCTCGCCCTTGATCCTGAAGCGCGAGAAGCCATAGGCGGTGATGGTGCCCATCGAAACCGCGAGCAGCGTCGAGACGATCGAGACGATGAGGCTGTTGAGGAAGCGGTTGGGGTATTGCGATAGCTGCACTTCGTCGCCGACGCGCAGCACGCGCTCGCCGCCGTCGTAGATCGCCTTCTCCCACCACGGGGCGGCGGCATAGACCTCGGCTGTCGGCTTCTCCTTGGCCTGCACGCGCTTGGTGAACAGCTTCACGAAGGGCGTGACCTCCGGCTGGAAGAACACGGTGGGCGGCACGGAGGTCGCGACGTTGCGCGGCTTGAAGGCGGTGGCCCCGATCCACAGGATCGGCGAGAGGAACACCAGCGTCACCGCGAGAATGGCGAGGATGGCGACGGGTCGGCCGAAGCGCTGGCCGCGCGAGGTTACGGCGGCCATCTACGCCTCCCTTTCCGATGTTGCGGCGCTGTCGCCTCCCTCCCCCCTGAGGGGAGGGATCGAGGGTGGGGGTGGTGCGGTGATCGCCGATGGACCCCCACCCCCAACCCCTCCCCTCAGGGGGGAGGGGGGCAGGCCGGCGAGGATGGCGTCAATGGTTGTCCACACTCCGTCCGGTTTGGTAATGATGTCGCTGTTGGTGAAGCGGATGACGCGATAGCCGGCTGCGTTCAGCCATGCTGTTCGGGCCCGGTCTCGCTCGATGGCTTGCGCGGTGAAATGGGTCTCGCCGTCGAGCTCAACGATCAGCTTCGCCTGATGGCAGGCGAAATCGACGATGTATGCGCCGATCGGAACCTGGCGGCGGAACTTGTGGTCCGTGAACGAGCGGAGCAGCTTCCACATGTGTCGTTCGGGCGGTGTGGCTACCGTTCGCAGTTGGCGGGCACGAGTGACGTTTCGGCTGCGGAGGTGGCGGGCATTGGCGAAGATTGCGTCTGCCGTCTCGTCAGTGCCGACTGCACCACCCCCTCCCTCAATCCCTCCCCTCAAGGGGGAGGGAGGCGATGGCCGCGAGTATTGACGATGAGCCATCTCAGCGCTCCTTCACCCGGTTGAGGTACTTCACGTAGATGTTGGTGATGCACAGCACGACGATCAGCACGATGTAGGCGAGCGCCGAGGCGCGGCCGGTGTCCCAGCCCTGGAAGGCCATCTGGTAGAGCTTGATGGCGATGGTCTCGACGCTGGCTGTCGACATGATGAAGGGCAGGTCGAAGGCCTTGAACGCTTCCATGGTGCGGAAGATCAGCGCGATCAGCAGCAGCGGGGAGACCAGTGGCAGGGTGATGCGGCGGAAGGTGTACCACCAGCCGGCGCGATCGATGGCAGCGGCCTCGTAGAGGCTCTTGGGGATGGCGGAGAGCCCGGCCAGCGACAGCAGCATGACGAAGGGCGACCACATCCAGATATCGGTGATGGCGACGGCGAACAGCGCGTTGACGCGGTTGGACAGCCACTCGAACTTGCCCAGCCCGAGGGCGTAGTTGATCGGGCCCCAGCTCGGATCGTAGAGCAGCTTCCAGAACAGCCCGACCACGGCCGGCGACAGCATCATGGGCAGCATCAGCAGCGTCGTGACGAGGCCCTTGAACTTGAACGGGCGGTTGAGCAGCAGGGCGAGGCCGAAGCCGACGATCATCTGGCCGCCGACCGAGACGATCACGTACTGCGCGGTGGTGGTGAAGCTGCGCCAGATGGCCGGATCGGCGAGCAGGTCGGCATAGTTCTGGATGCCGACGAACTCGGCCGGCTTGTTCAGCGAGACGCGGAACTGGGTGAAGGAAAAGCCGAGCGAGTAGAGCAGCGGGAAGATGTTGAAGATGATGAGGAACGCGATCGTCGGCAGGATGAAGGCGTTGCGGATGGTGAGGTCGCTCCACCCGCGAGCGGCAGCCCGCGAACCGGAATCGAGCGTCGCAAGGACAGCCAATTGTTCCCCCTGGTGCTGAGTGGTGCGGACCGGGGCGAGGCCCCGGTCCATTGGTTCACGCGGGCTCAGTTGCCGAGCGTCTTGTTCCAGTCGCCGGCCAGCGCATCGAGCGCGGCCTTGGCGCTGCCTTCACCCGTGGTGATGTAGGGGTGCAGGCGGTCGTTCATCTGGAACAGCATGTCCGCGAAGACCGGGTTGGCCCAGAAGTCCTTGACGATCTTCATGGAGTCGGCGAACGCCTGGTTGTAGGGCGTGGCCTTGAGGAACTTCTCGGAGTTCAGCACCGCCGCCGAGCAGGTATAGCCACCGAGGTCGGCCCACTTCTGCTGCACGTCGTCGCGGATGAACCACTGGAGGAATTTCTTCGCCTCGTCCTGGTTCTTGGAATAGCTGATGATCGAGATGCCCTGGCCGCCGAGGGCGGCGTGCTGGTCGCCGTTCGGGCCCGGCGGGTTGGCGAAGTAGCCGGTGTCCTTGGCGTGCGGGTTGGTCGCCTCGTTGGCCAGCGCCGGGAAGAAGGCGAAGTAGTTCATCGCCATCGCCACCAGCCCTTCGGTGAAGGCCTGGTTGTTCTCGACGAAGAAGGCCTGGTTCCAGTTCGGCGGCGTGAAGGTGTAGAGCTTGCGGTAGGCCTCGAGCGCGGCGATGTTCTTGTCGGAATTGAGGATGCCGTCGACCTTCTTGCTGGCGTAGTCGCCGAGGTCGCCGCCCCAGGTGAAGATGGTCTGCTCGACACCCATGGCCATCGCGTCGTAGGCGGTCTGGGTGTAGAGCGCCACGCCGTACTTGTTCTCGGCCGGCCGGGTGAAGAACTCGGCGATGTCGGTCAGCTGCTTGTAGTCCTTGGGGATATCGAGGTCGTAGCCGTACTTGGCCTTGAACGCTTCCTTTTCCTTGGGGTCCTCGAACCAGTCCTTGCGATAGGCCCAGCCGTTGGCATCGCCCTCGAGCGGAACGGACCAGTACTTGCCGCCATACTGGCTGTAGTATTGCAGCGTCGCCGGCACGAACGACTTGTCGATGCCGTTGTCGGTGATGAAGCTCGTCAGGTCGACGTAGTGGCCACCCTCCGAGGCCGCGCCCAGCCACTGGCTGTCGCCGACGACCATGTCGTAGGCGTCGCCATGGGCGTTGAGCTCGGCGAAGGTCTTGGTCTGGAAGTCCGACCAGGGCGTGGTCTGCACCGTGACGGTGACGCCCGTCTCGGCGGTGTAATCGTTGACCAGTTCCTGCAGGTAGTTGGCCGGGTCCCACTCGGCCCAGAAAATCGTCAGCTCCTGCGCCAGCACGGACGTGCTCGACGCAAGCATCAGGCCGAGACCGGCCAGCATGCCCTTCCCTAGAACGCGCATATGGTCCTCCCTCTAGCGCTCGTGAGACCGGCTGCGACACCAGCCCCGCGCCCCTCCTCCTTGCCGGGGGCATTCAGCAGCGACCGGCCGGGCTCTCCCAAGCACGAAGGGCCAGTCGTTTTCGTCGCGACGTCGGAAATCCCGATCGGCAGGCCCGCTTCTCCCAAAGCAGCCCGCGGTGGCGCCCCCTCGGCGCCCGTCGCACTTAAGTCCTCCTCCGACCGACGTGATCTCCGTCTAGTGTTTCTACGTTTTGCCGGCCTCGTCAAGCTAACATGCTAGCATTTCCGATAGTTGATACGCCGGCTGGGAAAATCGTTTCCCGCAGCGCTATCAAGTACCTGCGTCGGCAACGGCAGCGCGCACCAAAGCGCCGGCCGCCCAGGTCGCAACGTCTTGCATCGCGTCGAACTCAGCACCCCACAAGTCTTTGAGAACAATAAGAACTTCGAGGCCGTAGACGAGCGACAGGGCCATGGCCAGGCGCTGAAACTTGGCTTCCGGCAGCCTAGACTTGAGCGGCGCTATCGCCAGTTGCAGCATGTGAACGCGGTGGCCGCGCTTGAACGGCGGCTCCTCGCCCAGGGTGCCGGCCCGGCGCTGCGCCCACTGCTCGAGCGACAGCTTAAGGGCGGCCTTGAAGGTGGCCTCGAACTCCACCACGCGGGGCATGGTGAGGGTGAGCAGCTCGTTGACGCGCGCCTCGGCATCGGTGCTGTCGCTGCGCCAGTCAAGGATCGGCCCGAGGGCCTCGTCGACCACGGCATGCACCAGGGCGGCCTGGCTCGGGAAGTAGCGATAGGCGGTGGCGCGGGACACCTGCGCCGCCTCGGCGACGTCGCTGACGGAGGGGGTCTGGCCCCGCTGCATCAGCCCGATGGCGGTTTCCAGCATGAGCTTTCGCGTACGCGCCCTGGCGCCGCGCGGTTCGGTCGGCCGGATCTCTTCGGTCGGTGAGACGTCCATATCTAAATGATACGCACATCTCAAAATGCTTTGCAACGGCGCCCGTGGTCTGCCATGACATGACGACGGGCGCCGGCGGCGGGATGGAGGAGCATCCACGTCGCCTCGACAAGAGCGCGGGAGGAGCGCCGATGAAGCGCATCTATGTGGTCGGCACGGCCGACACGAAGGGAGAGGAACTCGCCTTTCTCGCCGAACGCATCCGGGCCCTCGGCGGCGACCCGCTGGTGGTGGACGTCGGAACGCGCGCGCCGGCGATACCGCCCGAGGTGGGCGCGGCCGAGATTGCTAGTTTCGGGCCGCCCGGATTGCTCGAGGGCACGGATCGCGGCGTCGCCGTGGCGGGGATGGCAGCAGCCTTCGCAGCGTTCATCATAACACGCAATGATATTGCCGGGATCATCGGCATCGGAGGAGGCGGCGGCACCTCGATCATCACCGCCGGCATGCGCAAGCTGCCGATCGGCCTGCCGAAAATCATGGTGTCGACGCTCGCCTCGGGCGACGTCGCCCCGTATGTCGGGGTCAGCGACGTCGTCATGGTGCCGTCGATCACCGACCTCGCCGGGCTCAATCGGATATCACGTGTTATCCTGTCAAACGCGGCGCAGGCCATCGTGGGCATGAGCGCCGGCGGCGAAGTGCTCCCTCCGGCAACGAAGATGGCCGTCGGCCTCACCATGTTCGGGGTGACGACGCCGGCCGTCACGCAGATCGTCGAGCACCTGGCGGGGAGCGTCGAGGCGCTGGTGTTCCATGCCACCGGCACGGGCGGCAAGACCATGGAGATGCTGGTCGATTCCGGGCTGATCACCGGGGTCATAGACATCACGACGACGGAGGTGGCCGACTACCTGATCGGCGGCGTGCTGCCGGCCGGACCGGAGCGGCTCGATGCCATCGCGCGGACGCGCGTGCCCTATGTCGGCTCGGTCGGGGCCTGCGACATGGTCAATTTCTGGGCGCCGGCGACGGTGCCGGAGCGGTTCGCGGGCCGGCTGTTCTATCCGCACAACGACAACGTGACGCTGATGCGCACCACGCCGGACGAATGCCGCGCCATCGGCGAATGGATCGGGGCCAAGCTCAATGCCTGCGAGGGGCCGGTGCGGTTGCTGATCCCCCTGCGCGGCGTGTCGGCGCTCGATATCGAAGGCGGCCCGTTTCGCGATGCCGAGGCGGACGCCGAGCTGTTCGGCGCCATCGAGCGCACCGTGCAGTGGAACGCCAACCGCCGGCTGATCACGCTCGACTGCCACATCAACGACCCCGCATTCGCCGGCGCAGCCGTCGCGGCGTTCACCGAAATCGCCGCATAGGAGGCCCCATGGCAGCGATCGCGCGCGCCGACATCCTCAGGAAATTCCACGACATGGTGGCGCGCCACGTGCCCATCGTGGGCGGCGGGGCCGGCACCGGCATCTCCGCCAAGGCCGAGGAGGCCGGCGGCATCGACCTGATCATCATCTACAATTCCGGGCGCTATCGCATGGCCGGGCGCGGCTCGGCGGCGGGGCTGCTCGCCTATGGCAACGCCAACGAGATCGTCAGGGAGATGGCGCGCGAGGTGCTGCCCGTGGTCAAGAAGACACCGGTGCTGGCCGGGGTGAACGGCACCGACCCGTTCGTGCTGATGCCACAATTCCTCTCCGAACTGAAGGCGATGGGGTTCTCGGGCGTGCAGAACTTCCCCACCATCGGGCTGTTCGACGGCGTGATGCGGGTCAGTTTCGAGGAAACCGGCATGGGCTACGGACTCGAGGTCGACATGATCGCCGAGGCGCACCGGCAGGACCTGCTGACCACGCCCTATGTGTTCAACACCGACGAGGCGAAGGCGATGGCCGGCGCCGGAGCCGACATCGTCGTGGCGCATATGGGGGTGACGACGGGCGGCGCCATCGGGGCGACGGCGGCGAAATCGCTCGATGCGTGCTGCGCCGAGATCGAGGCGATCGCGGCGGCAGCGAAATCGGTGAAGCCGGATGTGATCGTGCTCTGCCACGGCGGGCCGATCGCCATGCCGGATGATGCGAAATACGTGCTCGACCGGGTCAAGGGCTGCCACGGCTTCTACGGCGCGAGCTCGATGGAGCGGCTGCCGGTGGAAGTGGCGATCAAGGCCCAGGTCGAAGGGTTTAAGGGATTGCGGACGGGGGCGTAGGCGAGCGCAGATGCGTGGGGCGCCCCTCACCCTGGCCCTCTCCCCAGAGGGGCGAGGGGGCGCGAGGGGAACCGGCGGTGCCACATCGCCCCCTCGCCCCTCTGGGGAGAGTTGGGGTGAGGGGCGCCAAGTGAACAGTGGGAGAAGGAACACATGGCCGAGAACAATTTCGTCTATCCGCGCGACGTCAGCGCGTTCGGGTTCGACTGGGGGCGGCTGGCGCTGACGGTGGCGCCGGAGGTGAACGGGGCGCGGAAGTTTTCGGGCGGCGTGGTCGACCTGCCGCCGGGACAGGGACACAGCCGGCACAACCATCCGGGGGCCGAGGAGATCATCTTCGTCATTTCCGGTGAGGGCGAGCAGATGGTGGAAACGCCGGAGGGCGTGCCGGTGACGCAGAAGGTCGGGCCGGGCTGCACGGTATTCGTGCCGGAAAGCCGGTTCCACTCGACGCTCAACACCGGTTCGGCGCCGATGCAGCTGTTCGTCGTCTATTCGCCGGCCGGGCCGGAACTGGTGCTGCGCGAGCTGCCGGATTTCCGCCTGATCCCGAAAGGCCAGTAGCGGTTTCCACTTCCAAGTAACGCTGCAAGGATTTACCCTTGGACAGTGGGCGGCGACGCCGCCTAGGAAGCGGACATGGAACAGGTTTTGTCGCGTCGCCTGGTGGCGGTGTTATGCGCTGATGTCGCAGGATACAGCGCGCTGGTGAGCATCGACGAAGCCGGGACCGTCGCTGCCCTCAAGGGTCACCAGGTCGCCGTCATCCAGCTGCTGCAGAAGCACGGCGGGCGCGTCGTCGACCTGGCCGGCGACGGACTTGTCGCCGAGTTCGCCAGTGTCGTCTCCGCCGTCGAGGCGGGCCTTGCCATGCAGGCGCTGATGGCCGAGCGCAACGCCGGCACGGCCCCTGACCGACGTCTGGTGTTCCGCATCGGCATCAACCAGGGCGACGTGGTGCATGACGACGCCCATATCTACGGCGACGGCATCAACATCGCGGCGCGGCTGCAGCAGATCGCCGATCCGGGCGGCATCTACATCTCGGGCAAGGTGTTCGAGGAGGTGCGCGACCGCATGAAGGCCGGCTTCCTCGACATGGGCGAGCGCGAGCTCAAGAACATCCCCCGGCCGGTGCGGGTGTACGAGGTGCTGGCCGAAGGCGCCGCGGCGCCCAAGGGCCGAGAGTTCGGGCCGGTGACCCCGCGCCGGCCATCCGTCGCCGTGCTGCCGTTCGACAACATGGGCGGGGACAGCGAGGAGGAGTACTTCGCCGACGGGGTGGTGGAGGACATCATCACGGCGCTGAGCCGGTTCAAGGACTTCGCCGTCATCGCCCGCAATTCGAGCTTCGTCTACAAGGGCCGGGCCGTCGACGTGCGCCAGGTGGCGAGGGAACTGGGGGTGCGCTACCTGCTCGAGGGCAGCGTCCGGCGCGCCGGGCAGCGGCTCAGGATCACGGCGCAGCTGATCGACGCGACGACCGGCGCGCACCTGTGGGCCGACAAGTTCGACGGCACGCTCGAGGACGTGTTCGACTTCCAGGATCGCATCACCGGCACGGTGGCCTCGATCGTCGAGCCGGCGATCCGCTGGGCCGAGATCGAGCGTTCGCGGCGCGAGCGGCCGGACAGCGTCGAGGCCTATGACCTGTATCTCAGGGCGCTGCCGATGCACCTGGCGCAGACCGAGGCGGCCAATGCCGAGGCGATCGGACTGCTGCTCAAGGCGATCCAGATCGAGCCGAACAACCCGACCTACCTGGTCTACGCCGGCAACGCCATGCTGCACCGCGCGGCGCAGGGCTGGCCGGCGATCGGTGCCGACGACCAGCAGCGCGGCATCGAGCTGGTGGAGCGTGCCCTCGCCCATGCGCGCGACGACGCGGTGATCCTGAGCCTGGGCAGCATGATGCTGATCCACAACCTCAAGGACTATGACCGCGGCCTCGAGCTGAGCCGGCGTGCGGTGGCGCTCAACCCCAACAACCTGACGGTGATGATCTTTGCCGGCATCGCGCAGTTGCACCTGGGGCGGATCGAGGATGCCATCGCCTATAGCGAGCACGCCATCCGGCTCTCGCCCGCGCTCGACGGCGCGCACTGGCCGCTGACGGCGATCGCGCACGCCCACATGGTTCGCGGCGACTACGAGGAGGCGCTGGCCTGGGCCAAGCGCAGCCTGACCGCCAATGCGAGCTTCGTCTGCACCTACTGGATGCTGGCGGCGGCCGATGCCCACCTGGGGCGCATCGAGGAGGCGAGGCGCCACCTGGCGACGCTGATGCGCCTCTCGCCCGGGGTGACGGTGAAGCTGATCTGGGACGGCCAGCCGCAGCGCGACCCGACCCGGCTGCAGGCGGTGCTGGAAGGATTGAAGCTCGCGGGACTGGCCGAGGCGTAGGGTTCGGCGCTTGCGTCACCTCTCCCTTGGGGGAGAGGTCGGCCGAAGGCCGGGTGAGAGGAGCTTCTTTACGCTCATCGCCCACGGAGATGGAGGCGGAAGTGCCGGTTCAACCGCGAGCTACCCTGCGCTCCGTGCCTGCCACCCCTCATCCGGCGCTACGCGCCACCTTCTCCCCGACGGGGAGAAGAATTCGGAGAGTGCTGTGATCGCACTGTTCCTCTCCCCGTCGGGGAGAAGGTGGACCGGCGAAGCCGGGACGGGTGAGGGGTGAGGGGCGCCGGTGCCTAGCCTTCATCGCCCTGTCACAATGGCTTCACATCGGCAAGGCACACCTCGCCACCAGCAACAGGATGCCCGAAGTGAACGACACCGATCCGAAGACTCTCCCCGACCTCGAGCGCATCAAGCAGGCCATCGCCGACGATTTCGACGAGGAGCTCGAGATGCAGCTGGAGGACGAACGGCTCGACGAGCTGGTCGCCGAGGGGATGGGCGGGGCGGGCGAAACGCTCGACCGCAAGGTCTATTTCCGCGAGCTGTTCCGGCTGCAGCACGAGCTGGTCAGGCTGCAGGACTGGGTCGCCTACAAGAAGCTCAAGATGGTGGTGCTGTTCGAGGGGCGCGACTCGGCCGGCAAGGGCGGCGCGATCAAGCGCGTGACGCAGCGGCTCAATCCGCGCGTGGCGCGCGTCGTGGCGCTGCCGGCCCCAACCGAGCGCGAGCGGCACCAGTGGTATTTCCAGCGCTACGTGCCGCACCTGCCGACGGCGGGCGAGATCGTGCTGTTCGACCGCAGCTGGTACAACCGGGCCGGCGTCGAGCGGGTGATGGGGTTCTGCACCAGGGACGAGCTCGGGGAGTTCTTCCGCTCGGTGCCCGAATTCGAGCGCATGCTGGTCCGTTCCGGCATCATCCTCGTCAAGTACTGGTTCTCGATCACCGACGAGGAGCAGGAATTCCGCTTCAAGATGCGCATGCACGATCCGCTCAAGCAGTGGAAGCTCAGCCCCATGGATCTCGAGAGCCGGGTGCACTGGGAAGACTACACGCGCGCCAAGGAGGAGATGTTCCACCGCACCCATACCGGAGGAGGCGCCGTGGTGGGTGGTGCAGGCGGTGGACAAGAAGCGGGCGCGGCTAAACATGATCGCGCACCTGCTCAGCCAGGTGGACTACGGCGACGCCCCGAGGCAGGACGTCGAACTGCCGGCGCGGGTCCGGCATGCCGACTACGTGCGCCATCCCGTGCCGCCCGAGCTGTACGTGCCGGACGTGTACTGAGGGCCGTGGATGAAGCGGGGGCCCGCCAGGCAGGAGCCTGTCCGGTGGGCAGGCTGTCGATCCCGGCCGGTGCCATTCGACCATCTGCGTGACAAGCACGGAGAGCGGCGATGGATCCCACGGTCGAAATCCTCCTGCGGGCCTGGGCCCTCGGCCCCGGGACGCGGATCGAACACGACGACGAGCTCAGCCACCTGGTCGGCTTGAAGCGCCGGGACGCGAGGGGTAAGGGTTCTCATCCTGTTTTCGCGAAGGTTTTCCAATGGCTGAGGGCAAGAACCCCATCGATCCCGTCAAACTCGACCGCCTGGCGGAGGTCGCGATCAAGGTCGGGCTGCAGCTCCAGCCGGGACAGGACCTGGTACTGACGGCGCCGCTGTCGGCGCTGCCGCTGGTGCGCAAGATCACCGAGCATGCCTACAAGGCCGGCGCCGGCATCGTGCAGCCGATCTTCTCGGACGAAGAGATCACGCTCAACCGCTACCGCTATGCACAGGACGCGAGCTTCGACAAGGCGCCGGCCTGGCTGTTCGAGGGCATGGCCAAGGCCTTCGACGGCAATGCGGCACGGCTCGCGATTTCGGGCGACAACCCGATGATGCTGGCGCAGCAGGACCCGGCCAAGGTGGCACGCGCCAACCGCGCGACCTCGATGGCCTACCGCCCGGCGCTCGAGAAGATCACCGGCTTCGACATCAACTGGAACATCGTGTCCTACCCCAACCCGGCGTGGGCCAGGCTGGTCTTCCCCGATGACACCGAAGAGGTGGCGATCGGCAAGCTGGCCGAGGCGATCTTTGCCGCCTCGCGCGTCGATCGCGAGGACCCCATCGCCGAGTGGAAAGCGCACAATGCGCGCCTCAAGGAGCGCTGGACCTGGCTCAACGGCCAGCGCTTCGCCGCGCTGCACTATACCGGGCCGGGCACCGACCTGACCATCGGGCTGGCCGACGAGCATCGCTGGAAGGGCGGCGCGTCGGAGGCCAAGAACGGCATCACCTGCAACCCGAACATCCCCACCGAGGAGGTGTTTACCACCCCGCACAGCCAGCGCGTCGAGGGCTTCGTGCGCTCGACCAAGCCGCTGAGCCACAACGGCACGCTGATCGCCGACATCGAGGTCAGGTTCGAGGCCGGCCGGATCGTCGAGGCCAAGGCATCGAAGGGCGAAGCGGTGCTGCTCAAGGTGCTCGACACCGACGAGGGCGCACGGCGGCTGGGCGAAGTGGCGCTGGTGCCGCATTCGTCGCCGATCAGCAAATCGGGCGTGCTGTTCTACAACACGCTGTTCGACGAAAACGCCGCGAGCCATATCGCGCTCGGCCAGTGCTATGCCGACTGCTTCGTCAACGGCACCAGGATGACGCCGGACGAGATTGCTGCACGCGGCGGCAACAAGAGCCTGATCCACATCGACTGGATGATCGGCTCGGACAAGATCGACATCGACGGCATCAAGCCGGACGGCAGCAAGGTGCCGGTGATGCGCAAGGGCGAGTGGGCGTAAGGGCGTTCGCCGGGGGTCCGGCGCTCAGCAAGTCTTAACCATCGACCGATTTGTCATCGGGTCGCCTGGCCTCGCCGTACCGTGATTAATGTTTTGGCGTCGCCGGAGCCGGTAGCATGCTCCGGCGACGCTGAGGACGGTATGTCGACACCAGGGAGCGAACACGACCACCAGCGCCGCGGCGCCTCCGAGGCCGCGGTCGAGACATTGCGCCAGATCACCGACCGGGTCGGCATCTCGGTGTGGACCTGGGATGCGACGACGGACCGGGTCAGTCACGCGCCGACCAGCCTGCACGAGCCGGGCCACGAGCAGGTCTTGTCTCTTGCACAACTGCTGCAGCGCCTGCATCCGGGCGACCGGGCGCGTGTGCGCGGACGACTGCTGGCCGCGGCGCGCAACGACAGGTCGGGAACGTTCGCGTTTCGCGGCGCCCCGCACGGCAACGACATCCGGCAGTACAACGCCACCTATTTCCCGGTCGCGCCCAACCAGATCCAGGTCATCGTCCAGGACGTGACGCGCACCCGCCGGGCCGAACGGGCGCTGCGCGAGAGCGAGGACCACTACCGCAACGCCGTGGCGCTCAACCCGGAGGTGCCCTGGCTCGCCGATCCGGACGGCAACATCATCGAGTTCGGGCCGCGCTGGCTCGAGATGGTGGAGATCTCCACCGAGGAGACGCTGGGCGAGGGCTGGGCCCGCGTGCTGCACCCCGACGATCTCGGCCCGACGCTCGCGGCGTGGCAGGCGGCGATCCGGTCGGGCGAGCCGGCCGACGTCGAGTACCGGGTCAAGCTCAAGTCCGGCGACTACCGCTGGATGCGGGCCCGCGCGGCGCCGCGCCGCAACAGGCAGGGCGCGATCATCCGCTGGTACGGTACGCTCGAGGACATCCACGACCGCAGGATGGCCGAGGCGGCGCTGCGCGAGAGCGAAGCCTTCGCGCGCTCGATCCTCGAGGCGAGCACGATGGCGATCGAGGTCCTGGACCGCGACGGCCGCCTGATCTTCATGAACGGGCCGGGCATGAAGATCATGGAGGTGGAACGCTTCGAGTCGATCCGCGGCCTGCCGTTCGAGACATTCTGGCCCGACGCGGTGAAGCCTGCCGTGGCCCAGGCCATCGCGCTGGCCCGTGCCGGCCACAGCGTGCGCAAGACGCTGTACGGACCGACGGCCAAGGGCAAGCCGCGCTGGTGGGATTTCTCGGTATCGCCGATCCTCGACGACAGCGGCGGCGTGGCGCGGCTGCTGACCTCGTCGCGCGACGTGACCGAGGCCAAGCGCAACGAGGATGCCATCGCGCACCTGGCGCGGCACGACGCGCTGACCGGACTGCCCAACCGCATGCACTTCCAGGAGGCGCTCGAGGCAGGGCTGGCGGGGCTGGGCGCCGGCAGCTTCGCCGTGCTGTCGATCGACCTCGACGACTTCAAGCAGGTCAACGATACGCTTGGCCATCAGGCCGGCGACAGGTTGTTGCGGGAGGTCGCCGGCCGGCTCGGCTACTGCGCCGGCGCGCAGGGACTGGTGGCGCGGCTGGGTGGCGACGAATTCGCCCTGCTGCTCAAGCTCGGACGACCCGACGAGGCGACGCGGATGGCGCAGTCGATCCTGTCGGCGCTGGCCGAACCGTTCACCATCGAAGGCGAGACGGTGCATGTCGGGGCGAGCATCGGCATCGCGCTGGCGCCGCGCGATGGGGCGACCGGCGAGAGCCTGCTGCACTCGGCGGACGTGGCGCTCTATCGGGTGAAGGCCGACAACGGCCGCGACTATCGCTTCTTCGAGCCGGCGATGGACGAGGCCCTGCGGCAGCGCCGGGAGATGAAGCGCGACTTGGCGCTGGCGCTGCAGCGGGGCGAGCTGTGGGTGGCCTACCAGCCGCAGGTCGATATCACGCACAGCCGGCTCACCGGGTTCGAGGCGCTGCTGCGCTGGAACTGCGGGACGCGTGGGGCGGTGGAGCCGGCGCAGTTCATCCCGCTGGCCGAGGAGAGCGGCCTGATCGACGAGATCGGGGCCTTCGTGCTCGAAGCCGCCTGCGCCGAGGCGACCGGATGGCCCGAGGACATCGCGGTGGCGGTGAACATCTCGGCGGCGCAGTTCCGCTACCATGCCGTGGTCCGACGAGTGGCCGAGGCGCTGCAGCGGACGGGGCTGGCGCCACGGCGGCTCGAACTCGAGATCACCGAGTCGGTGCTGTTCGACGAGAGCGCCGAAGCACTGGCCGCGCTGAACGAACTGCACCGGATGGGCATTCGCGTCGCGCTCGATGATTTCGGCACCGGCTATTCCTCGCTCAGCTACCTGCGTCGCTTCCCGTTCGACAAGATCAAGGTCGACCGCTCCTTCGTCGCCGACCTGCCGGATGCCGAAGATTCGCGCGCCATCGTTTCCGCCATCATCGGGCTGGGGCGCTCGCTGAACACGCGGGTGACGGCCGAGGGCGTCGAGACCTGGGAGCAGTTGCTGCTGCTCCGGGCAGAGGGCTGCACCGAGGCGCAGGGATACCTGTTCGGTCCGCCGATGTCGGCCGAGGCGGCGCGGCGCATGGCCCGGGCCGGCGTGCCGTCGCAACCGCCGGCGGTGGAGCCGCACGCGCGCCAGGCCTAGCGTGCTGCGGCCCCAGATGCGAACCAATGCTTAACCCCCTACGGGCTAGCGTCCGGCGATATTCCCCGGATTGCCACGGGTCCAGATGTTCGACAGACAGCTCATTGCCACTTCGTCGGAATCGCTCGCGCAGGTCGAGCCAACGCCCGCCGTGACCGACGTGGAACGGACCCTGCAGCTGATCGAGCAGCGCAAGGGCTACGGGCAATGGAAGATCATCTTCCCCGGCTCGGTGATGCTGTCGGCGCGCGCCGCCGACTTCTACGGCCTCGACGCCGACACGCCGGTGCCGCTGCAGGACATGGTCAGGCTCTACCACGCCGACGATCGCGGCAAGCTGCTGACCCTGATCGCTCAGGCGCTGCAGGACCGCCGCGGCTTCCATTGCCGGCTGCGGGTCGAGCGCCGCGACGGGCAGTTGCGGATGATCGAGACCTTCGCCGACCTCAGGGTGCGCGACGGGCGGGTGACGGAACTGTTCGGCCTCAGCCGCGACGTGACGGCCGCGATGGAGCTGGAGCTGCGCAACGAGGGCCGGTTGCAGCTGGTGCAGGACCTGGTCGGCAGTCTGCCCACGCCGATCGTGGTGCTGGACGACAGGCTGCGGGTGATGGACTGCTCGGTGCACTGGCTGAAGGCGCACCGCTTCGTCGAGCGCCGCGAGGTGGTTGGCAAGACTCTGCAGCAGCTGTTCCCCGACATGCCGGCCGACCAGGCCGCCGAGTACGACGCCGCACTGAAGGGCCAGACGATTAAGACAAGGCGCAGCTTCATCAGCCCGACGAGCGGCACCGCCGTACCGTTCGCGACGGTGATCGCGCCGTGGTTCGTGGCCGACCGCAAGGTGGGCGGCATCACCATGGCGATCGGCTGGTCGGAGATCGCGACGGTGAAAAGCGCCGCGCCGGCGCCGCAGGCCGTCGATGACTTCGACGGCTCGCTGCTCGACATGCTGAAGACGGTGGTCTGATCGGCGCTGGCCGGGCTCCACTCCGGTGCGTGTGCCCGCCCCCTCCACCAGCTTCGCTGATCCCCCTCCCCCGCTTCGCAGGGACGATTGGCACTGCCGGCGCTTGCCGCCAGTCCGATTTTCCTCGATTGAAGCGGCATGAACCTGCCGCCCCTCCCGATCGACGAGGCCCTGCCGGGGCTCATGGCCGCGCTCGAAGCCGGGCCACATGCCGTCCTCGTGGCGCCGCCGGGGGCGGGCAAGACGACGCGCGTGCCGCTGGCGCTGCTCGAGGCGAAATGGCGCGGTGACGGCCGGATCGTGATGCTGGAGCCGCGGCGGCTGGCGGCCCGGGCGGCGGCGCGGCGGATGGCGCAGACGCTGGGCGAAGAGGTCGGCGCGACGGTCGGCTATCGCGTGCGGCTCGATGCCAAGGTGACGAGCAGGACGCGCATCGAGGTGGTGACCGAGGGCGTGTTCACCCGGATGATCCTCGATGATCCCGTGCTCAAGGGCGTTGCGGCGGTGCTGTTCGACGAGTTCCACGAGCGCAGCCTCGATGCCGACCTCGGGCTGGCGCTGGCGCTAGATGCGAGCGCGTTGCGCGACGACCTGCGCATCCTCGTCATGTCGGCGACGATCGACGGGGCGCGGGTGGCGGCGTTGCTGGACGGCGCGCCCGTGGTGGTGTCCGAGGGCCGCGCCTTTCCGGTCGAGACGATCTGGCGCGAGCGCGATCCGCTGATCAGGATGGAGGACCAGGTGACGGGCGTGGTGCTCGATGCCCTCCGGGAGCAACCGGGTTCGGCGCTGGTGTTCCTGCCCGGGCAGGCCGAGATCTCCCGGGTGGCGGAGCGGCTGGAAGGCCGGGTTCCGGGCGATGTCGACATCGCGCCGCTCTACGGCCAGCTGACGCCTGAGGAGCAGGATCGCGCCGTGCAGCCGGCGCCGGAGGGGCGGCGCAAGGTGGTGCTGGCGACCTCGATCGCCGAGACCTCGCTGACCATCGAGGGGGTGCGGATCGTCGTCGACAGCGGCCTGAGGCGCGCGCCGGCCTATGAGCCGGCGACGGGGCTGACCGTGCTCGAGACGCGAAAGGTGTCGCGCGCCTCGGCGGACCAGCGACGCGGACGCGCAGGGCGCGTCGAGCCGGGCGTGTGCTACCGGCTGTGGGGCGAAGGCCAGCAGGCCGCGCTCTCGCCGTTCGATGCGCCGGAAATGCTGGAAGCGGACCTCAGCGGGCTGGCGCTCGACCTTGCCGGCTGGGGCGTAAGCGATCCGGCGCAGATGCGCTTCCTCGATCCGCCGCCGGGGCCGGCCTGGAACGAGGCAATCGGGCTGCTGAAGGGGCTCGAGGCGCTCGATGGCGCGGGACGGATCACGGCCGAGGGCAAGGCGCTGGCGCGGCTGCCGCTGCATCCACGACTGGCGCACATGATCCACCGCGCCGCCGAGGAGGACGATGCGCTGACGGCGGCGGAACTGGCGGTGCTGCTCAGCGAACGCGGCCTCGGCGGCGACGGGACCGACCTCGGCCACCGGCTGGAGCGGTTTTCGCGCGAGCGCGGCAAGCGGGCCGACGAGGCGCGCGGCCTGGCGCGGCGCTGGGCCCAGATGGCGGGGCCGGGAAAGGCCCCCTCCCCCGGTCTTCGACCGACCTCCCCAAGGGAGAGGTGGGAAGGCCGCGGCGAGGTCGGGCGGCACCTGGCGCGGGCCTATCCGGACCGGGTGGCGCAGCAGGCCGGGGCGCGCGGCCGGTTCCGGCTGGCCAATGGACGGCAGGCGAGCCTCGATGAAACCGATGCGCTGGCGGCAGCGCCCTATCTCGTCGTCGCGGATGTGACCGGGGCAGCGGCGACCGGCCGGATCCGCTCGGCGGTGGCGATCGAGCGGGCGACGATCGAGGAGTTGTTCGCCGGCCAGATCGTCGACGAGACGGTGATGGGGTTCGACCGGAGCTCGAAGAGCGTGCGCGCCCGTCGGGTGCGGCGGCTCGGAGCGCTGCGGCTCGACGAGGCGCCGGTGGCGATCGCCGATGCCGAGGCGGCGGCGCGGGCGCTGGCGGAGGGGATCGCCAGACTCGGCATCGGGCAGCTGCCGTGGACAAGGGAGCAGAAGGCGCTGCGCGAGCGGGCGAGCTTCCTGCGCGCGGCGGAGGGCGAGGACTGGCCGGACCTGTCGGATGCCGGGCTGGCTGCGAGCGTCGACTGGCTGGTGCCGAGCATCGTCGGGAAGACGGCGCTGGGCGAGATCACGGCGGAGGACCTGGCGGGGGCACTCGAGGGGCTGCTGCCGTGGGGCAAGCGGCAGGAGATGGAGCGGCTGCTGCCGTCGCATTTCGATGCGCCCTCGGGCTCGCGCCTGCCGATCGACTACGGGGCGGAGAACGGGCCGGCGCTGGAGGTACGGGTGCAGGAGCTGTTCGGCATGGACAGGCACCCGAGCGTCGCGGGCGGCAAGGTGCCGCTGCTGCTGGTGCTGCTCAGCCCCGCGCACCGGCCGATCCAGACGACGCGCGACCTGCCCGGGTTCTGGCGCGGCAGCTGGAAGGACGTGGCCAAGGACCTCAAGGGGCGGTATCCGCGGCACTACTGGCCGGAGAACCCGCTCGAGGCGGCGGCGACGGCGCGGGCGAAGCCGCGGGGGACGTGAGGGTCGCAAGGCCCCCTCACCCGCCGCTACGCGGCGACCTCTCCCCCAAGGGAGAGGTGAAAAAGGGGCACGATCTCGCCACTGCGCACCTCTCCCTTTGGGGGAGAGGTCGGCCCGAAGGGCCGGGTGAGGGGGCCTTTCGGACTACGCCGGCCCTGCCGCCCTAAGCACAGCCAGGAACTCGGCGCCGTAGCGCTTGAGCTTGCTCTCGCCGATGCCGGAGATGGTGGCCAGTTCGGCCATGGTCTGCGGGCGGTCCATGGCCATTTCGCGCAGGGTGGTGTCGTGGAAGACGACGTAGGGCGGGACGCCCTGGGCCTTGGCGATCTGGGCGCGTTCGGCGCGCAGCGCATCGAACAGGGCCTGGGCCGGACCGGGGAGCGCGACGGCGTTCTGCAGGGCGCGGCGGGTTTCGGTGGCCTTGCGCGGACGATCGCGGCGGAAGGTGACCTTGCGCTCGCCCTTGAACACGGCCCGGGCCTCCTCGGTGAGGTGCAGGGCGCCGAAGGTGTGGTCGACGCTGACCAGGCCCATGGCGGTCAGCTGGCGGAACACCGATTGCCAGGAGCGCTGGTCGAGGTCCCTGCCCTGCCCGAAGACCGGCTGGTCCTGGTGGGAGAACTGGGTGACCTTGTCGGTCTGCTTGCCGAGCAGCACGTCGATGACGTGCCCGGCGCCGAAGCGCTGGCCGGTGCGGTAGATGGCGGCGAGCGCCTTGATGGCGGCGCCGGAGCCGTCCCAGGTCTCGACCGGCGACAGGCAAGTGTCGCAGTTGCCGCAATTTCCGGCGTGGCGCTCGCCGAAATGGGCGAGGATGGACTTGCGCCGGCATTCCGGGGTTTCGCACACCGAAAGCAGGGCGGTCAGCTTGGAATGTTCGATGCGCTTCACGTCGTCGGGCGCGTTGCCCTCGTCGATCATGCGGCGGCGCTGGGCCACATCGGACATGCCGTAGCACATCCAGGCCTCGGCCGGCAGGCCGTCGCGGCCGGCGCGGCCGGTCTCCTGGTAGTAGGCCTCGATCGAACTGGGCAGGTCCAGGTGGGCGACATAGCGCACGTCGGGCTTGTCGATGCCCATGCCGAAGGCGACGGTGGCGACGAGGCAGAGCTGCTCTTCCTTGAGGAAGGCGTCCTGGTTGGCGCTGCGCTCCCGCGCGTTCATGCCGGCGTGATAGGGGAGCGCGCGAACCCCCTGCTTGTTCAGCCACTCGGCGGTGGCATCGACCTTGGCGCGGGAGAGGCAATAGACGATGCCGGAATTGCCGGTGTGCCGGGCGAGGAAGCTCTTGAGCTGGGCGCGGGCGTTGTCGCGCTCGACGATCGAATAGCTGATGTTGGGGCGGTCGAAGCTGGTGGTGAAGACACGGGCGTCGGCGAGGCCGAGGCGCTCGATGATGTCCTCGCGCGTCGTCGGGTCGGCGGTGGCCGTCAGTGCGATGCGGGGCACGCCCGGATAGTCGGCGGCGAGATTGGAGAGCTCGCGGTACTCGGGGCGGAAGTCGTGGCCCCACTGGGACACGCAATGCGCCTCGTCGATGGCGATGAGCGCGATGGGGACGCCCTGCATCATCGACTTGAAGCCGGGCAGCACGAGGCGCTCGGGCGCGACGTAGAGCAGGTCGAGCTTGCCGGCCTTCAGGTCGCGGAAGGTGCGGGTGGATTCCTCGGCGCTGATCGAGGAATTGAGCGTCGCGGCGTTGACGCCGGCCTGGCGCAGCGCCTCGACCTGGTCGCGCATCAGGGCGATGAGCGGGGAGACGACGATGCCGACGCCTTTGCGGGCCAGTGCTGGCACCTGGTAGCACATCGACTTGCCGGCGCCGGTCGGAAACAGCACGACGGCATCGCCGCCGCCGGCGACGTGGCGCACGACCTCTTCCTGCTGGCCACGAAAGCTCTGGTGGCCGAACACGGTGCGAAGGATTTCCTCCGGGTCGTGCGGGATGTCGAACAGCGACTCAAGCATGGAGCCTAGAGTCGGAAGGCGGGCCGCAGGGTCAAGTTCAATCGTCGACGCCGCACCAGCCCGGCAGGTAGGACGCGGCCCGTTGCCGCGCCACGACCAGCGCCTTTTCGAGCACGGCATCGAAATCGCCGGCGAGGTCGGCGGCCGCGAACTGGCTGCGCAGGTAGTCGGCCCACAGGAATTCGGCAAAGGGCAGCTGCACCTTGGCGTAGCCACCATTGCGGCGCAGTTCGCCGGCGAGCGACCGGTAGGGATCGTCCACCAGGTCGGCGATCGACTCCGGGATGTGCTCGTAGTCGCGGCGACTGCCGGCGGCATCGAACGGGTGCAGCAGCCCGAGCTTGTCGAGTGCGGTCCAGAACAGCGGCTTGTCGAGACTGCCGAGGTCGGCGACGGTGCGGGTCAGCACCTGGGGGACCTTCTCGTCGTGCAGGGCGCGCAGCAGGTGGTGATGGTCGACGACATAGAGGTGTCCCTTCGGCCCGATCGCCACCGGCACCATGTGCCGGCCGAGATAGTGCTCATCGTGGTTGGTGCCGCGCTCGCGCCACTGCCGGCGCTTGAGCTCCACCTCGCGCAGGCCGACGGTGATCTGGGTCGGCCTGAGTGAGACAATGTCGACCGGCTCCAGCACCGGACCAAGGCTAGCGCGCATCTGAACGGCTCCCCAACTGACGGACGGCTTCCTCGACGCTGTGGAAGATCGCGGCTTCTCCGAGGGCCTGGGCGATGCCGAGGCGGTGAACGGAGCGCGCCGCGCGGGCGGACTCGAGCCGGGCGAGCGCAACGGCGATGCCGCGCTGGCGCAACGTGCCGATCAGCTCGACCAGCATCGCGCCGGCGGTGAAGTCGACATCGGCGATGCCGCTCGCCTCGAGCACCACCAGCCGCGGTGGCGCGGCTTCGTCGGCAACGAGGCGCATGACGCCGCGGCGGAAGATCTCGGCATTGGCAAAGAGCAGCGGGGCCGGAAAGCCGACGACCAGCACGCCGGGCACGCGCTCGCCGGGCACTTCGGCAGCAGGCGGCCACCAGACGGTGCTGCCGGGCAGGCGGACCAGCCGCACCGCACGGGTACTGGCCGAGATGTAGACGCTGTGCAGGAGCGAGATGCCGATGGCGATGGCGACGCCGGTCTGGATCGGCAGCACGATGATGGCCAGCGCGGTGACGAGGATCAGCCCGGCTTCGACCGGGGCGGCGCGCAGCACGCGCGTCATCGTCGCGACGCGCAGGATGCGCAGGGCGACGAACAGCAGCACGCCGGCAAGGGCGGCGACCGGGATGCCGCCGAGCAGCGGTCCGCCGGCAAGCAGCAGCGCCAGCACCAGCAGCGCGGCGAGGAGGGCCGCAAGCTGCGAGCGGGCGCCGGCCGAGGCGGCGACGGCCGTGCGGGGCGGGCTGGCATTGACCGGGAAGGCGCCGGCGAGCCCGGACAGCAGGCAGCCCATGCCGATGCCGAGATAATCGCGATCGATTTGGGCGGGGTGGCCGGGCTCGCGGAAGGCGTTGGCGACGACGGCGGTCTGGATGAGCACGACGAGCGCGACGATGAGGGCCAGGGGCAGCAGGTCGAGCACCTCGCCGAAGGCCGGCACGACGGGCGCGGGCAGGCCCGATGGCAGGGCCCCGAGCGTGGCGACGCCCAACGGCTCGAGCCCGAGCGAGGCGACGAGGAGCGAGGCGGCGGCCACGGCGATGAGGGCCCAGGGCCAGCGCGGGCGCCAGCGTTCGCCGACGAGAACGACGAGCATGACGCCGAGGCCCAGGACCAGCGTCAGCGGATTGAGCGCGCCGAGCCGGCCGGCGAGACCGGCCAACTGGTCGAACAGCGCGCCGCCACCGGCCGGCACGCCGAGGACGGCCGGGAGTTGCGAGACGATGATATGGACCGAGATGCCGGCGAGGAAGCCGGTGAGCACCGGCGTCGACAGCAGGCTTGCCACCCAGCCAAGGCGCAGCAGGCTGGCGGCAACGACGAAGGCGCCGACGAGCAGCGCCAGCATGGCGCCCGACTGCTGCACCCCGGCGGCGCCGGTGGCCGCCAGCGCGGCGAGGCTGCCGGCAAAGATCGAGGTGATGGTGGAGTCGGCGCCGCCGGTGAGCACCCGGCTCGCCCCGAACAGGGCAAAGCCGAGCGTGGCGGCGATGAAGGCGAGCAGGCCGAATTGCGGTGCGTAGCCGGCGAGGCGGGCGGTGGCCATCTGCTCGGGAACGGTGACGGCGGCCAGGGTAAGGCCGGCGACGAGATCGCGGACAAGGCCCGAGCCGGTCGGCACCAGCGCGGGAAACAGTCGGGCAAGACGTGCACCCCGGCTCGGTTCGGCCAATCGCACCTCCACGATGGCGGGAGGGTATGCGGCGAGCGGGCCGGGTGGCAATCGAAGAACGGTCGGCTCGCGGCGGCTTTACCGGCGTCGCGGAGCTCGGGGCTCGGTGGTGCTAGCCGGTGGTCAGCATCTCGATGGCCTTCTGCACCCGGCGCAGCCGCGTCTCCGGGGCCTTGGCGCCTTCGATGGCGGTGACGTGGGCCTTCCTGTGGCTGGGGGCCAGCCTGTTCCAGGCGGCCTGGGCAACCGGGTCGGCATCGAGTGCGGCCTGCAGGTCGCCGGGGGCCTCGACGACGCGCGGCTTGTCGTCGAGGAGCACCTCGACCTCGTGCGTCTCGCCGCCTTTGACACCGGTGATCCTGCGGATGTCGGCGGAAACGCCGATCAGCAGCCTGTCGCCCATGGTGGCGATCTTGCTCTGCCAGCTGTGGCCGGCAAGGGTGACGCGGACCAGCGGATTCTTGCCGCCGCCGAGTGCGTCGCGCACCGCGGGGGGCACGTCGATGCCGGTGTTGTTGCCCATCTGGTGGATGCTGGCGGTGAACTTCACTTGGTCCCTCCAAGACTGAGCAGGTGGGCGGCGAGCTTGTCGAGGCTCTGTTCGGTGCCCTGGCGGAAGCCGCGGCGAATGATGGCATCCTTGTTGGCGGCGGTGTCGAAATAGGCGTCGAGCGTCAGCCGGGTGCGGCCGTTGCCGATGTCGGTCAGGGTGATCACGCGGATGAAGCTCGGCGGCGGGTTGTCGCCGAAGATTTCCGGATCGGCGGCCGCGTTGCGGTAGACGATGCGCTCGGGCGGCGTGACCTCGATGAAGACGCTGTCGATCGGATAGTCCTTGCCGTCGGGGCCGCGCATCACGTGGTGCCACCTGCCCCCTTCCCTGAACTCCATCTCGATCACCGGGTTGGTGAAGCCTTCTGGCCCCCACCAGCGGCTGAGGTGGTAAGGATCGGAGAACATCGTCCAGACCAGCTCGCGCGGCGCGGGCAGCACCCGCTCCAGTTCAAGGCGGCGATCGTCGGGAATGGCGACGAGGGTGTCGAGCATCGGGTCAGCCCCTGGTCAGTTCGCCGAGGATTTCGTCCATCACCATCATGCCATGGCGCATGCCTTCTTCCATGCCGGAAGCGATCATGCCGTCGCGATCCTCGACAGTGTCGAAGCGGGAGATCGACTTGTAGTGGGTGACGCCGTTTTCTTCCTCGAAGGTGTGGGTCTCGAGGAGCGTCTTGCCGATGAACATGTTCTCCATGCCGAAGGTCCACACAAACCGGTTCGGCGCATCGACCTCGCGGTATTCGCCCACGAAGATGTAGATCTTGCCGTCGGGCTCGTGCGACTCGATGCGCCATTTGCCGCCCGGGCGAACGTCGAAATCGGTGATGACATTGTTCTGGCCGTTGGTGCCCCACCAGCGGGCGACATGCTCGCGTTCGGTCATCACCTTCCACACCAGGGCGCGCGGCGCGGCAAAGTCGCGGGTTGAAACGATTATCGGCTCGTTGGCCGGGGTTTCGATCTTCAGGTCTTCGATGGGCATCTTCAACTCCTTGAGTTCCTTCAGGTAGTCGGCGAGGCGATCGAGGCTGTCCTCCCAGAACCGCCAGTAGATCACGAACCAGTGTGCGGTCCCGGCTCGTAGCCGGAGGCGGCGCAGAGCTTCGCCGCGTCGCTGCCGGACGATGTCGGCGAGCGATATGACCTTTGGTCGTTCCATTCGTTTCGGCCAGGCCGCCCGATCGGCTGAAAGTGGCTAGTTCTTCGGGCCGTCCGGCTCTCCCTTCTGCAGTTCGGCGAGGTAGTCGCCCAGCCGGTCGAGGCTTTCGTCCCAGAAGCGGCGGTAGCTCTCGACCCAGTCGGCGACCTCGCGCATCGGCGCCGCCTCGAGCCGGCAGGGACGCCACTGCGCCTCCTTGCCGCGCGAGATCAGCCCGGCCTTTTCCAGCACCTTCAGGTGCTTGGACACGGCCGCCATCGACATGTCGTAGGGTTCGGCCAGTTCGCCGACGGTCGCCTCGCCGCGCGCCAGCCGGGCGAGGATGCCGCGGCGGGTGGGATCGGCGAGGGCCGAAAGGGTCTGGGACAGGTGGTCGGTCATGCTCGGTCTCGAAGGTCAGGCTGCAATGCGGGCGGCGTCGGCGCCGGTGAAGAAATCGATGAGGATGGGGGCGACCAGCCCGGCCGCCGCGTCATGGCTCTGGCCAGGCAACGAGGCGAAGCGGGCGCCGGGAATGGTCTCGCGGGCGAGGCGGACGGTTTCCTTCAGCTGCTTGAAGGTCTTGTCGCCACTCATGACGATGGTCGGGACCCGGATCGAGCGGGCAGCCTCGGTGGGAAAGCCATAGCCTTCCATCACCGCGGTGTCGTGCGGCAGGCTCGGGGCGTTGTGCAGCATCGCCTTCCAATGCGGATTGAGCCGCATCAGCGGCATCATGAACGAAGGCATGCCGATCATCCTGACCATGAAATACCTGGCGAGGGCGGGCCGGTTGTCCTCGGCGACGAGGCGCTCGACCTCGGCCTGGTAGCCCTGCGGCATCGGCTTGCCGCCGGGCACGTCGGTGAAGGGCGGCTCGAAAATGGCGAGACGGTTGACCGGCAGTCGGCGCGCGGCGGCGAACAGGGCGATCGCAGCGCCCGACGACGTGCCGTAGAGATGGGCCGAGCCACCGGCGATGTCGATCAGCCCGGCGAGGTCCTCATACTCCCGGTCGGGCGAGTAGTCGGTCGAGATCGAGCTGTCGCCGCGGCTGCGCCGGTCGTAGTTGTAGACGGTGAAGTGCGGGGCCAGGAGCGGCGCAAGCCTGGGCATCGGGCCCATGTTGCGACCGCACCAGGCGCCGTCGATCAGGATGACGGCCGGGCCGGAGCCGCGCACGTCGTAGGCGATGGTGGTGCCGTCTTTCGAGGTGAAGCTGGGCATGGTGTGCCTCCCGGTCAGCGAGCCGCGTCGGCGGCGAGGGTTTCGAGGTAGGCGTCGAGCTTCTCGCTGCCCTCGAGCACCGTGGTGGCGAAACCGCGGGTGACGGATTCGTCGCGGGCGGCGAGCGAGGTGAAGCGGACGATGACGGACAGCAGGGTGCGGCTGCCGTCCTCGGCGAGGGTCAGTTCGGTGACCATGCCGGCGGGCGGGAGCGGATCGCCGAAGCGGTAGCTGTCCGGGGCGTCGCGCCAGACCAGCCGCTCGGGCGGCGTGATCTCGAGATAGGCGCTGGTGTAGCCGTACTCGTTGCCGGAGGGAAAGTGCATCACCTGCCGCCAGTGGCCGCCGACGCGCAGGTCGAGGTCGCAGACCGGGTTGGTGGCGCCGTGTGGGCCCCAGAAATGCACGAGGTGGACGGGATCGGTGTAGCAGCGCCAGACCAGCGCGCGCGGCGCCGCGAAGCTGCGGCGAATGCGGATCACGGCTTCGTCGGCCGGGGTCTCGACCGTTGCCAGGTTGGGCTCGATGCCCCCGGTGCTTGTGTCGGCGCTCATTTGTGAACCACTTGGTTGATAACCTAATGGTTCAATACTGCATCACCGCGGCAATGTCAACCGATCGGTTAAATGCCCGACGGCTGGCGGCATGGCTCAGGTTGCGTCGGCACCGGACCTCCCTCGCCCGGCGGCATTGGCAGGGTGAGGGGAGGTCCCGATCGCTCGTGTCGAAGCGGCGCGTGCTACAGCGGCAGGCGACTGGCGTGGCTGGGCTCGAACTCGGCCTTCCCGAAGGTCGACGGCAGGTTGAGGCTCATCCACTCGTAGGGATAGCCGAGCTTCAATGGCATGGCGTCGGTCAGCTTCTGGCGCACGTCGTCGGGCAGGTCGAAATCGCCGGCCAGCATGTTCTCTTCCACCTGCTCGACACGGCGGGCGCCGATGATGGCGGCGGTGACGCGCCGGTCGCCGAACAGCCAGCTGAGCGCGACCTGGCTCGGGGTCTTGCCGAGGTCCCTCGCGGTCTCGACGACGAGGTCGATCATCTTCAGCGAATCCTCGAACCAGTAGCGCGGCAGCGTGATGGCGGCCTGGATGCCGATGCGGGAATTGGCGTCGGGCTTGTCGCTGCCGGAATACTTGCCGCTCAGCATGCCGGCGGCCAGCGGGCTCCAGCAGATCATGCCGAGACCCTCGGCGTCGCAGGCCGGCAGGATCTCGCGCTCGATGTCGCGGCGGACGAGGTTGTAGAGATGCTGGGCTGAAACCAGCGGCTCGTAGCCCTTGAGGGCGGCGACGCCGTTGGCCTGCGCAATCTGGAAGCCATAGAAGTTCGAGCAGCCGAGATAGCGAACCTTGCCGGCACGGATCAGGTCATCGGCGGCGCGCAGGCTCTCCTCGATCGGCGTGTACGGGTCGGGGCCGTGGAACTGGTAGAGGTCGATGTAGTCCGTCCCGAGCCGCCTGAGGCTGGCTTCGCAGGCCTCGACGATGTTCTTGCGGGAAAGGCCCCGCGCGGTGATCGCCGGGTCGGAGGGGAACCAGCACTTGGTGGCGATGACCAGGTGGTCGCGATTGTAGTCCTTGAGCGCGACGCCGAGGATGTTTTCGGACTCGCCGTTCGAATAGGAGTTCGCCGTGTCGATGAAATTGCCGCCGCCCTCGACGAACTTCCGGACAATGGCGCTCGAGCCCTCCTGGTCGCAGCCCCACTGGGTGTTGCCGAAGGTCATGGTGCCGAGGCACAGGCGCGAGACGAGCAGGCCGGAACGGCCGAGATAGCGGTATTTCATGATGATTCCTCCATGCGCGGCATCAAACCCGGCCGCGCCGTCCGGCGCGATGGAACATGAGTGGGCCTGCCAGGTAAAGTGTTCTGTGGGTGGAAGCTGTTGACCGCAGTCGGCCCCCCTCCCCCTTGAGGGGAGGGGTTGGGGGTGGGGGTCCATCGGTGATCGCCGCACTACCCCCCCCTCGATCCCTCCCCTCAAGGGGGAGGGAGGCCACCCCGTCGCGGCCGACCAGAACATCACTGCGCCCATCGGGGCTCCCCTCCCCCTTGAGGGGAGGGGCTGGGGGTGGGGGTCCATCGGTGATCGCCGCACTACCCCCTCCCTCGATCCCTCCCCTCAAGGGGGAGGGAGGCCACCCCCGTCGCGGCCGACCAGAACATCACTGTGCCATAGGGGCTCCCCTCCCCCTTGAGGGGAGGGGGTGGGGTGGGGGTTCAACGGTGATCGCCGCACCACCCCCTCCCTCGATCCCTCCCCTCAAGGGGAGGGGCTGGGTGTGGGGGTCCATCGATGATCGCCGCACTACCCCCTCCCGCGATCCCTCCCCTTTAGGGGGAGGGAGGCGCTCAGGCCGGCTCGAGAATGCCGGCGTAGGACGAGGTACGGATGAGCGGAAGGCCCTGCGCCATCCACTCGTGGCCGGTGCGGACGAGGCTCGGCACCTCGCCCTCGGGCGACAGTTCGGTGAGGCGGTAGCGCCGGGTCGGATCGAGGTTGCGCGGGCGGATGGTGTAGCCGCCATCGGCCGGACGGATGCCAAGGTTCTCGGCGTGCGGGCCGAGCGAGAAACCGAGCAGCAGGTGGCGATCGCCGTGCGTCAGCTGGAAGCGCGGCTGGGCTTCGCCACCGCCCTTGCGCGACGGCGGCGGGGTCAGGCGGTACATGTCGCCATTGCGGACGAAGGGGACGACATCGCGGGCATAGAGCGCGAGGTGCGCCTTCAGCCGCTCGCGCCACTTGTGCGGCAGGTCGGGCAGCCGCCAACTGAGTCCGAAGCGGTGCATGAAGGCGCCGCGGATGATGCTGTCGAACATGTCCTCGGTCAGCGCCGGATCGCGCAGGCTGAGGCGCTGGTTGGGGTTCTTGGTGCGCCACTCCGACATCGGCCAGTGCAGCATGGCGGCGGGCGGCAGCAGGTAGGAGTTGCCGTGGACGGTGGCGAGGTGGTGCGGCACCCAGTCCGGGTCGGACAGGAAGGCGCAGTGGACGTGGCGGAGCAGGCCCGCATCGACGCGCAGGCCACCCGAGGCGCAGGCCTCGACGATGACCTCGGGGTGGGCGGCGCGGAATTCGTCGTAGAGGGCGTAGAGGCCGCGATAGTGGGCATAGAGCCCGTCGCCGGCGCCGTGGCCATGGTCGGTGCAGGAGCAGCCGGCCTTGGGATCGAGGTTGAAGTCGATCTTGATCCACTCGCAGCGGGTCTTTGCCACCAGCGTCTCGAGCAGTTGCCGGGCATGCGCCCGGCCCGCCTCGGAGCCGAGGCAGACATAGCCGAGGAAGCCGGGATCGGCGGCATCGAGCGGGGCCTCGGGCGGATCGTCGTCGCGGCGCGCCATGATGTCGGCGCGCTCGCTGCGCACGCGGGCCTTGAGCCCGACCGCCTCGACCTCCATCCAGATGCCGAAGCGCTGGCCGCGCTGGCGCACGCGGTCGGCAAGGCCGGCAATGCCGTGCGGGAAGCGGGCGAGGTTCTCGTCGGAGAAATCGCCGCGGATATCCCACCAGAAGGTGTCGGCATCGGCCGCGCCGAACCAGCCGGCATCGAGGGTGGAGACCTCGAAGCCGAGCTCGGTGGCGATTTCGGCGTTCTCGAGGAAGATCGCCTCGGTGATGTCCTTGTCCTCGTAGGGCCACCAGTGGTTCCACTCGAGCGGGATGGCTTCGCTGGCGGCGGAGCGCGGCAGGCGGGCGCCGACGGCGCGGGTGAGCGCCACGGCCGCGGCCTCGAGATCGGTGCCGACGGCGACCAGCACGGAGGGCGCCTCGAAGCTCTCTCCCGGTTCGAGGTCGTGCCAGAATTTCCATGGGCTGATGCCGGCATTGAGGCGCACGCCATCGGCACCGGGCGCGATGCCGATGTGCCAGTTGCCGCTCCACACCGGGGCGACGACGACGGCACCGAGAGCGCTGGTGGCGCCGAGCCAGGGGCTCTGGCCGAGCGAGGAGCGGCCGGTGCGGATTTCGATCTCGCGCGGGGCGTCGAGGCTGAAATGCTCGGGCTCGAACTCGTCGCCCCATTTGGAGGTGAAGCTCAGGCCCTGCCAGGTCGCGGGTGCGAGCGTGCCGGCGAAGGCATCGGCGGTGGTGATGCGGACCGGCGCCGTGCCGGTGTTGCGCAGGGTGAGCGCGAACTCGAAGGCATCGCGGTCGGCGACCTGCGCGACGGACAGGGTGGCCTCGACGCCATCGGCTACGGCGCCGGTGATGTCGAGGCCGCGACCGCCGGTCAGCCTGGGGTTGTGCCAGCCAGTGATCACCTTGCCGTCGATGACGAGGTTCAGCGCCGGCGCGGGGACCAGCAGGTCGCGGCCATTGAGGCCCAGGCGGAAAGCTCCCCCCTGGGCGGGGTCGAAGCCGATGGTGGCCATGGCGGCGGAGACGGTGCTGGTCATCGATGGAACTCGCTACTTGCCCATGCCGGCGGCGATGCCGCTGACAAGGTATTTGGAGAGGAAGGTGAGGACTAGGATCGGCGGCAGCGAGGTCAGCAGGAGACCCGCCATCAGCAGCGGCTGGTTGGTGACGAAGCGGCCGCCGATCGAGGCCATTTTCGCGGTCAGCAGGTTGTTGGCCTCGCTCGGCAACAGGATCAGCCCGAAGATCAGCTCGTTCCACATGGCGAGGAAGGCGAGGATGGCTAGGGTGAGGATCGAGGTGCGCAGCACCGGCACCACCACCGAGACCAGGATGCGCATGGGCCCTGCCCCGTCGATGCGCGCCGCCTCGATGATGTCGTTGGGCACCGAGCGCATCACGGCGGTCATGAAGAACACGCCGAACGGGATGTTGGTCGCGGCATAGACGAGGACGACGCCGGGGAGCGTATCGACCAGCCGCAGGGACGAGAGCAGCAGGTAGACTGGGATGATCAGCACCTGGCTCGGCACCAGCATCACCGACACGAAGGTGCCGCCGAACAGGCGCCGGCCCGGCAGGTCGAGCTTGACGATGGCATAGGCGGCGAGCGTCGAGGCGGTGAGCGAGATGGCGAGGGCGCAGCCGATCACCAGCACGCTGTTGGTCGCGGCGCCGATGACATCGTAGTTGTCGATGAGCAGGACGAAGTTGTTGAGCGACCAGTTCGCCGGCCAGCCATAGGGCGCCTTGAGGTATTCGGCCTTGGCGCGGAAGGCGTTGGCGACGACGAAGCTGAGCGGATAGAGCGTCGTTGCCGCCACGAGCAGCAGGATCAGGAACGGCGGCAGCCTGGTCGGGGCGCGGCGGGCTTCAGCCATTGTTCGGCTCGCGCTCGCGGCTCACCAGGGCCTGCAGCACGGTGAGGATGCCGATGAGGATGAAGACGAGGATGGCCAGCGCCGAGCCCGAGCCCATGTCGGCGCTCGAGAAGGCCTTCTGGTAGATCAGGTAGTCGAGCGTCGTGGTCGAGTAGCCGGGCCCGCCGGCGGTCATCACGTAGACGAAGCCGAACAGCGAGGTGAAGGTGTAGATGACGTTGATCACCGACACGAAGAGCAGCACGCGGCGGATCTGCGGCAGGGTGATGAAGAACAGCTTCTGCCACCAGCCGGCACCATCGAGATCGGCCGCCTCGTAGACCTCGCGGTCGATGGCCGATAGCCCGGCGAGGATGATCAGCGCGCCATAACCGAAGCCGGACCAGACGAGCGCCAGGATGATCACCGCGATGGCGAGGGTCGGGGCAGAGAAGAAGCTCACCGGCATGCCGCCGGCGGCGACGACCAGCTTGTTGACCGGGCCATCGAAGGCAAAGGTCGACTTGAACATCAGGCCGATAACGGCGGTCGACAGCACCGAGGGGATGAAGAAGACGATGCGGAAGGTCCGCCAGCCGAGCACCTTCTCGTAGAGCAGCACGGCAGTGAGCGTCGCCGTCACCAGCACCAGCGGCACCGCGATGAGGAATTGCAGGTTGACCAGCAGCACGGCGCCGACCAGCGGGTCGGTAAGCAGGCCGACATAGTTGGCGAGGCCGACGAAATCGGCTGTCACGCCATCGGTCTTGAAGAACGAGATGCCGAGGGCGCCGAAGATCGGCACCAGCATCAGGCCGAAGACCAGCAACGCCGCCGGCGCGACGGCCAGCAGCGCGAAGCGGCGCTCGGCGCGCCGACCGCGGGAGAGCGGGGCGCCGCGCGATGGCGCCGCCCCGGCAAGGTCATCGCCGTCGGCAAGCGAGCTCGACATCAGCCCTGCTTGTCGAACTCGGCCTGCAGCTGGGCCACCGCATCCTCGGCTGTCTGCTGGCCGGTGAACGTGGTGGCGTTCACGCGGTAGAACAGGTCGATCACCGGCTGCGGCATGATGTTGTCGAACGGATAGACGGTCTTGGTCGTCTTCAGCCGCTCGGCCTGCTCGCGCAGCAGCCGGTTGGTGATCACCGAGGCATCGGCGTCCTTGTGGTTGGAGGGCTCGGTCTGGCTCAGTTCGACATAGAGGTCGATGGTCTTGGCCTCGGCCAGATACTTGATGAACTTGAAGGCCGCGTCCTTGTTGGCCGCGTAGTTGGTGACGAACACCGCCAGGTTCGGACCGCCGGCGAGAACGCCCGGCTCCGTGGCCGAGGCGAGGGTCGGGATCGGGAACATGCCGACATCGTCGCCGAGCGCGTCGAGCAGTTCGGCATTGGACCAGGCCCCGTTGATGGTCATGGCGCCGCGGCCCTGCACGAAGCCCGAGGTGGCCTCGCCGTTCTGCAGCTCGCCCGCATCGGGGTTGGTGAGGCCGCGGGCATACATGTCGGCATAGGCCTTGTAGGCCTCGACCAGGCCCGGGCTGTTGATGGGCTGGTTCTTCAGCACCATCTCGGTGAAGGCGTTGGCGCCGAGCTGGCCGCCGCCGAGCGCGGCGATGGCCCAGGCGCCCATGTAGCCTTCCTGGTTGCAGACCCAGAACGGGGTGACGCCCTTGGCCTTGAGCTCTTCGCCCAGGGCCAGCATGTCCTCCCAGGTCTTGGGCTCGACAAACTCGACGCCGGCCTGCTGGAACAGCGAGGGGCGGTAGAAGACGTAGAAATAGGAGCCGGCGCCATAGGGCAGCGCGAGGATGGAGCCGTCGGTGCGGTAGCCGTCGCGCACCGTGTCCCAGCCGGTGATCCTCGCCTGCTCCTCGGGCGAGAAGACGCTGTCGAGCGGCTCGATGAACTGGCTGAACGACAGCACGGCGCCGCCGGCATAGGCCGACTTCATGTCGGGGCCGTTCTTCGCGATCGAGGCGGCGCGGAACTGGTTCGAGGTGGCGGTGATGTCGCCGCTGGTCTCGGTGATCTCGATCGTCTCACCGGGGTTGGCGGCCTGGTAGGCCGCGACCGCCTTGTAGATGAACGAGCGGTCCTTGTTGAGGATGCCGTCGGCCGAGACGGCGAACAGGCCGGGGTCCCAGAACTTGACCGTGGCCTGCTGGGCGCGGGCGCCCGAGCCGAGCACGATGGTGGCGGTGAAGCCGAGCCCGAGGCCCAGCACGTGACGACGATGCATCATGACGCCGGTGGCGGCGCCGGGTGTCGTATCGTTCATAGGTTCCCTCCCCTTTGACGACTTAAGTCGATAACATCATACTTTATTTGCCAGCGTCAACGACGTCGCCCCCACCCGGTCCGCTGCGGGGGCAGCAAAGATATGACGTTAGCGCGACAAGGTCTCCATGGCCTCGCCGAGCGCACGCTTGCCGTCGAGGATGACATTGAGCATGGCGGCGGCAGCGGCGTCGGGCTCGCCGCGATTGATGGCGTCGTAGACGCGGCGGTGCTCCTCGGCGTCCTTGCTGAAATCGACCCCCGACCGGCTGACCGCCTCCTGCTGCATGGAAAAGCTCATGTGCAGGAAATCGGCGACGAGGTGCCCGAAGCGCGACAGCAGCGCGTTGTGCGAGGCAGCGAACACGGCCATGTGGAACTCGACGTCGCTCTCGGCATAGCCGACCGGGTCGGTGACGTGCCGGGCCATGTCGGCAAGGGCGCGCTCGATGCGGCGCAGGTCCGCCATGCTGGCGCGCGAGGAGGCGAAACGGGCGGCGGCGGGCTCGATGACCTGGCGCAGCTCGATCAGGTCGCGCATCACGGATTCGCTGAGGCCCTGCTGGTGATGCCAGGTGAGCACGTCGCTGTCGAACACGTTCCACAGGTCGCGGGCGCGCACGCGGGTGCCGATCTTCTGGCGGATCTCGATCAGGCCCTTGGCCGAGAGCACCTTCATGGCCTCGCGCACCGAAGTGCGGCTGACGCCGTAGGCGGCGGTGAGCTCCGCTTCCTTGGGCAGCAGGCTCCCCGGCGCATACGTGCCGCCGACGATGTCGCGGCCGAGCGCGTCGATGACCTTGCCCTGCAGGCCGCGCATGGCATAGCCGGCGCGCAGGCCGCGGCTGGGCGTGCTGGCGGCCGACGTGCGACGGCGACGCGGGGGCTTGTCGGCGGGCGCGGGGGAGCTGGTCATGCCATGGCCTTGCTGCGGAACAGGATGTCGCCGCCGACGCTGATCTCCACCGGGCGGTGGTAGCGCGACAGGGAGGCGAGGTTCACGTCGAGCCCGAGGCCGGGCGCGTCTGGGACATGCACCTCGCCATTGCCGTCGGGCAACAGGTGGCTGGTGGTAATGTCGACGGCCAGTTGCTTGGGGGCAGCGGGGTATTCGCAGATGCGGCTTTGCTCGACGCCGGCATAGGGTTGCAGCGAGGCCGAGAGCGCCAGGTGCGAGGTGAAGGTGTGGTTGACGTAGGTCACGCCCTTGGCTGCGGCGTAGTCGGCCACCGCCTTGGCCGGCGCGATGCCGCCGATGCGGCCGCAATCGATCTGGACGAAGCCGACGCCGCCGAAATCGATCAGGTGGCGCGCCATGTGGACGTTGTGCGCGCCCTCGCCGCCGGCCAGCTTCACCGATCCGGTGCGCTTCGACAGCGCGCCATAGGCCTCGTAGGCGCTGGCCTGGAACGGCTCCTCGAGCCAGGTGGTGCGGGTGGCCTCGAGCGCCGGCAGGCGGGCGGCGGCGGCCTCGACATCCTCGACCCAGATCTGGCCGGCATCGACCAGCAGATGCCCGTCGAGCCCGAGCGCCTCGCGGGCGGCATGCAGGTGGTCGGCGTCCCGCGCCACCGAGCCCTCGCCGAAGCCGGCCCAGCCGAACTTGATGGCGCGGAAGCCGCGGGCGACGGCCTGCCGGCCGGCTTCCAGCGTCGCCTGCGGCGTGTCGCCGAACAGCAGCGAGGCATAGGGCACCTTGGGGAAGGCGTGCGGGTAGCCGAGCAGCTTCCACACCGGCTCGCCGCGCGCCTTGCCGACGAGGTCCCACAGCGCCATCTCGACGCCGGAGAAGGTGTGGGCGGCCTGCAGCAGGTCCATCGAGTTGCGCTCGACCAGCGCGGCGATGCGGCGGATATCCTCGGGGCCATCCAGCCTTTCGCCGAGCACCGAGGCGGCGACCGGCTGGCACACGCCATGTGAGCGCGGGGTGACGAAGGCGGCGATCGAGACCAGCGGCGAGGCCTCGCACTCGCCCCAGCCGACCAGCCCGCCAGCGGCGACGCGCACCAGCAGCGCATCCTGGCTGCCGTCGGCCTCGAGCGTCACCTCGGGCATGGCGAGATAGAAGAAATCGACAGCCTCGATCCGCATCGAGCAGCACTCCCATACGGCGCTTGACGCGCTTTGGTATGATGTTTGGCAGACTTGGCGCTGAGATGGAAGGGGATGGGGCTATTACTTCCGGATAAAGTCGGATGTTTGCGACCGTTGCCGCTGCGCCCGTCCCAAGCTCTCTGGCTGGTGGGGCGGAGGCGACGTGCCACGACAGCGGCGCATGACGCTGGCAGCGCGGGACCAGCCGCTCGGTCTCCATCAAACACGGGGTCATCCCCGCGCAAGCGGGGATTTCTGTTTGCGATGGCGCGGGCTGCGCGAAAACAGAGGTTCCCGCTTTCGCGGGAATGACCCGGTAGGGGTGGGGGCAGCGAGCGTTCTGAACAGAAGGATGGGCCGGGGAAGCGCCGAGCGCCAACGCCCTCAGGACTTGGCGTCGCGCGTAAAGTACTCGGGGTGCCTCGCGTGGATGACGTCGAGTTCATGCATGACCGAGGTCAGGTGCACCGCGATGCTGCGGTCGGCGCCTTCGACGTCATGGGCCTTCAGCCGCTCGAGGATGTCCTCGTGCTCGCGCACGATGAAGAACATGTGCTCCTGGCTGAGCAGCGACAGGCGACGGACGCGGTCCATGTGGAACTTGGCCTCGCGCACGTCGTCCCAGATCGATTCGAACCCGGCGGCCTTGGCGATGAGCGCGTGGAAGCGCTCGTCGGAGGCAAGGAAGCTCTGGTCGTCGGTGAGATTGGCGAAGGTATGCTGCAGCGCCACCTCGCGGGTCAGCAGCGCCTCGATCTCCGGCGTCAGCTTCTCGGCGGCGAGGCGCGCCAGCGGGCGCTCCAGCGCTTCGCGGATGAAGCGGGACTTGGCGATCAGCGCCTCGCTGAGCGGCGAGACGACGGTGCCGCGCTGCGGCAGGATGTCGACGAGGCCGCGGCGGGCCAGGCGGGCCAGCGCCTCGCGCACGGGCGTGCGGCTGACGCCGAACTCGGCGGCGAGGCGGGCTTCCGACAGTTCCTCGAACGGCGGCAGTTCCATGTCGAGGATTCGTTCCATCAGCACGTCATGAACCTGCGCGGCGATCGAGCTGCTTTCAAGCCGCTCGGGCTTGCTGTCGTCTCCGAGGCGCGACCCTCGCTTTGCCTTGCCGATCTGCGTGGTCATTTGGTCCCGAGTTGGAGGCCCGCCATGAAGTACCGGCGCAGCGCGATGAACAACAAGATGGTGGGAATACTCGAAATGAGCGTGGCCGTGATCACGACATTTGGTCCCAGTGTGGAATAGGTGCCCTGCAGCGATTGCAGCGCCACCATGATCGAGCGCACCTCGATGCCGTTGGCGAGGATCGAGGAGAACAGCAGGTCGTTCCAGATGAAGGTGAACTGCAGCAGGAACAGCGCGATCATCGGGCCGACGGCGTTGGGCACGATCATCGAGATGAAGACGCGCCATTCCGACGCCCCCTCGATGCGCGCCGCCTCGTCGACCTCGCGGGTGATGGCGGAGAACGAGTTGCGCAGCACCAGCAGCGGGAACGGGATGCAGATCGCCACATAGACCAGCAGCATGCCGAACCAGGTGTTGATCAGCCCGACGCGCTGATAGCCGAACAGCAGCGGCACCAGGTACATCTGGAACGGGAACAGCGTGCCGGTGAAGATCAGCATGAACCAGCCGTTGGCGCCGAGCAGGTGGAGCCGCGTCATGCCATAGGCGGCGGCCGCGGCGAAGGCGACGGCAAGCCCCGCGCCGACCAGCGCGTAGCTGAACGAGTTCAGCGCCGCCTCGCCCAGATGCGCGATGGTCCAGGCCTGGACGACGTTGTCGAGGATAGGGGCCAGGGAGTCGGGCAGTTCCAGCACGCCCTTCCTGGCGTATTCGGGGCTGGTCTTGAACACCGTGACGAACAGGTAATAGAGCGGCGTCAGGTAGGCGATGGTCAGCGCCAGGATCGGCAGCACCAGCCAGCGGCCGCCGCTGCGTTGCGCGCGCCGCTCCTTGTCGATGAGCCCGGCAATGAACTGCTTGTCTGTGACGTCGACGGCCATCTTGCTACCGAATGTTCCTGGAGACGCGCGACTGGACCACGGCCAGCAGCGCACTGACGGCGATCACCATGGCGCCGAGCACCACGGCGACAGCCGAGCCATAGGCCCAGGCGCCGTTGGAGAAGCTCTCGTAGTACATGTAGACGGCGAGCGAGAGCGTGCGCTTGCCCGGATAGTCGCCGGCCATGACCCAGAGCAGGTCGAAGGTGGTGAAGCCCGCGGCGACGTTGAGGATGGTGACCACCAGCACGGTGGGCAGCAGCAGCGGCCAGATGATGTGGCGGAAGATCTGCCCGGACGAGGCGCCATCGACGCGCGCCGCCTCGATCGGGTCGCGCGGGATGGCGGCAAGGCCGAGCAGCAGCAGCACCATGGTAATGCCGAGCGTCTGCCAGACGAAAGTGACGATCACCGAGCCGGTGACGGTGTCGGGCGAATAGAGCCAGCCGTAGTCGAACGGGCTGCCGGTAGCGCCCGTAATGACCGAGTTGAGCACGCCGCGCGGGGCGTAGACATAGTACCAGACGGCGCCGACGGCAGTCGGAGCGAGCACGCGCGGCAGGAAGAACAGGCTCTTGAAGGTTTCCTGGAACGGGATGTTGCGCAGCAGCAGCGCCAGCCCCAGGCCGACGGCGAGCGGGAAGATCACGGCGCCCACCACCCAGACGGCGGTGTTGCCCAGCGCCTCGGAGAAGTAGGGCACGCGGAACAGGCGGGCATAGTTGTTGAAGCCGGCGAACTGGTCGATGCCGGTGAACTTCTGCCACTTGGTGAAGCTCAGGATGACGTTGAAGACGACCGGTGCCAGCAGGAACAGCGCGACCATCAGCACGGCCGGGGCAATAAACAGCCAGGCGATGCGCGTCTGCCGCCAGGCGACGCGCCGCTCGCGCCGGCGGGCTTCCTTCAGCACCTGGGGGCTGAGCAGTACGGAGGCAGGAATCATCGCGGCGGATCTCTCTGAGAGCTAGAACCGGCCGCGCCCGGGAGAGCGCGACCGGCAGGCTGGGCTTACTTCGAGGCCCAGTAGTCGGCGTTGATGGTCTGCATCGTCTTCATCGTCTCGGTCGCCTGGTCGGCGGTCGGGTTGAACATGAAGGCGCCCATGGCGGCGACGAGGTCGCCCTGGATCTGCGACGGCACGGCTTCCCACCAGCGCACGAGGGCGCGGGGCTTGGCGGCGGCGACGAGGTCCTTGTCGGCGGCAATGATCTCGTTGGGCGCGTTGGCCTTGAGGTTGCCGTTGTAGACCTGGACAGTCGAGCCCAGCACGTTCGCGGCGTCGGCGCCCATCATCGCCTGCACGCCCTTGCCGAGGTCGGGATTGGCCTCGAGAGCGGCCTTCGAAACGACGATCGGCGAGGCCTCGACGATCACCGACTGCTGCACCTCGGGGCTGAGCGAGGGCATCAGGAAGGTGCCGAAATCGGTGCCCGCCTTCATGCCGGCCTCGACGAACGAGCCCGAGTGCCAGTCGCCGACGAGGAACATCGAGGCGGTGCCGTCGACGAAGAACTTCTGGTCGTCCTGCTCGCGCGGGTCGGTGAAGTAGCCCTTGGCATACATGTCGCCCCAGACCTTGAAGGCGTTCTGCACGTCGGGGCTGTCATAGGCGACCGAACCGTCGGTGAGGCCGACGAACGAGTCCGGGTTGGTGCCGAGCACGAGCTGGCTGAACCAGATGAACGGCATCCAGCCGCCCGAGGCCGGGCCGTTGATCGGGGTGAAGCCGGCGGCCTTGAGCTTGTCGCAGTCCTCGATGAACTCGGCCCAGGTGGTCGGCGGGTTGGCGATGCCGGCCTTCTGGAAGTGGTTTTTGTTGTAGAACATCACCCAGTTGGCGACGTTGAGCAGGATGCCGTAGGGCTTGCCGTCGACGCTGACGAGCGCCTGCTGGTCAGCCGAGAAATCGCCGTCGGCGATGGCCTGCTGCCAGTAGGGCGTGAGGTCGGCAGCGACGCCGGTGGCGACGAGGTCGTTGAGCTGCTGGCCGTTCCACCAGGTGAAGAAGGCGGGCACGTTGTTGCCGGCGATCGAGGTCTGCATGAACGCCTGGTATTTGTCGGTCGGCGTGATTTCCTGCAGCTTGATGGTGGCGCCCGAGGCCTTGCTCGCCGCCTCGGCGAGGCCGGTCATGCCGGCGTTCCACGGGGTCTTGTCCGAATAGAGCGCCAGGTCCGCGGCGGATGCGGCACCGACACTCAAGGCAGTCGCGAGGCCTGCGGCCCCGATGGTCTTGAATAACGACATAACGTTCTCTCCCTTTTGTTCTGTCGTCCTCGCTGCCCCGGGGTTAGCGGAGCAGCGAATTCTGGGTCGTGCGGTCGAAGACGTGGACGCGGCTGCCGTCGATGCGGAAGCGCACCGCCTCGTTGGGCGCCAGCGCGCGCGGATGCTGCATGCGGGCGACGACTTCGGCGCCGCCGAAGCTGGTGAACAGCAGGCTCTGGTCGCCGAGCATTTCGGCGAACTCGACTGCGCCGGTGAAATCGGCGCCCAGCGGCGGGCGGGTGCCGTGCCCCTCCGGCACGACATCCTCGGGACGCACGCCGAGGATCACCTCGGTGCCGGCCGCCGGCAGGTCGAAGCGCTCGGGCGGGACGGCGATGTCGATGCCCCCTGCCCTGATGCTCGCACCCTCGCCGACCGTGGCCGGTATGAAGTTCATCGACGGCGCCCCCATGAAGCCGGCGACGAACTGGTTGCGCGGACGCTCGAACACTTCGAGCGGGGTGCCGATCTGGGCGACCTCGCCGTCGTGCAGAACGACGATCTTGTCGGCCAGCGTCATGGCCTCGACCTGGTCGTGGGTGACGAACACCACGGTCGCGCCGAGCTGGCGCTGCAGCCGCTTGATCTCGACGCGGGTCTGGTTGCGGAGCTTCGCATCGAGGTTCGACAGCGGCTCGTCGAACAGGAACACTTCCGGCTCGCGCACCATGGCGCGGCCGATGGCGACGCGCTGGCGCTGCCCGCCCGAGAGCTGGCTCGGCCGCCGATCCATGTAGGGGCTGAGCCCGAGCATGCCAGCCGCCTCGCTGCGGCGGCGCTCGATCTCGGGCTTGGGCACGCCGCTGATCTTGAGGCCGAAGCCCAGGTTGTCCTTGACGCTCATGTGCGGATAGAGCGCGTAGGACTGGAACACCATGGAGATGCCACGATCGCGCGAGGGCAGGTCGTTAACGACTTTCTCGCCAATCCTCAGCTCGCCATGCGAGATGGTCTCGAGCCCGGCGATCATGCGCAGCAACGTGGACTTGCCGCAGCCGGAGGGGCCGACCAGCACCACGAAGGTGCCGTCCTCGATGTCGAGGTCGATGCCCTTGATGGCGACGAACTCGCCGTAGATCTTGACGATGTCGCGAAGGGTTACGGTTGCCATGCGCGCGCCCCCTCAGTGCCGCGCCGGATCGGCATAGCGCATCTCGGGCTGCACCGAGTACCAGTCGGGCCGGCCGGGATCGCGGTCGTAGGTGTAGCCGCCCACCTCCTTGTAGTAGGCGGCGTACCTGGCTAGCGCCTCGCGGTCGACCTCGACGCCGAGGCCCGGCCCCCTGGGCACGGCGATCTCGCCATCGACGTACTGCATCTTGCCGCCGACGATGATGTCGTCGAGCAGGTGGTGGTAGTGCGCGTCGGCGGCAAAGCTCATGTTGGGCAGCGCCGCCCCGAGGTGCAGCATCGAGGCGAGCTGGATGCCGAGTTCGCCCGAGGAGTGCACCGAGGCGCCGAACTGGAAGGTCTCGAGCACCTGCCCGGCCTTGTAGGCCTGGCGCAGCCCGCCCCAGAAGGTGGTATCGAGCAGGATCACGTCGACCGCGTCATGCTTGATGCAGCTGGCGAGCTGCTCGAAGTTCACCACCACGGTGTTGGTCGCGGTGGGGATGGAGATGCGCTCGCGCACCCGCCGCATGCCCTCGAGGCCGAAGCACGGATCCTCGAAGTAATCGTTCCGGATATGCCCGATCTGCTGGGCCACCCAGATCGACTCCTCCACCGACCACACCGAGTTGGGGTCGAGCCGGAAACGGTCGCCCGGCAAGGCCTCGGCGATGGCCGAGAACACCTCGACATCGTGCTCGGGCCGGAACACGCCGCCCTTGAGCTTGTGCGACTTGAAGCCGTGCAGCTGCTTCTGGCGCTTGGCCTCGGCGACCAGCTCGTCGGCGCCGAACTCGTCGTCGAAGCCGTTCTCCGGGCTGGCGTAGCGATAGAACAGGTAGCTCGCGAAGGGGATCGACTCGCGCAGCGCCCCGCCGATCAGGTCGCACGCGCGGATGCCGAGGTACTTGCCCGCCGCATCCATGCAGGCCATCTCGATCGCCGCATGCAGCTGCATGCGCGAATTGTAGAGGCTGGCGACCGGGTTCATGATCTTCCAGCGCAGCTGCTCGAGCTGCAGCGGATCGTGGCCCTTGAGGTAGGGCAGCAGCCCTTTCACGGCCGCCTCGGCGCTTTCGCCGCCGCCGCCGAGCTCACCCCAGCCGGAAATGCCCTCGTCGGTCACCACCTCGACGATGGTGCGCACGAACCGGCCCCAATGGGCGCCCGAGGCATGCCGCAGCGGCGCCTCGAGCGGCATGGCGACGGTGGTGGCCTTGATGTCTACGATCTTCATCGAACTCAAAATCTCTAGGTGGACTTGCCGTCGGCCTTCTTGGGCGCGCCGGGGATGCGGGCGAGCATGCCGCCATCGACGCGCACGGTTTCGCCGGTCATGAACGAGGCCTTGTCGGAGAGGAGGAAGGCGATCACCTCGCCGATCTCGCGCGGCTGGCCGCGCCGCCCGATCGGGTGCATGGCGTCGATCTCCTCGTCGAGCGCCTTGGGGTTGGGGTCCTGGTTGATGGCCCAGCGCAGCATCGGCGTTTCGACCGACCCCGGCGCCACGCCGAGCACGCGCACGCCGTTCTCGGCCTCGTCCATCGCCATGCCGGTGACGAGCCCGATCAACCCGTGCTTGGCGACGACATAGGCCAGCGCGCCCTTCTGCGCCGCCATGCCCTGCACCGAGGCGGTGAGGACGATGGCGCCCCTGTTGCGCCTGAGCTCGGGCATCGCCGCCTTGGCGACGTAGAAGCCGCCGGTGAGGTTGGTGTCGAGGGTCTTGGCCCACAGCTCCGGCGTGGTGCTGACGGCGTCGCCATAGGTCTGGATGCCGGCATTGTGCGAGACGCCGCCGAGGCCGCCGAAGCGGGCGACGGCGATGTGCACCGCCTCCTCGCAGTCGGCGAGACTGGTGACCGAGCCGACCTTGAGCGCATGCCTGCCACCGAGCTCCTTCGACGTGGCGTTCAGTGCGTCGGCGTTGAGGTCGAACAGCACGAGATTCCTGCCCTGCTCGCTCAGCACCTCGGCCACGCCGCGGCCGATGCCCATGGCCGCGCCCGTCACCAGGACCGTGTTGGACGCCCCTTTGGCTGGTTCGTTCATGCCAGCTTCCTCCCTTGTCAAATACTTGTAGTTCTACCATACTAGTCGTGTCAATTGACTTCCGACAGCGGCCCTCGGGCCGTGGAAAGCCGCGAAAAAGCGGCACGAAGCAGGGCAAATGGGGAGGGCAGCGTGCCAACTTACGCATTCACCGGGAGCCTCACGCGCCCGATGCCGCAATACGGCGCCGCCAACGGCCAGGGCATCGGCCGGCTGGCCTTCGACGACGACACGGGCGAGCTGAGGCTCGTCGACATGACCGGCGGAGTCGACGACACGGCCTGGCTGGTCACCGACGCGGGGCGCGGCCGGCTCTATTCCACCTGCGAGATCAGCGGGACCAACCAGAGCGCCGTCGCCGCCTATGCGGTCGAGGCCGGCGGGCTGCGCCTCGTCAACCGGCAGCCGACGCTGGGCAACGAAGCCTGCCACGCGAGCCTGTCGCGCGACGGCCGATTCCTGCTCGTCGCCAACTACAATGGTGCCAACCCGGCAGGCTATCCGGACGCGGCGCTGACGGTGTTTCCGATCGGGCCCGACGGGTCGCTGGGCGCGGCCGTGGCCAGCGTGGTGCATACCGGCAGCGGCCCGAACCGCGAGCGGCAGACAACGGCGCACGCGCACTGCGTGGTGCAATCCCCCGCCGGCAATACCGTCTATGTCTCCGACCTCGGCATCGACCGGCTCGTGGCCTACGACTTTGGTGCCGACGGCAGCCTGGCGCGCGCGCCGGGCAAGGATTTCAGCTTCCCGCCAGGCCTCGGGCCGCGGCATCTCGTCTTCCATCCGGACGGACGCTCGCTGTTCGTGGTCAGCGAGCTGATTGCAACCGTCGTCAGCCTCGCGGTCGATCCGGCCACCGGCGCGCTCACCCAGCGCGACGCCTTCCGCGTCCCCTCGCTCGACGGCGGCATCGTGCAGTCGGCCGGCATCCTGCTGGCGCCAGACAATCGGCACCTCTTCGTGTCGCTGCGTGTCTGCGACGAGATCCTCGTGCTCCGGATCGGCGCGGACGGCAGACTCACACAGACGGCGCGGATGAAGAGCGGCGGCAAGACGCCGCGCGATCTCTGCTTCTCGCCGTCCGGCAAGCACCTCGTGGTCGCCAACCAGGATTCTGACCGGCTCACCGTGTTCCGCGTCGCCAACGGCAAGCTCTCCGAGCCGCTCCAGCATTTCGAGATCGGCACGCCGCTCTCGGTCAAGCTCGCCGCCTTCTGAGGCGTCACTCCACCCTCTCCAGCTTTCGCGGACCACCCATGATCAACGAGATTCTGTTCGTCCATCACAGCCATACCGATATCGGCTACACGCACCCGCAGCCGGTGGTGATGGAGCTGCACCGCCGCTTCATCGACGAGGCACTCGATATCGCCGAGCGCACCGCCGACTACCCCGACGACGCGAAGTTCCGCTGGACCTGCGAGGTCACCGGCGGAACGATGGACTGGTGGGTGCACGCCAGCAATGCCGACCGCGACCGCTTCCTCGCGGCGGTGAAGCGCGGGCAGATCGAAGTCGCCGGCATGGGCTGGCACATGACGCCCCTGATGGACCACTCGATGGTCCTCGACGTGCTGAAGCCGCTGCAGTTCTTCCGCGACCTCGGCATCCCCGTCCGTTCGGCGATGAACACCGACGTCAACGGCCTGCCCTGGGGCGTCGTCGATGCGCTGCTCGACCACGGCATCACCGGCATCTCGATGGCCATCAACGAGCATTACGGCCACGCCCTGGCACCCTGGCCGCGCGCCTTCAACTGGCAGGCGCCGGGGGGCCGCACCATCACCGCGTATAACGGCTTCATCTATGGCGTGACCTCGGACCGTAGCCTGCAGATCCCGACCAACATGGAGGAGGCCCGCGCCCGCGTGCCGCGCTGGGCGAAGAAGTGGGAGGCGACCGGCTATCCGCATCCGTTCCTGATGATGCAGATCACCAATGTGCGCTACCACGACAACGGCTCGCCGCAGGCGGCGCTGCCCGATTTCATTCGCAACTTCAACGAGGGCAATGCCTCGACCGGCGGCATCAAGCTTCGGCTCGGCACGATCAGCGAGTTCTTCGACCGCGTGCGTCGGCAGCCCGCCGAAACCATGCAGACGCTGCGCGGCGACTGGACCGACTGGTGGAATTTCGGCGCCGGCTCGACCGCGCACGAAACCGCTCAGGCGATGCGCGGCCAGCGCGACCTCGATGCCGCCACCGGCCTCGATGCCTGGCATCCGGGCGAAGAACCGCGCCGCCGCGCCATGCTGCATGACACCGCGCGCAAGGGCCTCGCGCTCTATGCCGAGCATACCTGGGGCGCTGATCGCTCGATCACGCAGCCGTGGTCGCCCGAGACGCGCACCCAGCAGCTGCTGAAGCTCGCGACCGTCGCCGAGGGCGCCAGCGTCGCCCGCATGCTGCGCCGCGACGGGCTCGAGCGCCTCGCCATCGATGCGGGCGGGGACGAGCCGACGCTGCTCGTCTACAACCCGCACGGCTTTGCGGTGACGCAGTCGGTCCGCCTCCCGTACCTGCCGCCGATGGCGGACGCGCCCGATCCCAAGCGCGGCTTCGGCCTCGAGGACCTCGTCCCCACCGGCCCCTCGTCGCACCGCATCCAGCGGCAGGACGTGGTGACCTCCGACCTGCCCGAGCATGGTGCCTACTACACCGATCCGGTGGAAGTGCCGGCGCTGAGCTATGTCACCATCCCCGCCTCGAGGGCTGCGGTGATGCCCGGCGGGAACCTCAAGGCCAAGGATGGCGTACTGTCGAACGGCCGCGTCACCGTTACCGTGGACGCCAAGGGCGGGCTCAACTCGCTGAAGCTCGACGGCACCGAATATGCCGGCGCAGCGTCCGAGCACCTGAAGTTCGGCGTACCGGTGCTCGAGCGCGTTGCCTCGGGTATCCGCACCGACATGTTCGACCAGGTCGACCTCGAGTCGCCGGACTGGCACCTCGCCTGGCACCGCGACTGGCAGGCCGAGCGCTTCGACGGCACCCTCACCGAGACAACCGAAGCGGTCGAGCGCGGCAATGCGCGCATCGTCCAGAGCTTCGAGCTGCCGAACGGCGACAAGGTGGCGGTGCTGTATCGCCTCGTCGGCGAGGAGCCGGTGCTGCATGTCGAGGCGACGGTCACCAAGCAGCCAATCGTCGAGCCGCATGCGCTCTACCTGCCTATGCCCATCGCGCTCGGCAACGGCTGGGACGCGCACTACGAGACCGGCGGGGCCGTGGTGAAGCTCGATGACGAGCAGCTGCCCTATGCCAGCCGGCACTACGTCACCGCGCAGCGCTTCATCCGCATCGGCGATGCCAAGTCGGAAGTCACGGTGGCCTGCCCCGACGCGCCCCTCTGGCAGGTTGGCGGCTACACTTTCGGGCGCTTCGGCGACCCGGACGGCCGCGTCACCCGCGAGCGTCCGACCCTCGTCGCCTGGCTCACCAACAACTACTGGAGCACCAACTTCCAGGCCGATCAGGGCGGGCAGAGCAAGTACCGCTTCACCCTCGTCCCCTCGCCGCGCCGTGACCTCGGGGCCGCGGCGCAGGCGGCGCTGGCATACGCCCAGCCACTCGCGACCCATGTCTACGCCGAGCGCGGCCCGGTGAAGAGCACGGCGGCGTCGCTACTGAAGCTCGAGCTCGGCACGGCGCTGCTGACCCGGCTCGAAACCGACGGCAATGGCTTGGCCCTTACCGTGCTCAATCCCGGCGACAGTCCGGTGGAGGCCAAGGTCGGCGCCGGCGGCTTCAAGCCCACCAAGGCGAGCCGCACATCGCTGTCCGGAGGGGGCGGGGAGGCGCTCGCCGTCAACGGCGGCCGCATCGGTTTCACCGTCGGCCCACGGGCCTGGACACGCATTGCACTGAGCTAAGCCTGTTGGGAGGAGGAAAATAATGAGCAAGATCAAGACGATCTACATCTGCAACCACGCCCATACCGATATCGGCTTCACCGACTACCAGGAGCTCGCCCTGCGCCAGCACGGGGAGTTCGTCGGGCAGGCCCTCGACCTGATCGAGAAGACCGATGGCTACCCGGTCGAGGCGCAGTATCGCTGGACGGTCGAGACCACGGGGCCGTTCCTCAAGTACCTGCGGCAGGCGGGCAAGGGCGAGATCGAGCGCTTCCGGCACTGGCACGAGCAGGGCCGCATCGATATCGCCGGCATGCAGTACAACCTGACGCCGCTGCTCAATATCGAGCAGATGCACCGATCGCTCTACCCCTTGCGCGCCATCCGCGACGAGTTCGGCTTCAAGGTCGAAGCCGCCATGCAGGACGACGTCAACGGCGTCAGCTGGCTGTTCGCCGACCTGCTCCACGACCTCGGCATCACGTTCTACACCGCCGCCATCAACCCGATCCGCGGCGCCCGCCCGAAACCCTTCCCGGGCGCCTTCCGCTGGGAAGGGCCGTCGAGCAAGAAGGTCCTCGCCTGGAACGGCTACCACTACCTGTTCGGCCGCAGCCAGGCGGGCCTGGGCAACTGGGACCTCGTCGACAGGTTGTTGCCGCGCTGGATCGAGGAACTCGAGAACGATCCGACCTACCCGTTCGATTTCCTCTACTGCGAGTCGACCCACCCGGTGCGCGTCGACAACGGACCGCCCGACGCGCGCATGCCCGACTTCGTGAAACGCTGGAACGAGACCCGCAGCAACGTTCAGATGGCGTTCATCACCGTGACAGACTTCGGGCGTTTGTTGGACAGCAGGTATGACCATGTGATCGGCACGCAGCGCGGCGACTGGACCGACCACTGGGCCGACGGCGTCGGCTCGTCGGCCTTCGAGGTCGGGGTGAACCGCGCCGCGCACGAGATCGTCGGCATCGGCGAAGCGCTCGAAAGCTGGCGCCGGAGCCAGGGCGCCACCGACTGGAACGCCCGCCTCGCCGACCAAACCTATGAATCCATGACGCTTTTCGACGAGCATACGTGGGGCGCCTACTCCTCTGTCGAGGCCCCGCACTCGCTGTTCAGCCAGGCGCAGTGGAACCGCAAGGCCGGCTTCGCCTACACGGCCGCGATGGAGGGCCACAACGCCGTGGCCAAGGCCGCCAATGCGCTCGCCGCCCCGCTCGGCACCAAGGGTCCGGAAGGCATCTTCAACCTCGGCAACCTCGATCCCAAGGAAGCCTTCAAGGCTTCCGGCATCAGGGAAGTGCTTGTTTTCAATACGCTTCCCTGGGAGCGCAAGGTCATCGTCGAGGAGCCGGAGCCGCGCGGCGGCGCCGCTCCCATCGGCATGCTCGACACCTTCTTCAACCGCCGCAGCACCTGGGGCGGACCGCGCCCCTACCCCGAAATCCGCCGCGTCGCCGGCACCATCCCGCCGATGGGCTACGCCTTCCTCAACCTCAATGACGGGGTGCCTGCCTCCGACCTCAAGGCCGCTGGCGACACCATCGAGAACGCCCATTACCGCGTGCGCATCGACCGCAGGACCGGCGCCATCGCCGAGCTGTTCGACAAGGCGCAGAACCATGATTTCGCAGGCAAATACCAGGGCTGGGGGCCGGGCGAATACATCTACGAGACGGTAGCCTCACCCGACGACCGACTTGCCATCGCCGACATCAGCTTCGACAAGCCCGAGTTCTTCACCGGCCACAAGGACACGCCGTGGAAGCGCGAGACGGCGAGCAAGGTGATGCTCGAGGACGCGGTAATCTACGAGGGCCGCGCCTCGATCACGGTGCGCATCGAAGCCCCCGGCGTCTCGGCGGCGACCGTCGTCTATGCCCTTGATGCCGATACCAAATCCGTCATCGTCGACTGGTCGATCGACAAGCTCGAGCACCCCGAGGCGGAGGCGGTTTTCATCGCCTTCCCGTTCAACCTCCAACGCGCCGACTTCCTGATCGACCTCAACGGCATCCCCGCCGTGCCAAACACGGACCAGCTCGATGGCGCCGCCAAGGACTGGTACCCCGTCGGGCGCTGGGCCTCGGTTTCGGACGGAGAACGCAACGTCACCGTCGTCCCGCTCGATGCGCCGCTGCTGCACCTGGGCGGCATCACCACCGGCAAGTGGAACCGGACGCTCCAGCCGGAGGGCCCGACGATCATGAGCTGGGCCCTCAATAACCACTGGCTGGTGAACTTCAAGTCTGCGCAGAGCGGGCGCATTCCGCTGCGCTACCGGCTGACCACCGGGACCGGCCCGACCGATGCCGCGACCGCCGCGCGCTTTGCGGCCGAAGTGACGGTGCCCCCCGTGGCGATGCGCGACATCGCCCCGACGGGCAAGCGCTCCGACAGCTACTTCTCGACCGGCAACGCGCCGGTGCTGGTCACCACCAAGCCGGGCGAGGACACGCGCTGGGTGGCGCTGCGGCTGCAGAATCTGACGCATGAAAAGCAGACGCAGACGGTGGCCTTCACCGGCGATCCCGCCGCCGCTCGGTCCGCCGACCCGATCGAGCATCCAGGCACAGCACTGAAGCTCGAAGGCAAGACGCTCAGCGTGGCGCTGGCGCCGCTCGAGATACGCACCGTACTGGTGCGGTTCGCCCACTAGAGCGGAGACTGCCCCTCACCCTGACCCTCTCCCCAGCGGGGAGAGGGGACGCCATTTGGGCGGTCAGTGCCAAATCGCCCCCTCTCCCCGCAGGGGAGAGGGTCGGGGTGAGGAGACGATCAATCCAGGATCTCAGCCGCCTCCACCTCGATCCGATAACGCGTTATGAACCGGTCGCCGGCCGCGAACCTGCGCGCTGTCGCAACGCCGCGCCGCGAGATCGGGTTGTCCGCCGCCGAGACCTGCTGGCCGAGATCGAAGGCGGAGCAGATCGGCTCGAAGCCCAGCGCCAGGTGTCGCCCGTTCCACGGCGCGAACGTCCGCCCGCGGTTGGAGAGCCAGAGCAGTGCGCTCGGATAGTGGTCGGGGTTCCACGCCAGCCTGACGCGATAGCCTTCGGCCGTGTTCCACATCGCGGCCCGACCGGGCAGGTCCAGCAACTGCACCAGTTCCTCGGTGGCCTGCGGCAACGGCACCCGGCGCAGGTCGAGGCGGCCGCCCTGCCGGAGCGGCACGTCGTGCCACGGTTCAAGCAGCGCGCCCTGATCGAAGATCGATGAGGCGTCCACCGGCCCGGGGAAGGTCATGCCGGACACGTCGGAGCCGACCTCGATCTGCATGGCACCCAGCTTCGCGGGCAGGCGGAACGAAGGGTGGAGCCCGATCGGCAGCGTGCAGTCGCGGCGCATGTCGATCTCGAGCTCGAAGTCGAGGGCGGCAACGCCGGGATCGGGCGTCACGGTGCGCCTCAGCGCGCGGACGGGATGGTCCTCCGGGTAGTCGATGGCAAGCGTGATGCGGCCCGAATCGCCGGCCTCGAAGCGCCACTCGTGGTTCGAGCCGTAGCCATGCGGAAACGCATCGACGGTCGCCGCAGCGCTCGAACCCGGCCAGCCACCGAAAGGCGCGCGATCGGCATCCGAGCCGAAGGGCACGCAGGGCCATTCGCCGCGCAGGCGCCTCAGAATGCCGGGCAATGCGTCACCACCGGGCTCGCTCGCCCACGGCGCCACCTGGAACGGCGCAACCTGCCGTCCGTCGGGCAAGACGAAGAGCGTCGGCCCGACCATGCCGCCCAGGGCCTCGATGCTCACCACGCCGTGCTGCCAGACCAGCGCGCGCGCCTCTCCCAACCTCGTCATCGTCCGCCCTCCCCTTGGCGGGAGCAAGCTTGGCCGATCAGCGTCGTCCGGGCAATGGCCCGAGCTGCGCCCTTGTCGGTCAGCCCGCGAGTGCGGGCAGGTCGCGATAAAGCGCGAGGCATTCGGGATTGGCGAGCGCCGTGTCGTTGGCGATGGGCCGGCCGTGGATGGTGTCCCGCACCGCGACCTCCGAGATCTTGCCCGAGCGGGTGCGCGGGATTTCGGCGACGGCGATGATGCGGGCGGGGACGTGGCGGGGCGTCGCGCCGGTGCGGATGCGCTGGCGGATCAGTTGGGCGAGGTCATCGGTGAGGCGCGTCCCGTCGCGCAGGCGGACGAAAAGCACGATGCGCTGGTCGCCTTCCCACTCCTGCCCGACGGCGATGGCCTCGAGCACCTCGGGGATGGTTTCGACCTGGCGATAGATCTCGGCGGTGCCGATGCGCACGCCGCCCGGATTGAGGGTCGTATCGGAGCGGCCCTGGATGACGAAGCCGCCGGAGGGGCGCTGCTCGGCGAAATCGCCGTGCGCCCAGACGCCGGGGAAGCGCTCGAAATAGGCGGCGCGATAGCGCTGGTTGTCGGTGTCGCCCCAGAAGCCGAGCGGCATCGAGGGATGGGCGGCGCGGCAGACGAGTTCGCCCGGCTCGCCGGCGAGCGGGTGGCCGGCGCCGTCGTAGGTCGCCACATCCATGCCGAGCATCGGGCCCTGCAACTCGCCGCGACGGACGGGAAGGGTCGGCACCCCGCCGAGGAAACAACCGCAAATGTCGGTGCCGCCCGAAATCGAGGCAAGATGGAGGTCGGTCTTCCAGTCCTGGTAGACGTGGTCGAAGCTGTCGGGCAGGAGTGGCGAACCGGTGGAGAGGATGACGCGCAGGGCGGTCAGCCGGTGCGTGTCGCGCGGGCGAAGCCCGGCCTTGCGGCAGCCGTCGATATACTTCGCGGAGGTTCCAAAGATGTCGATCCGCTCGGCGTCGATCAGGTCGGGCAGCCTTGCGGGCCCGGGATAGGTCGGGTTGCCGTCGAAGGTGACGAGCGTGGCGCCGGCGGCCAGGCCCGATACCAGCCAGTTCCACATCATCCAGCCGCAGGTGGTGTAGTAGAACAGCCGGTCGCCGGTCCGGACGTCGCAATGCAGCACCTGCTCCTTCATGTGCTGGAGCAGCAGGCCGCCGGCGCGGTGGACGATGCACTTGGGCTTGCCGGTGGTCCCCGACGAGAACAGGATCGCCAGCGGGGCGTCGAACCCCTGTCGATGATAGGCGATGGGGGCAGGGGCAAAGGGGGCGATCCAGTCGCCGAGCGTGATGGCCGGACGTACATAGGTTGCGCGGGAGGGGCGCTCGCCGAGCAGCACGATCTGCCGGATGTCGGCGGCCTCGGCGACGGCATTGATGCTGGCAGCGATGTCGAAGCGCTTGCCGGCATAGCCGTAGCCGGGGACCGCGAGGAGCAATGTCGGGCCGACCTGGCCGAGGCGGTCGGCGGCGCCGGACGGGCCGAAATCGGGCGAGCATGAGGCCCAGACCGCACCGATCGCCGCCGAGGCGAGATATGCAGCGATGGCCTCGATATCGTTGGTGACGATGGCGGCGATGCGGTCGCCGGGGCCTACTCCCGAAGCGGTCATCGCCTGCGCCATGCGCGAAACGAGCGCCTCGAGCTCGCTCCGACCCAGCTCGCGGCGGGTGCCGTCGTCGCGGTGGGCGATGATGGCGGGGCCCGGGCCGGGGCGGGCGAGAAGGTTCTCGGCATAGTTGAGCGAGGCTTCGGGGAAGAAGCGGCTCGAGATCTGGTCGGGGCCGGGAGCCCAGGCGCGGCCGCCCTTGGCGCCGACAACGCCGAGAAAGTCCCACAGCAGCGAGTAGAACGCTTCGGGCTCGGTGACCGACCAGCGGTGAAGGCCGGCATAGTCGGTCGGGGCAAAGCCGGCCCGGGTGGCGAAGCGGGCGAGCGCGGTCGCGGCCACCCGTTCGGACGAGGGCTGCCAGAGGATGTCGGTTGTGTCAGTCACGCTGCACCGCCAGGGCAATGCCCATGCCGCCGCCGATGCAGAGCGTGGCGACGCCACGCCGCGCATCCCGCCTCGCCATCTCGTGCAGCAGCGTCACCAGGATGCGGGCGCCCGAGGCGCCGATCGGGTGGCCGAGCGCGATGGCGCCGCCATTGACGTTGACGCGGTCGGGGTCGAGCCCGAGCTCCGAGACCACGGCGAGGCTCTGGGCCGCGAAAGCTTCGTTGATCTCCCACAGCTCGACATCGGCGGCAGACCACCCGGCCCGCTCGAGCGCCTTGCGGCTGGCTGGAATGGGGCCGAGGCCCATCAGCTGCGGATCGACGCCGGCATGGGCCCAGGCGGCGATGCGGCCGAGAGGCTTCAGGTTGCGGCGTTCGGCTTCGTCCCCGGCCATCAGCACCAGCGCTGCAGCGCCGTCGTTGATGCCCGAGGCATTGGCGGCCGTGACGGTGCCGCCATCGAGGAAGGCGGGCTTGAGCCGGGCCATGGCCTCGAGCGTCGCATCGTGGCGGATATGCTCGTCGGCGTCGACCGTCACCGGGCCCTTGCGCGCCTCGATGGTGACGGGGGCGATCTCGGCGGCGAAGCGCCCTGCCCGGCTGGCGGCCGAGGCCTTGTGCTGGCTGGCGAGGGCAAACGCGTCCTGCGCCGCGCGGCCGATCTGGTGGGCGCGGGCAACGTTCTCGGCCGTCACGCCCATCGGGTAACCGTAGAAGGCGTCGTTGAGGCCGTCGCTCGCCACGGTGTCGCGCAAGGTGATGTCGCCGAGCTTCCGGCCCTGGCGCAGGGGCGCGACATGGGGCGCATTGCTCATCGATTCCTGCCCGCCGGCGACAACGATGCCGGCGCTGCCGGTCGCGACCTGCTGGTGGGCAAGCACCACCGCGCGAAGCCCCGAGCCGCAGACCTGGTTGACCAGGGCGGCGGGGGCGGAGTCGGGCAGGCCGGCGCGCCGAGCCGCCTGCCGGGCCGGGTTCATGCCCTGCCCACCGGTCAGCACCTGGCCAAGAATGGTTTCCTCGACCAGGTCGGCGCCGATGCCCGCATCGGCGAGGGCGGCCCGGATGGCGATGGCGCCGAGTTCGTGGCCGGCGAGCGGGCTGAGCGCGCCGTTGAGCGAGCCGATGGGAGTGCGCCGTGCTGCGACGATGACGGTTGCGGCGGTCATGGGCTCAGAGCGAATTCCTGGTCAGCCAAGCGATAGCGCCAATGGCGCCGTGACGGAAGGGCTGGATGGCCGGTGGCGGCCCGGAGCGCCGCAACCCGCGGCTGTTGTCGTGCACTCTCATCTGGCGGTCCAGCCGCCGTCGATCGAAATGGCCGAGCCGGTGATCGAGCGGGCCATGTCGCCGCACAGGTACGCGGCGAGCTCGGCGATCTCCTCGGGTTGCACGAAGCGGCGTGTCGGCTGCGGGGCGAGCATGACCTTGCGGATCACCTCCTCCTCGCTCATCCCGTGCACGCGCGCCTGGTCGGCCACCTGCCTGGCGACCAGGGGCGTCCATACATAGCCGGGGCAGATGGCGTTGACGGTAACGCCCTTCTCGGCCGCCTCGAGGGCCACGGTCTTGGTGAGCCCGACGACGCCGTGCTTGGTCGCCACGTAGGCGGACTTGAACGGGGAGGCCCGCAGGCCGTGGGCCGAGGCGATATTGATGATGCGGCCCCAGCCGCGCTCGGCCATGCCGGGTAGCGCGGCGCGAATGGTATGGAAGGCGGAATCGAGACTTATGGCGCGGATGCGGTCCCAGTCGGCCGGCGGGAAGTCCTCGATCGCGGCGACCTTCTGGATGCCGGCGTTGTTGACCAGCACATCGAGGCGGCCGAAGGCCGCGATCACCGCGCCGACCAGGCCGAAGGCCGCCTCGGGGTCGGCGAGGTCGGCCTCGAAATAACGCGTCTCGCCGCTGCCGACCGACACCAGCGCATCGGCGACCTCGGTTTCGGGTTCGAAGCTGTTGAGCGCCACGGCATAGCCCATGCGCGCGAACTTCTGCGCGATGGCGAGCCCGATGCCGCTCGTCGACCCGGTGACCAGCGCGACCCGCCTGCTGTCCTGCACGTGCTCTCTCCCCTCGCTTTTCGGCCTGCGCCGCCGAATGCGCGTCTCAAGTTTCGTGCCAGGCGCGAAAACGCTCCGATCCCCGGGGCCGCGCATGAGGACGAGTCGGCAGGGCGTCCGGATAAGCGGACACAAATCCTGGATTCAGGACACGATGTTGTGCCGGCGCAGCTTCTCGTAGAACTGCGAGCGCGAGACGCCGAGGCGGCGCGCCGCCGCGAGCTTTTCGCCGGCGCTGGCGGCGAGCGCTGCGAGGATTGCCTCCCGCTCCGCCGCGGCGAGGCGGGTCGCGAGGTCGCCGGTACCCGCCGCAGCGGGCGGTGGGGCCGGCGGCGGCGCCGATTGCGGCATGGCGCGGCGAATGGCGGCCGCATCGAGCACCTCGGAGGGAGCCAGCGCGGCGGCCCGCTCGAGCACGTTGCGCAGTTCGCGCACGTTGCCCGGCCAGTCGTGGCATTCGAGCAGGCGAATCGCCTCGGGCAGCAGCATCCAGCCGCGCTGGCCGGGCGGGCGCATGACCTGCTCGAGCAACGTCTCGCACAGGATCGCGATATCGTCGCGACGCTGGCGCAGCGGCGGGATCAGCACCGTCAGCACGGCGATGCGATAGTAGAGGTCGGCGCGGAAGCTCCTCTCGGCCACCTTCGCCTCGAGCCGCTGTGCCGTCGCGGCGATGATGCGCACGTCGACCTTGCGCACCCTGTTGGAGCCCAGCGCCTCAACCTCCCCCTCCTGCAGCACGCGCAGGAACTTGGCCTGGATGGCCGGGGGCATGTCGCCGATCTCGTCGAGAAACAGCGTGCCGCCATGCGCCAGCTCGAACTTACCCGGGCGCGGCTTGCGGTCGGCCCCGGTATAGGCGCCGGGCGCAACGCCGAAGAACTCGGCCTCCAGCAGTTGCTCCGGTACTGCGGCGACATTGATGGCGACAAACGGCCCGTCGGCGCGGTCCGACTGCTGGTGGATGGCGTGGGCGAGAAGCTCCTTGCCGGTCCCGGTCTCGCCCAGGATGAGCACCGTGCCCTCGCGCAGGGCATAGCGGCGAACCTGCGCTTTCAGTTCCTTGACCGCATCGCTGGCCCCCACGAAGCTGGAGAGCGAATACTTGGCCTGCCGCTCGCGGGTCAGCGCCGCCTGGGCGCGGGTCAGTTGCCTGTGCAGGGTCTCGAACTTCTCGAGGATGGGCTCGAGGTAGTCGACCGTGTCGTAGAAGACGAAGCCGATGGCGCCCTCGACCGTACCGGCCTCGTCCTTGAGCGGAATGCGGCAGACGACGAACTGGCGGTCGTCGAAGCGCATGATGTCGAGCAGGGTCGGCTTGCCGGTCTCGACCACGCGGCGCATCAGCGAATGCGGGATGATCGCTTCGACCGGCAGGCCGACGGGATCGAGGTCGGGCGCCAGCTTCAGCAACTCGCGGTAGCGCTGGTCGATCCAGGTGATGCGGGAGCGGGCATCGACGATGATGGCGCCCTCGAAATAGTCGCGCAGCAGCCCGAAGGCGTTCACGGCCTGCTCGACCCCGGCAGGGCCGTGGCCGGGGACAAGGCGCGGAGGCGAGGACGACGGTGCGGACATGCAGGCTCACCGGATGCGGAGAGGACAGGGTAGCGGGCGCTGGCGGCCCCGGCAACCTGGCGCCATGCTCACCCCGACGCGCCCCGCGCCGGGCGCGCCTTGCCACCGGGCTGCAAGGTGCGCAAGCCCGGCCGGCGGGCCACGCCCGGTCAGGCGTCCCAGTTTGTCCTATCCCAACACCGCAATCATGATGTTAGTGATAGCCGACCGCGACTACCGAGATGACTGATGCCCGCCGCTGCGCTCCCCACACTCCTGCTGGCCCTGCCCTTCGTGGTCGCATTGGTCACGCTGTTCATTCCCACAGCCTGGGCGCGCAACACCGCTGCCGCGCTCGCCGGCAGCGTTGCGCTCATCGGCTTTGCGATTGTGCTCTGGCTGTATCCGGCGATTGCCGCGGGCGGGACGCTGCGGCACGAACTGGCCTGGCTGCCCGACCTGGGCCTGACCATCGTGCTGCGCCTCAACGGGTTGTCCTGGATGTTCGCCGCGATGATCACGGGCATCGGCTTTCTCGTGGTCCTCTACGCGCGCTACTACCTGCAGCCCGACGAGCCGGTGGCGCGGTTCTTCTCGCTGTTTCTCGGGTTCATGGGGGCGATGCTGGGCATCGTGCTTTCGGGCAACCTCATCCAGCTGGTCATCTTCTGGGAGCTCACCAGCATCTTTTCCTTCCTGCTGATCGGCTACTGGCACACCTACGCGAGTGCCCGGGACGGGGCACGCATGGCGCTGATCGTCACTGGCACCGGAGGCCTCGCGCTCTTTCTCGCAATGCTGCTGATCGGACACATCGTCGGCAGCTACGACATCGACACGGTGCTGGCGTCCGGCGAGGCGATTCGGAACCATCAGCTGTACCTGCCCACCCTGCTGCTGGTGCTGGTCGGCGCATTCACCAAGAGCGCGCAGTTCCCTTTCCAGTTCTGGCTGCCGCGAGCCATGGCCGCGCCGACACCGGTCTCGGCCTACCTGCATTCCGCCACCATGGTGAAGGCGGGCGTCTACCTGCTCGTGCTGCTGTCGCCGGTGATGTCGGGCACCGGACCGTGGGTGTGGATCGTCACCTATACCGGGCTTGTCACCCTGCTCATCGGCGCCTACTCGGCTGTCTTCCAGCGCGACCTCAAGGGGTTGCTCGCCTACTCGACCATCAGCCATCTCGGCCTGATCACGACACTCATCGGAATGAGCTCGCCGCTCGCCCTGGTGGCGGCGGTCTTCCACATTGCCAACCATGCCACGTTCAAGGCCTCGCTGTTCATGGCCGCCGGGATCATCGACCACGAGACCGGCACGCGTGACTTCCGCAAGCTCAGCGGACTGTTCCGCTACATGCCCTTCACCGGAACGCTCGCCACCGTCGCCGCCGCGGCCATGGCCGGCGTTCCCCTGCTCAACGGCTTCCTCTCCAAGGAGATGTTCTTCGCCGAGACCGCCCTCAAGAACGCCAATCCGTTCGTCGACGTGTCGCTGCCGTTCGTCGCGGTGCTGGCCAGCCTGTTCGCCGTGACCTATTCGGTGCGCTTCATCCACGACGTGTTCATGGGCCCGCCGCCGACCCTGCTCGACCGCGTCCCGCACGAGCCGCCGGCCCTGATGCGCCGACCGATCGAGATCCTCGTGCTGCTCTGCCTGCTGGTCGGCGTGGTCCCCGGGCTGACGATCGGGCCCTATCTCGAGACCGCCGTGCGGTCCGTCCTCGGCGCCGATACGCCCTCCTACAGCCTGGCCGTGTGGCACGGGTTCGATGTTCCGCTGATGATGAGCGCCATCGCGCTGGTCGGTGGCATCATCCTCTACCGCCTGCTGCATGGCTACCTGGCGCGGGGCGTGGATAGTCCACCCTTCATCGGCCACCTGGTCGGACCGCGCATCTTCGAGCGGCTCCTGCTGCTGCTGTCGGCGCGACTGGCCCCAGCGCTCGAGCGCCTGCTGGGGACACGGCGACTGCAACCGCAGCTCGCCCTGCTGGTCGGTCTCGCGATCGTGGCGGGGGCGATCCCGCTGCTCGCCGGGCCGATTGCGCCGGGGCTGTCGCTCGACGGCCTCGATCCGGTTCTCGCCCTGGTGTGGCTGCTCGGCAGCGTCTGCGCCGTCGGAGCCGCCATTCAGGCCAAGTACCACAGGCTGATGGCGCTGATCCTCATGGGTGGCGCGGGCCTGGCCACCGTCGTCACCTTCGCCTGGTATTCGGCGCCGGACCTGGCCCTGACGCAGATCCTCGTCGAAGTCGTGACCACCATCCTCATCCTGCTCGGCCTGCGCTGGCTCCCCAACCGGCTGGAGAATGTCCCCATCGACGTGGCGACCTCCCGCGGGGCACGGCTGCGCCGGGCGCGCGACTTCGTCATGGCGGGCGTGGCCGGGGCGGGGATGGCCTTCTTCGCCTATGCCATGATGACGAGCGATGCGCCCCAGAGCATCTCGAGGTTCTTCCTCAAGAACGCCTACGTACTGGGCGGCGGGCACAACGTCGTCAATGTCATCCTCGTCGACTTCCGCGGCTTCGATACCCTGGGCGAGATCACCGTGCTGGGGATCGTGGCCCTCACCACCTTCGCCCTGCTGCGCCGCTTCCGCCCCGCCGCCGACAGCATCGACCGGCCCGAGCAGCAGCGGATCCAGAGCCAGTACGAGGCGGCGCGCACCGACGAGGAAGGCTCGATCGTGTCCGACTTCCTGCGGGTTCCCGCCGTGATCATGCGCTGGATGTTCCCCGTCATCATCGTGCTGTCGATCTACCTGTTCCTGCGCGGGCACGACCTGCCGGGCGGCGGCTTCATCGCCGGCATCACGCTGTCGACGGGCTTCATCCTGCAGTACCTGGCGGGCGGCACGCGGTGGGTCGAAGACCGGCTCCGTATCAGGCCGACGCTGTGGATCGGAAGCGGCCTGCTGGTGGCGTTGCTGACCGGCGCAGCCGCGCTGCTGTTCGACCATCCGTTCCTGACCTCGAGCTTCCAGTATCTCGACCTGCCGATGTTCGGCCGCGTGCCCCTGGCCAGCGCTCTCGCGTTCGACTTCGGCGTGTTCGTGCTGGTGGTCGGGGCAACGGTGCTGATCCTTGTCGCCCTGGCGCACCAGTCCATCCGCAACGCCAGGCCGACCGCGCGACCAGCAGCCGGCGCATCCGGGGAGGTCCGCTGATGGAAGCCGTCATCGCCATCGGCATCGGAGTGCTCGCGGGGTCCGGCGTCTGGCTCATCCTGCGGCCGCGCACCTTCCAGGTGATCATCGGATTGTCGCTGCTGTCCTATGCAGTGAACCTGTTCATCTTCGGCATGGGCAGGTTGCGCAGCAACGCTGCGCCGATCCTGGACGGGGTTTCGGCGGTGACCGCCTATGCCGATCCCGTGCCGCAGTCGCTCGTCCTCACGGCCATCGTCATCGGCTTTGCCATGACCGCGCTTTTCCTTGTCGTGCTCCTCGCCTCGCGCGGGCTGACCGGCACCGACCATGTCGACGGGCAGGAACGCTGATGGAGCAACATCTGGCTGTCCTGCCCATTGTCCTGCCGCTACTTGCGGGTGCGGCGCTGGTCCTGATCGAGGACCGGCATCACACCGTCAAGCTGGTGATCAACATCGTCGCAACCCTGCTGCTGGTCGCGACCGGCCTGGTGCTGCTGGCGGGCTCGACCAGCGATCCGGCCCGCATCATCGCCTACCAGATCGGCGACTGGCCGGCCCCCTACGGCATCGTGCTCGTGGTCGACCGGCTATCGGCGCTCATGGTCGCGCTGACCTCGGTGCTGGCGCTCGGTGCGATCATCTTCTCGGCTGCCCGGTGGCACCGGGCGGGCCAGCACTTCCACAGCCTGTTCCAGCTCCTGCTGATGGGGCTGAACGGTGCCTTCCTCACCGGCGACCTGTTCAACCTGTTCGTCTTCTTCGAGGTGATGCTGGCGGCCTCCTATGGACTGGCCCTGCACGGTTCGGGCCGGTCGCGGGTCAAGGCCAGCCTGCACTATATCGCGATGAACCTCGCGACCTCCTCGCTGTTCCTGATCGGCGCCACCGCGATCTACGGCGTTGCGGGGACGCTGAACATGGCGGACCTCGCCGTTCGCATCCCGCTGCTGTCGGGGTCGGACCTGGCGCTGCTGCAGACGGGCGCCGCGATCCTGGGCATCGCCTTTCTGGTCAAGGCCGGAATGTGGCCCCTGGGCATGTGGCTCCCGACCACCTATGCGGCTGCGGCCCCGCCCGTCGCCGCCATGTTTGCCATCATGAGCAAGGTCGGCGTCTATGTCGTCATGCGGCTCACCTCGCTGCTGTTCGGCGAGGGTTCCGGGGCGTCGGCGCATTTCGGCGACCTGGTGCTGCAATATGGGGGCCTCGCCACCGTCGCCTTCGGCACAGTCGGTGTCCTGGCCTCGCAGGGCGTCGCGCGCATCGCCTGCTTCAGCGTGATCGTCTCGTCCGGCACGCTGCTCGCCGTCATCGGCTACGAGAATGCCGGCGTGACGGCCGGTGCGCTGTATTACCTCGTCAGCTCGACCTTGGGGCTGTCCTGCCTGTTCCTGCTGGTGGAACTGATGGAGCGCGGCCGCTCGCCGGGCGACGATGTCCTCGCGGTCACGCTCGAAGCCTATGGCGACGACGAGGATCCTGAGCACGAACAGGAGGTGGGCGTGGCCACGCCCGGATCATTCGCGGCGCTCGGCGTCGCCTTTGCCTGCTGTGCCATCCTGATCGCCGGCATGCCCCCGCTCTCCGGCTTCCTCGGCAAGTTCGCGATCATCCACGCGCTGTTCGGCATCGATGGCGGCGCCGGAATTGCGACCGGGGTCTGGGTGCTGGCCGGCGCGCTGATCGTGTCCGGGCTGGCGGCAACCGTCGCGCTCATGCGCACGGGCATCAACACGTTCTGGGTCTCGCTGGGAGGCTCCCTTCCGGCCATTCGCTGGGTCGAGATCACCCCCGTGGTGCTGCTGCTCGGCCTCGGCGTGACCCTGACGGTGTACGCCCAGCCGGTGATGGACTTCATGCAGGCGGCGGCGACCTCCCTTCATGCGCCCGGCCAGTACACGCAGCAGGTGCTGGGCGACCTGCACAACGGGGCACGGCCATGAACCTAGTGCGCTTCCCGCTGCTCTGGTTGGCTTTGCTGGCCATGTGGCTGCTGCTCAACGGCAGTGTCGCCCCGGCGCAGCTGCTGCTCGGCGTCATCGTCGCCACCCTCGCCTGCTGGGCGGTGACGCCGGTGGCACCGCCGACGTCGAGGATCCGCCACCTCGCCATCGTCGCAACGCTGGCCGGGCTCCTGGTCAGGGATGTCGTGCGATCCAACATCGACGTCCTGCGGCTGATCCTGAGCGGCAGGCCGGCGCGTTCCGCCTTCGTCAACATCCCGCTCGAGCTGACCGACGAAAACGGCCTTGCGGTGCTCGCCTGCATCGTGACGGCGACGCCTGGCAGCGCATGGATCCGGCATGACTCGAAGCGCAACGTGGTCACGATCCACGTGCTCGACACGGCTGACAAGCTTGCCTGGGCGGACGACTTCAAGCGAACCTACGAACGACGGCTGGTGGAGATTCTGCAATGATGGCTGCGGTGATCGAGGGGATGTATGTCGCCGCCCAGGTCATCCTCGCCCTGGCGATGGCGGCCGGCTGCTGGCGGCTCCTGCGTGGCCCCCGCGCCCAGGACCGGGTCCTCGCGCTCGACAGCATCTACCTCAGCGCCATGCTCCTGCTCGTCATTTTCGGGATGCGCTCGGGAGGGCTGCTCTACTTCGAGATCGCGCTCGTCCTCGGCGCGCTCAGTTTCGTGTCGACGCTGGCCCTCGCCAAATTCCTCATGCGCGGCGAGGTGATCGAATGACCGGCACATTCTCGCCGCCCGAGTGGCTGCAGGCGGTCATTGCACTGGTCGTGCTGGCTGGCGCCGTAGTGACGTTCATCGGCACTGTCGGCCTGGTGCGGCTCGCAACGTTCTACCAGCGAATCCACGCCCCGACCCTGGGCACGAGCATGGGGACGGCCCTGATCCTGCTCGCCTCGTCGCTGCACTCGTCGCTCGTGCTCGGACGGCCCGTGGTGCACGAGGTCCTGATCCTCATCATGGTCCTCGTCACCACCCCGGTGACGCTGGTGCTGCTCGCCCGTGCGGCGCTCTACCGCGACGTGGCCGAAGGCAATCCGGACGTTCCGGCCCTGCCGCGGTCCACCGAGGACGCGCCGAAGCCGTGAGCCGGTTGCGCGCGGCGCGCGGTTGGCGTTCAGTTGCAGGGCCTATGTATTGGAGACGACCTACCGGGAGGGCCTGAACATGTCCGAGGCGCCGCGCATCACGCTTGGCCACATCACGCTTGCCACCGACCTGACCGCCAGGACGGATCGCGCCTTCGATCGCGCCGTCAGCCTCGCACGGCAATGGAACGCTCGCCTGCTGATCGTGCATGCCGTCGAAGAGCGGGAACGCGTCACGGATCACCCGTCCTGGCGCCGGGGCGCCGATCCGGTGCAGGCGGCGCGCATGAAGCTGCAGTTCGACTATCCCGGCTGGGAAGGCGTCGACACGGCCATCGAAGTCAAGGTCGGCACCCCGCAGGAGGTGATCCTGGCAGCGGCGGCCCGCGAGCGGACGGACCTGATCATCACCGGCATCGCCCGCGAGGATTTCTATGGCCGTGATGACCTGGGAGCCCTGGTCCCGGTGCTGGCCCAGAAGGCGCCTGCACCGCTCCTGGTCGTCAAGAAGCGCCCGGTCGGGCCGCCGCGCCGGGTCGTCGTGGCGACCGACCTGACGGATACCTCGCATGCCGCGCTGGATCTGGCGCTGGGCCTGTTCGGGCCGGGCCGGCTGACGCTGTTCAATGCCTTCGACATCCCCTATCGCGGTCTTGCCGGCGATCGGGCAGAACTGGAGCGCACGATGCGCCCCGGGGTCATCGAGGAGTGCAGGGCGATGCTGGTGGCGGCTGCGGGTGCGGCTGCCGCCGCGCAGGTGGAGATCATCGCCGAGCTGGGAGCGCCCGCGCCCATCCTGGCGAAACTGGTCACCGACCGGGATATCGACCTGGTCGTGACGGGCACCTACGGGCACTCGGGCATCATGGATGTGCTGCTGGGCAGCACCGCGATGGACATCATGTCCCTGGTCAGCTGCGACGTGCTGGTGGCTCGCCGCAAGGTCTGACCGCCGGCCCGGCCGCCGCGCCGGACCGACGTTCCATTACACTGCGAACCTGCGGATGCGCTGGTAGCATTCGCAGGCCCGAGCCTCGAGCAGCGCCCGGTTCGCGATGGTGAGGATGCCCCTCGAGTAGTCGAGGGCCCCCTCTTCCTGCAGCCTGGAACAGGTCACGCTGACGGTGGCGCGGCGCAGTCCGAGGACTTCGGCAATTGCCTGCTGGGTGATCGCGAAGCGCTCGCTCTCCACGCGGTCATGAGCGTGCAGGAGCCAGCGAACAATCCGCTGCTCGGCCGAATGCAGGCTGTTGCAGGCGACCGACTCCATGGTCTGCGAGATGAGCAGGCGGCCATACCTGAGCATCGTCTCGCGCACGCAGATGAACTCGCTCAGCGCTTCGTCGAGATCAGCCACAGACAACCACGAGGCATATCCCGGTACCTGCCCAACAGAGGTGCTGATGGCCCGGTCGCCGCCACCCATGATCATGACAAAGCCAAGGAAACCCTCGAGCCCGATGGAGGCTTTTTCAACACTCTTGCCGTCTCCCATGTAGGCCATGAGAGAAAGGACGCCGGCATGCGGAAAGACGGCGTGCGTGAAGGCGCCGCCGTCCTTGTAGATGACTTCGCCGGCGCCAAACGGGCGCGTGACGATACGGCTGGCCATGAAATCCTGCGCAGCTGGTCGGAGCGACAACAGCAGACGATTCCGGATTTCCGTCTCACCCCAGAATATCGGTTCGTGGTTCAATCTAGTTTACTTCCGGGTAACTTCTTGAATGTACGGTCTCGTACATTGAAAAGCGCGACACCGAACACATTAACGTACGATATTATACACCAAAGGGTCCCCCGAAAACAGGCGATCGAAGATCGCCGTGGTGTTCTGCACAAGCCAGAAGGCGAGCCTGCATGCGACGTCACGCAGCGTCAGCGCAATTTCGCGCTGCATCAGACCAGGGCCTCGGTTCACTCGAGCTGCCCGCGTTTTCGGGGGATACCGGGTCCGAGGCCCGCAACGAACTCGACTCCTATCGCGCCGCCCTCAACCGACACGCGATCGTCGGCATCACCGATCGCGCCGGCACGATCACCGAAGTCAACGACCTGTTCTGCGAGATCAGCCAGTATTCGCGGGTCGAACTGATCGGCCGCAAGCACAGCATCCTCAACTCCGGGATGCACGAGCGCCAGTTCTTCTGGACGCTGTGGCGAACCATATCATCCGGCGAAACCTGGCATGGCGACATCTGCAACCGCGCCAAGGACGGCTCGCTCTATTGGGTCGATACGACGATCGTGCCGAGGCACGACCCGGCCGGGAAGATCACTGGCTACGTCTCGATCCGCTACGACATCACCCAGCGCAAGCAGGTCGAGTCGGCGTTGCTCGAAGAAAACAGGAAGCGCCAATCCGCCGAGAACCTCCTGCGCGACGTGATCGAGGCGCTGCCCAACGGCGTTGCCGCGTTCGATGCGAACGATCGCCTGATCCTGTTCAACTCGGCCTATCGCGAACTCTACCCCCGGGCAGCCGCAGTCATCGCGGAGGGCGCCAGCCTGCGCAGCATCCTCAGACATGCCCTCGAGCAGGGACAGTTCGCCGATGTTGCCGCCGACCCGTCGGTTCGCGAGGCGTGGCTTGCGGCCCGGCTGAAGGAGCACCTCGGGCCCTCGCGGCCAATCATCCAGCACCTGAGCGGCGACCGTTGGGTCCAGGTCCAGGAGCGGCGGTCGGCTTCCGGGCACGTCGTCGGCGTAGGCACGGACATCACCGAGCTCAAGCGGGCGGAGAGGCGGATCAAGGAACAGTCGGAGATCGATCCGCTGACCGGGCTCTACAACCGTCGCGTCATCGGCGACCGCCTGGCGCGGGCGCTCAAGGCGGACCACGGTTTCGCGCTCCTGCTGCTCGACCTGGACAGCTTCAAGCTCGTCAATGACACGCTCGGGCACGATGCCGGGGACGACCTGCTGATCAAGGTCGGCGCGCGCCTGCGCGGCACAGTCCGCCGGACAGACGTGATCGCCCGCCTGGGCGGCGACGAGTTCGCCCTCATCCTGAGGAACATCGAGGTCGAGGCGGACGCCCGGCGCATGGCCGAGAAGCTGCTGCGGGCACTGGCTGTCCCGGTTCGCATCGGCGGCAGGAACGTCGTGCCGTCGGGCAGCATCGGGATCGCGCTGTATCCGCGCGACGGCACGACGCCGACCGAGCTGATGAAACATGCAGATCTGGCCCTGTATCAGGCCAAGGCACAGGGACGGCGCACGTTCGCACTCTACCGGCCGGAGATGCGCAGCAGCGTCGAGCGCCTCGCGGGCGTAACGCAGGCGCTGCGTGTCGCCATCGCAAGGGATCGCATCGACGTGGCGCTGCAGCCGCAGGTCGACCTGCGCTCGGGCCGGCACGTCGGCTTCGAAGCGCTGGCCCGCTGGGAACGCGGCGCGACCCGCGTGCCGCCGTCCGAAATGATCGCTGCCGCCGAAGAGGCCGGGCTCATCGTGCAGCTCGGCTACCACCTCATCGACAAGGCGCTCGCCGCGCATCGGGACCTGCTGGACGAAGGCCTGGAGGCAGGACGGCTGGCCTTGAACGTGGCCGCGGCGCAGCTCAGGGAACCCGGCTTCGCGCGGCGCCTGCTGGCCATGGCCAAGCGCAGGCGGCTGCGCCCGGGCTGGCTCGAGATCGAGGTAACTGAGAACGTAGTGCTCGACCGCTCCGGCGAGGCGATCGCCACCACCCTGCGCGAGCTCGACGCCGCGGGGGTCAGCATTGCCCTTGACGACTTCGGCACGGGCTATGCCTCGCTGTCGCACCTCAAGCGCTTCCCCGTGCATCGGCTGAAGATCGACCGCAGCTTCATCCGGAACGTGGCCACCGACTGCGACGACGCGATCATTGCGCGCGCCATCGCCTCGCTCGCCCACAGCCTGGGGATGGAGGTTGTCGCCGAGGGCGTCGAGACCGACGAGCAGTATCGCTTCGTGGCCAGCCACGGCTGCGACTTCGCCCAGGGCTATCTGATCAGCATGCCCATGTTCCTGCCGGAGGCAAGGGCCTACCTCGTCGGGCGCGGCGACGGCGCCATCGTCGCGGCGAAGCCGGCAGGCCCGGCGCAACCGCCCGCTGCGGCGGCGGCATGAGCGGGGGGCGACCCGAAGCCGGGTTGTCGACGAGGCCGCGGCGCAGCACGTGGCGACCGGCAGCGGGTTGAGGAGCGGCAGCCCCGCCTCGCAGGAGGATGCGGTAGCGGACGTCGAACACAAGGACAGCGGGGGCGCGCGATACGCCCGGCAATCAAGAAGAAGGACCGAAAGCATGAGACTGACACTGAAGGTCAAGCTTGGGGCAGCATTCGCGACCGTGGTGCTGCTCGCGGCCGGCGGCATGATCGCTGGCATCCTGAACCTGGGCGGGCTGGCGGCCAACGTCGACAAGATCGTCCACCAGGACTGGGTCAAGGCGCGCCTGGCCAACCACATCATGGACATGGCCAACGACAATTCCCGGGCCAACCTCGAGCTGGTGTTCGCCGACAGCGATACGCGGCGCGAGGCCCTGCGCACCCGCATCGCCGCCAACGTGGTGGCGATAACCGCTGCGTTCGAGGAACTGGCCCCCCTGGTCCAGCATCCCGAGGGAAAGCTGCGGTTTGAGGCCATGCAGCAGGCGCGCAAGCCCTATGTCGCCGCCTTCGCCGAGATCGAGCGCTATGTCACCGCCGGCGACCAGGAGCAGGCCATGCACGCCGCTTCCGCGACGCTCATCCCTGCCCTGACCGGCTTCATCGCCGCCATCGACGCCTTCGTCACCTTCCAGAGCGACCTGGTCGAGGAGAGCGGGCGACACGCCGACGAGGTGTACCAGGCCGGCGTGACGACCATGCTGGTACTGCTCGCCATTGCCACGGCGGCGGCGGTCGCAGTGGCCTTCTGGATCGTCCTGAGCATCACCCGCGCGGTCTCCAGCGCGCTCGGCCTCGCAAGCGCCGTGGCCGCGGGCGACCTCAATGTCTCCGCCAGCGTGAAGTCCAACGACGAGATCAAGGATCTCATCGACGCACTGAACCTGATGGTGCGCAAGCTCAGGGAGGTGCTCGGCGAGGTCACGGCGGCAACCCGCAACGTGGCCGCTGGCAGCCAGGAGATGTCCGCCGCCGCCGAGCAGCTCAGCCAGGGCGCGGTCGAGCAGTCGTCGTCCACCGAGGAGGCGTCGGCGTCGGTCGAGCAGATGACGGCCAATACCCGGCAGAACGCCGACAATGCCGGGCAGACGGAAGCGATCGCGCGCAAGGCCGCCCTCGATGCCGCCCAATCCGGCAAGGCGGTCAACGACGCTGTCGCGGCGATGGAAACGATCGCCGAGAAGATCCTGATCGTGCGGGAGATTGCGCGCCAGACGGACCTGCTCGCCTTGAACGCGGCCGTCGAGGCGGCCCGGGCAGGCGAGCATGGCCGCGGCTTCGCGGTCGTCTCGTCGGAGGTGAGAAAGCTGGCCGAGCGCAGCCAGGCAGCGGCCCAGGAAATCTCGGCACTGTCCGGCAACACTGTGAAGGCCGCGCAGTCGGCCGGCGAAATGCTGGCCCGCCTCGTCCCGGACATCCAGCGGACGGCCACGCTGGTCGCCGAGATCTCCGCTGCCTCCAACGAGCAGAACGCCGGGGCAACGCAGATCAACGCCGCCATCCAGCAGCTGGACAAGGTCACCCAGCAGAACACGTCCGCCGCCGAGGAGATGTCCTCGACCTCCGAGGAACTGGCTGCGCAGGCCGAACAGCTGCAGGCCGCGATCAGCTACTTCCAGGTCGATCCGGCCGGCGCCGACCTCGAAGCGGCCGAATCTGCGGCAGCCCCCCGACGGACCGCGGCCGCCGACCAGATGCATGACCCGGTCGGCGAACTGCGCCGCCGCGTTGCCGCCGCGGCGCCCTCGATCGGCCAGGCCAGGCCCCGGAGCGGGGGAGGGTTCAGTCTCGATCTCGGCGACGGGCCGGACGCGCTCGACGCCGACTTCCACCGGCAGGGCGCGGCGTAAGCCAGCCGCGGCCGCGTTGGGGCGCGACAACGCCCCATGCCCTCCCGGCCCGAGCCGGGAGGGAGGGCGGGACCGCAATGTCCCGCACCAAGACTTGCCGCATTACCTGGCCCCGGGGCGTAGCTGCCAAAGCGCTGCTTACCCGCCCGACAGCTGCCCGCCAGTCCTGCGCGCTGTCCGTCTCCTCCCCTTTCATGGCGATCGAGGCTTTGGCCACACCCCGACCACAAGCGTCCGACGCACCGGCCAGGGCCCTTGCGGTAACATTCATGGGCCGGGGTATCGTTCGTGTTCCCTGAACGATGACGCGCGCAAACTCGTCCGCGCCGCCGTAAACACCGGCGCGAATGGGGGTGCCAATGGATTTTTGTTCGATTATCGCGAACGATGCGTATCGGCCAGAGGGGCTGTCGGCGCCGAAATCCGACCTACATCTTGGCCACCCCGACACGGGGTTCGTCGCCCGCCTGCCAAGGTGCTGATGCGGGCAAACCTGAAAATTGCGCCCGACCCGACGCACCACTGCAGCCTGCAGGTGCGCCGCGTCCTGTCGCTGCATACGGAGTCGAGAAATTGCCTCGCAACTCACTATTGAACACCAGTCTGGCCGCCCTCATGGCCGGCATGCTGCTGGCCGCCCCTGGCGCCCTTGCCGAGCAGTCGCCTGCCGACGTCGTTGAAGCCACGTTCCCGTTCGACAAGGCGGTGCTGGTTGAGGGCCTGCGGGCTCCGCACGAAATCCGCCTCGGCGTGGACGGCAAGCTCTGGGTCACCGAGCGGATCGGCAAGCGCCTGATCCGGGTCAACCCGGAAACCGGCGACATCAAGCCTGCCTTCGAATTTGCCATTCCCGACGTACTCGAGGGAGCTCAGACCGGCGTGATGGGCTTTGCCTTCCATCCCGACTTCGGCAAGGGCACCGACAGGATCTTCGTCGTCCACACCTATGAAGACAGCGAGCGTACGGACCCCACCCGCCCCGACGCCTCCGATCCCTACCACCGCCTGTTCCAGAAGGTGGTCGCCCTCGACTGGGATGCCACGACCGAAACCGTGACGGGCTCGAGCGACGTGCTCACCGGCATACCGGCCAACAACGACCACAACTCCGGTCGGATCGTGTTCGGCCAGGATGGCAAGCTGTACCTGACCGTGGGTGACCAGGGCCACAACCAGCTGGTCAACTACACCCGCCCGATCGAAGCCCAGCGCCTGCCGACGGCCGAGGAACTGGCGGCGGGCAACCACTTCGCCTACCAGGGCAAGGTCCTGCGCTTCAATGAAGACGGGTCCGTCCCCGGCGACAACCCGGTCCTGGGTGGCGTGCAGAGCCACATCTTCACCCTTGGCCACCGTAACGCCCAGGGGATCACGGTCGGTCCGGATGGCACCCTCTATGCCAACGAGCACGGCCCCAGCAGCGACGACGAGATCAACGTCCTGGTCTCGGGTGGCAACTATGGCTGGCCCAACGTCGCCGGCCTGGTCGATGACAGTCATTATGCCTACGGCAACTGGTCTGCCGCCAGCGTCGATCCCTCGACCCTGACCTTCAACCAGCCGGAGGAAGGTTTCCCCGCTGCGGTCCCCGTCGTGAAGGAAAGCGAATGGGCCGGTGCCGCCGACATGAAGCAGCCGCTCGCCACCCTGTTCACCGTGGGTGCGAACGACGAGATCAACTTCGGTTACTTCGAGCGCCCGACGGTCGGCCCGTCCTCGATCCAGTACTATGCGGACGACGCTGTTCCTGAGCTCAGCGGCAAGCTGCTCTCTACCGCCATGAAGCACGGCGCCATCTACGCGATCGACCCGGCGGCAAGCGGCGACGAGGCCAAGTTCACCAAGTACTATCTTGGCCAGAACCGCTTGCGCGACCTCGAGATCGTCGACGGCGGCAAGACGATCTTCCTCGTCACCGACTCCGCCGGCGGCGTCCTGAACGCGGCAGGCGAAGGTGTCTCGGAACTCGAAAATCCGGGCGCCATCCTGGTCTATACTGCCAAGTAAGGACCTGAGTGCCACGAGGGCTGGGGCGACAACGCCCTGGCCCTCATTCCACTCGCTCGGTGGGCGCGACCAGATGGGTTACGATGGGGGGAGCTGTGAGCAGGTTTCCAACATCTTCCTCGATCATGCGATCCGCCTTGGTGACGCGTTGGTGCTGACGCAGGTGCTCCAGCCACGACTCCAGCATGAACATCTCGACGAACCGTCCTGGTAGCGCCACGTCCTCGAACACGCCCCAGCGGTAGGCGCCGTCGCGCTGGCGCTCGCGCCCGATACGCTCGATAGTTGTAAGGAACTTCTGGCGGGCGACTTCGCCGACGCGATACTCGACGGTCACCAGCACCGGCCCGCGGTCAGACTCGACGTCAAGTGCAACGATCGGGTCGGGCCAGTGCATCGACGGCATGAAGTCGAGCTTTGCGCCGGTCTGCAGCTTCCAGCGCCAGGTCAGCACGATGAAGGCAAGGCACCCCGCTGCCGCAAGGAGATGGGCGGCCGGCAGCCCAAGCCAAGCCGCCGCCTCTCCCCACGTGGCGCTCCCCGCGGCCAGGCCACCGAACATGAACGTGACGTAGATCGCGAGCCCACGGCCGCGCACCCAGTTCGGGAGGGCGACCTGCGCCGAAACGTTGAGGCTTGCGAGCACTGCGATCCACGACATTCCCGCCAGCAGGCTGGCTGCAACCGCCGTTAGCGGCTGGCGGGCAACAGCATACAGAACCAGCGCGGCGGCCGTCCCCACCGTCCCCAGAGCCACCAGCCCGTCCGCGCCCAGCTTGACCTGAAGGCGATGCATGAAGCCGGCGCCGGCCACCGCACCGACGCCGATGGCGCCCAGAAGAATGCCATAGAGCTCCGGCCCGCCAGCGATCTGGGTTCGCGACACCAGGGGCAGCAGCGCCCAGTAAGCGCTGCCGAACGGAAAAAACGCCAATGCGCGCACCAGGGTCGCACGCAGCGCCGGGTTGGCGCGGGCGTGGCGGATGCCGGTGCGCATGGCGCCGGAAAAGCTCTCGGCCGGCAGTATAGAGGCCGAACGCTGGGGTGGTCGCCACCAGAGCAATGCGCCGATGGTGCCAACATTGCTGACACCGTTGATGCCGAACGGAGCCGCGATGCCAAACAACGCGATCAGCCCGCCCCCGAGAGCCGGCCCGATGGCGCGGCTGATGTTCACGCCGACGCTATTGGCGGCGACAGCCGCCGGCAGTACGGGCCTGGGGACCAACAGCGGCACGATGGACTGCCACGCCGGCGCCGTCAGCGCCGCGCCGGCTCCGATCAGGAACATGAAGGCCAGCAAGATGGACGCCGTAACCAGGTGGAACCACACCAGCACCGCGAATGTCGACGAGACCACGGCAATGGCGATCTCAACGCCGATCAGCAGGCGTCGCTTGTCGACGATATCGGCAAGAGCACCCGCCGGTATGGCAGCCAACAGCATGGGCAGGGTGTCGGCGACCTGCACCAGGGACACGGATAGAGGGCTCGGATCAAGACCGGTCATCAGCCACCCGGCGGCGGCGGCGTACATCCAGGATCCGATATTGGCGACCACCGTGGCGACCCAGATCACCGCATAGGCTGGATGCCGGAATGGCCCGAGCGGCGGCGCAGCCGCCGGCCCGCCGCCTGATCCAGCGCTCGCGGGCACGCTCATGACGGTCCTCTCCAGGTGTGGTGCGCACCCATGATAGCGGTGTCCGCGCCGTTTTGTGCCCACGATCTGCCCGTAGCGCAACAACTGGTACGCCGCCGAGCGCCCGGCGGCTTCAACCGACAGTCACTTTACGCAGCTCCGATTCCGGCGCTCAGTAGCTACGTCATGGGTTCCCCGTTCGGCGCCGGAGACCACACGCAAGGAGTACTAAGGGCGATCGATCTGATCACCGGGCCCTACGCGATACTGCTGCTCCGCCTGTGCCTGGGCGTCATGTTCATGGCGCACGCACTGCAGAAACTGCTGATGTTCAAGCTGCAGGGCACCGCGACGTCCCCGCTTGTCATGGTGATGCAGGTGGCTCTGGTCGTCGGCGCGGCGGCCGCGCTCGCCATCCTCGCCGTTCTGCTCGCCCGTTGGCGGCGCATGCGCAAGCGGCCGCAGCAAACATAATGCGCCAACCGCGATGGCGCCTCAGGAGACACCAGTATGCCAAAGCATGGTTCACCCGAGCGGATTCCCGCCCACGTCGCCAAAACCGTCCTTGCGGGCTTCTCGGCCCTGGCCGGGGGAGGGCTGGGCTTCGGACTGCGTTTCATGGCCATTCGGCACGGATGGAGTCTGCCCGTGGCGCATCTATCTGCACAGCAGCGCGCAAAGTCGCTTCGCCGCCCTCTACTACGATCCTGACAAGGGGTCGCACCGGGTCACGGCCAAGGCCTTCGTCGTCGCGGCCAACGGCATTGAGAGCCCCCGCCTGCTACTCGTGTCGGCAAGCGACCAATTCCCCCATGGCCTCGCCAACAGCACCGACATGGTCGGGCGCCATCTGATGGACCACCCCTCGACCTCGTTGACCTTCGACAGCGACGAAGAACTCTGGCTGGGCCGCGGGCCGCAGAGCCCCAGCTCGATCAATGTGATGCGCGACGGTCCGTTCCGGAGCGAGCACGCCGCCTACCGCCTCGATTTCACCAACATCTCGCGCGTCGACGGTGCCACCACCAGCCTGATTGCTGCCGGCGTCTATGGCAGCGAGTTCCAGACGCGGCTGCGATACAGCGCGGCGCACCAGCTCAACGTCAAGAACGTGCTCGAGGTGCTGCCCGACCCCGAGCGTCGGGTCACGCTCAGCGACCAGAAGGACGCCATGGGCATCCCCAAGCCCCAGATGCACTACTCGATCGACGACTACACCCGCCGGGGCCATGAACGCTCGCAGCAGGATTTCCGCCGCATCGCCGACCTCATGGGCGGCACCAACCTGCGCTTCAGCAAGGATGGCGACTTCGCCAACAACCAACACATCTGCGGCACGCTGAGCATGGGCACCGACTCGCAGGTCTCGGTGTGCGACCAGTGGGGTCGGACACACGATCACGACAACCTCTTCCTCGCGGGGACCGGGGTCCTGCCGACCTGCGCGACCTGCAACTCGACCGAGAACGGCCTTGCCGTGGCGCTCCGCAGCATGGATCACCTGCTCGCCGAGCAGGGTTCAGGCGCCCCACCTGCAAGCACCCAGGGGGCGCAATGAGGGTCCCATCGGCGCGGCGGCCGAAGTTCGGCGCCGCCATCTTCGCGGTGCTCGCCACTGCGGCCGCACTGCCATCGGCGCTGGCCGCCGACGCGGCGCAGGTCGAGCGCGGGCGGTACCTCGCGACGGCGTCCGACTGTATCGCCTGCCATACCGTGCCTGGGGGCGCCTTCATGGCCGGCGGGGTCGCCATAGCGACGCCGATCGGGGCCATCATGTCCACCAACATCACCCCCTCGAGGGCGCATGGCATCGGCGACTATACGCTGGCCCAGTTCAGCGCTGCGCTGCGGCAGGGCATCCGGGCGGATGGGCAGCACCTCTATCCGGCCATGCCGTATCCGGCCTATGCCCTGCTCAGCGACGAGGACGTTGCAGCGCTCTACGCCTACTTCACCACGCAGGTCGCACCCGTCGAAACCAGCCCGCCGCCGACCAGCCTGCCGTTTCCGTTCGGTATCCGTCTGTCGATGGCGGCGTGGAACCTCCTCTTCCTGCAGGGCCACCCCCATGTTCCCAATCCGGCGCAAAGCGCGGAATGGAACCGGGGAGCCTTCCTGGTGAATGGCCCGGCGCACTGCGTCACTTGCCACACGCCACGCAATCTGCTGATGGCCGAGGACGGTAGCCGGGCGCTGGCTGGCAGCGATCTGGGCGACTGGTTCGCCCCGAACATCACCTCGGACGCCAACAGCGGAGTCGGGGGGTGGACCGACGAGGAACTGGTGGCCTACCTGCGCGACGGCAATGCCCCGGGCAAGGGCCAGGCTGCCGGGCCGATGGCCGAGGCCATCGGCAACAGCCTCCACTTGCTGTCCGCCGAAGATCTGCACGCCATCGCCGTCTATCTCAAGACCGTGCCACCGGTGCGCGACGCGGGTGACAGCCAGCCGGTCTTTTCCCGGGGCAGCCCGTCCGACGAGTTGCCGAGCATCAGGGGCGTGGCTTTGCCGGCGGACCCCGACAGCATGACCGGGGCGCAACTCTACGATGCCTGGTGCTCGACCTGCCACCAGGCGCAGGGACAGGGCAGCTTCGACGGCACCCTGCCATCGCTGGTGCACAATGCCGCACTCGGTCGTGCCAATACGAACAACCTCGTGATGTTGATGCTGCAGGGGCTGCACCGCAAGGATGTGCTGATGCCGGGCTTCGCCGCCGAAATGAATGACACCCAGGTGGCGACGCTCGGCCAGTATCTGATGGCCCATTTCGGCAACCCGGCGGGGACGGTCACGGTGGCCCAGGTAAAGGCGCTGCGCGCCGGCCCCGCCACGTCCCCGCTTGTCCTGGTGGTGCAGGTGGCTCTGGTCGTCGGCGCGGCGGCCGCGCTCGCCATCCTCGCCGTTCTGCTCGCCCGTTGGCGCCGCATGCGCCAGCGGCCGCAGCAAACATAATGCGCCAACCGCGATGGCGCCTCAGGAGACACCACTATGCCCAAGCATGGTTCACCCGAGCGGATTCCCGCCGACGTCGCCAAAACCGTCCTTGCGGGACTCGCAGGCTCGTTCCTGAACTCGAGGCGCTCTACAAGGACGTGCACGCCCATCCCGAACTGTCGATGCACGAGACGCGAACGGCGGGCCTTGCCGCCGACAGGCTGCGCGGTGCTGGCTACGAGGTGACAACTGGCGTCGGCAAGACCGGGGTGGTGGGGCTGCTCCATAATGGCGAGGGGCCAACGGTCATGCTGCGAGCCGACATGGACGCGCTACCGATCGCCGAAAGCACCGGCCTCGCCTATGCCAGCACAGTGACGGTCACGGACCAGCAGGGCAATGTCGTGCCCGTGGGCCACATGTGCGGTCACGACATGCACGTGGCGTGGCTGGTCGGTGCGGCGAAGCTGCCGTCCACGGCCCGCGAGGCCTGGAAGGGCACCCTGATGGTCGTGTTCCAGCTGGGCGAGGAAACCGCCGAGGGAGCCAGGGCGATGGTCGATGACGGCCTCCTCCAACGCTTTCCGCGGCCCGCCGTCGTGCTCGGCCAGCACGTCATGGTCGGGCCGTCCGGCACTGTCGCCGGGAGTGCCGGACCGATCACCTCGGCGGCGGACAGTCTGCAGGTCCGCGTCTTCGGCCGGGGCGCGCATGGCTCGATGCCGCAGGCGAGCATCGACCCGGTGGTCATGGCGGCCGCGATCGTGCTCAGGCTGCAGACCATCGTCTCGCGCGAGGTGGCGGCAACCGAGGCCGCGGTGGTGACGATCGGCGTGCTGCAGGCCGGCACCAAGGAGAACGTCATGCCGGACGAGGCCATCCTCAAGCTCAACGTCAGGACATTCGATGCCGGGGTGCGCAAGCACGTGCTCGCCGCGATCGAGCGCATCGTCAATGCCGAGGCGGCAGCCTCGGGCGCGCCGCGCAAGCCCGAGATCACGCCGCTGGACCGCTATCCGCTGAACGTCAACGACGAGGCCGCGAGCGCGCGGATTGCCGGTGCGTTTCGCGATCACTTCTCGCCGCGGCGGGTCATCCACACCGGTCCGGCCCCGGCTAGCGAGGATTTCGGCTGCTTCGCCACCGCCTGGAAGGTGCCGTCGGTGTTCTGGTTCGTGGGCGGTACCGATCCCAAGCTTTACGCCACGGCCAAGAAGGAAGGGAAGGTCAACGAGTTACCGGTCAACCACAGCCCGAAATTCGCACCGGTGCTGCACCCGACCCTGGAGACCGGCGTCGAGGCATTGGTGGTCGGAGCTCTGGCCTGGCTCGGTCCGTCGCCGGCATGACGCCCAGGGGCAGTCTCGCAGGTCCGAGCGTTCGCGCGGCGGCATCGGCGCTTCCGCCCTGCCAGCTTGTTGGCGAGCAACAAACGTCGTTTTGTGCTTTCTGTTGTCGATGCGATTGCGGCGGCGGGGTGCCAGATGATGCCGATTGAACTCTTCACACGCGTTCTTGACCTTGGTGGCACGTTCGTCTTCGCCCTCAGCGGAGCGGTGGTCGGCGTCAACCGCCGCCTCGATTTCTTCGGCGTGCTCGTCCTGTCGTTCGTGACCGGGAACTTCGGCGGCATCGCCCGCGATCTGCTGATCGGTGACGTACCGCCGGCGGCCCTGCGGGACGGCTTGTACCTGTTGGCGTCCGTCCTCGCTGGGACCATCACATTCTTCTGGTATTCCGGGGTCGACCGCCTGCGCAGCCCCGTACTGCTGCTCGACGCGGCAGGCCTGTCTTTCTTTGCGGTCGCGGGCGCGCAAAAAGCCATCGAGTTCGGACTGAGCCCGATCATGGCGGCGCTGCTGGGCATGCTGACCGGCATCGGCGGCGGCATGACCCGGGATGTCCTCGCCGGCGACGTCCCGCACGTCTTGCGCTCTGACCTCTATGCCATTGTGGCGCTGGCTGGGGCGTCGATGGTCGTCATCGGCGATGTTACCGGCATCCCCTATGGCTTCTCGGCCCTGGCCGGGGGAGCGCTGTGCTTCGGGCTGCGTTTCATGGCCATCCGGCACGGATGGAGTCTGCCCGTGGCGCATCTATCTGCACAGCAGCGCGCAAAGTCGCTTCGCCCGGACGACGAAGAACCGGACTGAACGCCCTCGACTGGGAACCGGCGCGCGCGGGATCGAACCGCCCCGGACCGCGATCATCGCACAACAGTGCCGTGCTGCCTGCCGGAGGCTAGCCGCTAGCCAGTGGATTGCTTTCGTGAGGGGGAAATGGCGCGCCCGAAGAGATTCGAACTCCTGACCCCCAGATTCGTAGTCTGGTGCTCTATCCAGCTGAGCTACGGGCGCCTGCCTGCCGAGCGGTGTCGGCGGAACGGCGTGACCCATACATTGGCTCCGGTGCCATTGCAAGCGCCGAGGGGCGACGATTTTGACGGCCGCATGACGGCTCAGGCGATGCGGATCGAATGCGGCAACGTCACGTCGAAGCGGGTGCCGGCCGGCTGGTCGACGAAAGCGAGCTTGCCGCCATGCGCCTCGGTGAGTTCGCGCGCGATGGCGAGGCCGAGCCCGGTACCGCCCGCCTTGGCCGAGCCCTCGAAGGCGACGAACAGGTTCTCCCGGGCGCGCGGCGGCAGTCCCGGGCCGTTGTCCGACACGCTCAGCGTCAGCCATTCGGGCGTCTCGGTGAAGGTCACCTCGACATAGGGCGCCTCGATCCTGGCACCCGCCGCCTCGAGCGCCTCGCGGGCGTTCTTGAGCAGGTTGTCGAAAATACGGGCGAACTGGTCGGGATCGGCCGAAATGGTCACCGAATCGGGCACGCCGTTGCTCCAGCGGATGCCGGGGTGGCCGACGAGCCCGGCATCGAAGGCCGCCTCGTCGAGCAGCAGGTGCAGGTCGACCGGCATGGGCCGCGGCGGCGTGGCGCTCTGGCGACCGTAGTCGAGCACCGACTGGGCAAAGCCGATGGCCTTGTCGATCGACTGCACGAGGCGCGGCGCGAGGCGCTGCACCTTGGGATCGTCGAGATTGGCCACCTGGTCGGAAAGCAGCTGCGCCGAGGTCAACGTATTGCGCAGGTCGTGGTTGATCTTGGCGACGGCGAGGCCGAGATCGGCGAGGTGCCGGCGCTGGCGCAGCATCGAATAGATGTCGGACTCCATGGCGGCGAGCTCGCGCTCCATGATGCCGATCTCGTCGCGGCGCGCCGTCGGGGTGACGATCAGCGCGGCGTTCTCGGGCTGTCCCGAGAATTCCACGAGGTTGCCGGTCAGGCGCCGGATCGGGGCGATCAGGATGCGCGCAACCAGCACGTAGAGCACGGCCGACGTGATGATGGCGAGGATCAGCGAGAGGACGAACAGGTTGCGCGAATAGACCAGCAGTTCGGCGCGCAGCGGCGCCTCGGGCATCAGCACCTCGATGGTGCGGTCGGGCTGGCCATCCTCCTCGCCGACGATGCGCAGCGTGCGGTTCGAGCCGAAGAACAGCGTGTCGAGCGCACCCAGTATCGGCGAGGCCGGATCGTCGAGGCGCATGTCGACGGTCACGGCCTCGCGCGGCGTCTGGGCATTCTCTAGCTCGATCAACTGGCTCTGGCCCTCGCGCCGGTAGACGATGGCGATGGCGCCGGCCGAAGTTAGCAACCGGTCGGTCAGCGTGCGCGGCAGGTCCATCGCGTCGGGCACGGCGTCGAGCACGCGGGCCGCGACGGTGCCGACTCGCAAGCGGTCGGTCAGCCAGCTCTGGCGGAAGTTCGCGGCCGACGGCAGGTAAATCACGACCTCGACCGCCAGTATCACCACGATGAGCGTGGCGATGATCTTGACGGAGAGGCCCGAGAACGGGCCCGGCATCGCGCGGGTCTGTATGGCCATCGCGCGATGCTTAGCCGGAAAAACCCACTATTTCCAGTGACAAGAGTGCGGCTCAGCCGAGCAGCCGGTTGACCGCCATCCACGCCCTGAGCAGCGGCCCCGGCGCGTCGCCCCGGCGCAGCTCGGCGCCGAGCCGCACGGCGATCTCGGCGAACGAGGGATAGGGCACCGACATGGCCGCCAGATCGGCGCCCTTGAGGCCGCCCGACATGGCCAGCGCGAACAGCGCGACCAGTTCGCTGGCGCCGGGTCCGACCACCCCGGCGCCGATGATGCTGCCCCGCCGATCGGTGAGAAGCTTGGCCAACCCGTGGGTCTGGCGGCTGGCGCGGGCCTGGTCGTTGTCGGCGAAGGCCCAGCGGGTGACGCGGAAGCCGACGCCGTGCCGCGTGCGGGCCGTGACCTCGTTGAGCCCGATCTCGGCGATCGCCGGGTCGGTGGAAACGAGGCGCGGCACGGTCCGGTCGGGCCTCGCCATGGCCCCGAGCAGGGCGCTGCGCACCACGGCCTCGGCCGCGCGCGCCGCCGATGGCACCGACTCGCCGCCGGTGACGTCGCCTACCGCGTAGACCCGGGCATTGGTCGTGCGCAGCGCGCCGTTGAGCTGCAGGGCGCCGGCGCGTCCCGCATCGAGCCTGATGCCGGCCTTGTCGAGGTCCAGCGCCGCGACATTGGGGGCGCGGCCGCCGGCGACGAGGATGTGGGATGCGTCCAGCAGGCGATCGGACTCGCCGGTGCGGATGGCGACACCGATGCCCATCGAGCGGGCCTGGACGGCGCTCACTGCCGCGTGCGGCTCGAGATGGACACCCTCCTCCGCCAGCGTCGCCAGGGCAACCGCCGCCAGTTCGGGGTCGAAGCCGGGGAGAAGTTCGCCGCCGGCGACCACCGTGACCTCGGTGCCCAGGCGGTTGTAGGCCTGGGCCAGCTCGATGGCGGTGACGCCGGAGCCGATCACCACCAGGTGGGTCAGCTTGCGGGTGTTGTCGAGGATGGTGTCGGGGGTGAAATAGGGCACGGCGTCGAGGCCGGGGATGGTCGGCGCCACCCAGCGGGCGCCGGTGGCGACGACGAAGTGGCGGGCGCGGATCTCGGTGTCGCCGACAGCCACGGCCTTGCGGCTGATGAAGCGGGCCGCCCCTTCGATGACGTCGATGCCGAGCGCCATCAGGTGCGCGGCGGAGCTCTGCGGGGCGAGCGCGGCGATGACCTGGTCGATGTGATCGTGCACGCGGCGGAAATTGACCTTGGGGTCCTCGGCGGCGATGCCGAACGGCGGGCCGTCGCGCAGGGCGCGGGCATGGGCTCCGGCGGCCGCCAGCGCCTTGGCCGGCACCGCCCCGGTGTTGAGCGCGTTGCCGCCGATCCTGCCCTGCTCGACGAGGACGACCGACGCGCCATAGGCGCGGGCCCGCTCGGCCACCGCAATGCCGCTCGATCCGGCCCCGATGACACACAGGTCGGGAGTAAGGATATCGGCCAATCGCGTCCCCGAAGCTGCCCGGGGCCCCAAACCCCTGAGGCCTCAATAGCACCGGCCTGCCCGGGCACAATAGGGCCGGGACAAACCCCGTGTGGAAATCGACGCGCGAAAAGCCTTTCTGCCGCATCCGGGTCGCGTTGACTTCGCGGGACCAATTCCATATACAGCGCCGAAATCTGCCGTGGATCCTCATCCGGGTCCGGCCGGCATGCCAATAGCTCTAGTCAAGCAGAATTAGGGAACCGCGCGCCGGCGTGGTCTGATCGTATGTCGAAACGCACTTTCCAGCCGAGCACGCTCGTCCGCACCCGTCGGCACGGTTTCCGCGCCCGCATGGCGACCAAGAACGGCCGCGCCGTGCTGGCCCGCCGCCGCGCCGTCGGCCGCAAGAAGCTGTCGGCCTAAGGCTTTGGCCGTGTCCACGGCCATATCCGGGGAGCGCGCTTTGCGGCGCCTCAAGAACCGATCCGAGTTTGTTGGAGCCGCCCGAGGCATGCGCGTCGGGCGCTCTGCATTTTCGTTGCAGACCAATGCCCGCGCCGTCGACGAGCCGGGAATCGGCTTCACCGTCACCAAGCAGCAGGGCAACTCGCCGGAGCGCAACCGCATCCGCCGGCGCCTCAGGGCCGCCGCCAAGGCTTGCGAGTCGGGCTTTCAGCCCCGACATGACTACGTGCTGGTTGGTCGCCGCGCCGCGCTGAGCACCCCCTTCGCGGAACTCGTCAGCGAGCTTTCCGCCTCGATTTCCAAGATCCACGTGAAGAAGAAGAGCTGATGCAGTCCGACAACAACCGCAACATGATCATTGCGATCGTGCTCAGCATCGTGGTGCTGTTCGGATGGCAGTTCTTCGTGGCCGGGCCACAGCTGGAGCAGGCGCAGAAGCGCGCCGAGGCCCAGCAACTGGCGCAGCAGCAGGCGACGGCCGCCGCGACCACGGCCGCGCCGGACCAGGGGCTCGCCACGCCCGCGGCCGGCGGCAGCGCTGCCGCTCCCGCCGCCGCGACCGACACGACGCAGGCCGGCACCTTCGCGACCCGCGACGCCGCCCTTGCGGCCGCGGCGCGCGTCGCCATCGACACGCCGGCCCTGGCGGGCTCGATCAGCCTGACCGGTGCGCGTCTCGATGACCTGAAGCTCAAGGACTACACCGAGACGGTCGACCCCCAGTCGCCGATCATCACCCTGCTCAGCCCCGCCGGCGCGCCGGGCGGCTACTATATCGAGAGCGGCTGGGCCCCGGCCTCGGGCTCGACCACCGCGCTGCCCGACGGCAACAGCGTGTGGAGCCTCGACGGCGGCGCCACCAGCCTCACCGTGGCCACCCCGGTGACGCTGCGCTGGGACAATGGCGCCGGCCTCGTCTTCCGCCGCACCATCAGCGTCGACGAGCACTACCTGTTCACCATCGTGCAGTCGGTGGAAAACACCACGGCGGGCGACGTGGCGCTCTATCCCTATTCGCGCGTCGTGCGCCAGGGCACGCCGCACGTCTCGAACTTCTTCGTCCAGCACGAAGGGCCGCTGGGCGTGCTCGGCTCGAACAACCTCGTGTCCAAGAAGTACAGCGACGTCGCCCATGACGGCCAGAACGACTGGACCTCGACGACCGGCGGCTGGGTCGGCATCGGCGACAAGTACTGGGCCACGGCCATCCTTTCCGAACCCGGCTCGCCGCTCAATGCCCGCTTCTCGCACAGCCTTGCGGGCGCGCTCGACATCTACCAGACGAGCTTCGTCGAGAGCACGCCGGTGCTGGTCCCGGCCGGCGGCAAGGCCGAGAACAAGACCTATGCCTTCGCCGGCGCCAAGCAGACCCGCGTCATCGACGCCTATGACAGCACCTACAAGTTCGACCGGCTCGAGCTGCTGATCGACTGGGGCTGGCTGCACTTCATCACCCGCCCGATGTTCGAGCTGCTGCAGTTCCTGTACGGGATCCTGGGCAATTTCGGCGTCGCCATCCTGGCGGTGACCGTGTTCGTCAAGGCGCTGTTCTTCCCGCTCGCCAACCGCTCCTACGCCTCGATGGCGGCCATGCGGCGCGTGCAGCCGGAAATGAAGTCCATCCAGGAGCGCTTCAAGGACGATCGCGTGCAGCAGCAGCAGGCGATGATGGAGCTCTACAAGAAAGAGAAGATCAACCCGCTGGCGGGTTGCTGGCCGATCCTCATCCAGATCCCGGTGTTCTTCTCGCTCTACACGGTGCTCTTCATCTCGCTCGAGATGCGCCATGCGCCGTTCTTCGGCTGGATCGTCGACCTCGCGGCGCCGGACCCGACCAACATCTTCACCCTGTTCGGGCTCATTCCGTGGAACCCGACCACGCTGCCGTTCGTCGGCGGGCTGCTGCACCTGGGCGTGTGGCCGCTGCTGATGGGCGTCACCATGTGGGTGCAGATGAAGCTCAACCCGCCGCCGCCGGATCCGACCCAGGCGATGATCTTCAACTGGATGCCGGTGATCTTCACCTTCATGCTCGGCTCGTTCCCGGCCGGCCTGGTGATCTACTGGGCCTGGAACAACCTGCTCTCGGTGACCCAGCAGTGGTTCATCATGAAGCGCCACGGCGCCGAGGTCGACCTGCTCGGCAACATCGCCGCGAGCTTCAGGCGCAAGCCCAAGGTCGAGGAAAAGGCCGCCGGCAAGGCCAACTGAGGCTGGCCGTGCTCGAATTCGGGGCCGCGCATCGAAAGGTGCGCGGCCTTTCGTTTCGCGCGTGGGGCTCACCCCACCCAGTTTCGCCAGGCAGCAAGCTGCCGGCTTCACTACCCTCCCCCTTGTGGGGAGGGTAGTGCAGCTAGGGCCTTGGCCCGTAGCGAAGCTGGGTGGGGGTGGCCCACGCACCGGCTTTCATTTTCACCGCCCCTCCCCTATTGAACGGCCATGAGCGACACGGCGCAGAAATTCAGCGATGACCAGATCGAGGCCGGGCGCCTGTTGTTCGCGCGGCCATTCACCTTCGTGAAAGGCTGCGTCCGCATCGCCGACCTGCCGCCGGCAGACAAGCTGGAGATCGCCTTTGCCGGGCGCTCGAATGTCGGCAAGTCCTCCCTGATCAATGCCCTGACCGGCACCACCGGCCTCGCCCGCACCTCGAATACGCCGGGGCGCACGCAGGAGCTCAACATCTTCGACAGCCAGTCGGCCGAGCTCAGGATCGTCGACATGCCCGGCTACGGCTTCGCCAAGGCGCCGGAGGACAAGGTGAAACAGTGGACCAGGCTGATCCACCAGTACCTCACCGGTCGCCCCAACCTACGCCGCGTCTACGTCCTGATCGACGGCCGGCACGGACCGAACGCCAACGACAAGAGCGTGATGAACGAGCTCGACAAGGCCGCGGTGAGCTACCAGGTGGTGATCACCAAGGCCGACAAGCCCAACAAGGCCGAACTCGACGCCGCCATCAAGAAGACCCGCGACAGCATCGCCAAGCGCCCGGCCGCCCATCCCGAGATCATCCTGACCTCGAGCGAGACCAGGTTCGGCATGGAGCAGCTGCGGGCCGAAATCAGGCAGTTGCTCGAGCAGTAGGCGCTACTGGACCGGTACGCGGGAGAGCTCGGACGCGCGCAGCGCGACCTGACCGGCCGGCTCGTCGCCGCTGCCCATGACGAGTTCGGCGATGGCGCCCTCACCGTCGAGCAGGGCGACGGTTGCATCGTGCGGCAGGTCGAAGCACGGGCCGCCCAGGCACGGGCCGCTCGAGGGGGTGGCCTCGAACACGCTGGCGCCAGCGCGGAAGCCGGGATCGCCATAGGGCGCGGTCCCTGCCACGTAGAAGCGCACACCACTCGCATCGGCCAGCGAGGCGGCGCCGGCGCCGTAGGTCATCACCCGGATCACGCTCTCAGGCGCGCGCGCCAGTGCCAGGCGGAATTCGGCGCCCCCGGAAGCGTAGGCGACGGGGCCGGCCCATACGGGATAGAGGATGCCGGGGGCACTGCCATCGGCGCGCTCGAGCGCCGGAACGACCGCTCCCGTCTGCGTCTGGAGCGGCTTCACCAGCCAGCCGTTGCTCTCCGCCGTGACTTCGAACTCGATCCGCTGCAGCACTTTGGCGGCCGCCGACTGGGCCAGGAGGATGCGATCCTGGTCGTCGATGGTGGCAATGGCGCCGAAGGTCGGCAGCGCGCCTTCCTCGGGCTCGGCCGAGGGCATGGCCGAGGCGGGAAGGCTCGCGGCCGCCGCCTGGCGCTGCGCTTCGGCGAAGGCCGGATAACTCTCGCCATAGACCTGCTGCAGGAAACCGTCGTAGCGCTCTGCGCTCGCCTGCTGATCGGCCGGCAGCGCGACGTGGTTGCGGTCGTCGCCGGGCAGCGTATTGAAGTGGAAGGCGAGCAGCATGGCCCGGAAGATGTCCTCGCTGGCCTTGGCACGCGCCGTCAGCAGATAGGAGTTGGCGGCGCTCGTGCACCCCGCTTCCGCCGCCTTCTGCGCGGCCTCGTCATCGGCGCCCTGCTTCCAGGCGTCGTAATCCTCGCGGCTCATGTCGCCGGTGATCAGGTTGATCGACTCGTCGGTGCTGTCGAGCGCCGTGATCACGGCTTCATGCAGATAGGTGTGCTCGACATACTTGAGCGCCGCGCATTTCAGGTTGAGCAGTTCCGCGGTGCGCAGCGTCACATAGTCGGCACGGTCGGCGCCCAGCGCCGGCGCGGCACAGGCGAGTGCGGCGGCAAAGGCAAGGCTCCTTGCCATGACAAAGTCCATATCGTTCCCCCAAGCCAAAGGCGCTCTGCACAGCGCGGAGCAAGCCTGCCTCAATCAGACGCTCGAAGAAAACACTTCCTTGGTCTAGCGCGTAAGGAATCCGCCGAGCCAGCCTGCCATGTCGCGGCTGTGCGACGGCGTCGCCACCGAGGCCACGGCGTTCTCGACCACCTCGTCCGGCGCCTTGCCCCGGCGCAGTTCGGCCAGCGCCAGCGTGTAGTCGTCGCTGAATTCGGGGTGCGGCTGGAGGCTCAGGGCCTTGCCGTTCTTGTAGACCAGCCCGGCATTGGGGGTGAAGTCGGAGCCCAGGAACACGTCCGCCTCGCCGGGCGGGGTGATCACCTGGTCCTGGTGCGAGCAGGCGATCGACAGCGCCGGCAGGTCGGTGGCGAGGAAATCGGGGCGCGACTTCACCGCGTAGGTGTGGCGGCCGAGGCCCCAGCCCCGTGCTGACTTGCGCACGTCGCCACCGAGCGCATCGGCCATGATCTGGTGGCCGAAGCAGATGCCAAGCATGGGGGTGTTCGCGGCATAGGCCGAGCGGATGAAGGCACGCAGCGGCTCGAGCCAGGCATGGTCCTCGTAGACGCCGGCGGCCGAGCCGGTGATCAGGATGACCTCGACCCTCGTCGGGTCCGGAAAGCCGGCACCATCGAAAACGGGCACGGTCTCGTAGTCGAAGTGCTGCCCGGCCTCGTCGAACATGCGCTTGAACATCGGCGGGTAGGCGCCGAACCGCGGGCGCAGCGGCGCCGGAACGTCGCCGGTCTGGATGATGGTGAGCTTCATGGCGCCAGAGATGGCGCGCTTCGTGGCGCCGTGCAAGGAGCCGCGGAGCATCGAACCCGCTGGCGGCCGAGATGCACCGAAGCGAGATCATGACGGGTGGCTGGTTCGGGCTCCCCCACCCAGTTCCGCTAGGTCCTCGCTAACGCGAGAACCAAGCTGCACTGCCCTCCCCACGAGGGGGAGGGAGGGGAGGGGATGGGGCGGTGATCACGGGTCTCCCTCCCCCTTGTGGGGAGGGCAGCGGCGCTTGTGAGCGCAGCGAACTGGCAAAGCTGGGTGGGGGTGAGGGCAACGAGCACCGGCGCCGGCGTTAGCGAGGTCAAACACCAGGCCCGCCCCGCCAAATGCCCGAACCCGTCAGCCGCGGGCTTGACCCGCGGTCCCATGCGGCAACGCGGTCATCCCGCCGCCGGGTGGAACTGCAGCGCGGCGCCGTTCATGCAGTAGCGCAGTCCCGTGGGCTGCGGGCCGTCGTCGAAGACATGGCCCAGATGCCCGCCGCAGCGGCGGCAATGCACTTCGGTGCGCGGATAGCCGAGCTTGGTGTCGGTGGACTCGCCCACGGCGTTGTCGAGCGGCTGGTAGAAGCTGGGCCAGCCGGTGCCGCTTTCGTACTTGGTCTTGGAGTCGAACAGCGGCAGGTCGCAACCGGCGCAGGCGAAGATGCCGGCGCGGTGCTCGTAGAGCAGTTCCGAGGTCCCCGGATACTCCGTGTATTCGTGCCGGAGCACCTGGTAGCTCAGCGGGTTGAGCTTCTTCTTCCACTCGGCGTCGGTGAGCGTGAACTCGAACGTCCCCTCGGCGGCCCGCGAGGACGACATGGGGCGGAATAGCAGGCCGGCAGCGCCGAGCGCCGCTGTGGCAGTTGCACCGAGCAGGAGTGAGCGGCGGCTGATGCTCATGGAGGCACCCCTTCTTAAAGCGGTTCAGTCTAGCGCCACGCGCGAGGCGCGGCAGTACAAATGGATGTGTCCCGCCCATTGGACGGGACACGAGGTCCGATGTCGAGATTGGGTCCGCACGAGGCGGAGCGAAAGTTACATCTTGGGCAGCAGGACCTTGTCGATGACGTGGATGACGCCATTCGACTGGATCACGTCGGCGATGGTAACCGTTGCCGCATTGCCGTTCTCGTCGGTGAAGGTGACCTTCCCGCCATCGGCCTTGGCCGTCAGCTTGCAGCCGCCGACCGTATCGACAACGGCCTGGCCACCGCCATCGGCGACCATCTTGGAGACGTCCGCGGCGAGCGCCTTGGCCGCGATGACGTGGCAGGTCAGGATCTTGACCAGCTGGTCCTTGTTCTCGGGCTTCAGCAGGGTGTCGACGGTGCCGGCCGGCAGGGCGGCGAAGGCTTCATTGGTGGGGGCGAGGACGGTGAACGGTCCGGGGCCCTTCAGCGTCTCGACAAGGCCGGCGGCCTTCACGGCGGCGACCAGCGTGGTGTGATCGGCGGAGTTCACAGCGTTGTCGATGATGTCCTTGGTCTCGGACATGGCCGCGCCGCCGACCATCGGGTTCTCGGCATAGGCAATGGAGCCCAGAGCGGTGACCGAGAGCATGGCCGCGGCGGCAAATACACGCAGAGTGGAGAGTTTCATCGTATCTTCCTTCCTTTGACTGGGTCCCGCGTTGGTTGCGGTGTGACGGGAGGAAATACGGGGAGGTGTCCGGCGCAGTTTCGGATCACATTTTCGCAGGTCGCGGTTTATTTGGCCTCGTGCGCGAAACTCTCTTGCCGCGGGATTCGTAGGGCGGGCGCGCTTCCCTCCCAATCACCGGGTCACTCCCGCGACAGCGGGAATCCCTGTTTGGCCGCACGCACAGAAAACAGAGGTTCCCGCTTTCGCGGGAATGACTCCGTGCATGAGGCAAAGGAGAACGCGATCAGATCGGCGTCGCGGTACCCACGGCGACGATCGGGCCCTGGGCCACGCCGGTCGGCGAGCCGCCCTTCTGCTCGAGGGTGACGGCGAATACCGTGCCCGGCGCGATATTGGCCTTAGCGGCGGCGTCGAGCGGGATCTCGCGCTTCTGGTTGACCGGCAGCACGCCCATCGACACCGCGGGCTGGTCGCCCTTGATGTACCAGAGCTCGTAGTCCTTGTCGGGCACCGCATCGCCCTTGAGCGACGTGATGCGGACCTGGCCGAGGGCCTGGTCGTAGACGGCGATGAACTCGACCCCGAACCCTTCCTGCGACTGGATGGCGGCGACGAGCTGGGTGGCAAGGGTCGAGGGATCGAACCTGGGCTGGGTCAGGTTGACGCCCACCGCGAGCACGGCGACTGCGGCAGCGGCGGCCGTGAGGCTGCGCCACAGGGCCAGCGAATTCCACCAGCCGGTCCGGGCCGGAGCCCCGAACAGGCGGGTCTCGATGCGTTGCAGCAGGTTGGCGGGCGGGGCGACCTCGGCAAACTCGCTGTCGAGGCTGGACAGACGGTTGCGCCACAGGCGCAGGTCGGCCGAGAGCGCCGCCTCGGTGGCGATGCGGCGTGCGACGGCAGCGCGCTCGCCGCCCTCCAGCAGGCCGAGCGCGTACTCGGCGACCAGGACCTGGTCGTCTTCCCTACCGCCGCTGTGGCCTTCCGTGCTCATGCCGTGAGGCACTCTCTCAGTTTGATCAGGCTCCGGCGGAGCCAGGTTCGCATGGTGTTCAGCGGCACGCTGTGGCGCGTCGCCAGTTCTTCGTAGCTGAAGCCGTCGAGGTAGGCGCCCCGCACGCAATCGGCCTTGTCGGCCTCGAGCGTTTCGAGACACCCGTCGATGCGCGTCCGTTCCGAGCCCTGGATCGTGGCCTGTTCGGGGTCGGGTCCCCCGTCCGCCAGGTCGATCGCCGCATCGATATCGTCGCTCACCGGCTTGCGTGCCCGCAGGACGTCAAGGGCATGGTTGCGGGCAACCGCCACCAGCCAGCTGATCGGGCTGTAGCCCCCCGCCACGTAGCGGTCGGCACGTTGCCAGATCTTGACATACACCTCCTGGAGCGCCTCCTCGGCTTCCGATCTGTCCTTGAGGATACGGAGCGTCACGCCGAATAGTTTCGCGCTGGTCCGGCTGTAGAGATCACGAAATGCCCCGCGATCCCTGAGCGCAGTGCGGGCAATGAGGTCGGCGATGTCGGAGGTGGTCCCGCTCGTCATGGCCGGACCTTAGCCAAAGCCTTCGCCGCTGCCTATAGGCGTCGCGAGCTGTCACCAAATCTTCGCCATTGTCCTCGTTTTGAAACCCGGCGGGCGCAAAAGCGCTTTCGACTCCAACGGAATGCGCTATAGGACGAGGCAAATGGATACTCTGCGAAACATGCCCGACATCGAGAGCTTTTCCCGGGACGCCGCGGTCCTGTCGCAAGCCCTGCCCTACATGCAGCGTTACGAGGGCAAGACCGTCGTCGTGAAGTACGGCGGCCATGCCATGGGCGACACCAGCCTGGGCCAGGCCTTTGCCCGCGACATCGCGCTGCTCAAGCAGTCGCGCGTCAACCCGATCGTGGTGCATGGCGGCGGGCCGCAGATCGCCTCGATGCTGAAGAACCTCGGCATCGAGTCCAAGTTCGAGGGCGGCCTGCGGGTCACCGACAAGCGGACCATGGAAGTGGTCGAGATGGTGCTGGCCGGCTCGATCAACAAGGAAATCGTCGCACTGATCAACGCCGAGGGCGAGTGGGCGATCGGGCTGTGCGGCAAGGACGGCAACATGGTCTTCGCCCGGAAGGCCGAGAAACGCGTTCAGGATCCGGGCTCGAATATCGAACGCGTACTCGACCTGGGCTTCGTCGGCGAGCCGGTGGAGGTCGACCGCACGCTGCTCGATACGCTCGCCCGTTCCGAGATGATCCCGGTGATCGCCCCGGTGGCGCCCGGCCGAGACGGCAACACCTACAATATCAACGCCGACACCTTCGCCGGCGCCATTGCCGGCTCGCTCGGCGCCAAGCGCCTGCTGTTCCTCACTGACGTCGACGGCGTCCTGGACCAGAACAAGAAGCTGATCCCCGAGCTCAACATGCGCGACGCCAAGGCGCTGATCGCCGACGGCACGATTTCGGGCGGCATGATTCCCAAGGTCGAGACCTGCCTCGAGGCACTCGACAATGGCGTCGAGGGCGTCGTGATCCTCAACGGCAAGACGCCGCACGTGGTGCTGGTCGAACTGTTCACCGAGCATGGTGCCGGCACGCTGATCGTCAGGTAGGCTCGACCCCGATCGAGGCGACTTCGACACCCTCCCCGCTCGGCGGGGAGGGTGTCGCGCTTTCTGCGTCAGGCCTCGGCCACGACCGACGGCGGCGCGGCTGGCGCGTGCCCCTGCCCGGGCTGATGCGGCGGCCGGATCTTGAGGAACGGCACGAGGATCACCACCAGGCCGAACGAGACGATCTGATAGATGATCGCCGGAGCCGCGGCCTCGGCAAAGGCGGAGGCCGGGGTCGCGCCGGCCGCAAAGCCACTCGCGAGCCCGGTGAAGAATATCTCGCCCACCAAAGCCACGCCGATGGCGCCGCCAATCTGCTGGAAGGCCTGGAGCGCGCCGGCGCCGGCGCCCGCATCGCGTGACGGCACGCCGGCCAGCACGGACTGGAACAGGCCCGAAAAGCCCAGTCCGAGCCCGAGCCCTGCCAGGAAGAGGGGCGGCAGGAACACCCAGTGGTCGGTGCTCTGGCCCAGTCCGCGGATGGTGAAGTCCAGCCACGCGATGCCGACGACGAGGATGGCGGCACCCAGTCCGAGGCGAGTGCGCAACCAGCGCTGGCCCAGCCGGCCGATGAACAGGGACACGGTGAGCACACCGACCGAGAACGGCGTGTTGGTCAGCCCCGATTCGAGCGGCGTGAAGCCGAAGCCGGATTGCAGCATCAGCGACAGCACCATGAACATCGCCGGGACGCCCGAGGCAAAGATCGTGGTGATCAGCAGGCCGAGCAGGTAGTTGGGATTGCTGATCAGGCTGAAGTTGAGCAGTTGCGGCTTGTCGCCGGCGGCCCGGCGCCGCTGCCAGAGCACGAACAGCGCGGCCAGCGCGAACGAGCCCGCGATCATGCCCCAGGCCCAGGCCGGCCAGCCGAAGGCGCGCCCCTCGACGAGGGGATAGACCAGCGCGACCATGGCGGCGACGAACAGCGCGATGCCGACGAAGTCGTTCTTCAGCCCCGGGTGCCCCGGCGTGCGGGGAATGAGGTACCAGCCCGCAACCACGGCGACGATGCCGACCGGCACGTTGACGAGGAAGATCGGGCGCCAGTCCAGTCCGCCGAGGTTGGCGCCGATCAGTATGCCGCCCAGGATCGGACCGGTGACCGCTGCAAGACCGGAACTGAGTCCGAACAGCGAGAAGGCCTGCCCCTTCTCCTCGGGCGGGAAGGTCACCTGCGCGATCGCCAGCACCTGCGGCGTCATCGCCGCGCCGGCCAGCCCCTGCAGGACGCGCGCGATGATCAGCCATTCGATCGACGGTGCCAGGCCGCACAGCGCGGACGCAGCGGTAAAGGCTGCCACGCCGATGAGGAACATGTGCGTGCGGCCGACGATATCGCCGAGACGCCCGAACGGCAGCAGGCCGAGCGCGAAGCTCAGCACGTAGGCGGCAATGACCCACTCGATCTCGTTCGGGCCGGCCCCCAGGTTCTTCTCGAGACTGGGCAGCGCCACGTTGACGATGGTGACGTCGATCAGGTTCATGAAGCTGGCTATGAGCAGCACGGCGAGCGCCACCCAGCGGCGCGGGTCGGCATCGGCCTTGGAAGTCGGCACGTGGAATTGGTGGGCAGACATAAAGCTTCCCTCAGGTCTCAAACACATGCACGAAGGCCCGGCGCAGCGCGCCGCAGAGCCATTCGAGTCCTTCGAGGGTGTTGTCCGGGCTGGATGACATCAGGCGGAAATGCCTGCAGGGCTCAGGCTACACCTACGGCGGGCGTATCGCGCTGGCAGCGGCAGAGCCGGGGCACGCCTCCCGCGAGGCCCGTCGGAATACACGCCTCCCGTGTCTCCAGCAAGCGATTGATCAACGATTTTCGGCAGTGCCCTGCGACCGGCTTTCTGGCATGATGCAGGGATGATCGACCTCGACTCTCGCCGATCGCTCACCCATGTCACCGATTGGGTGTTCGATCTCGACAACACGCTCTACCCGCGCGAATGCAACCTGTTCGCCCAGATCGACCTGCTGATCTCGGACTACATGGTGCGGGTCACCCAGCTGCCGTATGACGAAGCGCGGGCGCTGCAAAAGGCCTACTACCGCGACTACGGCACGACGCTGAACGGGCTGATGCAGCGTCACGAGGTCGACCCCGACCACTTCCTTTCGACCGTGCACGCGATCGACTACTCCCCGGTGGTGGCGCATCCCGACCTGATCGGGGCGATCCGCGCCTTGCCCGGCCGCAAGTTCATTCTCACCAATGGCGATGTGGGGCACGCACGGGCGGTGCTCGGCCGACTGGGCGGGGCGGAGGACCTGTTCGAGGATATCTTCGATATCCGTGCGATGGGCTACAGGCCCAAGCCGCTGGCGGAAGCCTATTCGGTGTTCTTCGAAAAGCACGGCATCGATGCACGCCGCGCGGCGATGTTCGACGACCTCGAGAAGAACCTCAAGGTGCCGCACGACACCGGCATGGCCACGGTGCAGGTCATCGCATCGGACTCGTTCATGCACGAGCAGGTCGAGTCGTGGGAGCTGGAGCGGACCGGCGGCGCGCACGTGCACCACATGACCGCCGACCTCGCCGGGTTCCTGCGCAAGCTGCCGTAGGGCGGGGAGCGTCCTCGCTATTCGGCGGCCAGCGTCACCTCCGGCAGGTTGTAGTGCTGGCGGACGACGTTCCAGCCTTCCTCGGCGCTATCGACCAGGGTGAACAGGTGGGGATCGTCCGGCGCGATGGTGCCCGCTTCGGCCAGCGCCCCGAAGTTGATTACCCGGCTCCAGAACTCCTTGCCGAACAGCAGCAGGGGCACCCGCTCCATGCGACCGGTCTGGATCAGGGTCAGCGTCTCGAAGAACTCGTCGAGCGTGCCGAAGCCGCCCGGGAAGATGGCGACGGCACGGGCGCGCAGCAGCAGGTGGATCTTGCGCGTCGCGAAATAGTGGAAGTTGAAGCACAGGTCCGGCGTGATGTAGCCGTTCGGCGTCTGCTCGTGCGGGAGCACGATGTTGAACCCGATGCTGGGCGCTCCGACATCGGCGGCACCGCGGTTCCCGGCCTCCATCACCCCCGGGCCGCCGCCGGTGACCACGACATAGTCGTGGAAGTCGAGCGCGCGGGCGGTGAGCGAGGCGTACTGGGCGAAGCGGCGCGCCTCGGAGTAGTAGTGCGACGCAGCCTCGAGATTCTTCTTCTGCGTCTCGTTGCGTGCGGCCCAGGCCGGCTTGCCCGGCTCGGGAATGCGGGCGCCGCCGAACAGCACCACGGTCGAGCGGATGCCGTGTTCGCGCAGGCGGAATTCGGCCTTGAGGTATTCGAGCTGGAAGCGGATGCCGCGCGTATCCTCGCTGGTCATGAACTCGTCGTCGGAAAAGGCGAGCCGGAAGGCGGCGGATTCGGTCTGCGGCGTCGACGGCGCGCGTTTGGCCGCGGCAAGGTCCTCGCTCGAGGTGCGCAGCGGGGTGTTGGCGCGTCTGGCCATCTCACGTCTCCAAAAACTCAGGTTCAAGCTTGCATCGCGCCGGGTTAAGGATCGTTGACAGGTCGGGCAAGCCGGATAATGTCCGGCCGCCTCCATCTCCCGCAGAAAGTCGACCCATGCCCTTTGCCGATCTCGCCCGCACCATCGATGCCGCCTGGGAGGCGCGCGCCGACATCAACTCCGGCACGACCGGCGCGGTACGCGAGGCGGTGGACGAGGCGCTGAACCTGCTCGACAGCGGCAAGGCCCGCGTCGCCGAGCGCCAGGTCCCGACGCAATGGACGGTGAACCAGTGGTTGAAGAAGGCGGTGCTGCTGAGCTTCCGCCTCAACGACAACCGGCTCATCTCCGGCTCGGCCGGCGGCGCCTCGTGGTGGGACAAGGTGCCCACCAAGTTCGAAGGCTGGGGCGAGAACAATTTCCGCGAGGCCGGCTTCCGCGCCGTGCCGGGCGCCGTGGTGCGCAAGTCAGCCTTCGTGGCGAAGAACGTCATCCTGATGCCGAGCTTCGTCAACGTGGGCGCCTATGTCGACGAAGGCACCATGGTCGACACCTGGGCCACCGTCGGCTCCTGCGCGCAGATCGGCAAGAACGTCCACCTTTCGGGCGGCGTCGGCATCGGCGGCGTGCTCGAGCCGATGCAGGCCGGCCCGACCATCATCGAGGACAACTGCTTCGTCGGCGCCCGCTCCGAAGTGGTCGAGGGCGTCGTCGTCGGCGAGGGATCGGTCATCTCGATGGGCGTGTTCATCGGGGCCTCGACCAAGATTGTCGACCGCGCCACCGGCGAAGTGCATATCGGCAGGGTCCCGCCCTATTCCGTCGTCGTCTCCGGCAGCCTGCCCGGCAAGCCGCTCCCCAACGGCCAGCCCGGCCCGAACCTTTACTGCGCCGTGATCGTCAAGACCGTCGACGCCCAGACGCGGTCGAAGACCGGCATCAACGAGCTGCTGCGTGACTGACGTGGTCGACCCCGTCCAGCTCCTCGCCGCCCTCATCCGCGAGCCGTCGGTCACCCCTGAGCTCCACGGCGTCTTCGAGGTGCTCGAAGCGGCTTTGATCCCGCTCGGCTTCACCTGCCAGCGCGTGCGGTTCGAGGGCGACGGTTCGTACCCGGTCGACAACCTGTTCGCGACGCGCGGGACGGGCGGCAGGCACCTGCTGTTCGCCGGCCATACGGATGTCGTGCCGCCGGGTGACGAGGCGGCGTGGAGGCATCCGCCGTTTGCAGCCGAGATCGTCGACGGCACGATCTACGGGCGCGGCGCGGCGGACATGAAGTCGGGCATCGCGGCCTTCGTCGCCGCCATTTCGCGCGCGCCGGCCGACGGCACCATCTCGCTCGCCATCACCAACGACGAGGAAGCCGACTCGGTGAACGGCACCGACAAGCTGATGGCCTGGGCGGCGGCAGAGGGCCATCGCTTCGACTTCGCCATCGTGGGCGAGCCGAGCGCCACGGCGCGGGTCGGCGACTCGATCAAGGTCGGGCGGCGCGGTTCGCTCAACGGGCAGATCCGGGTCACCGGCACGCAAGGCCATGTCGCCTATCCGGACAAGGCCAACAATCCGCTGCCGGTCGCGGCAGCGCTGATGCTGGCGCTGTCGGGCAAGCTCGACGACGGCACCGAGCACTTCCCGCCATCGAACCTCGAGTTCACCTCGATGGACGTCGGCAACGCCACCACCAATGTCATCCCGGCCTCGGCGTTGCTGCGCTTCAACGTGCGCTACAACGACCGCTGGACGCCCGAGACGCTGGTCGCGGCGATCGAGGACGTCATCGCCAACCAGGACAAGCGGAATTGCGCTGTCGAGTTCGCCGTGGCTGGCCGGCCCTCGCGCTCGTTCCTCTCCGATCTCGGCGGCGGCATCGAGACGCTGATCGAGACCATCTCCCGTCGCACCGGCATCCCGCCGGAGCTGTCGACGGGAGGAGGCACCTCGGACGCGCGCTTCATTGTCGAATACTGCCCGGTGGTCGAGTTCGGCCTCCCCGGGCCGACCATGCACAAGATCGACGAGAACATCCGGCTGTCCGACCTCGAGGACCTGACGGCGCTCTACGCGCAGTTCATTGCGGACTATCTCGGGTGAACGCCTTCACCGAGCTGTGGCGCGCCCTGCTCGGCTGGCTCGACCTGCTGACTGCGCAGCCCGGCGCGGCCGGCAAGTTCAACCTGAGCAGGGTGGGCCTCGTCAACGCGACGGGGTTCTATGTCGTCGCCGCCCTTTGTTCCATTGCGGTGCCCGGCATTGCCGGCGGCATCGTACCGGGCTGGATGCAGGTCGCGGTCGGACTGCTGTTCAACCTGCTGCTGCTGCTGGCGATCCTGCTCGCCACCTGGGGTACGGCGCGGCTCCTGCGTGTCGGGGTGCTGGCAATCGCCGTTCCCAGCATCTATGCGCTCGGGATCGTCGAGGTGCTGTCGCTGCCGCTCGTCTTCGTGCGCAGCGATGCCGCCGCCATCGCCCTCCTCGGGGTGCGCGGCTTCATGTTCTACCGGGCAGCGCGGGAGGCCGGCCGGCTCGGCATCGGGGTTTCCCTGGCGTTTGCCATTCTTTGCATCGTGCTGCTTGCCGCCATCCCTCTGGGCCTCTACATGCTCCTGGGCGGCGGGCAAGGGATCGGTTAGTGCCTCAGTTGAATACCAGTCTGGTGGACGAAGCGCGCGCGGCGGCAAGGGGCCTGCTTGCCCTGCTTGTCGGCGATCGGGGCGCCTCGCGGTATTTCTCGTTCAGCCGAGCCGGGCTTGCCGGCAGTTTCATCGCGCTCCTCTTGGTCACCGCCATCGAACTTGTGGCCACTGCCGCGCTGGGCGGCGGGGGCATGTTCGGCGCGCTGGTGCAGCAGGTGATCGTCTATGGCGCGGTTGTGGGCGCTTCCGCGCTGTACCTGCGCCAGATCGGCAGGAACGACGCGCTGGTGCCGTTCGTCGTCACGCTCAACTGGTCCAACGCCATCCTGTCGCTGGCGATGCTGGCAACCATTCTGCTGGGCCTGACCGTGCTCAGCTTCGTCTTCCTGATCGCCGGCATCGTGCTCTCGATCAATATCGGCCGTGTAGTGATGACACTTAGGCCGATGCAGATCGTGCTGCTGATCATCGCCCAGGCGGTCGGCCTCGTCGCGGCGCTGCTGGTGCTGGTCATGCTGTTCCCGCCCTCGGCCGAGGACCTGGCGGCCATCGCAGCGGCGGCCCGGGGCTAGCCTAGTAGTCCACCTTCGTCAGGTAGAGACCGTCGGGCGGCGCCAATGGGCCGCAGCGGGCGCGGTCGCGCGCGTCGAGCGCGGCGCGGAAGTCGCGCGGCGTCCACTTGCCCTCGCCGACCAGCTTCAGTGAACCCACCATCGAGCGCACCTGCGAGTGGAGGAAACTGCGTGCCTTAGCGGTGACGACGATCATCTCCGACTCGCGGCGAACGTTGAAGATGTCGAGCGTGCGCTCCGGCGACTTGGCCTGGCATTCGGAGGCCCGGAACGTCGTGAAGTCGTGCCTGCCGAGGATCGATTGCGCGGCCTCGTGCATGGCGTCGGCCTCAAGCTCCACCGGCACGTGCCAGACCCGGCCGGCATCGAGCGCCGCCCGGGCGCGGCGATTGAGGATGCGGTACTCGTAGTGCCGGGCGATGGCGGAGAAACGAGCCTCGAACTCTTCGCCGACCTGCTCGCAGGTCAGGATCGCCACCGGGTGCGGCTTGGTGTGGTAGTTCAGCGCCTCGCGGATCTTGAACGGATCCCATTCCCGCTCGAGGTCGAAATGCACGACCTGCCCCAGCGCGTGCACGCCGGCATCGGTGCGGCCCGCCGCCTGGGTGACGGCATCCTCGCCCGAAAAGCGCGCGATGGCGTCCTCTAGCACCTGCTGCACCGAGAGGTCATGCGCCTGCATCTGCCAGCCGCAGAACGGCCGGCCGTCATATTCGACGGTGAGACGGTAGCGGGGCATGTCAGCTCCCTGCCGTGCAGGAGAAAGGCCCCCTCACCCGGCGCTGCGCGCCGACCTCTCCCCCCAGGGAGAGGTGCGATGCGGCTCGATCTCGCCGCAGCACCACCTCTCCCTGGGGGGAGAGGTCGGAGCGCACGGCGCTCCGGGTGAGGGGGCCTTCGGCTATCACGAGGCCCGCTCCGGCAGCGCCCCTGCCCCGCGCAGAAACGTCGCGGCATCCATCGCGCCCTTGCCCTCGCGCTGCACGGCGACGAGGCGCACCGCGCCGCTGCCGCAGGCGATGGTCAGATCGGGCAGGATCGTGCCCGGCGCGCCGCTGCCGCTGACGAGCGTGGAGCGCAGCACCTTGATGCGCGTCGGCGTGCCGTTGAGCGTGAGTTCGAACCAGGCGCCGGGGAACGGCGACAGGCCACGGATCAGGTTGTGCACTTCGGCGGCCGGCTTGCTCCAGTCGATGCGCGCCTCAGCCTTGTCGATCTTGGCCGCGTAAGTCACGCCCGCCCCCGACTGCGGCGTGAAGTGCAGGCTGCCGCGCTCGAGCGCGGCGAGGGCCCGGCCCATCAGGTCGGCACCGACCAGCATCATCCTGTCATGCAGTTCGCCGGACGTCATGTCCGGGCCGATCGGCATTTCCTCGACGAGACCGACCGGGCCGGTGTCGAGCCCCTCGTCCATCTGCATGACCATGACGCCGGTGCGCGCATCGCCCGCCATCACGGCGCGCTGGATCGGGGCGGCGCCGCGCCAGCGCGGCAGGAGCGAGCCGTGGAGGTTGAGGCAGCCAAGCCGCGGCGCTTCGAGGATTGGCCTGGGCAGGATCAGGCCATAGGCGACGACCACGGCCAGGTCGGCATCGTGCGAAGCAAAGACCTCCTGTTCCGGCGCCTGCTTCAGCGAGCGCGGCGTGAACACCGGAATGCCGAAACCCTCGGCCGCCTCGTGCACCGGCGACTTGCGCTCGGCCTGCCCGCGACCGGCCGGTTTTGGCGCGCGCGTATAGACGGCGACGACCTCGTGCCCGGTCGAGACGATCTCGGTGAGGGTGGGCACGGCGAATTCGGGCGTGCCCATGAAGACGATTTTCACGGGAGTTGGGCTCCTCTTCCTTCCCTCTCCCCTTGAGGGAGAGGGTGCCCGAAGGGCGGGTGAGGGGAAGTCGCCCTCGCTACGCTCGGAGCGGTCATCGCGAGCGATGACAACCCCTCATCCGGCGCTTCGCGCCACCTTCTCCCTCAAGGGGAGAAGGAAGACGAACGTCAGCTCGCCTTCTTGCTCAGCCGCTCGGCCTTCTGGAATTTCTTCAGCACCCGGTCGCGCTTCAGCCGGCTCAGGTAGTCGATGTACAGCACGCCATCGAGGTGGTCGATCTCGTGCTGGATGCAGATGGCCAGCCGGTCGCCGGCGTCACGCTCGGTCACCTTGCCGTCGAGGTCGGTGTAGCGCACCGTGATCTCGGCCGGACGCTCGACATCGTAGTAGAGCTCGGGGATCGACAGGCACCCCTCCTCGGTCACCACGGTCTCGTCCGAGTATTTGAGGATCTCCGGGTTCACCATCACGATCGGTTCGGGCGTCTCGCCTTCCTTGGCGAGGTCCATCACCACGATGCGGCGGAGTTCGCCGATCTGCGGGGCGGCGAGGCCGATGCCGGGTGCATCGTACATGGTCTCCAGCATGTCCTTGGCGAGCTGCTTCACCTCATCGTCGATCTTGTCGATCGGCTCCGCAATGGCGCGCAGGCGCTCGTCGGGCAGGATCAGGATGGGGCGCTTGGCCATGAACGTTCGGGTCCTTCATCGGGAGATGCCGCTGAATATGGTATTTCCCGGCCCGGGGTCAACGCCCCAGCCGGTCGGCACGTCCTGAACGATCCCGGCGACGCGCGTGAACAATGAGGGAACAGCGTTCGGCGAATCGTGTAGTCTGCCGCCATGGACCGCATCCTCTTCACCGTCGCCGACTTCGCCATCACGCTCGAGATCGCGGCCTTCGCGGCGGCAGGACTGTTCGCCGTGCTGCTGGTGGCCCTCCTGGTCGTCGTCGTGCGCCAGTCGCGGGCCCGGTCTGACGAGGCCCGGCAGCGGGCCGAAGAGGCGGAGGTGCTGCGGCTCAAGTCCGCCGAGACCGAGCGGTACCTGGCCGACATGATGCGCATCCAGTCCGAGATGACGGGCCGCATGCAGACGATGAGCGAGATCTTCGGCTCGCGCACCTCCGACCTCGCGCGCCTGGTCAACGAGCGGCTCGACAGCCAGGGCCAGCGCATCGGCGCGGCCATGCAGGAGACGAACGCCAAGACCAACGAGAGCCTCATGAAGCTGCAGGAGCGGCTGGCGGTGATCGACCGGGCGCAGTCCAACATCGCCCAGTTGAGCCAGAACGTGGTCTCGCTGCAGTCGATCCTCGCCAACAAGCAGACGCGCGGCGCGTTCGGCCAGGGCAGGATGGAGGCGATCATCGGCGATGGCCTCGCGCCCAACGCCTATGCCTTCCAGGCGACGCTCTCGAACGGCAACCGGCCCGATGCGCTGGTCTACATGCCCAACGGCGCGCCCTCGCTGGTGATCGACGCGAAGTTCCCGCTCGAAAGCTGGCAGCGTTTCACCACGGCGGCCGAGGGCGAGGATCCGCGCTTTGCGGCGTCGGGCTTCCGCAATGACATGGGCGTCCACATCAAGGCGATCTCCGAGAAGTACCTGATCGCCGGCGAGACGGCCGACACGGCGTTCCTGTTCGTGCCGTCGGAATCGATCTTCGCGGACCTGCACGAGCATTTCGAGGATGTGGTGCAGCGTGCCCTCAAGGCGCGGGTGGTGATCGTCTCGCCCTCCATCCTGATGCTGTCGATCCAGGTGGTGCAGGCCCTGCTGCGCGACGTGCGCATGCGCGAGGAAGCCTATCGCATCCAGACCGAGGTGCGGGCGCTGCTTGGTGACGTGGGCCGGCTCGACGAGCGGGTGCGCAAGCTCCAGACCCACTTCACCCACGTCAGCAACGATATCGGCGACATCCTCACATCATCCAGCAAGGTGCTGCGCCGCGGCGAGCGCATCGAGGCGATGGAGTTCGACGACGCCAGGCCCGATCAGCGCCTCGCCGGGGAATGACGGTCGACCAACGGCCGCCTCGCTGAACCCGTGACGCGGGTCGGGCATTGTCCTATCATCACCTGATGGGAGGTTGGGCCAATGGCTGCCAACAATCACTTCCGCGGGCTGCTCGCCGAGGATACGCCAGCCGGCAATGACGGGGATACGCCCGGGTTTGCCCAGCCGGTCAGCCAGACCGAGATCGAGGAATTGCTGTACGGCGACGACTGGCCGATCGAGGAGCGGCTGGCCCGGCTCAAGGCGGTGCGCGACGAAATGCTGGAGCTCGAGCCAACCGACTTCGGTGACGATGACCCGCAGGTGCTGGTCCGAGCCATCGACGATGCCATTGCCCGGCTCGAGCAACTGGGCGGCGAAGGCATGGATCCCACCTCGGTCGACCACGATGCCACCGCCCACCGCGAGACGCTGGCGCCGGATTCGGACGAGCTCGAGGAGATCGCCGAGGCCGACGAAGCCTCCTACAGCGAGGATGAGGCGGACGACGATTCAGTCGACAAGAGCCAGTGGATCGACGGTGAGGACCGCGACGAGGAAGCGCGGTAGCCTGCTTCGAGACCCCCACCTTAACCCCTAGAGCGCGGTGCGGGCCTTCAGCGCCTGGCTGAGCGTACCCTCGTCGAGGTAGTCCAGTTCGCCGCCCACCGGCACGCCGTGAGCCAGCCGGGTGATCTTCACCCCGCTGGGCGCCAGCCGATCGGTGATGTAGTGAGCCGTGGTCTGGCCCTCCACCGTAGCATTCACCGCCAGCACGATCTCGGAGAACTCGGGCGCGCGCTTCAGCAGCGCATCGATCGACAGTTCGTCCGGACCGACGCCGTCGAGCGGCGACAGCACACCGCCGAGCACATGGTATTTCACCGCCCCCACCCCGGCGCGCTCCAGCGCCCAGAGGTCGGCGACGTCCTCGACGACAATCAGGATGCCGCTGTCGCGGCGCGGATCGGCGCAGATGTGGCAGGGCGAGCGGGTGTCGATATTGCCGCACACCTCGCATTCGGTCACCGCCGCCACGGCGCGATCGAGCGCCGCCGAGAGCGGGATCATCAGCTGGTCCTTCTTCTTGATCAGCTGCAGCACGGCCCGGCGGGCCGAGCGCGGCCCAAGCCCCGGCAGCCGCGCCAGCAGCAGGATCAGTTGCTCGATCTCAGGTCCGCCGTTGGCCATTGGTCAGATTGTCCTGATTGCTTCAATCACCACCGGGTCATTCCCGCGAAAGCGGGAACCTCCGTTTGCTGAGCGTGCCGGACATCCGGCAAACAGAGATTCCCGCTTTCGCGGGAATGACCCCGTGGGTGGGTGGGGCGAGTGCAAGCCGCCGACCTTCAGAACGGAAACTTCAGCCCGGGCGGAATCGGCAGTCCCGCCGTCACTTCCTGCATCTTGGCGTTCGTCTCGTATTCGACCTTGCCCTTGGCGTCGTTGTGCGCGGCGATGATCAGGTCCTCGAGCACCGAGACATCGTCGGAGACGAGGCTCTTGTCGATCTTCAGCCCCTTCATCTCGCCCTTGCCGTTGAGCGTGACGACCACCAGCCCGCCGCCCGAGCGGCCCTCGATCACCATCTCGGCAATCCTGGCCTGCAGCTCCTCCATCCGCCCCTTCATCTCCTGGGCGGCCTTCATCATGTTCATCAGGTCTTTCATTCGTCTTCGTCCTCGTCGGTATCGCGGTTGATCATGTCCGCGTAGGCCTCGATCGGCACCTGTTCCTGCTTCATCGTGACGCGCACCGTCGCGCCGGGGAAGGTATCGAGGATGGCCTGCACGAGCGGGTCCTGGTGGGCTTCCCGGCGCACGGCCTCGTGCCGCTCCTCGCGCTGCTCGCGCAGGGTGGGCACATGCGGTGCATCGGTCTTGAGCGTGATCAGCCACTGCTTGCCGGTCCACAGCTTCAGCCGGGCCGAGAGCGTCTGAATGATGCCGGGGTCGGCATTCTCGACCAGCGCCACCTCGAGCCGGCCATCGGCGATCGAGACCGGGCGCAGCGACTGCTCGAGCGCGAGCTTCACCAGCACGTCGCGCTTCTCGCCGGCCAGCGCCACAAGTTCGGCATAGGTGCGAGGACTGGCGAACGCCTGGGGCGCCGCCTGGGTGACGGCGGGCGCCGGGGCCGGGGCCGCCTCGAACTGAGGCGCCACCTGCGGCTGCAGCTGCCGTGCCGCCGAAGACCCGCCGCCGCCCGGGCCGCGCGCCACGGGTGCGGTCTGCGGCGTCCCCGGCGTCGGCTGGTTCGCGAGCCGCGCGATCAACTCGTCCGGCGTCGGCAGGTCGGCCGCATAGGCGAGACGCACCAGCACCATCTCGGCGGCCTGCAGCGCATTGCCCGCCTGCTGCACCTCGTCATAGCCCTTGAACAGGATCTGCCAGGTGCGGCTGAGGGCGCGCATGCCGAGCTTCTGGGCCAGTTGCGCGCCACGACTGCGTTCGTCCGGGGTCAGCGACACGTCGTCGGCGGCGGCGGGGACGATCTTGATGCGGGTGACGAGGTGGGTGAAGTCGCAGAGGTCGGCGATGATGGTCTGCGGGTCGGCGCCGGCGTCGTAGAGCTCGCGCAGGTTACTGAGCGCATGGGCGATGCGCCCGGCCATCAGGGCCTCGAAGAGGTCGATGGTGCGGGCGCGGTCGCCGAGGCCGAGCATGGCCTTGACCGTCGCGGCCGTGACCCGGCCGTCGCCATGGCTGATGGCCTGGTCGAGCAGGGACTGGTTGTCGCGCACGCTGCCTTCGCCGGCGCGCACGATCATCGCCAGCGCCTCCGGCTCGTAGTCGATACCCTCGCGACCGAGCAGGTCGACGAGATGGCTGGTCATGATGTCGGGCGGCACGCGGCGCAGGTCGAAACGCATGCACCGGGAGAGGATCGTCACCGGAACCTTGCGGATTTCGGTGGTGGCGAAGATGAACTTGACGTAGGGCGGCGGCTCTTCGAGCGTCTTCAGCAGCCCGTTGAAGGCGGCCGTCGAGAGCATGTGCACTTCGTCGATGATGTAGACCTTGTAGGGTGCCGAAACCGGCCCGTACTTCACCGAGTCGATGATCTCGCGGATGTCGTTGATGCCGGTGTTGGAGGCCGCGTCCATTTCCACCACGTCGACATGCCGGCCCTCGATGATGGCGCGGTCGTGGATGCCTTCCTTGTCGAAATCGAGCGTCGGGCGGCGGCCGTTCTCGTCCTCGTAGTTGAAGGCGCGCGCCAGGATGCGGGCCGTCGTGGTCTTGCCCACGCCGCGCACGCCGGTCAGGATGAAGGCGTGGTGGATGCGGCCGGACTTGAACGCGTTGCGCAGCGTCTGCACCATCGCGTCCTGGCCGATCAGCGAGGCAAAGCTCAGCGGCCGGTACTTGCGGGCAAGCACCAGGTAGGGCGACGCGGCCGCGGAGGCGGCGGGCGCGGGCGGGTCGTCGGGGAACATTCCGTCAGCCATGCAGTGCATATAGCGAGCGCAGGCGCGCTTCGCAAAAGATCATGCCCGCCAAAGCCGGCACCGGACGACAAACATGTGGGGAAGTAGGAGGCTGGCAACGACCCGTGAAGGTCTCGTTGGGGCTGCTACCTTCCGGTCCTGACCCGGTTGGCGAGGAACACGTCCGCGCCAACCTCCCGCTCGCTATATGGCGCCTCATCGCACCGAGCGCAAGATGCAACCGGCCGGGCCCTCGCTTCGTTTATGCGGCAGGGATGCGCGAAGGGTGGAACCATGATCGCCAGAGGCAGCCAGGATGAGGCCGAGGCCCGTCACCACATCGCCATGTGGCAAGGCATGATCCCGCACTGGAATGTGATGGCGGACGGGTTTCGTTCCGCTGCCCGCGGTCGGGCCTTCGCAACCGATGCACTGCTGGGCGAAGCCGACCGGACGCGACGCGACATCATTTCGGCACTCGAACTGACGGATCGCCTGATCGATAACCTGCCACCCGGCCACGACCTCCGGCGCGACCTGTTCCAGATCACGGCGGCGCTCGAAAGCCTCAGCGAAAGCATCGCGATCTCGGCCGAGGCCATGGTGCCGCGCATCCAAGCCGGCCAGAACGTGGCGGGGCTCAGGTACCTGGTGGGGGCCTTGCGGAAGGACGCCGGGCTGGGTCTGGACGCTGCCGGGCATGGACAGCGGGCGGAGCTGTTCGACCCCACTTCCCGCTGAACCAGCCAAGCCACTGAAATTCCCTCCACGCACGATGTCATCCTGCGAAGGCAGGGACCCAACGCGCAGCCCCCGCTGGCGGTGAGATGGGTCCCAGCCCTGCGCTGGACCGGATGGTGCATCCCGGCGGAGGGCGGGGCCCAGCTTGAGATGCTTCGGCCCGCTACAGAGGCGTAGGCATCCCGGATTCCCCACGGCGCCGGAATGACCCGGGGGTGAACCGTCCCCTCACAGCTTGTTAACAAACTGGGGCGCATTCTCATCAACATCACGAGCCCAAGGAGGCTTGTCATGTTGAAGTCAGTGCGTGTTCCCAGTGAGCTGATGGCGCTCAGCCAGATGCAGCGGGCCAGCATCCGCGAAGTCGGCGCGCCCCTGTTCCTCCCCGCCTTCCAGGCCCAGATCCTCGAGGCCGGCGCCCACCGGGCCGACGAGGACGACGATCTCGACCGGGGCGTGGATGCCGGGGGCATGACCATCGGCGCCGACGAGGACGACGACTTCTACTGAGCCCGTTTGGGCAGAGCCTAGCCACCCACCTACCCTCAACGCACCGGGGTCATCCCCGCGAAAGCGGGGACCTCCGTTTGCGATGGCACGGGCTGCGCCAAAACAGGGGTTCCCGCTTTCGCGGGAATGACTCCGTGAATTGCTGCAACACTTCGCCATGATGACCTAGGCCATACTTCACCCTCAGTCTGGCGAGGCGGCCGGATAGACGCCGAGGATGTGGAAGTGGTCGGTGAAGAAGTTCAGTTCCTCGAAGGCCAGCTGCACGTTGCGATCGTCGGGGTGGCCCTCGATATCGGCGTAGAACTGCGTGGCGGTGAACGAGCCGTCGAGCATGTAGCTTTCGAGCTTGGTCATGTTGACGCCGTTGGTGGCGAAGCCGCCCATGGCCTTGTAGAGCGCCGCCGGCACGTTGCGGACGCGGAAGACGAAGGTCGTCTTCACCTTGCCACTGCCGCGGACCGGCGTTTCCGGGCGCTTGGAAATGACGAGGAAGCGCGTCGTGTTGTGCGCCGCATCCTCGATATTGGCGGCGACCACGTCGAGCCCGTAGACTTCGGCGGCGAAGCGCGAGGCAATGGCGCCCACGGTCCGGTCGCCGCGCTGCGCCACCTCGCGGGCCGAACCGGCGGTATCGACGCCGTTGATGGTCTTGAGCTTGTGCCGCGAGATGAACTTGCGGCACTGGCCGAGCGCCACCGACAGCGACTGCACGGACCTGATGTCCTCGAGCGTCGTGCCCGGCAGGCCGAGCAGGTTCATCTCGATGCGGAGGAAGTGCTCGCCGTTGATGTGGAGGCCGCTCTCGGGCAGCAGGTGGTAGATATCGGTGATGCGGCCATAGAGCGAGTTTTCCACGGGCACGACGCCATAGTCGGCATCGCCGTGCTGCACGGCGGCGATGGTGTCCTCGAAGGTGACGCAGGGCAGCGCTTCGTCGGCCGGAAAGAGCGCGTGCGCCGCGGCGTGGCTGAAGGCGCCGGGTTCGCCCTGGAACGCGATCTTTCTCGACATCATGCAAGCTCCGATATGACAGCGGCGCTTTAATGCGACCGCACTGCGCCCAAGTCAATCTTGAGTACACCGCTCCGCTTTTCTCGTTGTCGCAGGCGGCGCGAAGCCCGTTGCGCCCCACAAAACAGCGGACTATCTTCCGCCCGCGTCGGGACGGGGCTTGAAGCGCCGGTGCAGGCTAGGTATGGCCTTGCACTGTTCCGCCGTTCAGCAACCGGCGTCAAAGGCTAAGATACCCGCGATGGATTCGTTCGAACTCAACAAGATCATTGGCGCCATCCTCGGCACCCTGCTTTTCGTCATGGGCGTGGGGTTCCTGGCCGAAGCCATCTACCACCCGATCGAGGGCCGCGGCCCGGGCTACACGCTGCCCGAGGCGGAAGCCGCGGGAGCGCATGGCGCGACCGCCGAGGCCGCCGCGCCGGAAGTGCCACTGGGCACGCTGCTGGCCAGCGCCGACGTCGCTGCCGGCCAGGCCGCCGTCAAGAAGTGCGCCAGCTGCCACAACTTCGGCGCCGGCGAATCCAACAAGACCGGCCCGCTGCTCTACGACGTTGTCGGCCGCCTGATCGGCAGCCACGAGGGCTTCGCCTACTCGGCCGGCATGGAAGAGCACAAGACCAAGGGCGACATGTGGTCGTATGAGAACCTCAACGCGTTCCTGACCTCGCCCAAGACCTTCACGCCCGGCACCAAGATGAGCTTTGCCGGCGTCAAGGACCCGGTCGAGCGCGCCAACATCCTGGCCTACCTGTCGACGCTGTCGGCCTCGCCGGTACCGTTCCCGGCCCCCGAGGCGGCTCCCGCTGCCGCAGCCGCTCCGGCAGCTGATGCGACGGCCGCCCCGGCCGCCACGGCGCCGGCCACCACCGAAGCTGCGCCGGCCGCGCACTAGGCGGGCTGATCGCCGATCCGAGATGCGAGCCGCGCCGATGGTGCGGCTCTTTCGTTTTTGGGGGACACCGACATGACCTTGCTGCTGCACCTCGCCGATTTCAACGAACGGCGCTGGGCCGACGGCTTCGCAGCCGCCCTGCCCGGCTACCGGGTGGTGACACGCGCCGACGCCTATGATCCGGCCGAGGTCGACTACATCTTCATCTGGAAGCCCAAGGCCGATGCCTTCGACGGGCTGGTCAGCCTCAAGGCGATCCTGTCGCTCGGCGCCGGTGTCGACGCGGTGCTGCGCCACCCCAACCTGCCGGCGGGCATACCGATCGTGCGCTTCATGGACGAGTCGCTGACCCAGCAGATGTGCGACTACATCCTCGCGAGCGCGCTGGCGCACCATCGGCTCGTCACCCGCTTTGCCCGTGATAAGGCCGCGAAGCGCTGGTCACAGCTCTATCCGGCGCCGGCGTGGAGCACCACCGTCGGGGTGATGGGCCTGGGCGCCATCGGCAGCGCGGCGATCCGCATGCTCGGCGCCATCGGCTTCAGGACGCGCGGCTGGAGCCGCAGCGCCAAGCAGATCGAGGGCGTGCCGACCTTTGCCGGGCCCGAGGGGTTCGACGCCTTCCTGTCCGAGACGGACATCCTGGTCAACGTGTTGCCGCTGACGCCCGAAACACACGGCATCCTCAACTACGAGACGTTCGCCAAGCTGCGCAAGGGCGGGCTCGACGGCTACGGCCCGGCGGTGGTCAACTGCGGCCGCGGCGGCCACCAGCGCGAAGCCGACCTGGTGCGGGCGCTGACCGACGGCACGCTCGGCTCGGCCAGCCTCGACGTCTACGAGTCCGAACCGTTGCCGGCGGAGAGTCCGCTGTGGAACCTCGACAACGTGCTGTTCACCCCGCACATCGCCGGCGCGTCGACGGAGAAGACCGGCGTCGTCTACTTCTCCCAGGTGATCCGCGACCACATGGCCGGCAAGCCGCTGCCCAATATCGTGGATCGGGCGCGCGGCTACTGAGCCGCCCAAGCTCCCCTCCCCCTTGAGGGGAGGGGCTGGGGGTGGGGGTCCCTCGGCGATCACTGCACCACCCCCTCCCTCGTTCCCTCCCCTCAACGGGGAGGGAGGTGACTACAGCGGCAGTTCCCAGTACTCGCCGACCAGGTCCGTGCGGTAACTTTGGCACCGAGCCGCCCCAGCTCCCCTCCCCCTTGAGGGGAGGGGCTGGGGGTGGGGGTCCCTCGGCGACCAACTGCACCACCCCCTCCCTCGATCCCTCCCCTCAACGGGGAGGGAGGTGACTACAGCGGCAGCTCCCAGTACTCACCGACGAGGTCCTTGCCGAAGCTGTGGTGCGGCTTGCTCTCGACCAGGGTGAAGCCGGCGGCGGCATAGAGCTTTCGCGCCGCGACCAGTTCGGACTGGGTCCATAGCCGAATCTTGCGGTAGCGCCGGTCGCGGGCGAAGCGCACCACCTGGTCGACGAGCAGCCGGCCGACGCCGAGCCCGCGCGCCTCCGGTTCGACATAGAGCAGGCGCAGCTGGGCCGTGCCGTTGCCGGCATCGACGACAAAGACCGAGCCGACGATGCGGCCGTCGCGCTCGGCGATCCAGCATGCGTCGGTGAGCGGATCGAACTCCTGCAGGAATTTGCCGCCGATCTCGGCCGCCAGCCCTTCGTACGACCCGTCCCAGCCGAACTCCTCGGCATAGAGCATGGCCTGGCGCGCCGCGACATGGGCCACGTCGCCGACCCGGTGCGGGCGGAGGATGATCGCGGCCCGGTCGTCGCCATGATCGAGCAGGCGCAGGATGGTCCGCATGGCCGCCACCAGCTCGGTCTTCCCGGCATCGCTGAGCGGGCCGATCAGTTCGGCGATGGTGCCGTCGGCGGCGGCATCGATGCTGGCCAGCGCCCTGGCGCCCTCCGCCGTCAGCGCCAGTTCGTTGCGCCGCTTGTCCTCGGCGCTGGGGGTGATGGCGACGAGGCCTGAGGCGACCAATCGCTGCAGCATGCGGCTCAGATAGGCCGGGTCGACGCCCATGGCGCGGGCCAGCGCCGCCGCGTTGCCGTGGCCGGCGGCGGACAGCTCGTACAGCAGGCGCGCTTCGGCCGGACTGTAGTCGGTCCGCGAGTAGTGCTCGTCGTACTGGCCCAGCCAGCGCGCGAAGGCGCGGTTGAAGCGACGGATCTCGGCGAGGTGGTCCTCGGTCATGCCGGCGATGATGCGCCGATCATTGACCTTGTCAACCATACCGTTGCTTTAGGTAGCCATAGACGGCGCGGATGCCCTGGTCGGTGCCACCGAAGGGGCGGCCGGGCCGCGCCTCCGGGGCCCAGGCGTAGATGTCGAGATGCGCCCAGGCCCTCGCCTGCCGGACGAAGCGCCTGAGGAACAAGGCGGCGGTGATCGACCCGGCGAAGGCACTGGCGCCGGCATTGTTCACATCGGCGATCTTGCTCGCGATCATCGATTCGTATGGCGCCCACAGCGGCATGTGCCAGAGCGGGTCGTCGGAGGCGGCGCCGGCGGCCAGGAGGGCGCGCGCGAGCTCGTCGTCGGTGCTGTAGAGCGGCGGCAGCTCCGGACCAAGCGCCGAGCGGGCCGCGCCGGTGAGCGTCGCCATGTCGACGATGAGTTCGGGACTCTCCTCGTCGGCCAGCGCCAGCGCGTCGCCGAGGATGAGCCGGCCTTCGGCGTCGGTATTGCCGATCTCGACCGTCGTGCCGTTGCGGGCGCGCAGGATGTCGCCGGGGCGGAAGGCCGGGCCGGAGATGGCGTTCTCGACGATCGGGATCAGCACGCGCAGGCGGACGCGCAGCTTCGCGTCGATGATGGCGTGCGCCAGCCCCAGGATGTTGGCGGCGCCGCCCATGTCCTTCTTCATCAGCAGCATGCCGGCGGACGGCTTGATGTCGAGGCCGCCGGTATCGAAGGTGACGCCCTTGCCGACCAGCGTGACCCTGGGATCCCTGGCCTTGCCCCAGCTGAACTCGACGAGGCGCGGCGCTTCGGCGGCGGCACGGCCCACGGCATGGATCATCGGGAAATTCTGCTTCAGCAGCTCGTCGCCGGCGATCACCGTGACCTCGAGCTTGTGGCGCTTGGCGAAGGTGCGGATCGCCTTCTCGAGCGCGTCGGGGCCGAGATCGTTGGCCGGGGTGTTGACGAGGTCGCGGGCCAGATAGGCGGCGTCGGACAGGCGCTCGACCTCGGCCTTGTCGGCGCCTTCCACATCGTCGAGTTCGGCCGGGGCGCGGGACTTGCGATAGCGATCGAAACGGTAGGCGCCGAGGCGGAAGGCGAGGGCCGCGAGGGTGGGATCACCGAAATCGCCGGAGAGGCTGTAGCGGCCCGGCTCGAGCGCCGCGGCAGCGCTGCCGAGGAGCAGCCCGGGCCGGCCGGCGGCCTCGCCGAGGCCGAATAGGTAGCCGGCGAGCGCGCCGTCCCCTCCCGGCAGCGCCAGCAGGCGCCCGCGCTGGCCGGAAAAACCGTTTGCCCTGGCCCAGTTGACCGCCGTCGGCGGCAAGGTGTCGGGGAGCTTGCCCTCCGCGACGGCGATGAGGGGGAGCGACTTCGACTTGGCCATCGGCGTGTCCGTTCGATCACGAGGCGGGAGCATTTCATCTACGCCGGTCGACCGGCGGTGACAACGGCGCGCGGCGGGAGCTTAACCCGCTGTTAGGGTTAATCATTTATTGCTGCTGCCATGAGCGCCGCTGGCGCCTGCGAGGAATGTGCCGTGTTACCCCGTCTTTTCCGCCCCGTACCGAAGTCGTTTCGCCTGCTGCTGCTGGCCGGCGTCGCGGCCGTTGCCCTGTCGGCCTGCGCCACCAGCCCGATGACGACGGGCAGCATCGGCGATGCGCCGGCGGCGGGCATGGCCGGCAAGCAGGCGGCGGCCCTCGCCCAGCTGGGCGAGCGCTACAAGAAGAGCCCGGGCGACCGCGCCACCATCCTCTACTATGCCGCCGCGCTCCGGGCGAACGGCCAGAGCCCGCAGGCTGTGGCGGTGCTCGAGAACGGCGTCGCCACGTTCAAGACCGACAAGGAGATGCTGGTCGCCTTCGCCAAGGCGCTCGCCGCCTCGGGCCAGTTCGAGCGGGCGCTCAACGTCATCGACCGGGCCATCGACCCGGCCGCCCCGGGCTGGAACGAGTTGCTGGTCAAGGGCGCGATCCTCGACCAGAGCGGCCGCAACGACGAGGCCCGCCTGCTCTACGGGCAGGCGCTGAAGATCGCCCCCGAGCAGGCCTCGGTGCACGCCAATCTCGGCCTCTCCTACGCCATGACCAACGAGCTCGACAAAGCCGAGTCCGAGCTCCGGCTGGCGGTGAAGATGCGCGGCGCGACCACGCAGGTGCGCCAGAACCTCGCGCTGGTCGTCGGGCTGCAGGGCCGCTTCGACGAAAGCCGCGCCCTGTTCGCCGCCGAACTGCCGCCCGACCAGGTCGAGGCCAACATGGCCTACATCAAGTCGCTGCTCACTCAGCAGAACCGCTGGGACCTGGTGAAGCAGCAGGGGTGAGGCGCACCAAGGCTGGATGGCCGCAGTGGTCATTCATTCGGGTCTGCCCAACTCATCCGGCCGGCAACTTGCCCGGGAAGGCACGTTCGATCCGGTCGGCAATCATCTCCTGCATCCGCCACATCCGGTCGTCGCAAAGACCGAGCCGCTCCAGGTGCAGCACCGTCAGGTAGACGTACTCGGCCATGGTGCCAATCCTCCCAACCGCTCGGGAGAGCGCGTCGGCAACGACCTCGTCCGCCAGATGACCTGCGTAGGCGCTTCCCTTGCCCGGGTGCGTGAACGCGAAGGCCCGCACCACGCCCGCCGGGGTGGCGACCGTCAGCCAGCGGGGCGGAAAAGGTGGTTCCTTGCGCAGAAGTCCCTCGATATTGGCGGCCAGACCCTCGCGCGGCAGCCGATACACCATGCCCTTGCACTGCCCCCCACGATCGAGGGAAAGCGTGTAGCCGGGCGCCTCGGGATTGCCCCGAAACCGTGTGTCGGGTCCGAGGCAGAAGTCGCGATGCCAGCCGCGAACCATACCTGGCCGCTCATCGTCGGACGTGAAGCGCTTGTTCCAGAGTAGCGAGCCAAAGGCGAAGAGCCACATCTCGCCTTGCGAAGGCACCGCGTCGATCAGGGCAGCGGTGGTTGCCGAGTAGTAGCTGTCGGGCGGCGCCTGCTCGCCGTCAGGCTGGTTGGCACCCGGGTTGTCGACCCTCGCGGGCAGGAGGGCCAGGTGCGCCTCAGTCAGCCGCATCTTCCGATGACCATATGCCATTTTCCGGTTCTCCTTCAGCTCAGGAGCTGGATGGCAGCGACGATGCCACAAAGAGCGACCGTCACCGCGGCTAGCCAGGTCAGGATCGCTGGCATCCGTATTGCCTCGCAGACGCCCTCGCCGTCGCTTCGCTCCCGCGATCCCGTGTCTTCCAGGGCGGCCGACTGGGCGTCGATGTAGCCCTCATGGTAGAAGTACATTGCGTTCTCCCCTTGTCGTTTGAACCGACAGCGGGAGTGTTGCCCAGGCGCTACCTGGGGTATTGAAACGTTGCCGAAATCTCGCCGAAAAGTTCCAGGGCCATTCCGAAGCGAGGCAAATGTCGGACCAACGGATCACCTGCGGGCCGTTTGCAGTCGATCTGGTCGCAAAGCTGGCGACCCGGAACGGCGAGCCCCTGCCAATCGGGCACCGGGGCGTTGCGCTGTTGGCCAGCCTGTTCGGGCGCCCGGGTGAGGTGCTTACCAAGACCGAACTGCTGGACGCAGCCTGGGGCAGCGCTGCGATCGAGGAAAGCAACCTCTCGGTGCAGGTCGCGGCCTTGCGCAAGGTGCTCGGCCCCTCGCCCACGGGAGGCGAGTGGATCGTCACCGTGCCCCGCGTCGGCTACCGGTTTGCGTCACCGGCGATTCCCTCGCCAGCCAACAGCGAACGGTCCTCGGTCGCGGTACTTCCGTTCGTCAACCTCAGCAGCGATCCTGAGCAGGCTTTCTTCGCCGATGGTCTCGCCGAGGAGATCATCGTCGCCCTCGGCAGGCTGCCCGGATTGCTGGTGATCGCGCGCAACTCGAGCTTTGCCTACCGGGGGAGCGACGTCGACGTGCGCAAGGTCGGCAGCGATCTCGACGTGCGCTACGTGCTCTCCGGCAGCGTGCGGCGTGGCGGCAACCGGGTGCGCATGAGCGCGCAGCTCGCCGACGCGGGCAGCGGCGCGCACCTCTGGGCCGAGACCTTCGACCGCGAGTTGGCGGACGTCTTCGCCATCCAGGACGAAGTGACCCGGCGCATCGTCGACGCCCTCAAGCTGAAGCTGACGCCAGCGCAGACGGCAGGCGCGACGGACGGGGGGACCAACGACATCGCGGCACTGGATCTGTTGATGCGCGGCCGCGCTATCCTGAACGGACCGACCCAGAACCTCGAGGTGCATAGGCGCACGATCGACCTGATCGGGCGCGCCATCAAGCGCGATCCGTCCTACGTGGACGCCATCGGCGAGCTCGCGATCGCGTACCACGTAGACTACTTGAATCGGTGGACCGAGGATCCCGACGGCTCGCTCAGGGAGGCGCAGCGCCTGGGGGATCGAATGGTCGAGCTGGCGCCCAACCACCAGTTCGGACACTTCGTCGTCGCCCTTACCGCAATGGTCGCCCGCGATTTCGACCGATTCCGTCGCGAGGCCGCGATCACTGTCGCTCTCAACCCCGATGCCGGGATTGCCAGCGATCTGCAGGGGCACCTCAGTCTCGCCAACGAGGTGCCGCTCGAGGCCATTCCCCACTTCGAGCGGTGCATGCGGCTTGACCCGTCGTTGAGCGCGACGATCTTGTATCTGCAATTTCTGGGCAGGGCCTATTTCTACGGCGGCCGCTACGAAACGGCGGTGGCGGTGTTCCGCGAGCGCATCCTCCTGATGCCCGACACCGACGCGTCGCGTGGATACCTGGCCGCCGCCCTTGGCCATCTCGGCAAGGTCGAGGAAGCGCGACAGGTCTGGTCCGAGCTGATGGCGATCAATCCAGGCTACGTCATGGCTGAGCGGCTCAACCGCACCGCCGTCCAGCCGAGGCAGATCGAAATGGTCCTTGCGGGGGCGCGGAAGGCCGGACTAACGGTGTGAGAACGGCCCACAGGCGAGGTCGCGACGTCTGCCCTTGCCTGTCGGTTCAACGCATCGCTGCAACACACTCAGCGAAGTTCTCCGCCGGGGTTTGACAGATTTGAGCCCACCGCGCCTGGCGGACGCTCGCTTGCGATCTCGTGTCTTCGCTTCCGGTCACGCGTCAGTCTCGCGCCAGTTGCTCCCACGCTTCTGGCCGCCGTCAGTGCCAGTCCACGTCGCCCGGCGATGAACGGCGAGACAACCTTGGCCCCAGCGAGACGATGAAGTCAGCGACAGCGCGCACCCGAGCTGTGCGAGCGAGATCACGATGCATGACGAGCCACGCATCGATCGAAAGCACCTGTTCCGGTGGCACCACGCAAACGAGGCCCTGATCGCCGTCGGCTGCGAAGCACGGGAGGATGGCGAGACCCATACCAGCACGGCAGGCATCGAACAGCAGTCGCGTCGTATTTACCCGAAGCGATATCCGCGATGCGGCAGCATGCTCCGCCAGCCAGGCGCCGCCGCGAAGGTTGGCCATCTCATCGATCCACGAGACGACCTCGACCTTGCCAAAGTCCACCGAGCCGTCCCCCAGTTGCCGGGCCATTGCATAGCCGGTGGAGGCATAGACGGCGAGATCGACCGCCCCGACCCGCCGCATCAGCAGGTCGCCCTTGTCCGGACGGACCGTCCTCAACGCCAGGTCAGCGTCGCGGCGCGTCAGGTTCGAAAGATCGACGCGGGCAAGCAGCTCTATCGAGATCAGCGGATTGCTGCTGCAGAAGCCAGGGAGAGCCGGCACAACCACCATTGTTGCGAGGTCCTCGGTGGTCGCGACCCGCACCCGGCCGGCCAGCCTCAGGTCAGCACCAATCGTCTCGCGCTCAAGCGAAAGCACCGCTTCCTCGGCCTCTTCGGCCTTGGCGAGGACAACCGTGCCCGTCTCGGTCAGCACGTACCCCGTCGAGCGCCGCTCGAACAATTGCGCCCCGAGCTTGTCCTCGAGCGCGTCCACGTGGCGGCCAACTGTTGCGGCGCTGCTTTTCAGGGCTCGTGCGGCGTCCGTGAGGCTACCGGTTCGCGCCACGGCGAGGAAGTGCCGAAGGTCATCCCACTCCACAGCAGCCCCAGAAATGAAAAACGGCCCCTCGGTTTTTGCTGTAGCACGTTGCCGGCCGCCGGCGCCAATGTCCTCATGGTAACACCTTCAAAGCCGGGAGGTCCAAATGAAGGTAGCATTTGAAGAAACGATCGACGTGATGCTCAAGCCGAAGTTCCTGACGCCGGGGGCAGGGCTGCGGCTGCAGTCGGGTCCCGGACGGGATCTCATCTTCAAGGTGACCGGCGAAGACACGGCCGGCAAGTTCGACTATTTCGTCGTTGAGGTGGCGCCGCATGGCGGTCCGCCGCTGCACGTCCACCACCGGCAGGAAGAAACGCTGCAGGTCCTGACGGGACGCTTCAAGGTTCGCTGCGGCGACCGGACTGAAATCGTCGAAGAGGGCGGCTTCGTGTATTTGCCTGCCGGCGTGCCGCACGCCTTCCTCAATCTCACCGATCAGCCGGCCGAGGTGCTTGTCGTCTACGTGCCGGGGGGCGGCCACAAGTTCTACGAGGAACTGGGACCGGTGGCGCGCGCCGCAACGCCCGACCGGGCGGCAATCGCAGCAGTCTTCACCCGCCACGGCATGACGCTGCTCGGGCCCCCGCTTGACCGCGACTGACGACGGTTGCGTCGGCCCTGCCGAATGGTCAGGTTGCGGGTGGGCACGGCCCGGCGCTAGTCGGTGGTGCGGCACGAAGTCAGCTTGTGGCGCAATGCGGACGGAGTGCTGTCTGTTGCGGAAAGCGAAAAAGGCGCCCATCGGGCGCCTTCCAATAGCGTCTGCTCTGCCCTGCCCTCTTCCTCTCAGCCCCCGCCGTTGAAGTAGCTCTGCGAGAACACGCGGATGATGGCGGGGGAGATGATGACGATGAACAGCACCGGCAGGAAGAACACGATCAGCGGCACGGTCAGCTTGGGCGGCAGGGCGGCGGCCTTCTTTTCGGCTTCCATCATGCGCGCCTCGCGGCCTTCCTCGGCCATCACGCGCAAGGACGAGCCGACCGAGGTGCCGTGCCGCTCGGCCTGGATCAGGGCCTGCATCACCGACTTCACGTTGTCCAGCCCGGTGCGCTTGCCGAGGTTCTCGTAGGCGCGGGTGCGGTCCTCGAGGAAGCTCAGTTCGGCCGTGGTGAGGGTCAGTTCCTCGGCCAGTTCGACGCTCTGGGCGCCCATTTCCTTGGCGACGCGCTTCAGCGCATGTTCCACCGACATGCCGGCTTCGACGCAGAGCAGCACCAGGTCGAGCGCATCGGGCCAGGCGCGGCGGATGGACTGCTGCCGCTTGATGGTCTGGTTCTTGAGCAGCACGTTCGGCAGGTAGGCGCCGATGAGGCCGATGAGCAGGGCGTAGATGGCGTTCATCCATAGCGGCTTGTCCTTGAACACCGTGAGCGCCAGGTAGCCGAACGAGAGGATGAACAGCGCGAACGGGGTGACGAAGCGGATGAACAGCCAGGTGGTCATGGCCGACTGGCCGCGATAGCCGGCGCGGGCCAGCTTCTCGGCGGTGTTTTCGTCGGCGAACGCCTTTTCGAGCGAGAAGCGCTCGACGACGTTCTTCATGTAGTCCTTGCCCTGCGCCTGCCGGATGGTGCGGGTCGGCTGGTCCGGGTCGGCCGAGCCGCGCAGGCGCGCCATTTCCTGGGCCCGCATCTTCTCGCGCTCGAGCGCCACGCGCTTGATGCGCTGGCGCATCTTCGAGCCACCGGAGAGGAAGGTCGCCCCGATCGAGAACACCACGGCCGCCGCGGCCACCGCGGCGAGCACGGCGATCAGGAACTGGGTGCTGGTGAGGGTGTCGATGATCCGTTGCACGCCGGGCTCCTCAGACGTCGAACTGGATCATGCGGTTCATGATGAACCCGCCCATGAACATGAGGATGGCGGCAACGCCGAGCATGATGTTGCCGATCTGGGTCTCGATCATCGGCAGCAGGTAGTTCGGCGTGGTCAGCGACACCAGGATGGCGACGATGATGGGCAGCGAGCCGATGATGCCGGCCGAGGCCTTGGCTTCCGACGACATGGCCTTGACCTTGGCCTTCATCTTCTTGCGGTTGCGCAGCACGCGAGCCAGGTTGCCCAGCGCTTCGGAGAGGTTGCCGCCGGCCTGCGCCTGCACGGTGATGACGACGATGAAGAAGTTCACCTCCGGCAGCGGCACGCGGTCGTAGAGCGTGGTCACCGCTTCCTGGATGGTCTTGCCGACCGACTGCTGGTCGAGGACCTTCTGGAAGTCCGACTTGATCGGTTCCTTGGCCTCCTTGGCGACCAGCCGCATCGAGTCGTTGAGCGGCAGGCCGGACTTCACGCCGCGCACGATGGCTTCCACCGCGTTGGGCAGTTCGTCGAGGAAGGCGTTCTGGTAGCGCTTGCGGCGGTGCTTCATGTACATGCGCGGCAACAGGTAGGCGCTGGTGAGCCCGAAGATGATCCAGTAGTACCACTCCAGCTGCAGCACGAAGCAGATCACGGCGACGACGAGGCCGGTGATCACCGAATTGCGGATGAAGCCGGCGGGCTTGATCTTCATGCCGGCCTGGTAGAGCTGGTCGCGCAGCGGAACGTGCTTCTTCTTGCGCTCCAGCGCCTGGGTCTGGGCCTTGAGGGTCTGCTGCAGTTCCTTGCGGCGGGTGTCGCGGGTGCGGCTGGCATCGGCGGCGAGCCGGTTGGTGCGCACGTCGCCCTGCATGGCCTTGATGCGCTTGTCGGCCCGGCCACTGCCCAGCAGCGAGGGCACCAGGGCGAAGCCGAGGGCCCCGACGCAGACGGCAGCAAGAATGGCGAGAATGATCGGGTTCATGCGCGGGCCCTATGCACCAAGGATTTCGTGCTGCTCGATGTTGGAGCGTTCGAGCGCCTCGACGAGGTTCGGCTCCTCGTTGAAGTAACGGGCGCGCTCGGTGAAGTTCGGCTTGGTGATGCCGGTCGAGCGGTGGCGGCCGACCAGGTTGCCGTTCGCGTCCTCGCCGAGGATGTCGTAGAGGAAGACGTCCTGGGTAACGATGACGTCGCCTTCCATGCCCAGCACCTCGGAGATGTGGGTGATGCGGCGCGAACCGTCGCGCAGGCGCGCGGCCTGCACGATCACGTCGATCGAGGAACAGATCATCTCGCGGATGGTGCGGCTGGGCAGCGCGTAGCCGCCCATGGTGATCATGGATTCGAGACGCGACAGCGCCTCGCGCGGGCTGTTGGCGTGGAGCGTGCCCATCGAGCCGTCGTGGCCGGTGTTCATCGCCTGCAAGAGGTCGAACGCCTCCGGTCCGCGCACCTCGCCCACGATGATGCGCTCGGGACGCATGCGCAGGCAGTTCTTGACCAGGTCGCGCATGGTGATCTCGCCCTCGCCCTCGAGGTTAGGCGGACGGGTTTCGAGGCGCACCACGTGCGGCTGCTGCAGCTGCAGTTCGGCCGAGTCCTCGCAGGTGATGACTCGCTCATCCTTTTCGATGAACCCGGTCAAGCAGTTGAGCAGCGTCGTCTTGCCCGAGCCGGTACCGCCGGAGATCAGGATGTTGGCGCGCACGCGGCCGAGAATGCGCAGCACTTCGGCGCCCTCGGGCGAGATCGAGCCGTACTTGACCAGCTGCTGGAGGGTCAGCTTGTCCTTCTTGAACTTGCGGATGGTGAGCGCGGCGCCATCGATAGCGAGCGGCGGGGCGATCACGTTGACGCGGGAACCGTCGGGCAGGCGCGCGTCGCAGATCGGCGAGCTCTCGTCGACGCGGCGGCCGACCTGGCTCACGATGCGCTGGCAGACGTTCATCAGGTGCGCATCGTCGCGGAAGCGGACATTCGTAAGCTTCACCTTGCCGCCGACCTCGATGTAGCACTTCTGCGACCCGTTCACCATGATGTCGGCGATGTCGTCGCGGGCCAGCAGCGGCTCGAGCGGGCCGTAGCCGAGCACGTCGTTGCAGATGTCCTCGAGCAGGTCTTCCTGCTCGGAGATCGACATGATGATCGACTTGAGCGCGATGATTTCCGCAACGATATCGCGGATTTCCTCGCGCGCCGTCTCCTGCTCCATGGTGGCGAGCTGAGAGAGGTCGATCGAGTCGATCAGGGCGTTGAAGATCGCCGACTTGGTCTGGAAGTACTCCTTGTCGCGCGTAGCCGCCTCGGGGCTGCGCACGTCGACGATTTCGTCGGGGCGCTTCTGCGCATCGAGGGCGCGCGACGGCTCGGGCCGCGTCGGGGCCGGAACCACCGGTGCCACGGCCGGGCGCGGGACCGCCGCGGCGCCGGGCGTATTGCCTCCGAAACTGGTACGCTTGCCGAACATCTAGGGAGCCTTTCAGGCGCGCTTCTTCTTGAGGAAGGGGAGCTTGAGGCCTGCCGCCCGGGCGGCGGCGCGCTCGGGCGCGGTGCGCCCGGTGACGTGCATGCCGATCAGGCGGAAGACCTCGTTGGCCTTGTTGCTGGCGGCGACCTCGGCGATCATCTGCCCGTTATTGGCCGCCGTGCCGAAGGTAGCGGCATCGAAGCCGATCTGGCCGAGCAGCCGGCATTCGACCGAGGTGGCGAACTCGCCGGGCGCGATTTCGGGGCGACGCGGCACGCCGACCTTGTTGACCACCAGCAGCGGCTCGCTCTCGGTCGGACGCAGCGCCTTGATGGTGTCGGAGAGATTCTTGGCGTTGCGCAGGTTGGCGAGGTCCGGCTCGGCGACGATGACGATCTCGTCGATGGTGGCGATGGTGTAGCGCACCCAGGCCGTCCATTCGTGCGGCAGGTCGAGGATGACCACCGGGGTGGACTTCTGGCTCAGCTCGACGATCTGCTCGAACTCGCGCTCCTCGAAATCGAAGCTGCGATCGAGCATGGCCGGCGCGGTCAACAGGCTGACGTGGTTGGCCGCCTTGCTCATCAGGCGGTCCAGCATGGTCTGGTCCATCTTCTGGCTGTTGCCGATGGCGTCGGCGATGCCGTGCGGCGGATCCTGGTTGAAGTTCAGGCCGGCGGTGCCGAAGGGGAAATCGAGGTCGAGGATCAGCGTGTCCTGGCGCAGGTGCTGGCTGATGGCCCAGGCGACGTTGTGGGCCACGGTGGAACTGCCCGCGCCGCCCTTGGCGGCGATGAAGCCGATGGTGCGGCCGATCGGGGCGGCGCCCTCGGCGGCGAACAGCTCGGTGATGGCCGAGACGATCGTGTGGGCGGAGGCCGGCAGCACGATGTATTCGGACACGCCCGAGCGGATCAGTTCGCGATACAGCAGCACGTCGTTGGCGTGGCCGAGCACGATCAGGCGGGTCGCGGCGTCGCAGACCTCGGCGAGGCGCGCGAGCGCGCCGGGGATCTCGTCGGTCGGCAGCGAGGTCTCGACCAGGATCAGGTTCGGGGTCGGGTTGGAGCGATAGGTCTCGACCGCGCCCTCGAGGCCGCCATTGTGCGTGGTGAGCGCGACCTTGGACATGCGCCGGTCGTGCACGGCGGACTCGACCAGTTGCGCCGTTTGCGAATGCTCGCAGAAGGCCTGGATGGTGATGCGCGGGATGAGCCGGGCGCCGGACGCGACATCGAGGGCCGGTTCCTCGGCGGCCTTGCCGCCAGTGCCGGAGAGCAGACTCATGACAAACTCACTCCATCAATCGAGCAGGAACCCGACGCTTCCGTCGTAGCTGCCGCGCGTGCCGGCCGGACCGACACCGTACATCGTCTCGATGCGCCCGAGGAAAATAGCCTCGGCATCGTTAGCAAAAACCATCCGATCGGTCGGAAGTTCTGGCGTTTCCTCCGTGCCCTGCGCCAGGTAGGGCGTGACGAGGATCACCAGTTCGGTCTGCGAGCGGATGAAGTCGCGCGAGCGGAACAGCGCGCCCAGGATCGGGATATCACCCAGCCCCGGCAGGCGATGCACCTGGGCCCGGGTCTGCTCCTGGATCAGGCCGCCGATGGCCAGCGTCATGCCGGTGCCGATCTCGACCGTGGTCTTGGCCTGGCGCTTCTTGATTCCGGGCAGGGTCACGCCGCCGACGGTGATGCTGCCTTCGGGGCTGAGCTCGGAACTCGACGTATCGACGACGAGGCCGATCTGGCCGTTCGACTTGATGGTGGGCGTGAAGTTCAGGGTCACGCCGAAGTCCTGGTAGGCAAAGGACACGGTGTTGTCCGACACGCCGGTGGGCACGGGGAACTGGCCGCCGGCCGTGAACGAGGCGGTCTCGCCAGAGAGCGCGGTCAGCACCGGTTCGGCAAGCGTGCGCGCGGCGCCGCGCTGCTCCATGGCCCGGATCTGGGCATCGATGGTGAACGGACCCGCAGTGACGCCGAGATCGACGCCGTTGTTGGTGAACAGGTTCGACACGCCCCCGACGGGCTGCTTGGACACGAAGCTGGTGGTCAGCCCGCCGCCATCGTAGCTGCCCGACAGGTTGATGCCGAACTCCTTGGCGAGGCTGCGGTTGACCTCGGCCACGGTCACCTTGAGCATGACCTGCTGCGAGCCGCCGACATTGAGCACGCTCGTCACGTTGTCCTGCCCGCCGGCGAACTGGGCTGCGATCGACAGCGCCTTGTGGGCGTCGTCGGCGCTGTTGGCGCTGCCCGACAGCACGATGCGGTTGATGATGGTGCCGTCGGCGGTGGTCATCGCCACCGCCTCGACGTCGATGCTGGAGTTGGGGATCACCTTGGAGAAGGTGTCGCGCAGCACGGCGGCGACGCTCGCGCTGTTGTTGTTGTAGCCCTTGGTGCTGACGTCGAGCACGACGATGGTGCGACCCGCGGCATCCATGAAGAAGATGTTGGTGTCGCCGGCGCCGACCGCCTGGACGATGGCGCGCCGCTTGTTGCGCAGGATGGCGGTGGCGACGTCGGGCTGCGACACCACGACTTCCTGCACGTCGACCGGCAGGTCGATGAGCATGGACTTGTTGACGTCGAGGCTGACAGCCTGGGTCGAACCGAAGCTCTGGGCCGTCAGCCTGATATGGGTGGTCTCGGCGGCGAGGGTGCCCGCCATGCCGAGCGGCGCGAGCCCGAGCGTGACGCCGATCGCGGTGGCGGCGAGCATCAGGCGCAGCGTGCCGGCAAGCAGGCCGCGCGCCGGGCGGGCGGTGGGAGCCGATGTCATCAGGTAATCCTCACGCATCATTGCACCTGCTCTTCCGAGCCGGCGGGTTGGGTGGCCAGCTGACGGTCGATGGCCGATTCATCGACCACCTGGGACTCGCCGGCGGGCGCGGCCGGGGGCGGCGTAGCATCCGGGCTGGCAGCAGGCTCGGCGTAGGCCGCGTCGCTGACCGCGGCGTCGGCGGCGCCCGCGTCGGTGGGCATGATCGACTGGTCACGCCCGAAGCGGATCATCTTGATGGCGCGGCTGGTTTCGTTCCGGATGGCGTCGTCGGGGGTCTGGGCGAAGTCCGCGATCGAGCGCAGCACGACGGCGAGCTTGCCCAGCCGCGTCGCGTTGATCAGCAGTTCGCCCTGGGCCGGGGTCAGCTCGAGCGTCGCCACGGTGCCGCCCTGGAAGGTGTCGACGGTGGCGCCGCTGGTGTCCTCGCCCTCCTTCTTGGCGGCCTGGTTGACCTGGCCGAGGCGGGTGCCTATGGCCAGCACCTTGACGTTGGCGAGGATGGTCTGGCTCACGCCGGCGCGGGTCAGGACGACATCGACGCGGTCGTTGGGGACCACGAAGCCACCGGCCGCGGCGTCGGCGCTGACCGGCACCGATACGCCGCGCATGCCCTTGGGCAGCACGGCGGAGAGATAGCCCTGGTCGGATCTCACCAGCTTCTGGTCGGAAACCGGCTCGCCGGTAAAGATCTCGAAGCGGGCGACGGTGCCGCTCATCTGGGTCAGGGCGTCCGGCAGCTCGGCCTGGGTGATGTATTCGTCGCGGACGGCCAGTTCGGGCCAGTCCTGCCACTCGATGGCGTCCTGGGTCAGCCGCTGGCCGACGCCGATCGGGGCTTTCGCGACGAGGATCTTGGCCTTCTTTTCCTCGACCACCTGGGTCGGGCCGGGCACCGCCACCTGCTGTGGAGCCCCCTGGCGCATCGCGAGGTATGCCGCCAATCCGCCCGCCAGCAACGCCACGAACAGCAGGATGATACGCGAGGCACGCATGGCCCAGACTCCAAGCCGACTGAGCCCCCAAAGGCCCGGTTACACTTGCAATCAACTATCGATGCAAAGGGTCAAAGTTTGGTTAATCGATGCTTGTCAATTACGGTTAACGCGCCGTATCGCGATGACTTTCAGCCGAGCAATCGCTGGAAGATCGTGCTGGTCGGATAGACCAGCACCGCCGCCGCGGCGAGCGCGAGGCCATAGGGGACGCCGGTCTTGGCATCGTGGAGCCGGTCGATCCAGACCACGGTCTTGAGCTGGGGCGGCAGCGGAAAGCGACGCACGGCCAGCAAGGCGAGGGTCAGGCTGCCGCCAAGCAGCGACGCATAGAGCAGGTAGGGCAGCATGTTAGACAGGCCGAACCACAGGGTGGTCGCGGCGATCAGCTTGGCGTCGCCGCCGCCGATCCAGCCGAAGGCAAAGAAGCTGAACGCCACCAGCAGCACCACGACGGCAACGAGAACGTGCATGCCGATCTGCTCGAGCGGCAACCCGGCGAGCAGCGCGATCGCCAGGAACGCGACGACGACGACGAGCACCAGCTTGTTGGTGATGCGCATGGTGAACAGGTCGGAGAAAGCCGCAAAGGCCATCAGCGCGGGGAACACGAACAGCAGCGGGATGGTGATGAAGCTCGGCATGACCTGGTCGGCAGTTGGGACGGACCGGGGGTCCGGCGGCGCGCCAGTGTCCGCCGTTCGTGGTTAACAAACCCGAAATGAGAAAGGGACCCGTGCGGGTCCCTTTCGCAATTCTTGCCCCAATCGGCTGGATCAGCCGGCGTTGGTCGTCGCGGTATCGAGCTTGGTCGAGATCGTCTCGAACAGGCCCGAGAGGCTGCCGCCGAGGGCGGTGGCGGCGGCGATGATGCCGACGGCGATGAGGGCGGCGATCAGGCCATATTCGATGGCGGTCGCGCCGGACTCGTCATTCACGAAACGAGCAACAGTGTTCATTCTTGGCTCCTTGCACACGTCATTCTTGTGATCGCATCATTTGATGCGTCTGCACCGTTCGATACGTCACACATCGAACATGGCCAAACGCTACCGCTCGACCTCTTGACAACGAGTTAATGTTGGAGGCCTGAAAGCCCCGGAATACAAGGCTTTTGCGCATGCTGAGCAGAGCGTTAAAGCGGTCGCTCAAATTGATCTGCTCGTGACGCAAGTATTTCCGCACGCGGGCGATGCGCGTTACGGACGGCAGGGCGTTTGCGAATTGTTCACCATTCCGCGCAACACTCTGTTTGCGTTCGAGTACCGTTCCAGGGTCACCCATGTCCTTCCGTTCCAGCCTTGCCGCATTCCTTGCGCTGCCGATGCTCATGGCACCAGCCCTGGCGCTCGCCGAGACGGCGCCGGTCAGCGTCAAGGTGAACATGGCGCGGATCCTGAGGATCAGCGCCCCGGCCTCGACCGTCATCATCGGCAACCCGGCGATCGCCGACGTCACCATCCAGGACCCGCAGACCCTGGTTCTGACCGGCAAGGCCTATGGTCAGACCAACCTGATCGTGCTGGACGGCAAGGGCAGCCCGATTGCCGACACCATGGTCGAGGTGGTGCAGGACATGGCCGGCGTCGTCACCGTCTATCTCGGCAACAAGCGTACCAGCCTCGCCTGCGAGCCGACCTGCCAGCCGACCATCATGCTGGGCGACGACAGCAGCTTCACCAGCGATACGATCAGCGCCTCTAAGTCGGTCGAGTCGGCGGCGCAGTAACGCGGCGTTAAGCATGGCGCGCCATCGCAAGCAAATGGCGCGATCCTACTAACCAATCTCTAGCTCGTTGCTACTAGGCTCCGCTGCGCAGTGGTATTGGGGCTTCCATGCGCCGGCGTGATGGTTTGCTGAAGCGATTGAGAACGACGCTCGTGCGGTTCCGCCGCGACGAGAGGGCGGTGACGCTCATCGAGTTCGGCATCCTCGCCCTGCCCTTCTTCACCATCATTGCCGCCATTCTGGAGACCGCCCTGGTGTTCCTCGCCGGGCAGATCCTCGACAGCGCGGTGCAGGATTCGGCGCGCCTCGTGCGCACCGGCCAGGCGCAGACGGCGGGCTATGACAGCGACGATTTCCGCGCCGCCGTCTGCGCCGGCCTTTACGGCATCTTCGACTGCAGCAAGGGCGCGGGCGCCAAGCTGCGCATCAACGTCGCCGTCATCTCGGACTTCGCCGAGGCCACCACCGGCTATCCGCTGAAGACCGGAGGAGACTGCACCGCCGACGAGTGCGACTGGACGCTGGCCGACGACTATGTGCCGGGCGCCGGCGGCAACGTGGTGCTGGTGCAGGCCTTTTACAAATGGCCCACGCTGGTCAACCTGCCCGGCTTCAACCTGCAGTCCCTGCCCGACGGCTCGCGCCTGCTCGGCTCTTCCCGCGTGTTCAGAAACGAGCCTTTCGGATGCAGCGACTGTACCTGATCCCGCGCCGGCTCAGGACCTTCCTGAGGGATACGCGCGCCGTCGCGGCGGTCGAGTTCGCGCTCGTCCTGCCGCTGATGCTGGCGCTCTATCTCGGCTCGGTCGAGGCGGCGCGGCTGTACACGGCGGACCGCAAGGTGGCGACGCTGGCGAGCGCGGTAGCGGACCTGGTCTCGCGCGAGAAGGACAAGATCGCGCAGTCGATGCTCAACGACTACTTCACCGCCGCCGCCAACATCATGCAGCCGCTGAATACGACCGGGCTGAGCCAGGTGGTGTCGCTGGTCAAGATCGCCTCGGACGGCACGGCCACGGTCAAGTGGAGCGCCAAGAGCGGCAATGGCACGGCGCGCGAGGTCGACAGTCCCTTCCCGCTCGCAGCGACAACCAAGATCAACCAGCTGGCCAGGGGCTCCAGCGGCTGGCTGATCGCGGCGGAGGTCACCTACCCCTACCATCCGATCGTCGGCTACATCATCGCCGACACCGTCGACCTCAAGCATGTCGAATACTTCCTGCCGCGCTTCGAGCACGAGATCACGCTCGACACCGCCAACTGAGCTTGCCCCCGTGCCGAGGCCGTGCCATAGGCCGACATCCCAGCACGAGGCGAACCGATGCACGATACCCTTATCCCCGTCTTCGACCTCGGCGGCGTGTTCGTCGACTGGAACCCGATGTACCTGTTCCGCAAGCTCTTTCCGAACGAGGAAGAGGCGCAGTGGTTCTGGGACAACATCTGCACCAGGGATTGGAACCTCGAGTTCGACGCCGGCGACATCTTCGCCGAGGGCGTTGCCAAGCTCATCACCCGCTACCCGCGCTACTGGCGCGAGATCCAGGCCTTCGACCTGCGCTGGAAGGAAACCATCGGGGAGTTCATTCCCGGCACGATCGCCATCCACGACGAGCTCATCGCCAACGAGGTCCCGACCTTCGCCATCACCAATTTCTCCTGGGAGAAGTGGGTCAGCTGCCTCGGCGAGTGGCCGTTCCTCGAAAAGTTCGACGGCGTCGTGGTCTCGGGCCTCGAGGGGCTGGTGAAGCCCGATCCGCGGCTCTACCGCGTGTTCTGCGAGCGCTATGCGCTGGCGCCCGAGATGTGCGTGTTCATCGACGACAGCGAGCCCAACGTCATCGCGGCGCGCAAGTTCGGCATGCACTCGATCCATTTCCAGGGCGACACCAAGGCGCTGCGCAAGGAACTGATCGGGCTGGGGCTGCCGCTCAAGGCAAAGTAGCGAATGGCGAATAGTTCTCGCCCTATTCGCTCGTCGCAGAGGACTATTCGCTACTTCGTGCCGTACATGCGGTCGCCGGCGTCGCCAAGGCCTGGAATTATATAGCCTTTTTCGTTGAGATGGCTGTCGATGGCGGCGGTGAAGATCGGCACGTTCGGATGGGCGGCCGAGAACTTCTCGATCCCCTCCGGCGCAGCGAGCAGGCACAGGAAGCGGATATTGTTGGCGCCGCGCTCGATGAGCTTATCCACTGCCGCAATTGAGGAATTCGCCGTCGCCAGCATCGGATCGACGACGATGATCAGCCGGTTGTCGAGCTCGGACGGGGCCTTGAAGTAGTACTCGACCGGCTGCAGCGTCTCGTGGTCGCGGTAGATGCCGATATGGGCGACGCGGGCGGCCGGCACGAGGTCCAGCATGCCGTCGAGCAGGCCGTTGCCGGCACGCAGGATCGAGGCGAAGACCAGCTTCTTGCCCTTGATGGTCGGGGCGTCCATGGTGGTCATCGGCGTCTCGATGGGGATCATCTCGAGCTCGAGGTCGCGCGTCACCTCGTAGCACATCAGATGAGCTATCTCCCTGAGCAGCCTGCGGAATCCGGCGATCGAAGTGTCCTTGTCGCGCATGATCGTCAGCTTGTGCTGGATCAGCGGATGGTCGATGACGGTGACGCCGCGCATGCAGGCCCCTTGGGCTAGAGGAAGGATTTCCCGTGTGGGCCGGGCGGAAGGCCGAGCCAGTGGGCGATACTCTCCCCTATATCCGCAAAGGTCGGCCGGATGCCAATGGTTCCGGGGCTCAGGGCTGGGGAAAAGGCCAGGATCGGCGTCTGTTCCCGGGTGTGGTCGGTGCCGCGCCAGGTCGGGTCGTTGCCATGGTCCGAGGTGAACACGACGAGGTCGTCCGGCCGCAGCGCGGCAATCAGCTCTGGCACGCGAGTATCGAAGGCCTCCAATGCCTTGGCATAGCCCGGCACGTCCCGGCGATGGCCGTAGTCCTGGTCGAAGTCGACGAAGTTGACCATGATGAAAGCACCATCGGCGGCCATTTCCATGGCTTCGAGGGTGCGGTCGAACAGGGCCATGTTGCCGGTGGCCTTGATCTTGTGGGTGACGCCGTGGCCGGCATAGATGTCCGAGATCTTGCCGAGGGCATAGACCTGCCGCCCGGCGGCCTTGGCGCGGTCGAGCAGCGTCGGTTCGGGTGGGGCGATGGCGAAGTCGCGGCGATTGCCTGTGCGCTTGAAATCATTGGCATTTTCGCCAACGAACGGGCGCGCGATGACACGGCCGATGCGCAGCGGCGCGGTGAGTTCGAAGGCGGTCTCGCACAGCTTGTCGAGCCGGTCGAGGCCGAAATGGGTCTCGTGCGCCGCGATCTGGAAGACGCTGTCGGCGGAGGTGTAGCAGATCGGCTTCCCGGTGCGGATCGACTCTTCGCCGAGCTCGGCGATGATGGTGGTGCCGGAGGCGTGCCGGTCGCCGAGGATGCCGGGAATGCCTGATCTTTCAATCAGTTGCGCGATGAGATCGGGCGGAAAGGTCGGCTCGGTGAGGGGGAAATAGCCCCACTCGAACGGCACCGGGACGCCGGCGATCTCCCAGTGGCCGGACGGGGTGTCCTTGCCCTTGCTCACCTCGCGGCCGACACCGTAGCGGCCGCCCTTCGGCTGGTCGGTGAGACCGCGAGGGACGTTGCCGGTGGCCAGCCTGGCCGCCGCACCGAGGCCGAGCGCATCCAGATTCGGCAATGAAATCTGATAGTTGGCGGCGATGTGGCCGAGCGTATCGGAGCCCGCGTCGCCGTAGTCGGCGGCATCGGGAGCCGCGCCGATGCCGAAGCTGTCGAGGATGCAGAGGATGACGCGGGGCATCTCAGGGGGCTCCGATGCGGTCGGCGATCAGCGGATGTGAGGGGACGGGACCGTCGGAGATGGTGTAGGCGGAAACAAGGCGCGCCATCCCCAGTTCTGCCTCGGGATTGCCACGCGCATGAATACGTCCCAACGGAGTATGAACGTCGACCTTCTGGCCAAGACCGGCCAGTTGATCGAATCCGACGCTGTGATCGATGCTGTCAGTGGGCAAGCGCCGGCCGCCGCCCAGCGTGACGACGGCCATGCCGACCTCGCGCGTGTCGATGGCAGTGACGACGCCGGCGGCGGGCGCGAGGATATCACGCACGATCGGCGCCGGGGACAGGTGGGCGTCCATGCGCGCGACGAAATCGGCGGGGCCGCCGAGCAGCGCGACCATCTTCGAGAAGCGCTCGGTCGCCCTGCCGCTGTCGAGGGCGCGCTCCACGGCGGCACGGGCATCGCCGACAAACCCGGCGAGCTCGAGCGCGGCGGCGCACAGGGACAGGGTGACCTCGCGCAGGCGCGGATCCTGGTGCCTGCCGGTGAGGAAATCGACGGCGTTGCGGATTTCGAGCGCGTTGCCGGCGGCGCTGGCCAGCGGCTCGTTCATGTCGGTGATGAGCGCTGCGGTCCTGAGGCCGGCGCCATTGGCGACCGAAACGAGGCTCTCGGCCAGGGCGCGGGACTTTTCCAGCGTCGGCATGAAGGCGCCCGAGCCGGTCTTGACGTCGAGGATCAGGGCGCCGAGCCCGGCGGCGAGCTTCTTGGACAGGATCGAGGCGGTGATCAGCGGGATCGACTCGACGGTGCCGGTGACATCGCGGATGGCGTAGAGCACCTTGTCGGCGGGAGCGAGGTCGGCGGTCTGGCCGATGATGGCGCAACCGGCCTCCTCGACCACCTTGCGGAACAGGGCATTGTCGGGGCTGGTGGTGTAGCCCGGGATGGAGTCGAACTTGTCGAGCGTGCCGCCGGTGTGGCCGAGGCCACGGCCGGAGATCATCGGCACATAGACGCCGCAGGCGGCGAGGATGGGCGCGAGCATGAGCGAGACGTTGTCGCCCACGCCGCCGGTCGAGTGCTTGTCGACGACGGCGCCGTCGAGCCCGGACCAATCGAGCACGGTGCCCGAGTCACGCATCGCCACGGTGAGGGCGACGCGCTCCGACGTGGTCATGTCGCGGAAGAACACCGCCATGGCGAAGGCGGCCGCCTGGGCGTGCGAGACCGAACCGTCGGTGAGGCCGGCAATAAAGGCGGATATCTCACCCGGGGCGAGGGCGCGCCCGTCGCGTTTCCGGATGATGGTTTCCTGCGGGAGGAAGGACATCGCCTCACGCGCCATAGGGGATCCAGACGTTCTTCACCTGGGTGGCGCGGCGGAGGAAGTAGTCGCCCTCGAACTTGAGCTTGTCGGCAAGGTCGTAGTAGAGGCCGCGGCTGGTCCAGGTCTGCTTGACGTTACCGGCCGAGGCGGCCTCGACCATCTTCGAGGTCTCGGCGTCGCCGGCGAACCAGATGGCGTCGATGCCGTCGTGCTCGGCGAGGGTCTTGGCCAGCACCCTGCTCTCGCCGGTGACGATGTTGAGGACGCCCGATGGGACGTCCGAGGTTTCGAGCACCTGGTAGAAGTCGGTCATCGAGAGCGGCGACTTTTCCGAGGGGACCAGCACCACCGTGTTGCCCATGGCGAGGGCCGGGGCGACGAGCGCGATGGAGCCGAGCAGCGGGCGGCTCGGCGGAGCGAGAATGGCCATGGCGCCGAGGGCTTCGACCATGGCGGTCGCGACCATGCGCTGCGGCGGGTTATGCACGGCGCCATCGTACTTGTCGGCCCAGCCGGCAAAGGCGAACAGCCGCTCCACCGAAGCCGCGACTTCCGCCGCGCCGTCCTCGCCGGTCTGCGCCTTGATGCGGGCGGCGAACTCTTCGGCGCGGTATTCGAGGTTTTCGGCGAGGAAGTAGAGGATCTGGGCGCGGTTATGGGCCGAGGTCGTGGCCCAGCCGAGGGCGGCGCGGGCGGCCTCGACGGCGTTGCGGATATCCTTGCGGTTGCCGTCGCCGACTTCACCGACGAGGGTGCCATTGGGTGCGTAGACGGGGCGCGAGTAGCCGGAATCCGGGCGGGCCTGCTTGCCGCCGATATACATCTTGGCGGTCTGGTCGACACCCGGCGGGGTGCTGTCTTCAAGCGGGTTGCGCGGCTTGCTGGATGCTGTCGCGGCTGCAGTGGCCTTGAAGGGTTTCAGCTCCTTCTCCCACTTCGGCTTCAAGTAGGACGCCATGCCTTCCTTGCCGCCTTCGCGGCCGAAGCCCGATTCCTTGTAGCCGCCGAAGCCGACAGCGGCATCGAAGTTGTTGGTGGAGTTGATCCACACCACGCCGGCCTTGAGCTTGGGCGCGATGTCGAGGGCGAGGTTGACGTTCTCGGTCCAGATGGTGGCGGCGAGGCCGTAGCGAGTGTTGTTGGCGAGCGCCACCGCCTCTTCGGGCGTCCGGAAGCTCATTTCGACCAGCACCGGCCCGAAGATTTCCTCGGACGCCACGGTGTTGGCGGGCGACACGTGGCTGATCAGCGTGGGCTTGAGGAAGCAGCCGCCGCCGGGGATGTCGATATCGGGCTCGTAGAGCTGGCCACCCTCGGCGACGCCCTTCTTGACGAGGTCGGTGACGCGCGCCACCTGCACCGGCGCGACCAGCGCACCGATGTCGACGGCCTTGTCGAGCGGATCGCCGACGCGCAGGGTCGACATGCGCTTCTTCAGCTTTTCGAGGAAACGGTCCTCGATGGATTCCTGGACGAGGAGGCGCGAGCCGGCGCAGCAGACCTGGCCCTGGTTGAACCAGATGGCATCGACCAGCCCCTCGATGGCGCTGTCGATGTCGGCATCGTCGAAGACGATGTAGGGCGACTTGCCGCCGAGCTCGAGCGACAGGCCCTTGCCGGTGCCGGCGGTGGCCTTGCGGATGATCTTGCCGACCTCGGTCGAGCCGGTGAAGGCGATCTTGTCGATGTCGGGGTGGCCGGTGATGGCGGCGCCGGTGTCGCCCTCGCCGGTGACGATGTTGACGACGCCCTTGGGCAGGTGCGCCTTTTCGCAGATCTCGGCGAAGAGCAGCGCGGTCAGCGAGGTGAATTCGGCCGGCTTCAGTACCACGGTGTTGCCGGCTGCGAGCGCCGGCGCGATCTTCCAGGCCAGCATCAGCAGCGGGAAGTTCCACGGGATGATCTGGCCGCAGACGCCATAGGGCACGTGGTCGGGGAACTCGCGCTCGAGGTGCTGGGCCCAGCCGGCGTGGTGGTAGAAATGGCGCGCCACCAGCGGGATATCGACGTCGCGGCTCTCGCGGATCGGCTTGCCGTTGTCCATGGTCTCGAGCACGGCGAACAGGCGGGAGTGCTTCTGGATGAGGCGAGCGATGGCATAAAGGTACTTGCCGCGCTCGTAGCCCGAGAGCGCCGACCATTTCGGGAAGGCGGCGCGGGCGGCCTTCACCGCGGCATCGACATCCTCGGCCGTGCCGTCGGTGACGTCGGCGAGCTTCTTGCCGGTCGCGGGGTTTTCGGACGCGAAGGTCTTGCCCGGCTTGGTCCACTTGCCGTCGATGAAATGGCCGAAGCGGTTCTCGTGCGCGGCCAGCCAGGCGAGGGCGAGGTCCGGGCTCTCGGGTGCCGGGCCGTAGTCGAGGGAGGTGAAGATTTCGGCGATTTTGTTCATGGGTTCCTCCTTCGATGGATCGGGGCTCAGCCCCTCACCCGTCCCGGCTTCGCCGGTCCACCCCCGACGGGGAGAGGAATACCCGACTGCGGCAGTCGGCGCTCTGTTCTTCTCCCCGTCGGGGAGAAGGTGGCGCGTAGCGCCGGATGAGGGGTGGCAGCCGCTAGACCATCGGCATCCGATAATCCGCCGCGTAGTGCCCGGTGAGCGTGTGCTCGAGCTGGCGTTCGATGTCGGTGAGCAGGCTCGAGGCGCCGAACCTGAACAGGTGGGGCTGCAGCCAGTGCACGCCGAGTTCTTCCTTCATCAGCGCCATGTAGTCGAGCGCCACCTTGGCCGTCGAAATGCCGCCGGCCGGCTTGTAGCCGATCTCGATGCCGGTTTCCTCGTGGAACCAGCGGATCATGCGCACCATCGACAGCGAGGTCTGGAGGTTGGCGTTGACCTTTTCCTTGCCGGTCGAGGTCTTGATGAAATCGGCGCCGGCCAGCATGCAGACCAGCGAAGCCTTGGCGACATTGGTCTGGGTGGCAAGTTCGCCGGTGCCGAGGATGGTCTTGATGTGGGCGTCGCCGCAGGCCTTCCGCATGGCCTTCACTTCGTCGTAGAGCGCCTGCCAGTCGCCGCGCAGCACCATGCCGCGCTCGATGACGATATCGATCTCGTTGGCGCCGTCGGCGACCGAGGCCTCGATCTCGGCGAGGCGGGTCGAGAGCGGAGCGAGGCCGTGCGGGAAGGCGGTGGAGACCGCCGCGACGTTGATGCCGGTGCCCTTGAGGGCGTCCACCGCGGTCTTGACGAAGCTGTGGTAGACGCAGACGGCGGCCGGCTTGATGTCGAGCCCGGTGGCGCCGAGGCCTTCGAGGATATCCTGGCGGACTGGGTGGCGAGCCTTGGCGCAGAGGCGCTCGACGCGGCCGGGCGTGTCGTCGGAATTGAGCGTCGTCAGGTCCATCAGCGTGATGGCCTTCAGGAGCCAGGCGGCCTGCCAGTCCTTCTTCACGGTGCGGCGGGCGGGGAGCGTCGCGGCGCGACGCTCGAGCGCCGAGCGGTTCATGCGCACGCGCTCGACCCAGTCGAGATCGAGCGGATAGCCGGGATTGCGCCGGTGCGAGGCAGCGGCCTCGACCGACTTTGCTTTGGCGGGCTTTGCGGCAGCGGGGTCGACGACGCGAAGTTCCATGGATGGCCTCCAGACCGCTCGGGTTAACCCCTTAGTGCGGCCGTTTCCTGACGGGTATTATCGACCCAAAAATTCCGGGCCGAAAGAGTGCGGCAGGAGTTGCGCGATGGTCTGCTCGAGCGGGGTGCCGTCGATGCCGTGCGAGACGACGACGACGTCCTGGTCGGCGAACTCGCGGATGCGCTGGCGGCAGCCGCCGCAGGGCGTGACCGGCGTCGAACCCGGGCCGGTGGTGTAGACGCGCCTGATGCGGCGCGCGCCACCGGCCAGCATGGCGGCGATGGCCGACGGCTCGGCGCAGTTGCCGACCGGATAGGCAGCGTTCTCGACGTTGCAGCCGACATAGATCTTGCCGTCATCGGCAAGGATGGCGGTGCCGACGTGGAAGTTCGAATAGGGCGCATAGGCCCTGGCGCGCACCGCTTCGGCGGCGGCAAGGAGTTCGGGGTCGCGGGGATGCGGCATGGTGCTAGGTCTCGCTCGGTTTGCTCCCCTCCCCCATGAGGGGAGGGGTGGGGGGTGGGGGTCCATCGGTGATCACCGGACCACCCCCTCCCTCGATCCCTCCCCACAGGGGGGAGGGAGGCGCGAACATCGTGCCCATCAGCGCTCCTTGGTGTACGGCACGCCGCCGGCCTTGGGGCCGACGGCCTTGCCGATGAAGCCGGCGAGCAGCACGACGGTGAGCACATAGGGCAGCGCCTGGATGGCCTGCACGGGGACTTCGAAGCCGCCGATCCTGGCGCTCTGCAGGCGGATCTGCAGGGCGTCGAGGAAGCCGAAGAGCAGGCAGGTGAACATGGCGGGCACCGGCTTCCACTTGGCGAAGATCAGCGCCGCGAGGGCGATGAAGCCCTTGCCGGCGGTCATGTTGTTGCCGAAGCCCGAGCCCTGCGCGATCGAGAAGAAGGCGCCGGCAAAGCCGCAGAGGAGGCCCGTGATCAGCACGGCCTGGTAGCGCAGCTTGATCACCGAGATGCCGGCGGTATCGACCGCCTTGGGGTTTTCGCCGACGGCGCGCAGGCGCAGGCCGAAGCGGGTGCGGAAGAGCACGAACCAGGTGATCGGCACGGCGAGGAAGGCGACGTAGACGAGCAGGTTATGGCCCGAGATCAGGTCGTGGTAGATTTGCCCGAGCACCGGGATGCCGCGCAGTTCTTCGGCGAACGGCAGCGTGATGTCGGTGAAGCGCTCGCCGGCCTGGAGTTGCGGGGTGCGGCCGCCCTGGGCGAACCACTGGATGCCGAGGAAGGTGGTCAGGCCGGCGGCCAGCATGTTGATGGCCGTGCCCGCGATCAGCTGGTTGCCCTTGAGCGAGATCGCCGCGGCGCCCTGCAGGGCGGCAGTGGCGATGGAAACGAGCAGGCCGGCGGCGAGCCCGATCCACACCGAATGGAACACCGAGGCGGCAGCGGCGGCCGCGAACGCCGCCATAAGCATCTTGCCTTCCAGCCCGATGTCGAACACGCCGGAGCGTTCCGAGTACATGCCGGCAAGGCACGCGAGCAGGAGCGGGGTCGACAGGCGCAACGTCGCGTCGAGGGTGGAGAGGATGAGGGCGAGATCCATCTCAGCTCTCCGATTTCACTTGGCTGGCCGCGATGGCGTTCGCCTTCTGGCCGGGCGACAGCGTCGTGAAGATGCGCTGCAGGCCCGGGCGGAACAGGCCCTCCATGGCGCCGGTGAACAGGATCACCAGGGCCTGGATGACGACGACCATTTCCTTGCTCAGCCCCGGGATGACGTATTGCAGCTCGTTGCCGCCCTGGTAGAGGGCGCCGAACAGCAGGGCCGCGAGCAGTATGCCGATCGGATGGTTGCGTCCCATCAGCGCCACGGCGATGCCGACGAAGCCGGCGTCGGAGACGTAGTCGAGGACGAGGCGGTACTGCACGCCAACGATCTGGTTGACCGCCACCATGCCGGCGAGCGCGCCCGACAGGGTCATGACGATCATGATGGTGCGCGAGTTGGAGATGCCGGCATAGGTCGAGGCATTCGGGTTGTGGCCGAGGGCACGCATCTGGAAGCCGAAGCGGGTGTGCCAGATCAGGATGTAGACGCCGACGAGGCAGGCGAGCGCCAGGAGCAGGGTGAAGTTTACGTCGGTGTTCTTGAACCACGGGATGAAGGCGCCGAGCTTGGGCATGCGGCCCTCGGCGACGATCATCGCCGATTCCGGCGCGAGGATGCCCGGCGGCTTCAGGACGTTGACCACCATGTAGACCATGATCGCCGAGGCGATGAAGTTGAACATGATGGTGGTGATGACCACGTGCGAACCGCGCTTGGCCTGCAGCCAGCCCGGGACGAAGGCCCAGAAGCCGCCGACGGCGCCGCCGGCGATGATGGCAAGCGGGAAGGTGATCCACCAGGGCAGGAACTGCAGCGGCAGCACCACCAGGATGACGCCGAGGCCGGCGATATAGGCCTGGCCGTTGCCGCCGATGTTGAACAGACCGGCATGCGCGGCGAGCGCCACGGCGAGGCCGGTGAAGATGAAGTTGGTGGAATAATAGAGCGTGTAGCCGATGTTGTAGCCGTTGCCGAAGGCACCGGTGACGATGGCGTTGAGCGCGGCCAGCGGGTCATGCCCGATGGCGAGCACGACGAGGCCGGAGACGACGAAGGCCAGCACCAGGTTGGCCAGCGGCAGCAGGACCACGTCGGCCCAGGTCGGGAGCGGCTTGAGGATGGCGCTGCTCATGTAGCGGTTCCTTCAGCTGCCGGAGCGTCGGCCTTGCCGCTGACGCCGGCCATCATCAGGCCCAGTTCGCGCTCGGTTGCCGTGGCCGGATCGGCTTCGCCGACGATGTGGCCGTCGAACATCACGAGGATGCGGTCGGCGAGCGAGCGGATCTCGTCGAGCTCGACCGAAACGAGCAGGATCGCCTTGCCGGCGTCGCGCATCTTGATGATCTGGTTGTGGATGAACTCGATGGCTCCGATATCGACGCCGCGGGTCGGCTGGCCGACGATCAGCACGTCGGGATTGGACGACATCTCGCGCGCCAGCACGATCTTCTGCTGGTTGCCGCCGGAGAAGTTGGCGGTCTTCAGGCGCTCGTTGTCGGGCCGGATGTCGAACTGCTGGATGCGCTCGCGGGCCCTGGCCCGGGCAGCCGGGATGTCGAGCAGGACGCCCTTGCCGTAGGCCCGGTCGTCCTCATAGCCGAGCATGGCGTTTTCCCATTCCTCGAAGGCGACCACGAGGCCCATGCGCTGGCGATCCTCGGGCACGTGGGCGAGGCCGGCCTTGCGCGCACGGTGGGCGCCGTCGTCGCCCTCGAGCGACAGCGGCGTGCCCTTGAGGCGGACGGTACCGCTCTGCTGGTCGCGCATGCCGGAGACGGATTCGAGCAGTTCCGACTGCCCGTTGCCGGCAACGCCGGCGATGCCGACGATCTCGCCGGCCCGCACCGTGAAGCTCACGTCCTTGACGCGGGTGACGCCGAGATCGTCCTTGACCACGAGGTTCTCCACCGCAAGGAAGGTCTCGCCCGGCCGGGCCGGGGTCTTGTCGACGCGCAGCAGGACGCGCCGGCCGACCATGAGTTCGGCGAGCTCTTCGGGATTGGTCTCGGAGGTCTTGAGCGTATCCACCATCGCGCCCTGGCGCATGACCGACACATAGTCGGTGATGGCCATGATCTCGCGCAGCTTGTGGGTGATCAGGATGATGGTCTTGCCCTGCTCGCGCAGCGTCTCGAGCACGCGGAACAGGTCATCGGCCTCGGCCGGAGTCAGCACGCCCGTCGGCTCGTCGAGGATGAGCACGTCGGCGCCGCGATACAGGGCCTTGAGGATTTCCACGCGCTGCTGGGTGCCGACCGAGACATCCTCGATGATCGCATCGGGATCGACGTCGAGCCGGTATTCCTTGGCGAGGCGGGTGAGTTCGCCGCGGGCCCGCGCGAGGCTGGGGCCGAGCATGGCGCTGTCCTCGGCGCCGAGCACGACGTTCTCGAGGATGGAGAAATTGTCGACCAGCATGAAGTGCTGGTGGACCATGCCGATGCCGAGGGCGAGGGCATGGCGGGAATCGGTGATGGCGTGCGGCGTGCCGTTGACACGGATCTCGCCCGAGTCGGCGGTGTAGAAGCCATAGAGGATCGACATCAGCGTCGACTTGCCGGCGCCGTTTTCGCCGACGATGCCATGCACCGTGCCGCGCCGGATCTTGAGGTCGATGTCGCGGTTGGCATGCACCGCGCCGAAACGCTTGTTGATCCCGATCAGTTCGATGGCCAAATCGGTTGCAGCGGCCCCGGAGGGCCGCTGCGCATTGGGATCACCCATGGGGGTGTCGGTGGTCACTGTCTGACTCAGGCCGGGCAGGTGTTGTCGGTGGTGTAGTCGTGCACCTTGATCTCGCCGGACTGGATCTTGGCCGAGAAGTCGTCGACCTTGGCCTTGATGTCGTCAGTGATCAGCGCCTTGTTGTTGTCGTCGAGGGCATAGCCGACGCCGTTTTCCTTCAGGCCGAGCACGGTGAGGCCGGCCTTGAAGTTGGAGTCGGTCAGCGAGTTCTCAACGGCGACGTCGACGCGCTTCATCATCGAGGTCAGCACCGAACCGGGGTGCAGGTAGTTCTGGTTGGAGTCGACGCCGATGCCGAACTTGCCGGCGTCGGCGGCGGCCTGCAGCACGCCCAGGCCCGAGCCGCCGGCGGCGGCGAAGACCACGTCGGCGCCAGCGTCGAACTGCGCCTTGGTCAGCTCACCGGCGGTGACCGGGTCGTTCCAGGCGGCCGGGGTGGTGCCGGTGTAGTTCTCGATGATCTTGACGTTCGGGTTGGCGGCCTTGGCGCCCTGGGCGTAGCCGCAGTAGAACTTGTGGATGATCGGCACGTCCATGCCGCCCACGAAGCCGACGGTGCCGGTAGCCGACTTGAGCGCCGCGATCACGCCGACGAGGTACGAGCCGGTGTGCTCGTCGAAGATGATCGACTGCACGTTCGGCGCATCGACGACGGCGTCGATGACCACGAAGTGGGTGTCCGGGAACTCGGCGGCGACGGTGGTGAGCGCCGTGCCCCACGAGAAGCCGGCCATCACGATCGGGTTGGCGCCCTGCGAAGCGAAGCGGCGGAGCGCCTGCTCGCGCTGCGCGTCGTTCTGCAGCTCGAGGTCGATGTAGTTGCCGCCGGTGGCCTTCTTCCAGGCCTCGGCGCCGTTGTAGGCCGCCTCGTTGAAGGACTTATCGAACTTGCCGCCGAGGTCGTAGATGATGGCGGGATCGGCGAGGGCAGCACCGGCGACAAGCACGGTGGCCGCGACGCCGGCAGCGAGAGCACCGAGGTGCTTTGCAAAGAAGTTCATGGATTGGTCTCCCTGTTCCGCACCGGCAACGGCAAATGCCGCCCTGACGTCCGGCGCGTTGGCGGGAATACAATCGCGCAAAACCGCATTCGGCAAGAGGGACGCATACAATTTTTGACCAAGTGGGCAAAAATCGTGCTGAGTAAGGTTTACGCGCGGGCGTGACGAGGCGGCGACGAAGCGTTGTCGTTGCTATGGCCGCGGACGGCAATCGCCGCCAAAGCCCCCTTCAGCATCTCCGTTTCGATCGCAAGATCGTAGTCGATCTGCAGATTGAGCCAGACGTTCGGCGTTGTGTCGAAATACCTGGCAAGGCGCAGGGCCGTGTCCGTGCTGATGCCCATCTGCTGCTTGACGATGCGCTCAATCCGGGTCCGGGGGACTCCGATGGCCCGGGCCAGGGCGCCTGCCGACAGCTCCAGCGGGACGAGGAACTCTTCGCGCAGTATCTCGCCGGGGTGAATTGGTGGATCGAACTTCACCATCGGTGTCTCCGTCTCAGTGGTAGTCGACAATTTCGACGTCCTCGGCCCCGCTTTCCGACCAACGGAAGCAGATGCGCCATTGATCGTTGATGCGGATGCTGTGCTGCCCCGCGCGATCCCCGACCAGAGCCTCGAGGCGATTGCCCGGCGGGCTTCGCAGGTCCTGCAAACTCGCCGCAGCATCGAGCCACTTCAGCTTGCGCCGGGCTGCTGCGGCAAGGTCCGCGGGGAAGCCCTTGGGCGTCTTTCCGGCGGCAATCGATTCGACCTTCCTGTCTCTGAACGATCGGATCATGAGCCGCCCTGGCGCAATCGCATCTATGAACGATACACGGTGAGTGTCAAGGCAGATGTATCGTCAAACGATACAATCAGGTGATCGGCGAGACCTCGACGCCCATGGCTTCGCCGAAGCGCTCGAAAAAGCCGTCGATCACCTTCTGGGCGGAGTTGCCGATGAGCGACTTGCCCAGCTTCATGATGCCGCCGTCGGCGCCGCCATTGGCGGTAAAGACCAGGCGGGTCTGGTGGCCCGCGTCGGAGAGGACAATGTCGGCGGCGGCCTCGGCCTTGCCGAGCAGGCCACCCCGGCCCCGGCCCACGAGGGTGTAGCGCTCGGCCGCAACCACGTCGCGCAGTTCGAGCTCGCCGGCGAAGACCGGCTGCATGAGGCCGAGATTGACCTGGATCTCCAATTCGAGCGTGGTCGCGCCGGTCCAGTCGATGCTGCGGCAGCCGGGGATGGTGGCCCGGAGGACCTGGGTGTCGTTGAGCGCCTGCCAGACCTGCGGGCGCGGCGCCGCGACCAGATAGCTGCCACCAAACTGCATGAGGTGTCCTCTCCGTTGCCCGATGCCGGGCATAGCTAGTGCGCGGGCGACGCGCGGGCAACCGCGGCGCGGATGCAACGGTGCCGGCAAAGTTCGAACCGGGCCCTTTTCGTGAGGCTTTTTAGCACCATATGCCGCAAAATAGGCGCCCCGGGCGCAAGCAAGCGTGGCGTCGAACCCCGGTAACGGGAATCATGCCACTCCAAGGTGACCAACAGAGGGAACAGCGTCCAATGGCCACTGAAGTGATGGATAAGCCCCTGCAGTATCTCGACCGGGCGATGGGGGCGATCAAGCAGCTCGGCATCTGGCCCGAGCAGGCCGGCGAGCAGCCGATCACGGGACTGCTCAACGAGATCACCGACCTCGACGAGAACAAGGTGATCCTGATCGGACGCACGCTGACCCAGGCCAGCGCCTTCAACGAGGTGGTGCGCAGCCAGGTGGCGGCGATGAACATCGGCGAGCGCTACAACGACATCACCAACGCCTTCAATTCCATTCGCGACGACGCCAAGGGGCTGGTGGACCAGCTCGACGACGGCAAGCTCGACCTGATGGAACGCGTCTCCAACGTGTGGATGAAGGTGAGCCGCGGCGACATCGCCACGCGCTTCGACAAGATCCGCAACACCTATCTCGACGTCAGCAAGGAGACCAAGAACCAGGTCGACCGCGAGCACACCATCCTCGAGGCCTATCGCGATTTCCGCGGCGCGCTGAAGCAGGCCGAGGTGATGGCGCTCGAACTGCTCGATGTCGCCACCAGGAAGCTCGACGAGAAGAAGGCGACGCTGACGGCAGCGTCCGACGCGCTCGCCGCGTTCAAGGACGGCACGCCGGCCGACCGCGCCAAGCTCGAGATGGACCGCGACGAGAAGCTGCGCGCGCTGCAGAACGAGGAGCGCCGCTACCAGATCGCCAAGGACCTGAGCGACAACCTGACGATCAGCTATTCCACATCGGAAGTGGTGATGGCGCGGCTGATGCAGACCACGCAGGCCAAGGAGCGCGTGTACCAGCAGGCGATCAGCTTCTTTTCCACCAACGAGACGGTGTTCACCGCGCTCTCGGCCTCGTTCACCGGCCTGTTCGGCCTGCACGAGTCGACCGAGACGCTGAACGCCATGAAGGAAGGCATGTCCAAGAGCCTCGAGACGCTGAGCGAGATCGGCGACCGGGTGGGCGAGGCGGCGATCAAGGCCGGCTACGGGCCGACGATCCGCGCCGACGCGGTCAAGAAGCTGGTCGACTCGGTGGTGACATTCCAGGAGAAGTCGCGCGTGATCATCAACGACATGCGCGAGCAGGCGACCCGGAACTCGGCGGAGATCCGGGACGCGGTGGAAGACGGCAAGCGCCGGCTGGCGCAACTGGCCGCCGAGGGCAACGCATTGCTGCTTGAGAACAAGGCTTGAGCCCCGAGGCGGAGCGCAGACTGACTCGAACATGAGCACGACGACGGCGACCGAGAAGGCCCCGCTCGACGAGGTAATGCTGGCGATGGACGTGGTCGACACGCTCCGTCACCGGCAGGACCTGGTCGAGCGCGAACTGGCCGGCGAGGCACGCGAGAAGCAGCTGATCGACAAGCTGCGCGAGATCTACCACCAGCAGGGCATCGAGGTGACCGATGACGTGCTGATGGCGGGCGTGAAGGCGCTCGACGAAAGCCGGTTCGTGTACACGCCGCCCAAGCCGAGCCTCGGGGTCAGCCTGGCGCGGCTCTATGTCAGCCGCAGGAAATGGGGCCCGGCGGCCATCGCCCTCGCGCTGGTGCTGGTGATCGGGCTGGGCGGCTACTTTCTCGCCTACAAGCCGTTCCAGGCGGCGCAGGCGGAAGGCGCGCGCATCGAACTCAGCGAGAAGCTGCCGGCGCAGATGGACGCGCTGTACCAGACGATCTTCGAGGAGACCAAGGTGCAGCAGGCGGCGAGCGAGGCCGCGACCCTGCGCGAGCGCGGCAAATCGGCCGCCGCGGAAGGCAACCGGGCGGGCGCCGAGCAGGCGATCGCCCAGCTGACGGCGCTGCGCGACACGCTGCGGCAGGAGTACCAGTTGCGGATCGTCAACCGGGCCGACCAGAAGACCGGCTTCTGGACCTTCCCCGAGGTCAACACGGCGGCAACCAACTACTACCTGGTGGTGGAGGCGATCGGCAGCGACGGCAAGCCGCTGACCCTGCCCATCGCCAACGAGGAAGAGAACGGCAAGGTGGAGAACGTCGCCATCTGGGGCGTGCGCGTGCCCGAGAGCACCTATCGGTCGGTGGAAGCCGACAAGAGGGACGACGGCATCCTGCAGCGCAACGTGCTCGGCCTCAAGGAATACGGCTTCCTCGACGTCGACTACGTGATGCCGGTGCTGGGCGGGGCGGTGACGCGATGGTGACGTCATGAGCCTGTCCGGTCCCGAGGCCCTGCGATCGCTGGACGAAGCGCTGCGCGACATCCGCCGCGAGGAGGACGAGATCGCCAGGCGCCTGGCGCATTCGGCCGAACTGGTCACCAAGTTCAAGGAGACCGAGAGCGAACTGCTGCGGCAGCTCGCCGAGGTCCGGCTCGACCCGGCGACGCAGGCCGAGCTGAGCGGACGGCTGAGCCAGGCCGAGACGCGGGCCCGCGACATGCTGAGCAAGCACGGGGCCGAGCTGGGTTCGGCCGAGGGCGAGCTCAAGGAACTCGACCGGCAGATCGCGGCGCTGGCCAAGGAACGGGCCGAGCAGCTGGAGGCCGCCGGCAATGCGCAGGCCGAGCTGAAGGCGCTGGCCGACAAGGTCGCGGTCGAGGCGGTCAAGGACCCCGAATATGCCGAGAAACGCCGCGCCGCCGAGCAGCTGGCGCAGGTGGCCGAGGAGAGCATCCGCAAGACCGGGCAGGCCGAGCAGGATCGCGAGGAAAAGGGCAAGCCCTACCGCGACGATCCGCTGTTCATGTACCTGTGGGAACGCGGCTACGGCACGCGGAACTACCGCGAGAACAACCTCATCCAGTATCTCGACGGCCTGATTGCCGGCATGGTGGGCTTTCCCGAGGCGCGGGTGAACTTCGCCATGCTCAACGAGATTCCACTGCGCCTGCGCGAGCATGCCGACCGGCAGCAGCAGATCGCGGCGGCGGCGGCCGAGGCGGTCGAGCGGCTCGAGAAGGCAGCGGTCGACGCGGCCGGCGGCCGGGCGACGCGCGAGGCGCTGGAGAAGGCGCAGGCCCGCATCGCCGCAATCGACGAAGAGATGGTGGGTGCCGAGGACAAGCGCGACGAGCGGGCACGCGAGCACCGCGAACTGGCGCAGGGCAGCGACCCGGCCTTCTCGTCGGCGGTGAACGGGCTGGCCGAGGCGCTCGGGCGCGAGGACATCCAGACGCTGCTGGGGCAGGCGCGGGCCACGCAGACGGCGCAGGACGACACCATCGTCAAGCAGATCGACGAGGCGCGGCAACGCGCGCTCGAGGAGGACGCCGACAGCCGCGACCAGAAGGCGCGGCTGAAGACGCTGGCGGCGCGGCGGCGCGAACTGGAGGACATCCAGTACGAGTTCAAGAAGCAGGGCTTCGACAACCCGCGCTCGAGCTTCGGCGAGGACAAGCTGGTGGGCGACCTGCTCAACGACTTCCTGCGCGGCGGCATCTCGGCCGCCGACTACTGGGGTCAGTGGCGGCGCAGCCAGAACTGGCAGGGCGGCGGCGCCAAGGCGCAGCAGCCGCAAAACAGCCCGTGGGGCGGCAATTCGGGCGGCTTCAGCTGGCCCGATTCGAGCTTCGGCGGCGGCACGTCGGGGGGCGGGAGGCGCACCGGCAGCGGTGGCGGCTTCGGCGGCGGCTGGGGACGGCTGCCCACCGGCGGCGGCGGCTTCGGCGGCGGCGGCTCATCCGGAGGCGGCGGCTTCTCGCGGCCGCGCACCGGCTCGAGCGGCAACCGCACCGGCGGCGGCTTCAAGACCGGCGGCGGGTTCTAGGCGGAGCTACATCTCGCAGCGGCCCGGTGGCGTGGCGGGGCTTGCGTTTCACCGGCCGATACGGAAACTTGGCGGCGACGGGCAAGCGGCGGACGGTGCGCGGCGGCCGCGTCGTGGGGCGCAACAATGGTCTTTATCCTCGCAACGCTGTTCTTCGTGCTGGTGGTCGGCCTGCTCGACCGACGGGTCGGCTGGTCCGGGGAGCGCCGGAAATGATCGCCGGGCACTTCGGATTTGCCGCCTCGGTGAAGGCGCGGGAGAGCGCGGTGCCGCTGTGGGCGCTGATGCTGGCCACGGTGTTCCTCGACGTGCTGTTCGTGCCGCTGTTCCTCTCCGGCATAGAAACTGCCGCCCCGGCGGAGGGTATGGCCCCCGGCTACGGCCACCTCGTCATCCATGCCGATTACACCCACTCGCTGGTCGGCGCCGTTCTGCTGTCGGCGCTGTTCGGCTGGGCCGGGGCGATGCTGTGGACCCGGCGCGCCGGCGTGGTGCTGGCGCTCGTGGTATTCTCGCACTGGGTGCTCGACCTGATCGTGCACCGGATGGACATGCCGATCCTGCCGGGCGACTGGGGCAACCTGCCCCGGCTGGGCCTGGGGCTGTGGCAATGGCCGTGGATCGCCGCGGCGATCGAGGCGCTGCTGGTCGTCGTCGGCGCCTGGCTGTACTGGCGCGCCGCGGCCGGCCTGCCGGGGACCAGCCAGTCGCGGGCGAGGGTGGTGGGGCTGCTGGTCCTGCTCGGCGGCGCGGCGACGCTGGCGCTGGATTTCACCGGCGTGCTGGGCTGAGCCGGCTCAGCCCGAATGCCCGGCGCAGGGCGGGATGTCCTTGTTCGGCGCCGCTGCGAGGACCGTCGACAGCGGCATGTTGCTGAGCAGGGGTGACAGGCCGGGCGCGCCCGGGAGTGCGATGAGGGCGGAGACGGTGGTCTTGGCCGGCTCGATCGGCTCGGTGCGGCACAGGCTGGGACTGAGCGAGACCGACATCGAATTGGCGCCCGGCGGCAGGGTCCGGGCCCAGGCCTGGGCGGCGCGGATCGCGGCCTTGTCGGTCTCGGAGAACCCGAACAGGTAGTAGTTGCGATCGCCCGACGGGGGCGGCAGCGTGCCGGCGAGTTCATCGGCATCGGCGACGACCAGGGTCGCCTTGACGTGCCGTTCGCCGCTCGAGGGGGTTACCAGGTCGAAGCTCACGGTCGACGCGCCGGGGATGGGCTCGAGCGCGGGCGGCAGGTCGAAGGCCAGGAGCAGGCTGGCAACGTCGTCGTTGAGGTAGTCGAGGCTGCGCAACTTGCCGGCCGTGCCCATGGGGATGGACGAGCAGGCCGCGAGGACGACGAGAAGCGCCGCAGCGCCGAGCCCCCGAGTGTTGCGCATCGCTTGTTCCTCCCCGAGTCGCAGCCGATCAAGCGGTAGCGCGAGTTGGCGCAGGCGCAAAGCGGCTTTCGCGAGGGGCGGAATCGCGCGAGGCTTGCCGCATGGGCGAGCAGGCGGCGCGCGAGCGGACCAGGGGCCCGCAACCCCGGCCGATCAGCCGAACACGCTCGCGCCGCGGTCTGCCGTGCCGACCAGCGCGCGGAATCCCGCGAACAGCTCGCGGCCCATGCCGAAGTGCTCGCGGCGCAGGTCCTCGGTGGCGGGGGTGCGGGAGAAGAACTCCTTCTCGTCGCCGATGAAGGTGAGCGTGCCCTCGTTGGCATCGAGCCGGATCAGGTCGCCGTCGCGGATCTTGGCGATGGCACCGCCGTCGCTGGCTTCGGGCGTCATGTGGATGGCGGCCGGGATCTTGCCGGAGGCGCCGGACATGCGGCCGTCGGTGACGAGCGCGACCTTGAAGCCACGATCCTGCAGGATGCCGAGCTGCGGGGTGAGCTTGTGCAACTCGGGCATGCCGACGGACTTGGGGCCCTGGAAGCGGACGACGGCGATGACGTCGCCATTCAGCTCGCCGGCCTTGAAGGCAGCCTGCAGGCCATCCTGGGTGTGGAAGACGCGGGCCCTGGCCTCGACGACGCGGTTCTCGGGCTTCACCGCCGAGACCTTGATCACCGACTTGCCCAGGTTGCCCGACAGCACCTTGAGGCCGCCGTTGGCGGAGAAGGCATCCTTGACCGGGGCGAGGACCTTGGGATTGCCCGAGACGGCCGGCGAGGGCTCGAAGCCGAGCTTGTCCTCGATGAGCCTCGCCTCGACGGTATAGCCAGACAGGCCCGTGCCCCAGACGGTCCTGACGTCCTCGTGCAGGTACCCCGCCGCGAGCAGCTCGCGGATCAAAAAGCCCATGCCGCCGGCGGCGTGGAAGTGGTTCACGTCGGCGATGCCGTTGGGATAGACGCGGGCGAGCAGCGGCACGGCGCCCGACAGGTCCGACATGTCCTCCCAGGTGACCTTGAGCCCGGCGGCGGCGGCAATGGCGACGAGGTGCATGGTGTGGTTGGTGGACCCACCGGTCGCCAGCAGGCCGACCATGCCGTTGACGATGGCCTTCTCGTCGACGACGTGGCCGATGGGGGTGTAGTCGTTGCCCTCGGCGGTGAGCGACAGGGCGCGCCTCGTGGCCTCGCGGGTCAGGGCGTCGCGCAGCGGCGTGTTGGGGTTGACGAAGCTCGCGCCGGGCAGGTGCAGGCCCATGATCTCCATGAGCATCTGGTTGGAATTGGCGGTGCCGTAGAAGGTGCAGGTGCCGGGCGAGTGGTAGGACTTGGCCTCGCTCTCGAGCAGTTCGGCGCGACCGACCTTGCCCTCGGCATAGAGCTGGCGGACCTTGGCCTTCTCGTCATTGGAGATGCCGGTGGGCATCGGGCCGGCGGGGACGAACACGGCCGGCAGGTGCCCGAAGGTCAGGGCGCCGATCATCAGGCCGGGGACGATCTTGTCGCAGATGCCCAGATAGACAGCGGCGTCGAACATGTTGTGGCTGAGCGCGATCGCCGTCGCCATGGCGATGACGTCGCGGCTGAACAGCGACAGGTCCATGCCCGGCTGGCCCTGGGTCACGCCATCGCACATGGCGGGCACGCCGCCCGCGACCTGGGCCGTGGCGCCGATCGCGCGTGCCGCATCCTTGATGATCGCGGGATAGGTCTCGTAGGGCTGATGGGCGCTCAGCATGTCGTTGTAGGACGTGACGATGCCGAGATTCAGCGCTTTGGAGCCGGCGAGCTTGGCCTTGTCGGCCGGGGAGCAGGCAGCGAAGCCGTGCGCAAGGTTGCCGCAGGCGAGCGCGGCGCGATGCACGCCCTGGACCCGGGCGCCCTCGATGCGGTCGAGATACTCGCGGCGCGAACCGGCACTCCGGGCCGCGATGCGGTCGGTGACTTCCTGGACGATCTTGACGACGGACATTGCATGCTCCTTGGGGTCTGGACGGAGCCTGCGGGGCTGTTCGGATGGGTGCAGATTCCAGCTGTCATCCCTGCGAAAGCAGGGATCCAAGGCACGGCCGGCGCCAGCGGAGAGATGGGTCCCCGCTATCGCAGGGATGACACTCACTGGCCGCGGTGCCGATCTGCTTCAACCATCAGGACGTCGCTCACGGGCTCCAGAAGATATTCAACGGTGTCTGGGTCTGCCTGAGCACGGCGCGGATCGGCATGTCCTCTACGGGACCGTCTTCCGAAGCGCGCTCCAGCGTCGCCAGCTTCTCCTCCCCCTCGATATGCAGATAGAGCCCCGCGGCGTCGAGCAGACGCCTGAGGACCAGCGTCACCCGGGGCTCCCCTGCCCCCGGGGCCCGGATGGCAATGGCCGGCCCCTCGCCGGTCAGTGCCGCGGCAAGACTATCACCGCCCGGAAAGAACGACGCCGTATGGCCGTCATTGCCCATGCCCAGGATCACCGCGTCGAACGGCGTCGGCAGGGCGTTGATGGCCATGTTGGTGCGCGCGATGGCGGCCTCGGTCGGTTCGTCCCCGCCCGACCACAGCGGCACGAAATGGGCGGTCGCGGCCGGGCCCTGCAGCAGCTTCTCGTTGACGAGGCCGGCATTGGACCGCGACGAGGTCTCGGGCACCCAGCGCTCGTCGACGAGGGTGACGGTGACGCGCGACCAGTCGAGCTGGCGGCTGCGACCGAGCACCTGGAAGAAGCGCGCCGGGGTCGAGCCGCCGGAGACGGCAAGCACCGCCTGCCCGCGCGCCTCGATGCCGTCGTTCAGGTGTCCGACAATGGCCTCGGCCAGGGCTAGGGCGAGATCTTCCTTGGTGCCGAAATTGCGCCGGGTTGCGCTCAATGATCGTCCTCGTGCCAGGTGCGGCCGTCGCGCTCGATCAGCGCAATGGCGCCGGTGGGCCCCCAGGTGCCGGCGGTATAGGTCTGCGGCGAGTCGGTGGCGGCGTCCCAGGAGTTGCGGATGGGATCGATCCACTGCCAGGCCGCCTCGAGCTCGTCGCGGCGCATGAACAGGGTCTGGGAGCCGCGCACCACGTCGAGCAGCAGGCGCTCGTAGGCCTCGGGCGTGCGCTCCTGGAACGCCTCGGCAAAGCTCAGGTTGAGCGGCTGCTCGCGCAGGCGCATGCCGCCCGGGCCGGGATCCTTGATCATCAGGAACAGCTTGACGCCCTCGTCGGGCTGGATGCGGATGACCAGCCGGTTGGGGCGCGGCGCGCCCTCGGCGTGGTCGAACATCGAGTGCGGGATGTTGCGGAACTGGATCACCACCTCGGAGGCGCGCGATACCAGGCGCTTGCCGGTGCGGATGTAGAAGGGCACGCCGGCCCAGCGCCAGTTCTCGATCTCGGCCTTGATGGCGACGAAGGTCTCGGTCCGTGAGCCCTTCTTGTCCTCGGGCAGCTCGTCCTGGTAGGAGGCGACCTGCACGCCCTCGACGCTGCCGGCACGATACTGGCCGCGTACGGTGAGGCGGCTGACATCGCCGTTGGCGACGGGCTTCAACGAGCGCAGCACCTTGAGCTTTTCGTCGCGCAGCGCATTGGCGTCGTCGGAGGCCGGGGGCTCCATGGCCACGAGGCAGAGCAGCTGGATGATGTGGTTCTGCACCATGTCGCGCAGCGCGCCGGACTCGTCGTAATAGCCGCGCGTGCCGGCGCCGACCGACTCGGCCACGGTGATCTGCACATGGTCGATATGGGCGGAGTTCCAGATCGGCTCGAACAGGATGTTGGCGAAGCGCAGCGCCAGCAGGTTCTGGACCGTCTCCTTACCCAGGTAGTGATCGATGCGGTAAACCTGATCTTCCTTGAAGATCCGGCTCACCTCGTCGTTGATGGCGATGGAGGACGCGAGATCGTGCCCCAGCGGCTTCTCGATCACGACCCGCGCGTCGCGGCGATAGTAGCCCTTCTTCTTGATGTACTCGCAGGTCGGCCCGAACAGGTCGGGCGCGATGGCGAGGTAGAAGGCCCGCACGATCGTGGGATCGTCGCGCAGGTTCTTGCCCAGGTCGCCCCAGTGCGCCTCGTCGCTGACGTCGTTGGGCACGTAGGAGAAGATCGAGACGAAGCGGTCGATGGTCTTCTTGTCGAGGTAGGACTTCTCGACGAAGGCCTCGATCGACTCGCGCGCCAGCTTCTGGAACTCGGCATCGGTGAGCTTGGTGCGCGACACGCCGATGATGCGGCTCGCATCGTCGAACTGGCCGTCCTTGAAGCGATGGTAGAGGGCCGGGATGAGCTTGCGCTTGGTCAGGTCGCCGGTTGCGCCGAACACCACGTAGTCGAAGGGCTGGACCGGTATGATGCGGCTGGACACGCTACTCAGGCTCCTGTCGTGGTACGTCATGGGCTCGTGCTCAGGCGAAATTCTGTTTGGCGAGGATGACCGCGCCGTGCAGCGGCTCGGATACGGGCCGGACGATGAAATCGCCATACCGCTCCATCATGAGCGGATAAAGGCGGGTGCCGAAGCCGCCCACGGCGGCCATGCGGGTGACGCCGCGCGCCTTGAACCAGCGCACGTAGTTGTCGATGTAGCCAAGCTCGATGGCCATGAGCCTGAGGGCGACCGGATCGCCCTTCTCGTAGTAGTCGAAGAACAGCGGGACGAGCGCGCCGAACTCGGCCGGGGCGCGCCCGAGCAGGGTCGAGGGGGCGCCGTTGCCGGCCGGCATGGGGCCGCGCGGGTCCTGCGGGAACGACCAGTCCATCACCGCATCGATGGTGCCGCCGAGGCGGGCGATGACCGCTTCGGTGAGCGGGGAACCCTCGACGAGTCCGTCGGCGGCCTCGACGGCGTAGCGCACGAGTTCGCGACCCAGGATGGCGCCGGACATCTGGTCGCCGATCTGGAAGCCCCAGCCGCCGCACTGGTGGCGCTGGCCATTGACCATGGCGAGGGCGGCCGAGCCGGTGCCGACGATGATCACCGCGCCATCCTCGCCACCATGGGCGCCGGCGCGGGCGATGTCGATGTCGTCATAGACCTGCACCCCGGCGAACGGCCAGGGACGGTTGGCGAAAGCCTCGCGGGCCGAGGGCAAACGGCCGCCGGCCATGCCGAAGCAGGCATAGGTATTGGCGGTTTCGGCATGATCGATGCCGGCTTTCGCGAATGCTTCCCTGGTCCCCTCCATGATGGAGCGGTAGGCCGGCTCGCCCGCCTCGATCTGCAGGTTGGACCGTCCGCCGGCCGCGTCGGCCAGGGTCACGAGATTCTCGTCGGCAAGGCGAATGCGGCAGTTGGTGCCACCACCGTCCACCCCGAGATAATACCTAGGCACCGAGCGCGCTCTCCAGCTTGTCTTGTTGTCGCGAAATCGGGCCGAAGAGGTCCGCGCCCCCTGCCGATATCGCTCGTGGCTTGCGAACCCGGGCCCCGCCGAGTCCGGCGCGGACCATAATGCCAAAGGGCTTCAGACGAAAGTAGAATAAGCGCGCCGTTGCGTCGGGAAAGTCCGCTTGCTGCATGGCACGCAGGCGGACAATGTCGGCGCAGGGCGCGAAACGGGCCCTCGCGCGTTTGACGCGATGCGGCGATGGCGGGAGGCGGCTGATGGGACATATGCTGGTGCTGGGGGGGGCGCGATCGGGCAAGACTGGATTCGCCGAACGGCTGGCGATGCGGGCCGGGCTGCGGCCGGCCTATCTCGCGACGGCGCAGGCGCTCGACGCGGAGATGCGCGAGCGCGTGCGGGCCCACCGCGAACAGCGCGGCCCGCAGTTCGAGACGATCGAGGAGCCGCTGCGGCTCAGCCGGGCGATCGCCGAAGCGGCGAGGCACCATGACGCCATTCTCGTCGACTGCCTGACGCTGTGGATCACCAACCTGATCATGGCCGAGGAGAACGTCGCCGCCGCGGTCGACGAACTGGTGACGACCCTGGTGGCGACGACGACGAGCCGGGTGATCCTCGTCTCCAACGAGGTCGGGCTGGGCATCGTGCCGGACAATGCGATGGCCAGGATGTTCCGCGATCTCGCCGGCGCGGCGCACCAGCGCGTCGCGGAAATCTGCGACGATGCCTATTTCGTGGTGGCCGGGCTGCCGATGGTGCTGAAGGGGGTGGCGCCGGAGCCAGGGGTGGCGCGGCGGGTGCACGAGGCCTGAAGATGGCAGGGCCTGCCCCTCACCCCGGCGCTTCGCGCCACCCCTCTCCCTCAAGGGGAGAGGGGTATCCCGGGGGCAAGATGGTGCCGCAGCTATTCCCTCTCCCCTTGAGGGAGAGGGTGCCTGAGCGAAGCGAAGGCGGGTGAGGGGAAGGTCAGCCCAGCCGCCACACCAGGGCAGCAAGCACCATCGTGACCACCAGCAGCACGTTCAGGCCCGACCGATAGAGTTGCAGCGCGCGCTGGATATCCCCCGGCCCGAGGTCCGCCCTGCCCTCGCCGAAGCGCGGCAGGTCGACCAGCGCGCCGTCGTAGCTGCGCGGGCCGCCGAGCGCGAAACCGAGGGCGCCGGCCATGGCCGCTTCGGGCCAGCCGGCATTGGGGCTTTCGTGCTTCTTTGCATCGCGCAGCGCCGTCGACCAGGCGGCTTCGGAATTGGCCTCCGGCACGAAGAACGCCGCCCCGGCGATGAGCAGGGCGCTCAGTCGGGCCGGAACGAGGTTCAGCAGGTCGTCGAAGCGGGCGCTGGCCCAGCCGAACTGCAGGTGACGCGCGGTCTTGTGGCCGATCATCGAGTCGGCGGTGTTGACGGCCTTGTAGAGCGCGATGCCGGGCAGGCCGAACAGCAGCAGCCAGAACAGCGGGGCGACGACGGCGTCGGAGGTGGACTCGGCGAGGCTTTCGATCGCGGCACGGGCGACGCCGGGCTCGTCGAGGGCTTCGGGATCACGGCCGACGATGTGGCTGACGGCGGCACGGCCTTCGGGAAGCGAGCGGCGCAGGGCTGCAGCCACGAAGGCCACGGCGTCATTCAGCGATTTCTGCGCCAGCAGGGTCGAGGCCAGCAGCGCTTCCATGAGAAACCCGAAGGGCAGCGGGCGCAGCAGCGCCGTGAGCGGAACGGTGATCGCCGCGGTCACCCCGAGCAGGATCACCAGGGCCAGCACCCCCCTGCCCCGCGTGCGGTCGTTGAGCCGCCTGTCGAGCACGGCGATCAACCCGCCCATCCACATGACGGGATGGCCGATGCGCTTCACCAGCCAATCCGGATAGCCGACAAGGCGCTCGATGAGCAGGGCGAGGGGAGCGACGAGGGCGTGCATCATGGCTCCCCTCCCCCTTGACGGGAGGGATTGGGGGTGGGGGGCCAACGGCGCTCACCGGGCCACCCCCTCCCTCGGTCCCTCCCCTCAAGGGGGAGGGAGGCGATCGAGCCGATCACCGCGCCAACTCCAGCAACGCATCGAGGTCGAGGTGACGCTCGAGATGAACCGCCAGCGCGTCGAGCGTCTCGTCGACCATCTGCTCATAGGCAAGGGTCGAGCCCTGGGCCGCGGCGCCAAGGAAGCTGCGTCGGAACCCATCCGCGGCAAACAGGCCGTGCAGATAGGTGCCCATCACCAGGCCGTCCGCACTCACGGCGCCATCCGAGGCATTGCCGATACGCGCGAAGGGCCGGTCGAGCCCGGGACCGGAGGTGACGCCCATATGCATGTGGTAGCCGCTGATCGGCGTGCCCGACCCGACATGGGTGGCGGCCTCGACGCGCAGTTCCTTGGTGGGGCCGAGCGTGGTGGACACATCGAGCAGTCCGAGCCCGGCCGAGAATCCGGCTTCGCCTTCGATGCCGTCCGGATCGGACACCGTCCTGCCCAGCATCTGGTAGCCGCCGCAGATGCCGAGCACGCGCGTCCCCTGCCGGTGCTGCGCGAGGATGTCGATGTCCCACCCTTCCGCGCGCAGGGCGGCGAGGTCGGCGCGCGTGGCCTTCGAGCCGGGCAGGACGATCAGGTCGCCGCGCGGCAATGGACGGCCGGGCTCGACGATCTCGATGGATACGCCAGGCTCGAGGCGAAGCGGGTCGAGGTCGTCAAAATTGGAGAGGCGCGGCAGGCGCGGTACGACGATGCGGAAGCCGCCCTCGCCGCGCGGCAACTGGTCGAGGGCGAGGATGTCCTCGGCCGGCAACCTGGACGCGCCGGCAAAGAACGGCACGGGTCCAAGGCATGGCACATTGGTGCGCTCGGCAATGAATTGCTTGCCTGCGTCAAACAATTGCGGGTCGCCCTGGAACTTGTTGACCAGCGTGGCGACGATCAGCGCGGCATCGGCGGGGTCGATGACGGCGAAGGTTCCGACCAGGGCAGCGATCACGCCGCCGCGCTGGATGTCGGCGACGACCACCACCGGCTTGTCGGCAGCGCGCGCGAAGCCGAAGTTGGCGATGTCGCCCGCGCGGAGGTTGACCTCGGACGCGCTGCCGGCGCCCTCGATCAGGACGAGGTCGGCATCGGCGGCCAATTCGGCATGGGCGGCCAAAACCAGGGGCAAAAGTTCATGCCTCTTGGCCCAATATTGCCGGGCCTTGTATGAACCTTTGCGCTGCCCGAGCACGATAGTCTGGGCCCCTACATCGCCCTCCGGCTTCAGCAGGACCGGGTTCATCGTGGTGGTCGGCTCCCGCCGTGCCGCCCGCGCCTGCAGCGCCTGGGCGCGCCCGATTTCGCCGCCATCGGCCGTAACGGCGGCATTGTTCGACATGTTCTGCGGCTTGAACGGCGCGACGCGCAGCCCGCGATTGGCATAGGCGCGCGCAAGTCCCGCTACGAGCAGGGATTTTCCCACATCGGAGCCGGTGCCCATGAACATGATCGATCTGGCCGTCATGCCGAACTGATAGCGGGTCGCGCGCCGATCCGGTAGGGATGACGTCATGCGAACCCTCCTCGTGATCGGCATCGGGGCCGGCAACCCGGACTACCTCACGGTGCAGGCGATCAACGCCATGAACCGGGCGCAGGTGTTCTTCATGCCCGACAAGGGCGAGGAGAAGGCCGGGCTCAACGCGATCCGCAAGCAGATGCTCGAACGCTTCGTGACCGAGCCCCGCTACCGGCTGGTGGAGTTCGCCATTCCGTCACGGCGACAGGCCGGGACGCCGGACTATCGCGATGCCGTCCAGGAATGGCGGGACAAGCTGGAAGCGGCATACCGGCGGATGTTTGGCGAACTGGGCGAGGACGGGGTCGGCGCGTTCCTCGTCTGGGGCGATCCCACGCTCTATGACGGAACGCTCAGGATTCTCAAGGACATGCAGGCGGCGGGCTGGGAGTTTGCGATCGAGGTGATCCCCGGCATTTCGGCGCCACAGGCGCTGGCGGCGCAGCACCAGGTGACGCTGAACCGGGTGGGCGAGGCGGTGACGATCACTACCGGGCGGCGGGTCGGCGCCGGCGAGGCGGACGGGCTCACGAGCGCGGTGGTGATGCTGGACAACCATCAGGCGTTCCGACGGTTCGCCGGAGACGAGGCGGAGATCTTCTGGGGCGCCTACCTGGGGACGGCTGACGAGATCCTCGTCGCCGGCCAGGTGAGCGAAGTGATGGACGAGATCGACACGGTGCGCACCGCAGCGCAGGCCCGCAACGGCTGGATCATGGACACGTACCTGATCCGCAAGCCTGAAAAGAGCTAGGCGATATCAATGACATGGGCGTAGGAGCCCATGACACGTCCTTCGACCAACCCCATCGGCGGCAGGGCTTCGCCGAGCGCATCGGTGGCTGCGAACAGGGGCGTGCCATGGGTGCGGCGGGCGCTGGAATAGTGGAATTCGTGCCCGGCGAGCCGAGTTGGAAAGGGCAGCGGGCTCGCGTGGCTCAGCCGGCGATAGCCGAGCACGCGCCGGGGGCGGTCGATGCGTGTTTCGTGCGGCAGCAGGCCGGTCATGGCATGGGTGATGCCGGACTTGTCGGTGATCGAGCGGCCCAGCACCATGAAGCCTCCGCACTCACCGTACACCAGCGCGCCACGATCGCGGGCAGCATAGAGACCCGCGTGGAAACTCCTTGCCCGGGCAAGCACTTGACCGTGGAGTTCGGGATAGCCGCCCGGCAGGAAGACGGCATCGGCGGCGGGATCGGGGGCCTCGTTGGCGAGCGGGGAGAAGAAGGAGAGGGTGGCGCCGGCGGCGTGCCAGTCACGGAGCCAGTGGGGGTAGAGGAAGGCGAAGGCGGCATCGCGGGCAATGGCGATGTGCTGGCCGAGGGGCGGCAGCCCGCCTCCCCCCTGCGGGGAGGAGGGGGAGGGAGACGAGGCGGCCAGGTCTGTGCTCAACGCAACGAGCCGGTTCAGGTCGACATAGTCCTCCATCGCCTCGGCGGCGGCACCGACCACTCCGTCAAAGCGGGCCACTTCGTCGGGAAGGACGAGGCCCAGCTGACGCTCGGGCAGGACGAGCACTTCCCGTTTCGGGATCACGCCGAGCAGAGGAATCGGCAGCGCGCTCAGGGCGCTGCGCAGCATGGCCTCGTGGCGGGTGGAGGCGGCGCGGTTGATGATGAGGCCGGCGACCGTGACATCCGGCCGCCAGGTGGCAAAGCCGTGGGCGAGCGCGGCGATCGACTGGCTCTGGCGCTCGGCGTCGAGGACGAGGATGACCGGCAGGCCAAGGGCCGCGGCAAGGTCGGCGGTGGAGCCGCGATTGTCGGCAGCGCCATCGAACAGGCCCATCGCGCCTTCGACAAGGAGCAGGTCGGCATCGGCGGCGTGGGCCGAGGCCAGCCGGCGCAGGCGCGGGAGCGACATGGCCCAGGCGTCGAGGTTGAGGGCCGCGCGCCCTGCGGTGCGGGCGAGGATGGCGGTATCGATATAGTCCGGGCCGGACTTGGCCGGGGCGACGGCAAGGCCGCGGCGGCGCAGCGCGGCGACAAGGCCCAGCGTCACGGTGGTCTTGCCGGAGGCGGAGCGTGGGGCCGCGATGACGAGGCCGTTCATCGGGATCCGTCCCGGTTCGCACACTGCTTAGAATTGTGCTGCAAAATCTTGGGGCTAGCCACTATAGTGGGACGTGAGCGGCATGGACGAAGGCTGCTCTGTGTCTTCGGCGATTGGCAGATCGCCGTGACGCGAGGGTCGTAGGGGAAAGCGACTGCACGATGAAGATCCTGATCCTGGGAGGCACCGAGGAAGCGCGCCTGCTGGCGGCGCAACTGGTCAAGCTTGGCCATGACGTGACCACCTCGCTCGCCGGCAAGACGAGCGAGCCGCTGCTGCCGGCCGGTAACGTGCGGGTGGGCGGATTTGGCGGTGGCGACGGGCTGGGTAACTACATCCTGACCGAACAGTTCGACCGGATCGTCGATGCGACCCACCCCTATGCCGAGGAGATCAAGCGCAGCGCGGTGAAAGCGGCGGAACTGGCCGGCCTGAGGCTGGTCCGGCTGATGCGACCGGGCTGGAACGAGCCGCAATATGCATTCTGGAAGCACTTCGCCTCGGCTGAGGACGCAGCGGCGGCGCTGCCCAAGGGCGCGCGGGCCTTCCTGACCGTGGGACACACCCGGCTCGAGCCCTACCTCAAGCGGACCGACTGCAGCTTCGTCGTCCGTTCGATCGAGCCGCCGGAGCGGGAGCTGCCGGTCAACGCCACGTCGATCCTGGCGCGGCCGCCCTTCTTCTTCAACGGCGAACTGGCGCTGCTGCAGGAACAGGGGATCAGCCACCTGATCTGCAAGAATTCGGGCGGGGCGCAGACCGAGGCAAAGCTGCAGGCCGCGCTCAGGCTGCGGCTGCCGGTATTCATGATCGCCCGGCCGGAACTGCCTCCAGCCTACGAAGTGCCGACGGTAGGTCGGGCAATCGCGGCGCTGAAGCTGTAGGTCGAGACAGCTCGAGAAGGCCCCCTCACCCGGCCTTCGGCCGACCTCTCCCCCAGAGGGAGAGGTGGTGCGGCACAATCGCGCCCCCCCGCCACCTCTCCCTTGGGGGAGAGGTCGGCGCGCAGCGCCGGGTGAGGGGGCCTCCTTCATGGCAGCCCAGCCCTCGCCTTCTTCTTTCCGGCGTTGCGGAGGACGTGCGCGAAGTCCTGGTCGTAGAGGCGAGATTCGCGGAAGCGGGTTTCGCCCAAGACGCGGCCGACGAGGATCAGGGCGGTGCGGGTGATCTTTTCCTCGCGCACGCGCGCCTTCATCTCGCCGAGAGTGGTGAAGATCACTTCCTCGTCGGGCCAGGTGGCGCGGTAGATGATGACCACCGGGCAATCGGCGCCGTAGTTCGGCGTCAGCGCGGTCTCGACATAGCCGAGGTTGCGGATCGAGAGGTGGATGCAGAGCGTCGCCTTCGACTGCCCGAGGATCTCGAGGCTCTCGGACTCCGGCATGGCCGAGGCCTTGCCGGAAGTGCGGGTGAGGATGATGGTCTGGCTGATTTCGGGCAGCGTCAGCTCGGCGGCAAGGCGGGCGGCGGCGCCGGCGAAGGCGGGCACGCCGGGGACGACTTCGTAGGCAATGCCGAGTGCATCGAGGCGACGCATCTGCTCGGCAGTGGCGCCGTAGATCGATGGGTCGCCGGAGTGGACCCGCGCGACATCCTTGCCGGCGACATCGGCTTTCTTGATCTCGTCAATGATCTCGTCGAGATGCATCGGCGCGGTGTCGCGGACAAGCGCACCCTCAGGGGCGGAGGCGACGATTTCGGCGGGGACGAGCGAGCCGGCGTAGAGGCAGACTTCGCAGCTCTCGATGAGGCGCAGGCCACGCACGGTGATGAGGTCGGGCGCGCCAGGACCGGCGCCGATGAAATAGACGGTCATGGCTGACTCGATGGCCCTGCCCCTGCATCCCTCCCCCTTGAGGGGAGGGAACGAGGGAGGGGGTACCTCCCCAGATCACCGACGGACCCCCACCCCCAGCCCCTCCCCTCAGGGGGGAGGGGAGCAAACGTGCGAGGTTCTGGCATCACACCTCTCCCTTCTTCTCGTAGCCGCGCGGGGTGTAGGCGACGGCGCCGCTGCCGCGCTGGAAGGTGCGGGACGTGCTGGCGCCGATGATGACGATGGTGAGCATGTCGATCTCGGTCGGGTCGAAGGCCCCCAGTTCGACGACGCGGACACGCTGGCTGGGGCGGCCGAGATTGGAGCCGATGATGACCGGGGTAGTCGCCGGGCGATGCTCGAGGAAGACGCGCTTGGTCTCCTCGATCAGGTCGGTCCGGCGCTGCGAGCGCGGATTGTAGAGCGCGGTGACGAAATCGGCCTTTGCTGCACCGTCGAGGCGCCTGAGGATATCGGCGCGCGGCGTGAGCAGGTCGGAGAGCGAGATGCAGCAGAAATCGTGGCCGATGATGGCGCCGGCGGCGGCGGAGGCGGCCTGGAAGGCGGAGACGCCGGGATGCGTCTCGACATTGACGCGGCGGGCGACCTCGGAGAGGGCGCGCGGGCCGGTGGCGTCGAGCAGTTCGTAGGCGAGCGCCGCCATGGCGTAGATCTGGGCATCGCCCGAACAGACCAGCGCGACCACCCTGCCCTCGGCGGCCAGTTCCAGCGCGTGGCGAACGCGCGGCTCTTCTTCGCCGAGATCGTAACGATGGAACTCCTGGCCGCGGCGGAGATCGGAGACGAGGTCTAGATAGAGGCCGTAGCCAACCCAGTCGGTGCTCTCTTCCAGCGCAGCGACGGCGGCGGCGGTGCGCGAGATGGCTTCGCCCGGGCCGATGCCGACGAGGTGCAGGACGCCGGGGCGGCGCCCGAGCGTTTCAGGATCGATGGGGCGCGGCGCCTTGCCGATAGCGCAGGTCACGCGCTCCGACTTCAGCTTGTCGACCACCAATGGGCCGGCCTTGAGCGCGGCGGGCTCGGCGACGCCGGGGCTGCCGACGGTCTCCTCGACATAGTTGGAAGGGTGCTTCAGGCGGTAGCGCTCCTGGCTCAGCTCGGCGGCCGAGAACAGGCGCAGCGGCACGTTGAAGTGGCGGGCGGCAGCGTGGAGGGCCGGCTCGTCCGCCTTGATGTCGATCGAGGCGATGGCGGCGAGGCTCTGCGGCGCGAGGTTCTGCCGGGCGAGCGCGAGATCGATGAGTTCGATCACTTCCTCGGCGTCCGCGCCACGCTCGCAGCCGACACCGGCCACCAGCGTCTTGGGGTGATAGACGACGCCGCGATCGATGCGCAGCTTCTGCTCGGTGACCAGGACCTTCACCTGGCCCAGGGACGAGATGGGATAGCCGGCCGCCTCGAGGAACGGAGCGTAGCCATCGAGCTGGATCCTGGCGCCGAGCAGCAGCGACATCATCGCGGGCTTGGCGTCCTGTGGGGTGCCGAGCACCCAGCCCGGCGGGGGCTCGTCGAGGCCATGGGCGAAGAGGCTGTCGGATGCGGTGGTGATGGCCGGGTGGCCGCCGAGCTCTTCGGCCAGTTCGCGGGCCAGTCGGTTAGCGCCGCGGTGGCCGCCGAGCAGCGGCACGATGCTGCCGCCGCCGAGCGAGACGGCGAGAACGGGAGGCTCGCGCGTCTTGTTCTCGAGGCTGGATGCGAGCAGGCGGATGAGGATGCCGGCGGCGCAGACGCCGATGATCGGGCGACCTTCGGCGAAGAGGCGGGGCAGCAGCTTGAGCGCATCGATGCCGCCCTGACCGCAGGCGAAGACTTCGCCGTCGGTGATCTCGGCGATGCGGGTGGCCGTATCGAGGCCGGTGTCGGCGAAGGTGATGATGGCGGGCCTGTTCACGGGCGACCCCAGTCTTCATCGCCGCGATAGCAGAGGATGGTGGAGAAATAGGGCCGCTCGTCGTGGGCGAAATCGGCGAGGCGGGTAATGCGCTGGCGCGCGCCCGTGGCGTGCTCGACGACGACGGCGCCATCGGCGTGGCCCGTCTCGGCAAGCAGGCCACGGACGCGGTCGAAGTGGCGGCCGACCTTGATGATGGCAGCGGCGGGGGTGGCGGCGAGCTCGGCGCGCAGGGTCTCGTCGTCGAGCGGGGCGGGCAGGATCTTCAGCATCTCGTTGCGCGCAGCCAGAGGACGACCGACGGCGGCGGCGGCGGCGGTGAGCGAGGTCACGCCGGGCACGACGGCAATCGGAGCATCGCGGCCGACGCGGGCAATCAGGTACATGGCGGAGCCGTAGAACAGCGGGTCGCCCTCGCAGAGCCAGGCGACGTCGCGGCCCGCACGCAAGTGGACAAGGATAGCCTCGGCGGCGGCGTCATAGGCGGCCCGGGCGGGGCCGCGCTCGACCGACATCGGGATCGATACGGGCAGGCGCGCGGCGGCCGGATTGAGGTGCGGGGTGGCGATTTCGAGGGCCAGGGCGGAATCCTCGCCGGTGGTGGGATAGGCGATGACGGGTACGGCGGCGAGGAGCCTTGCCGCCTTGAGCGTGACGAGCTCGGGATCGCCGGGTCCGACGCCGACGAGGTGCAGGGTGCCGGCTGTCTTTGCTGTCATGGGTTCACCACGAAGCCGTGCACGGCCTTGGAAACGACCCACTGGGTTACTGCCATGCGCGGCCTGAATGCGCGGTGACCGCCAACGCGATCGAGGGCGGCAACCTCGATGCGGGTGAGTTCACCGCCGAGCTGGAGGTGGCGCGAATAGAGCGCATGCTCGGCGTCGAGGGTCACCGCATTGGCGACGAGGCGTCCGCCGGGCTTCAGTGCGCCCCAGCAGGCGTCGAACAGGTCGTCGTTGCCGACATCGCCGCCCATGAAGATGGCATCGGGCGGGGCGCGGTTGCCGAATGCCTCGGGGGCACGGCCCTGGACGATCTCGAGATGCGGCACGCCGAGCGAAGCGGCATTGGCGGCAATCATCTGCACACGGGCGCCGGCGCTCTCGAAGGCCACGGCCCTGGTGTCCCGGGCGGCGCGCAGCCACTCGATCGCGACCGAGCCGGAGCCGGCGCCGACATCCCAAAGGACCGCGCCGACGAACGGAGCCAGCTTGGCGAGCGTGGCGGCCCGAACCTCGCGCTTGGTCAGTTGTCCGTCGTTGACGAAGCTCTCGTCGGGGAGACCCGGCACGGGCGGGAGGAGCGGCGCGGTGAAGTCGGGCACGCAGTCGATGGCCAGGACGTAGAAGTCCTCGACGTCGTGGCTGTCGAAGGTTTCAGCCTCGCCACTGGTGATGCGCTCCTCGGAGGAACCGAGGTTCTCGAGGGTAGTGATGAGGCTGTGGCCATAGCCGCGGTCGATGAGCAGCTCGAGGGCGAGATCGACAGTCGAGCGGTCGGCGGTGAGGGCGAGGATGCGGTTGCCGGGGACGAGGTGGGGGTGCAGCGTTTCGACCGGCCGGGCATGCAGAGAGATGGCGGCCACGGACTGCAGCGGCCAATGCAGCCGCGCCGCGGCAAGCTGGAAGGCAGAGGGATGCGGATGGATGACGAACTCGCCGGGCAGAAGATGGCGGGTCAAGGTGGCGCCGATGCCGAACCACATCGGGTCGCCGGAGGCGAGGATGACGGTCGGGCTGTCGCGCAGAGCCATGACCTGCTCGATCATGTTGTCGATGGGCGGTTCCCACTCGAGCAGGGTGCGGCCGTCGGAATAGTTGGCGGCGGGAGAGTGGTCGGGCTCCTCGCCGGCGAGGGCGCGGGCGACGGCCTCGAAGCTGCGCTTGCTCACAAACTCCGGGTTGAACAGGTCGGCCGTGGCATTGGGACGGGACACGGGCTCGAGATCGGCGAGGAAACGGGCCGGGCCGATGACGGTGTCGGCGTAGCCGAGCAGCAGCTTATACGAGGCCGGCAATTCGCGCGGCCCCCGCTCCCCTACCCCGATGATGTGCAGCCAGGCGGTCATTGATCCCTGCTTATCGCATTGAAGGCGGCGCTGGCGATGGCCGAGCCGCCGCGCCGGCCGAGCACCGTAAGGAAGGGAATAGAAAGCGAACCGGACGCCAGCAAGGCCTTGCTCTCTGCCGCCCCCACGAAACCGACGGGCGCGGCGATAATCGCCGCAGGACGCGGCCCGCCGGTCGCGATCAGTTCGATGAGGTGAAAGAGCGCGGTCGGCGCATTGCCGATGAGGACAACGGCGCCAGCCAGGCGCGGGCGCCACAGTTCGACGGCGGCGGCGGAGCGCGTGGTGCCGAGGGTTTTCGCCAGATCCGGCACTGCCGGGTCGTTGAGGGTGACGATGAGTTCGGTGTCGGCCGGCAGGTGGCGGCGGATGATGCCGGAGCGGACCATTTCGCAATCGCAGAGGACCGCGGCGCCAGCGGAAAGGGCGGAGCGCGTGGCGGCCGCGACGGCGGGATCGCCGGCGATGTCCGCGGCGAGGTCGACCATGCCGCAGGCGTGGATCATGCGGATCACGGCCGGGTGCAGTTCGGGTGGCAGATGCGCGAGGTCGGCCTCGGCTTTGATGGTGGCAAAGGACTGGGCGTAGATGGCGTCGGGATCGCGGAGGTAGGTCATGCGACGAGCCCCACATGGCCGGCGCCAACGATCCATCCCTCTTCCCCGGCGAGCGTCGTACGCTGTGGCTCGAACGGCTCAGGCAGGCTCAGGGCGTGGACGAAGCGATCCGCGGCATCGAGCGACGAATAGCGGGCGACCTGCGCTTGCACCTGCGCGCGATCCTTCGGCAGGACAGCGGGGTCGTGGGCATCCAGTGAGGGATAGATTTCGGCGAGGACGATCGGCGCGGCGAGTTGGCGCTCGAAATCGGTTTCGAATGGCCAGACGGCGACGGCGGCGCCGAAACGAGCCCGCAGCCGTTGCAGATACGCGATACCGAGCAGGCTCTGGCTGCCGACCGAGCCATTGTAGAAGAGCTGCCAGGTCGACTTGGCGCCTTTGGCCACTTTCTCGACCGCACGAAACTCTGCAATGGCGTCGAAGCGCGCCAGCTTGTGCGTGCTGAGACTGTCAGACGCCGCGGAGACCGGGCAACCCCAGAAGCGTGGGCCGTCATCGCCAAGCTGGGCGTTGAACTGGGCCGCGACGGCGAAGCGGTTGGAGCGATTGTCCTCTCCGTCGACGATTGCTTCGGCGATTTTTGCCCACAGCGCGGCCCAAGTGGGGCGACCCGCCAGACGCAACGCCGCCCCTTGCGGATAGCCGAAAGGAAAGTCGAAGCCGACAAAGCTTCGTTCGCCGGCAGCGAGAGCACCTTCTAGCCGCTCGACCAGGTGGCTGATGGCGGCGTGGCGGGTTTGCGGGTTCAGGCTTGGCACAGAATCTCCGCTGCCGCGCTCCGCAATCCAGATGGAGTCCTTGCCACCTTTGGGGCGACTGTTGGCCGACCAGTCCACCGCGATGTAGCGATCGAAGAGCGGCATCAGCGCTCCTGTTCCTCGCGCGCAAGCCGGCCAGGGACTTTGGGCAGCGTGACCGGGCCGTGCGGATGGTCGGCGTGCGGATAGGGATGGTGGTGATGCGCCGGGGCATCGCCGTGGTGGTGGCCGTGATCCTCGGGATAGCCGTGATCGTGGCTCGGGCCGAGACGGATCGCCGGAGCGGCCGTATTGGCGAGGAGGGCATGGCGTGCCGGGGCGTGGGTATGCGGATGCACGTGGCCATGGTGATGGTGGCCATGGGCATGGTCATGCCCATGGCTGTGCAGCGGCGTCCAGGGCAGGCCATGCGCCTTGCAGAAGGCCTCGTCGCGGCAGGAGCTGTCGCAATCGCCCTTGCACGGGCAGTTCTCGAGACCGCCGCCGATACCCTCGACATGATGGTGGTGGCTTTCCTGCGCGAGGCCAACTTCGGCCTCGAAGCCCAGCACCTGCTCGCGATACTTGCACATGGCGCAGTTCATCAGGTTCTGGCCGACCAGCATTTCCTGGATGCGATCGAGGAAGGTGTCGATGACCAGGGGATGGTCGTTGAGGTACGGGGCGTTGAGGATCTCGACGTGCGGGTACTTCGCGGCCGCTTCGTCGGCCGCGGCGTAGATGCGCTTCACCAGCACGCCGGTGAACAGGAAATAGGGGAAGACGATGATGCGGCGGTAGCCGAGGCGTACGGCATGGTCGAGCGCGGGAGAAACCAGCGGGAAGGTCACGCCCGAATAGGCGACCTCGCCCCAGCCGAAGCCCATGCCCTCCCAGAGGAGGCGCATGACCTTGGCGACATTGGAATTGGCATCGGGGTCGGAGGCTCCGCGGCCGACCACCAGCAGCAATGTCTCGTGGCGCGGGACCTCGGTGGGCGCAGCGTCGATCGCCTCCTGGATACGGTCGCCGGCGGCGCGGAGCATCTTCAGGTCGACGCCGAGTTCCCGGCCATAGGTGATGTCGACGCCGGCCTTGGCGGCATAGGTGTTCAACACCGAGGGGATGTCGTTCTTGGCATGGCCAGCGGCGAACAGCATGCCCGGCACCGCGAGGATGCGCTCGACGCCGGTCTCGCGCAGGCGGTCGAGGCCCTGGTGGATCACCGGGTTGGCGAACTCGAGATAGCCGTACTCCACCGGCACGCCGGGCAGGCGCTCACGCAGACGCTCGGCAAGGATGGCGAACTCGCCGACGGCCAGCTGGTTGCGGCTGCCGTGGCCGCACAACATCACGCCGGTCTTGGCCGGCAGGATCAGGGATTTGTCCATTCTCGCCTCTGTTTTGCACAAGAGGCAGAGTTCGCTTCGACCAATCAGCAGCCCCGGAATTGGTCCCCGAGTTGGGTCGACCGCACCAGGCGTGAGTTTCAGTCCGTCAAGGAACGCTGCGCTTTCAATGGGTTGTATTGGGCAGGCTGGAACGGGTCAAACGATTCCCCGACCAGATGCGAACGCTTCTCAAAATCACGTGCAAATTCATGGACTTGTCAGTGCAATAGAGCCAGCGTAAGGAGCGCCGATGAAAGCATCGTCCGACAACCTGACCGTGCGCGTCGCGCTGGGGAGCCTCGTGGTGGGCCTACTTGTGCTCGCGCTCAAGGGCTATGCGGCCTATGCGACGGGCTCGATCGCGCTGTTCTCGGACGCGCTCGAGAGCGTCGTCAACGTGGTCACGGCAGTTGTCGCGCTGGTGGCCGTGCGCCTGGTGGCGCGGCCGGCGGATGCAAACCTGCCCTATGGCTATCACAAGGCCGAGTATTTCTCGGCGGTGGTGATCGGCATCTTCATCGGCATCGCGGCGCTCGTGATCCTGCAGCGGGCCTGGGTCGGGTTCAACGATCCGCGGCCGTTCGAGGCCGACCCGGTCGGGCTGACGGTCTCGATCGTGGCGACGCTGATCAACGTCGGATGGGCATTGGTGCTGATCCGGACCGGCAAGCGCCAGGGGTCGCTGTCGCTCGAGGCGGACGGCCGGCACCTGATGACGGACGTGCTCTCTACCGTGGCAGTGCTCGCCGGCGTCCTGCTCGCCATCGTGACCGGCTACCAGCGGCTCGACGCGATCCTCGCCGCCTTCGTGGCGGTGACCATCCTGTGGTCGGGTTGGCAGTTGATCCGCCAGAGCGTGGGAGGACTGATGGACGCGGCCGTCGCGCCCGAGACGCTCAACACGATCCGCGAAATCATTTCCGCCAGCGCCGACGGCGCGATCGAGGCGCACGACATCCGCACCCGCCAGGCCGGGCGGGCGACCTTCGTCGACTTCCACCTCGTTGTGCCCGGCGCCATGAGCGTGGAGGCGGCGCACGCCATCTGCGATTCGATCGAGGCGAGGTTGCGCGAGGCGGTGCCGCATGCGCAGGTCAGCATCCATGTCGAGCCGGAGTACAAGGCCAAGCACTCCGGCATCGTGGTGGTGTAGCAGCCACGCGGCCCGCGCGCCGCGACCAGCAAGACGATTGAATGAGGCTGTGCGTTGAGCGATGTTCCCGGCATGCGCGCCCTGCTTGCCCTGCTCCTTGTCCTTGTGCTGACCCCGGCCCTCGCCGACGACTGGCGACGCTACGACAACGCCCGCTTCGGCTACAGCATCGAGGTGCCACCCGGCTTTGCGGTGGGGCGGGAAGCCGACAATGGCGACGGACGGGAGTTCCGCGACGGGGCGACGAAGCTGGCCGCGTGGGGCGGAACCATCCTCGAGGACAGTTTCGAAGCGGCGGTCGCGGCGGCCATGGCCTCGGCCGAGGGCGACGGCTGGACCCTGACCTACCGGTCGGTCACGCCGAGCTGGGCGAGCTTTTCGGGCACGCAGGGCAAGCGCGTGCTGTACCAGCGGATGGTCGCCGGCTGCGATGGCCAGTATGCGGCCTTCCGGCTGCAATACTCGGCCGCGGATATCACCAGGCTCGACCCGGTGGTGAACCGGCTGGTGCGCTCGCTCAAGGCTGGTTGCTGATCAGAACTCGATGCCGGCCTGCGCCTTCACGCCGGCGCGGAAGGGGTGCTTGATCTCGGTCATCTCGGTGACCAAGTCGGCGAGTTCGATCAGTTCATCCTTGGCGTTGCGGCCGGTGACGATGACGTGCGTGTCGCGCGGCTTGTTGCGCAGCACCTCCAGCACTTCGTCGAGAGGCAGGTAGTCGTAACGCAGGACGATATTGAGCTCGTCGAGCAGGATCAGCTTGTACTGCGGATCGGCGATCAGGCGCTTGGCCTGCTCCCAGGCGGCGCGGGCGGCGGCGAGATCGCGCTGGCGATCGGCGACGTCCCAGGTAAAGCCCTCGCCCATGGCGTTGATGGTGACGAGATCGGGGAACTTCTCCAGCACGTCGCGCTCGCCGGTTTCCCAGGCGCCCTTCACGAACTGCACGATGCCCACCTTGAAGCCGTGGCCGAGGGCGCGGAACACCATGCCGAAGGCGGCGGTCGACTTGCCCTTGCCCTTGCCGGTGTGGACGATGAGCAGGCCGCGCTCCTCGGTCTTGGTAGCGAGGATCTTGTTCCGCGCCTCCTTCTTCTTCTTCATCTTCTCGGCGTGGTAGGCGTCACGCTCCGCCTCGCTCATCAGGTCGGTCTTCTTGGGGGGACGGTCGGTCATGGGCGTTCCTCGAGATAGGCGAAGGCGGAGTTGGAGCGGGGCGTCCAGAAGCCGCGGCGGCGGGCTTCGTTGAACTTCTCGATCAGTTCGTCGTAGCCGAAGCGGTTGTTCTGCTGGATGAACTGCCGCGTCGCATCATCCTCGACGAAGGCTTCGAAGGCGAGGTCGAAGTGGTGCGTCTTCACCGCGCCGGTGGTGGCGGCAAAGGCGAACATGTAGTCGACCGTAGCGATGATCTCGAAGGCGCCCTTGTAGCCGTGACGCTTCACGCCGTCGATCCACTTGGGGTTGACGACGCGGGAGCGCATGACGCGGGCGATTTCTTCCTCAAGCGTGCGGGCGACGGGGCGCTCGGGCCGGGAGTGGTCGTTGTGGTAGGCGGCGGGCTTGCGCCCGCTCAGGGCTTCAGCGGTGACGGCGAGGCCGCCCTCGAACTGGTAGTAGTCGTCGCTGTCGAGCAGGTCGTGCTCGCGATTGTCCTGATTGTGGACGATGGCATCGCTATTGGTGAGACGGGCAACGAACCGGTCGCGTTCGGGCGTACCGGCGGCATTGGCGCCGTAGGCATACTGGCCCCAGTTGAGGAAGGCTTCGGCGAGATTGGCCCCGGTTTCCCACGAGCCGGAGTCGATGAGGCCCTGCAGGCCGGCCCCGTAGGCCCCGGGCTTGGAACCGAAGATGCGGTGGCCAGCCTTGAGGGCGGCATCGCGATCGCCGGCGCCCGACTTCATCAGTTCGAGCGCGTCGGTGCGCATGCGGGCGGCGATGGGATTGTCGTCCTCAGGCTCATCGAGCGCGCCGATGGCACGGATGGCCTTATCGAACAGCGCGATCTGCTGCGGGAAGGCATCACGGAAGAAGCCGGAGATGCGCAGGGTCACGTCGACGCGCGGTCGCCCGAGCTTCGCCAGCGGGATGATCTCGTAGCCGGAGATGCGGAACGAGCCCGGATCCCAGCTCGGGCGGGCGCCGATGAAGGCGAGGGCCTGGGCGATGTCGTCGCCGCCGGTGCGCATGTTGGCGGTTCCCCAGACGCTGAGCGCGAGCGAGCGGAGCGGCGTGCCGTGATCCTGGAAATGGCGGAGCAGCAGGTTCTCCGCGGATTTCCGGCCGAGTTCCCACGCGGTTGGCGTGGGGACGGCACGGTTGTCCACGGAATAGAAGTTGCGGCCGGTGGGGAGGACATCGAGCCGTCCACGCGAGGGCGCGCCGGAGGGGCCGGGGGCGATGAAGCGGCCGTCGAGGCCGGCGAGAAGCGCGGCGGTTTCGGCCGGGCCGGAGGCGCGCAGGCGCGGCCGGATGGTGTGCACCACCGTTCCCAGGACGGCACGGGTCGCGTGCCAATCCGGCTCCGGGGCCCCGCCCTCCACCAGTTCAGCGGCGAGAGCTTCGAGGTATTCGACGATGTCACCGACGGTGCGGAACGGCTCCCCTCCCCCTTGAGGGGAGGGCTGGGGCGTGGGGGTCGCGAGGGAAATCTCGTTGCCGACTGCACCACCCCCTCCCCCGGGCCCTCCCCTCAAGGGGGAGGGGAGCAGAGGCCCAGTCCATTCGGCGCCCAAGTCTGCCGTCAACGGATCAAGCCCCAGCTTCAGATCATCCGCCAGTGCCCGCACCAACGACGCCTCGCCTGCCCCCTCGCCGCGCGGGACGCGCGCCAGCGCCACGATCAGGTCGCGCTCCAGCCGGCCGATGGGGGATTGGCCGAAGACGTGGAGGCCATCGCGGATCTGGGCCTCCTTGAGGTCGCACAGGAAGGTGTCGATGCGGCGCAGCGATTCCGTCTCGTCGGGGACGAGGCCGATGTCGCGGTCGAGACGGGTATCGCGGGCGAAATCAAGGATGCGCTTGCGAAGCCCGGCGAGGCGACGGCGGTCCAGGCCGGAGGCGGCGTAGTATTCGTCGAGCAGGGCCTCGAGGTCCTTGAGCGGGCCGTAGGTTTCGGCGCGCGTCAATGGCGGGACGAGATGGTCGATGATCACCGCGCCGGTGCGGCGCTTGGCCTGGGTGCCTTCGCCCGGGTCGTTGACGATGAAGGGGTAGAGCTGCGGCAGTTCGGCCCAGAGGGCAGCGGGGTAACTGGCCGGATCGAGCGCTGCGGCCTTGCCGGGAAGCCATTCGAGATTGCCGTGCTTGCCGTTGTGAATGACGGCATGGGCGCCGAACTCATGGCGCAGCCAGAGATAGGCGGCGAGGTAGCCGTGCGGGGGGACGAGGTCGGGGTCGTGATAGCTGGCAGTCTCGTCGAGGTGGTAGCCGCGGGCCGGCTGGAGGAGGACGGTGACGTTGCAGAGGTCGAGGGCTGGAAGGTGGAAGTTGTCGCCGCGGACAAAGGGATCGGACGACGGATCGCCCCAGCGGGCGGTGACCTCGGAACGGATCTTCGCCGGCAGGGTGGCGAAGAGTTCGCGGTAGCGAGCGACGCGAAACGGGATGCCGGTGCCGCGCTCGGGATGGGCGTTGGTGGGGCCAGATTGGAGCAGGGCAATGAGATCGTTGCCTGTGGCCTCCCCCCTCCCAGCCCCCCCCACAAGTGGGGAGGTTGGGAGGGGGGAGGCCGCATATCCTGCCCTCGCCATCGCTCGCAAAATCTCCACCGTCGATTGCGGCGCGTCATAGCCGACCCCGTTCGCCAGCCGGCCGTCGCGGATGGGATAGTTGGCGAGGACGATGGCAATCTTGCGCCCGGCGCGCGGCGTGTTGCGCAGTACCGTCCAGTTCCTCGCCAGCGTCACGGCGCGGCGGATGCCGGCGTGGTCGGGGGCGTAGGCGGAGAGCGGGCATTGGGTGCGCTCGTGCCAGACGGCCTCCTGCTTGTGGCCGACGAGGATCATGCCGTGGCGGCCGTCGAGCTCGGGCAGGACCACCTGCATGGCAAGGTCCTTGGACGTCAGGCCCTGGAGGTCATCAGCCCATTGCTGCTCGGGGCGGCCGCCCTGGATCAGCTGGATCACCGGCGCGTCGATGCCGGCGAAGGGGTTCTGCTTGTCCTCGAGGCCATCGAGGCCCAGGGCAAAGCCGGTGAGGTTGAGGATGACATCGGGCGGGTACGCGGCAAGGGCCGCTTGCAAGAAACGTATGCAGGCGCCCTCCTTCAGCGTCGAGACGACGATGGGGACGGGGTTGAGGCGCTGGGCTTCGAGCTCGGTGATCAGGGCTTCGAGCGTGGCGGTGCCGGCGCCCTCGAGGGCGGCGCGGTAAAAGAGGATGGGGGCGTTCGGGTGTGGCGACGGCGGCAGGGTCTCGAGCATGCCTTGGGCGGGGTGCCAGAGGCCGAAGCGGGGGAAGGGCTTGGGGGTAAGGTCGGACAGCTCCCCTCCCACCTGAGGGGAGGCACTGGGGGTGGGGGTCGGACCGTGCGTCGCCGTACCACCCCCTCCCTCGATCCCTCCCCTCAAGGGGGAGGGAGGCGATGAAGCCGCCAAAACGTGGAACGCTGCGAGCAACTCATCCGCATTGTCCGGTCCGCCTGCCGTGAACAGCGCGTGCAGCCGCGACCAGTCTTCCGGCGCGATGGTGGAGCGCTGTTGCAGGATCGGGTCGGGGGTGGCGTCGCCGGGGAGCAGGGCGAGCCGGAACTTGCCCTGCATGGCAAGGGCAGAAAGTTCGTCGACGCCGTACTGCCAGTACGATGCGCCGCCGAGCAGGCGGAGGACGACGAGGCGCGCGTGCTGCACGGTCTGGTCGAGCCACATGTCGACCGAAAGGTTGTGGCTCAGGCGCAGCAGGTTGGCGAGGCGGAGGTCGACGGCCCCTGCACGGTCTGCCGCGGCGGCGAGCATCATCAGTTCGCTGTCGGCAGCCGAGGCGAAAACGATGTCCGCCGGCGACTGGGCGAGGTCTATGGCCTCGCCCTCCTGCTGCAATGCCCCGGCTTGCGCCGCGAGAAGATGCATCGTTGTCACTCCAACCCCTCACCCCGACCCTCTCCCGCGGGGAGAGGGAGACGTGATGCCGTCGGCTAGGCTGCGGCCACTACCGCCTGCCGAAGGCTGGCGGTGATCGCATCGCGGTCGAGGGGGCTCTCGCCGATCACGACGAGTGCGGTCTGCCGAACCTCCCCCGGCTTCCACGGTCGGTCGAAATATGCGGTGACGCGCGGGCCGACGGCCTGGATGGCGAGGCGGGCCGAGGCGCCCGGGAGGGCGGCGAAGCCCTTCAATCGCAGCACGTCGTGCGCGCGGATGGTCTCTTCGATGCTCGCCAAGAGCTGATCCTTGCTGGTGACGCCCTCGAGGTCGACCGAGAACGAATCGAAGTCGTCGTGCTCATGCCCTTCGCCGCCGTGTTCGAGCTCATGGTGGCTCTCGCGGCCGCTCAGGTTGTCCTCGGTCGAAAGGCCCATGCCGAGAAGCGCGGCGACATCGACATGGCCGTTGTGAGCGCGGACGATGCCGGTGCCCGGACGCATCTCGGCCTTGAGGTGGCTCTCGATGGTATCGAGCTTGGCGGTCGAGACCAGGTCGGACTTGTTGAGGATCACCATGTCGGCAGCGATCAGCTGGTCCTCGAACAATTCGCCCAGCGGGGTCTCGTGATCGAGCATGGCGTCGGCCGAGCGGAGCGCATCGACAGCCGCCTCGTCGTTGGCGAAGCGGCCTTCGCTCAGCGCGGCGGCGTCGGCAACGGTGATGACGCCGTCGATGGTGACCTCGGACTTGATCTCGGGCCAGTTGAAGGCGCGGATCAGCGGCTGCGGCAGGGCGAGGCCGGAAGTCTCGATCACGATGTGGTCGGGCCGATCCGGGCGGGCGAGGAGCTGCTGCATGGTGGGGATGAATTCGTCGGCGACGGTGCAGCAGATACAGCCGTTGCTCAGCTCGATCATGTCCTCCTCGCGGCAGGTCTCGTCGCCACAGCCGGCGAGGATCTCCTTGTCGACGCCGAGTTCGCCGAACTCGTTGATGATCAGCGCGATGCGCTTGCCATTGGCGTGGGCGAGCAGATGGCGGACAAGTGTCGTCTTGCCCGCGCCGAGGAAGCCGGTAATCACGGTGACGGGGATCTTCTGGGTGTTCATGCGTGGGCTCCCTTGAGGGCGGTCACCTCGGCGCGGGTGAAGCGTTCGTTGAGCCAGCCCAGCAGCGGGCCGGCGATCAGCCAGAACAGGGCGCCGGTTGCGAGCGAGGCGGCCGCGAATTCGCTGGCGAGATGGGCAGGGACGACGGACACGTGCTCGCCTGCCAGTTGCGGCGCGCCGATGAGGTGCGGCGCAAGGATCAGTACGGCGGCGAGTGCGATGCCGGTCCAGTTGCGGAACCTCGCGATCGCGAGGATGCCAACGCCGGTGGCCAGCGCCGTGCCGACCCACCAGGCCTGGCGGGCCACGAGATCGGCGGCCGGCATGCCCGGAAGCTCTGGCGCCAAGCCGAAGGCTGGCGCCAGCTGCAGGGCGACGAAGCCCCCGAGGCCCCAGATCACGCCGTTGCGCGCGGTGATCTGGATGCCGGAGAGGACCGAGACGGCGGCAAGCAGGAAGGCAAAGCCGATCGAGGCGAGGATGTTGGCGAGCACGGTGTAGCCGATGCGTTCGAGGCCATCCTGTGGAGCCCATGCGTCTGCGTCATGCTCATGGACCGCCGGGGTGGCAGAGTCGTGGGCATGTTCGGCAGGCGCCGCAGCCGTCTCATAGACCTCCGCTTCGAGGATGAGCGGCGCCACGCGCCATTGCTGGACGGCGCTCATGACCAAGCCGGCTGCGAGTCCGGAGAGGACCGCAGCGAAGAAGATTCGCTGGAAGAGTTTCATCGATGTCTCGTTCTTCAGCTGGTCGCGCGTTCGGGCCGGAAATAGCGCAAGCGGCCGTTCCGATCGCGCTCCGGCTCAGTGGCAGGGGAAGCCCAGCGAATGGCGCATGTCGTGCGCGCCATTGTGAATGGCCATGTCGCTGGCAAAGCCAACCCCGCCGACAAGGACGAGACCGAGAAACAGCGCCAGCACGCCTGCGATGACGCGCTGCGAGACAGAAAGCGACGCAACCGTCGCGGTCTGGATTTGCGTATTCATAGACCTGCACCCTCCGTGCGGATGAAAATGGGCTCTTCGCCCGGCTGCACGTCGGCAGGTCTCCTGGCTCACGGGTCCTCGTGTTCTCCAGCCTTCCCGGTTTCCACCAGTGGCATAGTCGGAGGGCACTCGCCGTTCACAGTTGCGGGGGCAGCCACGGATTTGGTCCCTGATGGGTACGCCGCACCGTGTTCCCTTTTGATCCGCGCGCCCGAACGGGTCTGCGGAACCAACGTAGGGTGATCAATACGCCGCCTGGTGGAGGGCGGTCAATCTTCGGCGGCGGAGAAGTCGGGATAGCCCACCGTGATCGACTCGATGGTGGCGTGCACAGTCTCGAGCAGTGGCTCGCTCGAGGAGATCTGCTGGTCGCCGGAAATAGCAGCGACATCGAGATCGGCCGGATAGTCGCCGACGGCGAAGCGGACCGAGACGTTGCAGCCGCCGGGCAGGTCGGCGAGCTTGCCGCCGTCGAAGCCAGCCGAGCCGCCATAGTCCCAGAAGAAGCCATACATGTCGAAGGGGCCGCCGTTCAGGGCCTCGACCTGCTTGACCGTCATGCCGACCCTCAGTCCGCCGGGGGCGGTATCACCGGCGGGGACAGTGAAGTAGGCGGTGCGCTCGAGCTTCTCCTCGTCCCACCAGCCGAACTCCATCGCCCGCGCGGGATCGTTGGGGAACACTGTCGTGGCGAGGACGGTGGAGCCCTCGGGGCCGGGGACGTCTCCGGTCACCACGTTGTCCTTGCCGAAGCTCTCGACCAGCCTCGCCTCGGAGCTGTCGGCGGCGAAGGCGCCCTCGCACTTGATCTCGCCGGCCATCGCCGGGCCGGCAAGGAGGAGGAATGGAACGAGGGCGAGTGTGCGCATGCGAGGCCTCCATCGATGCCGCCGAGTCTAGCGGACGGCTGTGAGTCTGGGCAGGGTTTGGTGGCGGAAGCGGGGCGGGTAGCTTGCCTCTGCCACGCGGCCGGCGAGGCCGGAAACGATGTGGCGCCGGGCCGGGCAGACAGCGTCGATTGTGCAGGAAGGCGGCGTCGACCAGCTCCTTTTGCAGCTGCCGGCGCGCTGACGGGCTTGCAGCCGATCCGGCCGCCGGAGATCAATGGGCGCGTGATTCTCGCTCGCGGTGTCCCATGCCCCTGACCTTCCAGACGATCATGCCTATCGTCCTTCTTGTCGGCTCGAACGTGTTCATGACCGTTGCGTGGTACGGGCACCTGAAGTTCCCCGCCGCCCCGATGTGGGCGGCGGTAATGGCGAGCTGGGGCATCGCGCTGGTGGAATACTGGCTGGCGGTGCCCGCCAACCGTATCGGCTACGGCACTTATTCGGCAGCCGAGCTCAAGACCATCCAGGAGGTGATCAGCCTCACGGTGTTCGTCGGCTTTGCCGTGTTCGTGCTCGGCGAGAAGCTGACCTGGAACCACGCGGTCGGCTTCGCGCTCATCTTCGCCGGCGCCTTCTTCATCTTCCGCGGGCCGTTGAAGTAGCTTCAGCCGCCGAGGCAGTCGACGAGGCTGGTTGCGAGGTTCTCGATCAGCCTGCGATAGAGACCGGGACCTTCTTCGAGGGTTGCCCCCTCGGGATCGAGCACGCCGTGCCGGGCGCTGGTGCCCTCGATCAGTACGCTGACCATGCGGGGATCGAACTGCGGCTCGGCAAAGACGCAGGCGGCGGCGAGGGTCTTGAGCTTGTCGCGGATGGCGTTGATGCGATCGGCGCCCGGCGTGATCTCGGGACTGACGGTAACGGAGCCCGCGACGGTCAGCCCGAAGCGCTTCTCGAAGTACTGATAGGCATCGTGGAAGACGACGAAGGGTCGATCCTTGACCGGCGCGAGCCTCGCGGCGGTCTCGGCGATCAGGGCGTCGAGGTCAGCCGTCTCGGTGGCGGCATTGGCCCGGTAGAGCTCGGCGTGCTCGGGATCGGCGGCGGCAAGCTGGTCGGCAATCACGGCGACCATGACCTTGGCATTCTCAGGATCGAGGAAGAAGTGCATGTCGCGCTCTTCGTGGGCGTGCCCGCCCCCGGTCTCCGCCGGATCGTCGGCGTGCTGCTCGAAGGTGCCGCTCTGGCGCGGCGGCAGGAGTTCGATGCCCGGGGCAGCGCTGAGCTCCACGATCTTCGCCCGAGGCGCGAGGGTTGCGATCGAATCCTCGAGAAAGAGCTCGAGGCCATGACCAGTCCAGAACACGAGGTCGGCGGACTGCAGGGCCTGCGCGTCGGAGGGCTTGAGGCTGTAGGTGTGCGGGGACGCCGCACCGCTGACGATCAGCGCGGGCGTGCCTAGGTTGCCCATCACGGCGCTGACCAGCGCATGGATCGGCTTGACCGAGGCGACGACCTTGGGGACATCCCCCAGAGCTACGGACGACCAGCCGAGCGCCGCCAGCAGCGCCAGGGTGAAGTTCTTCAACATGCCAGAAGCCTTTCAGAACGACGAAATGTTATGACATTACGCTGTCGGCCTGCTAGGCTGTAACGTAATGTTAGAACGTCAGCAAGGGACGGAAGCATGAATTTCGTGGAGGCGCCGCGCGGGCACGACGTGCTGGTCGATGTCGCCGGGGCTGGTGTGAAGCGCGACGGGCGCTGGTTGGTCGAGGGCGTCGACCTTTCGATCCGGCGCGGCGAGATCGTGACGATGATCGGCCCGAACGGCTCGGGCAAGTCGACCACCGCGAAGCTCGTGACCGGCGTCTTGAAGCCGAGCGTGGGCACGGTGTCGCGCCGGACCGGGCTGAGGGTCGGCTATGTGCCGCAGAAGCTGGCGATCGACTGGACGATGCCGCTTACGGTCAGGCGGCTGATGACGCTCACCGGCAGGTACGGGCCCGGGGAGATCGCCGGGGCGCTCGAGGCCACGGGCGTCTCGCACCTCGCCGAGGCCGAGGTCCAGCACCTGTCGGGCGGCGAGTTCCAGCGGGCGCTGCTGGCGCGGGCCATGATCCGGAAACCGGACCTGCTGGTGCTCGATGAGCCCGTACAGGGGGTGGATTTCTCGGGCGAGGTGGCGCTCTACGATCTCATTGGCCAGATCCGCGACGAGACGCAATGCGGGATCCTGCTGATCAGCCACGACCTGCACGTGGTGATGGCGGCCACCGACACGGTGATCTGCCTCAACGGGCACGTGTGCTGCCGCGGTTCGCCGGAATCGGTGGCGCGGAGCCCGGAATACCTGAGCCTGTTCGGGGCCCGTGCGGCCAACGCGCTTGCGGTGTACCAGCACCATCACGACCACACGCACCTGCCCGACGGGCGCGTGCTGGAGGCGGACGGCCGGGTGGTTGGCGCGCACGAGCACGTGCACGAGCACGAGGGCCACAGCCACCACGGACACGACCATGCTTGAGGACTTCTTCACCCGCGCGCTCATCGCCGGCATCGGGCTGGCCCTGGTCACGGGGCCGCTGGGCTGCTTCATCGTATGGCGGCGGATGTCGTATTTCGGGGACACGATGGCGCATTCGGCGTTGCTCGGCGTGGCGCTCAGCCTGGTGGCACAGGTCAACGTCACGCTCGGGGTATTCGTCATCGCCGCGGCGGTAGCGGGCGCGCTGCTGCTGCTGCAGCGGCGCAATACGCTTTCGACCGATGCGCTGCTCGGTATCCTCAGCCATTCGGCGCTGGCGATCGGCCTCGTCGTCGCGTTCCTGAGCGGCATCCGGGTCGACCTGATGGGGTTCCTGTTCGGCGACATCCTTGCGGTGTCGGTGGCCGATATCGCGGTGATCTGGCTGGGCGGGGCGGTGATCCTGGGCGCCCTGGTGCTCATGTGGCGACCGCTGCTGGCGGCAACAGTGAATGCCGACATCGCCGAGGCCGAAGGCATGCGGCCCGAGGTGACGCGGGTGATCCTGATGCTGCTGCTCGCCTCGGTGATCGCGATCGCGATGAAAATCGTCGGCGTGCTGCTGATCACGGCGCTGCTGATCATCCCGCCGGCGACGGCACGGCGGGTCAGCGGCACGCCCGAGTTGATGGCGGTCGTGGCTGCCGTGGCGGGAGCGGTGGCGGTAACCGGCGGGCTGTTCGGATCGCTGCGGTTCGACACGCCCAGCGGCCCCTCGATCGTCGTGGCCGCGCTGGTCCTGTTCCTTGTTTCGATCGCGGTGCCGGCCCGCCTGTGGCAGCGCAAGCGGGAGGCCTGAGCCATGGCGCACAGTCACGAAGACCACCATCACGAACGGCCGCGCGACCTGACGCGCAACCAGGGCCTGGTGCTCGAGGCGTTGAATCGGGCCGACGGCCCGCTTTCGGCATACGACATTCTCGATCGGCTGCGCGAGGACGGACTGCGCGCGCCGCTGCAGATCTACCGCGCACTCGACAAGCTGATCGAGCAGGGTCTCGCGCACCGGCTGGAATCGCTCAATGCGTTCGTCTGCTGCGCCGATGCCGGCTGCCACCGGGTCAGCATGGCGGCCTTTGCGATCTGCTCAGGTTGCGGACGGGTCGATGAGTTCACCGATCCGGAAGTGACCGGACGCCTGGTGGCCTGGTCCGAGCGGACAGGGTTCGCACTCGAGCGGACGACCATCGAGTTGCGCGGCCGCTGCGCGCAATGCGGGAAACCGGCTAGCTAGCCGCGCGCAGTTCCGGCTCAACGCCGATCAGGCGCTCGAGCTGGGCCAGTCGCAGCGGGCGGGCGAAGAGATAGCCCTGGAACTCGCGGCAGCCCAGCCGGGACAGGAGCGCCGCTTCCTCGCGCCGCTCGACGCCCTCGGCGGTGACGGCGAGGCCCATGGCGAAGGCATAGACCATGGTGGATTCGACCAGTGCCGCCTGAACGGGATCCTCATCGATATCTGCGACGAGCGAACGGTCGAGCTTCACCCGGTCGAAGCTGAACTGCTTGAGGTAGCCGATCGAGGAGTAGCCGGTGCCGAAATCGTCGAGCGCGATCAGCACACCGGCATGGCGCAGCTGCTCGATCAGCTTGATGGCCCGCTCGGGCTGGGTGACGAGGAAGGACTCGGTGACCTCGAGCTGCAGGCGGGTGGGATCAACCCCCCACTCGTCGAGCGCGGAGAACACGATCTGCGGCAGGTTGGGGTTCCGCAACTGCGCGGTCGAGACGTTGACGGAGATCTTGAGGTTGCCGAGCGGACCGATCTCCTCGACGGCGCGGCGCAACGCGAACATGCCCAGATCGTCGATCAGGCCCGAGGCTTCGGCGGCGGGGATGAATTCACCCGGACCCATGGGACCGGCAGCACGGCGGTTCCAGCGCATCAGTGCTTCGACGCCGATGACGGCCTGGGTGCGGAAATCGATGATCGGTTGGTATTCGAGGTCGAATTCGGAAGCCTCGAGCCCTCGGCGGATATCGGTCTGCAGCTCGATCCGGCGACGCCGCTCGTCCTCGATGGCCGGGGTATAGACGACGGTGTGATTGCCGCCGGTCTCGCGCGCCTTGGCCACCGCGGCCTCGGCCATGCGGATCACGTTGCCGACGTCGTCGCGCGTGGCAGCAGCGGAGGCCAGACCAATGCTGAGTCCGCCGATCTTGAGCTTGAGGGCGCCGACGGGGACGGGATCCGAGGCCGTCTCGAGGATCTTCTCGGCCAGCGCGCCCAGGTCGATGGCGGAAGTCTCCCCGATCTCGACCAGTCCGATCTCGGCGGGACCGATGCGAGCAAGGGTGGCGCTGCCGCCGGACATGTCCGCGAAGCGCTCGGCCAGTGAAACGAGGACCTGCGCCGCGGTCTCGCGTCCATAGAGGCCCACGATATCCGGCAGGCCGTCGACATAGACCTGGAGGGCGGTGACGCTGCGCTCGCCGCGCTTCTTCGGGATCAGGCTCTTCAGGTGCTCCTCGAGGCCGAAGCGGTTGCGCAGGCCTGTGGCCGGGTCGTAGCGGGCGTTGAACCAATCGCGCTCGTCAGCCACGGCGCGAAGCTTGATGCTGTGACGGAAGGCCGCGAGGACGAGGAAGACCAGCACGCCGATGACCAGCATGACCATCACCGCAACGGTGATGGTGTGGGCGAAGGCAGGATCGCCGGGGCGGCGCGGGCTCCAGTCGATGGTGGCGATGTCGGCCCCGGCCGCATCCTTCAGCACCATGGAGTCGTGGCCATCCTGCGGGACACGCACAAGACGCGGCAGCGGCAGTTCGAAGCGGGCGGCGACGCCGCGCAGCATTTCGTCGTCGAGCTGCTTGGCGAGCCAGAGAATGCGCCGGTGCTCCCGGGGAATGCCTGCCTGCCCGGAATTGCCCCGGACAACGGCGGCGGCCAGCGCCACGGCGCCTCGGCTGTTGCGCGACAGATGGGCGACGGTGGCGCCGTCGCCCGAATGGCTGATCTCGCTTTCGAGTTCCGCCAGCAGCTCGGCGGCCCCACTGAATGCGTCCGCCAGACTGCCGCTCACAGGTCCGCGGGCGCTTTCGCCGAAGACGATCTTGCCGTCGACGTCGGTAAGGATCGCGGTGTCGTAGGTATCGGAGATGCGGGCGGTGGAGCCCCAGGTGGCATCGTGCCAGGCCGGGTTGGGCTCGACATAGGTGTTGATGTAGGCCTCGGTCCAGGTGGCCTCGTCGGCGGCGCTTTCGCCCAGGCCGACCACCAGGGAATCGACCGCGGCGGCGATGGCCTTCTGGCCACGGTCGGAGTCGATGGCGTTCATCTCCGAGCTCATGAGGTGCATGGCGACGACGACGAGCGCGCACACGCCGACATAAACGGCGAGAGTCGGGAGTGCGATCCAGAGCGTGAAGCCGGCAAGTGCCGAGGCCGGGCGGTCAGCCTCTTTCAGGTGGCGCGCCTTAATGGCCTTTGCCAATGTGGAAGCGGCAGCCATGGGCAAGGAGGGACACCGGCGATCGTAGCATCAGGGGAAGCTACGGGCCCGGGCTTAACACCGGCTTAAGGCCTGCGCTCAAAACCGCTCAGGTCGTTGCCAGCGCTGCCTTTTTTGCCAACCGGGTCTTGATGCTCTCGACGTCGGCACGCGGCGTCGCGGCGAACAGGGCCCTGGTGTAGGGATGCTCGGGACTGGAGAAGAGCTTGTCGCGGGTCCCCTGCTCCACCGCCTCGCCCAGGTACATCACCATCACGTCGTCGGCGATGTACTTCACTACGCTGAGGTCGTGGCTGATGAACACGTAGGTGAGCCCGAACTCGTCCTGCAGGTCGGCGAGGAGATTGAGGATCTGGGCCTGGACGGAGAGGTCGAGGGCCGAGACCGGCTCGTCGAGCACCAGCAGCGAGGGGCGCAGGATGATGGCGCGCGCAATGGCGATGCGCTGGCGCTGCCCGCCCGAGAACATGTGCGGGTAGCGGTTGAAGTGCTCGGGCTGCAGGCCGACCTTGACCAGCATGTCGAGGGCACGTTCGCGGCGCTCGGCAGCCGGCATGTCGGTGTTGAGCAGCAGGGGCTCCATCAGCACGTCGCCGATCTTCTGGCGCGGGTTGAGCGACCCGTACGGGTTCTGGAACACCATCTGCACCTTGCGGCGCATGGCCTTGGTGACACCGGTCTTGGCGATATCGACGATCTCGCCGTCGATCTTCAGCTCGCCGGCCGTCTGTCGGTCGATCAGGGTGAGGATGCGGGCAAGCGTCGACTTGCCCGAGCCGGATTCGCCGACGACAGCGAGGGTCTTGCCCTGCTCGAGCGAAAAGCTGACGCCCTTCACGGCATGCACGGTACGGCCGCCGCCGAACAGGGTGCCGCCGATATGGTAGTCGCGAACGATGTTGAAGGCTTCGAGGACCTTGGCCATCAGCGGGCCTCCTCGAAATCGAAGCCGGTGATCGTCGGCAGCCGGTCGCCGGTGGCGTTCTCGGGCAGGGCGGCGAGCAAGGCCCGCGTGTACGGGCTCTTGGGCGTCGTGAAGAGTTCGAGCACGCCGGCCTCCTCCATCTTGTTGCCCTTGTACTGCACGACGACGCGGTCGGCCGTCTCGGCGACGACGCCGATATTGTGGGTGATCATGATCAGGCCCATGCCGTGCTCGGCCTGGAGGCGGACCAGGAGGTCGAGAATCTGCTTCTGGATGGTCACGTCGAGCGCGGTGGTGGGCTCGTCGGCGATCAGCAGCTTGGGCTTGCAGGCGATGGCCATGGCGATCATGACGCGCTGGTTCTGGCCGCCCGACATCTGGTGCGGATAGGCATTGAGGCGCTCGGCCGGATTGGGAATGCCGACCTGCTCGAGCAGTTCGACGGCGCGGGCGCGACGCTGCGCCTTGCCCATGCCGAGGTGGAAGCGCAGCACTTCCTCGATCTGGAAGCCGACCGTGAAGCACGGGTTGAGGCTGGTCATCGGCTCCTGGAAGATCATGGCAACGTCCTTGCCGATGATCTTGCGCCGGTCGCTGTCCGAGATGTTCAACAGGTCGCGCCCGTCGAAGCTGAGCTTGTCGGCCTTCACGGTGGCGGTGGCGGGGAGGAGACCCATCACCGCAAGCATGGCCACCGACTTGCCCGAGCCCGACTCGCCGACGATGGCGAGGACCTCGCGGGCGTCGACATGGAGGTCGATGCCCTTCACGGCGTGGAACACGCCGACCGAGGTATCGAACGAGACGGTGAGATTCTTGACTTCGAGAAGGGGCATCGGCCTCAGCTCCGCTTGAGCTTGGGGTCGAGCGCATCGCGCAACCCATCGCCGATCAGGTTGATGGCGAGAACCGTGATGAGGATCGCGAGGCCGGGCATGGTGACGATCCACCATGCCGAGGTGATGAACTCGCGGGCGCGGGCCAGCATGGTGCCCCATTCCGGCGTCGGCGGCTGTGCGCCCATGCCGAGGAAGCCCAGTGCGGCAGCTTCGAGGATGGCGTTGGAGAAGCTGAGCGTCGCCTGCACGATCAGCGGCCCGAGGCAGTTGGGCAGGATGGTGATGAACATCAGCCGCAGGTGCCCGGCCCCGGCGACCTTGGCCGAAGTCACGTACTCACGGCTTTTTTCGGAGAGCACGGCGGCGCGGGTGAGGCGCGCGAAGTGCGGCTGCAGCACCAATGCGATGGCCAGCATCGCATTGAACAGCCCGGGGCCGAGGATGGCCACCAGCACGAGGGCAAGCAGCAGCGAAGGAAAGGCGAGGATGATGTCCATGACGCGCATGATCAGCGCATCGACCCAGCCGCGGAAATAGCCGGCCAGGAGGCCGAGGGTGACCCCGACAAGGAGCGCACCGCTGACGACGAAGAAGCCGATGAACAGGGAATAGCGCGAGCCGTGGATGAGACGGGAAAGGATGTCGCGGCCGACCTCGTCGGTACCGAGCAGGAACTGCGGCTGGGTCCCGCCGGCCCACGGCGGCGCCATGCGGATGAATTCACGGAACTGCTGGTCGGGCGGGAACGGCGCGAGGACCGGCGCGAAGATGGCGACCAGGATCAGGAGGACGAATACGGCGAGGCCGAGGACGGCCCCCTTGTTCATCGAGAAATAGTACCAGAACTCGCGCAGGCCCGCGAGCGGGCCGGCAGCGACGGTGGGCGTTGCGGCGTCCGTGCTCATCACTGCACCCTGATGCGCGGATTGATGACGGCGTAGAGGATGTCGACGACGAGGTTCACCGCCATGACGATCAACGCAATGAGCAACAGGCCGGATTGCACGGAGACATAGTCACGCTTGCCGATGGAATCGATCATCCACTTGCCGATGCCGGGCCAGGAAAAGATCGTCTCGGTGAGGATGGCGCCGGCCATCAGCAGGCCGACCTGAAGGCCGATCGTGGTGACAACCGGGATCAGCGCATTGCGGAAGGCGTGGACGCCGACGACGCGGCGGGGCTCGAGCCCCTTGGCGCGGGCAGTGCGCACGTAGTCCTCGCCCAGCACTTCGAGCATGGCCGAGCGCGTCTGGCGCGCAATCACGGCCAGCGGAATGGTGCCGAGCACGATGGCGGGCAGGATCAGGTGACGCAAGGCAGAGACGAAGCCGTCCGGCTTGCCTGCGAGCAGGCTGTCGATCAGCATGAAGCCGGTGACGCGCGGGAAGAAGAAGTTCAGCGCGATGCGGCCCGACACCGGCGTCCAGCCGAGATAGCCGGAAAAGAAAATGATGAGCAGGAGGCCCCACCAGAAGATCGGCATGGAGTAGCCGGTCAGCGCCACGCCCATGGTGACCTGGTCGAACCACGAGCCGCGCTTGATGGCGGCGAAGATGCCGGCCGGAATGCCCAGGATCACGGCGATCAGCATGGCAAAGAGCGCCAGTTCGACCGTTGCGGGGAACAGGGTCATGAACTCGGCGATGACGGGGCGCTTGGTGGCGAGCGAGATGCCGAAGTTGCCCTGCAGGATGCCGCCCACATAGTTGAAGTACTGCTGCCAGATCGGCAGGTTGAAGCCGAACTGCTCCTTGAGGATCTCGTAGCGTTCCGGCGTGACGCCGTGCTGGCCCGCCATCGCAAGGATGGGGTCGCCGGGAAGCAGGCGGATGAAAGCAAAGGACGCGATCGTGATGCCGATGATGGTCGGAACGATCAAGGCCAGTTTCTGGAGGATGAAGCGCAGCATGCTGGGTATGCCAAGGGGCGGCGCCGTCGGGAGTATCCCGCGGTGCCGCCCCCCTTATTTTAGCCGATTATTCGGTCACGTCGACGTTGTCGAAGCGGTGGATGCCGAGCGGATCCATGGTGTAGCCCTGGACGCGCTTGTTCATCGGCATGAAGACCTTCGAGTGAGCGATCGTCATGGCGGGCTCCTCGGCTTTGAAGATCTCCTGGGCCCTGGTGTAGAGCTTGGTGCGCTCGGCCTGGTCGGAAACCTTCTTGGCGTCCTGGATCGCGGTCTCGAAGTCCTGGTTGCACCAGCTGGAGTAGTTGCTGACGCCGATGGCCGAGCACGAGAACAGGGTGGCGAAGAAGTTGTCCGGATCGCCGTTGTCACCTGTCCAGCCGATCTGGAAGGCGCCCGGGCGGTCCTTCTGCTTGCCGCGCTCGCGGTACTCGGTCCACTCGTAGGTCACGATGTTGGCGGTGACGCCGACAGCGGCCCAGTCGGCCTGGATCATTTCCGCAACGCGCTGGGCGTTGGGGTTGTACGGACGGCTGACCGGCATGGCCCAGAGATCGAGGGTCAGGCCCGACACGCCGGCGTCGGCCAGCATCTTCTTGGCCGCTTCCGGATCGTAGGCGGTGTCGACGATGGCGTCGTCATAGGACCACATGGTCGGCGGGATCAGGTTCTTGGCGACCTGGCCGGCACCCTGGTAGACGGCATCGACGATCGCCTTCTTGTTGATGGCCGTCGAGAGCGCCTTGCGGACGTTCACGTTGTCCATCGGGGCAATCGTGGTGTTGTACGCCATGTAGCCGATGTTGAGGCCTTCCTGTTCCATGACGTTCAGGTTGGCGTCGGCCTTGAGACCCTCGATGTCAGCCGGGGCCGGGTAGCTCATGATGTCGCATTCGCCAGCCTTGAGCTTCTGCGCGCGCACCGCCGGATCGGTGGTGATGGCGAAGATCAGGTCGTCGATGGCAACCTTGCCGCGCCAGTAGTCGGCAAAGGCCTGGTAGCGGATGACGGCATCGGTCTGGTAGTCGACAAAGACGAACGGGCCGGTGCCGATGGGCTTGTTGGCGAAGTCGGCGAGGTTGCCCGAAGCGGCGAGCTGGTCGGCATATTCCTTCGAGACGATCGAAGAGAAGTCCATGCCGAGGTTCGCGATCATCGGCGCGTTGGGCTCGGTGAGGGTCATCTTGACCGTCAGGTCGTCAACCTTCTCGATCGACTTGAGGAACTTGGGCATGTCCATGCCCTGGAAATAGTCCCAGCTCAGGCCCTCGAGGTACTGGTACCACGGATTGTCCGACTTCCACTGGCGCTCGAACGAGAAGATCACGTCGTCTGCGTTCAGGTCACGGGTGGGGGTGAAATAGGACGTGGTGTGGAACTTCACGCCCGGACGCAGATGGAAGGTGTACTCGAGGCCGTCGGCCGAGACTTCCCACTTCTCGGCGAGGCCCGGAGTGACGGCGGTGCCGCCATGCTCGAACTCGACGAGGCGATCGTAGATGGTGCGCGAAGAAGCGTCGAAATCGTTACCACCGGCGGTCGGACCGGGGTCGAAGTGCGCCGGCGAGGCCTCCGAGCAGAATACGAGCTGCTTGGCATAGACACTGCCGCCCATCACCGCGACAAGCGCGGTTGCGGTAAGCAGAGTGCGCATCAATTTCATGATGTTTGTCTCCCGAATAGCATTGCGCCCCGGCGTTCAACGGCAAGGTGTTCCCCCTTGGCCGGCCGGAGCTTGGGCGGCAACAAAGCGCTTTTTCCCTGGCTGCGCAATGGGGAGTTGACCAATTGGTCAAGGACCGACGGCCGGAGGAATGGATGCCCAAGGATTGGCCGACCGATGGAAAGCAAGACTACGCGCCGGGAATCGGGCAGGTAAATCGGTTGCGGAGCCGGGCTTGCCGGCAACTTTGTCCGCAGCAGCACCGGAGGAAAGTTTCTGAGGATGACGCAATCCATCGCCACCATCGCACTCGTCGTTAGCGACTACGACGAGGCCATCGCCTTCTATCGCGACACGCTCGGATTCGTCGTTGTGACGGACACGCCGCTGGGCGGCGGCAAGCGCTGGGTTCTGGTGGCTCCTGCAGCCGGCGGGGCCCGCTTGCTGCTGGCGGTGGCGGAGGGCGAGGCGCAGCGGGCCCGCATCGGCGACCAGACCGGCGGGCGAGTCGGCTTCTTTCTGGAGACGGACGATTTCGAGCGTGACTTCGCGCTCTATTCGGCGCGGGGCGTCAGGTTCCTGGAGGCGCCGCGGCACGAGGCCTACGGCTCGGTTGCGGTGTTCGAAGACCTCTACGGCAACAAGTGGGACCTGATCCAGCCGCGGTGAGCGAGCCGTTCTCCGACCGTATCCATGATCGCAACTGGCTCGCTTGGCACCCGGACCGCACAGCGCTAGCGTAGCCTTCCCTCCCGACCACAGCATTCCATTGGAGATATTCATGGCAAAGCGCCGCCTCGGCCGCTCCCAGCTTTTCATCGACCCGATCGTGCTGGGCACCAACGTCATCGGCGCGGGGGTGGACGAGGAGACCTCGTTCGACATCCTGGATGCCTTCACGGCGGAAGGGTTCACGGCCATCGACACGGCCGATTCCTACTCGCGCTGGATCCCCGGCAACGACAGCGAGAGCGAGAAGGTCATCGGGCGCTGGATCAAGGCGCGCGGCAATCGCGACAAGGTGCTCGTGTTCACCAAGGTCGGCTCGGACATGGGCCAGGGTCACCGCGACCTCAGCGCCAGGTGGATCATGGAGGAAGTCGAGCATTCGCTGAAGCGGCTGCAGACCGACTATATCGATCTCTACCAGAGCCACTGGCCCGACCCGAACACGCCGCAGGAAGAGACGCTCGAGGCCCATGACCGCCTGGTCAAGGCGGGCAAGGTGCGGTTCATCGGCACCTCCAACCACGATGTGTCATTGCTGAGCGAAGCGCTGGAGATCTCGAGGCGCAGAGGCTTTGCGCGCTACGACACGATCCAGAACGAGTTCAACCTCTATAGCCGCAGGAAGTTCTCCGGCGCGCTGCAGGAACTGTGCGTGAAGGAAGAGGTTTCCGGCATCCACTATTTCGGGCTGGCGCGAGGCTTCCTCACCGGCAAGTACCGAAAGCCCGAGGACGCCGCCAAGAGCCATCGCGGCAAGGGCGTGATCGACAACTACTTCAACGACAAGGGCTTCAGGATTCTCACTGCGCTCGACAAGGTGTCAGCGCGGACCGGCGCAGCCCTGAGCGAGATCGCGCTTGCCTGGGTCGCAGCGCAGCCGGGCGTTGCGGCGCCGATCGCCTCGGCCACCTCGGTCGAGCAGGTGAAGAGCCTTGCCCGCGGGGCGCGCCTGACGTTGAGTGCCGAGGACCTGAAGGTACTCACCGACGCGGGGAACTAGGCTTGGGCACTGCACCACCCCACACACCGATGTCATCCCGGCGCAGGCCGGGGTCCATGGTTCCGCCAGCGCGGGCGGAGAGATGGATTCCGGCCTTCGCCGGAATGACATCGTGGATGGGGTGGGCATTGGTGGCTGCTACCAGCATCATGCTCACCGCCCCGGCCCTCGCACAGGAGGCCGGCTGGCACTATTCACCGCTTCCTGGTGAGGGCGACCGAGCGGCGCTGGGTTGCACCTATGGCTCGACACCGGAGGCCTTTGCCTGCCTCGCGGTGCGTTGCGAGGACGATTTCTCGGTCGGGGTGCACATCCACACCAGCCGCGAGGGCGGCGACGCCGGGCGGTGGGTGCTGGAGTTCGACAAGGAAGGCGAGCGGTTCCCGGTGACGGCCGTCGCCGACGGCTCGCCCTACCATGCGCGGATCGGGGGCGACGTCGCCCCGATCATCGCGCTGCTGAAGAATGCCGGGCTGGTCTATGTCGACCCGCAGGCCGGCGCCTCGATCGACCGGGCAATTTCGCTCTCGGGTTCGCTCCATGCGATCAACCAGGCGCTCTATTTCTGCGCGCCAAGGGTGAACCCGCCGGCTCCGTCAGGCGATGAGGTAGCCCCCGTCGACCGGCAGGATGGCGCCGGTGATGAAGCCGGCCAGCGGGGAGCAGAGGAATAGAGCAGCCGGCGCGAGGTCGGCAGGAGTGCCCCAGCGGCCGAGCGGCGTGCGCCCCATCAGCTCGGCATTGCGGGCTTCGTTGGCGCGCGGCTCGGCGGTGAAGCGTGTCTCGATCCAGCCGGGCGCCAGCGCATTGACCCTGATGCCCTCGGCTGCGAACGCCGCGGCCAGCGACTTGGTGAGCCCGCCGACGGCATGCTTGCTAGCGGCATAGGCCGGTGCGTGCTGGGCACCGCGGAATGTCGAAACCGACCCGATGTTGAGGATCGCACCGCCACCGAGCTTGTCGCGGAAGGCATAGGCCGTTCGCATCGAGCCGTTGAGGTTGATGTCCATGACCGTCTCAAAGCCGGAGACGCTGAACTCGCCGCCCCGCAAGATGATGCCGGCGCAGTTGACCAGCGCGTCGATGTGGCTGAAAACGCTGGCATATTCCGCGACCTGCTCGGTGTCGCGCACGTCGAGCTGGGTGTAGCGGAAGCGCGGCTCGGCTTTGGCGCCGGCTTCGACTTCGGCCTGGGTGGCGCCGGTCGCATGGACCGTCGCCCCGGCGTCGGCGAAGGCGCGGCCGATGCCCTGGCCGATGCCGGAGGTGCCGCCGGTGATGACGACGGACTTATTGGCGAAGAATTCGGTGGCCCAGGTCATGTTTTGTCCTCGGTACTGCCCCTCACCCCGGCCCTCTCCCCAGAGGGGAGAGGGGGCGATGTGGCACTGTCGGTGGTCTCGCGTCCCCTCTCCCCTCTGGGGAGAGGGTCAGGGTGAGGGGAAGTCCGGTCAGCGCACGAACTGGTGGACGTAATCCGCGCCCAGCCCGACCTTCTCGTAGTGCTTCCGACACATGTCGATCTTGGTGAAGACGTCCTCGAAACCGACCTGCCTGTTGTCCTTGTCGAGATAGACCATGCAGCCCGAGATGTTGAAGAAGGTGATCATCTCGGCGCAATCCTCGGGAACCGTCAGGGTGTGGATTTCGCCTGGCGGTTCAAAGACATAGGAGCCGGTCTCGGCGACCCAGTCGTGCTCGAGATAGTGCCAGCGGCCCTTGATGACGTAGCCGTGCACCGGCTGCGGATGCAGGTGCCTGGAGAGGATGCCGGCGCGGCGGACGCGCAGCAGGTTGCACCACTGGCCCTGGAGCGTGTTGAGGAAGAGCGGGCGGAACCAGACGCCCTCGGCCTGCGGGACCCAGACGCGCTCGTCGTCGGGCAGCGCGGTGATGGCGATTTCCTTGGGCGCAAGCGGGTGCGCCGAGCCGTTGAAGGTCTCGTACATGCGGTCCTCCTCATCTGGTATGGTAGGTGTACCGAGCTGGAACTCGATGCACCAGTGCACCAAATGTCTAGCCCAAGTCCGGCGGCGGCAGTTGAACTACCAGTGGAACTCTTCCACGTTCTCGCGCGCGCCGAGCAGGAAGGCGTCGCCGATGAGGCGCAGGGGCGCACCGTCCATCTCGGACCTGCCCTTCCTGAGCAGCTTGGCGAAGCGCTCGTAGATCGCCTCGTATTCCTCGGACGGATTGGCGACGGTTTCCGTGCCATCGACCTTGAGCACGGTGCCGCCCTTTTCGAGCTTCAGCTGGGTGCCCTTGCGGGTCTCGATGGCGATGGTCCAGATCTCGCCCGACTCCTCGAGCCAGTTGAAGCCGGCCGACATCTTCGGGGCATGCTTGTGGACCGACTTGAAGACGATCTCGACATCGACCGGGGTCTGCCGGTTGGCCGGGAACTTCAGCGTGGCGCGCTCGACGAAGACGGGGAACGGCATGATCCTGGTGAAGATCGACATCGCGTTGATGCCCGGATCGCAGACGCCGAAGCCGCCCGGCTCCCATACCCACTCCTGGCCGGGATGCCACTTGCGCACGCTCTCGCGCCAGTCGATGCGAACAGAGGCGACGCCCTCGTCCTTGAGGATGAGCCTCGCGGCCTCGACGGCGGCGTTGTAGCGGCTGTGCCAGGTCTGGAACAGGACCGCGCCCTTCTTCTCGCCATAGGCGACGAGGTCCTCGAACTCGGTGATGGTGGGGGTCGGCGGCTTTTCCAGCAGCACGTCCTTGCCGGCGTCGATCGCCTCGCGGACAAAGGCGTGGCGCACGCCCGGGGGCGTGCAGATGGCGACGAGGCCGACTTCGGGCATGGCCTTGTAGAGTTCGGCCGGGGTCCTGAACACCGGGACGTCGCGATGGCCGAGGCCGCGGGTCGAGACGCAGGCGGCGAGCTCGAAGTCCGGGCTCTTGTCGATCACCGGCAGGTGCTGGTCCTGCGCGATCTTGCCGATGCCGATGACGGCGATCTTCTTTCTGGCCATGTGCGGCGTCTCCCTGAAGCGGGGCGCACTTAAGGGGAAGTCGGGGCGGAAGGGAAGTTCCCCGACACGCAAAATCGTCCGGCCGGGGACGGTTGGTGTATGGTGGTCGCAAAGGAGACGGCCATGTCACGGGCATTCGTCAGCGAAGGCGGCAGCGTGCCGCAGGTCTATGGCAGCAAGGAGAGCGCCGAGAGCGCAGCCAACATCCAGCGCGCCATGGACGGACACCGGTACGACTATGAAGTGCGGCCGCGCGAGCGCGGCGGCTACATGGTGGCGCGACTGACCAAGGACGGCGACTTCGACAGCTGGGTCGAGGAATGATCCGCCTCGCGGCGGCGGCTACCTGACGATGATGGCGCGGAAGTCGTTGACGTTGGTGCCGGTGGGGCCGGTGGTGAACAGGCCGCCGATGGCGCGGAAGGCGTTGTAGGCGTCGTTGTCGGCGAGCGCGGCGCGCGGGTCGATGCCGGCGGCCCGCATGCGCGCGGCGGTGGTGCCGTCGCAGACGGCGCCGGCATTGTCCCCTGCCCCGTCGATGCCATCGGTATCGGCGGCAAGCGCGGTGATCCCGGTAGTGCCCTCGACGGCAATGGCGAAGGCGAGCAGGAACTCGGCATTGCGGCCGCCGCGGCCGGTGCCGCGCAGGGTGACGGTGGTTTCGCCGCCCGAAAGGAGAACTGCGGGCCGGGCGAAGGGGCGGTTGCGCCGGCTCACTTCGCGGGCCAGGGCGGCGAGCACGCCGGCAACGTCGCGCGCCTCGCCCTCGACGGCGTCGGAGAGGATGTGCGCCTGCAACCCGGCATCCTGCGCTGCGGCGGCGGCGGCGTCGAGCGACAGGGCCGCAGAGGCGATGATGCGGGTGGAGTTGTGCCGGAAACGCGGGTCGGCCGGTCCCGGCGCCGGGTTGGCGTCGGAGGCGAGCAGTGCTTCGGCCGGCTGCGGCAGCTTCAACCGATAGAGGGCGGCGAGGTGGCGGGCCTCGGCGCGGGTGGTGGCCATGGGCACGGTGGGGCCGGAGGCAACGAGGGAGGGGTCGTCGCCGGGGATATCGGAGACGACGAGGGTGGCGACGCGGGCGGGAGCGGCCATGGCGGCGAGGCGGCCGCCCTTGATGGCGCTGAGTTCGTTGCGGATGACGTTCATCACCGAGATCGGCGCGCCGGAGGCGAGCAGCACCTCGTTGGCCGCCTGCTCGTCCTCGAAGCTGAGACCGGCGGCCGGTTGCGGCAGGAGCGCCGAGCCGCCGCCCGAAATCAGCGCGACCACGAGATCATCGTGGCTGAGGCCGGAGACGGTTTCCATCAGCCGGCGGGCGGCGAGGTAGCCGGCAATGTCGGGAACGGGATGGGCGGCTTCGACGATCTCGATGCGCTCGCAGGGGACGGCATAACCGTAGCGGGTGACCACGAGGCCCTTGTCGATGCGGTACGGCCAGGCCCGCTCGAAGGCCTGCGCCATCTGGGCCGAGGCCTTGCCGGCCCCGATGACGATGGTCCGGCCGGCCGGCGGGGCGGGCAGGTTGGCGGCTATGGCATGCTGAGGCTGCGCAGCATCCACGGCGCGATGATAGAGCCGCTCGAGAAGGTCCCGGTCCATGAGGCGTGTCGTCATCCCTGTTGCCGGCATAGTGGCGGGGGCATGCGCCTGGTGCAAGCCGGCCATCTTCATCATCATTCCGCGATCGCCTTGTGCAACCGGCTGCATTGCCCAAATAGGGCGGCAAGGGACCGGCCCGCAGGTGTAGCGGTTGCGCAACGGTTGGCTGAACGTCGGCTAAACGGGAACCTCAGCAGGGGTTCAAGAGTCACACGGTAGTTGCCGGCCCACAAAAGCAAAGTCATAGTCAGGCGGTCGTGGACGCGACCGGATGGCCCTACGCCAGGAACCGAAATGAACGTTATTCGTCCCCTCGCGGGCGTCGTGTTCGCGATACTGATGTGTGTGCCGGCCATTGCCGCAGAAGTTGTACCGCTCGCACCCGGCGGGGGCCTCCCCATCGACAAGACGGAGATCGTCGACAGCACGCCGAAGTCGCCGACCAGAGTCGAGCGGTCTTCCTCTTCTTCGGACTATGTCGAGGAACCGGCGCTGCAGGCCCGGCACTTCGGGCTGCAGGTCGCCCTCGACTGCGCCGTCGCCAGCCAGCCCAACGCCATCGTGGTGGTGAACAAGAGCGCCGAGGAGCTGCCGCCGGGCACGCGCATCAAGTGGCAGCTGAAGAGCGAGGGCCAGGTCGGCTTCTTCGCCCTGCTGGGCCCGCTCGCCGGCGGCCAGACGCTGGTGGCCGACAATGTGCTGCCGGGCGCCGCGCCGCAATCGGCGCCGTGCAGCGCCAGGGTGCTCTGAGTTCGGCGGCCGGCTTGCCGGGCTGACAAAAAACTGACATCGAACCCGGCTAGTCACCCCCGACTTCCAGCCGAGCCGCGCCGATGCCCGAACGCTTTGCCATCTACTATGCGCCCGCCGCGGACGATCCGCTGTGGGCCAAGGCCGCCGAATGGCTGGGCCGCGACCCGCTGACCGGGGCGACGATCGACGGACCGCTGCATGCGACGGCAAGGAACGCGCTGTTCGAGCGCAGCATCTCGGCCCGGCGCTACGGCTTCCACGCGACGATAAAGGCGCCGATGGCGCTGGCCGAGGGCAGGACACGCGCCGAACTCGAGGCGGCGCTGGACGAGTACGTGTCGGCGACGGAGCCGGTGGCGATCGGGCCGATCAAGCTGGCGCTGATCGACGGCTTCCTGGCGCTCATTCCGGCCACGCAGAGCGAGGCGCTTACCGCCTTTGCCGGCGACGTGGTCGAGACGTTCGATCCGTTCCGCGCCCCGCCCTCGGACGAGGAACGGGCCCGGCGGGTCAAGAACGGCAATCTCAGCCCACGCCAGCTCGAGTTGCTCGAGGGCTACGGCTATCCGTACGTGTTCGAGCAGTTCCAGCTGCACATGACGCTGACCGACCGGCTGCCGGAAGGTGAGCGCGCGGCCTACATGCAGGCGGCGGCCGAGCACTTCGGCCCGCTGGCCGAAGCGGACATGGCGGTGGACAGGCTGGTCCTGTTCCACGAGCCCGAGGCCGGCGCACCGTTCGCGCGGCTCGACGATTTCATGCTGACCGGGGAGACTGCCGATGCGCGAATTCGCGCTCGCTAACGCCAGGATCGTGCTTGCCGACGAGGTGATCGAGGGCTCCGTGCTGGTGCGCGACGGGGTGATCGCCGAGATCGACGCCGGCACCGGCCGGGTCGGCGAAGATGTCGAGGGCGACTATGTCGTGCCGGGCCTCGTCGAACTGCACACCGACCACTTCGAGAACCACTACCGGCCGCGGCCGGGGGTCACCTGGAACGCCCTGGCGGCGCTGCAGAGCCATGACGCGCAGGTGGCGGGCGCCGGCATCACGACGGTGTTCGACGCGGTGCGGATCGGTTCGGATCCGGAGACGGGCGACATCACCGAGGACGTGGCTGCCATGGTCGAGGCGGTGGCGCATGCCGATGCCGACGACCGGCTCAGGGCCGACCACCACATCCACCTTCGCTGCGAACTGGCGACACCGGACGTGGCCGAGCATTTCGACGCGCATTGCGCCAACCCGATCGTCGGGCTGGCCTCGCTGATGGACCATACGCCGGGCGCCCGGCAGTATGTGACGCTCGACCACTACGTCGCCTACTACCAGAAGAAGATGCGCTTTTCGGATGCCGAGATGACGCAGTTCATCGCCGACCGGCAGGCGGAACGGGACAAGTACGCCGACGCCAACCGCGCCGCGATCCTGAAGCGCGGCCGCGAGATCGGCCTCGCCTTCGCCAGCCACGACGACGCCACGGTCGAGCATGTCGACGAGGCGGTACGCGACGGCATGAGCATCGCGGAATTCCCCACCACGATGGACGCGGCCAGGGCCTGCCACGCGGCCGGGCTCGCCGTGCTGATGGGGGCGCCGAACGTGGTGCGCGGCAAGTCGCACAACGGCAATATCTCCGCAGCCGAGCTGGCCAAGGCCGGCGTCCTCGACGTGCTGAGTTCCGACTACGTGCCGTTCGCGCTGATGTATGCGACGTTCCTGCTGCCGGAGCGGGCCGACAACATCACGCTGCCGCAGGCCGTGCAGATGGTGAGCAAGCGCCCGGCCGAGGCGGCGCATCTCAACGACCGCGGGGAGATCGCGGTGGGCAAGCGCGCCGACCTGGTGCGCGTGCGGCGCACCGACCCCGTGCCGGTGGTGCGCGGGGTGTGGCGGCAAGGCAAGCGGGTCAGCTGATGAGCGAGGGGGCCCTCGTCCTCGTCGTCGGCCCTTCGGGCGCCGGCAAGGACACGCTGATCGGGGCGGCCAAGACCGCGCTGGCGGGGGACCCGCGCTTCACCTTCCCGCGCCGCGTGGTGACGCGGCAGGCGATGGTCGAGCTCGAGGATCACGACAGCATCGATGCGGCCGAGTTCGCCCGGCAGAAGCTGCGCGGCGCCTATGCCCTCGACTGGGAGGCGCACGGCCTGTGCTATGGCGTGCCGGCCGCGATCGAGGCGGCCATGGTCGCGGGCCGGGTCGTGGTGGTGAACACCTCGCGCCGGGTGATCGAGCGGGCGATCGAGAAATACCCCAGCTGCCACGTGCTGCTGGTGACCGCCGAACCGGAAGTGCGGGCGCGGCGCCTGGCCGGGCGCGGGCGCGAGGGCGCCGACGAGGTTGCGGCGCGGCTGGCGCGCGAGGGCGCGCCGGTGCCGGAAGGCGTCAGTGCCGTCACCATCGACAACTCCGCATCGCTGGACCAGGGCGTGGCGCGCTTTGTCGATGCACTCAGGCTGATCGCCGGTTGAACCAATGCCGGGCTGCGGCGTTGCACCCCGGCAGCGTCAACTGAAGGGTCCCGGCATGACCAGAAGCTCGCTCTACATCGTGATCGCCACGCTGGCCGCGCTTGCCGTCGGCTTCGGCGTCTATATCGCCTACCAGCAGTCGCAGCGCCCGGCGCTGGAGATCCGCGTCGACGACGGGGGAATCAAGATCGATGGCAATGGTTGACGAGTCCCTCAGGACGCAGCAGATCGAAGAGGCCCTGAAGCACGCCCTGGCGCGGCAGAAGGTGGAAAAGGTCGCCGAGCTCGACCTCACCATGCTGGCCGTCGACATCGAGGCGCTGATCGGCCTGGAGCCGGTCAATCCGATCGACCCCGAGGGCGACGGATTGACGAGCAGCGAACTGAACGCGGCCAACGACCTGTAGGCGGGCATGACAAAGGGGCCGCCCGGCTGTCCCGGGCGACCCCCTGAATTGGCTCCGACTGCGGTGGTCAGAGTTCGGCGATGCAGACCTTGCCGACGCCGGACGCCTGGGTTCCGAGCTTGGCGGCTGCCGCCTTGGAGAGGTCGATGATGCGGCCCTTGGCATAGGGACCGCGGTCGTTGATTGTGACCTTGATGGACTTCCCCGTCCGCTGGTTCGTGACCTTCACGACGGTACCGAGGGGAAGGCTCTTGTGGGCGGCGGTCATTGCATTCTCGTTGAACCGCTCGCCCGAGGCCGTCTTCTTGCCGTGGAAACCTGGTCCATACCAGGACGCCCCACCGCACTGGTCGGCCAAGGCACCGGTAACGGAAGTCATGAGGCCCGTTACCAGGGCGGCGACCAGAACGATATTCCTATTCAACCTTCAACTACTCACGCTTGTTACGACGGGGCGGAACAAGCTTTGGCGGTGTGGCGAGAATATGAACCGAATATGAACAGGTCACCTGCAAGTGCAACAGTTGCACAAATGCATCAGCTGGATTCTGTCCCGGGATTCGATTTCTGACTGGAATTCCAGGGCCTTGTCCCGACGACGGGAATGACTCGCCGTTCCTTGGCGCCATACGAAAAAAATCCGCGCGGAGCCGCGCCCGGGCATCGCCGGGCAGCGATGGCGGACGGCTTTCGGCAAGATCCGGCACGTTTTCGGGGGCCGGCGGGGAGGCGGCGCGCCTCGGTCGAGGGTCAGCATTTTTCTCATTTTTGACCAATTGATAAAATTTCGGCGCTGCGTTAGCGTCCCTCTCTGGAATGGCTCTAGGGAGAGAGGGAGCGGCCGATGAGCGAGGGTATGCTCAAGCAAGGCATCGTACCGGGGCGGCTGGAACCCGGCCAATACGCACGGAATTTCTCGGACCTGCATCCGCGGCTGGACAAGCACGAAGCGTTCGTCGAGGCCGACCGCTGCTACTTCTGCTTCGATGCCCCGTGCATGCATGCCTGCCCGACCTCGATCGACATCCCGATGTTCATCCGGGAGATTTCGACCGACAATCCGCTCGGGGCGGCCGAGACGATCTTCGAGCAGAACATCCTGGGCGGCATGTGCGCCCGGGTCTGCCCCACCGAGCAGCTGTGCGAGGAGGCCTGCGTGCGCATGGAGGCCGAGGGCAAGCCGGTCAAGATCGGCCAGCTGCAGCGCTACGCGACCGACATCGCCATGGAAGAGAACGCGCAGTTCTTCGAGCGCGCCCCCTCGACCGGCAAGAAGATCGCAGTGGTGGGCGCCGGCCCGGCCGGCCTCGCGGCGGCGCACCGGCTGGCCGTGCACGGCCACGACGTCACCATCTATGACGCGCGGCCCAAGGCCGGCGGGCTCAACGAATACGGCATCGCCACCTACAAGACGCCCGACGGTTTTGCGCAGGCGGAAGTCGAGTATGTCACCGCGATCGGCGGCATCGACATCGAGCTCGGCCAGGCGCTGGGCAAGGAGCTGTCGCTCGAGGGCCTGCTCAAGACGCATGACGCGGTGTTCCTCGGCGTGGGACTGGGCGGCGTGAATGCGCTGCGGGCGGAGGGCGAGAGCACCGCCGACGACGGGCTCGCCGCCGCCGTCGACTTCATCTCGGAACTGCGCCAGAGCGACGACCTGTCCAAGCTCCCCGTCGGCCGCCGGATCGTGGTGATCGGCGGCGGCATGACGGCGATCGACGCGGCCGTGCAATCCAAGCTGCTGGGCGCCGAGGACGTGACGATCTGCTACCGGCGCGGGCAGGAGCACATGAACGCCTCGGGCTTCGAGCAGGACCTGGCGGCCTCCAAGGGTGTCCGGATCCGGCACTGGCTGCAGCCCAAGCGTATCCTGACCGAGAACGGCCGGGTGACCGGCATCGAGCTCGAATACACCACGCTGACGGATGGCCGGCTGGTCGGCATGGGCCACACCCTGACGCTGCCCGCCGACCAGGTGTTCAAGGCCATCGGCCAGACGCTCGAGGACGAGACGGCGGCCGGGCTGGCGCTGAGCGGCGGCCGCATCGCCGTCGACGCCGAGGGCCGCACATCGCGGCCGGGCGTATGGGCCGGCGGCGACTGCATCGACAAGGGCGACGACCTGACGGTGACGGCGGTGGCGCAGGGACGCGACGCGGCCGAGAGCATCCACCGTTACCTGAGCGGAAACTGAGGAGAGAGCCATGGCTGACATCCGCAACAATTTCGTCGGGATCAAATCGCCCAATCCGTTCTGGCTGGCGTCCGCGCCGCCGACCGACAAGGCCTACAATGTCGAGCGCGCCTTCAAGGCCGGCTGGGGCGGCGTGGTGTGGAAGACGCTGGGCGAGGAAGGCCCGCCGGTGGTCAACGTCAACGGGCCGCGCTACGGCGCGATCTGGTCGGGCGACCGGCGGCTGATCGGGTTCAACAACATCGAGCTGATCACCGACCGGCAGCTGCAGCTCAACCTGCAGGAGATCAAGCAGGTCAAGAAGAACTGGCCCGACCGGGCATTGGTCGTCTCGATCATGGTGCCGTGCGACGAGGACAGCTGGAAGGCGATCCTGCCGCTGGTGGAAGAGACCGAAGCGGACGGCATCGAGCTGAATTTCGGCTGCCCGCACGGCATGAGCGAGCGCGGCATGGGCGCCGCCGTGGGCCAGGTGCCCGAATATGTCGAGATGGTCGTGCGCTGGTGCAAGCAGTACTCGCGCATGCCGGTGATCACCAAGCTGACGCCGAACATCACCGATATCCGCCGGCCGGCGCGCGCCGCCAAGAACGGCGGCACCGATGCGGTGAGCCTGATCAACACCATCAACTCGATCACCAGCGTCGACCTCGACCTGATGGCGCCGATGCCGACGATCGACGGCAAGGGCACGCATGGCGGCTATTGCGGTCCGGCGGCCAAGCCGATCGCGCTGCACATGGTCGCCGAGATCGCCCGCGACAAGGAAACCTACGGGCTGCCGATCTCGGGGATCGGCGGGGTGACGACGTGGCGCGACGCCGCCGAGTTCCTGGCGCTGGGGGCCGGCAACGTGCAGGTGTGCACCGCGGCCATGGTCTATGGCTTCAAGATCGTCGAGGAGATGATCTCGGGGCTCTCGAACTGGATGGACGAGAAGGGGTATCGCACGCTCGACGATTTTTCGGGCCGCGCGGTGCGCAACGTCACCGACTGGCAGTTCCTCAACCTCAACTACATCACCAAGGCGCATATCGACCAGGAAACGTGCATCAAGTGCGGCCGCTGTCACATCGCCTGCGAGGACACCTCGCACCAGGCGATCATGAAGGAGAAGGACGGCAAGCGGCACTTCGAGGTGATGGACGACGAATGCGTCGGCTGTAACCTGTGCGTCAACGTGTGCCCGGTCGAGGACTGCATCACCATGATCGCGCTCCAGCCGGGCATGCTGGACGAGCGGACCAACAGGGTGGTCGAGCCGACCTACGCCAACTGGACCACGCACCCCAACAACCCAATGCGCAAGGTCGAGCCGGCCGAATAAACCGGCCCGACCCGCAAGTCATGCAAGCCCGGCGAGCTGCGGCTCCCGGGCTTCTTGCTGCGATCCTTCTTGTCGCTCTCCCGGGATCCGGGTGGGGAGAGTCAGGTCTCTCCCGCGAGCCGGGCCGCAGTGTTCCGGCGACGCTTAAGACTGCATCAACCATCTACCGTTAGCCCATGATGTCGCTAAGGGATTGGCAAAGAGCTGCTTGCTAGGTTCCGGGCGCCAGGGGGATGCGGGTATGGGTTTTTTCGGCGCACCGAAGCGGACGACGGGTGGGAGCGAGTTGCCAGCCCAGTTGCCCGATCCGGGCCGGCTGATGGCCGGCAGCGTCGCAGCGATGCTGCTGCTGGCGCTGACCGTGGTGTTTGCCGCCTACTACGCCATGCAGGCGATCGACCGGGCCGCCATCGCCGACGAGATCGAACGGGCAGAACGGGCGTTGCTGGTCGTTGGTTCCGGGCCCGGGACAGAAGCGCGGCTGCAGCAGGACTTCGTCCTCGATCGGGCACGCTTTGTCGCGCCGTCCGGCGTTGCGGCCGACGAGGTGTCGGTGCCTGCTCCCGGACGGGCCGAGGTGCTGGCGTGGACGCCGAGACGCATTGGCTCCGACATGTTCCTCCACCTCGCACCGCTGCGGCTGGCGGCTACCGGCGTGTTCCTGTTCGGCATCTTCACCATCCTGCGCAAGCTGCTGGGCATGACCCGCGAACTCGAGCGACGGCGGCGCGATGCGCATGAGCTGGCGCTGCACGATGCACTGACGGGGCTGGGTAACCGGCTGGCCTTCGACGGCTGGATCGAGGCCGCGGCGGCGCGCGGCGTCACCGAGATCGGGCTGCTCTATCTCGACCTCGACGACTTCAAGGCGATCAACGACCGGATGGGGCATGGCGCCGGCGACGAACTGCTGAAAACCGTCGCGCAGCGCCTGGCGAACCTCGCCGGGGACGGCGACCTGGTGGCCCGCATGGGCGGCGACGAGTTCGCCTTCGTGCGACAGGGTCCGATCGACCGGGCGGCGCTGGCGGAAATGGCGGCCGACATCGGCACCGCGCTGAGCGAGCCGATCCCCATCGGAGCGGGCGAAGTCGCGCTCGGCTCGAGCCTGGGGGCAGCCGTCGGCCGCCCCGGCGATCCGCAACTGGTCGCGGCGGCGGATGCGGCGCTCTATCGGGCCAAGGCACTGCCGGGCCACACCTTCGCCCTCGCGGAAGCTGCGTGAGCACTGGCGCCGGGAAAGGGTGCCCTGCCGGCGGCGGTTGCCGGCTTTTCTCGACCGTCGCGCCGCTATAGAGACGGCGGCGCTGGTTCGGGGAGCATACGGTGGCGGAAAGCGGAGCGGAGATCGAAGGGGCGGCCGATGGCCGGCAGCGGCTGCGCGCGCACCTCGCCATGCTGCTGTTCGCAAGCCTGATCGCCGGCTCGTTCACGTTCGGCGCGATGACCGTGCCCTATATCCACGCGGTGCCGCTCAATGCCCTGCGCTTCGTGCTGGCGGCCGGGTTCATGGGGCTCTATGCCTTTGGCATCGCGCGGCTGCGGTTTCGCTGGCCGGCTGCGCCCTGGCGCTTCGGCATCAACGGCTTCCTGACGGCCGTGTACTTCATCACGATGTTCATTGCCCTGACGATGACGAAGCCGGTCGCGACCAGCGCGGTCTATACGCTGGTGCCGATGATGACGGCGGTGACGGCGTGGTTCATCGTCGGGCAGCGATCCGGGCCGGCGGTGCTGGTCAGCCTGCTGCTCGCCGGCGCCGGGGCGATCTGGGTCATCTTCCGCGGCGATGTCGAGGCGCTCATGCGCTTCGACGTGGGCCAGGGCGAACTCATCTATCTCGTCGGCTGCATCACCTACTCGGTGTACACGCCGCTGCTCCGCCGCTTCAACCGCGGCGAGCCGGCGCTGGTGCTGAGCTTCTGGACGATGGTGGCGACGGCGTCCTGGATCGTGCTCTACGGGTTGCCGGAGGTGCTGGCGACGGACTGGCTGCATCTCGACCCGCTGGTGTGGTGGGTGGTGCTCTACCTCGCGATCGGGCCGACGGCGATCTGCTTCTTCCTGATCCAGTTCGCCTCGGCCCACCTGCCCGCCGCCAAGGTTGTCGCCTACGGCTATCTGGTACCGGCGTTCGTCATCCTGCTCGAGGGCATGGCCGGGCATGGCTGGGTGAGCTTCAGCGTCGCCCTGGGCGCATTGGTGACCGTGCTCGGGCTGGCGGTGCTGGCGCTGCTCAGGGACGCCTAGCGTTCCTTGGGCAAGAGCCCGTGCAGGAAGAGGTTCTCGAGGTAGCGGGCAGCGTCTTCGAAGCGGCCTTCGCCGCCGCGGTCCTTGCCGAGCACGGCGCGGACCTGGACGTCGAAATCGGCATAGTGCTGCGTGGTGGCCCAGATCGAAAAGATCATGTGGTAGGGATCGGTGCGCACGATCTTGCCGGCGTCCATCCAGCCCTCCATGATCTGCACCTTCTCGTCGACCAGCCCCTTGAGATCGGTCTCCAGCACGTCGAGCACGCGCGGCCCGCCCTGCAGCATCTCGTTGGCGAACAGCCGACTCTGGCGGGGATAGTCCCGGCTCATCTCGATCTTGCGCCGGATGTAGGAGCGCAGCTCCGTCACCGGGTCGCCGTCCGAATCGATCTCGCGCAGCGGAGCGAGCCAGACGTCGAGCATGGCGGTCATCAGGCGCTTGTAGATCTCTTCCTTGCGCGGGAAATAGTAGAGCAGGTTGGGCTTGCTCATCCCCGCCGCCTCGGCGATCTGGTCGATGGTGGCGCCGCGAAAACCCTCGCGCGAGAACACGTCGAGCGCGGCCTCGAGGATCACTTCCTGCTTCTCGCGCTGGATGCGGGTCTGGGCGCGCGCGCGCTTGCGGCCGGTCGGTTTCACCGCCCCCTGGCCGCCTTCGGCCTCCAGCATTTTCACCTTGATCAGCGGCATGGGAGTGATAACGTTTTTTCCAACTGGTCAAATTTCTGGATAACACATCCAAAGGTCAAGGGATAATAAAACTTGACCAGTACGATCAACAAATAGACTGCCAGGGAGTCATCAAGGTGTCCGACCGTCGCAATGTCACGCCAAACGATCTCAGCGCGTTCTGGATGCCGTTCACAGCCAACCGGCAGTTCAAGAAGGCGCCGCGCATGTTCGTGGGCGCCAAGGACATGCACTACACCACCTCCGACGGACGCAAGGTGCTGGACGGCACGGCGGGCCTGTGGTGCGTGAACGCTGGCCACTGCCGCCCCAAGATCGTCGAGGCGATCGCGACGCAGGCAGCCGAGATGGACTACGCGCCGGCCTTCCAGATGGGCCATCCCAAGGCGTTCGAGCTCGCCAACGCGCTGGTGTCGATCGCGCCGGAGGGGCTGAACCACGTGCTCTACACCAACTCCGGCTCGGAGTCGGTGGAGACGGCGCTGAAGGTGGCGCTGGCCTATCACCGGGTGAAGGGCGAGGGCAGCCGCTTCCGCCTGATCGGGCGCGAGCGCGGCTATCACGGCGTCAACTTCGGCGGCATCTCGGTGGGCGGCATCGTCACCAACCGCAAGATGTTCGGCACGCTGCTGACCGGCGTCGACCACATGCCGCACACCCATACCCCGGGCAAGAACCAGTTCACCCGCGGCGAGCGCGAGGGCGGCGGCGAGGACCTGGCGAGTGAACTCGAGCGCATCGTCACGCTGCATGACGCCTCGACCATCGCCGCGGTGATCGTCGAGCCGGTGGCCGGGTCGACCGGCGTGCTGATCCCGCCCAAGGGGTATCTGCAGAAGCTGCGCGAGATCACCAGGAAGCACGGCATCCTGCTGATCTTCGACGAAGTGATCACCGGCTTCGGCCGCGTCGGCACGCCGTTCGCGGCCGACTATTTCGGCGTCACGCCCGACATCATGGTGACGGCCAAGGGCCTGACCAACGGCACCATCCCGATGGGCGCGGTGCTGGTCACGTCCGAGATCCACGACGCCTTCATGCAGGGGCCGGAGCACGTCATCGAGTTCATGCACGGCTACACCTATTCGGGCAACCCGGTGGCGGCTGCGGCCGGCCTGGCGACGCTCGAGACCTACAAGGACGAGGGCCTGCTGACCCGCGGCGCCGAACTCGCCGACTACTGGGCCGATGCGCTGCATTCGCTCAAGGGCCTGCCGCATGTCATCGACATCCGCAACCTGGGCCTGATCGGCGCGGTGGAGCTGGAGCCGATCGCCGGCGCGCCGACCAAGCGCGCCTTCTCGGCCTTCGTGCAAGCCTACGAGAAGGGCATCCTGATCCGCACCACCGGCGACATCATCGCCCTGAGCCCGCCGCTGATCATCACCAAGGCGCAGATCGACGAACTGATCGGCACGCTTGGAGGCATCCTGAAGACGCTTGAGTAGAATGGAACGGATATTCTATATCACAGCGAATAGAATGAACGTTCCACACTAAGGGCGGAGACCTCGATGCAGACGATCCAGAATGCGATTGGCGGGAAGCTGGTCACCTCGACCAGCAGCCGCACCCAGCCGGTGTTCAACCCGGCGACCGGCGAGGCCATCGCCACCCTGCCGCTGTCGAGCGTCGACGAGATCAACTCGGCCGTGGCCGCGGCGAAGAAGGCCCTGCCCGGCTGGGCGGGGCTGACGCCGATGAAGCGCGCGCGGGTGCTGTTCAAGTTCAAGGAGCTGCTCGAGAAGCACTCCGACGAGCTGGCGCGGCTGATCTCGCTCGAGCATGGCAAGGTGCATGACGATGCGCTGGGCGAACTGGCGCGCGGCATCGACTGCGTCGACTTCGCGTGCGGCATCCCGCAGCTGCTGAAGGGCGAGTTCAGCCGCAATGTCGGCCCCTCGATCGACAGCTATTCGGACCGGCAGCCGCTCGGCGTCGTGGCCGGCATCACGCCGTTCAACTTCCCGGCCATGGTGCCGATGTGGATGTATCCGCTGGCCATCGCCTGCGGGAACACGTTCGTCTTGAAGCCGTCGGAGCGCGATCCCAGCGCGCCGATGTTCGCCTGGCAGCTGTTCATGGACGCGGGCCTGCCCGAGGGCGTGCTCAACGTCGTGCATGGCGACAAGGAAGCGGTCGACACGCTGCTCGACCATCCGGACATCAAGGCGGTGTCGTTCGTGGGCTCGACCCCGATCGCCGAGTACGTCTACCGGCGCGGCACGCAGGCGGGCAAGCGCGTGCAGGCGCTGGGCGGCGCCAAGAACCACATGATCATCATGCCCGACGCCGACATGGACCAGGCCGCCGACGCGCTGATGGGCGCCGGCTACGGCTCGGCCGGCGAGCGCTGCATGGCCATCTCGGTGGCGGTGCCGGTCGGCGACAGGACGGCCGATGCGCTGGTCGCCCGGCTCAAGCCGCGCGTCGAGGCGCTGAAGATTGGCCCCGCGACCGACAAGGACGCGCAGATGGGCCCGATCGTCTCGAGGGCGCAGCGCGACAAGATCGTCGGCTATATCGATAGCGGCGTCGAAGCGGGGGCCGAGCTCGTGGTCGACGGGCGCGGCTTCAAGCTGCAGGGCTACGAGAACGGCTTCTTCGTCGGCGGCACCCTGTTCGACCACGTGAAGCCGGACATGAAGATCTACCGCGAGGAGATCTTCGGGCCGGTGCTGAGCGTGGTGCGGGCCAAGTCGTACCAGGATGCGGTCGACCTGATCCACGGCCACGAATATGCCAATGGCACGGCGATCTTCACCCGCGACGGCGACGCCGCGCGCGACTTCGCCGACAAGATCGAGGTGGGCATGGTCGGCATCAACGTGCCGATCCCGGTGCCGGTGGCCTACCACTCGTTCGGCGGCTGGAAGCGCTCGCTGTTCGGCGACCACTCGATCTACGGGCCCGAGGGGGTGCACTTCTATACCCGCCTCAAGACCGTGACGACGCGCTGGCCGGCAGGGATCAAATCCGGCGCGGAATTCACCTTCCCGAGCATGAAGTAAGAGATGGTGGGACGCGCGAGCATCGCAGGACTGCCCCTCACCCCAGCCTTCTCCCCGGAGGGGAGAGGGGGCGATGGAGCACCGGCGGCGCAAAGTGCGTCCCCTCTCCCCTCCGGGGAGAGGGTCAGGGTGAGGGGAAGTCACGGCGATCCACGCATTCTGAAGCGCGTACGCGCGTTGCGCTCAGCTGCCACTGACGCAGAGAAGATGCTCTGGTGGCGTCTGCGCGACCGCCGTCTCGACGGCTTCAAGTTCGTGCGCCAGTACGCGATTGGGCCGTACTGCGCAGACTTCGTCTGTCGCGACGAAATGCTCGTCGTCGAGTTGGACGGCGGCCAGCATTCCGACTCCGTCAGTGATGCCCGCCGGACTCGCTATCTCAACGAACAGGGCTTCTCCGTCCTGCGCTTCTGGAACAATGAAGTGCTGGGCAACATCGACGGCGTGCAGCAGGCATTGTTGCTGACCTTGCGGCACTGCCCCTCCCCCGACTGGCGCTTCGCGCCAGCCACCCTCTCCCCAGAGGGGCGAGGGGACCTGACTGCAACTTCTGTGAAAGACCGATAACTATGGCAGCTCCCGGCGAGAACCTCAGGATCAACCCCGAACGCCTCTGGAGCTCCATCCACGAGATGGCCGAAATCGGTCCTGGGGTTGCCGGCGGCAACAACCGGCAGACGGTGACCGACGAAGACGGCAAGGGCCGCGCACTGTTCCAGAAATGGTGCGAGGCGGCCGGGATGAGCATGGGGCTCGACCAGATGGGCACCATGTTCGCGCGCCGCGAGGGCACGGAGCCGGGGCTCGATCCGGTCTATGTCGGCAGCCATCTCGACACCCAGCCGACCGGCGGGCGCTATGACGGCGTGCTCGGCGTGCTCGGCGGGCTCGAGGTGATCCGCACGCTCAACGACCTCGACATCAGGACCAGGCGGCCGATCGTGGTGGTCAACTGGACCAACGAGGAAGGCGCGCGCTTCGCCCCGGCCATGATGGCCTCGGGCGTCTTCGCCGGCGTGCTCGACCAGGCCGACGTCTACAAGCACACCGACAAGGACGGAAAGACCTTCGGCGAAGAACTCGAGCGGATCGGCTGGAAGGGCGACGAGGTCGTCGGGGCGCGGAAGATCCACGCCTATTACGAGCTCCACATCGAGCAGGGCCCAATCCTGGAGGACGAGAACATCGACATCGGCGTCGTCACGCACGGCCAGGGGCTGAAGTGGCTGCAGGTGACGCTCACCGGCAAGGAGGCGCATACCGGCTCGACCCCGATGCCGAAGCGCCGTAATGCCAGCCTCGGCATGGCGCGGGTGATCGAGCTGGTGCACGAGGTGGCGATGGACTACCAGCCCGACGCCGTGGGCGCGGTGGGGCACATCCAAGTCTATCCGAATTCGCGCAACATCATCGCCGGCAAGGCGGTGTTCACCATCGATATCCGCTCGCCCAACAAGGACGTGCTCGACGAGATGGACGCGCGCATCCGCGCCGGCATCGAGAATACCGCCGAAGCGCTGGATATCGGATTCGAGGTCGAGCAGGTCGGGCATTTCGACCCGGTGACTTTCGACAAGACGCTGGTCGGCAACGTACGGGCGGCGGCCAAGGAACTCGGCTATTCGCACCGCGACATCGTCTCGGGCGCCGGGCACGATGCGTGCTGGATCAACCGCGTCGCGCCGGCGGCGATGATCATGTGCCCGTGCGTCGACGGGCTCAGCCACAACGAGGCGGAAGAGATCAGCAAGGAATGGGCCGCGGCCGGAACCGACGTGCTGCTGCGGGCGGTGCTGGAGACGGCGGAGATCGTGGGGTGAGCTTGGGCGAGCGCACCACAGCCACGGTTGAACGGGCGCGTCGGCTGCGAAAGGCCGGCACGGACGTCGAAAACCGGCTTTGGTACGTGCTGCGCAATCGCAACCTGGCCGGCCTCAAGTTCGCGAGGCAGGTGCCTATCGGTCCGTACTTTGCGGATTTCCTTTGTGCCGAGGCGGGACTGATCGTCGAACTGGACGGTGGACAGCATGCCGAGAGCGCCGAGGACATGTCGCGCACCGAGTATCTCAACCGCGAGGGGTACTCGGTCCTCAGGTTCTGGAACAACGACGTGAACAGCAATCGTGATGCTGTGCTTCAAGCCATTCTCGACACAGTGGCGGGCAACCCCTCACCCGACCTGCGCTTCGCGCAGGCCACCCTCTCCCCGACGGGGAGAGGAACAAGGGGAGCACGAGCCGCGAGGGCGGCGTTTGCAGCGAGATATTTGAGCGAGGCACCCTCTGTTCCTCTCCCCGTCGGGGAGAGGGTGGACCGGCGAAGCCGGGACGGGTGAGGGGTTTCAGGACACATACAGGGACATGCCATGACCAGCAAAATCATCAAGAACGGCACGATCGTTACTGCCGATCTCACCTATGCGGCCGATATCCGCGTCGAGGGCGGCAGGATCACCGAGATCGGGCAGAACCTCAGCGGGGGCGAGGTGCTCGATGCGTCCGGGTGCTATGTCATGCCGGGCGGCATCGATCCGCATACGCATCTCGAGATGCCGTTCATGGGCACCTATTCGTCGGACGACTTCGAGTCCGGCACGCGGGCGGCGCTGGCGGGCGGCACGACGACGGTGGTGGATTTCTGCCTGCCCAACCCGAACCAGTCGCTGCTCGAGGCGCTCTCGATGTGGGACAACAAGACGTCCAAGGCCAGTTGCGACTACTCGTTCCACATGGCGATCACCTGGTGGGGCGAGCAGGTGTTCAACGAGATGGCCGAGGTGGTCGATCGCGGCATCACCTCGTTCAAGCACTTCATGGCCTACAAGGGCTCGCTGATGGTGAACGACGACGAGATGTTCGCCAGCTTCCAGCGCTGCGCCGAGCTGGGCGCGCTGCCGCTCGTCCACGCCGAGAACGGCGACGTCGTCGCCTCGATGACCCAGAAGCTCCTGGCCGAGGGCAATAACGGGCCGGAGGGCCACGCCTATTCGCGGCCGCCGGAAGTGGAGGGCGAAGCGACCAACCGCGCCATCATGATCGCAGACATGGCGGGCGTGCCGGTCTATATCGTGCATACCTCCTGCGAGCAGGCGCACGAGGCGATCCGTCGGGCGCGGCAGAAGGGCATGCGCGTCTACGGCGAGCCGCTGATCCAGCACCTGGTGCTCGACGAGACCGAGTATTTCAACAAGGACTGGGACTATGCGGCGCGCCGGGTGATGAGCCCGCCGTTCCGCAACAAGCAGCACCAGGATTCGCTGTGGGCCGGGCTCGCGTCCGGGTCGCTGCAGGTGGTGGCGACCGACCATTGCGCCTTCACCACGGCGCAGAAGCGGACCGGCATCGGCAACTTCGCCAAGATCCCGAACGGCACGGGCGGGCTCGAGGACCGGATGCCGGTGCTGTGGACCAAGGGCGTCAACACCGGCCGGCTGACGATGAACGAGTTCGTCGCGGTGACCTCGACCAACATCGCCAAGATCCTCAACATGTACCCGAAGAAGGGTGCGATCCTGGTCGGGGCCGACGCCGACCTCGTGGTGTGGGATCCCAAGCGCAGGAAGACCATCGAGGCGAGCAAGCAGCAGTCGGCGATCGACTACAACGTGTTCGAGGGCATCGAGGTGACGGGCCTGCCGCGCTTCACGCTGACGCGTGGCAAGGTGGCGGTGACGGAGGACAAGGTCTCGGCCGAGCAGGGGCATGGCGAGTTCGTGGCCCGCGAGGCCAAGAACCCTGTGAACCGCGCGCTGAGCCAGTGGAAGGAAATCACCGCACCGCGCAAGATCGAACGGGCGGGCATTCCGCAGAGCGGGGTTTGAGTTTGACGACTGACGGGGGCAAATCTGTAAGCGTGGTCGAGGCCAAGGGCCTCGGTCTCACCTTCAAGACGGCGGACGGCGACGTGATCGCGCTGTCCGATGTAAATCTGGACATCAGGCGGGGCGAGTTCGTCTCGTTCATCGGGCCCTCGGGCTGCGGCAAGACGACGTTCCTGCGCGTCATCGCCGACCTCGAGCAGCCGACCTCGGGCACGATCACGGTCAATGGGACGTCGCCGGCCGACGCGCGGGTCAACCGCTCGTATGGCTACGTGTTCCAGGCGCCGGCGCTGTTTCCGTGGCGGACGATCGAAAAGAACGTGGCGCTGCCGCTCGAGATCATGGGCTATGGCGAGGCCGACCGGCGCGAGCGCATCAGGAAGACGCTGGAACTGGTCAACCTCGAGGGCTTCGAGAAGAAGTTCCCCTGGCAGCTCAGCGGCGGCATGCAGCAGCGCGCCTCGATCGCCCGGGCGCTGGCCTTCGATGCCGACCTCTTGCTGATGGATGAGCCGTTCGGGGCACTCGACGAGATCGTGCGCGACCACCTGAACTCGGAGCTGCTGAAGCTCTGGGCGGCGACGCAGAAGACCATCGCGTTCGTGACCCACTCGATTCCGGAGGCGGTGTACCTGTCGACCAAGATCGTGGTGATGTCGCCGCGCCCGGGGCGGGTCACCGACGTGATCGAAAGCCCCCTCCCCGCCGAGCGCCCGCTCGAAATCCGCGAGACGCCGGAATTCCTCGCCATTGCCCACCGCGTCCGTGAGGGGTTGCGGGCCGGGCATTCGTACGAGGAATGACGATGGGCAAGACCTGGCGCGACGGCAGCCTGATCCCCATTGTCATCGTGCTGATCGGGCTGATCGTCGTCTGGTACGTCGCGGCGATCCTGATGAACTGGTCGGGCGTTTCCGACTTCTACCAGCGCACCGACGTGACTGGCGTGACCTTCGGCCAGCAGCTCAACGACGTGCTGAACCAGGACAAGCCGCTGCTGCCGGCCCCGCACCAGATCGTCGCCGAGTTCTGGAAGACGACGGTCGAGCAGGCCGTTACCAGCAAGCGCAGCCTCGTCTACCATGGCTGGCAGACGCTGTCGGCGACCCTGCTCGGCTTCATCATGGGCACGGCGTTCGGCATCGGGCTCGCGGTGTTCATCGTGCACAACCAGGCGATGGACCGCTCGCTGATGCCATGGATCATCGCCAGCCAGACCGTGCCGATCCTCGCCATTGCGCCGATGGTGATCGTGGTGCTGAACGCGGTCGGCATCTCGGGGCTGATCCCCAAGGCGCTGATCTCGACCTACCTGAGCTTCTTTCCGGTCGTCGTCGGCATGGTGAAGGGTTTCCGCAGCCCCGAGCAGATCCAGCTCGACCTGATGCGGACCTACAATGCCTCGCGCTTCGAGGTGTTCACCAAGCTGCGCTGGCCGATCGCTCTGCCCTACCTGTTCACCTCGATGAAGGTGGGCGTCGCGGCCAGCCTTGTCGGCGCGATCGTCGGCGAACTGCCGGCCGGGACCAGCAACGGCATCGGGGCGCGGCTGCTGGCCGGCTCGTATTACGGCCAGACGGTGCAGATCTGGTCGGCGCTGCTGGCGGCGGCGCTGCTCGCCGGAGCGCTGATTGCGCTGGTCGGCATCGCCGAGCGGGTGATCAATGCGCGGCTGGGGGCAAGGCCATGAGCATGCTGCAACGAGTCCTTGCCGCCTTCGCCGCCGGCTTCGCGCTGCTCGCGCTGGTGTTCGAGTTCGCCTCGACCGAAGGCGCACCGCTGCCGGTGTGGGAGTTCCCGGCGGTGGGGGCGTTCCTGGTGCTGGCGATCCTCAGCCTCGTCCGCTTCCGCCTGAAGCTCAGTTTCTGGGGCGATGGCGGGCTCGCGGCGCTCGGCGCGATGGCGCTGATGCTGGCGCTCGATACGATCCAGCAGGCCGAGGCGGGGTACTGGTTCGCCCTGGTTTCGGCCTGGCTGTTCGCCTGGCTGTTCGCGGAGCGGCTCTCGGGCGCCATCAGCAAGGGCAAGGTCGGCGATGCCGTCGGCATGCTGATCCCGCTCGTGTTCGGCGTCGCCATCCTCGTCGCCTGGGAAGCGATCACGCGCGGCGGTAACGTGCCCAAGGTGCTGCTGCCCGCGCCCTCGGGCATCTGGACCATGCTGACCGGGAACATCCCGCAGATCGCCGCGGACTTCCAGCAGACGTTCATGAAGTCGGTGCTGGCGGGCTACGTGCTCGGCTGCGGCTCCGGCTTCCTCGTCGCCATCGCGGTCGACCGCTCGCCGTTCCTGAAGCGCGGGCTGCTGCCGCTCGGCAACTTCATCTCGGCGCTGCCGCTGATCGGCATCGCGCCGATCATGGTGATGTGGTTCGGCTTCGACTGGCCGTCGAAGGCGGCGGTGGTCGTGATCATGACCTTCTTCCCCATGCTGGTGAACACGGTCGCCGGGTTGAACGTCGCCGGGCACATGGAGCGCGACCTGATGCGCACCTATGCGTCCGGGTATTGGTCGACGCTGTTCAAGCTCAGGCTGCCGGCGGCGGCGCCGTTCATCTTCAACGCTTTGAAGATCAACTCGACTCTGGCGCTGATCGGCGCAATCGTGGCTGAATTCTTCGGGACACCCATCGTCGGCATGGGCTTTCGCATCTCGTCGGAGATCGGCAAGCTCAATGTCGAGATGGTCTGGGCAGAGATCGCCGTGGCGGCGTTAGCGGGCTCTGTCTTCTACTGGGTGGTGGCGCTCGTCGAACGGGCCGTCACCTTCTGGCATCCGTCCGTCCGTGGTGGACGGGCGTAACAGGGAAAGAGGGAACGTGATCATGAAGAAACTTCTCGTTGGGCTCGTGGCCGGCGCGCTGGCGCTGGGCGCCACCGCCGGCTTCGCCGCCGATCCGGTGACGCTGCAGCTCAAGTGGGTGACGCAGGCGCAGTTCGCCGGCTACTACGTCGCCAAGGACAAGGGCTTCTACTCCGACGAAGGCATCGACATCACGATCAAGCCGGGCGGGCCGGACGTTGCGCCCGAGCAGGTGATCGCCGGTGGCGGCGCCGACGTGATCGTCGACTGGATGGGCGGCGCGCTCGCCGCGCGCGAGCAGGGCGTGGCCCTGGTCAATATCGCGCAGCCGTTCAAGAAGTCGGGCCTGCTGATGATCTGCCCCAAGGACGGGCCGGTGCAGACCGAGGCCGACTTCAAGGGCCATACGCTCGGCGTCTGGTTCTTCGGCAACGAGTATCCGTTCTACGCCTGGATGAACAAGCTCGGCATCCCGACCAATGGCGGCCCGGACGGCGTCAACGTGCTGAAGCAGAGCTTCGACGTGCAGCCGCTGATCCAGAAGCAGGCCGACTGCATCTCGGTGATGACCTACAACGAGCTCGGCCAGGCGATCGATGCCGGCTTCACCACCGACAAGCTGGTGATCTTCAACTACACCGACCTCGGCAACGACCTGCTCGAGGACGGCCTGTACGCCATGGAAGACAAGCTGGCCGACCCGGCCTTCGTCGACAAGATGGTGCGCTTCGTGCGCGCCTCGCAGAAGGGCTGGCAGTATGCGATCGAGCATCCCGACGAGGCGGCTCAGATCGTGATCGACAACGACGAGTCCGGCGCCCAGACGCTGGCGCACCAGAAGTACATGATGAGCGAAGTGGCCAAGCTGGTCGATGCCACCGACTTCAAGCTCAACATGGCGGCCTATGACCGCACCGAGAAGGCGCTGCTCGACCAGAAGATCATCAAGAACAAGCCGTCGGGCGCCTACACCACCGCGATCACCGACAAGCTCTGAGGCTGGCTGCAATCGAATGCCGGAGGGCGGGGAGCGATCCCCGCCCTTGTTGTTAGCGGGGGCGGCGACGGCGCGCTGCCCCTCACCCGTCTCGCGCTACGCGCGATCCACCCTCTCCCCGACGGGGAGAGGAACAGGGGTGACCAGCGAGCGGTCCAGTCAGGTTGTGAAATGCGCTAACCCGCGACGCGCTCGTGGGGGGCCTCGGGCATCCGGTCGAAGGCGGCGGTGAGCAGGCGGCGGACGGCTTCGCGCGGCATGGGGCGGGCAATCAGGTAGCCCTGCGCCTCGCTGTAGCCCATGGCGTGCACGGCGCGCAGTTGCTCGGCATCCTCGATGCCCTCGGCCGTGGTCTGCATGCCGAGGCGCGCCCCGATGTCCGCGACGGCACTGACGATGGTCCGGGCGCTTTCGGCGCTCGACAGGGCGCGGACGAAGGTGCCGTCGATCTTGATCTTGTCGAACGGGAAGGCGAGCAGGTAGCCGAGCGCAGAATAGCCGGTGCCGAAATCGTCGAGCGCGACCCGCACGCCGAGGGCGCGGAGCCGGCGCAGGGTCTCCAGGCTCTCGTCGGAATTGGCGAGGAACACCGACTCGGTGATCTCGATCTCGACCCGGCCGGGGGCGATGCCGCTATGGGCCAGCGCCTGGGTCAGGATGGTGGGCAGGTTGCCGCGCACCAACTGGACGGACGACACATTGACCGCGACGCGCAGGTCGGCCGGCCACCTGGCCGCTTCCGCCAGCGCCTCGCGGATGACCCACTCGCCAAGCGGCAGGATCATGCCCGTCGCCTCCGCCACCGGGATGAAGTCGCCGGGCGGAACCATGCCGCGCTCCGGATGGCGCCAGCGCAGCAGCGCCTCGAAGCCGGCGAAGGCCTCGGTCCCGAGGTCGAGGATGGGCTGGAAGTGGAGCTCGAACTGCTGCATGGCGATGGCATGCTTGAGTTCGACCTCGATGCGGCGCCGATCGGTTTCGGCGCGGTCGAGTTCGGGATCGAAGCTGCGGATGCCGCCGCGACCATCGCGCTTGGCGGCATACAGCGCCAGATCGGCGCTGTGCAGCAACGCGTCGGTTTCGGCGCCATCGCGGCCGGCGACGGCAATGCCGATACCCACCGCGACGCTGACCACCCGCCCGTCGAGTTCGAAGGGGGCGTGCGTTGCTTCCCCGATGCGCGACGCGAGGGCGCGGGCCGTTTCGGACGTGCCGTGGTGCAGCACGGCGAACTCGTCGCCGCCCATGCGGGCCACCGTGTCGTCGGGACCGAGGCAGGCGGCGAGGCGGGCCGCGAACTGGCGCAGCAGCACATCGCCGGCGGCGTGACCGATGGTGTCGTTGATCGGCTTGAAGCCATCGAGATCGAGGCACAGCACGGCCAGCCCCGGGTGGCGGGCGAGCTCATCGAAGGCCGCGCCGATGCGCCGGTAGAACAGCGTCCGGTTGGGCAGGCCGGTCAGCGGATCGTGGTAGGCGAGGTGCGTCAGTTCGGCCTGCAGGTTGTGCAGTTCGGTGACGTCCTTGTGGGTCGAGACCCAGCCGCCGTCGGCCATGGGCTGATGCGTCACCGAGATCATCTGGCCGGAGTTCAGCCGGTGGATGGCCCCGAGCGCCCGCCTGGCGGTGGCCACCCCGAGCCGATCGGCGACATAGTCCTCGGCGTCGTCGCCGACATGCGTGTTGCCGGCGATCCGCGCCTCGAGGATCTGGCGAAAGGTGGTGCCCGGTGTGCCGCATTCGGGCGGCAGCCGGTAGATGTCGAGGAACTGCTGGTTGCACAGCACCAGCCGCGCTTCGCTGTCATAGAGCGACAGACCCTGGGACAAGCTGTCCAGGACGGCCTTGAGGCGAAGCTCCTGCACCTCGAGCCGCCGGCGCATGGCGGCAAGTCCGCCCGGGCGCGCGCCATGGGCGGGCGGGGACGGCGTTGCGAGGTCGGGGGTATCTCCGGTCTTGGGCAAGGCGCGATAAGTCCCGGAAGCGCTGACGATAATCGGCGTCGAGACTAGCGTGGGCAAGTAAATGCGAGGTTAGCCCGGTTGGGGCACTCCAGCCGGACTGACGCCAGGCGCTCACCCGCCCGTCAGCCCGCTTCGTAGCGCCCGTAAAGGTTCGGCATCAGGCCGGCCAGAGCGCTGAAGCGGCCAAAGTCGCGGTGATGGCTCCAGCCGGTCTCGGCAATGGCGGAAAGGCGCGGGAAGACCAGCCGGTCAAACACGGCGCGGTCGGTCATCGGCTCGGACCAGATGCAAGCCTGGACGCCCAGAAGCCGGGCGCGCTCGGCGTCGTTCCAGCCGGCGGTCGGATCGAAGGCGTAGGTCTTTTCGGGCGAAGACCAGCCGGCCCAGGAGGCGCCGCACTCGTGCCAGTCGTCGGAATTGGCCATGTCGAGATAGTAGGCCTGGCCGGGCGCAACGACGACATCGTAGCCGTCGGCGGCGAGCTGGCGGCTGCCCTCGGGGGTGCGCCAGCCGACGAGGTAGCAGTTGGCCTTGTCGATGCCGCCGCCGTGGCTTGCCTCCTCCCACGCGCCGGTGATCCTGCCCTTGGAGGTGAGGAAGGCCTGGAGCCGCTGCAGGAACAGGGCCTGGAGCGGCGCGGCGCCGGTGACGCCGAGGTCCTGGCGCAACCTGTTGGCAGCCGGCGAAGCGTGCCAGGCGTCCTCGGGCACCTCGTCGGCGCCGACGTGGAAATAGCGCGAGGGAAACAGCGCGAGCATCTCGGAGAAGATGGTTTCGATGGCGCCGTAGGTCGCCTCGATGGCGGGGTTGAGGCAGTTGTTGGGGAAGCTCTGGATCGAGTGATAGGGCGCGTTCTCGCCCGGATCGCGCAGGGCCGGAATGGCCTGCAGCATGGCATAGCAATGGCCCGGCACGTCGATCTCGGGGACGACGTCGATGCCCCAGGAGGTGGCGAGGGCGACGATGGCGCGGATGTCGGCCTTGGTGTAGTAGCCGCCGCTGCGCTCCGGGCCCGAACCGAGCAGCGGCGGCACGGGCATGCCGTAGCCGCGCCAGGCGCCCCTGCCGGTCAGCTGCGGATAGGCGTCGATCTCGACGCGCCAGGCCTCGTCGTCGCTCAGGTGCCAGTGGAAGACGTTGAGCTTGTTCCAGGCGAGGACGGCGAGGAACTGCTCGACCTCGTCGCGCGCATAGACGCGGCGGGCGACATCGAGATGGCTGCCGCGCCAGGCCATGGCCGGCTCATCCTCGATGCGCCCGGCGGTGGGAAAGTCGAACTGGCGCAGATGCAGGCGCGCGCCGCGCAGGATCTGGCCGACCGTGATGAGGCCATAGAGCCCGCCGGTCTCGCTCTCGGCACTGATCCGCACGCGCTCGGGGCCGAACTCGATGGCATAGCCCTCCCTGCCGCCGGCCCCGCTGACAATCTCGACCGGCAGCCCCCCTTCATGGGCAGGCCGCACGAGACCCTCGCCGGCGAAGAGCCGCCCGGCCAGCTTGCCGAAGGCGGCGATGGCGGCGTGACCGAAGCCGGTGTTGGCGACCGGGGCGAGGCCGGGCGGCACGGTGCGGCGCCCGGAGACCGCGACGGCTTTCGGCCAGGGGATGATCGAGACCGGCACCGGCGGGTGCTCGGGAACCTCGGAAACGGCGGTACCCTTGCGGCGCACTGCGTCGCTACCCTCGCGGGCCGTCGGCACGGTGCGGAGCGAGTGGGTGCTGCCGTCGGCCAGGATGAGAAAGCCGGTGGTGGCGCCGTCGGTCCAGTGGCGGATGGGGTAGTCGAGCTTGAGGACGTCGATGACCCAGCTCTGCCCGGGCGCCAGCGAAAAGCCCTTGTCGGGAGCGATCTCGCAGAAGTTCGAGAGCTGCGCCACGACCCTGCCGCCGACGATCTCGGCATCGTCGCTGACCCGCGTCGGCCCGGAAAAGCCGAGACGGAAGTCGCGCAGCGTATCCGCACCGTGGTTGTGCAGCACCAGTCGATAGCGCGCCGGAACGCCCTCGGAGGCGGGACGCCATTGGCTCGACAGCGTCAAGCGATCATACCAATCTGCGACCATTTTGATACCACTCCCCGATGGGGCCGTTCTAGTCGACTCGGCCCCTGGCCGCAACCGGCACGGTCTCCTTGACCTCGTCGCCGGTCATGGCGGGGTTCCGGAACAGCTGGCGCCACTTGGCCCCGGTCGGATGACGAATGCAAGACAGCCGGCCGACTCCATTCGGCGATGCGTTGGCCTCCGTCCGGCCGGCCAGCTAGAACAGCAGGTCGTCGAGATCGTCGGCGGCCGGCTCGGGCTCGGCTTCGGGCGCGAGCCCGGTAAAACCGTCATGCAGGCGCCGCTCGGCATCCATGGTGTAGCGGCGCCGCAGCGTGGCGAGAAACGGCTCGAGGGCGGGGTCTATACCGGCCGGGGCGTCGGGCGCACCGTGATCAGCCTCCGCTTCGCGGGGACGGGTCAGGGCGAACTCGATGTCGCTGATCGCCTCCGAGATGGTGGCGTGGCCGGCGAGGGCGGCGACGGCGTCATCAAGGCGCCGGGCTACCTGCGGGCCGCCGGCATAGAGTTCGACCAGCGCGTTCTTCATGCGGAAGCCGACGGCCTCGAGCTCGCCGAGCGCAGCGGTGGCCTCGCGCTCGATGTCGCCGACGCGGGTGGCGCCGGAATCGGCCGAGCGGGTGAAGGCGGCGGAGAACTCGGAGGCCTGGGTGAGGCACTCGACGGCGGCGTGGGCAGAGACGACGGTTTCGCCGGTAAGGGTGCGCAACTGCTGGGCGATGACGTCGAGGGCACGGCCGCGCGGGCCGAGCTGGGCGCACTTGACCGCGGCGTTGAGCGAGACGAGGCGCATCTTGTACTCGATTTCCTGCACCGCCTCGACGTGGCCGAGCAGCACCCGGACGGTGTCGGACACGGCGGCGGCGACCTGGTCGAGCTTGCCGCGCTCGCTTTCGCAGTCGCGCAGCACGGTGACGGCACGGCGCACGGCGCCATGCAGTTCGGCCAGGGCCGAGCGGTTCTCGGCCGAGCCGTAGACCGCGCCGGCATGATCGAGCACCGCCTGCACGTCGTGCGACAGCTGCCCGAGCGCCTCGGCACCCGAGGCCATTTCCTCGACGAGGGATTCTCGCGCGGCGGCGAGCTGGAGACGCTGGAGTTCGAGGACGGGGAGGTGAGCCGAGGGATCGTGGCCCCCTCCATCCGGCCCTTCCCCGGACACCTCCCCCGCCGCGCGGGGGAGGACAAGAGGGGCGACATCCGTGAGGGCGGCTTCGACATGCTCGAGGCGCTGGCGGGTGGCATCGCCGACCTGCAGGGCCATCACGGCGGCGGCGACCCGGTCGGCGATGGCGCGCGACATCTGGCCGGTGACGGCGCTGGAGCGGGCGGATTCGAGGCGCTGCCCGGTGACTTCGGCGAGGTCGCGCTCGAGCTCGCCGGCGAGGGCGGAGAGCGTGTCGCGGTGGGCGGCCTGGAAGCTGCCGCGCGCCAGCGCCGCATCGGCGACGACGCCGGTCAGCGCCTCGTAGGTGCGGTGGAACTTGCTGATGGTGGTGGCGGCGCTGTCCGACAGCTGGGCGATGTCGGTGGTAAAGACGCTGAAATCCTCGCGTTCGTCGATCACGCCGGCCGCGACGACGCGCGCATTGATGGCGACGATGCCCATCATCCTGACGGTGCGGCGCAGCGCATCGATGGGCTGGGCGGCCCGGTGCAGGGCTTCGACCAGGCGGGTCAGGTCGCCTTGCTCGGTGCCGAGCGCCAGGGCGATCTCGCCGGCGCGGCGGCCGACCAGGGCAAGCCGGTCGGTGGCAACCGTGAGTTCGTCGCCGCCCAGTTCCACCGGCAGGGCCTCGAATGTGCCGGTGATGCGCGACAGGATCTCGGCACATTCGGCGAGGCGACCGCCGACCGCGACGAAAGCGCCGTCGATGGCGTCGCGCGGCGCGGCGAGGTCGGCGATCACGGTGGCGAGGTCGATCGCCTCGAGGGCCGCATGGGGACCCTCCGTTCCGTGGGGGAGGACACGAGGGGTGGTTTCGGAAGCGATCATGCGGGATCCCTCATCGGGGCACGGGCGGCGTAGGCGGTGATTTCGTGCGCGATGCGGCGGAGGCCGACCACCTTCTGCGCCGCGCCCAGCGCGATGGCTTCCTTGGGCATGCCGAAGACCACCGAGCTGTCTTCGTCCTGGGCGAGCGTGGCGGCCCCGGCCTCGCGCATCTCGAGCAGGCCGCGCGCGCCATCGTCGCCCATGCCGGTCAGCAGCACGCCGAGCGCGTTGCGGCCGGCGCCATAGGCGGCCGAGCGGAACAGCACGTCGACGGAGGGGCGGTGGCGCGAGACGTGCGGACCATCGATCACCCGCACGGTGTAGCGCGACCCGGTGCGGTGCAGCACCATGTGGTGGCCGCCGGGAGCGATGAGCACGCTGCCGGGCTCGACCGCGTCGCCATCCTCGGCCTCCTTGACCCGCATCTGGCACAGGCCGTCGAGGCGGCGGGCGAAGGCGGCGGTGAAGCGCTCGGGCATGTGCTGGACGATGAGGATGCCAGGCGTGGTGGCCGGCAACTCGACGAGCACGTCCCGCAACGCCTCGGTGCCGCCGGTCGAGGCGCCGATGCAGACCAGCGGATCGGTGAGCGGGGTGGTGGCGAGGGCGGATGCGGCACGAGCGGCGCTGCGCGGCGGGATCACCGCATCGGCGGTGAGCTTTCGTTCGACGTTCAGCTTGGGCGCCGGGGGCCTGACCCGGCCCTTCAGGCTCGCCTGCGCGGCCAGGCGGGCCGCCGAGCAGATGCGCTCGCGCGAATCCTGCAGGAACTGGGCGGTGTCGAGGCGCGGCTTGGGGACGACGTCGACGGCGCCGGCCTCGAGCGCCTCGATCAGCGTGTCGCTGCCCTCCGAGGCATGCGCCGAGCAGATCACCACGGGGATCGGGCGCTGCGACATCAGCTTGCGCAGGAAGGTGATGCCGTCCATGCGCGGCAGCTCGATATCGAGGAAGATGACATCGGGGACCTCGCCGCGGATGCGCTCGACCGCGATATAGGGGTCGGCCGCGGTGCCCATGACCTCGAGTTCGGGGTCGGCAGCGATGATGTCGCTGAGCGTCGTGCGCACGGCGGCGGAATCGTCGACGATCAGGACACGGATCTTGCGGTCGGCTTCGGCGGTCATCGGCTCGTCCCTCAGAGCTTCTGGAACACGGCGGGCGCCACCTGCCGCACGGCAAGCGAGGTGCCGATCATGGATTCGGAGTGACCGAGGACGAGGTAGCCGCCGGGCCTGAGATGGCCGACAAGGCGGGTGACCACCGCCTCCTGGTCCGATTTCTCGAAATAGATCAGTACGTTGCGCAGGAAGACGATGTCGCAGTCGCGGTCGTAGGGATAGGCCTGGTCCATCAGGTTGAGATGGTCGAAGCGGACGAAGCGGCGCAGCTCGGGAACGATGCGGACCTCGCGGCGGGTGCCGGGGTGGCGGGCATGCATGACGTAGCGCGCCTGCATGTCGGGCGGCACCGGGGCGATCATCTCGGCCGGATAGACGGCGCGACGCCCCTGGGCCAGCACCGTGGTGGAGATGTCGGTGCCGAGGATGGCGAAGCGGAAGGCGCGACCCTGCGCCGCCAGATCGTTCAGCACCATGGCGAGGGTGTAGGCCTCGGCGCCGGTCGAACTGGCAGCGCTCCAGACCTTGAGCAGCGGGTTGCGCTCGGCCCGTCGCGCGAGCAGCGACGGCACCATGTGCTCGACGAGATAGTCGAAGTGCTCGGACTCGCGGAAGAAGTCGGTCTTGTTGGTGGTGACCGCGTTGATGATGTGAACCAGCTCGCGCTCGAGCCCGGCCTTGTTGAACAGCAGGTCGGTATAGGAGGCGAAATCGGGGTGCCCCAGGGCGCGCATGCGCTTGCGCAGCCGGCCTTCGACCATCAGGCGCTTGCCGGGCGGCAGCCTGATGCCCGCCTCGCCCTCGATGAGGCGCGCGATGCGGGCGAAGTCGAGGGCGGCGAGGTGATCCTCGGTCTCCTCCGGCTGGAGCTTCAGGGCGAGGCTAGGCAATTCTGAACCCTTGAACGAGCAATGCGATGGACCGGAGTACCGGGCCGCCAGCTTGATCCCTCCCCACCAGGGGGAGGGAGACGATGGCACCGGAGATGGCGGAAACGCCGCGGACAGGGGCGTGTCCGGTGGGCAGCCTCATGTGGCTCAAGCCGCTTCGGCAACGCCGCCAAGCAGGCGGTCGAGGTCGAGGACGGTGACGAACCGGCCATTGCGACGGCCGATGCCGGCGACGGCGCGGACGCGCCAGTCGCCAGAGACCGAAGGCGGCGGGTCGAGCTCGTCGGCATCGAGCACGGTGACCTCGAAGACGCGATCGGTCCTCAGGCCCAGCGTCATCGGCGCGCTGTCGCCGTTGACGTTGAGCACGACGATGCGGGTGTTCTCGGTGTCCTCGGCCTCGGGCAAGCCGAGGGTCAGCCTGAGATCGAGCACCGGGATGCCCTCGCCGCGCACGTCGGTCATGCCGAGCAGGTTGGCGGGAGCCTGCGGCAGGCGCGCAACCGGCCGCATCTCCAGGATTTCCTGTACCTTCTCCACCGGGGCGGCGAAGATTTCGCCGTCGACCCCCAGCGTCACGAACTGCGCCCGTTCAGTCATGTCATGCCTCCTCAGGCTGCGCCACGGCGGGTGAAGTCGCCGTCGAGCTCGTCGCCGGCATCGTCGATATCGAGGTCGAAGCCGCCGCTGCCGGCAGCCGGCCGGGCGCGCGCCATGTGCGGTGCCTTGGCCATGATCTCGCTGCGCAGCCGCGCCGCCTTGGGCGAGGGCCGGCGCTGCGCCGGAGCCGCGGCGGCCGCGACCTCGCCGCGGGCGGCATCGATGCGGAAGTAGCTGATGGCGTTCTGCAGCTGCCCGGCCTGGCTGGCCAGCTCCTCGGAGGTCGCCGACATCTCCTCGGCCGCCGAGGTGTTCTGCTGGGTCACCTTGTCGAGCTGCTGGATGGCGGTGTTGATCTGGGCCGCGCCGGCATTCTGCTCGCGTGCCCCGGCGGTGATCTCCTCGACCAGCTCGGCGGTCCGCTGGATGTCGGGCACCAGGCGGGTGAGCATTTCGCCGGCCGAGCGGGCCGTCTTCACGGTGGTGTCGGAGAGCGTCGAAATCTCGGCGGCGGCGGCCTGGCTTCGCTCGGCCAGCTTCCTCACCTCGGAGGCGACCACGGCGAAACCGCGGCCATGCTCGCCGGCACGCGCCGCTTCCACCGCGGCGTTGAGGGCGAGCAGGTCGGTCTGGCGGGCGATCTCCTGCACCACCATGATCTTTTCGGCGATCGTCTGCATGGCGACGACGGCATCGTTCACCGCCTCGCCAGAGGCGATGGCATCGGCGGCCGACTGGCGGGCGATCTTCTCGGTCTGGTTGGCGTTGTCCGCCGACTGCTTGATGGTCGCGGCCATCTCTTCCATCGAAGCCGACGCTTCCTCGGTCGAGGAGGCCTGCTCGGTGGCGCCCTGGCTCAGCTGCTCGGCGGTCGCCGACAGCTCCTGGCTGCCGGAGGCAACATGGCGGGCTGCAGCGGTCACCTCGGCGACGACCTCGCGGAGCTTGCGCGCCATCAGGTTGAGGGCGTCGATGACGTCCTTGATTTCGTCGTTCGATTTGACCTTGGCTTCGGCGCTGAGGTCGCCAGCGGCAACCGCGTTGGCGAGGCCGAGGGCGGCGCCGAGCGACCTGGAGATCGAGACGATGATCCACAGCGCGGCGAGAGCGGCGATGATGATCGAGCCGACGAGCAGGCTGAGCAGCAGCACCCGGGCGAAGCCGAACAGACCGTCGTTGGCGGCCACCGAGTTGGCCATGTCGGCGGTCTCGTCGTCGACCAGCGCGCCGAGCGCAGCGATGGCGGCGTCGAGCGCCTGGGCGCCTTCACCGCCGAGCAGCACGCTGGCGTGATCGTCGCCATTCTCGATGGAGATCTGGCGGTACTGATTGACGAGGTCGGTCCACTTGCCGAAGCCGAGCGCAAAGTCCTGCCAGTGCTGGGCGAATTCTGGCTGGATCATGCCCCCGATGCGCTCGATGTCACCCTGAACCTCGGAGAGCTGCTTGTCGACCGCGGCCGACATCTGATCCTGGCGGGCCGGGTCGTCGAAGCTCAACAGCACGTCGAGCGCATGGGCGTTGATGGTGTTCAGGTCATCCTCGACCTCGGCGACGTTGGCGAAGGTCCGCAGCTCGGTGCTGCCCGCCAGGGAATTGGCGTTGATCGCGTCGGTGATCTGCAGCAAGGGGGCGAACATGGCGTCGAACGCAGCGGCGGCATCGCCCTGTGCCAGTGTCCTCGCTCGCACCGACGAGTTCAGCATCGCATACTCGACAATCCTGGCGTCGATCGCCTCGTAGGCATCCCAGGCCGCCGTGAAGGTATCGAGGCGCTTGGCCCCCTCCTCGTCGGTGATGGCGCGCAGCTCGTCCTCGAGCGCCTTGATCTTGGCGTTGCCGGCAGTGATCGCTTCGGCGTGCTTGTTGAGGTCGGCTTCATTGTCGGCCATCACCAGGCTCTTCTCGTTGCCGGCAACCAGCAGCGACTGTTGCCGCATGCCGGTGACCAGTTCGATGCGCTTCACGTTGCCGTTGATGGTGCTGTTGAACGAGTCGTTCATCGCTCCAAGGTTCTGCAGCGCAACAAACATCCCGCCGGCCGACATGGCCACGACGACGCCAAACGTCGCCGCCAACTTTGCCTTGATAGTCAGTCTCACGATGCGGGCCTTTCTTCAGCTGCATTATGCGAGCCGCTCGTGCGGCCCTCGATCTCGAAAATCCGTTGCATGTCCGGGATGATGATGAACTCGCCGCGGCGCTTGCCGATGCCGCGGACGTAGTCGGGTCGCCAGCGCATGCCGACGCGCGGAGCGTCCTCGATGGCGGTCGGCTCGATGTCGGTGACGTCGTAGACCTTGTCGGCGAGGATGCCGACAATGCTCGGCTCGCCTTCGATTTCAGTCTCGATGACAACGATGCGGGTATCCTGGTCGGCTGCCTGCTCCGGCATGCCGAAGGCGACCTTGAGGTTGGCGAGCGGCACGACGCGGCCGCGCACGTTGATCAGGCCGGCCGCGAACGGGCTGGCATTGGGCACGTCGGTGACCGGCACGAGATCGAGGATCTCGCGCACGCTCTCCGCCCTGATGGCGAAGAGCTCGTCGTCGAGGCGCAGGGTGAGGGCGCGCATGGGTTCGGTGAACGCGCTCATGCGGCGGCCCTCCCGGCCTCGGCACGGAACCTCTCCTCATGCGCCTGCCCGAACGAGACGAGGCGGGAGGTATCGAGGATAAGCGCCACGGCGCCATCGCCGAGGATGGTGGCGCCCGAGAAGGTCTCGAGCCCCGCGTGCAGCTTGCTCAGCTGCTTGATGACGGTCTGGTTGTTGCCGATGATCTGATCGACGACGAGACCAACCCGGGCCTCGCCGGAGGAGATGATAACCACCTTCTGGTGGCTATCGGGCTCGCCGGGTGTGTTGAACAGGTCCCGCAAGCGCAGGAACGGAACCAGCGTACCCCGGATATCGAGGAAGTTGCGGCCACGCGAATGGGTCGCGACCTCGGCCGGCAGCTCGACGCATTCCTCGACCGCCGAGAGCGGGATCGAGTAGCGCCCATCGCCGACACGGACCAGCATGCCCTCGACGATGGCGAGAGTGAGCGGCAGGCGCAGGGTCAGCGTGGTGCCCTGGCCCGGCCGGGTCGAGAGCTCGATCTTGCCGCGCAGCCCGTCGATGGTGCGCTTGACCACGTCCATGCCGACGCCGCGACCCGACAACGACGTCACTTCCCTGGCGGTCGAGAAGCCTGGGGCAAAGATCAGCTGGTAGAGGTCCTGGTCGGCGAGGCGAGCCTCGGGGGCGATCAGGCCCTGCTCCTCGGCCCTGCGGCGGATACGTTCGGCATTGAGCCCGGCACCGTCGTCGGTGACCGAGATCGCGACCTCGGCGCCGGCATAGACGGCGGAGAGGCGCACAGTTCCCTTGACCGGCTTGCCGGCCCTTATCCGGGCCTCGGCGTTCTCGAGCCCATGGTCCACGGAGTTGCGGATCAGATGCACGAGGGGATCGGCGAGGCGCTCGATCATGGTCTTGTCGAGCTCGGTCTCCTCGCCGGTGGTGATGAACTCGATGTCCTTGTCGAGCTCGCGGCTCAGGTCGTGCACGAGCCGGCGGAAGCGCGAGAAGATCGAGCCGATCGGCACCATGCGGATGCCCATCGTGGTATCGCGCAGGCCGGAGCTGAGGCGCTCGAGTTCCTCGGCCACTGTCTTGAGGTTTATGTCGGAACTCTGCGTCGCGAGCTGCGACAGGCGGGCCTGGGCGATGACCAGCTCGCCGACCCGGTCCATCAGCTCGTCGAGGCGCTCGGCCGGAACGCGCAGCGAGGTCGAGGCTGCCGCCTCGGGCCTTGGCTCCCTCTGCTCCTTCGGCGCACCGGCGGCCTTGGCCACCGGCACCGCCTCGCCGGCGACAGCGGCCTCCGGCCCGTCGGGGGCCTCGGTCGCCTCGGCGAGGATGTCGAGGATGGTTTCCGCGGCCGGATCCAGCCCGGGGTCGCCGGCGACGGCCAACGGCGCGATCGAAAGCTCCATGCCGTCCTTGAGGAACAGGAACACGTCGTCGAGGGCGGCGGTGGGATCGGCATGGTCGATATCGACCTGCCAGCCGAGGTGGCAGGCCTCGGGGTCGATGACGTCGAGCGTCGGCACGTCGTCGAGCAGCGCGGTGACCTCGGCCGGCCCCAGGTCGGCGATCTCGCCGAGCAGCAGCAGCGGATTGGTGCCGTGCACCAGCGCGTCGCCGGGCAGGGTGAAGCGGACGCGCCAGCGACCGGTCGGCTCAAGCGGCGTATCGGCGGCGGGCGGCGCCCCGGTCATGGGCGCGGCAGGGAAGCTGTCGCTGCCCTCGACGATCCGGCGCAGTGCCGCCAGGATCGGCTCGCCGGCCGCGCCGACGGCCTCGGGCGCCTCGATCAGGGCATGGATGTGGTCCTTGGCGTCGAGGGCCACGGCGACAAGCGCCGGAGTGATCGGCGACAGGCCCTTGCGCACCTTGTCGAAGGCGGTCTCGAACTCGTGCACGAAGGCTGCGACATCGGTGAAACCGAACATCGCGCCCGAACCCTTGATGGTATGCAGGGCGCGGAACACAGCGTTGACGAGGTCGGCATCGGCGGGATCGTGCTCGAGATCGAGCAGACCCTGCTCCAGCTGTTCGAGCAGTTCGCGCGCTTCCTGGCGGAAGGTCTCGGCGGGATCGGAGTTCATGCGCCAGTCACCTTTCTGATCACGCTCAGCAGCTGGTCCTGCTTGAAGGGCTTGACGATCCAGCCGGTGGCGCCGGACTCCCGGGCCTGGCGCTTGAGTTCCTCGTCGGACTCGGTGGTCAGGAGGATGACCGGGATGCCTTTGCCGGCGGGGTGCTGGCGGAACTTCCTGAGGAACTCCAGACCGTTCATCACCGGCATGTTGAGGTCGGTGACGACGGCGTGGACCGTCTCGGTGGTCGCCTTGTTGTACCCCTCGAGCCCGTTGCCGGCCTCGAGCACGCTGAGCCCGGCCCCCTTGAGCGTCATCGCCACCATCTGCCGGATGGAGGCGGAATCGTCGATGGTCAGGATCGTCTTGGTCATGCTGCCTCGCGGGTGATGGTCCAGCAGGAAAGGGATGCGACCTTGGGAACGCCGGCGGGCGTGAACAGGCCCGCCGCCACCAGGGCGCGCGCCACCGGTCCGCCGTCGGGCGCAGCGAGGCTGACCTGCCGGCCGCGGGCTGCGGCGGTCTTCGTCGCCGAGACCAGCAGCTGCAGCGCGGCGATGTCGATGCTGTCGACCGCCTCGGTGCCGATGAAGACGGCCTCGTGGCCGTCGATCGCTTCAATGAGTTGGGTGTGGAGCCCGGAAATCGAGCGCAATGAAAGCTCGCCGCTCAAGGCGAGCGGGCGCGGATAATTTGCGGTCATAGGGTTTATTCTGCCCCGATTGAGTATGCTTCTGCGATACAATTACTCGGGGTGCGCACGCGACCATGCGGACGGCCTGGCGATTGCGCCACGCTGCCCGGTGACAGCCACATGTCCAAATGGACTTGCCGTCGCCCCCCAACGTCACCGATGCTCGGCCAGATAAGTTAAATCTGCATTACTGACGCGCGATATTTGATTGACGCTATCTCATGCAATTGTTGAAAGTATTGTTCGGCAGATTTCCGGTATCCCTGAATCTATTGAGATCCCCACTCGACTCTGGCGTGATTCATGCGCAATCGCCCGCGAGTTACTGACACCGGCCGATGACTCTGATCGCATCCGCATTACTTGACCACAAATGGCAAATGCCGTGTGGGCGGATGAGAGCGCGGGGAACGCGCTGCGGTGACTGCGCAGGACTGAAGCGAACTCAGCCGGCCAGGCGAACCGGGTCAGCGGGCTCGGCGAGCAGCGCCTGGATCCGGGGCCACCTGCTCTCGAACGCGGCGACACAGGCCGGGTCGAAATGCGTGCCGGAGAGCGAGAGGATCTCCCGATAGGCCTCGGCTACGGGCCAGGCCTTCTTGTACGGACGCTCCGAGCAGAGCGCGTCGAACACGTCGGCGATGGCGACGATGCGAGCCTCGAGGGGGATGTCGGCGCCGGACAGGCGATCGGGATAGCCGGTGCCGTCCCAGCGCTCGTGGTGGCTCTGGGTGATGAGTTCGGCGGTACGCACCAATTCCGAGGACCCGTTCTCGAGGATGCGGGCGCCGATGGTGACGTGCTGGCGCATGACGGCCATCTCGTCCGGCGAGAGCTTGCCGGGCTTGCCCAGGATGGCGTCGGCGATGCCGATCTTGCCGATGTCGTGCAGCGGCGCGGCGAGGTAGATCAGCCGGCAGCACTCGGGACTCAGCCCCAGGGCCTCGGCAATGAGCGAGGAGACCTGGGCGACGCGCGACACATGACCGCCGGTGTCGCCATCCCGGTACTCGATGGCGCGGGCGAGGCGCCAGATGATCTCTTCCTCGCGAGCCACCAGGTGGCGGGTCGCCATCTCGACCTCGCGCGCCAACCAGGCAGCGCGATCGGCGAGTTCGATCTGGGCCTGGCGCAGCGCCAGCAGGTTGGTGACGCGCGCCTGCAGTTCGGTCGTATCGAAGGGCTTGTTGACGAAGTCGGTGGCGCCGGCGGCGATGGCCCGCACCCGCAAGGCGGGGGAGTTGTCGGAGGTCACCATGACGATCGGCACGAGGCGATAGGGTTCCTCGGCGCGCAGCCGGCGGGTGACTTCGACGCCGTCCATTTCCGGCATCACGTGATCGACCAGCACCAGGTCGAACTGCGTCATCGCGGCAGCGGCAAGGCCGAGCGAGGGACGCAGGCAAGTGACGATCTCGATGTCGTCGAGCGCCCCGACGACATGGCGGAGGAACGCCAAGCTCGACCTGGAGTCGTCGATCATCAGAACGTGCACATCAATCCCCCGGGAGCTTCTGCTCCTGAACGCATCCAAGCAGCGCCAAGTTAACAGAATGGGAAATGTGATCGGGAGGTGGACGATGCTTTGCGCCGAACTGGTTAGCGATGTATTGGCCCGACTGAAAGCTTCGCGCGGAACCGCAGGCCGCGCGGACATTGAGTGACAGACGATCCCAGCACAGCGAGCCGCGCATGTCCCCGGCCCGCGGCACGCGGCTTGACCAGCCTGCCCCACCTGGCGGTCAGAGCTGGCCGAACGGCAGGTCGTCGCGCATGGGGGCGGGACGGCCGGCAGGATGGGTGAGCTCGATCCGGCTGCCGCTCTCGGCAGACCGCAGGATGGCCTCCATGATCTCGAGCACGTGCAGGCTGAGCTCATGGCTGGCGCGGTGCGGCCGGTTGTCGAGAATGGCCTCGGCCATGTCGGCGAGACCGAGGATGCGGTAGTTGCCGTCGCCATAGAGATGGGTCTGGGGCACCTCGGTCCAGTCGCCCTTCCTGTCGGAGACCTGCACGGCGCCGTCGAAGCGATTGGGATCGGGCACCAGCATCGAGCCGGCGCTGCCATAGATCTCGATGTGGCCGTGGGCGTGCTTCCAGACGTCGAAGCTGGTGGTGATGGTAACGGCAGCGCCGTCGTGGAACTGCAGCAGCGCCGAGATATGGGTGGGCACCTCGACGGCGAAGCTCTCGCCGGCGCGGGGGCCCGAGCCGATGGTGCGGGTGTCGTAGGAGGCCTTGGCGGCGCCGGTCACGCTCCTGACCGGGCCGAGCAGGTTGACGAGGCAGGTGAGATAGTACGGCCCCATGTCGAACATCGGGCCGCCGCCGGCCTTGTAGTAGAAGTCCGGATTGGGGTGCCAGAGCTCGTGGCCGGGGACCATCATGAAGGCGGTACCGGCGAGCGGGGTGCCGATGGCACCGGCGTCGATGGCCTTGCGGGCGGTCTGGTGCGAACCGCCGAGAAAGGTGTCGGGGGCGCAGCCGACGCGCAGGCCTGCCTTTGCCGCCGCCTCGACGAGGCGCAACCCGTCCGCGAATGCGACGGCGAGCGGTTTTTCGGAATAGACATGCTTGCCCGCGGCAATGGCCTTCAGCCCGACCGGCACGTGGTGCTGCGGCGTGGTGAGGTTGAGGACGATGCCGATGCGCGGGTCGGCGAGCAGCTCATCGACGGTGACGGCCTCGATGCCGTAGGTCGCGCCCTTGGCGCGGGCGGCATCCATGTTGATGTCGGCGCAGGCGACAATGCGGATGACGGGAAATTGCGCGGCCGCCTTGAGATAGGCATCCGAGATGTTGCCGGTGCCGATGATGCCGATGCCGACGGGCTGCATGGGGTGTCCTCCTCCTCAGTCCGGCCCGGTCCCCGGGTCCGATAGACGCGAGGATGGTGCATACACCGTTCACGTACCTCACGTCTCCCCCGTTCACGGGGGCGGCAGCGGTGGGCGGCCGTCGCCGCTTGCGCGCTCCTTCCACGCCGCCGCGGGGGCGTCACGGCCAGGTCTTGAGGGACAGGTCGCGGATGCGGTTGGTGGCGATGTAGCGCTGGATCTGCCGGACGATCTGGTCGGCATGCTCGGCCGCGAGGCGGTCGCAGAGCTCGGCGTCCTGCGCCTCGATCGCGGCGACGATCGCATCGTGCTCGTTGACGTACTTGCGCGGCAGATGGTCGTTGAAGCTCTTGTAGTAGTACAGCCTGAGGATGCGCCGCCCCTCGTCGAGCATGCGGGTGAAGAGGCCGGTGAAATAGGGGTTGCCCCCGGCTTCGGCGATGGCGGCATGGAAATCGCGGTTGTGACCGATCATCCCCGGCACGTCGTCGCGCTCGACAGCCTCGGCATAGAGCGCCTGGATGCCCCGCATGGTCTCGAGCTGGCGCTCGGTGCGCCCCCCTGCCGCGAGCCGCGTGGTGACGCGATACATCAGGGTGAGTGCCTCGAAATAGACCGGCAGCTGGCCGAAATCGATGGGCGCGACAATGGTGTTGCGGTTGGGGAGCTGCGTCACCAGGCCTTCGGCGGCCAGCCGCACCAGCGCCTCGCGCACCGGCGTCCGGGACATGTCGAAGCGTTCGGCCAGCGTCACCTCGTCGAGCGGCGCGCCGGGCTCGAGGGTGAGCTCGACGATGGCCTGCTTCAGCGCGTCGTAGACAGTCTGCACGCCCGAGCCCCGAACACGGGTCGCGGCAGGCCGTTCGCCTGGCGTCATCAGGCTGGGTTTGGCGGTCATGTGTCGAACGTCTTCCGACCCCGGCAGTGGGGATTGACCGGATGTTAATGCGGAGTCATCCTTGTCGACAAGATGCATGCAGTATTGCAGCCATGCGTCTGTCAACAGGGAGACAGAACCACCATGCGTAATGTCATGAAGACCGCGGCAGGGCTTGCCCTCGCCATCGTGCTTGGCATGCCTGCAATCGCGCAGGACAAGTTGACTATCGGCATCATGGTGCCGACCACCGGATCGGAAGCCACCTACGGCCAGGACATGGCGAATGCCGTGAACCTCGCTATCGGCGAGATCAATGCTGCCGGCGGCGTGCTGGGCAAGCAGTTGACCTCCACCGTCGGCGATGACGGCTGCGATGCGCAGCTGGCGGTGAACGCGGCGAGCAAGCTGGCGGCGTCCGGCGTCGTCGGCGTGGTCGGCGGCTATTGCTCCGGCGCGACGATCCCGACCCTCAAGATCTATGGCGACGCCAAGATCCCGCTGATCATTCCGGCGGCGAACTCGACCAAGCTGATCCCGGAGAATCCGGGCAACGCCTTCATGATCAACTCCACCGGCAACGACCAGGTGGCCAAGGCGATCGAGTACTTCAACGGCAAGGGCATCAAGTCGATCGCCATCATCAACCAGGGCGACGCCTACTCGCAGGACCTCGCCGACCTCACCAAGAAGAACTGGGAAGCGGCCGGCAACAAGGTCACCAACTTCGAGGTCACCAACAAGGGCGAGCAGGACTATTCCGCGGTCGTGACGGCCATTACCTCGGCCAACCCCGATGCCGTGTTCTGGACCGCCTACTATGCCGATGGCGGCCTGTTGATCCGGCAGCTGCGCGAGCGCGGCTACCAGGGCCTGATCGCGGTGGGTGACGGGTCCAACTCGCCCGAGCTGTTCAAGATCGCCGGTCCTGCGGCCGAGGGCGTGATCGCCTTCTCCAACCCGACCGCCGAGTTCCTGCCCCAGGCCAAGGCCTTTGCCGACGCCTACCAGAAGCAGTTCGGCGCAGCGCCCGGGCCCTATTCGACGCTCAGCTACGACGCGATGAAGCTGCTCGCCTGGGCCATCAACACGGCCGGCACGACCGACTCGGCCAAGGTGATCGAGACGCTGCAGGGCGCCAACTTCACCGACACGATCTCGGGCCCGATCTCGTTCACGCCCGAAAAGACCCTGGCCCGCTCCAACTTCGTGGTGCTGCAGGGCAAGGGCGGCGCCTGGACGCTGGCCCAGTAATCGCCCGATGCAGTCAGGATCGGCGCTCCGGCGCCGATCCATCCAGCGAGATTGGCTGAAAGGCAGGCGAGCCGGTGACCATCTTCGACATCTTCACGAACCAACTGCTGAACGGCATCGTGCTGGGCTCGTTCTATGCGCTGGTGGCGCTGGGCTACACCATGGTGTTCGGCGTGGTGAAGCTGCTGAACTTCGCCCATGGCGAGCTCTACATGGTCGGCGGCTTTGCCGGCTTCCTGCTGCTGTCCTTCCTCGCCCCCTACCTCGGCCCCGGCTGGTTCGGCGTCGCGGTGTCGATGGTGCTGGCGATGATCGCCGTCGGCTTCCTCGGCGTGGTCATCGAGCGCGTCGCCTACGCGCCGATGCTGTCGGCGCCGCGCCTCTCCATCCTCATCACCGCGCTCGCCGTTTCGCTCGTGCTGCAGAACGGCATGCTCACCCTGACCAAGGGGCAGTACGTACCGTTCGGCGCGGCCCTCGGCTTCGGGGGCGTCCGGCTGGGCAGCCTCTTCATCAGCTACAACCAGATGGTGCTGGTCGGCGTCGCCGGCGCGCTGATGCTGGGGCTCGAGCTGTTCGTCTCGCGCACGCAATATGGCCGCGCCATGCGGGCCATCGCGGTCGACAAGGACATGAGCCGGCTGATGGGCATCAACGTCAACGCGGTGATCGCCGTCACGTTCTTCCTCGGCTCGGCGCTGGCCGCCGCCGCCGGCACGATGGCCGGCGCGTATTACGGCTCGCTGTGGTACTTCATGGGCTTCCTGATCGGCCTGAAGGCATTCACCGCAGCGGTGATCGGCGGCATCGGCTCGATCCCGGGCGCCATGCTGGGCGGCCTGATCCTCGGCCTGCTCGAAAGCTTCGGCACGCAACTGCCGGGCGTGGGCAGCGAATGGAAGGACGTGTTCTCGTTCTCGGTGCTGATCCTCGTCCTCGTGTTCAAGCCGACGGGCCTGCTGGGCAAGCCCGAGCAGGAGCGCATGTGATGGCGCAGTTCCCCGAACGACCGAGTCCCTGGGGCGGTCTTGGCGCGATCCTCGACACGCCCGCCAAGCGGTGGACGGCGATCGCCGTGATCCTCGTCGCAATGGCCGCGGCGCCCTTCGTGTTCGGCAGCTACGGCACGGTGATCCTCACCAACGCGCTGCTCTACGTGCTGCTGGCGCTGGGGCTCAACGTCGTCGTCGGCTATGCCGGGCTGCTCGACCTCGGCTTTGCCGCCTTCTTCGCGGTCGGGGCCTACACGGTGGGCATCTCGACGCTGCATTTCGGGCTCAACTTCTGGCTGGCCTTGCCGCTTGCGGTGCTGATCGCGATCATCGCCGGCGTCGTGATCGGGGCGCCGACCCTGCGCCTCAGGTCGGACTACCTCGCCATCGTGACGCTCGGCTTCGGCGAGATCGTCCGCATCACGGCGCGCAACCTGCGCGAGACGGGCGGCGCCAGCGGCCTGATCGGCATCGACTCGCCATGGCTGTTCGGCTGGCACATCCGCACGCCGCTCGACTTCTACTACGTGTTCTGCGTGCTCGTGATCCTTGGCGTCATCGCCTCCGTGCGGCTCGCCAACTCCCGTCTGGGCCGCGCCTGGCTCTACGTCCGGCACGACGAGGATGCGGCCGAGGCGATGGGCATCGACCGGGTGCGGGTCAAGCTTGCCGCCTATATCGTCGGCGCCATCTACGGCTCGATCGGCGGCGCCTTCTTTGCCGCCAATCTCGGGGCAATCTCGCCGGAGAGCTTCTCGTTCCGCCAGTCGGTGCTGATCCTGATGGCCGTGATCCTGGGCGGCATGGGCAAGATCCCGGGCGTCATCCTCGGTGCCTTCATCGTCATTCTCGCCCCCGAGCTGCTGCGCGACTTCGGTGACCTCAGGCTGCTGATCTTCGCCGTGGGCCTGCTGCTGATCATGCTGTTCCGCCCGAGCGGCATCTGGCCGGTGAGGAGCAAGCGATGAGCCTTCTCGAACTCAAGGGCGTCAGCCTCAGCTTTGCCGGATCGCGGGTTCTCGACGCGGTCGATTTCAGCGTGCCGGCAGGCGCCATCGTCAGCCTGATCGGGCCGAACGGAGCGGGCAAGACGTCGCTGTTCAACTGCATCACCGGCTTCTACAAGCCGCAGCAGGGCTCGGTTCGCCTCGACGGCACCGAGACGCTCAGGATGAAGCCGCACCAGGTGACGCGTCTCGGCATCGCCCGCACGTTCCAGAACGTACGGCTGTTCCGCGAGATGAGCGTGCGCGAGAACGTCATGGCCGGGCAGCACTGCCGCACCGGGGCCGGGGTCATCGACGCGATCCTGCGGCTGCCGGCCCAGCGCCGCGAGGAGGCGGCGACGCGGGACTTCGCGGAGGCGTGCCTGCGCTTCGTCGGCATCACCGAGGGCTGGGACCGCGAGGCGACCACCCTGCCCTACGGCTGGCAGCGGCGCGTCGAGATCGCGCGGGCCCTCGCCACGCAGCCCAAGCTGCTGCTGCTCGACGAGCCGGCGGCAGGTCTCACCTCCGGCGAAAAGGAAGAGCTGATCGGGCTGATCGGCCGCATTCGCGACGAGCGCGGCATTGCCGTGCTGCTGATCGAGCACGACACCAGCCTCGTGATGCGCATCTCGGAACGGATCAGCGTCCTCGACCACGGCGTCATGATCGCCGAGGGCACGCCCAGGGAGATCCAGTCCAACCAGAAGGTGATCGAGGCCTATCTCGGTGTCGAGGAGGATGCGCTTGACCTCTGATTTGATCCTCAAGCTCGAGGGCATCGCCAGCGCCTATGGCAAGATCGATGCGGTCAAGGGCATCGACCTCGAGGTGAAGCGCGGGCAGATCGTGACCCTGCTCGGCGCCAACGGCGCGGGCAAGACGACGACGCTCAAGACCATTTCGGGCCTCGTGCGCGCCAAGGCGGGTCGCGTGCTGTTCGAGGGCCAGGACATCACGGCGATGGCGGCGCACGAGATTGCCCGGGCCGGGGTGGTACACGTGCCCGAGGGTCGCCACGTGCTGCGCGGCCTGAGCGTGCGCGAGAACCTCGAGCTCGGCGCCTTCACGGTGAAGGATGCTGCGCTGCGCAAGGAGCGACTCGATCAGGTCTTCGCCCAGTTTCCGATCCTCAAGACGCGCGCCAATTCCGACGGGTCGCTGCTCTCGGGCGGCGAACAGCAGATGCTCGCGATCGGACGCGCCCTCATGCACGGTCCCAAGATCGTGCTGCTCGACGAGCCCTCGATGGGGCTTGCGCCCAAGCTCGTGCTCGAGACGATGAGGATCGTGAAGCGGCTCAACGAGGCCGGCACGACGATCCTGCTCGTCGAGCAGAATGCGCGGCTGGCGCTCAGGCTCGCCCACTACGGCTACGTCCTCGAAAGCGGCGTCATCCGCCTCGAGGGTGAAGCGTCGCAACTCAGCGCCGATCCCTCGATCGTTCAGGCCTACCTCGGCAGCTGATCCCCCGTCCCCCAATCACAGGACTTACGAAAATGACCTCAATCTTTCGCGGCGTGATCCCCGCCCTGATGACCGAAATGAAGCAGGACGGCGCGCTCGACCACGAAGCGACGTCGCGCCATATCGAGAGCTGCCTCGCCGCCGGCGTGAACGGCTTCGTCATGCTCGGCACGCTGGGCGAGAACTCCTCGCTATCGCTGGAGGAGAAGGAAACCGTGGTGCGCAACGCGGTGCAGACCGTGAACGGTCGCGCCCCGATCATTGCCGGCGTGGCCGAGTACACGACGGACCTTGCCATTGCCACCGCCAGGCGCCTTGCGGCAGCCGGCGCCGATGGCCTCATGGCGCTGCCGACCATGGTCTACCAGCAGGACGCGCGCGAGGGCGAACACCACTTCCGCACGTTCGCCCGCAATACCGACCTGCCGATCATGATCTACAACAACCGCCCGGCCTACAAGCTCGACCTGCTGCCGGAGTCGTTCGCGGCGCTGGCGGAGGAAAAGAACATCGTCGCGGTCAAGGAATCGAGCCACGACAGCCGCCGCATCACCGACATGATCAACCTGCTCGGCGACCGCTTCGAGATCGTCTGCGGCGTCGACGACCTGATGCTCGAGAACGTGCTGTTCGGCGCCGTCGGCTGGGTTTCGGGGCTCACCAACTCCTTCCCGCGCGAGAGCGTCGAGATGTTCCGCCTGGCCAAGGCAGGCCGTACCGAGGAAGCGCTGGCGCTGTATCGCTGGTTCATGCCGCTGCTGCACCTCGACGTGGCGGTCAAGCTCGTGCAGTACATCAAGCTGGTCAACCACATGACCGGCGAAGGCAAGGAATGGGTGCGCCCGCCGCGCCTGCCGCTGGTCGGCGAGGAGCGCAAGAAGATCGAGGACATCGTCAACCACGCGCTGGCGACCCGCCCGACGTTTGCAAAGGCAGCCTGAATTGGCCGAATTGACTACCATCGACGTCGCCATCGTCGGCGCCGGCATCGTCGGCGTTTCTACCGCCTTCAAGTTGCAGGAAGCCGGCCGGACGGCCGTGCTGATCGACCGCAAGGGAATCGCCGAGGAGACGAGCCGCGGCAATGCCGGGGCCTTCGCCTTCTCCGACGTGATCCCGCTGGCGACCTCAGGGGTGCTGCGCAAGCTGCCGCGATGGCTAAGCGACCCCCTCGGGCCGCTCACCATCCGGCCCGAATACCTGGCGCAGATCACGCCCTGGATGATGCGCTTCTGGCGCGCGGGCTGGCCCGACCGGGTGGCGGCGAGCCTCAAGGCGCAAAGCGCCATGATGCGCCTCGCCCGCAGCGAGGCGGAGGCGCTGATCGCCAGTGCCGGGCTCGAGGCGATGATCCGCCGCGACGGCGTGCTGGAGTTGCACGAGAGCGAAGAGGAACTGCGCCACACGGCGCGCGATGACGCCGCCAAGGCCGCCGAGGGCATCGAGTTCCGACATGTGCGCGGCGCCGAGCTGGCCGAGTTGCAGCCGGGTCTGTCCCCGCGGATCGTCTGCGCCACCTTCATCCCGAAATGGCAGACCGTCAGCGACCCCTACGACTTCGCGGTCGCGGTCGGCAGGGCGGCACAGGCGCGAGGGGCCAGCTTCCGGCAGGCCGACGTCGCGCAGTTGCGCCCGCTGGACGATGGCGTCAGCATCGAGCTCACCGATGGCACGGCCCTGCGCGCCCGGCAGGTCGTCGTGGCCGGCGGGGCCTGGTCGAAGCACCTGACCGCGCCGCTCGGCGACGATATCCCGCTCGAAACCGAGCGCGGCTACAACACCACCCTGCCCGGCTACAGCTTCGACCTGAAGCGCCAGCTCGTCTTCGGCGGCCACGGCTTCGTCGTCACCCCGCTCGAAAGCGGCATCCGCATCGGCGGCGCCGTGGAGCTCGGCGGCCTGAAGCTGGCGCCGAACTTCAGGCGTGCAGACGCCATGTTGAAGAAGGCGGCGATGTTCATGCCCGGGCTCGTCACCACCGGCGGCAAGCAATGGATGGGCTTCCGGCCATCGCTGCCCGACAGCCTGCCGGCCATCGGCTTCTCGCGCCGCTCGCGCCGCATCGTCTATGCTTTCGGGCATGGCCACCTCGGACTGACCCAGGCGGCCGCCACCGGCAAACTGGTCACCGAACTGCTCAGCGGAGCCCCGTCTTCGCTCGACCTCACCCCTTTCTCGCCGCAACGCTTCTAGGAACGACCCTCCCCCATGTCCCGGCATATCTTCACCTGCATCGACGGCCACACCTGCGGCAATCCCGTCCGCCTCGTCGCCGGCGGCGGCCCGCTGCTGAAGGGCAGCACCATGATGGAGCGGCGCGCCGATTTCCTCGCCAACCATGACTGGATCCGCAAGGGCCTGATGTTCGAGCCGCGCGGCCACGACGTGATGAGCGGCTCGATCCTCTATCCGCCGACGCGCGAGGACTGCGACATCGCGATCCTGTTCATCGAGACCTCGGGCTGCCTGTACATGTGCGGCCACGGCACCATCGGCACCGTGACCATGGCGATCGAGAACGGGCTGATGACCCCGAAGACGCCGGGCGTGGTGAATCTCGACGTGCCCGCCGGCAAGGTGGTGGCCGAGTACACGATGGACGGCGAGTACGTGGACAATGTCCGGCTCACCAACGTGCCGAGCTTCCTCCACTCCACCGATCTCGAGATCGATGCGCCGGGGCTGGGCAAGCTCAGGGTCGACGTTGCCTATGGCGGCAACTTCTACTGCATCGTCGACGCCCAGGAGAACTTCACCGACATCGCCGACGTGAGCGTGGGCGACCTGCTGCGCTGGAGCCCGGCGCTGCGCACGGCGATGAACGAGCGTTACGAGTTCGTGCATCCGGAGAACCACAACATCCGCGGCTGCACCCACATCCTGTGGACCGGCAAGCCGACGAAGGCCGGGAATACCGCCCGCAACGCCGTGTTCTACGGCGACAAGGCGATCGACCGCTCGCCGTGCGGCACCGGCACTTCGGCGCGCATGGCGCAGTGGTACGGTCGCGGCAAGCTCAAGGTCGGCGATGCCTTCAACCACGAGTCGATCATCGGCTCGGTGTTCAACGGCCGTGTCGAGCGCGCGGTGAAGGTCGGCAACTATGACGGCATAGTGCCCTCGATCGCCGGCTGGGCCCGCCAGACCGGTCTCAACACCATCTACATCGACGACCGCGACCCCTTCGCCCACGGCTTCTCACTGGTTTGATGGAGGTCTGCCATGCCCTACGTCAGGGTTGAGATCGCCAAAGGCATTGCCTCGGTCGAGCAGAAGCGCGCCGTCATCCGCGGCATGACCGACGTCCTGGTCAAGGAACTGGGGCGCAACCCCGAATACATCTTCGTGGTGATCGACGAGATCGACACGGACAACTGGGGCAGGAAGGGCCAGTCGCTCACCGAGCTCTGGCAGCAAGCCCAATTGGACAAGGACGAGCCCAGATGAAGATCACGGCCATCAAGGTCTATCAGGTCGACCTGCCCCTCCGTGAGGGTCGCTACAACTGGTCCGGCGGCAACTTCATGGAAGTGTTCGACTCGACCGTGGTCGCGGTCGAGACCGACGCCGGCATCACCGGCTATGCCGAATGCTGCCCGCTCGGATCGGCCTACCTGCCCTCCTACGCCAAGGGCGTGCGGGCCGGCATCGCCGAGATCGGGCCCAAGCTGATCGGCTTCGATCCCACCGACCTGTGGCCGCTCAACCACCACATGGACGCCGTGCTGCGTGGCCACCCTTACGTCAAGGCGCCGATCGACATCGCCTGCTGGGACATCCTGGGCAAGGTGGCCGGGCTGCCGGTCTACAAGCTGCTGGGCGGCGCCGAGCAGGATCGCATCGCGCTCTATCGCGCCATCAGCCAGGAAGACTCGGCCGTCATGGCGCAGAAGATCGCCGGCTACCGGGCCGAGGGCTACACGAAGTTCCAGCTCAAGGTCGGCGGCGACCCCAATGACGATATCCGACGCATCCGCGCCTGCCGCGAAATCCTCGAAGATACCGACATCCTCGTCGCCGACGCCAATACCGGCTGGACCATGGCTGATGCGGCGCGCGTGGTGAACGCCGTCGGCGATCTCGACGTCTATATCGAGCAGCCGTGCATGACCTACGCGGAAAGCGTCTCGATCCGCCGCCGCACTTCCCTGCCCTTTGTGCTCGACGAGAATATCGGCACCGTCGGCGACCTGGTGCAGGGCATCGCCGAGGACGCGTTCGACGTGATCAACCTGAAGATCAGCAAGGTCGGTGGCCTCACCAAGGCGCGCCAGATGCGGGACTTGTGCGTGGCGTCGGGTGTCCCGATGACCATCGAGGACACCTGGGGCGGCGACATCGTCACCGCCACCATCGCGCACCTCGCCCGCTCGACGCCGCAGAGGTTCTGCTTCACCGCCACCGACTTCAACTCGTACGTCACCGTATCGATCGCCGATGGCGCGCCCCGGCGCGAGAACGGCTTCATGAGCGCCAGCGACGCGCCCGGCCTCGGCGTCACGCCGAAATGGGACGTGCTCGGCCAGGCGGTACAGGTCATCCAGTGAGAAGCTCGCGCGCCATACAGATCGTGGGCTGCCACGCCGAAGGCGAGGTGGGCGACGTGATCGTCGGCGGCGTCGCCCCGCCGCCGGGGGAGACGCTGTGGGAGCAGTCCCGCTTCATCGCCCGCGACCAGACGTTGCGCAACTTCGTCCTGAACGAGCCGCGCGGCGGCGTGTTCCGCCACGTCAACCTGCTGGTGCCGCCCAAGGACAAGCGGGCGCAGATGGGCTTCATCATCATGGAGCCCGAGGATACGCCGCCGATGTCGGGGTCGAACTCGATCTGCGTCGCCACCGTGCTGCTCGATACCGGCATCGTGCCGATGACCGAGCCGGAGACGCGGCTGGTGCTCGAGGCGCCGGGAGGCATCGTCGAGGTCGTCGCGCACTGCCGCGACGGCAAGGCGGAGCGGATCACGGTCACCAACGTGCCGAGCTTCGCCGACAGGCTGGACGCCACCCTCGAGGTCGAGGGCGTCGGCACGCTCACCGTCGACACCGCCTATGGCGGCGACAGCTTCGTGATCGCCGATGCGCAGGCGCTCGGGTTCAGGATCGCGCCGGACGAGGCACGCGAGCTCGCCGAGACCGGCATCCGCATCACCCGTGCGGCCAACGAGCAGCTCGGTTTCGCCCATCCGACCAATCCGGACTGGACGCATTTCTCGTTCTGCCAGATCGCCGCGCCGATCGAGCGCCGCGACGGCATGCTGACCGCGGCCAATGCCGTCGCCATCCAGCCCGGCAAGATCGACCGCTCGCCCACCGGCACCGGTGCATCGGCGCGCATGGCGGTGCTGCGGGCCAAGGGTCAGATGCAGGTCGGCGACCGCTATCTGGCCCGCTCGATCATCGGTTCGGAGTTTCTCGGCCGCATCGAGGCCGACACCAGGCTGGGCGGCAGGCCCGCCATCATCCCCTCGATCTCGGGTCGCGCCTGGATCACCGGCAGCCGTACCGAAATGCTCGATCCCACCGACCCCTGGCCGGGTGGCTACCGGCTGTCCGACACCTGGCCTCGCATAGGAACTGGTCCCGCATAGAACAATGATAGTCCGCATCTCCTACGACGAACTCGTGCGCCTGCTGAAGGCGATGTTCCTCAAGCACGCCTGCTCGGAGCAGGTCGCCACGCTGCTGGCCGAGAACATGGCCGGAGCCGAGCGCGACGGCGCCCACAGCCACGGCATCTTCCGCATCAAGGGCAACCTTGCCTCGCTCGAGACCGGCTGGGTGGATGGGAAGGCCGTGCCGGTGCTGGAGGATGTGGCCCCCGGCATGCTGCGCGCCGACGGCCGCAACGGCTTCTCGCTGCCGGTGCTCGAGATGGCGCGCGCGCCGCTGATGCAGAAGGCCCGGGCCAACGGCATCGCGATCCTCAGCGTCCGCAAGGCCCATCATTTCAGCGCCGTCTGGCCCGACATCGAGCCCTTCGCCCGCGAGGGGTTCATCGCCCTCGCCATGATCAACTCGATGGCGAGCGTGGTGCCCTATGGCGGCCACCGCAAGGTCTACGGCACCAACCCGTTCGGCTTCGCCGCGCCACGCGACGGCGCCGACCCGCTGGTGTTCGACCAGGCCTCGAGCGCCATGGCCAACGGTGACGTGCAGATCGCGCGACGGGAAGGCCGGCAGCTGCCGCCCGGAACCGGCGTCGATCGCGACGGCAACCCGACCACCGACCCCGATGCGGTGCTGGAGGGCGGCGCCTTGCTGCCGTTCGGCGGGCACAAGGGCTCGTCGCTCGCCATGATGATGGAAATCATGGGCGCCGCGCTGGCCGGCGGCGACTACTCGTTCGAGATCGACTGGAGCGACTATCCCGGCGCCGCGACGCCGCATGGCGGCCAGACCTACATCGTCATCGATCCGAACCGCGGTGCCGTGAACAGCTTCGCCGATCGGCTCGAGGTGCTGATCGGAGAAATCCATGATGCCGGGCAATCGCGCCTCCCCGGCGACCGCCGCTATGCCAACCGGCGCGAGAGCCTCGCCCGGGGCATCCCCGTCAGCGAAGCGGCCCTGGCGGAACTGCGGCACCTGGCTTCGACCTGAGCTCGAGTTCGGCCGGCAGGTTCCGTCGATCGTCGACGGGGCCGGCCGGTGCCATCACGGCGAAACCGGAACCATCAGCTCGTTGCGCCGCATGAACCATGGCGTCCACGGCGGATCATAGCGGGCCAGCGATGGCTTGCCGGTCGCCGTCAGATTGTGCTCGCGCACGAGCGCCTCAAGTCTTTCGGTCTGCTGCGCGACCCGCGCGTCGCCGGTCAGGCCGGAGAATTTCAGCACCGCCATTCGTACTGGCGGCAAGGACCTGAGCTGCACGCGCTTGTCGTTGGGAGCCGGCAGTTCCGCCATCGTGTACGTGCTCGGCATGGTGAACTGCACCGTCCACCGGCCAGCGCCGCCTTCCAGAGTGACCGGGGCGGTCATGGCGATCCTGCTCCCCTGAGCACGGGACTGGGCATTGGCCGGCGCTTGGGAAACAGGTGCGGTCATGGCAATCCGGCTGTCGCCGGCGTTCCCGCCGAAGATATAGCCAGCCAGAATCCGGAAGCCCTCGTTCGAGGCGGCCTGGCGGTCTCCGCCAACCTCGACCTGGGCGACAACGAGATCGGGATAGTCTCGAACCTCAAAGTCCCCGTCAGCCCTGACAATATTGTACTTGGGTTCCTCGACGGCCATCACGCAACCTCGCAGTATCCACCGACGACATTCATCTCGTGTCGAGAGCGCTCGGTTGCAATGTGCGATCGGCACGGTCGCGCCGGCAAGCCACTGGCAGCCGGGCGCCTGGCCGCGCTGCACCCGAGGCTCTCCGGGGCCTTGTCACGCACAGACTGGCGGGCTTTCGGCTCCAACCGACCGTTAATTCCTGTCCGATAACCTGTGTCAGACTCTTGCGGGAACGACAGATTGACGACCAGATGTGAAGGCTGCCGCGACGGCGCGAAATTCGAAACGCCGTTCTCGATGGCGTTCCAGCCCATCGTTGACGTCGAGACGGGCAGGGTGTTCGCCCACGAGGCTCTCGTTCGTGGAGCGAACGGCGAGGGCGCCCATTCCGTCCTGTCTGCCGTGGATGCATCGAACCGCTACGCTTTCGATCAGCAGTGCCGCGTGCGGGCGATCAATCTTGCGCACTCGCTGGACCTCGCAGCGGACGGAGCCTGCCTGTCGATCAACTTCATGCCGAACGCCGTGTACGAGCCCCGCGCCTGCATCCGGCTTACGCTGGCGGCCGCCTCGGCAGTCGGCTTCCCGACACGCAACATCATCTTCGAATTCACCGAGTCCGAGCGCGTGGAGGCCGACCACCTGCTGGGCATCCTGCGCAGCTACAGGGACATGGGGTTCCTGACGGCCATCGACGACTTCGGGGCAGGTCATGCCGGGCTGAACCTGTTGGCGCAGTTTCAGCCCGACATCGTCAAGCTCGACATGGACCTGATTCGCGGGATCGACACCGACAAGCCCCGGCGCACGATCGTCCGGTCGGTAGCGGGGATGCTGGCGGAACTCGGCGTCCGCACCGTGTGCGAGGGCGTGGAGACTGTCGATGAACTGCAGGCGCTCCGGGATCTCGGGCTGACACTGTTTCAGGGCTATCTGCTGGCCCGACCGAAATTCGAAGGTCTTGCCGATCCGCGCATCCCGGACGGATTTGTGGGATCTCGAGCGGACGGATGACCCGCGGGCTTCCCGCCGCTTTGCACGCAGAAATCCGACCTGATGTTCAGGATCAATTAGCTGCCCCGGCGCTAGCTAGGGATCATCACTCGCATCTGGCTGGGGGCAACGACCGATGGGCACCGACGAGGAAGCGCTGCGCCTCCGGAAGCTGCAGCAGTACAATCTGCTGGACACCCCGCGAGAGGACGCTTTCGACCGCATCACGCGGCTGGTCACGGCGGTGCTGAACGTGCCGATTGCGGCCGTCACGCTGGTGGATCGCGACCGTCAGTGGTTCAAGTCCGAACACGGACTGAACCTTGCCGAGACGCCAAGAGAGCAGTCGTTCTGCGCGCACGCCATGCTGGGCCAGGAACCCATGGTCGTGCGCGACGCCGTTCTTGACCCCCGCTTTGCTTTCAACCCCCTGGTCAGGGGCCGGCCCGACATTCGCTTCTATGTCGGCGTTCCGCTCCGGGCCGCGGACGGCACGCCGTTGGGAGCACTGTGCGGGATCGACACGAGGCCTCGCGACATCGAGCAGCGGGAGCTCGATATCCTGGGTGACCTGGCAAACCTGACCATGGAGCAGCTGGAGTTGCGACTGCTCGCAACCCGCGACGGGCTGACCGGCGCCCTGCGCAGAATACCCTTCCTGGCCTCCGCGGCCCGCGACCTGGCGCTGGCGCAGGGCCAGGGCAACCCGTTGGCCTGCCTCATGATCGACGCGGACAACTTCAAGACCATCAACGACGAATGGGGGCACGCGATCGGCGACGAGGTCCTGGTTCGACTCGTTGCGGCGATTCGTTCGGAACTGAGGCCCGCCGACACGCTGGGACGGTTCGGAGGCGAGGAATTCTGCGTCTTCCTGCCGGATACGGGCCTGGCCGGCGCCCTGCAGCTGGCCGAGAGGGTGCGCAGGGCCGTTGCCGCGATACGACTGCCCCTCGCCGATGGGGAAGTCGGCGTCACGGCAAGCATCGGCGCCGCCGAGATCGAACCGACCGACACCACGCCAGGCGATCTCATTCAGCGGGCCGACGCGGCGCTCTATGATGCGAAGAACCTGGGCAGAAATCGCGTGGCGGCCTGAACGAGCCAGCCCGGACGGTCGATCCCGATCGGTGCGGCGCGAACTGTGAGTTGCGCCGGCGACGGGCAGGCGTCAATGATGTGGCGACACAGACAGGGCAGGCGCTTGGCCATGACTACCTACTCACGCCAGGATGGCGACGAGACCTCGGCGACGGTGATCTCGGACAGGATCCGGGCACGGATCCGGTCGGCCTCGCGGCGCTTCAATGCCAACGACAACATCTCCGAGTTCATCGAGCCGGGCGAGATCGACGCGCTGCTCGAGGAGGTCGCGGGCAAGATGGAGGCGGTGCTGGAAAGCCTGGTGATCGACACCGAGAATGATCACAACACCAACCAGACCGCGCGGCGTGTGGCCAAGATGTACCTTACCGAGGTGTTCAAGGGCCGCTACGAACCGGCGCCGCCAGTCACCGAATTTCCAAATGCCGAGAGCCTCGCCGAGCTGATGATCGTCGGGCCGATCACCGTCCGCAGTGCCTGCAGCCACCATCTGTGTCCGATCATGGGGCGGGTCTGGGTCGGCATTCTGCCCAACGAACACTCGAACCTGATCGGCCTGTCCAAGTATTCCAGGCTGGCCGAGTGGATCATGGGTCGCCCGCAGATCCAGGAGGAGGCGATCAGTCAGCTGGCCGACGTGCTGATGGAAAAGGTCACGCCGAATGGTCTGGCCGTGGTCATGGAGGCCGACCACTTCTGCATGCACTGGCGGGGGGTCAAGGACACCGGGGCCAAGATGATCAACAGCGTCATGCGGGGGGCGTTCCTGAAGGATGCCACCCTGCGGCGCGAATTTCTCTCGCTGATCAGCAAGGAGTAGCCGGCCATGCTCGTAAGGTGCGCCTACGCCAGTCGTTCCGTCGATCCCCTGACCAAGCCCGTGCTCGGAGCCATCCTCGATGTCTCGCGCCAACGCAATCCGGAGGCCGGCATCACCGGTTTCCTGTGCGTCAGCGGCGACATCTTCATCCAGGTGCTGGAGGGTGGCAGGGACGAGGTTTCCGACCTGTTCATCCGGATCGCCACCGATCCGCGCCATACCAATGTGCGACTGCTCGCGTTCGAGGAGATTCCGCAGCGCAAGTTCGGCAGCTGGACCATGGGACAGGTGGACCTCAGGAAGGTCAATGCCAGCCTGCTGCTCAAGTATCACGAGAAGGCCGAACTCGACCCGTTCACCTGCTCGGCCCGAGCCACGATGGCCCTGCTCGACGAACTCGCCTCGACCGCGGCGATACTCGGCAAGCCGTCGGCCTAGGCGCGCCGCCGCTCGTGGCAGCACAGCCGCACTCGTCGTCGCCATCCCTGCGCGTTCGGGGTGAAACTCGGTCCGCTCGGTTCCCGTATCTGATGGCAGAGACCTTTGATCAGGACGTGCCCCGATGATGAAGCTGCTCCGTGGACTGGCGATGAGCGTGGTTCTGGCGTTCGCCGCGGTTCCCGCCGCCGACGCCTTCGAGTTCAAGGCCTACGACGCTGCCACCGTCCAGAAGGCGATCGCGTCGGGACGGCCGGTGGTCGTCCATGTCTTTGCCCCGTGGTGCCTGCAGTGCCGCGCCCAGGAGGCGATCCTGGGTCGGCTGTCGAGCGATGCCGGCTACGACGGCATCAGCTTCTATCGCGTCGACTACGACAAGCAGAAGGACGTGGTGAAGGCGCTCGGCACGCCGCGTTCCACCCTGATCGCCTATGACGGCGGTGCGGAAGTGGCCAGGATGTCGTGGGGCACGAGCACGCAATCGGTGGTGAACGTCCTCGACGCCGTCAAGTAGCGATGCTTGCCATTGGACTGGCCTTCCTCGCCGGCTTGCTGACCATCTTCAATCCCTGCGTGCTCCCGCTGGCCCCCATCTTGGTGGCCGGAGCCGGCGCCCGCGATGCCCGCGGTCCGTTCGCGCTGGCCATCGGTCTCGCCCTGACCTTCGGGATCGTGGGTGGCCTGATCGCTTCGGCCGGCGCCGAGCTTGGCGACAATCCCGTGCTGCGATGGGTATCGGCCTCGGTCATGATTGCACTGGGCCTGGCCATCGCAGTGCCGATCGTCTCGGAGGTCGGCGAGCGCCTACTCGCTCCCGTCGCCGCCGTGGGGCAGCAGCTGTCCGCGCGCCTTCCCGCCACCGGACTGCTCGGGCAAGCCGGTCTCGGCGCCCTCCTGGCCCTGCTCTGGGGCCCGTGCGTCGGGCCGACGCTCGGCGCGGCGCTGCTCCTGGCGGCGGGCACCGGGACCCTGCCGCTGGCCATGCTCACCATGGGCATCTTCGCCCTCGGCTCGGCAGCGTCACTGCTGGTGGCCGGCTTCCTGATTGGCCGGCTGACGCGGCAATCGAAGGCCGCCACCCGCACCTCCGCCCGCGCCGGGAGGATGATCTTCGGCGGCGTGCTCGTCATCGTCGGCCTGTTCGCCCTGACCGGCCTGGACCGCATCGTCGAGGCCAGCCTGGTCCAGGTCATGCCGGAATGGCTCGTCCTGTTCGCCACGCAGGTCTGATCTCGCGGGCCTCGCATCGGGCGCGCGCCTCGCTCCGCCTTGCTCGACACGGCTCGCCGATGATGCCAGCCCCCCGTGCTTGGCGACAAATGGCACCGCCAAAGCAAAAGGGGCCAGCCAGACACGGCTAACCCCTTGAAAAGATTGGTGCACCCGACGAGATTCGAACTCATGACCTCTGCCTTCGGAGGGCAGCGCTCTATCCAGCTGAGCTACGGGTGCAGCAGAGCAAGGCAATAGGCGATTGGGGCGGCGAGCGCAAGACGGGTTGCGCCCCGTCGCCCGGCGCGGCAGGCGCCCGGTCAGGCCGCGCGGTGCCAGAGGCGGTCGAGTTCGCCCAACAGCCGGAAGGTGATGCCGTCCACCGCCTCGGCGTCGCCGAGCGGGCCGTCGGATTCGTCCGGTGCATCGGTCGCGTCGTCGCCGGCGGCGGCGTGGAGGGCGGCAAAGACCGAGGCGATGCCGGCCTCGAGCACATCGTCGAGCAGCGGAGCGTCGTCGTGCACGGGAGACGCGCTGTGCGCCGGGGCGGCGGGACCGTAGCCGGCGTAAGTTGCGACGGCGACCGTATCAGCACGGCCATCACGGGGCGGCTCGGCGACCGCCGGCCGATCTGGCGCCGCGTCGGCGGTGCCCTCCACGGCAGCGACGGCGTCGACATCGGCGCTGTCCGCCGGAACGCGGGCCGGCGAAATGGCGGGGGCTACGACGGCGGGGGTGGCGTCTTGCCGGTCCTCAGGCTCGCTCATCGGTCTCTCCGGGTCAGATGCGACGGATCGCACGACCAGCAGGCGCCGGTCGGGCAAGGAGGACGCTAGAGGCCAGGTTTGGCCCGTTTCGGACCGGATTCCGGCCTTCCCATGACGATTTCGTGACGGCAGGGGCAGAGAACCAGGGTCTTCACGCGAGCTGGCGCCGGCGCCGCTGCTAGAACGGCGCCGGGACGCGGAAGCTGACCCAGTGGCCGCGCGGGTGATTGAAGGCAAGCTCCTCGGCATGCAGCTGCAGCCGGTCGGCGGCGGCGAGCGCCGCACCGGTGGCATAGAACGGATCGCCCAGGATCGGATGCCCGAGCTCCATCATGTGCACGCGCAACTGGTGCGTGCGGCCGGTGAGCGGATATAGCCGGACCCGGGTGATGCCGTCGGCGCGGGACTCGACCACCCAGTCGGTGACGCTGGGGCGGCCGCGCTCGTAGTCGACGCGCTGGCGCGGCTTGTGCTCCCAGTCGGTGGCGAGCGGCAGGTCGATGCGCCCCGCGTCGCCTTCGATCTCGCCCCAGACGCGCGCCACGTAGGACTTCTTCGCCCGGCGCTGCTCGAACTCCTGGCCGACATGGCCGAGCGCCTTCTTGTTGAGGCACATGACGAGGACCCCCGAGGTGTCCTTGTCCAGTCGGTGCGCCATGGCGGCGGTGGGCCAGCGCTGCTTGACCCGGGCCTCGAGGCAATCGGCGAGCGCCGGGTCCTTGCCGGCGACCGACAGCAGGCCCGAGGGCTTGTCGAGCACGACGATGTCCTCGTCGGCATGCACCACGGTCAGCCACGGGTCGGTGGGCGGGTGGTAGTCGAAGGTCGCGGGCATGGGGTTGAGCATTGCGCGGCTCATAGCAGGGGCGGAAGGCGAGCGGAACCCCGGCGTTACGGGCCCGTTGCCGGGCACTCGCCGCCGGGTTCCCCCCTGCGCGGGCTTCTGTTATGAGACGGGCATGTCCAGGGCTGCCGCCTCCATCGCTGCCATGCGCTTGCTGCTCGTCGTGCCGGCCATCGCGCTCGCCGTTTCGGGCTGCTCGATGGCGGGCCTGCCCTCGTTCAAGCCGGCGCCGGCCGTCGTCGCCGCGGCGGCGCCGGTGCCCGAGGACCGGCCCGAGGCGGCGGACGAGCCGTTCGAGCCCATGGCCTTCGCCGAGGCGCCGGCGCGCATGCCGACACCGGTCGACGGGCTGATCGCCAAGTACGCCATGATCTACGACGTACCGGAGTCCCTGGTCCGCCGCGTGGTGCAGCGCGAGAGCGGCTTCAATCCGGCAGCGCGGCATGGACCCTATCTGGGGCTGATGCAGATCCGCCACGACACCGCCCGCTCGATGGGCTACGGCGGCAGCGCCGAAGGCCTGCTCGATGCCGAGACGAACCTCAAGTACGGCGTCAGGTACCTGCGCGGCGCCTATGTGGTCGGCGGCTACAACTCGGACAGCGCCGTGCGCTTCTTCGCCCGCGGCTACTATTACGACGCCAAGCGCCTGGGCCTGCTCGAAGAAGCCGGCCTGCGCTGAGAGGCGTCCGGGTCGGCGCGACAACGGTGCAAAACAGCGGCTCGCCAATTCACGGTCAACGCGACGCAGACTAACAGTCGAGGGTGGGAACATCCTTGGACAGGGGCCAGCGTTATGTTCAGGCGACTTTCGGCCGAAGCTTTCGGCACCTTCTGGTTGGTCTTCGGCGGCTGCGGCAGCGCCATCCTCGCGGCCGGCTTTCCCGACGTCGGGATCGGCTTCGTCGGCGTGGCCCTGGCCTTCGGCCTCACGGTGCTGACCATGGCCTATGCCGTGGGCGGCATCTCGGGCGGGCATTTCAACCCGGCCGTGTCGCTCGGGCTCGCGCTGGCCGGCCGCTTTGCCTACAAGGACCTGGTGCCCTACTGGGTGGCGCAGGTCGTGGGCGGCATCGCCGGTGCGGCCGTGCTGTATGTCATCGCCTCGGGCGTCGCGGGCTACACCCCCGGCGGCTTTGCCTCCAACGGCTTCGACGCCAATTCGCCCGGCGGCTACGGCATGCTCGCGGCCCTGGTGGCCGAGATCGTGCTCACCGCCTTCTTCCTGATCGTCATCCTGGGCTCGACTGCCAAGGCGGTTCCGGCCGGTTTCGCCCCCATCGCGATCGGCCTCGCGCTGACGTTGATCCACCTGATCTCGATCCCGGTGACCAATACATCGGTCAACCCGGCCCGCTCGATCGCGGCAGCGGTCTTTGCGCAGAACGGGGCGATGGGCCAGGTCTGGCTGTTCATCGTCGCGCCGCTGGTCGGCGGCGCGCTCGGGGCGGCGATCTGGAAATACGTGCTGTCGCCCGGTGAAAGTCCGGCCGGCATCGGACAGGTGGAGTAGTCCGCGGGGGCAGGCATCGGCCCCCGCTGCCTGCCCGCAGGGACTAGTCCAGATAGGTCTTGTAGACCCAGCCGGTGCGGCCCTGGTCGTCGGTGATCTTGAGCCAGCCGTGCTGGTCCTCACCGACCTTGACCTTCTCGCCGCCGGCCAGCGCGAACAGCTTGCCGCTGGATTTGCCGGGGCCGGAACGGACATTGACGCCGGATCCGGCGACGGTGCGGGTGTCGCCGCTGGCAGTATCGGCCACCTTGGCGGCCCCGGCCGGTTCGGCAGGCCTGGCTTGCGCTGTCGCGACCGGCGTTCTGGCCGCGACCTGGGCGAGCTGCTTCTTTGCGGCCGCGGTGACCTCCTGCGGCGTATCCGACGGAGTCTCGGCAAAGGCGGTAACGGTGAGCGGCTCGGGCCGCGGCACGGGCCGCACCGGCTGTTCGAGGGCGTCGATGGCCGCAACCGCCGCCTCGCCCTGGGCACTGGTCGGCGCAGGAGCGGACGTGGTCCTGGGCTTGCCAGCGGCGGCGACGGCCCGGATCGGGCCTACACTGTCAGCCACGGCCGCCACGACCGGCTCGGTCCTGGCGCTGTGCGCGCCCGATAGCCAGCCCGCATCATCGGCGCGGATCGCGGCGAAGCTGCTGCCGATCATGTCGTCGATCCGCCGCAACTGCGTCTCCGCCACCCCGCCCGGGGGCTCGACGACCGGAGCCGGCTCGGCGACGACCACACCCGCGTCGGGCACAAGGCGCGGCTCCGCCGCCGCTGCGGCAGGCGCGGAGGGGGCCATGGTGGCGACGGCGGCAGGCGCGGACGATACGAAGCAACGGTCGATGCCGCCGCACTGCAGGCCGAACAGTACGCCAACCACGCCGAGCGTGCCGGCTGCCGCGAGAGCCGGCAGCGCGAAACCTCCCAACACGTCACTAATCAAGGCCGGATGCGCACGCCCTGCGATGCGCCTGAACCTGTCGAATGCCCCGTTCATGCCGGCGACTATGCTTAACAAGCGTGTGGAAAATCTGTCCCGAAAACGACCCAAATCGGGCAATGACTCGGCTCAATCCGGGATCAGTCGAGTTGTATCGATCCGACCGCAGCCGGTGCGTCATACGACCCGCAGGATCACCGTGCCACGCTTCCGCCCCGTATCGACATAGCGGTGCGCCTCCACGATCTGGTCGAGCGCATAGGTCCGGTCGATCACCGGCCGCATGGCCCCCTTCACCGCCAGGTCGAAGGCAAAGCGCACGTCTTCGGGCCTCGCGGTGAAGCTGATCGGGATGACGCGCTTGCCGGAGCGGCGGCTGTTGCGGCCGGCGCCGAGCAGGCCCTTGAGATCGAGGACCACCAGCAGCAGCGCCCCACCCGGCTTCAGCACGCGCCCGACGCGCTCGAAGGGAGCGTTGCCGACGCATTCGAAGATGATGTCGTACTGCCTGTCGCCGGCGGCGAAATCCTCGCGCGCGTAGTCGATGACATGGTCGGCGCCGAGCGAGCGGACCAGCTCGGCATTACCGGCGCTGGTGACGGCCGTCACCACGGCCCCGGCCGCCTTGGCAGCCTGGATCGCGGTGGTGCCGACCGCGCCGGAGGCGCCGTTGACCAGCACCTCGTCGCCCGGCCGGATCGGACATTTGCGCACGCATTCCGAAACCGTATGGCCGCCGAACACCAGCGCCAGGGCATCCTCGAACCCCAGTCCATCGGGCTTTGCGACCATTGCCGCCGTCTGCGGCAGCACCACGTATTCGGCATGCCCGCCGAAGGCCGCGCCAGTGAGGCCGACGACGTCGTCGCCCGGCTTGAACCGGGTCACGCCCTCGCCCACCGCCTCGACGGTGCCGGCGAAGTCCATGCCGAGGATGCGGCGGCGCGGCTTGAAGATGCCAACCACGGCCGAGACCAGCAGCCCCAGCCCGCCCGGGACGTCCTTGGCCCGCATGCGGTGGTCGGCGACCGATACGGTCGAGGCGACGACGCGGATCAGCACCTCGCCGGCCTTGGGCACCGGCTTTGGCACATCCTCGACCTGCACCACTTCAGGTCCGCCAAACCGACGATATACCGCTGCCCGCATTCCCATGCCCTCTCGACGCTGTTGTCGGAAGAGATGGGGCGGACGAGGGAAAATGGAAGGGCTAGAAGGCCTTTGGCAGGCCCGCTTGTCGCAGGATCGCGTTGGCAGTGTGCCGGCTGGGGATGCCGATGGGCACTGGAAATGTCCGGCCGGTGATCGGACTGTGCCAGATCTCGTGGCTGCCCTTGCCCGGGCGTACGAAGCTACAGCCGGCTGCCTTCAGCAGGTCGCGCAGGGGCCGGTCGAACTGCGGTGCCATCAGGCCGCCGCGGGCTCGGCTTCGCGCAGCGCGGTGATCTGCAGGTAGAGCTGAGAGGGGTCGATGTCCGGGTGGTTGTCCGGCAACACGTCGAGGGCCATGGCGGAAATCTTGCTCAGCAGTTCGTCGAGCGTGGGAGCATCGGCGGCGGCCGGGATCTCGTCGGAGTGGCCGGTCCAGACCGAGGCCTCGTCATCCCAGGCGGCCGTGATAGTGAAGATAACCGGCTTGCTCATTGGTCGATCCCCTTGGCCCGCGCATCCTAACAACACGGACCGGGCTTTCCCACCCCTGTCAGGCTTCGTCAGGGTTCATCCCCCGGGCCATCTCGGCTAAGGTCCGCGCCAAACATCCGGAATCGCTTCACATGCATCTTGTCCTCGTCGATGGCTCTGGCTTCATCTTCCGGGCCTTCCACGCCCTGCCGCAGCTGACGCGCAAGTCGGATCGGTTGCCAGTGGGGTCGGTGATCGGGTTCTGCAACATGCTGTGGAAGCTGGGCGAGGACCTCAAGGGCGAGGATGCGCCGACGCACATGGCGGTGGTTTTCGACTATTCATCCAAGACCTTCCGCGACGAGATCTATGCCGACTACAAGACGCACCGGCCGCCGGCGCCCGAGGAGCTGGTCCCGCAGTTTCCATTAACGCGAGCTGCGACAAGGGCTTACGGCCTGCCCTCGATCGAGATGGAAGGCTACGAGGCCGACGATATCATCGCCACCTACACGGCGCTGGCGCGCGATGCCGGGGGCAAGGTGACGATCGTTTCGTCCGACAAGGACCTGATGCAGCTGGTCGAACCGGACGGCTCCGTGCGCCTGCTCGACACGATTCCGCGGCCGGGTCAGCCTGCACTTCGCTGGATTGGCGCGGATGAAGTGCGGGAAAAGTTCGGCGTTTCGCCCGACAAGGTCATAGAAGTTCAGGCCCTGTGCGGCGACGCCGTCGACAACGTGCCGGGCGTGCCCGGCATCGGGGTGAAGACGGCGGCCGAGCTGATCAACACCTATGGCGACATCGAAACGCTGCTCGCCAGCACGGCCTCGATCAAGCAGCCGAAGCGCCGGCAGGCGCTCGAGGAGAATGCCGAGCTCGCCCGCATCTCGAAACAGCTCGTGACGCTCAAGCACGACACGCCGGTCGAGCTGCCGCTCGAGGACCTGAGGCGCCAGCCGATCGAGCCGGGAAAACTGTTCCCCTTCCTCAACGCCATGGAGTTCGTCTCGGTGGCGAAGCGCCTCGGCACGCTGCTCGATGCCGACCCGTCCGCCTGGCCGCCGGACCCGGAGCTTGCCGCCAAGCCGGCCGAGCCGGTCGGCTTCGACAATTCCGCCCGGGCCGAGGCGCGCGCCGCGCGGCAGGTGGCCGAGGGCCGGGCCGAGTCTGCCCCGGTGGTGCATGCCAGGCTCGAGCATGCGCGCATCAAGGCGATCCCGCTCGATCATTCGAACTACGAGATCATCCGCGACGCCGAGGCGCTGGCGCGCTGGATCGAGGCGATCTACGCGCAGGGCTATGTCGCGACCGACACCGAGACCACCGGGCTCGACAACCAGACCGCCGACCTCGTCGGCATCTCGTTCTCGACCGCCCCGGGCAATGGCGCCTACCTGCCGCTCGGCCACACCACGGGCGCCAACGACCTGCTCGGCGGCGGCCATGCCGAAGGCCAGATGGAGATGCGCCAGGCGCTCGACATGCTGAAGCCGGTGTTTGCCGACCGCTCGATCCTCAAGATCTTCCACAACATCAAGTACGACCTCGGCATCCTGGCCCGCTACGGCGTCGAGGTGCGCGCGTTCGACGACAACCTGCTGATCAGCTACGCGCTCGACGGGCCGCAGTTCAACACCATGGGCGAGCTCAGCGAGCACTGGCTCGGCCACACTGGCATCGCCATCAAGGAACTGCTCGGCACCGGCAAGAACCAGAAGACCTTCGCCGAGGTGCCGATCGCGGACGCGGCGCGCTATGCCGCCGAGGATTCCGACCTCACCATCCGGCTGTGGCACGTGCTGAAGCCGCGGCTCGTCGCCGAGAACATGACGACGCTGTACGAGACGCTGGAGCGCCCGCTGGCCCCGGTGCTGGCGCGCATGGAAGGCCGCGGCATCACCGTCGACCGGCAGATCCTTTCCCGCCTCAGCGGCGATTTCGCGCAGCGCGCCGCCGCGCTCGAGGCCGAAGCCTATGAGCTCGCCGGCGGCAGCTTCAACCTCGGCAGCCCCAAGCAACTGGGCGAAATCCTGTTCGGCCGCATGGGCCTGCCGGGTGGTTCGAAGACCAAGACCGGGCAGTGGTCGACCGGCGCCGACGTGCTCGAGGAGCTGGCGGCGCAGGGCATCGCCATCGCCCGCACCATCGTCGACTGGCGCCAGCTGACCAAGCTGATGGGCACCTATACCGATGCGCTGCCCACCTACATCAACCCGCGCACCGGCCGCGTCCACACCACCTATTCGCAGCATTCGGTGCTGACCGGGCGGCTGAGCTCGAACGATCCGAACCTGCAGAACATCCCGGTGCGCACCGAGGATGGGCGCAAGATCCGCACCGCCTTCGTCGCCCCGGCGGGCAAGCTCCTGATCAGCGCCGACTACAGCCAGATCGAGCTGCGCGTCCTCGCCCACATCGCCGATATCCAGGCGCTCAAGGACGCGTTCGAGGAAGGGCTCGACATCCACGCCATGACGGCGTCCGAAATGTTCGGCGTGCCGGTCGAGGGCATGCCGAGCGAAATCCGCCGCCGCGCCAAGGCGATCAATTTCGGCATCATCTACGGCATCTCGGCCTTCGGGCTCGCCAACCAGCTCGGCATCGAGCGCAGCGAAGCCGGCGAGTACATCAAGACCTATTTCGCCCGCTTCCCCGGCATCCAGGACTACATGGCCGACCAGCGCCGGCTGGTGAAGGAGCAGGGCTATGTCGAGACCATCTTCGGCCGCAAGGTGAACTTCCCCAACGCGCGATCCAACAACCCGGCCGAGCGCAGCTTTGTCGAGAGGGCTTCGATCAACGCCCCCATCCAGGGTTCTGCCGCCGACATCATCCGCCGCGCCATGATCCGCATGGAACCGGCGCTGAAGGCAGCCGGCGCCGACGCGACGATGCTGCTACAGGTCCACGACGAACTGATTTTTGAGGTCGACGAGGGGAAAGAGGCCGACGTGATGCCGGTGATCGTCAAGACGATGGAAACGGCAAGCGAACCGGCGGTGCGGCTGACCGTGCCGATCAAGGTGGATGCGCATGCGGCGCGGGATTGGGACGGGGCGCATTGAGCGCCCCATCCCAATCTTCAGGTCCGGCGCCAAGCGGCGGCATTGCCGCGCTTATCCGGCACGCGCTCTATCAGCCCCCGATCGCGCAGGCGATAGAACACCTCCTTCATTTGGTTTTCTGACTTAATGCCGGTAAGGAAGCGCGCAATGCTGTTGTTGATCTCTTCATGCGTCTGCAAGTACTCTAGAACCGCTTCCTCGGGTGTGGCAAGTGGTGTATGCGGAATGGTGACCTTCACTGCGTTCTGAAGCTGCTGAATGACTGGCGGTTGCAACCGCCATTCCTTCATCTTCTGAAACGCCGTGTTCAACCCTTCCCCCAAATCCTGATTTGGCGCATCCTTATATCGTCGCAGAGTGCGAACGATTTTTGGGTTTCGGCTATCTCGTACGTCGAGGATATTCTCCACTGTAACGTGACCCGGAAGGCGCCCTGGACTGATCACCTCGATACGATTTTGAAATATCACTATCTGCACATCGTCCGCGATTGAGTAGTCACGATGAATAATCGCATTGACGATAATCTCTCAGATTGCCTCTGGTGGATATTTTACTTGCTTCATTCCGTCTGAGGTAAGTATTTGTATACCAGACATTATCTCTGATACTCGATCGACGACGCTGTGTATCTGCTGATATAGAGGGCCGCCGATTGTCTCGTTTATCTTCAGATGCTCCCTCTCCGGGACCTCAAGCCGAGTGTCATAGAACACAACCCGGCACTCGCAACGCGTTGGGAAGACACCTTGGGGTTGATCCCCGAACAGCAGGACACCACACGCCAGTGGAGTCCAGTCGTTGTAATCGAGCAAGCCCTCATTGAGGCAGTAGGAAAGACCGTCTGGGCGGGGCTTAACGTCTTCGACGAACGAAGCAAGCGTGTTTGAGTCTACAACGTATTCGGGCCTCACACCCACCAACTTCTGGTTCTCGAAGGTGACATAGCCCTTGGCAAAGGACAGTTGAGTGATTTTCTCAACCGACCTCAATTGCAGACATTGAGCGCCGACGCGCTGATACACCTTTCTGTCTGACGTTTGGCAAACCGCCCGACTCTTGTCCACGTACACGCGAAGTATATACCCCCCTAGGACAGAGCATTGCAGGAAGTCGTATCTAAAAGGAAGCGGTGGATCGAGGCTGTGGAGTGCCTGCAACACACCGTTGAAGTGTTCTGGATTTGGTGCGCCATCCCATCGGTCTTTTGGCACTGGTCGTCCATCGGCGTCGTGGATACCCATAATGAACGTGCCGCCGTCAGCGTTCGCGAATGCTACACCAATCTTCTCGGCACCAGCGCCTGACAGCGCATTCGCTTTACAGTCATAGAACTGATCCTCAACCCGCTGACAGAGTTCAATTGCGGCTACTTGGTCGATGTCGGGAATTGTCGATTCAGTTGTCGTCATCGTGGCGTCTAGCATTCGCGGGATTGGGGTCGGATGAACGGGGATGTACTAGTAAGATCGTGCGCCCTTAGGGCGTCGGGTGTTCCTCGGCCCCAGGCCTCGTACCCCCAGACCGAATCTCTATGAAGATGTCTTCAAGCGCCTCAACCACATTCGCACCGATTGTAGCGGCATCAGCATCCTCGCTGAGAAGCACCAATTGTCCATTCCGAAGGGATAGGACAGCGAGATCGTCGAGACCTTCATACAATCCAGGAAAGAGCGATAGCGCGGCTCTCGTCAGCCGGGCATCAAGCGGCGGCAGCTTCGTGTTCCAAAGATGGATCGCTACACGCTGCCCATCAATGGTGGTGCCAAAATCTGGATCAAATCGCACTTTGAAGATGCCTGTAGGGCTCTCGCAGATACGGCTAGCGACTGTGAATGCATCAGCCACGCGCTCGCGCCGCCAAGCGGCGACGCGATCAATGGCGGTCAGCGCCGATTTGCGCTCAGCTTCTTTCACTATGGCCTCGGCGAGGACCCTGCTGTCAGCGAGCGAAACCCCACCAATAAGGTAGCCCCCGCAAATGCCACGCATGGCCTTATGGAAGTCATATCCGGACTTCCTTTCACCCTTCACGCGCTCGGCGATCAACGATCTCTGCCTCTTTGCACTAGAACTAACCAGCTTGAGGAAGGCCGAAAAACCAAAAGTGGTCATGGCAGACTCATGCGACAACACTAATCAGCGAAGCATATCCAGTTTCCACTTAGACGGATAGCCACCGTTCGTGTTTTGTCCTTTTGGATTTGCACGTCGCTTGCCGTATGATTCAGTCCCCGTCCCCTCCCACCCGTCGTATCCTCACCCCAAACAACCGAGGATCACGCCGTGCCCGTCCCATCCGTTTCCGAGCATCCGCGACACCGGGCCATCCGTGAGCGCCGGGTCAGGGGGCGGATCGAGAGTGCGCTTTCGGCGGTGGCGGGGTGGCTGGTCACGAGCGAGGAGAATGGGCGCCCGGGCAGCCACCCGCTGTTTCGCGAGGAGCTCGACCAGCTCGTCTGGCTGCTCGATACGGCAGAGGCGGCGGTGAGCCGGACGATGGGGGCCAAATGGCGGGCACGTTTTGCGCCCCGCGACACAGTCACCCGGGGCGAGGTGCGGCTGGCCCTCGTCCTCGCCTTCGAGGCGCTCGAAGAAGCGCTCACGGGGTTCGAGGGGCGCGACAAGGCCGAGCGCGCCGCCCGCCCGGCAAAACGCCGCCGCCGCTATCGCGGGGGCATGGAGTGGCAAGGCCCGCACCACCCGCTGCCGCTGATCCCGGAGCCGGAGCCCGAACCGGAGCCGGAGCCGGTTTCGCCCCGGCCGCAACCGGCCTTACCACCGCAGCCCCCCACACGCCCGGCGAACCGTCCCGGCCCGCGCCGGTTTTACGGCCTCGCCGGCGAGCCCATCGATATTGCCGAGCTGCGTACCCGCTCCAAACTGGGGTTTTAGGGCATTTACAGTCGATGAGAGGCAAGACGCTGCCTCAAACACCGGGTGTCATCCCGGCGAAAGCCGGGATCCATCTCCCGGCTGGGTGCGGGCTGCGCCTTGGATCCCGGCTTGCGCCGGGATGACAGCTGGTGCGGGAGGGCACCAAGAGGGCCCATTGGCGCACCGACATTGGAAACGCTCAAGGGCACAATCGGTGACAGGCAGGACTCGCCTCAAACACCGGGTGTCATCCCAGCGAAAGCTGGGATCCATCTCCCGGCTGGGTGCGGGCTGCGCCTTGGATCCCGGCTTGCGCCGGGATGACAGCTGGTGCGGGAGGGCAGAGAGAGCCCTTCACCTCGAAAATGCCGTGCGATTTCCCTGTGTTACTCAAAAACCAGCCAACTCTGTCCCCCCACTCCCGCGCCACTATATTCTCCTCCCGTTCCCGGTACGGGCGCGGTCGCGTACGGACGGCTGGCCGGGGATTTCGGGGGTCGCCGGAGCCGTCCGGCGGCGGGCCCGTGGCATGGGCAACCGGCCGACAGTCCAGGTCCCGCTCTGGTAACAGAGGTGTGGAGAGCGGCTGCCGCGCACGCTCCCTCATGGCACCGGGTCCAACTCAGACCCCGAACGGACCGGCGCGGCGACGGCCGTTTTGTTGCGGACTACCCGCGTGGCCGAAACCGCGCCGGTCCCGCCCACCCCATCCTCCGGCGCCGCAGGGCGGCCGGACGGCCTGGCGCGCCATGAGCATCCGCCGGTGCGTGCGGCCACCCGCACCCAGCGACGCTAGTTCGCTGCGCTCACAAGCTCTGCTGCCCTCCCCACAAGGGGGAGGGAGGCGGCGGGGGCGCGGCTCCATCGTCTCCCTCCCCCTTGTGGGGAGGGATCAAGGGTGGGGGTGGCGACCCGCACCGGCCCTGTCCCTAGCGATAATCCTCGCGCACCGGGGCGAAGGCGTCGATGACCACGCAATCGGTGAGCGCCCGGCCGGAATGGCGGGCATTGGGCGGGATCACCAGCACGCTCGAGGGGCCGCAGACATGGCGGGTGCCCTCGATGACCAGCTCGAGCTCGCCGGCGAAGGTGTGCACGACCTGCTCGTGTTCGTGGCTGTGCTCGGGCAGCACGGCGCCGGCATCGATGCGCCAGCGCGCGAAGGTCATGCGCTCCGAGTGGATGAAGCGGCCGTGGAAGCCCGGGAACACCTCGCGCTCCGGCCGCGCGGCCCAATCGTGCAGTTCGCCCATCCGTCCCCTCCCTCGCAACCTGTGCGACAATGGCAAAGGCACGGGGTGGGAGCAAGGTGGGCGGGCGTGCTAGGCTCGCGGCCATGTTCGAACATTTCGTTGTCGCGCAGGACCGGGTCTATGCCGTGGTGCTGGCCGAGCTGGCGGCCGGACAAAAGGCGAGCCACTGGATGTGGTTCATCTTCCCGCAGCTCACGGCGCTGGGGCGCAGCGACATGGCACGGCGCTTCGGCATCGCCGACCTCGACGCGGCGCGGGACTACCTGGCGCATCCGGTGCTCGGGCCGCGGCTGGTCGAATGCGCCAAGGCGGTGCTGCGGATCGAAGGGCGCAGCGCACACCAGATCTTCGGGGCGCCCGACGACCTGAAGCTGCGCTCGTCGATGACGCTGTTCGCGCGGGCCGGCGCCGGCGCGCCGTTCCGGCAGGTGCTGGAGAAATACTATGGCGGGGTGGAGGACCCGCTGACGGTCGAATTGCTGGGGCGGTAGGACGGTTCACCGCCAGAATGCACAGGGGAGGATCAGCCCTCGGCCTCGAGCGCCGCGATCAGTTCGGTCTCGCTCTCGTAGTTGCCCAGCTCGGCCAGCGCCGTCTCCAGCATGGCGACGCGGCGCTTGATGGTGCGGTGCTGCTCGGCCTTGAGCGCGACCTGGGCATCGAGGCGCTCGGCGAACAGGTTGCGGTCGGCGTCGGTGCGGCGGATGCGGGCGCGCAGGGCCTGCAGGGCGCCGATCTCGCCGTCGGTGCGGCCCAGGGTGCGGCGCGCATCGCCGAGCCCGGTAGTGACGGCGGCCGACATCTGGGCGATGAAATCGACGCTCTCGAGCCTGAGGCCGGTCGCCACCGCGGCCTCGACGGCGGCATCGAACATGTCGGCGAGGATCTGCGCCACCTCGCGGCGATAGCCCTTCACCGCCTCGTCGTCGACGATGCCGGTCTCGTCGTAGAGCCGGCGCGCGTCGGGATCGGAGAGCAGGCCGAAGGCGCGGACGACGCGGATGAAGACCTCGGGGTCGCCGCCGCGATCGGGGTGGGCGGTCTGCACCCGGCGGCGGTAGGCGAGCTTGATGTCGGCGGCGCGGGCGGCGCGCGCCAGGCCGAGGATGTCGTAGGGATCAAAATCGGTCATCGGATCGCACATAGCAGGTCGTCGCGGCGCGTTGAAGCCGGCAGGGTAGCGGCGGCGGGCAATTCTGCCTATATGCAGGCCATGCCCACGAACGCGCCGAACGCCCCGCTGAAACCCTTCTCCGCCATCGTCTTCGACATGGACGGCACGCTGCTCGACACCGAGATGGTGTTCAAGGAGATCGTGTGGGACGTGAGCACCGAGCTCGGCTTCGCCATGACCGACGGGCTGCACCACCAGATCGTCGGCTCGAGCCACGAGACCACCAACCGGCTGCTGGTCGAGGCCTATGGCGTGAGCTTTCCCTATGCCGTGTTCGACGACATGTGCCGCACCAAGATGAAGGCGCGCATGGAGCTGTCGGTGCCGGTCAAGACCGGTGTGCACGAAATCCTGCGCGAGCTCCGGTCGGCCCGCATCCCGACCGCCGTCGCCACCTCGTCGCGCGCGCAGCACGCGCTCGGGCATCTCGGCCACGCCGGGCTGCTCGACCATTTCGCCGCGGTGGTGACGCGCGACGACGTCACCAATCCCAAGCCGCACCCGGAGCCCTACCTGAGGGCCACGCAGCTGCTGGGCATCGCGCCCGGCCAGGCCATCGCGGTCGAGGACTCCCATGCCGGGGTGCGGGCGGCGCATGCGGCGGGGCTGCAGACCATCATGGTGCCCGACATCGTCGCCCCGTCCGACGAGATCAGCGCGCTGTGCGTGGCGGTGATGGACAGTCTCCACGTGCTGCGCGACGCTGCCTTCCCGCGCGGCTGAGGCCGCGACTCAAGTTACGCTCGACAGCTTGCAGCCGGCCTCCGGAAACGGGGCGCCGGCACTGTTGTGTTCGTGCAACGATTCGGAACGATTAACTTTTATCAATTGTCGAAGGCTGCCGTTACCTATCGGCAAAGCTCTTGAAAATCAGGGCTTTCACCCCCGGTCGCGGGGCATTAACCTCAATTTAAGAGCCTAACGTTCATGGTTAAGTAACTGTAAATTCTGGGTTCCATCACCGCCCGGGCTCGGCTAGGTTGCCGGCAGGGTAACGAGACCACTGGGCTGCCTCGGGGGCGGCATCGGGGAAGGTAGGCGGGTTGAGGGCAGGGGCTTTCGCGAAGACGGTGCGCGTGGTCATGCACGCGGCGGCGATTGCCGCAGCAGCCTTCGTGCTGCACGTCACCGTGGCGCCCGCCAATGCCGAAGACCTCGCCGACGCGACCGTCGTTCCCGCCGCTTTCACCTCGGCCGTGTCGATCAAGCGCGAGCAGTTCCATGCCGCGACGCAGCCGCAGCTGACCAATGCGCTGCTCGAGGCCTACGTGTCCCGCCAGCAGCAGCTCAAGAGCTTCGACGGCTTCGACGTGCCGGCCGCGCAGGCCGAGCTGACCGAGGACGTGCTGCTCGGCTATATCGCCAAGAAGCAGAACAAGGCGCTCGACGCGATCGAGGCGGCCGATTTCTCCGACAAGCCGGCGCTGACCGCGGCCGTGCTCACCAACTACGCGCAGGACGGGTTCGTGCCGACTACCAAGCGCGTCAAGCTCGCCGAGGGCGAGCGGCTGTGCCTGGCGCAGGCGATCTACCACGAGGCGCGTGGCGAGAGCCGCGAGGGCCAGCTGGCAGTGGCCAACGTCATCATCAACCGCGCGATGAGCAAGAAGTACCCGTCCACCATCTGCGGCGTGGTGTTCCAGAACGCCGACAAGGGCAAGTACAAGTGCCAGTTCACTTTTGCCTGCGACGGCCGCTCCGACATGGGGCGCGAACGCACGGCGTGGAACCGGTCGCTGAAGCTGGCCGACGATGCGTTCTACGAGTTCCAGCGCGGCGAGCGCCCCGGCGTCATCCCGAACTCGGCGCTGTTCTACCACACCACCGCGGTCGCCCCGCAATGGTCGCACACCTTCCACCGCGTCGCCGCCATCGGCTCGCACGTGTTCTACGCGACGAACTGAGCCTTACGAAAACGCGGATGAATGGGCCCTGAACGGGGCCTTTTTCGTTTGGGGGTGAGGAGAGTGGTCCGCTCCTCCCTTCTCCCCTTGCGGGAGAAGGTGCCCGAAGGGCGGATGAGGGGTCAGTCTCAGCCCTCGTCGTCGCCCGTCGCTTTGCTCCGGTCGCGCAGACTGCCGCCTGCGACACCCCTCATCCGGCGCTGCGCGCCACCTTCTCCCGCAAGGGGAGAAGGGCGGCTGGTGCCGGTTTCGTCACACGAGCTTGCGGGGCCCTACTCCGCCGCTTCCGCGACCTGTTCGAACTTGCGGAAGTTGTTGGCGAACAGTTCCTGGAGCCTGGCCGCTGCCGCGTCGTAGGCGGCAACGTCGGCCCAGCCGGCGCGGGGGTCGAGGGCGCGGGGGGTGACGCCTTCGACGCGCAGGGGAACCTGCATGCCGAACAGCGGCTCGGTGCGCATCTCGCCCTGCTCGAGCTCACCCGACAGGGCAGCATCGAGGAGGCGCCTGGTGGTGGCGATGTCGATGCGCTTGCCCACGCCATAGCCGCCGCCGGTCCAGCCGGTGTTGAGCAGGTAGATGCTGGCGCCGGTCTGGGTCAGGCGCTCCTCGAGCAGCCGGCCGTAGACGGTGGGATGCAGCGGCATGAACGGGGCGCCGAAGCAGGCCGAGAAGGTGGCGACCGGCTCGGTGATGCCGCGCTCGGTGCCGGCGACCTTGGCGGTGTAGCCCGACAGGAAGTGGAACACCGCCTGCTCGGGCGAGAGCCTGGCGATCGGGGGCAGCACGCCGAAGGCGTCGGCGGTCAGGAACACCACGGTGCGCGGACGACCGCCGACGCCGCCTTCGGCGACGACCGGCAGGGTTTCGAGCGGATAGGCGGCGCGGGTGTTCTCGGTGAGCGAGATGTCGTCGTAGAGCGGCACCAGCCGGTCATCGAGATTGAGGTTCTCGAGCACGGTGCCGAAGCGCTGCGTGGCGGCATGGATCTGCGGCTCGGCCGTGGGGCTGAGCTTGACCGTCTTGGCGTAGCAGCCACCCTCGAGGTTGAACACGCCCTCGGCGGTCCAGCCGTGCTCGTCGTCGCCGATCAGCAGGCGCTCCGGATCGTTGGAGAGCGTGGTCTTACCGGTGCCCGAAAGCCCGAAGAACAGCGCCACGTCGCCATCCGGGCCGATATTGGCCGAGCAGTGCATCGGCATCGTGCCGGTGAGCGGCGCGTGGTAGTTGAACAGCGAAAACACCGACTTCTTGATTTCGCCGGCATAGGCGGTACCGCCGATGAGGACCAGCTTGCGCGCCATGTCGAGGGCAATCACCGTGCCGGTGCGGGTGCCGTGGCGGGCCGGATCGGCGGAAAAGCTGGGCAGGTGCAGGATGGTGACATCGGTGCCCTCGGCCGTGGGGGCGTCGGGGCGGATCAGCAGGTTGCGGATGAACAGCGCGTGCCAGGCCGTTTCGGTCACGACCGCGACCTTCATCTGGTGCGCCGCATCGGCGCCGGCAAGCAGGTGCTGGCCGTGCAGCTGGCGCTCGGCGATCGAGGCCAGCATGTCGGCGAGCAGCACGTCGAAATGCTCCGGCGCCATCGGCTGGTTGTTGTCCCACCAGACGTGGCCGTCGGTCGCCGCGTCGCGGACGATGAACTTGTCCTTGACCGAGCGGCCGGTATAGACGCCGGTGGTCACCGCCAGCGCGCCGCCGGCGGCAAGGCGCCCCTCGCCGCGGCCGAGCGCCGTCTCGACGAGCGTAGGGGGCAGTTCGTCCCAGCGCACGGTAGCCAAAGCCCCGATCCGCGCTGCGATCTGCTGGTGAATATCGTGCCCCATGGCCGTAACTCCGATCTCGAATGAGCCGAGTTACGCCGCGCAAGCCACTGCGGAACATCCGGAAATCCGGCGTACGACAGAAGTCCTGCGACTTCGGTTGGGTGCGGCAGGCTGGCAATCGCAGGCCCGACGCCTTATTTATGCGCAATTGTGGCAGTCAATGTCCGCCACATTTCGGCTGGGCGCGACTGAAGCGCCGTGGCCGATACCTCGATGAAAGGGAGCTCAATGCCCAAGATCGCACTGGTGGACGACGACCGCAATATCCTGACCTCGGTATCGCTGACGCTCGAGGCCGAAGGGTATCAGGTCGCCACCTATACCGATGGGGCCTCGGGCCTCGAGGGGCTGACGGCCGACCGGCCCGACCTCGCCATCCTCGACATCAAGATGCCGCGCATGGACGGCATGGAACTGCTGCGCCGGCTGCGCCAGAAGTCCGACGTGCCGGTGATCTTCCTCACCAGCAAGGACGAGGAGATCGACGAACTGTTCGGCCTCAAGATGGGTGCCGACGACTTCATCACCAAGCCGTTCAGCCAGCGCCTCCTGGTCGAGCGGGTGAAATCGGTGCTGCGCCGCGCCGCGCCGCGCGACCCCTCGGCGGCGGCGGGAACGCCGGGCGCCGAAGCGACGCCGAGCAAGGCGCTGATCGAGCGCGGCTCGCTGGTCATGGACGAGGAGCGGCATACCTGCACCTGGAAGGGGCAGCGCGTCACGCTCACCGTCACCGAATTCCTGATCCTGCAGGCGCTGGCGCTGCGGCCCGGCGTGGTGAAATCGCGCAACGCGCTGATGGATGCCGCGTATGACGACCAGGTCTATGTCGATGACCGCACCATCGACAGCCACATCAAGCGGCTGCGCAAGAAGTTCAAGGCCGTCGACGACGATTTCGAGATGATCGAAACGCTCTATGGCGTGGGCTACCGCTTCAAGGAGCAGTAAGGGGACGACTTGGCCGTTACCGAAGAGGATGTGACCGGTCGCCGGCCCGCATCCGCGCAGGGTCCAATGTCGAGGCTGAACCGCATCGCGGCAGCGATCGGGCATTTTGTGCTGACCGTGCTGGGACAGCTCAAGCGCCTGCTCGAGCTGACGATCTTCTCGAGCCTGGCGCGCCGCATCATCGTGCTCAACCTTGCCGGCCTCGCCGTGCTGGTGGTGGGCATCCTGTTCCTCAACCAGTGGCGCACCGGCCTGATCGAGGCGCGCGTGCAGAGCCTGCGCGTGCAGGGCGAGATCATCGCTGCGGCGATCGCCGCCTCGGCCACGGTCGACAGCGACGTGATCACCGTCAATCCCGACCGGCTGCTGGAGCTGCAGGACGGCGAGCCGGTCTCCCCGCTCAGCTTCTTCGATCCCAGCCTCGAGTTCCCGATCAACCCCGAGCGCGTGGCGCCGCTGCTGCGCAACCTCGTGACCCCGACACGGACGCGGGCCCGCATCTACGACCAGGGCGGACTGCTGATCCTCGACAGCACGAACCTCTATGCGCGCGGCGAGGTGCTGCGGCAGATCAGCAAGCCGGCGGACAGCGGCAACTTCTTCCTGTTCGACTGGTGGAACACGTTCATGGACTGGCTGCCGGGCGACGACTACCCGCAGTACCAGGAACTGGGGGTCGACGAGGGCACCAAGTACCCCGAGGTCGCAGCGGCGCTGGGCGGCGCGGCGACGGCCATCGTGCGCGTCGATCCCAAGCACCAGCTGGTGGTGTCGGTGGCGGTGCCGATCCAGCGCGTGCGCGCCACGGTCGGCGTGCTGCTGCTCTCCACCCAGCCGGGCGACATCGACCAGATCGCCACCTCGGAGCGCTGGAGCGTGCTGCGGATCGCGCTCGTCGCGGCGGCGGTGCAGATCATCCTGTCGCTGCTCATGGCCGGCACCATCGCCGGACCGCTGCGGCGACTGGCCGGGGCGGCCGAGACGGTGCAGTCGACCATCACCAGTCGGGCCGAGATCCCCGATTTCAGCGAGCGCACCGACGAGGTCGGGCACCTGAGCAAGGCGCTGCGCTCGATGACGGCGGCCCTCTACGGGCGCATCGAGGCGATCGAGCGCTTCGCCGCGGACGTGGCGCACGAGCTCAAGAACCCGCTGACCTCGCTGCGCTCCGCGGTCGAGACGCTGCCGCGGGCGCGGCGGGCCGAGGATCGCGAGCGGCTCAACGCCATCATCCAGCACGACGTGCGCCGGCTCGACCGGCTGATCTCCGACATCTCCAACGCCAGCCGGCTCGATGCGGAACTGGCGCGCCAGAGCGCCGAGCGGGTCGATATCGCCCAGCTCTGCGACGCCATGGTGTCGATCCAGAAGGACGTGGCGGCCAACCGCAAGGTCGACGTGGTGCTGGAAAAGCACGTGAGCCGGTACTCGCCGGTGGTGCTGGGCCATGACAGCCGGCTGGCCCAGGTCATCAACAACCTGATCGACAACGCGGTCTCGTTCTCGCCCGCAGGCGGCAAGGTGCTGGTGCTGGTGCGCTCGGACGAGGACGGCGTGACCATCACGGTGACCGACGAGGGCCCGGGCATCCGCGGCGACATCACGCGCATCTTCCAGCGCTTCTATACCGACCGGCCGGACGGCGAGCATTTCGGCGACCATTCGGGCCTCGGGCTCGCCATCTCGCGGCAGATCGTCGAGGCGCATGGCGGCTCGATCGCGGGCGCCAACCGCGAGGACCGCAGCGGCGCGCGGTTCACGGTGCGCCTGCGGCGCGCCGCGGCCGAGAAGCGGAAATGAGCGAGCGCCACAATATCCACGCCACCGGCATCGTGCTCGACGGCCTCGGCGTGATCCTGCGCGGACCGCCGGGCGCCGGCAAGTCACTGCTGGCCCTCGACCTGCTCGATACCTGGGAGGCCCGGGGGCGCGAGGCGAAGCTGGTCTCCGACGACCGGGTGGAGATCGTCGTCGAGGACGGCCGGCTCGCCATGCATCCCGCCCCCAACATCGCCGGGCTGATCGAGCTGCGCGGCCGCGGCATCGTCAGCCGGCCGCATGTCGAGGCGGCCGGGGTCGACCTGGTCATCGACCTCGTCGACACGCTCGAGCGCATGCTGGAGGAGGACGCCCTGGTCACCGAGCTGTTCGGCATCGCGGTGCCGCGGGCGCCGGTGCCGCGGGCCGGTGTGGTCGACGGGCGGCACCAGGGCCTGCTGGTGCGCGAGGCGCTCCGGGCGCTCGCTGCGCCCGGCGGTGCGGCGCGACAAAAAACCACTTGAATCAAGGCCCGCATGGGTCAAGACTCGGGGTTCGTCCGGGGCCTCGGGTCCCGCCGGAACCTCCGGGACTGGGGATATTGCATGATCGGCATGGTTCTGGTGACTCACGGTGCGCTCGCCGTCGAGTTCAAGTCTGCCCTCGAGCATGTCGTCGGTCCGCAGGACTTCGTTGAGACGGTGGCCATCGGCCCCGACGACGACATGGAGGAGCGGCGCAACGACATCCTCAGCGGTGTCGACCGCGCCGACCAGGGCCAGGGCGTGGTGATCCTCACCGACATGTTCGGCGGCACGCCGTCCAACCTCGCCATCTCGATCATGCAGCAGCGCGAGGTCGAGGTGATCGCCGGCGTGAACCTGCCCATGCTGGTCAAGCTGGCGCGCATCCGCGCCGACTTCGACATCAAGCGGGCCGTGGCCGCGGCGGCCGAGGCCGGGCGGAAATACATCAACGTGGCCAGCGAAACGCTTGGCGGCTGACGCCATTTCGGGCATCCTTGCAGCATGGATACCGCGGCAGGATCGGACCGGGCGCTCGCGCAGCAATTGACCATCGTCAATCGCAAGGGGCTGCATGCGCGCGCCTCGGCGCGCTTCGTGCGCACGGCCGAGTGCTTCGATGCCGAGATCAAGGTGGTGCGCGACGGCACCGCGGTGAACGGCAACTCGATCATGGGCCTGATGATGCTGGGCGCCGGGCCGGGTTCGACCATTCTCGTCCAGGCCACCGGCAAGCAGGCCCGCGAGGCGCTCGACGCGATCACCACGCTGGTCAACAACGGCTTCGACGAAGACGCCGACGGCGCGCCGGCCTAGGGACCTGCGGAGGGCACTGAGCCCGCCGCTCCCACCGGCTGTCATCCCAGCGAAAGCTGGGACCCACCTCGCCTCCCGCACCAGCCGTAAGCTGGGCCCAGGCCAAGCTGGGCGCCCGGGTGGGTCCACGCACCGGCCGAAAGATTCCGCACAAAACTAATCCCCCCACATCCACGCCCCCTTATCCTGCCTCCGTCCAACCACGGGCGGGCGCTCGCGACGAACGAATGGTGGCTGGATATCGAGGGTCATGGGAGTCGTCCCATGGCGGGTCGGTGTCGTGGGCAACCGGCCGACTGGTCAGGTCCCGTCCTGGTAACAGGGTGTGGAGAGAACCAGCCGCGCACGCTCCCTCACGGCAGCGGTCTCACCCAGACCTCGATAAGACCGGCGCGGCGACGGCCGTTTCATTTGCGGACTACCCGCGTGGCCCTGAACCGCGCCGGTCACCCCGCCCATCCATCACCCGGAGCCG
>NZ_JAFKHE010000032.1 GCF_017307495.1 Devosia sp. | reverse complement strand
ATGCGAGGTGCCGACGGGGCATCGCGGGGAGGGTTGGGGGCCAGGTGCAAGCCGTTGCATCTGGGGTGACTGCGGTTCCTGCATCGCTTCGCGGTGCCGTGCGCCATAAGTCCCTTCGCAATGGGCGGGGCGACAGTCCCACCGACTACCGAGCCGGTAGACCGGCACAATAGGGACGAAGTCCCGCCCATGCCGCATCCTCGGAAGCGGCAAGACTGAACCAAAACCCGAAGCCCGAGGGCGGTGGGCGTCTTGTCACGCCTAGCCCTTGTCGCTGACCCCGGCGCTCGAGAAGGTTGCCATGTTCTTGTGCAGATGGAGCGCGGTCTTGACCACCACGGCCGCCAACGCGGCGCCGCTCCCCTCGCCCAGCCGCATGCCGAGATCGAGCAGCGGGCGCTTGCCCATCGCGTCCAGCACGCGGGCATGGGCGTGTTCGGCCGAGACGTGGCCGAACAGGCAGTGATCGATCGACGCCGGATTGGCGGCGTGGGCGATGGCCGCGGCCGAGGTGGCGACGAAGCCGTCGACGATCACCGGAATCTTCTGCTGGCGCGCGGCGATGATGGCGCCGAGCATGGCCGCGATCTCGCGGCCTCCGAGGCGCGCGAGGATCGCCAGCGGATCGTCGAGCGCATCCTTGTGCAGCGCGATGGCGCGGTCGACCGCATCGGCCTTGCGGCGCAAGCCGGCATCGTCGACGCCGGTGCCGCGGCCGACCCAGTCGGCGCCGGCGCCGCCGTAGAGCGCGGCGTAGATGGCGGCGGCGACGGTGGTGTTGCCGATGCCCATCTCGCCGATGGCGAGCAGGTCGGGCTTACCGGCGACGGCCTCCATGCCGTAGGCGATGGTGGCGGCACACATGCGGTCGTCCATGGCGGCGGTCTGGGTGATGTCGCCAGTGGGCAGCTCGAGCGCCAGCTCGAAGACGCGCAGGTTCAGCTCGTGCAGCGCGCAGATCTGGCTGACGGCGGCGCCGCCGGCGGTGAAGTTGGCGACCATCTGGGCGGTCACTTCGCGCGGGAAGGCGGAGACGCCCTGGTCGGTGACGCCGTGGTTGCCGGCAAAGATCGCGACCATCGGGTTGTCGAGGGTCGGGCTCGGCTTGCCTTGCCAGCGGCCGAGGAATTCGACCAGCGCCTCGAGCTCGCCGAGCGAGCCGGGCGGCTTGGTGAGCTGCCGGTCGCGGGCCCGGATGGCCGCCACGGCGCCCTCGTCGCCGGGGGGCAAGACATGCAGCAGGTCGATGAGGTCGGCGAAGGGCGAGGGCATCGGATGACGACTCCGGCCAGGGGTGGTAAGGGAGGCACGCTTCTGGACCAATCGGCGGGCATTTGCAATTGAACGAGGACGCCCCCGGCATGCGCCCCCGGCAGGACAACCGGGGCCCGACTTCGCCGCCCCCTGCCCCCGATCCGGGGTTCGCCGACGACATCATCATGTCGCTGCGCTTCTTCTCGCGGCTGCCGACCGGGGACCGCCCCTATACGGCGCCGAACCTCGACCGCATGGCGATGAGCCTGCCCTTCGCCAGCCTGGTGATCGGATTCGGGCCCGCGCTGCTGATGATGCTGTGCGCCTGGGCCGGGATGCCGAGCTATTTCGCGGCGACGCTCGGGGTCACCGCGATGCTCGTTGCGACCGGCGCCATGGCCGACGATGCGTTGGCGGATGCAGCGGATGGCCTGTTCGGCGGGGCCAGCATCGAGCGGCGGCTGGAGATCATGAAGGACAGCCGGCATGGCACCTACGGGGTCGGCGCGCTCGGCCTCTACCTCCTGCTGCGGGTAACGGGGATCGGAGCGGTCGCGGCATACAACCCGCTGGCGGCGGCAGGAATCTGGCTGGCGGCGACGGTGCTCGGACGATCGGGGTCGCTGTGGCTCAGCGTCGCGTTGCCGAATGCGAGAGAGGGCGGCGCCTCGGCCGCGGCCGGGCGGGTCGGGCGCCGCCGCTTCGCCATCGGGGCCGCATTCGCAGCTCTGCTGGCGCTCATCCTCGCCGCGCCGTTCACGAGCCTGGTCGCGGTGGTGCTGGCGCTGGTAGCGGTCGGCCTCGTGGCATCGGCCTGGGTCTGGGGGTGCCGCCAGCTGATCGGCGGGCAGACCGGCGACCTGATCGGGGCGCTGGGCGCGCTGATCGAGGTCGCCGTGCTGGCCGTGCTGCTGGTCTTCGCCTAGCTCCCCTCCCCCTTGAGGGGAGGGAGGCGACAACCTTGCGATCGCGCTAGGCGGCCTTCGCCGCCGGGCTGGCAGAGTGGTTGCGGATGGCCTCGCGCACCTTTGGGCGCGCCTTCATCCGTTCGAACCAGGCGCGGATCAACGGGAATCCGTCCAGCGGCGTGCCGGCCGCGGCGGCCCAGTTGACCATCACGAAGAGATAAGCGTCGGCGACGCTGAAGGTCTCGCCGAGGAGCCAGGTGCGGCCGTCGAGCTGGGCTTCCACGATGGCGTACCGGCGGGCGACGAGGTCGCGGGCATAGGCCTGGGCGGTCGCGCCAACCTCCGGATGGAACAGCCAGGGCGAGTAGGACTTGTGCAACTCGGTGCCGAGGAAGGTCAGCCACTGCTCGAGCAGCAACCTCTCGGGGCTGCCGACGGCCGGCGCAAGGCCGGACGTGGGATTGAGATCGGCAAGGACCTTGAGGATGATGCCGGCCTCGCTGACTTCGCTGCCGTCGTCGCGGACCAATAGCGGGACATAGTTGCGGGTATTGACGTCGCGGTAGTCCGTGCCGTCGCCGAGCCTGTGCGGCGCGCCGAGGATATCGACGTGCACGAGGTCCAGCGCGATGCCGGCTTCGGCAGCGACGATGGCGGGAGCCAGGGAGCATGCATAGGGATGGTAGTAGAGCTGCACTTCGGGTGCCTCCAGTTGTCGAGGCCGGCAGAGCTAGCGTCGGCAATTGCGAAAGGCCAATGGCAATTTCGCTTTCTCGTCTTGCATGAATGCAAGCGGGGAACGTGGTATGCGAGGCGGCATGGACAACTGGAACGACCTCAAGCTCGTGCTCGCCATCGCCCGCGCCGACACTCTGGGCGGCGGTGCGGCGGCGCTCGGCATCAACCACTCGACCGCGTTCCGTCGGCTGAACGCACTCGAGGAAAAGCTCGGCGTTCGGCTGTTCGAACGCCTCCCCGGCGGGGTGTATCGGCCCACCGCCGAAGGCGAGCGCGTGGCCGCCACCGCCGAGCGGGTCGAGACCGAGGCGGACGCGCTCGGCCGGGAGGTGGGCGGGCGGGACCAGCGGCTCACCGGGGCGCTGCGCGTCACCTCGTCGGAGACGCTGGCCTACAGCCTGCTGACGACTGAGCTCGCCCGGTTTCGGCAGGCCCATCCCGGCATCGTGGTGGAGCTCGTGGTCGACAACCGCATCCTCAGCCTCAGCCGGCGCGAGGCTGACATCGCGTTGCGCGTCACTCGACCGAGGGAGCCCGACCTGTTCGGCCGCAAGCTCGCCGATATCGGCTGGACGATCTATGGCGCTGCGGCGCAGTTCAACGCCGGCACCGTCCCGGAGGCCAGCCCGATCATCGGCTGGGGGCCCGAGGTGAGCGGCATCGCGGCGGCGGACTGGATCACGGAAAGGTTTGCGCCGCAGAACATCGTCTATCGGGCGAGCAGCCTGATCAACCAGTTCACCGCGGCAAAGGCCGGTCTGGGGCTGGCCCTCCTGCCCTGCTATCTGGGCGACACCGACCGCGCGCTGCGCCGCATCGTGCCCGAGCCGATCGAGGGCCTGACGCGCGAGCTCTGGATCATAACCCATGCCGACCTGAGAAAGACGGCGCGCGTTCGCGCCTTCTTCGAGATCGTCGGCGAGGGCCTCGTTGCGAAAAGTTCATTCCTCCGCGGCAACGGCGTGGCTTGATTTGCCATGATCGCACCCCATTATCGGGTGATTGCCGTCCGCAAAGGGACCTCCATGCTGTTCATCGGTTTCGCCATCGTCATCGCCATCGGGCTGGCGCTACTGGTCAGTGCCGATGCGGGGACACTGGTGGGGGTGACGCAGGAGCAGATGGCGCAGGCGATCCCGCTGATCGTCATCCTGATCGTCATTGCCGGCGGGCTGTTCTCGCGGCGACACCGTTTCTCCGAGCTCGTGGGCAACCTTGCTGTGTGGGTCGGCATCCTGGGCGTCGTGCTGATCGGCTACACCTATCGCGAAGACCTGACGCTGGTGGCGTCGCGCGTGTTCGGCGAACTGGTACCCGGCGTCGCCGTGGTCGATGAACAACGCGGTACGGCGACGTTCCGCGGCGGGCGCGACGGGCACTTCATGATCAATGCCAAGATCAACGGCGCCGAGATCCGCACCATCTTCGACACCGGCGCCTCGGCGGTGGTGCTGACGCACGGAGATGCCGAGCGGGTGGGTATCTCTACGGCGGCCCTCAACTACAACGTGCCGGTCTCGACCGCCAACGGCACGGGCAACGCGGCGGCGGTGACGCTCGACCAGATCGAGATCGGCGGGATCATGCGCAACAACGTGCGCGCCTTCATCGCCGAGCGCGGCATGCTGGAGACGAGCCTGCTCGGCATGAGCTACCTCGGCACGCTCAGCCGCTATGCGGTGAGCGGCAATTCGCTGGAACTGGTCGACTGATCCCATGCAGGGCCTGGCAACGCGTTACTCGCGCGGCCGCTAGACCGCCAGCGCCAGTTCCGGCTCCAGTGCCTCGAACGCCTGCATGATCACCTCCGGCCCCGCGCCACGCTTGGCGGCATCGACGCTGAGGATCTGGCGGAAGGCGCGTGCGCCGGGGCGGGCGTTGGCCAGCCCCAGCATGCGGCGGGTGATGTTGTTGAGGCGCGCGCCCTTGGCGATCTCGCGCTCGGCGTACTCGGCCATGGCCAGCATCACGTCGCGCAGTTCGACCGGCTTGCCGGCCTCACCGAAGAAGCGTTCGTCGACGAGGGTCAGCAGCATCGGCTCGTGATAGGCGACGCGGCCGAGCATGACGCCGGACATGTGCGCCATGTGCGCCTCGGCGTCCCTGATGGTCTTGATGCCGCCGTTGATCGTTACCGGCAGCGGCCTCAGCCGTTCGGCGAGGCGATGGACGCGCGGATAGTCGAGCGGCGGGATGTCGCGGTTTTCCTTCGGGCTCAGGCCCTTGAGCCAGGCCTTGCGGGCATGCACGTAGAGCGCGTCGACGCCGGCCGCCACCATGGCATCGGCGAAGCGGTCGAGGCTTTCCTCGGTATCCTGGTCGTCGATGCCGATGCGGCACTTCACCGTCACCGGCCTGTCGGTGGCGTCACGCATGGCGCGCACGCAATCGGCGACCAGCGTCGGCTCCGCCATCAGGCAGGCGCCGAAACGGCCGGACTGCACGCGATCGGACGGGCAGCCGACATTGAGATTGATCTCGTCGTAGCCGTACGAAGCAGCAATGCGCGTCGCCTCGGCCAGTTCATGCGGGTCTGAGCCGCCCAGTTGTACGGCGACGGGATGCTCGACCTCGTCGAAGCCGAGCAGCCGGTCGCGCGGGCCGTGGATGACGGCAGGGCTGGTGACCATCTCGGTGAACAGCAAGGCGCGCTTGGTCAGCAGCCGATGAAGATACCGACAGTGGCGATCGGTCCAGTCCATCATCGGCGCAATGGAGAAGCGGCGCGCCTCGGCAAGCCGGGACGCGGGGGCGTTCTCAATTGCGGTCTGGTCGTGGAGCATCGGGCCGTTCAAAGCGATGGGTCGGTCGGGCGCATATAAGCCGCGCAGCCGTTCCCGACAACCGCTCAGGCCCAGTTCCGGCGCTTCGAGGTATGGCCGATGCCGGGGTTGAGCGTATTGGTGGGATCGAGCGAGCGGTAGAACTCGGCCAGCACGGGCTTGGCCTCATAGAGATGGCCGACATTGTGCTCGGAGGGGAATTCGATCCCCCTGCCCGAAAGGTGGGCAATGATCCGGTGCTCGATGTCCATCCAGTCGGCACCCTTCTTGACGGCGTATTCGTAGTGGAACACCTGGCACAGGAAGTGCCCGCACGGGATGCGGCGCACGATGTTCTCCTCGACGCCCTCCGGGAGGGTCTCGCGCCAGTCCAGCGTGTTGCGCGGCAGGGCCATGTCGAGCGCGACGATGTTCTCGACCGTGTCCGGGTGCGTCGCGCGATAGCGGACGGTGCCGCCGCCGACGGCATAGCGATGGCGGAAGGCGGCGGCGGCCTCCTCGTCGTCGCATTCGAAGAAGTCGCCGGTCGCCGACGGGAAGATCGACGCGAGATAGCGGCGCGCTTCCTCGATGCCGGCGCCATCCATGCGCAGCAGCAGGTGATGCTGGTAGCGGTCGCGGAACGCGTTCATGCGCTTGGGCAGGTGGTTGGGCAGGATGCCGACGATGAGTTGCAGCAGCCTGTCCGACAGGTTGGTGCCCAATCCCAGCTTGCCGGTGATGGCGTCGAAGCGGCTTTTCAGCGTGAAGGCGGTGGAGATGTGCTCGGTGCCGACATGCTTCAGGAACAGGTAGAGGTCCTTGCCGTATTCCTCGGCCAGCGTGTAGGCCTCGCGGTGGAGGTACTCGCCGGCCACCGGGGCGTTCTCGAACGTGCCGAGGATGTGGCGGCGCAGTTCGGTCAGTTCGCTGTATTCGTTCGAGCCGACGTAGAAGACGCGCGATGGCCCGGAGCTCGCGAACGTATCCAGCCGGACGGCGAAGACGCAGAGCTTGCCGGCGCTGCCGGCCGCCTCGTAGAGCAGGCGCGGATCGTTGTTGTAGCGGCCGGGCGTCGGCGCATCGATGTCGCGGACCAGTCTCGAATAGTCCGGGTCGGAGGCGAGCCGGCCGGTCTCGTAGTTGACGTTGCCTTCGCCGTACTCTCCCCGATCGAGGCGGGAGAGGATGGTCTCGGGGTCGTTGCCGAGCTCGATGCCGAGATGGTTGATCAGCGACACCGAGCCGTCCTCGGCCACGCGGGCGTAGAGCGCGAGCTGGGTGAAGGCGGGGCCGCGGCGGATCAGGGCGCCGCCGGAGTTGTTGCACACGCCGCCGACGACGGAGGCGCCGATGGTGGTCGAGCCGATGACCGAATGCGGCTCGCGGCCGAGCGGGCGGATCAGCTTCTCGAGCCGGTGCAGGGTGGCGCCGGCATGGCACAGCACCTGCTCGCCGCCCTTCAGCAGGTCGATGCGGCCGATGCGCATGGTGTTGATGACGACGACCGGGCGGTCGTAGTCGTCGCCGAACGGGGTCGAGCCGCCGTTGAGGCCGGTATTGGCGCCTTGGGTGATAACGACGCAGCCAGCCTCGACGCAGGCCTTGAACACCCGCCACTGCTCGAGCAGCGTGCCCGGCCGCACCACCGCCAGGACCGCGCCGTCGCCGTAGCGATAGCCCTTGCGATAGCGCCGCGTATTGCGCTCGTCGGTGAGCACATGGCGCTCGCCGACAACGCCTTTGAGTTGCGCTAGCAGCGTTTCACCGCTGATCGAGGACGAAGCCATGGTCATGACAGGGAATTGGTATGGCAAAGGGCGACGCCAGAGATAGGCGGATTTGGCCGCCATGTCGACGGCCGGGAGGCGCGGCGACGCTGCCTCTTTCGTAGCGCTTCATACCACCCATGCAGAAATCGCTGGCCTTCGAACATGCGCCGGCGTTGACTCCGTAAGTGCACTTATTATATGTGCGCTTATGAATTTGAAACAGGACTACAAGGCGCAAGCCCCGCTGGGCTATCTGATCCACGAAGTGGCGCGGCTGATGAAGCGGCGCTTCGAGGACGGGGCGAGTATGCAGGGCATCACCATGCCGCAGTGGCGCGCCCTGGCGCACGTCTCGGCCCATGAGGGGATCACCCAGAAGGCCCTGGCCGACGCCATCGACACCGATCCGATGACCATCTCGGGCATCCTCGACCGGCTGGAGAAGCGCGGGCTGATCGAGCGCTACGTCGACCCCACTGACAGTCGCGCCAAACTGGCGCGGGTCACCGAGGCTGGGGTGGATGTGGTCCGCGGTGCCCGCCAGGTCGGGCTTGCCATGTATGAAGCCGCGCTTGAGGGAATATCTCCCGAGGAACGCGCGGCCGTTGTCGCCGTGCTCGCCAGGATGCGCGGCAACCTAATCGGCCAGACTGCCGAATGCGAGGAAGCCTGAATATGAACGCCCGCGTCACCCCCCCGGCTCCCGGGGAAGCCAAGCCCGTCGAAGTCCCCGCCGCCGATGCACCCAAGGCGGCGCCGGCAGCGGCTGCCGCGCCGGAAGCACCGACGAAGAAGAAGCGCTCGGGCCGCCGCCTCGCGATCATGCTTGCGGTACCGGTCGTTCTTGCCGCCGGTGGCGGCTATTTCTGGCTGACCGGCGGCCGCTATGTCGAAACCGACAACGCCTATGTGCAGCAGAACAAGGTGTCGATCTCCTCGGACGTCGCCGGACGCATTGCCTCGGTGGCGGTGAAGGACAGCCAGGCGGTCAAGGCGGGCGATGCCCTCTTCACCATCGACCCCGAACCCTATCGGATCGCCCTGGCCCAGGCCGACGCGGCGCTGGCCTCGGCGCGCGTCAATGTCGAGCAACTGCGGGTGGCGCACTCGATCGCGCTCGCCAAGCTCCAGGCGGCCAGGGACGCGCTGGACATCCGGCAGAAGGAATGGGACCGCACCTCCAACCTGCGCCAGCAGGGCATCACCGCCGAATCGAGCCTCGACGACTCGCGGCTGGCGCTGCAGCAGGCGCAGTCGACCGTGGCGCTCGAGCAGCAGGACGTCGCCAACACCATCGCCGCGCTCGGCGGCAACCCGGATATCGCGACGGACGATCATCCGGCGGTCCGCGCCGCCCTCGCAGCGCGTGACAACGCCCAGCGCAACCTCGACAAGACCACGGTGGTGGCTCCAGCCGACGGCATCGTCGCGCAGGTCGGCAGCCTCAATGTCGGCCAGTTCATCAACACCGGCTCGACCATCGCGACGCTCGTCGAGAGCAGCGATGTCTGGGTCGAGGCCAACTTCAAGGAAACCCAGCTGACGACGCTCAGGAACGGCATGCCGGCGGAAATCACCGTCGACGCCTTCCCGGGCAAGAAGCTCAGCGGCCATATCGACTCGATCGGTGCGGCGACCGGCGCGGAATTCGCCCTGATCCCGGCCCAGAACGCCACGGGCAACTGGGTGAAGGTGACGCAACGCGTGCCGGTCAGGATCGTCGTCGACTCGACCGGCGGCGAGCCGCTCGTCGCCGGCATGAGCGCGACGGTCAACGTCGATACCAAGCCGGACGGCTCGCAGGCGCCGGAAGCCCCGAAGGCGAACTAGCATGGCCGCCGCCACTGCCATTTCGGCCCCCAACGTCGTGGTCAAGAACAAGGGCCTGCTGACGGCCGCCATCATGGTGGCGGTCATCATGCAGGTGCTCGACACCACGATTGCCAACGTCGCCCTGCCGCATATGCGCGCCAGCCTCGGTGCGTCGCAGGACGAGATCAACTGGGTGCTGACCTCCTACATCGTCGCCGCGGCCATCGCGACGCCGCTGACCGGGTGGTTCTCCGACCGCTTCGGGCGGCGCAACCTGCTGCTGATGGCGGTCGTTGGCTTCACCGCGGCGTCGCTGCTGTGCGGCATCGCGACGAACCTCGAGCAGATGGTGCTGTTCCGCGTCATCCAGGGCGTCTGCGGCGCCATGCTGGTGCCGCTCGCCCAGGCGACGATGATGGACATCAACCCGCGCGAGCTGCTCGGGCAGGCGATGGCCATCTTTGGCGCCGGCATCATGTTCGGGCCGATCATCGGGCCGACACTGGGCGGCTGGCTGACCGAGACGTTCAACTGGCGCGCCGTGTTCCTCGTCAACCTGCCGGTCGGCGTCGTGGCGTTCTTCATGCTCGCCGCACTGATGCCGAACACACCGATCAGGATCCGCAAGTTCGACTTCTTCGGCTTCGGCATGCTGGCGCTCGCCGTGGCGGCGCTGCAACTGCTGCTCGACCGCGGCCAGGGGGTGGGCTGGTTCGACTCGGCCGAAATCTGGCTCTACCTGCTGCTCGCCATCTCGGGCCTGTGGGTCTTCGTGGTGCACTGCCTGACAGCGGACAACCCGTTCATGGACATGGGAATGTTCAAGGACCGGAACCTCGTCACCGGGCTCGTGCTCATCTTCATCACCGGCATCACGCTGTTCTCGGGCCTCGCGCTGCTGCCGCCGATGCTGCAGAACCTGATGGGGTTCCCGGTGATCGAGACCGGGCTGCTGATGGGACCGCGCGGCATCGGCACGATGGTGTCCATGATCCTTGTCGGACGGCTGGTGGCACGGTTCGATCCGCGGCTGCTGGTGATCTTCGGCACGCTGGTAATGGGCTACTCGCTCTACATGATGACCGAGTTCGACATCGTGATGGGCACCGGCCCGATCCTGATCTCGGGCTTCATCCAGGGCGTGGGCATGGGCTTCGTGTTCGTGCCGCTCAACTCGCTGGCCTTCGCCACCATCTCGGCCAAGTACCGGGTCGACGCCACCGCCATGTTCAGCCTGATCCGCAATGTCGGCCAGGGCGTGGGCATCTCGATCGTCACCACGATCCTGGCCCAGATGCAGGTGGTGAACTATGGCGAGCTGGCCGAGAGGGTCACGATGGACTCCGGGCCGCTGCGCGACTTCGCCACCGCCTATGGCGGGTTCGCCAACGTCGTCGGCACGCTCCACCGACTCATCACCCAGCAGGCGGCCATGCTCGCCTTTCTCGACGACTTCAAGCTCATGATGGTGCTGACGTTCGCTTCGCTGCCCATCGTCCTGCTGCTGCGCCGTCCCAGGGCGGCACGGCCGATGACGGCCGAGGAACGTGCCCACGCCATGGGCGAGTGACGGCACCGAGCATACCCAGGCCGCCGAAGGGCGGTCGTGGCAACCACCAAGGCAGACCAGACATGACTCCCGACCACCCCCCTGCCCGCCGCATTCCCAACTTCCGCCGCTTCGACTGCCGCCGCGAGCAGATGATCGACGCCGCGCTGCAGGTGTTCTTCGACAAGGGCTATGATCGCGCCCGCATCGAGGATGTCGCCAAGCTCGCCGGTGTCGGCAAGTCGGCCGTGCTCTATCATTTCCGCACCAAGCTCGCCCTGTTGGCGCATGTCGTCGCCAAGCATTGTCTGCCGGCACAGCCCATGGGCGCGGGCCCCGCCGAACAGGTGATCGAGGCAAGCCTTGCCGATCCGGCCGCAACCAAGGTGCTGCGCTTCGTCATGACCGAGCAGCGCCGCCTGCCGTCGCTGGGGCGCCTCTACGTCGTCGCACTCATGCGACGGGTTGCTAGCTGGCAGAATTTCGAAAGCCTCGAAGCCATGAGGAGCGGTGTCGGGCATGCCTTCGGCCGGATGGCGTCCCGGGTTCTGCTCGAGGGGTATCCCGCTGTCGAAGGAGAGTCCCATGGCGGCAACGCAGTATGAGATCGTCCACGAAGTGCTCGATCTCGCCGGGGCGCGCTGGACGGTCGAGGTCCTGTCGGTGCTGCGATCCGGTCGGAGGCGCTTCAACGAGATCGCCCGCGAGGTCAGCGGCATCTCGCAGAAGCAACTGACCCTCACCCTGCGCACCCTGCAGCGCGACGGCTTTGCCACACGCGCTGCCTTCGCCACCATTCCGCCTCGCGTCGAGTACGAGCTGACCGCGCTCGGTCTCGAATTCGCCAACAGCGTCAGGCCACTCGGGGCCTTCGCCGTGCGCAACCGCGACAGCATCGAGGCGGCGCGCCGCGCGTTCGACGGGCCGGCGGAATAGACCGCCCTCTCCCCAGCGGACACGCGGATCGGGTCACTCCCGGACCTAAGGGCCAGCCCCTGCCCCGCAAGGAGGGGTGACGGAGGCGCATGCCACCCGTGCTCGCCCGTTCATTGGCCCGGCAGGGTTCGCCTCCTACATTGGCAGCGGGGCACTGAACGGGGTTCGATATGACCAACGGGGCTCAACGACATCGCGTCGCCATCGTCGGCGGTGGCTTCGGCGGACTGGCCGCCGTGCAGAAGCTGAAGGGCGCCGACGTCGACATCACCATCATCGACAGGCGCAACCACCACCTGTTCCAGCCGCTGCTCTACCAGGTGGCGACCACCGCGCTCAGCCCGTCGGAAATCGCCTGGCCGATCCGCATGCTGCTCAAGCACCGGCCAGAGGTGACGACGCTGCTCGGCAACGTCACGGACATCGACGTGTCCGCCCGACGGGTCATGCTCGAAGACGGCGGGCAGGTTCCCTATGACACGCTGATCCTCGCCACGGGCGCACGCCACGCCTATTTCGGCCACGACGACTGGGAGCCGTTCGCGCCGGGGCTGAAGACGCTCGAGGACGCAACCGCGATGCGCCGACGCCTGCTCCTCGCCTTCGAGGCGGCCGAGCGCGAGACCGACCCGGAGCGACGCCAGGCGCTCCTCACCTTCGCCATCATCGGGGCGGGCGCCACCGGCGTCGAACTCGCCGGCGCGATCATCGAGCTGGCGCGCACGAGCCTGAAGGACGAGTTCCGCGCCATCAGGCCCGAGCAGGCACGCGTCGTCCTGATCGAAGCGGGGCCGCGCGTGCTCGCCAACTTTCGCGAGAGCCTGTCGATGTACGCGAAGTCGGCGCTGGAGAAGCTGGGCGTCGAGGTCATGCTCAACCGGCCGGTGACCCATGTCACCGCCGATACAGTCGAATTCGATGGGGACGTACTCCACGCCGGCACCATCATCTGGGCGGCAGGCGTGCTCGCCTCGCCGGCGGCCAAGTGGCTGAACGCCGAGGCCGACCGGGCGGGTCGCATCAAGGTCGAGGCCGACCTGACGGTCCCGGGCCACCCCGAGATCTTCGCCATCGGTGACACGGCCACCGTGGCCGGTCCGGCCGGCAAGCCGGTGCCCGGCATCGGGGACGCAGCCAAGCAAGGGGGCAAGTACGCGGCGGCGGTGATCCGCGCCCGGCTCACGGGCCGGACGATCGGCCCATTCCGCTATCGGCACCTGGGGGACATCGCCACGGTGGGCAAGAGCGCCGCGCTGATCGATTTCGGCTGGCTGCAGCTCACGGGCTGGATCGGCTGGTGGACGTGGGGCCTTGCCCACATTTACTTCCTGATCGGGCTCAAGAACCGCGTGTCGGTCGCGATCAGCTGGCTGTGGATCTATCTCACCGGCCACCGCGGCGCCCGGCTCATCACCTGGGGCGAGGCAGGCGCCGCCAAGCCTTCCGGGCGCCAATAGGACAGGGCCGGGCACTCACATGCCCGACCCCTCGAAATCAGACCCCTAGTCGCCGATCAGGCGGCCGAAATCTCCGTGACGGCGATCTTGCCGGTGCGGCGGTCTTCGCCGGTCTCGAACGAGACCTTCTGGCCTTCGGCCAAGCCGTTCAGGCCCGAGCGCTGCAGCGCGGTAGCGTGGACGAACACGTCCTTGCCGCCGTTGTCAGGCTGAATGAAGCCGTAGCCCTTCTGATCGTTGTAGAATTTGACGGTGCCCTTTTCCATAGGGTAGTCCCTCATGCGCAGTTGTGTGGTGGACAGAACGCGACCAACTCGGCCTGCCTGCCCGGTCAGTTCGAAATTGGAGTCCCTTGGTGCGCCTGACCGGTGAGCGGGGGCATACGGCCGGAAATCAGCCAAATGTCGATACAGAACGGATAGAGAGCGCCGAACCGCTTGGCAAGACAGAAGGATACGGTCGCATCACGCCCTGCTAACGATCCGCTCGGGCGCCAGCCAGAACGGCGGCATGGCGCCAGCGAGGTTGGATAGCGGCAGGACTTCCGGTTTCAGGCGTATTCCCAGAACATCGCCCATGAAGGCGCGCCGCGCCTCGATGCGGTTCCATACGTCGGGGAACGAGGCCCTGAGCTCATCCCTGCCCCGCGCGTCGAGCAAGGCGATGCCGTCCTCGATATTGGCGCCGTAGTAGGGCGGACCGGCGGCCGGGATGATGTCGACCTGCACGCACTGGCCCGACAGGAACGGTTCGGTCGATCCCGGATAGACCTGGGTGTTCATCCACTCGTCGATGTGGATGAGGTGGCCCGGGTTGAGCACCAGCTTGAAGAAGGGCGTATCGAGGTGCCGGCGCGCCAGCGCGTCGAGCTCGCCCCCCGTGACGCCGATGCCGATCGTCTCGTACCACTCGGCGGCGCAGGCGAAATACGGGCCGGCGAGCCGTTCGACATAGTCGCGCGCATCGTCCGGCAGGTCGCCGGCGTCCTCGGCGAGCCAACCCATGCGGCTCGACAGGCCGCCCCAGTAGCCGACCGCCGTGGTCATTGGATCGCCCTTCTCGAGCACCCGGCCCGTGGGGCTGTTGAGCCCGACGAGTTCGTCGCCCGACGAGAACATGGTGTGACAGGAGTGCGGCAGGACACCCAGCCGCATGTTCTGAACTGCCTCGAATCCGCTCATTCCGGGCCGCACGCTGCCGATCAGGGCCTTCACCGCCTCCGAGCAGGCGACGGCGCCGAACTCGAACTGGGCGATCTGCACGATCTCGTTGACGGCGCGCAGGCCGGTGACCGGGTGCATCAGCAGGGCATTGGCATTGACCACCCTGCCCTCGGGACCGGCGATCTGGCGCAACGTGTCGATAATGTAGCTGGGCGTTTCCAGCCACGACTCCGGCTTTGACGCTTCGCTGGGGCCGAAATACTTCCAGCCCAGCACGCCGATGCGCTGGTTGGCGGCGATGCCGGCGTTGCCCAGCACTTCGTCGAGGGCCGGCGTCTTGGTGCGATCCTGCCCCATCAGGCCGAATGGCGGGTAGAGCCGCGCTTCGACCTCGATGGCGGCGGCATTGGCTCGTCCCAGGTTTTCCGGTCCGGTCAGCAGGGTTGGCGTGGCGTCGGGCGCAATGACCAGCAGCGCTTCCTCGAAGCGCGGGTCAAATCCGGTGAGGTAGGCCAGGTTGGCGGCGTGCTCGCGGTCGGCATAGACCACCAGCACATCCAGCCCGGCGGCGCGCCGCGCCCGGTTGAGGGCATTGAAGCGCGCGACATGGACGGAGCGGTCCAGTTCGGGACGGGTCTTGGGAACGCCGAAATCCGGCAGCTTGGCGTCGATCAGTTTGAAGGCAGGCATAGAGTGGGTCCCTGGCCCGGAGTCGCACGTGGGTTCGCACAATCGTCACGGAAAGCGCGACCGAAAGCAACCGCCGCGCGCGGCAGTTGACAAGCGCGTCGAAACCAGTTGCTATTGCGAACCATTCGCAACAAAGACCGGACAACACCTGTGCGTGGCCCGGCGAAATCAGGGTTCGAGACGATGGATACGGGATCCGGCGACATTTTCAGCGGCTGGCGGCAGGGTCGGCTCGATCCGTCGCTGGCCGACGTACATCGCAGCATCAAGGTCTCGCAGTCGGGCAGCACCTGGCGCCGCGCCCTGGCGTTCTTCGGCCCTGGCTACCTGGTTGCGGTCGGCTACATGGATCCAGGCAACTGGGCCACATCGCTCGCCGGTGGCAGCAAGTTCGGCTACACGCTGTTGGTCGTCGCGCTGGTCTCCAACATCATGGCGATCATCCTGCAATCGCTGTGTGCGCGCCTCGCCATCGCCTCGGGCCGCGACCTGGCGCAGGCCTGCCGCGATGCATTTCCGCGCCCGGTAGCCTTCGTGCTGTGGCTCTTGGCGGAGATTGCGATCATTGCCACCGACATCGCCGAGGTCATCGGCACGGCGATCGGCCTCAACCTGATCTTCGGCATCCCGCTCGAGCTCGGCGTCGTCATCACGGCGATCGACGTGTTCCTGATCCTCTACCTGCAGAAGCTGGGCTTCCGCTGGGTGGAGGCCCTGGTGATCACCCTGCTCGGCGTGATCGCGGTGTGCTTCGGGGTGCAGATTGTGCTTGCCGATCCCAACTGGGGCGACGTGATCCGCGGCTTCGCGCCGACGACGGAAATCGTGACCAACCCCGAGATGCTCTACCTGGCGCTCGGCATCCTGGGCGCCACCGTCATGCCGCACAATCTCTACCTGCACTCGGGCATCGTGCAGACCCGTGCCTATGGCGAGACGCTCAAGGAGAAGAAGGAAGCCCTCACCTTCGCGACCATCGACTCGACCGTCGCGCTGATGTTCGCGCTGCTGATCAACGCGTCGATCCTGATCCTCGCGGCGGCGACCTTCCACGCCAGCGGCAATACCCAGGTGGCTGAGCTCGGCGAGGCGCACACGCTGCTTTCCCCCCTGCTCGGCCTGGCGATCGCGCCGACGCTGTTCGGCATCGCGCTGCTCGCCTGCGGCATCAACTCCACCGTCACCGCGACGCTTGCCGGACAGATCGTGATGGAAGGCTTCCTCAACATCCGCCTGCCGCCGTGGCTGCGCCGGCTGATCACCCGCGCCATCGCCATCATCCCCGCCGCCGCGGTGACGATCTGGTACGGCGAAAAGGGGACGGCGGAACTGCTGATCCTGACCCAGGTCGTGCTCAGCCTGCAGCTCAGCTTCGCGGTGTTCCCGCTGGTCATGTTCACCGCCGACAAGCGCAAGATGGGCGCGCTGGTGGCCCCGCCATGGCTGATCGTGGTCGCCGGGATTGTCGCCGTGCTGATCGCCGCACTCAACCTGAAGCTGCTGCTCGATTTCACGGGCGCGCTGTTCTGAGGAGCAATTCCGTAGCAACGAAAGATCGGCTAGTCTCCGGCGATGAGCAAAGCGCTTAAGAAATCCGACCACACGACGCCGGCTGGTTCGCGGAACAGGCAGGCAGGCGAAGGCAAGCTCTCGCCCGAGGCGCTGCGTTGGCGTGAAGAGAACGCGGAAGCCATCAAGGCGTGGAATGCGTGGGTCGAAGAGAACGGCTTGCCACTCGAAGAATACCGCATGTTCTGATGGCGCGCTTCGACGTCTATCGCGACGCCAGAGGTCGTTTGCTGCTTGACGTTCAGACGGACCTGCTTCCCGACCTCGTCACGCGGCTCGTAGTCCCACTTCTGCCGGTTGAGGCTGTACCGTCGCCGATGAAGCGTCTTCAGCCGATATTCGCGTTCGACGGCCGGTCATACGTGATGGCGACCCAGCTGATGGCTGCGGTGCCCGTGCGCAGCATGGGCCGGCCGTTGGGATCTCTGGATGAGCGCTACGACCAGATCAAAGCCGCCATCGACATGGTCTTCAACGGCTTCTAGTCCTCCACCACCACCTCGGTCACCACAGCCTTCGACAGCTGCCGCTCGCGCAGCCAGATGTAGAGGCCGGAGGCGATGACGATGGGCGCGCCGACCACGATCCAGACGTCGGGAGGCTGGTGGAAGATGAACCAGCTTGCCCCGGTCATGAAGAAGATGTGCAGGTAGCCGAAGGGCGCCAGCGTCGAGGCGGGCGCATAGCGGTGCGCCGTGGTGACCAGCAGGTGCGCGATCAGCGCTGCGAGACCAATGCCGCCGAACAGTGTCCAGGTCAGTGGATCGGACGGCCAGACCCAGTCGCCGAGCGAGAATGGCGCGATGCACAGCGTCGCCACCGCCGAAGCCCAGAACTGCTGGGTGATGGTTGAATCCACCCCGGCGAGCTTGCGGGTGAGCAGGTTGTAGAGGGCACTGAACACGGCAGTGATCAGCGACAGGATCACGGCCGGATGGAACGCCTCGGTGCCGGGACGGACGATCACCAGCACGCCGATGAAGCCCACCCCGATCGCGGCCCAGCGACGCCAGCCGACCGTCTCGCCGAGCAGCGGAATGGAGAGCGCGCACAGGATCAGCGGCATGGTGAAGGAGATTGCCGAGGTGACGGTGAGCGGCAGGAAGGTGATGGCGATGAAGTTGAAGATGGTCGAGCCGAGCAGGCACAGGCCGCGCGCGGCCTCCAGCTTCCAGTTGCGCGTGGCGCTCAGCGCCCGTGCGCCCTGACGCGGCGCGAAGATGGCCATCACGAGGAGAAACTGCCCCAGGTAGCGGACGAACACGACCTCCATGGTGGGCAGGCCCGAGGCGCTGAGCAGCTTCGCGCAGCTGTCGATGATGGTGTAACACAGGTAGCCGCACAGCATCAGGCTGATGCCGAGGAGGCGCCGATCCTCGATGGGCTTTACTGCCTGCGCCATCAGTCTTCCACCTGGTCGACGGTGATCTGGCGGTTGAGCTGGCGCTCGCGGAACCAGATGTAGATGCCGGAGCCGATGATGATCGGCGCGCCGAGATAGAACCAGGCATCGGGCGGCTCGGCGAAGATCAGCCAGCTGGCGAGCGCCAGCAGCAGCAGCTCGGTGTAGCTGAACGGAGCCAGTGCCGAAGGCGGTGCGAAACGGTGCGCGATGGTGTTGAGCTGGTGCGCGATCATGCCGGTGATGCCGATGGCGATGAAGGCGAACCACCCTCCCCCGCTCGTCGGCCACACCCAGTTGCTGAACGCAAACGGGGTGATGCAGGCGAGCGCGATGATGCCCGAGTAGACCTGTTGCGTGGCGGCGGAGTCGACGCCCGCGAGCTTGCGCGTGATGATGCTGTAGAAGGCGGCCGACAGCGCGCCGGCAAGGCAGATCAGCGAGGCGGGATGGAATGCCTCGGTGCCGGGCCGGACGATGATCAGGATGCCGACAAAGCCGATGCCGACCGCCATCCAGCGGCGCCAGCCGATGGTCTCACCGAGGAACGGTCCGGACAGCGCCGTCACCATCAGCGGCATAGTGAACATCAGCGCGCCGGTCACCGTCAGCGGCAGGAAGCGCTGGGCGAGGAAGTTGGCCCCTGTCACCCCCAGCAGGCAGAGCCCGCGCAGCAGTTCGAGGCGCCAGTTGCGCGTGCGGAACAGGTCGCGCTGCAGCGGCAGGAACAGGGCGACGGCCAGCACGACATGCACCGCGTAGCGAATGAACACGATCTCGCCCAGCGGCAGGCCGATGAACGAGAGATACTTGGCGGACGTGTCGAGCGTGGCAAAGAACAGCTGTGCGAACAGCAGAAGGCCGATGCCGAGACTGCGGCGCTCCTCGACGGGGGCGATGGTGGAGGTCATTTCAAGTCCGCGGCCGCGATTGGTGGGGTCCGGCCTCGTCCACCAATCGGCGGTGACGCACCGCCCTGTCAATGGCGGCGCGGCACCAATGCGTTCGGCGCGACGAAAGTCTTGCTGGGCCCGCAGTTGGCTATGCTGTGCCCCGCCCGCCCGATGCGGTCAGGCCGCGCCCTGCACCAGCGTGCCCACGCCCTGCACCGTCACATAGACTGCGGCCGACAGGATGATCAGCGCGAGCACGGTGTTCAGCGCCCGCTTGTGCTGCGCAAGCCGCCCCGCGACAAGCGCACCCGCGATTCCGCCGCCGATGCCGCCGACGATGAACTTTGCGGCCACCATCCACTCGACATAGCCCGAGAGTGCGTAGTTGAGGCTGGTCAGGAGGCCGAAGACGGTGACGGCAACCAGCGAAGTGCCGACCGCTTCGATGATCGGCATGCGCGTCGCGACCAGCAGGGCCGGCACGATCAGAAAACCGCCGCCGATGCCGAAGAAGCCCGAGGCGGCGCCGGTGAGCAGGGCGAGCACGGGAAGCACCCATCCGGCAGCCGGGGCGCTCGCGGCATCGAGGGCACGGGGCCGCAGCATCAGCAGGCCGACAACGAACATGACGCCGCCGAACAGGACGAGCAATTGCGTGCCGTCGATCGCCTTGCCAAGGGTCGAGCCGGCGAGGGTGCCGGCAGCGCCGATGGCGGAGAAGATGATGGCGGGACGCCAGCGGATCCAGTGCTGGCGCCAGTAGTTGGCGAGATTGAGCGCCGCGCTCACCGAGACAGCGAGCGCGCCAGTGCCGATGGCGACATGCGGATTGGCGATGCCGACCACGTAGAGCAGGAGCGGCGTCGCGAGGATCGAGCCGCCGCCGCCCACCAGGCCGAGCACGAAGCCGACGAGGCCGCCAGACAATATGGCTGCGATGCTGGCATACATGGCGACGCTCCGGGCGCGGCCCTCCCGGACGGCGGATCGATCCGCTGCCCGGGCAGGCTCACTTCATCAGCGAAGGCTCAGGCGCGCTTCAGCATGGTGTAGAGGCTGGCGGCCCGGCCGCCGGAGCGGCAGTAGGCGAGAACGGGCTTGGGCATCTGCTCCATGGCCTGCTCGAACTTCATGAACGCACCCTGCCCGACCACGCCGCTGACCGGCACGTGGACGATCTGCAGCCCGGCCTTCTCGGCCTCGCGCGCCACCTCGTCGAACGACGGCTGGCCGTGGTCCTCGTTATCGGGACGGGCGCAGACGATCGACTTGAAGCCGGCGGCAGCGATGGCCGGAATCTGCGCGGGGAGGATCTGGCCGGAGACGGCGTAGTCCTTGTCGAGGTTCTTGAAGTTCACTTTCTTGTCTTTCGGTTCGGTGGAGGAAGAAAAAGGCCACATGGTCACAATCCGTTGACGGGGACTTTCAGGAAAACCTTGCCGTCCTCGTCCTTGGGCGGCAGGTGTCCGCCCCGCATGTTCACCTGCAGGGACGGAATGATGAGGCGCGGCATGCCCAGGGTCGCGTCGCGGGCTTCGCGCATCTGGACGAACTCGTCCTCGCCGATGCCGTCGCGGACGTGCACGTTGTGCGTGCGCTCGGCGCCGACGGTGGTTTCCCACTGGATGTTGCGACCGTTCGGGCCGTAATCGTGGCACATGAACAGGCGCGTCTCCTCGGGCAGCTCGAGGATGCGGCGCATCGAGCGGTAGAGCGTGCGGGCATCGCCACCGGGGAAGTCGGCGCGAGCCGAACCGGCATCGGGCATGAACAGCGTGTCGCCGACGAAGGCGGTATCGCCGATGACGTGCGTGGTGCAGGCCGGCGTATGGCCCGGCGTATGCAGCACATGGGCAGTCATGGTGCCGATAGTGTAGATGTCGCCGTCCTTGAACAGCCGGTCGAACTGGCTGCCGTCGCGCTGGAACTCGGTTCCCTCGTTGAACACCTTGCCGAACGTCTGCTGCACGACGGTGATGTACTCGCCGATGCCGAGCTTGCCGCCGAGCCGTTCCTGGATGTAGGGCGCGGCGGAGAGGTGGTCGGCATGTACGTGCGTCTCGATCAGCCATTCGAGCGACCAGCCACGCTCGCGGATCGTCGCGATGATGGCGTCCGCACTCTCATAGGTGATGCGCCCGGCGGCGTAGTCCATGTCCATGACGGAATCGACAACCGCACAGGCGGTCGAGCCCGGGTCGCGGACGATGTAGGAGATGGTATTGGTGGCCGCATCAAAGAACGGCAGCACCTCGGGGTGGACCGTCATGTCGGGGGTGAACGGAATGGCCTCCATCACCTGGCCTCGCGCTTGCGGGTCGACAGGCCGAGGGCCGCGTAGATCGGGCAGAAGGCGAGAAACGCCGTGACGACCAGCACGACGCCGAGGACTGGCAGGCCCACGGCGAGGACCGGGTTGGCGAAGGCGGCGCCACCGAAGATCGGCAGTACGATGAGCAGCACCCCGACGATCAGCCTGAAAATCCGGTCCGGCGTTCCTACATTGGCGGTGAGCATGGCACTCTCTCCAAAGGGTGATAGTGATCGGGTTCAATCTCCCGTTGCATTCATATATTCTAATGTTCTAATATGATCAAGATGGAACCGACACGACTGGCCGAAAATTCCGAGACGGCCGCCGGCCTGCTCGCCGCGATGGCGAACCAGAGCCGGCTGATGATCCTTTGCCACCTGCTCAACGAGGAACTGACCGTCACGGAACTGGCCGAGCGCGTGAGGCTCAACCAGAGTCCCCTCTCCCAGCATCTTGCCAAGCTGAGGGCCCTGGGACTGGTGAAGACCCGGCGCGACGGCCAATCGATCTACTACCGGCTGGCAAGCGTCGAAGTCGAAGCGGTGCTCAACACGCTCTACCAGATCTACTGTTCGGTCTGAGCCGTCCTCGCCCATCGCAGGTGCGATCGCGCTGGCGTGTCCTGCTGCAGTGGGTGGGGCGATCCGGCGAGTGCTTGACATAATAGGCTAATGTATGTAGCCATCATAGCTACAATCATTAGCAATGAGGTCTGCGATGCATGCCGCGCCCGGTTTTCCACCCAGCTCCGTTACCCGCCAGTTGCGCATCGAAGGCCTGGCCGGGTTCGCAGCCGCGGTCACCGTGTACTGGTTCCTCGGTGGCAACTGGTGGCTGTTCGCGCTGTTGCTGCTCGCCCCCGACCTGTCGTTCTTCGGCCTCTATGCGGGCGAAAAGACGGGAGCGAAGGTCTACAACCTCGCCCACACCTACACCGTGCCAGCAGTCCTGGGCGCCATCGGCTGGTTCGGGGATATCCACTGGCTCGTCGAAATCGGCCTGATCTGGGCCGCGCATATCGGCATGGACCGTGCGCTCGGCTACGGGCTCAAGTACCCCGGTTTCGACCACCACACCCACCTGGGGCTGATCGGGAAGGCGCGGAAGCTTGCCAACGCCGGCTAAGACATCGCGTGAGGCGCTCGCCCGCATCGCCCGGGAGCTCGTCGAAGCCTCCGGACCCGACGCACTGACGGTGGGCGCCGTTGCCAATGCGGCCGGCATCAAGCCGCCCTCGCTCTACAAGCACTTCGCCGACCGCGCCGCCCTGCTCAAGGCCGTCGAGATCGACGTGCTGCGCGAGCTCGAGGCGCATATCCGGGCCGGGACCGCGGGCACAACCCCGAAGGCACGGCTCAAGTCGATGGCGCATGCCTACCGCGACTTCGGCAGGGCGGCACCCGACCGCTATCGGGTGATCTACTCGGGCAACGCCTTCATCGACCCAGAAATCCGCGCCGCCTGCCTGTTCGCGGCGCAACCGCTGTTCGAGGAACTGCGCGCCGCCGACGTCCCGGACGATCGGGTCCTGCCCCTGTCCCGCACCATCGTCCCCTTCCTCCATGGCTTCGTGCTGATGGAGATCGGCAGTGCGTTCAACCTCGGCGGGGATGTCGACGAAGCGTTCGAAGTCGGGCTGGAAACGATCCTGGCGGGGCTGTGAGGCGCCCATGACGGTGCCCGCATGCCCGACGGGCGCTTGACATGCATCAAGTCCCGTCCTCCGGGCACCTTCATCATGACCGATGTCGCGGTTCCTTTTCCCGTGACCTCGGCTGCCGGTGGCATGTGGCAGTCATATGGTTGCGCGACCGCCTGCACGCGGTGTCGCGCGACTGTCGGGGGCGGACCTCAGCGGCCCGCCCCTTTCCTGACGCCGGCTATTCCGCCGCCTCGGCTTCGCCCTTGATGTCGAGGAACCCGCCGGACTGGCGTTCCCACAGCTGGGCGTAGTGCCCGCCGCGGGCGAGCAGCTCGGCATGCGTGCCCTCCTCGACGATCTGGCCCTTCTCGAGCACCACCAGCCGGTCCATCGCCGCGATGGTCGAGAGCCGGTGGGCGATGGCGATCACGGTCTTGCCTGCCATCAACGACACCAGTTGGTCCTGGATCGCCGCCTCGACCTCGCTGTCGAGCGCCGAGGTCGCCTCGTCGAGCACCAGGATCGGCGCGTTCTTGAGCAGCACGCGGGCGATGGCGACGCGCTGGCGCTGACCACCGCTCAGCTTCACGCCGCGCTCGCCGACATGGGCGTCGTAACCGCGCCGTCCCTTCGGATCGACCAGCCCGGCAATCACCTCGGCGACCTTGGCCTGCTCGGCCGCCCGGATCATCTCGTCATCGCTCGCCGACTGGCGGCCGTACTTGATGTTCTCGCGCACCGAGCGGTGGAGCAGCGAGGTATCCTGGCTGACCAGCCCGATCGCGGCGCGCACGCTTTCCTGCGTCACGTCGCGAACGTCCTGCCCATCGATGCGGATCGAGCCGGATTCCACGTCGAACAGACGCAGCATCAGGTTGACCAGCGTCGACTTGCCGGCGCCCGAACGGCCGACCAGCCCAACCTTCTCGCCCGGCTTGATGGTGAGGTTGAACCTCTCCATCACGGTGCCTTCCTTGCCGCGCCAGTAGTTGAAGCTCACGTCGTCGAACTCGATGCGGCCCTCGTGGACCACGAGTTTGGGCGCCGCCGGCTTGTCGAGCATGGTGATCGGCTGCGCGATGGTGTCCATCGAGTCCCGGGTCGTGCCGATCTGGCGGAAGGTGTTGGAGCCGATGTCGAGGATCCAGCCACTCATGTTCATGATCTGCAGCGCGAACGGGATTGCCGTCGCCACCGCGGCGGCGTTCAGCGTGCCGTTGTTCCAGGCCGAGAGCGCAAGCCAGGTGATCGAGATCACGAGACCGGCGTTCAGGATGAACAGCATCGACCACATGTAGGTGAACACGCGCATCAGCTTGTTGAACTCGACAGCGTGGTCGTTCACCGACTCCGACACATAGGCGTCCTCGTGCTCGTCGCTCGAGAACGTCTTCATGGTGTGGATGTTGGTGTAGCTGTCGACGATCCGCCCGGTGACCACCGACTTGGCCTCCGACAGATCCTCGGAATGCTTGGCAATCAGCGGCATGACGATGGTGAACAGGATCCCGTACAGGATCAGCCAGATCGCAATCGGCACCAGCAGCACCCAGTCGAGTCCTGCCATCACCGTGATCGCCACCACCACGAAGATCGCCGCGTACCATACCGCGTCGATAGTCATGTTGACCGAGGACTCGATCGACTCCCCCGCCTGCATGATCTTGTTGGCGATGCGGCCGGCGAAGTCGTTCTGGAAGTAGCTCCAGCTCTGCCGGATCACGTGCCAGTGGCTCTGCCAGCGAACGATGTTGACCAGGTTTGGAACGATCGCGTGGTTGCGGACCAGCGTGTCGAGGATGAACGTCAGCGGCCGAACCAGCACGATGACCGCGACCATCCACAGGAAGGTCTGCCAGTGCAGCTCGAACATCTGCCCCGGCGGCGTGGTGGCGAGCATCCCCACTATTAGGCCGACGAAGATCGGCATCATCGCATCGGCCACCGAACCGATCGCAACCAGGACCATGCGCAGCGTGAACGCTGCCTTGAACTGGTTGATGAAGTAGAAGGTGAACTTGGTGACCCCCATCGGGGGCTGCGTGTTCTTGGCCAGCGCTACGGGCGAGTAGCGGGTGTTGAACCAGTCAATGACTCGGTTGAGCATCTTGAACTCATTTGTCCGAGCCCCTGTCCGACTATCTGAGTCAGGTCAGGGCTCTAGTGGATTGTTTTCGCTTAGGTTTCGAGCGGAGCAATTGGGGTGCGGCAGTGCGGGCCGTAATCAGCATATTGGGCGTATCCATCTGTCCCTCCTTGGGATGGTTGATGTGGCATTCGCAGAACCAGCAGCCGGCGCCTTCTCCCCTTGCGGGAGAAGAGAGGCCCGCTGCGACAACTCGGCCATTACTCCGCCGCCTCGTCCTGCAGGTCCGGCTCGAGGAAGCCGCCGGACTGGCGGTTCCACAGCTGGGCATAGGTACCGCCGTGCGCGATCAGCTCGGCATGCGTGCCCTGCTCGATGATCCGGCCCTGCTCGATCACCACCAGCCGGTCCATGGCGGCGATGGTCGAGAGGCGGTGGGCGATGGCGATCACGGTCTTGCCATCCATCAGCCGGTTGAGCTGGCCCTGGATCGCCGCCTCGACCTCGCTGTCGAGCGCCGACGTCGCTTCGTCGAGCACCAGGATCGGGGCGTTCTTGAGGAGCACGCGCGCGATGGCGATGCGCTGGCGCTGGCCGCCGGAGAGCTTGACGCCGCGCTCGCCGACATGGGCGTCGTAGCCGGTGCGGCCCTTGAGATCGACGAGGCCCCGGATGAAGTCGTCGGCCTCGGCGAGCCGCGCCGCCGCCAGCATTTCCTCCTCGGTCGCATCGGGCCGCCCGTACATGATGTTCTCGCGCACCGAGCGGTGCAGCAGGGACGTATCCTGCGTCACCACGCCGATCTGCTCGCGCAGCGTATCCTGCTGCACCGAGGCGATGTCGGTGCCGTCGATCGAGATCACCCCGCCCTCGCGGTCGTAGAAGCGCAGCAGCAGGTTGACGATGGTGGACTTTCCGGCCCCCGAGCGGCCGACGAGGCCGATCTTCTCGCCCGGCTTGATCTGCAGGTTCAGGTGCTCGATCACGCCGGAGGCCTTGCCGTAGTGGAAGCTCACGTCGTCGAAGCGGACCTCGCCCTTCACCCGCCCGAGCGGCTGGGCCCCGGGCCGGTCGGCGACGACGCGCGGCAGCGAGATCGAGTTGATGCCGTCGCGGACGACGCCGATATTCTCGAACAGCGCCGACATCTCCCACATCACCCACTGGCTCATGCCCTGGAAGCGCAGCACCAGCGCCGCGGCAACGGCGATCGCGCCCGGGGTCATGGCAGCGCCCAGCCACAGCACGATGCCGATCGCAACCACGGCGGCGAGCAGGATACAGTTCATGATGGTGATGATGACCTGCAGGTACGTCACCATGCGCATTTGCCGGTGCACGGTGCCCATGAACTGCTGCATGGCGTCGTGCGCGTAGGCTTCCTCGCGGTTGGAGTGCGAGAAGAGCTTTACCGTCGCGATGTTGGTGTAGCTGTCGACGATGCGCCCGGTCATCAGCGAGCGGGCATCGGCCTGCTGCTCGGAGACTTTCCCGAGCTTGGGGATGAAGTACCACAGCAGCGCCACGTAGGCCGCCAGCCAGACGAGGAACGGCACCGCCAGCCAGAGGTCGCTCATCGCCGCGAGCACCACGGCGCCGGCAAAATAGACGACCACGAACACGGTGACGTCGAGCAGCTTCATCACCACTTCGCGGACGGCCAGCGCGGTCTGCATCAGCTTGGCGCCGATGCGGCCGGCGAACTCGTCCTGGAAGTAGCTCATCGACTGCCGGATCAGGTAGCGATGCGCCATCCAGCGGATGCGTTGCGGGAAATTGCCGAGCAGCGTCTGGTGGATGATGTGGGTGTCGATGAGCTGCAGCAGCGGCAGGCCGAGCAGCAGGAAGCCGCCCATCAGCCAGAGCTTCCAGCCCTCGGTCTGAAGGAACGTCGCCTTGTCGGCCGTGCCGAGCCAGTCGACGATCGAGCCCATGAAGCCGAACAGCGCGATTTCACCCAGGGCAATGGCCGCGCCGAGCAACGCCATGGCGACCAGCCAGCGCTTTGCTCCCCTGCTGTAGTGCAGGCAGAAGGCGACCAGTCCCTTGGGCGGCTGTTCCGGCTCGCCCAGCGGATAGGGGTTCAGCCGGCTCTCGAACCACTTGAACACAGGATCAATCACGGCAGTCTCCCTCGACCCATCAGATGCGGCACGGCTACGACCTCAACCAGGGTTGAGGTCAAGCGGCCCTTGCCAAGTGAGGCGTCACCCTCATTATCGCTTTGGATTGCGCACGCGACGGGCCAATGAACCCTTCGGAGGTGCGCGCCGGCGGCCAGCCCGGCTGTCGATCCTACTACCGCCCAATTCGGCAGGGATCGTGTCCAGTGGCTGGTTGTCAGCCGCATAGGATACACTAAGGGTTGGATTCGGCTGTTGCGAACGCGCCACAGTTGGTTAACGAGTTGATGTTGCGGAGCATTTGATGCGCGGCGAGAACGAAGAAACGATCTTCCTCAAGGACTACGCGGAGACGCCCTATGCGATCGAAAGGGTCGATCTGGATGTCCGGATCGCTCCTGACACCGCGATCATACGGGCACTGCTGACGCTGGTCCCGCGCCGGGGCACCGAGCCGGGAACGCCGCTGGTGCTCGACGGCGCCGAGACCCTGGCGCTGCGCTCCATCGCCATCGACGGGCTGCCGCTGGCGCTCACCGCCTACGAGGCTACGCCCGAGGGGCTGACTGTCCACCAGCCGCCGACCAGGCGCTTCGTGCTCGAGACCGAGGTCGCGGTCGAGCCGGAAAAGAACATCAAGCTGATGGGCTTCTACCGCTCGAGCGGCACCTGGTGCACGCAGTGCGAGCCGGAGGGTTTCCGCCGCATCACCTATTATCTCGACCGGCCGGACGTGCTGGCGCCGTTCAAGGTGCGCATGCAGGCCGACAAGGCTCTCGCCCCGGTGCTGCTGTCGAACGGCAACCTCGTCGAGCAGGGCAACCTCGGCAACGGCCAGCATTTCGCCGTCTGGGAAGACCCGTTCCCGAAGCCGGCCTATCTCTTCGCCATGGTGGCGGGCGATCTCGGCTCGATCCACGACACGTTCACCACCGCCTCGGGCCGCAAGGTGGCGCTCGGCATCTACTGCACGCACGGCAAGGAGGACGAATGCCTCTACGCCATGGACTCGCTCAAGCGCTCGATGGCCTGGGACGAGCGCCGTTTCGGGCGCGAGTACGACCTCGACATCTTCAACATCGTCGCCGTGTCGGATTTCAACTTCGGCGCGATGGAGAACAAGGGCCTCAACATCTTCAACGACAAGCTGGTGTTCGCCAAGCCCGAGACGGCGACCGATGCCGACTACATCAACATCGAGAGCGTGATCGCGCACGAGTATTTCCACAACTGGACGGGCGACCGCATCACCTGCCGCGACTGGTTCCAGCTCTGCCTCAAGGAAGGGCTCACGGTCTATCGCGACCAGGAGTTCTCGATGGACGAGCGCTCGCGGCCGGTGAACCGCATCGAGGACGTGCGCCAGTTGCGCCAGACGCAGTTCCCCGAGGACGGCGGGCCGCTGTCGCATCCGCCGCGGCCGGACAAATACAAGGAAATCAATAACTTCTACACCGCGACCGTGTACGAGAAGGGTGCCGAGGTGGTCCGCATGCTGGCAACGCTGCTGGGCGAGGCCGGCTTCCGCAAGGGCATGGATCTCTATTTCGAGCGCCATGACGGCGAGGCGACGACCATCGAAGCCTTCATCAAGGTGTTCGAGGATTCGTCGGGCCGGGACCTGCAGCACTTCCAGCAGTGGTACCTGCAGGCCGGCACGCCCGAACTCGACGTCGTCGACCGCTACGATGCGGCCGCCCAGACCTACACGCTCGAGCTGACGCAGACCAACCCGCCGACGCCGGGCCAGCCGGACAAGCAGCCGCTGGTGCTGCCGATCCAGTTCGGCCTGATCGGCCCGAACGGCAGCCCGATGAGCTGGACCTCGGTCTCGGGCGCCGAGGTGCGCGACGACCTGATCGTCCTCGACAAGGCCAGCGCCACCGTCACCTTCACCGGCATCCCCAACAAGCCTGTGCCCTCGCTGCTGCGCGGCTTCTCGGCGCCGGTGAAGCTTACCACCAACGCCACCGAGGCCGACCAGCTCTTCCTCGCCCGCCACGACAGCGATCCGTTCAACCGCTGGCAGGCGCTGCAGGACGTGGCGATGAAGCTCATGGTCGACGCCGTCGGCGGCACCGCCTGGAGCGAGGCGCAGACCTCGGCCCTCGCCGAGGCGCTGGACGAGACGCTCAACTCCAAGGAACTCGATCCGGCCTACAAGGCACTGGCCCTGAGCCTGCCCAACGACCAGGCCGTCGCCCGGCAGATCGCGACCGATGTCGATCCCGACCGCATCCACGCCGTACGCGGCCAACTGATCACCGCCCTCGTCGCCCGCCTCGCGCCGGCGCTCGAGAAGATCTACCTCACCAACGACAGCCGCCTCGCCTATTCGCCCGATTTCCAGCAGACCGGACGGCGCTCGATGAAGAACATGGCGCTCAGCCTGCTCGTTCAGGGGGGCGCTACCGATGCGACGAGGCTGGCGCGCGAGCAGTACAGCCGCGCCCTCAACATGACCGACCGGCTGGCGGCGCTCGGCACGGTCGTCCACGCCTGGACGGACGATGCACAGGGCCTGCTCGACGACTTCCGCGATCGCTTCACCGCCGACCCGCTGGTGCTCGACAAGTGGCTGTCGCTCAATGCCATGGCGTCCGACGAAGGCGTGGTGGAGCGCATGCGCGCGATCCTCGCGGCCCCCGACTTCCCGCGCAACAACCCCAACCGGCTGCGGGCCCTCATGGCCACCTTCGGGATGAACAACCCGACGCAGTTCGCGCGGACCGATGGCGCCGGTTTCCGCTTCCTTGCCGAGTTCGTGGGCGACGTCGACAAGCGCAACCCGCAGGTGGCCGCCCGCGTGCTGACCGCCTTCCGCATCTGGCGCAGCTACGAATCCGGACGACGGGCCGAGGCCGAGAAGGCGCTGAACGCGCTCAAGGATTCAGGCACGCTGAGCCGCAACACGGCCGATATCCTCGACCGCACGCTCGCGGGGTAAGCCGAGCTGCGGGACTGCCCAACCCCCTCCTCCCCCTCAGCGGAGGGGGGAGGCACCAGCCACGGTTAACGAGACCTTACCGTTGGAAGAATTTTTCTTCCGGCGCTAAGTGATTCAACCGACTCATGATTTTGCACTGCGCCGCCACCTCGTCCCGAAACCCCTCTGGACAGTGGCGGCGAAGCGGATTCAAAGTCCCCGCACGGGGCAAATCACTGGGTCGTCCCAATCACATAGGCGGAGAACTTGATGCGGCCGACGGAGCAATCCGGCGACGAGGCGAAGCGATTCCGTGCGCCTGACGGCGTGGTACGAGGCAGCTGGCTGCACCGCACCGTCGTCGGCGTGCTGGAGGGACTGCTCACCCGCCTCACCGGACGCGACGCGACCAGCGGCTATGCCGCCCTCATCGAGACCTTGCCCTTCGGGGTCGCCTGCTGGGGCCCAGATGCCCGGCTCATCGCCAGCAACAGCCGCTTCGCCGAACGGCTGCGGGTCGACGTGCTGCCCTCCGGTGCCGCCTACCACGAGGTGGTCAAGACGCTGGCGCAGGGCGGCTACATGCAATCGGTGCGCGAGGACCTCGAGAACCGCCTGCTCGAACTGCATCGCGAGGATGGCTCGACCCTGCTTATCGAGGAGCGCCCGCTCGATGGCTCCGGCTTCGTCACCCTCGTGATGGATGTCACCGAGAGCCGCCGCACCAACCAGTTGCTCACCACGGTGCGCGAGGAGCAGCGCCTGCTCGCCCGCCGCTACCACGAGGAAAAGCTGCGCGCCGAGGCGGCCAGCCGCTCCAAGACCAGCTTCCTTGCCCATCTCAGCCACGATATCCGCACGCCGCTCAACCACATCATCGGCTTCGCCGACATGATGCGGCAACAGCCCTTCGGGCCGCTCGGCGACGCCAAGTACCTCAGCTATGTCGAGGCGGTGAAATCGTCGGGCGAGCGCCTGCTCGGCTTCTTCGGCTCGATCCTCGAACTGGCCGAACTCGAGGGCGGCCGGCGCGAGCTGCGCCGCGACCGCTTCACCGCCGACGAACTTCTGCTGAGCGTGTTCCGACGCTACACCGGCCAGGCCCAGGCGGCCGGCGTCATCTTCGGCCTTGGCGGCCCCTGCAACGCCCTGCTCAGCGCCGATCGCTTCGCGCTCGAGCGCATGGTCTCCAATCTCGTCGAGAACGCCGTGCGCTTCACCCCGCGCGGCGGCAAGGTCACCCTCGCCGCCTATGCCGGGGCCGATGGGGTGGTGCTGGAGATCACCGATACCGGCATCGGCATGTCCGCCGAACGCCTCGCCACCCTGTCGCAGCCGTTTGTGTTCGGCGACGCCGCCCTGACCCGCGATCGCGAGGGCGCCGGCCTCGGCATCGCCATCTCCCGCGCCATCGCCGAACTGAGCGGCGGGCACCTCGCCATCGACAGCCGCCAGGGGCTGGGCACGACGGTGGCGGTGAGCCTGCCGATCATGACTCAGGAAGAAGCGAAGGCGGCTTAGTCCGTTTCACGGCCCAATTGAGCCGCAGTCATCGCCGTGAGGCACTTTGCTGCCCCCATACAGGGTAAGCGGCATCGTTCAGGCTGACAGCGAAATGCTCTAGAACACCCGGATCGGGCCGGGGTATCGGGCGAGCTGCGCGTCTGCGGTGATGAGTTCCACGCCTTCGACGATCGCCTGGGCGACGAGAAGGCGGTCGAACGGGTCCCTGTGATAATTGGGAAGGGCGGCCACGGCGACGGCGTGCTCGCCGAAGACCGGGAGCTCGACGTAGCCCTCCTCCAGCAAGCGGCGACGCATCACGCTCGGATCCACTTGAAAGTCCGGCCGACCCAGCGCGTGCTTGATCGAAATTTCCAACAAGCTGATCGTGCTGAACAGCGCCTGAACGTCAGGATCCTCTACCAGCTCGAGCACCTCCGAGGGCAGCCTATCGCTGTCGCCTGCCGCCCAAAGCAGCACATGGGTGTCGAGCAGTATCCGGATCATTTGCCGTAGAACATCTCGGCAATCTCGTCCTCGAACATGCGGTCGAAGTCGTCGGGTACCTTGATCTGCCCCTTGAGGAAGCCGACGCGCCGCTTGGGCTTGGGCGCTTCCTCCAGCGGCACGAGTCTGGCCACAGGCTTGCCTGCGCGCGAAATAACCAACGTCTCGCCATTTTCGGCCCGTTCGACCAGCCGAGAGAAGTTGGTCTTGGCTTCGTGGATATTGACGGTGGCGGGCATAGGACACCTGATACTGGACTTAGTCCACAGAACTTAGTCCACTTCACCTCGCTTTTCAATCGCGCCCCGCGCCTTCGCGTACCACGCCTCCGCCGCCGCGCTGACCTCGCGCTCCATGCCTCGGATTTCCGCCTCCAGCCGGTCGAAGCTCGGCATGTTGGTGCGCTGCGCCAGCAGCTCGCGGAAGGCCGGGGTCCAGCCTTCGTCCTTGAACGGATCGGCGAGTGCCGCGCTCATCACCTGCAGCACGGTGGAATAGAGTTCGAGGATTTCGGCCAGCCGCAGCCCCTCCGGTACGAGCCCGGTCTCGGCGAGCCGGCGCAGCACCACGCCGGTAGTGGCCTGCGGGGCCGCGACCCGGTCGCCGGCCACCAGTTGCGCCGACTGGGCCATGAACTCGAGGTCGACCAGCCCGCCGGGGGCGAGCTTGAGGTCGAACGGATGGCGCGGCGGACGTTCCTTGGCCATCAACGCGCGCATGGTCAGCACATCGGCGATGGTGGTCGCGCTGTCGCGCGGCCGAGCGAGGATGGCGGCCACCTCCCGGTCGACGTCGGCGCCCAGCGCGTCGTCGGCGTAGATCACGCGGGCCCGGCTCAGCGCCAGCCGCTCCCAGGTCCAGGCGCTGTCGTTGTGGTACTGCACCAGGCCCCGGAGGCTGGTCGCCAGCGGCCCCGCATTGCCGGAGGGCCGCAACCGCATGTCGGCCTCATAGAGCACGCCTTCGGAGGTCGGGGCGCTGACGGCCGCGATCAGGCGTTGAGTCAGCCGGGCGAAGTACTGGCTTGCCGGCAAAGGCTTTTCGCCGTTCGACTCGTCCGCCCCGGCGAGGTCGTAGAGCATGATGAAGTCGAGGTCGGAGCGGGCCGTCATCTCGCGGCTGGCCATCTTGCCGAAGGCCAGCAGCGCCACCCGTGCGCCGGGCACGACGCCGTGTCGCTTCTCGAACTCGCGCCGCACCGCGTCGAACAGCTTCCCCACGAGCGACTCCGCCAGCGTCGTGAACTGCTCCCCGGCCCGCGCCGCATCGATGCTGCCGGCGAGCAACCCGGCGGCGATCAGGAACATCTGCTCCTGGCCAATGATGCGGGCGCGGTCGATCACCTCCTGGTAATCGCGCGCCTCGGCGAAGAACGACTCGATCTTGCCGAGCAGGATCTCGCGACGGCGCACGTCGTCGGCGAAGGCCGGGTCGATCAGCCCGTCCATCACATGGGCGCGGTGGATCACCGCCTCGGCCATACGCGGCGCCGAGGCCATCAGCGCGACCAGCAGGCTCCTGAGGTTCTCGTGGTTGCGCAGCAGCGCGAAGAGCTGCACGCCGGAGGGCAGGCGCGAGAGGAAATTGTCGAAGCGCATCAGCGCGTCGTCGGGATTGCCGGCCTCGGCGATGGTCGACAGCAGCGCCGGCAGCAGCTCGGTCAGGTGGGCGCGGGCGGCGGCGGCGCGGGTCGCGCCATAGCTGCCGTAGTGCCAGTGCTTCACCGTCGCGATCGCCTTCGCGGGATCGCGAAAACCCATGCCCGAGAGCGTCTCCAGCGTCTCCGGATCGTCGTCGGTACCGGTAAAGACGAGGCTGCCGCCCGTCACCGCCAGGCTCTCGCCCTCGGCGAACAGATCAGAATAGTAGCCGACGACCTGATTCAAGGCCCGCCGGTAAACCGTTTCAAACGCTGGCAAATCCATGCCCATCAGCGCGGCGACGGTGGCGATGCCCGCCTCGCTTTCCGGCATCACGTGGGTCTGCTCGTCGCGCAGCATCTGCAGCCGGTTCTCGACCGCGCGCAGGAACCAGTAGATGCGCGTCAGGTCCTCGGCGGCGCGGCGCGAGATCCAGTTGGCCTCGGCCAGGGCGGCCAGCGCGCCGGCGGTGGGGCGCACGCGCAGGGTGACGTCGCGGCCGCCGGCGATCAACTGCTGGGTCTGGGTGAAGAACTCGATCTCGCGGATGCCGCCCAGCCCGAGCTTCACGTTGTGGCCGGCGACGCGCACATCCCCGACGTTCTTGGAAATGTTGATCTGGCGCTTCATCGCCTGGATATCGGCAATGGTCGCGAAATCGAGGTGCTTGCGCCAGATATAGGGCGCGAGGTCCTTGAGGAACTGCTCGCCCACCGCCTTGTCGCCGGCACATGGCCGCGCCTTGATCCAGGCGGCCCGCTCCCAGTTCTGGCCGCGGCTCTCATAGTAGGCGAGCGCCGCCTCGATCGGCAGCGCCACCGGGGTCGCGCCGGGATCGGGGCGCAGGCGCAGGTCGGTGCGGAACACGTAGCCATGCGCCGTGCGGTCCTGCATCAGCCCGGCCAGCCGCTGCACGATGCGGGTGAAGATCCTGGTCTCCTCACCAGGATCGCCGAGCGAGGCCTTCTCGGGATCGAAGAAGGCGACGATGTCGATGTCGCTGGAGTAGTTGAGCTCGCGCCCGCCATGCTTGCCCAGCGCGAACAGGGCGAGGCCGCAGTCCGCCGCCGACCCGCCGGCGTTCCCGCGCAGCCGCAACAGGGCCTCGAGCCCGGCCTGCAGCGCCGCATCGGCCAGGTCGGACAGCGCCGCGGTCGATTGCGCCGTGGTCCAGCGACCACCCACTTCCGATGCGGCCGCCAGCAGCGCCACCCTGCCCTTGGCGATCCGCAGCTCGCGCCCGATCTCGTCCTCGCTCGCGGCCGTCTCGCCGGCCACCCGGACGGCGTCGAGCACACCGGCGAGCGCTGCGTCCGGCGCTTGCCTGCTGGCCGCGGCGAACCACTCGGCATGGCGCTCGGACAGGTCCTTCAGGTAGGGGGCGGAATCGAGGAGTGTCTGCAGCGCGACTGTCATGTCCCCTCGATAGCCTGCCCCACGGCCGATGTCATTGCGCTGTCTGCAGTAACGGGGGTGAAGTGTTCCTGCCGATCGGCGCGATGTCTGTTGATCGACGGACGAAATCCACTGGATTTCCCCGGGGCCGCCGCTATCTTCCCGCACCAGCCCAACCGCCGCGAGCTCGCATGCCCCCCCGTATCGCCGCCCTCCTTGCCGCCCTCGTCCTGAGCACCGTCCCCGCGTCCGCCGCATCGCTCGGCGGCATGGGGCTCGCCATCTTCGGCAACAGCTTCAACTTCAGCAAGGCCAACCTGGAGAAGGCGCCGGTGAAGACGATTGCGGCCGGCAAGCTCCAGGTCACGCTGCAGCGCACCAAGCTGAAGGACGTTCAGAAGGTCTTTGGCGGCACCATCCAGTCCGATGGCGACGGTGCCGGCCGGGCCGACTGGCTCTGCTACGGCAGCGAAACCGGCAATGTCTGGTTCATCTCCAACGCGCTCGGTGGCTACGAGTTCGTGATGATGGTGGCGGCCGAGGCCGGCAAGCCGAGCAAGGCCTGCGATGCGGCGCCCGCCGATTTCGCGCTACCGGATTTCGGCGTCCCCGGCATCGGCGCCTCGACGGCCGAGCTCAAGGCCAGCTTCGGCGCCGCCTCGGGCAGCAAGATCGCCTACCGCTCCGACCGTCCGGGCGGCTATGCCGACATCGCCCAGTACATCGGATACGTGCTCAAGGGCGGCAAGGTTGCCGGCATCGGCGTCGGCGAAACCTCGGTGCCGACAGTCCACTGACGCGTCTTCATCCTACGCTGCGAAGCGGGGGGAGGGGCAGCCAGGACCAGGGGTGGATCAGTTCCCCAGCAGGGCCTGAAAGCGCCAGTCGGGGAACATCTTGGCCATCTTGTTCACCGTGCGGAACGTGGCGCGCACGACCATGATGGCACGGTCGGGCCTGAGGCTCACGAGTTGAGGCGAGGGCACGCGCTGGACGGCGCCCGGGTTAAACAGCGACATCCGGCAGATGTCTTCGGCCGGCAGGTGAACGACGAAGGTTGTCATGACCCGTTCATGCCATGCCGCCCGTGTTCATATGCTTACACGAGCGGCGCAATTTGCGCCTAGTTCTGGGGCGTTGCGCCCTGGGCGGCCGGCAGGTCCACCACGGCGCGCACGCCCGGCGCGTTGTCCTCGAGCCGCAGTTCGCCCCGGTGCAGCCGGGCCACGGCGGCGACCAGCGACAGGCCGAGGCCGGATCCCGCCTCGGTACGGCTCTTTTCCAGCCGCACGAAGCGCTCCACCACCCTGCCCCGGTCGGCCTCCGGGATGCCCGGACCGTTGTCGGCCACCGTGATCAGCACGCGGCCGCCGGCAGACTTCAGGCTCACCTTGATCAGCCCGGCCTTGCCCTCGACCGGCTCGTGGTACTTGAGCGCATTCTCGATCAGGTTGACCAGCGCCTGCCCGAGCAGTTCGCGATTGCCGTGGATCCTGACGCCCTCGTCGATGTCCGTGTCGAGGGTCAGTCCCTCGTCCTCGGCGAGCGGGCCGTAGAGTTCGGCCACGTCCCCGACGACGGCGCTGAGGTCGATGTCGGTGAGCGCCCCCGACGGCGTCCCGGCTTCGGCGCGAGCGATCATCAGCAACGCGTTGAAGGTCTTGATGAGCTTGTCGCTCTCCTCGATCGTCGTCTCCAGCGCCTCGCGCCGGGCGCCCTCGTCCTGGTTCTCGCGCAGCGCCGATTCCGCCTTGTTGCGCAACCTCGTCAGCGGCGTCTTCAGGTCGTGGGCGACGTTGTCGGTGACTTCCTTCATGCCCTGCATCAGCGTCTCGATGCGGTCGAGCATGGCATTGAGGTTGGTGGCGAGTGCGTCGAACTCGTCGTTGCGGCCGGTCACCGGCACGCGCTCGCTAAGGTCGCCGGCCATGATCTTGTTGGAGGTCGAGGTGATCGTGTCGATGCGGCGCAGCACCCGCACCGAGGTCACGACGCCCGCGATGAGCGAGAACAGCAGGATGCCGCCGACGCCCATGGCGAACCACTGGAACACGATGGCGGTGAAGCCGCGGCGCTCCACCACGTCGCGTCCCACCACGAGGATCAGGCCGCTCGACAGCCGCTCGGTCCGCACCACGGCAGTGCCCTGGCGCTGCGCCGCGCCCACCTCGTCGAACGGCGGCGTACGGGAGTAGTTGAAGCTGTAGGTGCCCGGCTCGGCCACCACTTCCGGCGGCAGGTCGGTGACGTTGCCCACGATCACCTGGCCCGACGGATCGGCGAGGTAGTAGATGCCCGGCCCGGGCAGCGTCGACAGGCGCTGCACCGCGACGATGGTGGCACGGAAGCCGCCGTCGCTGTCGAGCTTCATCAACTGGGCGGCTTCGCGGTCGATGGCGTCGGTCTGCTGGCGCTGCAGTTGCACCGAGGTCTGCCAGAAGACGAGCCCCAGGAGGCCCACGGCAAAGACCACGAAGATCAGCATGAACAGCGCCGTGAGGCGCACCGTGGTCGTACGCCACAGCTGGGACAGCCTGAACATCGGTCAGTCGCGGATCATGTATCCGGCGCCGCGGATCGTGTGCAGCAGCGGGTTGGCGTGGCCCTTGTCGATCTTGGCCCTGAGCCGCGACATGTGCACGTCGATGACATTGGTCTGGGGGTCGAAGTGATAGTCCCAGACGTTCTCGAGCAGCATGGTGCGGGTCACCACCTTGCCGGCATTCTTCATCAGGTACTCGAGCAGCCGGAACTCGCGCGGTTGCAGCAGGATGGCCTCGCCGTCGCGCTCGACCTTGCGGCTCAGCCGGTCGAGCTGCAGCCCGCCGACCTCGAAGGTGGTGGCCGCCTCGGCCGGCGTCGAGCGCCGCGCCAGCACCTCGATCCGGGCAAGCAGCTCGGTGAAGGCGTAGGGCTTGACCAGGTAATCGTCGCCGCCGGCCCGCAGGCCGGTGACCCGGTCGTCGACTTCGCCAAGGGCGGAAAGGATCAGCACCGGGGTGTGGTTGTTCTCGGCCCTGAGGCTCTCGATGATCGAAAGGCCGTCGCGGCGGGGCAGCATGCGATCGACGATGAGCACGTCGTAGTCCATCGAGGAGGCCATGGCGTAGCCGGTCTCCCCGTCGCTGGCATGGTGGGTGACGTGCCCTGCTTCGTCCAGCGCCTGGATCAGGTAGGTCGCCGCCTCGCGGTCGTCCTCGATCAGCAGAATCTTCATGTCACCGGCCCCGGGGTGAGTAGCGAATGGCGAATGGCGAACAGGTTCGTAGCTCAACACCACTTTCTACTCGCTATTCGCTATTCGCCACCCGCTCAAGAAGAGGCTCCGGAGCAATGCCCCGGAGCCCAGATGCGTCAGGAGTTGTTGGCGTCGATCGGCAGGCCGATGAAGCGGGTGTTGCCGTCGCGCTGCGCCTTGACCAGCGCCGTGTTGCGGCCGGAGTCCTTGACCGCCTTGATCGCCTTCTCGAAGTCGGCGACCGACGAGACCGCCGTGTTGTTGACCTCGAGGATGGTGTCGCCCACGGCCAGGCCCTTCTCGGCGGCAGCCGAGTTCTGGTCGACGTCCTGGATCAGCAGGCCGTTGCCATCCGCGTTCGGCACGAGCGTCAGGCCGACGCTGGTCGAAGCAGGCTCCGGCTGGACCGGCTGGGCCGGCTGGGTCTGGTTGTCGTTGGCGGCCAGCTTGCTCTCGTCCAGCTTGCCCAGCTCGACCGAGATCTTCTGCTCCTTGCCGTCACGCCAGATGGTCAGCTCGACCTTGGTGCCCGGGTTCTTGCCGGCGATGGTGCGGCTGAGATCGAGCGCGTTGGTGACGGCCTTGCCGTCGACGGCGGTGATCACGTCACCCGACTTGACGCCGGCCTTGTCAGCCGGGCTGTCCTTGGTCGGCTCGGTCACCAGCGCGCCGGCGGCATCCTTGAGGCCGACGCTGTCGGCGATGTCGCGGGTCACGTCCTGGATACCGACGCCGAGGAAGCCACGGGTCACGGTGCCGCTCTGGATGAGCTGGCCGGTCACCTGCTTGACGACGCTGGCCGGGATGGCGAACGCGATACCCACATTGCCACCATTGGGGGAGAAGATCGCGGTGTTAACACCGACCACTTCGCCGTTCATGTTGAAGTCCGGGCCACCGGAGTTGCCGGTGTTCACCGCCGCATCGATCTGCAGGAAGTCGCCGTAGGACGAGCCCTGGATGTCGCGGCCGCGGGCCGAGATGATGCCGGCGGTCACAGTGCCGCCGAGGCCGAACGGGTTGCCGACCGCGACCACCCACTCGCCGACGCGCGGCTCGACGTCGCTCAGCTTGACGAACGGCAGGTCGGTCTCGCCATCGAGCTTGACCACCGCGAGGTCGGTCTTCTGGTCGGTGCCGACCACCTTGGCCTGCTTCTGGGTGCCGTTGTCGAACACCACGGTGACCTTGTCGGCATTCTCGACGACATGGTTGTTGGTGACGATGTAGCCGTCAGCGGAGATCACGAAGCCCGAACCGGCCGCCATGAACTTGCGCGGCGGGGTCGGCTGCGACTGGCCCTGGTTGCCCTGGCCGAATTCCTGGCCGAACTGGTTGAAGAAGTCCTTGAACGGATGATCGTCGGGCAGGTCGGGGAAGTTGAACTGGAACTGCCCGCCGCCGCGCTGCAGCTGCCGCGCCGGGCTCTTCTCGGCGCCCTCGACGATGATCGAGACCACGGCCGGCTTCACGGCATCCACCAGGTCAGCGAAATTGGGGACGTTGGTGACCGCCGGGGCCGTGATCTGCGCGGCCGGCACGAGCTTGGCGCTTTGCGCGCTGGAGGGCGCGGTCGCAGCAACGAACGCGGTCCCGCCGCCGATGCCGGCAAGGATCGCGAGGGCCGAGGCCCCGATCCAGCGGCGGGCGCGGGAATTCAGAATCGAGCGCATCGTGTTCTCCTTCAGTCAGGCACTCATTGATGGCCCTGACATATGGAGAACGGCCCCTTTCTGCAGCGTGTCGCCCGCGTTAATTATCGGTAAGGTTGCCGGTCGCGTGCGGGTGCGACGGTATGGGGGCCGGCCTACTGCAACCGCTCCGCAATCCACATCTTGATCAGCGACTGGCGCGTGACACCGAGCCGACGGGCCTCACGGTCCAGCCTGTCCACGACCCAGGTCGGAAAGTCGACGTTGACTCGCTTGGCCTCAAGGCCGGGACGGCGGGCGCTCGACCAGTCAATGTACTCGTCGATGTCTTCGCCGTCATCGAACTTGCGGTCGAGTTCAGCTGCGCTGATTGTCTTCATAGCTCTTGGTCTCCGACTGTCGGGCTCGCCTGACCGAAATCAGGCGTACCCTGTCACCGCGCAAGGTATAGAACGCCGCCCAGACCTTGGTTCCAATCCGGCCGACCAAAACCAAACGCGGCTCTTCATCACTTCGAGCATCAAACTCGATCCGATTGTCATCATCCCACAAGGCCTGCGCTTCATCGAAATCGATGCCGTGCTTGTCCCTGTTCGATGCGCTCTTTTTCGGATCGTACTCAAAGGGCATGAGCGAATATAGTATAGAAACTATACCAATTCCACCCCGCCTACCGCTCCAGTTCCTCCAGCGCCTTGCGCTCCTCGTCGCTCAGCTCGGCATCCGTGACCACGGCGCGCTTGCGTCGGGCGCCGATGAACACCGCGATGCCGCCGATCACCAGCGCCACCGGCGCCGCGATCCACAGCAGCAGGGTATGCGGCGCGATCACCGGGTTGAGCAGCACGTATTCGCCGTAACGCGCGACGAGGTAGGCCCGCACCTGGTCGTCGCTATCCCCCGCCGTCAACCGCTCGCGCACGATGACCCGCAGGTCGTGCGCCAGGTCGGCGTCGGAGTCGTCGATCGACTGGTTCTGGCAGACGAGGCAGCGCAGCCCTTCCGAGATGGTGCGCGCCCGCGCCTCGAGCGCCGGATCGGCCAGCATCTCGTCGGGCCGGACGGCGAGCGCCGGCACGCTCAGCACCAGCAGCATCAGCACGGCGAGCAGCGCCCTCATTCGGCCGGCACCCGGCTGGCCGACGGCTGCGGCGCGCCGATGCGCAGGCGCCGGTAGCTCAGCGACAGGAAGCCGGCCCCGGCCATCAGCAGGCACCCCAGCCAGATCAGCGTCACGTAGGGCTTGAACCACAGCCGCACCACCGACTTGCCGTCGGCCTGCGGCTCGCCGAGCTGCAGGTAGAGCTGGCTGAAGCCGTAGGTGAGGATCGAGGCCTCGGTGGTGGGCATGCGGCTCTGCACATAGACGCGCCGCTCCGCCACGGCCGTGCGGATTTCCCCGCCGGGCGCGCGCACCTGGAAGGTGCCGGCATCGGAGGCGTAGTTGGGGCCTTCCTCGTGGGCGATGCCGCTGAAGGTGACCTCATGTCCGGCGATCGTCGCCACCTGCCCCGCCGTCATGGTGGTGACCAGCTCGGCCTGCCAGGCGCTGGCGGCGACGATGCCGATCACCGAGACGCCAAGCCCGAAATGGGCGAGCGCCGTGGCCCAGGCCGTGCGCGGCAGCCCGAACAGGCGCCGGAACGAGGTCACGACGTCGGTGCGGAAGAACTTCGCCCGGTCGACCAGTTCGGCCAGCGCCCCGAACGCCACCCAGAAGCCGAGCAGCAGCCCGAGCGGGGCCAGCGACACCGAGGCCCCGGTCAGCGCAAAGCAGAGCACCGCCGCGAACAGCGCCAGCCCGGCCGCGCCGGCCAGCCGTTGCGTTACCCCGATCAGGTCGCCGCGCTTCCAGGCCAGGAACGGCCCGAACGGCAGGATGATCAGCAGCGGCGCCATGATGGCCCCGAAGGTGAGGTTGAAGAACGGCGCCCCCACCGAGATGGTCTCGCCGGTGAAGGCCTCGAGCAGCAGCGGATAGAGTGTTCCGACCAGCACCGCCACGGTGGCGGCAGCGAGGAACAGGTTGTTAAGGATCAGCGCGCCTTCGCGGCTGATCGGCGCGAACAGACCGCCGGCCCGGAGCGCCGAGGCGCGGAAGGCGAACAGCGAGAAGGCCCCGCCGATGAAGGCGGCGAGCAGCGCCAGGATCACCATGCCGCGTGTCGGATCGGTGGCGAAGGTATGCACCGAGGTGAGGATGCCCGAGCGCACCATGAAGGTGCCGAGCAGGCTCAGCGAGAAGGTGATGATGGCGAGGAAGACCGTCCAGATCTTAAGCGCGTTGCGCTTCTCCATCACCAGCGCCGAGTGCAGCAGCGCGGTGCCGGCGAGCCAGGGCATGAAGCTGGCGTTCTCGACCGGGTCCCAGAACCACCAGCCGCCCCAGCCGAGTTCGTAGTAGGCCCAGTACGAGCCCATGGCGATGCCCAGCGTCAGGAAGGCCCAGCTGAACAGCGTCCACGGCCGCACCCAGCGGGCCCAGGCGGCGTCGATCCGGCCCGAGATCAGCGCGGCGATGGCGAAGCTGAAGCAGACCGAGAAGCCGACATAGCCGGTGTAGAGGAGCGGTGGATGGATAGCGAGGCCGATGTCCTGCAGGATCGGATTGAGGTCCTTGCCTTCGAACGGGGCCGGGCTCAGTCGCAGGAACGGGTTCGAGGTGAACAGCGTGAAGCCGAGGAAGGCCGCCGCGAGCAGGCTCTGCATCGACAGCACCAGCGACAGCAGGTCCTTGGGCAGGTTGCGCCCGAAGGCGGCGACTCCGGCGCCCATGATCACCAGGATCAACACCCACAGGACCATCGAGCCCTCGTGGTTCCCCCACACGGCGGTGATCTTGTAGATCAGCGGCTGCGCGGAATTGGCATGCTCGGCAGCGAGCTTGAGCGAAAAGTCGGAGGTGACGAAGGCCTGCACCAGCGCGGCGAACGCCGCCACGACGAGCAGCAGCTGCAGCACCGCGCCCTGCTGCAGGTAGCCCGCGATCGTCTCGCGCTTCCAGAAGACCAGCCCGGTGACCGCCGAAATCGCCGAGATGGCGAAGGCGAGAACGAGCGCGAAATGGCCGAGTTCGATGCTCATTGGGCAATCCCTCCCTTGAGCCTTGCTGCCCACCATCCACTCGGTGTCATCCCAGCGAAAGCTGGGACCCAACTCACGGCTCGGGCGGGCGGAGAAATGGGTCCCTGCTTTCGCAGGGATGACACCCGAACGGAATTGGCAACTTTGCGCCCAGCAACGGGGCCCCCTCGTTGCGCCCCAATCACCGGGTCATCCCCGCGAAAGAGGGGACCTTCGTTTGCGATTGGGCCGCAAGCGCCGAAAACAGAGGTTCCCGCTTTCGCGGGAATGACATCGCGGATGTGGAAGCTCACAGCGCAGCCCCCTCGCGCTGCCACTCGCCGCGCTTCTTCAACTCGTCTACCACTTCGCGCGGCATGTAGGTCTCGTCGTGCTTGGCCAGCACGTTGGTGGCGGCGAACGTCCCCGCCGGCGAGACGCTGCCCTCGATCACCACGCCCTGCCCTTCGCGGAACAGGTCGGGGAGGAGCCCGACATAGTGCACGCTCATGTCGGTGGCGCCGTCCGTCACCACGAAATCCGAGGTCTCGCCCTCGCGCTTCCAGGACCCCTGCTTGACGAGGCCGCCCAGCCGGATCGGCGTCCCCGCCGCGATGGCTTTCTCGTGAATCTCGCTGGGTGAATAGAAGAACACGATCTGGTCGCGCAGCGCGACGAAGATCAGCCCGGCGGCGACCACCAGGACGGCGCCGAGCCCGGCGATGATTGCGAGTCTTTTCTGCTTGCGAGTCAATTGTTTGCCACCAGTCCATTATCCGCCGCAAGAACGTCGAGCGCGGCGCGATCGGCCGCATCGGGATAGGCCTTGCGGGCCGCGTCATAGGCCTGTTGCGCCAGCTCGGGCTGGCCGAGCACGAGGCGCGAACGAACCAGCCGCGTCCATTCGTCCACCGTGCCGCCGCCCTGCATCAGGCGCGTCGACAGCCCTTCCACCATGCCGGCAATGGCCGAGCCATCCGGAATGGTGCCACCGTTGAGCCCGGCCTCGGCCGCAGCAAGCCCCGCCGTGGCATTGGCGTACCAGGGTTCGTCGCCCTTGCCGAGCTTCAGCAGCGCCTGCCAGTCCGCCTTGGCGGTGGCATAGTCGCCCTCGCGGGTCGCCTCGGAGGCGAGGTAGTAGCGCGAACGCACATGCGCCGGGTCGCGCGCTGCGGCGCTCTTGAACAGCGCGAGCGGCTCTCCCGTGGCGTCGCCCTTGTTGGCCATCATCACGGCCTCGCCGAGGTCGGTCTCGCGGTCGGCGGTCGGGCCGTCGAGTTCGATCACCCGGCGCAGCGCCGCGGCCGCATCGGCGTAACGGCCCAGCTGCATGTAGGCCGGGGCGATCACGGTCCAGCCGCGCAGGTCGTCGGGCTGCTTCTTGAGCTGCGCCTCGATCCGCGCGATGGCGTCGTCGAGGGTCATCTCCGGTGGCGGCGTATCCGCGCGCTCGGCCAACGGCTGTGCCGGCAGGTCGGGACGACCCAGGGCGCCATACACCCCGAGGGCCAGGATCGCCGTCGCCAGCGTCGCCCCGGCGACGATGCCGCGCCGGCTGTCAGCGCCGGCAGGGACCGGCTTTTGTGCGCCCTTGAGCCTGAGCAGCTCGCGCGCCAGCTCGCCCTTGGCCGCCACCGCTTCCGCAGCGCCCAGCCGGCCGTTGGCCGCGTCGGTCTCGATCTCCTTGAGCTGAAGCTTCAAGTGCTGCACCTCTGGGCTGTCTACAACCGGTGCGGTCGCGTTGACCCTCCGCCCGGCCCCCGCATAATAGAGTGCGGCGCAGGCGATGGCTGTGACCACGATAGCGAGCGACCAGAAGATCATGAACAGGTCTTTGCCTCATGTGACGGTGCTGAAACGCGCCCGATCTATAAAGGCATTCGGGCAAATTATGCACCTGCACACTACGATGTGTGGGGGGCGCATTGCCGCAGCCCGTGCGGTGGCCTGATTCATGGCGGACAGCTTCGACCACCTGATCCTGGGCTCGACCCCGTTGGCCGGTCTCATCGCCGGCCTGCTGGCGGCCGCGCACGGCAGGCGGGTGTGCCTCGTGGGCGAGCCGTTCTCGCCCTTCCGCCTGCAGCGTAACCTCGGCCTCTCCATCGCGCCGGTCACCCGTCCCGAGACGCTGATCCTGCTCAAGGCCAGTGCCGCCGAGACCGTCAGGCTGATCGGCGGCTGGGGCAAGGGCCTGCTCACCCGCGCCGACGCGCTCTTCGTCGCCGAGACGCCGGCGAGCATCGCCGCGCTCGGGCACTTCCGCCACCTGGCGCTTGCCCTCGGCTACACTATCGAGCCGTTGGCCGACCGCAGCATTGCCGGCGGCCTCATGCTTCGCGTCCGCGACGCGCAACTGATCGGTCACGGCCGGCTCGAGCCGGAACTCGAATCCTGGCTGGCCGGACTGGGGGTTCGCCATCTCGATGCTGCCGTCACCGACGTGACGCTGCGCAAGGACGGGAGCGCACGCATCGCAAGCGAGGGTCGCACGTTCGAGGCCGCACAGGCCGTGCTGGCAGGGGACAACGTGATCCGCCAGTACCTGGGCGACGACAACCTCGACCGCAGCCTCGAGACGGTCCCCGCCAGCAGCGTGTTGCTCGAGGGCGGCCGGCCCCTGCCCTCGCCTTTCGTCGCCTTCCTCGATCGCGGCGTGACGCTCGAGCAGGACGGGCGGGTCGCCGTTTCCGGTGTCGTCACCGGCGATCCGGCGACGGCGCGCGCGCGGCTGGGCAGTGCCGTGGCCCGCGCCGGCACGCTGCGGCTGGCCGGCGAAACCGCGCTCCACGCCGTCCGCACCATCGATGGCGCGCCCTATTTCGGCCCGGCGCGCGGCGCCAGGACCCTGCTCATCGCCGGGCTCGGCCCGGCCGCCCCCTTCTATGCCCCGGCCATCGCCCGCCACCTTGCTGGCGCCAGCCCGGCCGACGAGGCGAGCTGGTTCGCGGCGCGCGGCCCGACGCGCGGCAACCTCCGCCTCCAGGTCGCGGATTACAGCGCGGTGCCGGCTTGAGCGACACCCCCAACCGCCTCCCGGCCGATGCGCCGCACGGCCTCGGCGGCGCCGCCATCGACCGCTCGCGCCCGCTGCGCTTCCGCCTCAACGGACGGGTCATCGATGGCTTTGCTGGCGACACCGTCCTCTCGGCGACCCTCGCCGCCGGCATCGGGATCGCCGGACGCCACGGCGACGAGGCGCTGGCGCTCGACGAGGGCTTCGCGCCGCTCGTATCCGCCGGCAGGGATCTCGTCCTGCCCATGGATCGCACCCCGGCGCTCGACGGGCTCGAACTGACCACCATCGGCACGCGGCGCGACCCCATCGCTTCGGGTGGGCTGCTGGGCGCGCTGCGCAACCGCCTCCTCGGCCCGGCGCGCACCCTGAACCATCGCTTCGGCGACGTCAGCGCGCCCTTGCCGCCCTGGCACCATGCCGCGCCAAGCGAGACCCTGTCCGTCGACTTCGTTATCATCGGCGGCGGCGTCGCCGGGTTGAGCGCTGCTGCGGCGGCCGCGGCGGCCGGCAAGTCCGCCGTACTGGTCGAGCGCAGCGAAGCCCTCGGCGGCGCCGTCGGCTATTTCGGCGCCGTCGACAACGAGGCGCCACCCGAGGCGACCATAGCAGCGCTCTCCGGCAGACTCGGACCAGCCGTAACCGTGCTGACCCGTGCCGAGGCTTTCGCCATCGCTGGCACCACGGTGCGCGTGCACCAGGTCAGGATCGAGGGCAACCGTCCCGCGGCGCGCGTCCTCGCGATCGAAGCGCGCCATGTCGTTCTTGCCACCGGCGCCGTCGAACGCCTGCCGGTGTTCCCGGGCAACCGGACGCCCGGCATCGTCGGTGGCCTCGCCGCCTACCAGCGCGCCACGCGCCATGGCGTGTGGCCGGGCCGGCGCGCCCTGTTCACCACGCCGCACAGCTTCGCCTACCGGCTTGCGCTGCATGCCGCCGACGCTGGGGTCGCGGTGCAGCGCATCGTCGATGCACGCCTCGCGCCGCAGTCGCGTTTCGTCGATTTCGCCAAGGCCACCGGCATCACGCTCGCCTCGGCGCTGGCGCCCAGCCACGCCGAACCGCTCGCGCGCAACCAGCCCGGCCTGCGCGTCGGCTTTGCCGTCAACATCGACGCCATCAGCCAGGATTCGACCGCCATCGAGACTGACCAGCTGGTCGCCTCGGGCGGCTGGCAGCCCGATATCCGGCTCTGGCTGAGATCGGGCGGTCAGGCGAAGTGGAACCAGGCCGAGGGCTGGCTCGCCCCCGAGGGCACGTTGCCTGCCGTCAGCCTCGCCGGCGCCGCCGCGGGCCTGCGCTCGACCACCGCCGCCATCGCCAGCGGCAAGGCCGCCGTCCTCGCGGCTCTCGGCAAGTCCACCCCGCCCGTCGTCGACCATGTCGTCGACGCAGCCTTCGAGACGCCCGACGCCCGCACCTCGATCGCGCCGTTCCGGCCGCACGCCAGGGGCAACACCTATCTCGACCGGGGAAGTTCGCTGGTCACGCGGCGCGCCGCAGCCGCCAGCCGGCACGGGGTCTCGGGCATCGCCACGCGCGCCATCCAGCTCGGCCTCGGCGACATCGCCGCGGCCGTGGACATCGGCGCGCTGGCTCCGCGCGATGCCGGCCCGGTCGCCGCCGAGCGCTGCGGCCTCGCCGGCGAGATCACCGACAGTGGCTGGCGCGTTCCTGCCCCTGATCCTGGCGTCGGCGACGATGTCCCGGCTCCGCCTCCCTACCTCACCGGCCGGTTCGGCGACAGGCCGCAGGTCTGGACCCTCGCGGCGGCCGACGCCCGCACCTTCGAGCCCGGCTGCCTTGTCTTCGAAAACTCGCATGCCTCCGATCCGCTGAAGGCGATCGGCGTCACCTACGCGGCGCCGAAGGCCCCCGCCAACGGGGCCATCGCCCTGATGGCTTCGGCACCCGAAGGGGTGCAGCTCTTCGTCCGCGACGCCGGCACGGCGGTGGCGGCACGGCTGGTCGAGAGGCTGAGACTGAAGAGCTGATGGCTGCGCTTCCCTCCCCCTTGAGGGGAGGGAGCGAGGGAGGGGGTGGTCCTGTGATCACCGATGGACCCCCACCCCAGCCCCTCCCCTCACGGGGGAGGGGAGCCAAGCTACCCCACCCGGCGCTCCGCCCCGTAGCGGGCGCGGCGCAGCACTTCGGCATAGTCCGGGTTGAAGCGCAGTTCGGCCATCTTGATCGCCGCGTCGAGACGCGCGCCGATCACCCGGTCGGACGGGCTCTGCCGGAACAGCTCGAGATTGCGCTGCACGTGGATTTCCAGCGCCTGCCCGACCTGGTTCCAGATCTGGTCGAACAAGGCATTGAGAGCCAGCGATTCCCGGCAGTCGCGCACCGTCGCCAGCACGTAGCAGCCGTTCAGCGCGGACAACACCTGGTCGCTGTCGATCCGGTCGGTGCCGGAGTGGCGGCGCAGCGCCAGGTTCACGTTCGGCCCGACATCGCGCAGCTTGGGCTCGATCAGCTCGGACACCGTCGTGGTCAGCCCGGCGACGATGGTCGACCAGCGCGTCACCCGCCCGAGTTCGACAAAGCCGGTCACGGCGCGCATCAGGCGGTGGAAACGATCGACGGAGCGGCAGATGAGATCGATATCGGCGAAGGCGCCGAACTGCTGCAGCGCCGGAATCTGCGCCTGCGCATGGCTCAGCATGGCCTCGACCAGCGGGGCGAAGCCGGCGCGCTGCACCGCCTGTTCGGTGGCCGAGTCGGCGATGCGGATCACGGCGCCCATCATCCGGCCGGGGCTCTGCACCTGGCCGAGCGCCGCCTGCATCAGCAGGGCGGTCACCGCCTGGTCCTGCAGCGGCATGGACTGCAGGGCGAGCCCGAGCGCGGCGTCGTCGGTCATGCCGTTGACCGCACGGCCGAAGGCGCGCGCCTTCTCGAACAGGCTGCGGCACTTGACGGCGTGGAGGATGGCCGGCAGCCGGTCGAACACCTCGTCGCCCCCGACCTGCATCCTCAGCCGGCGCTCCGCCTCGCCCCTGGCTTCGGCCAGGGTGCTGCGGGCGCGCAGCAGCAGCTCGGGCACGAGCCGGTCAAGCGCCTCGCGCGCGGCCGGGTCGGCATCGTCGGCATTGGCATCGACGAGGTCCGGCGCGACATCGCGCACCATCCAGGTCCAAACAGCGCGGGCATGATCCTCGGCCACGGCGCCGTCGAAGTCGAAGGTTGGCCGGCCCGGCACCAGCACGGCATCGATCAGGCCGAGAAACGGCCTCTGGGCCGGGCGCTGGCGGCGCGATAGCGCGCTCTCGTTGGATGCGGCAGCGGCAGGACTGTCGTTCATGAAAACCGGTGGGCGAAGGGGCCAGCGTCGTCCCCGAACCTAGCCCTCACCGGTAAACAAATGGCTATTCAGTGGCTTGCGCCCCGATCACGTTTTTCCGGCTTCAGCCGGCGACGGACCAATTGCCGGTTGCGTCGCGGCACGCCGTGCCCTTGCGCGCATGGGGTGCACCGCCGATGGTCACCGTGTGGGTGAAGTCGCGGCAATCGATGTTGTTGACCCGGACATACGGGCCCACGGTCACCGAGCCGGTGACGCCCTTGTCGCCGCTCCAGGCCCGCGGGGCCCCCGGCCGGCCGAAGGTCAGGGCGTTGAACTGGGCGCTCGCTGCCTCGGACTTGTCCTTGGCGCTGAGCTGGGCGACGATCGTTCCGTCGACGAAGGAGGTGACATCGTTCATCGCCACGGTCGAGGGCTGCACGGCGGTCGTCGTCGGCAGCGCCGCGGGCATGAGCGCCGGCTGGGCCGCCAGCGCCGAATTCGGCTGCGGCAGCGTCGGACCCGTTGCCAGGTTCGAGGTCGTCGGGCTCGAGCTGCAACCGGCAAGCAGAAGCATGGCGAGGACGGGAAGGGCGCGAACGGTCAGCTGCATGTCGGTCTCGAGCGGGAAGGCCGTGGCCTTATTCCTTGCGTATTGAGGCGAAAGTGCGGAAGCCGGCGACCTTTGCGGCAGGTAGCCGCAATTCGGCGAGCAGGCCCCCCAGCACCGAACGCTTCAATTGCAGGGAGCCACCGTAAACGTCAACCAGTTCCTTCACGATATCCAGCCCCAGACCCGATCCGGGCGCCTTCTCGTCCAGCCTGACGCCGCGCTGCAACGCCTTCTCGGCTTCTGCCTCGGTAAGGCCCGGCCCGTCGTCGTCGATCTTGATCAGCAGATTCGTCGTGCCGTCGCGCCGCTCGGCCACCACGGTGACGCCGATCGCGGACTTGGCCCACTTGCAGGCATTGTCGAGCAGGTTCCCCGCCATCTCCTCGAGGTCGCCCTCGTCGCCCCGGAACCACGGAAGCGAAGCATCCGGGCGCACCATAGCGATGGTGATGTTGGGGTTGAGCTTCTGCATCACGCGGGTCAGCCGCAGCATCACGTGCGTGGCGTCGGCCTTCTTGCCGACCACGGCCGAGCGCGCCGCGAGCCGCGCCCGGTCGAGATAGGTGGTCACCAGCTGGCTCATCTTCTCGGTCTCGGTGGCAACCACGGCGGCCAGCGGACTCTTGCGGTCGGCGCTCGCCTCGTTGCGCAGCACGGCGATCGGCGTCTTCAGCCCGTGCGCGAGGTTGCCCACCTGGTTGCGGGCCCGCTCGACGATCTGTGCATTGGAGCGCAGCAGCTCGTTGATCTCCTCGCTGAGCGGCGCGATCTCGGCCGGGTAGATGCCCGTCACCGAGGCCACTTCGCCCTCGCGCACCCGCTCCACCTCGCGGCGCAACTGCCCCACCGGCCTGAGCGAGATGCGCGCCACGATGGTCGACATCACCGCCAGCATGATCGCCACCGCGCCGAGCACGATCAGCGTCTGGCCGCGAAACTCCTCGACCAGCGACAGGATCTCGTCCAGCGAACCGGTCACCATGATGTGCAGCGGCAGCCCGTTCACCGTCACCGCCCGCTCGACCACGCGGATCTTGATGCCGAACGGGTCGCTCAGCACCGCCGACTTGGTATTGGTCGCATCGAACGGCCCGGGCAGCGGCCCGAGCACCATGCCAACATAGGAATTGGAGAAATTGAGCAGCTCGCCATCGTCGTTGCGGATGGCCCAGTACCAGCCCGAACCGGTCCGGTCGAAGCGCGGGTCGGCCACCTTGATCTGGTCCGACTTGGGCGTGTCGGCGAGTAGGCTCAGGTCGGTCAGCGTCTCGATGTGGAACTCCAGCGTCTCGACCAGGCTGTTGTCGAGCGCACGCTGGTAGAGCTCGGTGAGCAGGAACGCCGTCGCCACCAGCGCCACCGCCAGCCACCCGGCCGAGAGCAGGAACAGCGACGCCGCGATCGAGCGCTTGCGATGCGGATGCAGTGTATCGGCGACCGGACGGCGCCGGAGGCGGGCGCGGACGGATTCCCACAGAGCGGACGCCCGTTGTATGATTGAGGTGCTCACCCTAGACACGCCGCGGGCTCCAACCTGCCTTCTCCCCTTGCGGGAGAAGGTGGCCGGAGGCCGGATGAGGGGTTCGCAGACGAAGTCTGCGCGGCCGGCGCAATGCGACGGACGACACGGCGCGTTGAGAGAAACCCCTCATCCGCCCTTCGGGCACCTTCTCCCGCAAGGGGAGAAGGCAGGAGAACCGAAGCCGTCCAGTCGGAATGTCCGCCCCCTCAGTCCTCGGCGATCTGATAACCCAGCCCGCGCACGGTCTGGATGCAATCATCCGGCAGCTTCTTCCTGAGCCGCCCGACGAACACCTCGATCGTGTTGGAATCGCGGTCGAAGTCCTGATCATAAAGGTGTTCGGTCAGCTCGGTGCGCGAAATCACCTTGCCCTTGTGGTGCATCAGGTAGCTCAGCAGCCGCAATTCGTGGCTGGTCAGCTTGATGGCGTGGCCGTCGACGGTGACCTTCCCCGCCTTCACATCGAGCCGCACGGAGCCAGCGACGATCTCGTTGCTGGCCTGCCCGGCGGCGCGGCGCACCAGCGCGCGGACGCGGGCCAGCACCTCCTCCATATGGAAGGGCTTGGCGACGTAGTCGTCTGCGCCGGCGTCGATCCCCTGCACCTTGTCGCTCCAGCGATCGCGGGCGGTGAGCAGCAGCACTGGCATCTTCTTGCCGCCGCGGCGCCATTCCTCGAGCACCGACAGCCCGTCCATCTGTGGCAGGCCGATATCGAGCACCACCGCGTCGTAAGGCTCGGTGTCGCCGAGGAAATGGCCTTCCTCGCCGTCGAAGGCGACGTCGACGACATAGCCGGCCTCGGTCAGCGCCTCTTTCAGCTGGCGGTTGAGATTGGTGTCGTCTTCCACGACGAGAATGCGCATTCGAACGTCCCCTTCAGAGCGCTTTCAGGAAAAGTTGCAGACTTTTCCGGTTCGAAAGCGCGACAATTCAAAGACCTGGAGCATATCGACGTTTCAGCGAAACGGGGATACGCGGAAGCCGCCACGACCGCACCCCGCGCCCGGCTGAGCCGGCCCTGCGCGCGGACGGTCAAGCACGGATTCTACGTGAGGCCCTACTGGGCCGGCAAGCTCACAGGTTTGCTTTCGCCATATGCATCCATCACGTTGACCTGCCATTCCCACTGGCCGCCAACCAGGCACACCTTGGCCTGCGACGAGATGATCTTGCCGTCGACGCCCGACTGCGCCAGCGCCTGGCTCAACTGCACCAGTTCCCCGCTGTCGATTTTCTGCTGGATCTCGCGCTTGCTCAAGCACTCCTCCGCCAGGGCCGGCGCGGCAAACCCCACCCCCAGCCCCAGCGCCAAGACGCCGGCCAGCACTGTCGATGCAAAGTTGTTCATGCCAGCGTTATGCGGGCGGGGGGATGAATGGGGGATGAATGGGGTAGGCGCCCCCACCCATTGCGCACTCTGTAGCCATCCGCTACATTTTGCCGATGAAGCAGATCGCCTACACCAGGGACGCGCTGAAGGCACTTAGAAAGATGCCTGCCAACACGGCCGAGAGGATCAAGGCGAAGATCGAAGCATACGCCACCGACCCTGCCTCGCAGGCCAACAACGTCAAGGCGTTGCAGGGCCGGTCCGGCATCCGCCTGCGGGTTGGAGACTGGCGCGTCATCATGGAAGACGGCGTCGTGCTGGCCGTGCTGGAGATCGGGCCGCGCGGCAGAATCTACGACTGAAGGAGACTCAAGATGAACGAGATGGTGACCATCCCCAGGGCGGAGTACGAGCGTCTGCTTGAGGCCGCTGAGGACCTGGCGGACATCGCCGCCTACGACCGCGCCAAGGCTGCCCTTGCCTCGGGCGCTGACGAGCTGATCCCCGCCGACTTCGCCAACCGGCTGATTGCCGGCGAAAACCCCGTGCGAGTGTACCGGGACTTTCGCGGCTTGACCCAGGCCGCACTCAGCGAGGCCTCCGGGGTCAACCGCGTGCAGATCGCCAATATCGAGTCCGGTACGAAGCGGGGGTCTATCGACACGTTGAAGAAGCTGGCTGGCGCGCTGGGGGTGTCGCTGGACGACCTGGCTTGAGTAGCGCCAAGGCGCGGGCGTCACTGGTGACGGCTTCCGTTCAACCCGTAACTACACGGGTGAGACAAGCGATGACCTGCCTCAGCATGGCTCCTTTGCTCGATTCACCAACACAGGGTACCATTCCCGCCATGAGTCTTGGTTGCTGGGGGCAGATGAACTCGATCGATTGGCTGAAGGACTATGCGCCCGTAGCCCAGTTCGCAGCCTACAGCGTACTAACGGTGGCTAGCGTCTTCGTTGCAACGATTCAGTTCTTTTTGGCTAGGCGGCAGAATTTTGGATGGGGTCCAGTCCTCTTTCTGCGCTACAGCGAGCACCTGACGGTTCACCATAGTCCGACCTTCAGCTACCTGAGTTTTGGCTTCGAGTTTTGGAACCGTCGAAGGTACCCACTTCTCGTACGCGACGTGTTCGTTTCAATTGAAAATATGCGATTCCAGCGCACCGAGAACGACGACCCAACTAACGGGTTTTACTTCTTGGGCGACCGCAATCTTGTACAATCCGACGAGCTAATAGTTGAGCCGACCGGCCACATGAGCCGGGACATATCGCTCCCGGTTGTCCTCCCGCCGACTGGCAGCGTTCCTGAGAATGTGAGCGTGCGGATAAACTTTTTCGATCCGAGATTGAACAAGGACCTTAGCCTGACGATGTCGCGGCTCTATCAGGTTGGTGCAGAGAACGCCCACACTCTGCCAGTGCGACGAAAGAACCTGGGTTTTGGGTTACCCGGGTAGTATGAGCGACGAGGTCGGACTGGCTAAGCCATCGACCCGAATTAGGCGGCGCATACCCAGCCGCCGAGAAACACTGCGACCATTAGCTCCGCTGGCAGTCGTTGAGACGCGGCGCCGGCACGCAGTCAGCCAGCCTTCACGCCCTTCCGCAGAAACAGGATCGCCAGCCCCTCCATCAGCAACTGCCCCGCCGATTGCCCGTCGAAGCTGGGCGGGTCGACGCCGACCAGCTGGCTGAGCGCGGCCAGCACCATGGCCGCGGCGACGATGTAGGTCTTGAAGCCGTTCAGGATTCCGAGATTCACGAGAGTTCTCCGTAGGTTGGATGTGAAGATGCCCACCAGGAGCCTGAGCTTCTGGCGGGCGATGGCCTCGCCGAGGCCGTCTAAGATGGTCTTACGCATGGAAGCTCGCGGCCCCCGCGTGTCCGGCGCCGAACACCGGGCTCAGTTGCGCGACGGTGAAATCGAACGCCGCCGGCAGCGTGCCGAAATCGGCGACCTGCGCGGCGGCGGCATAGGTCGCGGCGGGCGTCGAGACTTCGATCGTCCGCACCGCATCCGCACCGTCGTAGATCGTCACGCGATAGGCCTCCGGCACATGCTCGAGCGGCACTTCCGCCACCGCCCATGACCCGGCATCGGCCCGGCTCCGCCGCACCCAGCCGAGCGCGACATCGCCCCCCGCCCCACGCACGGCCCTGAGATGCACCGGCGGCAGCGGCAGCACCGGCGCGAGCGACAGCGTCGCCGTCACCGCCGCCCCGGCGCCATCGTGCCGCCCGGCAAACGCCCGCAAGTCTAGCTCGCCCCCGAGCCAATCCGCTTCCACCGGCACCGCCGTCACATTGCCGTCGAGCACCACCAGCCGGTTGCCCGCCGCCGCCGCCCCCATGGCGACATCGGTGCCGCCCAGTCCGCGCAGCAGCTCCGTCAGCCGATACCGCCCCGGCGACACCAGTTCGGCACCGGCAAAGCCGATCACCTCCCATTCGCCCGCGTCGGTCTCGACCGCCATCCGGTTGGCCCCGGCCAGCGCCGCCGCGAAATCCACCGGCGCCAGGTGGCCGCCGCTCAGCTCGATCTCGACGCTGCGCCGATCCCGCACATGCACCGGCCCAGCCGTGAGCGGCGTCACCAGTTCCCCGATCGCCGCCGCCCGCGACAGTCGCGCCAGCCGCACCCCCGGTCGTTGCCAGATGCACCTCCACCTCGCCCGGCCACGGGCTGGCATAGGCCGCGAGCAGCAGTTGCGATTGCCCGGGCGTCGCCGGATCGCCCGGCAGGTGCGCCACGATCACCACCGGTTCGGCCACCGGCGCCGGCCCCGGCGCCACCCGCGCCGGCCGGTCGGACAGCACCGCCGCCTTCAGCACCGGCGCCAGAGCCTTCGCCGTCACCTTGCGCGCCAGTCCATCGCGGATCTCGGCAATCTCGAACGGCCCCTCGCCTTCGCCCGCGACGGTGACCACGTCGCCCACCTCGAGCGCCGCGAAGGATGGCGGCAGCGTGAACTCCAGCGTATCCCGCTCCGTCCCCCGCGCCCGCAGCAGCTGCTCGGCCGCGCCCCGCGCCGAGGCCGCATCGAGCACCAGCCCGGTATTTTCGCCCGAAACCGCCGCCCCCTCCGGCCGCATTGCGGTCACCGTGCCCGCCAGGTATTCCCGCTCGCGATCGACAAACCCCACCGCCAGCCGCGCCACCGTCTCGGACGGATCAGGCCGCCGCCTTGACGCCAACGGCCCCTCCTCCTTCACCAGCTCGTCCCTCGACACCGTCACCGCCGCCGCCAGTTCCGGTCGCACCAGTTCCAGCCCCTCGGCCCCGTCGCGCACCGACAATCCGGCCGCAGCCAGCGCCGAAGCCGTCGCATCGCGCCAGCTCACCACGCCTTCGATCGCCATGCCCTGCACCAATGTCCCCGCCACATCCGCCGCCCCCAGCTCCACGCCGAAATCCGCCGCCACCGCGCGAGAAAGTTCATCCGGCGCCAGCGCGCCGAGCCGTCCGGTCAGCCAATGTCCTGCGGCATGGTTCTGCGCGTCGGCCCAGGTCGTCGTGTCCGACGGAAAGGCCGGATAGGGCCGCGCATCCCAGGTCCAGAGCGAGATCCGCCCCACCATCGGGTCGCCCGCCCAATGGCCGAGGTGCGCGCGCAGGAACTGCCGCTGCATCAACCCATCCGGCGCCCCGGACGAGAAATACGGCCGCCCGTCCTCCGACGACTTGCCGTCCGGAAACACGTTCGGCTGGTTCGCCCCCTTGTCCACCGCGCCGCAGCCAAGCTCGGTGAACCACACCGGCTTCATCCCCGGCACCCAGGCCGTCGGCGACGCCGAGCGCACCCCACCCACCCGGTCGTGGTGCGCACTGGCCCACCAGCCGGCGATATCCTTGAACCGCCACACCCAGGGCTCGCCATGCGCCCCGTCGCTGATCGGCGTGCGCGCCCCCGCCAGCCGGTCAGCGTCCGAGGCGTAATACCAGTCGAACCCTTCGCCGCCGTCGATTCCCGCCTCGAGGTAGCCGAGCCCATACGGTCCGTCGGCCGCCGCGTCCGGCCCGTCCTCGCCGTCGCGCCAGTCGGCGATCGGCATGTAGTTGTCGATTCCCACCGCCGCGATATCGGGCGAAGCCCAGAGCGGATCGAGATGGAACCACTTGTCCCCGGGCGCGTCCGGCGGCTGGAACCCGTGATACTCGCTCCAGTCCGCCGCATAGGTCAGGTCCACCGACGGCGCGAGCGCCTTGGCCTCTGCCGCGAGCGTCACCAGCGCAGTAACGAACGGAAACCCGCCCGCCGCCCGCGCCGCGGTCAGCCCCACCAGTTCCGAGCCGAGCACCAGCGCATCGGCGCCCGCCTCTTCGGCCAGCGTCGCGTAGTGCCGCACGAAGCGCCGATAGCCCCAGTCCTCCGTTCCGCCGACGAACGCCGCGACCTCCGCCGCTGCAGCCGCCACCGGCGCAATCCGCCCGCGCCAGGGATAGGCCGGCTGCCCCATCGCATTGTCCGCCGGAATGTCCATCAGCAGCATCGGATAGAGCGTCACCCCGAGCCCGCGCGCCTTCAAATCGGCAATCGCCGCCCGCACCGCCGCGTCCGATGGTGTGCCGCCATAGGCCGGCCCGCCCTCATGCATCGACACCACCGCGGCCGCGGCGCGCGACAACCCGGCCACGCCCCACTCCGCCCCCTTCACCGCGCGGGACGCCGCCTCCACCTTCGGCCGCACCGCGCATTCTCCGGCGCGCAGGTCGTCGCCGAACCAGCTCACCACCAGCGCCACGTGCTCGAGGTTGGGGCACAGGTCCTGCAGCTCGTCGAGCGACAGCATCCAGTCGCTGGTCAGCGCCGAAGCATGCGCGTTCTCGCGCTCGGCCGAGCCCCGCCCCACCACCCGCACCCGCGCCACCGGGTCGTAGCCGAACTCGGTCGCCCCGGGGATCAGCGTCACCGAGCGGATCAGCGGCTCGAGCTCGCCGACCACGCGGCAGAGCTCCACCGTGATGTTGGGGATGCGGTTGCCAAACTCGCCGAGCGGCAACCGCTCGAACACCAGGTAGCAGAGCCCGCGGTAGGCCGGCGCCGCGCCCGCCCCCTGCCTCGCCTCGATCAGGCTGTCCGCCTCCTGCGACTCGGTGCCGCGATAAAAGCGCAGGTTCAGCCCCTCCGTCTCGAGCAGCTGCCCGTCGGCCCAGATCCGCCCCAGCCGGCTCACCTCGCCCTCGCACAGCCCGATGGCAAAGCTCGCGACGATCTCCTCGTCCTCGGCCTGCTGCGTGCCCTTGGCCCCGGACTCCTCGCTCTTCAGCCGCTCCAGTTCCGTGGCCCAGATGATGTTGCCGCTCAGCCGGCTCCAGCCATAGAGCCGCGGCACCGCCCCGCCCTCCGACGACCCGGAAATGCGGATATCCGCGCCAGTCCTCGCCGCCGGCTTCTCGCCGAACAGCGCCTGGTCCACCACCGACCCGGCCAGCGCCCCCAGCGCCCGCCCGATGGTCGCCCCGATCGCCCCGCCAACCGCCGCGCCGACGAACTGCCCGGCCACCGATAGTGCCAGTGTTGCCATGTGTCCTTCCTCGCAATGGTCTGCTCCCCTCCCCCTTGAGGGGAGGGGGTGGGGGTGGGGGTCCATCGGTGATCACCGCACCACCCCCTCCCTCGATCCCTCCCCTCAAGGGGGAGGGAGGCGTTCCGGCAACCCCGACACCCCAACCCTCTCCCCAGAGGGGCGAGGGGGCGTTAGAGCCGCAAACTCAGTGTCTGTAGTCGCTCACCAGACGAGCCACATCGTCCCCTCGCCCCTCCGGGGAGAGGGCCAGGGTGAGGGGCGCCAAGCGCACCACTCCCTCAGTCGTCATCCGCGGACTTGATCCGCGGACACAGCGATGCCGCGACACCCCGTGGGTCCCCGGGTCAAGCCCGGGGATGACGGTGGATTGTTTCAGGGTCGGATTCCGGAAACTCCCACACCCCAGCCACCCGCTTCCGCCAGCCCTCGCTCAGCGCGCCCTCGACCACGCCCAGCCGCTCCTGCGCGTGCACGAACCGCCCGTCCGTCACCATGATCCCGCAATGCCGCGGCAGCGCCGCCGCGCCCATCCGGAACAGCAGCACGGCCCCCGGCCCCGGTACCCCCGGCACCAGCCACCGCTCCGCCAATCCCTGCAGTTCCGCTGCGTGTGAAAGGTCCCGCCACTCGGCCCGATAGTTCGGCAGCAGCGGCGGCTCCGCCCCCGTCACCTCGCGCCACACCCCCACCAGCAGCCCCAGGCAATCGCAGCCGACGCCGCGCAGGGCCGCGCGGTGCCGGTAGGGTGTCCCCACCCAGCCCCGCGCCGCCGCAACGATCTCCGCGCTCATCCGACCAGCTTCCGCCCGTCGAGTTCGGCGCCGGACTTGGGGTAGCGCAGCACGTAGTCGTTGCCCGGAATATGCGGAAAGCCGCGGAAGTTCACGGCATTGCCGAACCGCTCGCGGCGGGTCGCAAACCGCCGGTCGCACCCTGCCGTCAGCACCAGCGCGTCGCCCGCTTCCACCCAGTCCCCCACCGCCGAGCCGAAGCCGAGCACATCCACCCCGCCCAGCCGCTCGTGCGTCACCACGCGATCGCGCAGTCCGGCTCGCTTGCCGGCACCCCACGCCGCCATGCCGAACGCGAACCAGCCCGCCTCGAACCCGTCGATCCCGGACACCGCCACGCGGAACCGGTCCCGCACTCCAACCACCGTCGCCTCGGCGCGAAACGCCGGATCCTCGAGTTCCACCCCACAGCGCGCGTCCCCCAGTTCCGCATCGCACAGCGCCTGCCAGATCCGCCCCTGCGGCTGGTTGATCGCCTGCTGCCCCGAGCGCAGTTCGGCGCGGAACACCCCTTCCTCGCGCACGATCTCGCCGATCGTCGTCCGGCTCACCAGCAGGCGCTGGCTCGTGTCGCGCCAGTTCACCCGCCAGGTCGCCACCTCCGCCCCGTCGAAGCGCCCGAGCAGGATGTCGTCCTCGGCGATCGCGTCCGAATGCAGCACGCCCACCACCTCGGTCGTGTCCACGCTCGCCCCGAGCTTGCCGACGCGTTCCCCGCCATCGAGCCCATGCGCCGGCACGTAGTCGGTGCCGCCGAAGCTCAGGCCCGCGTCATGGTCGGTGAACCCCAGCACCAGCCCGTCGGCCCGCTCGATCCGCCAGCACGTCGCCAGCGTCGTCGCGCCGCTCGCGACATGGCTCGCGAACCCCGCCTCCAGAACCCTCATTCGCGCACCTCGATCAGCGGGATGGATGGCACCTCGGCAGCGTCGAAGCTCGTCAGTTCCACGTCCAGCCGGTCGATGTCGAAGCGCACCGGCACGTCGAACAGGAACCCCGCCGTCACCGCCGCGCCAAGCGCCGGCGCCACGTCGAAAGTCACCACCCCGGTCAGCGCATCGACGGAAAAGTCGGTGGCGGGCATCCCCGAACCCGCCACCGCCATCACCACCGTACCCGCGACGGGCTTGGTGATGGGTCTGAGATACGGGTCGAACGCCGTCCCGTAGTGCTTTGTCAGCGCAAACGAAACCGTCGCGCCATCGCCGGTCCCGATCACCTGGTCCAGCGCCGTCGGCGCATCGGTCCCGTTCGATGACCAGTCGAGCCCGTCGCGCCACAGGAACGAATGGAACCGCCCGCGCCGCTCCTCGAAAAACGCCAGCACCGCCGCCATGTCGGCCCGCGATTTCACGCCATACCCGGCATTGTACCGCCGCCGCGAATGCAACCACCGGCTGTTGCGCTCCTCGCGGCCGGAGGCGAGCGTCACGATGTCCGTCGCGCGCTCGGGGCCGCCGCGAGCGCCGAGCGAGATGTCGAGGGGAAAGCGGATGGGATGGAAGGTCATCTGATATTCCGTGTGCTTGGAGTTGCTCCCCTCCCCCTTGAGGGGAGGGGCCGGGGGTGGGGGTCCATCGGCGCTCACCGAACCACCCCGAAGGCGGTGGAGGGGGCGTGAACCGAAGTCTGTCAGTCGGTACCCCTCCCCCCTGAGGGGAGGGGCCGGGGGTGGGGGTCTTTCGGCGCTCACCGAACCACCCCCCCTCAATCCCTCCCCTCAAGGGGGAGGGAGGCGAAAGAGCCGGTGGGTGGGGGTTGCCGCCCACACCGGCTCTAGCTCCCCCGCGTCCCCCGCCGCACCGCCCGCAGCAGCATTGCCGACACCTCCGCTTCGCTCGCGGCAAAGCTCCGGGCATCGGTCGCCGTCACGTTGAAGGTCACGTTCACCGCCCCGGCGCCGGCCGCGACACCCAGCCGCCCGTCCGGGCCGCGCGCCAGCGGCAGCACCGCCTCGGCTCCCGCCTCCCCCGCCAGCCCAAGTCCCTGCCCCAGCCCGAACCAGGTCGGGCTCTGCAGCACGCCGCCCTTGGCAAAGGCGGTGACGCTCGGGTTGGTGGCGGTGAACAGGCTTTCGATCGCGCCGCTCACCAGCGACCCGATCGGCTGGAACGCCGCCTTCAGCGCGATGTCGGCAAAGCTCGCCGCCACCTCGCCCAGCACCGATTTCAGCGATCGGCTGTCGAGGACCGCGCCGCGAAAGGCCCGGCTCAGCGCCTTGCCGACGCCATCCGCCAGGTCGCCGATGCGCTCGAGCTCGGCCGACACATCGCCCAGCCCCGAAAGGCTGTCGCCAAACGGATCCGCCATCACTTCACCTCGTCAGGGAACGCCGCCATCAGCCGCCCCAGCACCTCGCGCCCCGGCGCAACACCACGCGCCCGCCCGGCCCGCGCCTCGAACGCCGCCGCCAGCTCGCGCGGCGTCAGCCCCCAGAACTCCCGGCTGGAGAGCCGCAGCACGCCGAAGCCGAAGCGCATCGCCTCGTCCCACGGGAAGGCCCTCATGCCGCCTCTCCGAAGGTCGCGCGCAACAGCCGCGCCGCAATCTCCGCCGCCCCGCGCAACCCGCCCTCGATCGACATCCGCGCCAGGTCGTCGTCGGTCACGGCATTGCCGCCACCACGCAGGCCCGCCCCGATGATCGCCGTCAGGTCCCGCGCCGACACCCGCCCGGCGGCGAAACGCTCGCTCAATCCGACCAGGTCGCCGGCCCCAAGCCGCGCCTCGAGTTCCGCCAGCGCGCCCAGCGTCAGGCACAGCACCCGCTCCTCGCCCTCGAACACGGCCGAGATTTCACCCCGCTGGATGTTCGGCATGCATTGTCTCCTCTTTGTGCTCCCCTCCCCTTGAGGGGACGGGTGGGGGGTGGGGGTCCATCGGTGATCACCGCACCACCCCCACCCTCAATCCCTCCCCTCAAGGGGGAGGGAGGCTAAGCCACCACGAAGCTGAGTTGCCCCGCGCTCTCGAGCGCCAGCTCGAACGTCACTTCCCCCGCATGGTCGGCCGAAAACTCCAGCGCCACGATCTGGAACGGCCCCTCGACCGTGCCGAAGTCGGGCAGGATCAGCTGCCAGCTGCGGATCGTGCCGGCAAAGAACAGCGCTCGGATCGTCGCGTCCGAGGCCTGGTCCTTGAAGATCCCCGACCCCGCCACCGCCGCCCGCTTGATCCCGCCGCCGGCCAACAGCTCGCG
>NZ_JAFKHE010000011.1 GCF_017307495.1 Devosia sp. | reverse complement strand
CTCCAGAGCCTCGATCACATGACAATTTCTGTCATCAGGCATAGGCGTAGATATAGAAATTTCCATCAGCAGATCCTTCGACTCCAAACGGCACGAAGAATCTCAGATCAGAGCCAGAACCGCTACGCGGTGGCCCCTTGGCGCTTACGTTTCGCCTATCTGGCCGTGGTGATCGACCTGTTCTCCCGCCGCGTCATTGGTTGGTCACTGCAGAGCCGGCAGGTCACCGACGTCGTGCTGCAGGCGTTGCTCATGGCGGTATGGCGACGGAAGCCGAAGACCACGGTCCTGGTTCACTCGGATCAGGGCTCCCAGTTTACCAGCATGGATTGGGCTGCCTTCCTGAAGCACCACAATCTTGAGCACTCGATGAGCCGGCGCGGGAACTGCCACGACAACGCGGTGGCAGAGAGCTTCTTCAATGTGCTCAAGCGGGAGCGGATCCGCCGCAAGACTTACCGAACGCGCGAAGAGGCAAGGCAGGACGTGTTCGACTACATCGAGATGTTCTACAACCCCAAGCGCAAGCACGTCAGGAACGGGATGCTGTCACCCGTCGAGTTCGAACGGCAGCACAATACGTAGCCCGACGGCGTCCACGAAACTCGGGGCTATTCATTGACACCTCTTACCTTTGTACTTTGCACTGTGTTGCCGCGACTTGAATATCTTGCTCGTCTGGGACCGGCTTAATGATCTGTCCCCTTAAAGTCACCCCCTGCCAGCCTCCAGCACCAAATGGCTGGTCCTGGCTCCAGGCCTTGATGGTCACGCACGCTCGGGTTGTGCGGCCCGAGTTCGGAGCATCTTGATATGTAACGGCGCTTATCGACCCGCGCCCACCGTTCGGCTCTCCCCTTATCACCTCGACTTGCCCGTCGATGGCCCAGCCATTTGGTGCTTGGTAACAAACATCTTTCCACTCGACGCGGCTCGTCGTCTGAGGACCCGTTCCCGGGGCGCGAACAGAGTCCTTGATCTCGAACGACCGCTTTGTCGTGGATGCCAAATTTTCTGCTATGCAGTCGCTCCTCACGACGCTTTCTACCGCATCCCGCACCGCGGAGCAGGCTGATTGAATTGGCAGGTTGCCAATTCTCGAGCGAGCAAACGTAATAGGAGTAAAATAATTGATTCTATCGCCAGATCTTAATGTGCCCTTTGCAACACCAATTACTGTTCCGTCTTCACGATATACTGGCGACCCACTGTTCCCGCCGCTAAAACTAAGACTTGTAGCCCAACGATTAAATTCTATTGCATCAGATGAAGTTATCTCTCCGGAACTTGATGTGTAGACAACCTGACTCTTTATACAAATTTTTGATGAATTATACTCTATACAGGCATTATGAAAACCGGATGTATACACTGGGCCCGATGCGTGCGATTCGCCAAAAGTGCACATTAGCTTAACCGGAGAGTATCCCGACGCCCGTCGATTCAATTTCAAAATAATGATATCGTCGGCTCCAGATCCGGCTTCCTTTACTTCTTGTTCGCTAGCTGTAACATCTTGATAGCGCGCAAACAATTTTATGTCGGACTCGGGCACGCCTTCCTTCATCAGGTCCGTCTTGACATGATCGGCGGATACGGCAAACCCGCCAGTGGAGATAATAAAGCCCGTTCCATATGCCTCCAAAGTTCTTCCGGTCTTATCCTTGCCCTCAGCTCGAATGACAATCAGACTGCTTGCTATACGCTCATGCGGATTGGCGACCGCAGACTCGGCGCCGCAGGAGAAAACCAAAAGAAAGCAAAGTGCGACCGCCCTCATTTTCATCACCTACTATTTTGGCTTATCGTAAACTCGCTGAAGCGCCAGCACATCCAGGCGGCTCAGGTGGCCGGCGTTATTCCAAACAGGGTTGCAATAATTCATAACGCTGTCGGGATCGTATTTGGTGCCAGCGGTCGTGAACCCTTTCATGTCCGGAAGCTTCTGATCGCCTACGAGCTTGATGCAATCATCTGGCGTATCGTTCCGTTCTTGCTCATGCACGAATCCCAAGGCATGACCGAATTCATGAACCGCGAGTTTTTGGATGCAGGCCGCAGCTGTCGATCGACAGAAAGTCCATTGAGATGGTGCATTGAAGTCAAAATTCAGATACATTCGCGTGGGCTCCGCCCCTCTCTGCCAACCAACGCCACTTCTCGGCCACTCGTCGCCAACGCGAATCCTAATCTCACTTTGCGGCTTTTGATCGCACCTATCCCAGCCTAGGAATTCGATTGATGACATTAGCTGCCAAGTGTTCTCTACAGCAATTCGCGTAATTTCGCGCTGCCTCTGATGCTGGTCCGCAGGATTCTCCCAACAGACACGTATTCTGAATTTATCGCCGGATCTAGGCCAGACATTCTTTAAACTTATGATCGCCTTGTTTTCGGTCGCCTCAATAAGGAAATCCTCTTTGATTTCAACCGCATCCTGCTTTCCTAGATCAGGATGCACTAGCGCGCCCGCTTGCCCGTGGGCAAGGGATGCCAAAATAAATGACCCCACGATAGCCAAACTACCACCCATAATGACAGAGTACCGGGTAGATTTACGAAAAACCCAGCTCATCGAACAATCTCTCCGACAACATCGACGTTCCGGATCTTTCCGAGTAAGATTTCTTGACCGGATGGAAGCCTAGCCCCGCGATCGGCTTGTGCAGTTTTCAAATCACAAACCCCGCTAATTATAGAACTCACGACCGAAGCAAACACCGCAGGGCCGCCGAAAGCAGCGATTAATTTTCCCGCCGTTTCTACGGTCGGCTTAAATTTGCATGCCTCAGCAATTCCCCTCTGCAGTGAGTCTTGTGGGGTGAGCAGAGATACTTGAGCCGCATCTTGACTAACATGACACGAAGCGACCAAAATAGATACTATAGCGACACCAGAAAATCGCGCCAACGTAATCGCCCGGATTCTGTTTCACTTTAGTGATAATGCACGCTTTTGCTTTTTCTGCAACCGCTGTCGGCCGCGAAAGCTAAGTGTCGCTTTACGTCAGATCGAGTGTAGCCCTCTACCTAGAGCGTTTCCGGTTTAATCGGGTTCATAGCCTGCGGCTTTGAAGTAGTTTGCGCATTCGGTCGGTGAGAAGAGATCGACGATCGTTCCGACGGAATCCCAGAGTGCGGGGATCGAGCGCTCTGCTCTGGCTCCGAGCATGGCCTTGAGCTTTGCGAAGGCGTTTTCGATCGGGTTCATGTCTGGACTGTAGGGCGGCAGGAACGCGAGGGTCGCGCCGGCGCGCTCGATCGCTTCGCGGACGCCGGCCGGCTTGTGGGCGGGCAGGTTGTCCATGATGACGATATCGCCGGGCCTCAGTATCGGCACCAGCACCTGCTCGACATAAGCCAGGAGACGATGCCGTTCATGGCGCCGTCGTAGACGAACGGGGCGGTCATGCCGCCGAGACGCAAAGCTCCGGCGAAGGTCGTGGTCTTCCAGTGCCCATGAGGGACGCCGGGACTGTCAGGATTTCCGTGTGAGGGCGGCCATACTGGACCCGATGGAGGTTACCGATGGCACGACGCAAAGCCTCCCGCCTTCCTGACGCGCTTCTGGACCAGCTTTTGTGCTGCGCCGACCCCAAGACCGCCTTCGACCCGAACGGGCTGCTCGACGATCTGAAGAAGGCGTTCGCCGAGCGGGCCCTGAACGCCGGGATGGATCACCATCTGGCAGGCGACGAGGCCGGTAACAGCCGCAACGGCTACGGTCGCAAGACGGTGACGACCGAGACCGGCCGGATCGAACTGGAGATTCGGCGCGATCGGGAGGCGACGTTCGATCCGCAGCTCATCGCCAAGTATCAGCGCCGCTTTCCCGGCTTCGACGACAAGATCGTCTCGATGTATGCCCTGCTCGACCCGGATCAGCATGCGCGCGCTGTCGATGTCGGTGACCTTGAGGTTGGCGATCTCCGACACGCGCGGGCCGCAGCCATAGGCGATGCTGAGCGCGGCGCGGTCCTTCAGGCTCCGAGCATACGCCAGCAGCAGCGCCACCTCCTGCGTGTCCAGCACCACCGGCAAGCGCTCCGGCGTCGGGATCCGCGCCATGCGGTCACCGAAGCCGGTCCGGCCCAGCGTGACGTGGAAGAAGAACCGCAGCGCCGTGCAGGCCAGGTTCATCCGGGCGTAGCTGACGCCGAGCGAAGCCAGGTGAAGCTGGTAGCGACGCAGATCCTCCGGCTCGGCCCGATCCGGGGGCAAGCCGAGGAAGGTCGTGAACGCGCGGACCTGCCGCACGTAGTCGCGCTCCGTGCTCGCCAAACCGGCGGATGGGCATGTCCTCGATCATCCGCTGACGCAGCGGGCTGACGGTGACGGCATCGATCATGGAGACCTCCAAGGATCACGGGAAACGATCACGAAATCCTCGGATGCAGCGCCTCACAGGCGAAATCTCAGCGATGAACACGCCGCAGCGCCCTGCCGCGAGAGCGGCTTAGTCCAATGGCGCAGAAGAGCTGATGTACGACGCCGAGTAATGCCGTTCGCTGGGACCTGGTGTTTAGGTGGCGACAAATTGAGCTACCTGCGTTTCCCAGGCCGCCGGAAACGTCACTCCCTTGGCGAGATCTGGCGCCGTAATCGATAGCTCGAGCGCAGCAGTTGCGCAGCCGTCGACCAAATCTGGCTTGAGAAACGCCAGTGGAAGCAGTTGCGCCACGTAGCGCTCGCTGACCTGTTCACGCTCGGCGAGGCGCGCTTCGCGTCCGCAGGTCTCGGCGGCGATCAGCGTGGTGCCGGAGCCGCCGAAGACATCGAGCACGATCTCGCCACGACGGGTGCAGTCCTTGATTGCGTCGGCGACGAGCGCGGCCGGCTTGACCGTCGGATGCATGGCAAGCTCGTCCATCCGCGCGGCACCGACGCTGCTGATCCCGGGATAGTCCCAGACATTGGTGCGGTAGCGTCCGGTCTCACCCAGGCCAAAGTTGTTGGTGTGCGGGGCGGTGCCGACCTTGAACGCGAAGATGAGCTCATGCTTCGAGCGGTAGAAGCTGCCCATGCCGCCATTGCTCTTGTTCCAGACGCAAAGGTTCTTCAGCTCGCTGAATGCCGTCTGCCCCGCATCGAGCAGCTCGCGCATATGGCGCCAGTCCATGCAGACGAAGGCGATCGCACCGTCCTTGCAGACGGCAGCGGCGTGCGAGAGCGTGGTCGCGAGGAACTGCGTGAACTCGGCCGGCGTCATCTCCCCGGCCGCCATCGCAAACTCGCGATGACGGATGGCACCGAGACCCCCGACATGACCGTCGATCGGAACGTTGTAGGGTGGATCGGTGAACAGGAGATCGGCCCGGCGACCGCCGAGCAGACGCTCGACATCGGACCGCGTGCGCGCATCGCCGCAGAGCAACTGGTGACGCCCCAGCAGCCAGAGCTCGCCTTTCTGCGTGACCGGAGAAGTCGTCACCGGCGGGATAATATCTGCCGAAGGAATAGCGTCGGTCTTGGCTTCGCGGGCCTGTTCAAGGGTAAAATCGATCTCGGCGATCGAGAAGCCGGTCAACGAGACATCGAAGTCCAGCTCGATCAACGCGCCAAGCTCGATCGCGAGCAGCTCGGTATCCCAGCCGGCATTGAGAGCGAGCTTGTTGTCTGCGAGCACATAGGCCCTTCGCTCCTCGTCACTGAGATGGGAGAGGCGAAGCGTCGGCACCTCGGTGAGGCCGAGCTCCTTGGCCGCCAGCACACGGCCATGGCCGGCAATGATTTCGCGCTTGTCACTGATCAGCACCGGGTTGGTGAAACCAAAGCGCTGGATGCTGGCAGCAATCTGCTGAACCTGCTTGCGCGAATGGCGCCGCGCATTGCCCGGATAGGGGCGCAGCGAGGTCACCGCCGTCATCTCGATACTCGGGCTTGCCGATGTCACAGGGCGCTCCTTGCTCTGCCGCATTGAGTACATAGGCAGAACGAGAACGCCGCGGCGGGCAAGGAGAAAGTCAAATGGCCAGCGATTTAGCGGTCGACCATGAACTCTAATTAGCCGGCAATGTTTTATTGACATTTGAATGCCGCTTGAAACGAGTCCCGGTTTCAGATTTCCTTCAAAAAGATCATTCGGTCGCTTTAAAGAACAACGCTGGTGCGTACCCACCTCGCAAGATGAGCACAAATTCAGCGAATCAGTTGCACCTCAGCGCGCCGCCAGACACCGCCCGATCGGGCCTTGCGGCAAGCTGCAGCGCCGCTGCAGGGAACGGCAATTCGATCCCGGCTCGTTGCAATCCAATCCCGCGGGCGGACGGCGCGAGATCGCCGTCGCTCAATCCCGTTCCGCTCAGCGGCAACGTCATCCCGCCAAACAGCAATCGTATCCCGCACAACGGCAATCGGATCCCGCCAAGAGCCAAAGCGTGACGGGCCAGCAAGGCCGGCCTCGAACGAAAGCCGCCAAGATTTCGGGCGCCTGACCCGCTCAATGGCAACGTGAATGGACATTTCCCCGCTGGAATCGGCGGCCTGTCGCATTTCGTCCGTTCACGGACCGGGGATCCCGACCACCTGATATTTTCGAGAAGAACAGAGAAACAGGAAACTGCTACCCAGCAGCCGTGCGGCGACCACCTGCTGAGTTTATTCGAACTGGAGGGAGAACGGTTCGGAGGGGCCTGCGACCACCGCCAGCTAGTTATCAACCTCAGAAATTTGCAGCGGTCCTCGCCGAAATCGGCGGAGTTTCCGGGCGATAGCGCCGGACTCGCTCTCTATCGCCGGGCCAAAACTCAGAAGAACTAGCGTCTTCTCGCGGCCGTTCTCGGTGTCGGTAGCACCGACTTCGGTTGTCTGCGAGAACCGCAGTGGGCCACGTCTGTCGCAATTTGGCCGATATCGTTGAAAAAGTCGGCCATTTGAGCGCTGCTGCCGGGCGGCGGATCTGGCCGATCGAGGCTCGCCTTCTCATGCGGCCCTGATCTGTGGCCCGTTCGGAAGGAGCTTTGCGAGTTTCCTGAGGTTCTGGGCGGCAGCGGCG
>NZ_JAFKHE010000012.1 GCF_017307495.1 Devosia sp. | reverse complement strand
TTGACAGCGGCTCATCCGGCGAACCGGACCATGCCGCGCGTGCTTTGAGCCTGGGGCAGCACGACTGCCACCCCACCCAACCTCCCCCGCACCAACCACTCGTCATGATCTCGCTTCGGTGCAGCGGACGAGGGGGAGAATCGCACGGGCTGGAGCGAGGGGGACAAATATCTTCGCGGATGGCTCCATTTCCCGCGCGGACGGGCGGCAATTCCTGCCGACCGGCATGGACTCTTTTGCCGTTCCTCAGTCCAAGACACTAACGTCGAACCAAAAATCGCAGCAAAATCAATATCATGAGACTCTGGCACTGCCCTTGCATTGCTCTACCTGAACCCGCGTGTCCGCACGCTGATTGGGGGTACTGGAGCATATCATGGGCATCTACGGCGCTCTTTCGACCGCAGTTACGGGGCTTCGCGCCCAATCCTTCGCGCTCGAGAACATCTCGGGCAACATCGCCAACAGCCAGACGACGGGCTTCAAGCGCATCGACACCGACTTTGTCGACATGATCCCGGATGCCGCCCAGAAACGGCAGACGGCCGGCTCGGTGCTCGGCTACTCGCGCTCCACCAACAACATCCAGGGCGACATCAAGGGTACCTCGACCGAGACCAACATGGCCATCAACGGCAACGGTTTCTTCGTCGTCGAGCCGGCGATCGGCATGTCCGACGGCGACACCCTGTTTTCCGGCGCCAACTACTACACCCGCCGCGGCGACTTCGAACTCGACAAGAACGGCTACCTCGTCAACGGCTCCGGCTACTACCTGAAGGGCCTGCCGATCGATCCGGCGACGCAGAACATCTCGAGCTCGGTGCCGCAGGTGCTGCAGGTGTCGAGCTCGTTCCTCCCGGCGCAGCAGACGTCCTCGATCAACTACGAGCTGAACCTGCCGCAGCTGCCCAAGACGGCGGCCTACCAGCAGTCCGGCGCCGCCGGCAGCGAACTGCTCCGCGCGCAGAACTTCCTTTCCATCACGCCCGATACGGCGGCGACCACGTCGGGTTCGACGGCCGTCGGCACGGACCCCGCCTCGACGATCGCCAGCGCCGGCAACACGCTGTCAGTCTCGGTGAATGGCGTGCCGGTGAACTTCAGCTTCAACGGCGGCAGCGGCACGGTCGGCAACGACATCGACATCTCGATCGCCCCGACCAACACCGTCGACGGGCTGCTGGCCGCCATCCAGAGCGCGCTGCCGGCCGGCACCACCGTGGCGCGGAATTCCAGCGGAGCGATCACGGTGACGGCCGCGAACGCCACGGACACCATCGCCGTGAACGACAACACCACGGGCTCGTCCTCGCTCGGCTTCGGTCTTGCCGACGGCACGTACAATCCGACGGTGTCGGCCTCACTGGCCCTGCAGCAGCGCGTCAACACCGTCAGCGCCGACAAGGCCGACGCCTTCATCTCGCAGTCGATTTCCGGCGGCGCCGTAACGGTCTATGCCGGCAATGGCGCGCCGGCCAACGTGCAGATGCGCTGGGCCAAGGTGAACTCCACCGCCAATGGCGGCGCCGAGCGCTGGAACCTGTTCATTCTCACCAACTCCCAGGCGACGGGCTCCGGCACGGCCTGGACCCGGGTCGGCGGTGACTACACCTTCGGCGCGGACGGCTCGCCCAATCCGCCGGTCGACCATACCGACCTGCCCGGCCTTACCGTCAACGGCGTAACCATCGGTGACCTGCGCCTGCAGCACGGCACGTCCGGCCTGACCCAGTTCTCCGATCCGAACGGCAATGCCGAGGTCACGACGCTGAACCAGAACGGCTATGCCGCCGGCGAGTTCGTCTCGGTCGCCGTGAACGACAATGGTCGCGTCGTCGTCTCCTACACCAACGGCCAGCAGCTCGAGGTGGCGCAGGTGGTGACGGCGAACTTCAACGCCGCGAACGCGCTCAAGCGCATGGACGGCGGGGTGTTCGCGGCGACCTCGGAATCGGGCGAGCCTCTGCTCGATACGAGCGGCGTCGTCGGGTCGGCGGTGGAAGCGTCGAACACCGACATCTCGGAAGAGTTCACCAAGCTGATCGTCACGCAGCAGGCCTATGCCGCCGGTACCCGCATCGTCTCGGCAGCCGACCAGATGCTGCAGGAATCGCTGAACATGATCCGCTGACGCGGGCTTGAACACCTCCGGCGCGGCCAGCCGCTGCGCCGGAATCCGGACCACTGGAGCAGGATGGCATGGGGCTCTCGGTTACCCTCAGCAATGCGCTTTCCGGCATGCGTGTCGGCCAGAATGCGCTCGATACGCTGTCGAACAACGTCGCGAACGCCGGCACGCCCGGCTACCATCGGCGTTCGACCAGCGTCATCGACTCGCTGGGCGTCAACTCGACCTATGCCCGCGAGGGCCAGCTCACCCGCGCGTTCAACTCCAGCCTGCAGGCGCACTACACCCGCACCACCGCCGAGTCGGGGTTCACCAGCGTACAGGCGAGCTTCCTCGACCGCGTGCAGACGCTGTTCGGCAAGCCGGGGACCACCGGCTCGATCGACAGCGCCTACAACGCCTTCGAAAGCTCGCTGGCGGCCGTGGCGACGAGCCCCGACAGCTATGCCAACCGCGCCGACTTCGTACAGAAGGCCCAGGCGCTGGCCGGCACCCTGAACCGCCTGAGCCAGGACGTGCAGTCGATCCGCAAGGAGATCGAGGCGCGCCTCTCCAACAGCGTCGACTCGATCAACAACCAGTTGCAGTCGCTCGAACGGGTCAACCAGCGCCTCGCCGACCAGGGCATCGACCAGACGTCCCGGGCCACCCTGATGGACCAGCGCGACCGCCTGGTCGAGAGCCTCTCCGGCCAGATGGACCTGCGCGTGAGCTACCGCGGCGACGGCACCGTCTCGCTGATGACGCGCTCGGGCGTCGGCATCCTCGACGTCAAGGCGTCGGTATTCAAGTACGAGAGCGCGGGCGCGCTCTCGGCCGCCTCGCGCTTCAGCCCCGACGACGCCGTCAGCGGCGTCGGCAAGCTCACCATCATGACCCCGGCGGGGCTCGAGATCGACCTGGTCAAGCAGAACGTGCTGCAGTCGGGCGAAATGGCTGGGCTGGTGCAGTTGCGCGACGTGCAACTGGTGCAGGCGCAGGACCAGCTGGACGAGATCGCGGCCTCGCTGGCCCAGTCGATGTCGACCAACGTCACGCGCGGCACGCAGGTCTCGGCCGGTCCGGCCAATGGCTACGAGGTCGATCTCGCCGATGTCCGCAACGGCAACGAGTTCACGTTCAAGTACCTGCAGGGCGGCGCGGAACGGACGGTGCGCGTGCTGCGGGTCGACGATGGCTCGAAGCTGCCGCTGGACTATGTCGACGCGAACGGCGCCCGCGTGATCGGGCTCGATTTCTCGGGCGGCACCGGTGCCGTCGCGGCGCAGTTGCAGAACCGGCTGGGCAGCGCGCTGACCGTCACCAATCCCTCGGGCACGACGATCCGCGTGATGGACGACGGCGCCGCCGGCACGACCGACATGCTGTCGCTGTTGACGCGCACCACCTCCAGCGGTTTGCAGAACGGCACCCTCGGCTTCTCGCTGTTCGTCGACACCAACAACGCCGACTTCACCAACAGCCTCGACGGGGTCGGCCAGAAGCTCGGCTTCGCCAGCCGCATCTCGGTGAACTCGGCCATCGTCGCCGACAACAAGCTGCTGGTGCAGTTCACTGGCACGACGCCGATCGGCGACCAGGATCGCCTGAACCAGGTCATCGCCAACCTCGACGACATGCGTTTCGCCGGCGGGCAGGGGAGCGGCGCGACCAATGCCAGCGCCCGCCTCGGCGGCACGGTCGCCGACATGATCTCCCAGACGCTCAACTGGCAGGGCAATGTCGCCGAGGCGGCGATCTCGAACGACCAGACCCAGCAGATGACGCTCGACGCGCTGACGCAGCGCCTCGACGGCGAGTATGGGGTCGACGTGGACGAGGAAATGGCCCGGCTCATGGAACTGCAGAACGCCTTCGCCGCCAATGCGCGGGTGATGAGCGTCGTGCAGGAACTCATGAACGCCCTGATGCAGCTCTAGGACGTGAGACGATGACCACTGTCGGCAAGACCATGTTCCCGCTCTCCAACGGCATCGCCAACATCACGGCGATGAAGGCCCGCTACGACAAGCTGCAGACCCAGCTGTCGAGCGGCCAGAAGGCAGCGACCCTGGCCGAGATGGGCTCGGACCGGTATTTCGACCTGGCGCTGCGCCAGCGCATGGCCCGCATGGACGGCTACCAGCAGTCGATCTCGACGGTGAACCTCAGGCTCGAGGTGCTCGATTCGGTGATGAGCCGGATCGGGACCATCGAGTCCGATGCCCGGGCGGCGGCCCTCTCGGGCGGCGGCGGCACCTCCGGCATCAACTTCCAGACCGCGCCGACGCTGGCCGGTTCGCGCCTCGACGAAATGCTGACGCTGCTCAATACCGATGTGGCCGGTCGCTACATGTTCGGCGGCAACAAGACCGACGGCAAGCCGGTCGCGACCTCGTCCGAGATCATGAACGGGGTAGGTGCGCGCGCCGGGTTCAAGCAGGTGGCGGCCGAGCGCAAGCTTGCCGACCTTGGAACCGATCATCTCGGCCGGCTCGATGTCACGGCGGCGACCGATACGGTGACGCTGGCCGAGCAGAGTACCGTGTTCGGCATGAAGCTCTCCGGCGTGACCACGACGTCGGCCAACATCTCGGTGACGACGCCGGCCGGCAGCCCGCCGGCGCTGACGGTGCAGTTCGGCGCGACGTTGCCGACCTCCGGCGACAAGGTGCAGATCAGCCTGACCATGCCCGATGGAACCAGCGAGCAGGTCGTGCTCGTCGCGACCACCGGCACGCCGGGCGATGGCGAGTTCCAGATCGGGGCGGACGCCGACGCGACCGCTGCAAGCTTCCAGGCGGCTCTGGCGAACTCGCTGAAGGGCGTCGCCGAGACCAGGATGGTTTCGGCTTCGGCCTTCGCCGCGGCCGAGAATTTCTTCAATGGCCACGGCCAGCCGGTGCTGCGGGTCGATGGTCCGCCCTACGACACGGCGACCGGGACGATCGCCGGCACCTCCGCCAACACCATGTTCTGGTACACCGGCGAGGACAGTGCCGATGCGCGCAACACGGTCACCGCGCGCGTCGGGGAGGGCACGACGGTGGGCTACGGGGTGCAGGCCAACGAATTCGGCTTCACCAACCTTATCCAGACCCTAGCGGCCGTGGCGGTGCAGGATTTTCCGGGGTCCGATCCCACGTCGGAAGCCCGCTACAGCGCGATGATGGAACGCAACGCCTCCCGCCTCGCCGACACCAAGGACAACAACCCCGGCTCGCTCGCCGCGATCACGGTCGAACTCGGCCTTGCCCAGAGTACCACCGGCGCCATTTCCGCGCGGCACACGGCCCATTCGGCGCAACTGGGGAACATGCTGCAGGACATCGAGACGGCACCCACCGAGCAGATCGCCATGGAGATCCTGGCGCTGAAGACCCGGCTCGAGGCGAGCTACCAGACCACCGCGCTGCTGAGCCAGCTGTCCCTGGTGAACTACATCAAGTAGTGGGCGCCGCGCGGCGGTGGTTTGCCTTCTCCCGCAAGGGGAGAAGGCGGAAGCGGTGGGCTCCGTGCCTGTTCAAGAAACAACAAAGCCCGCGTCTCCGCGGGCTCTTCACTTCCGGCAATGTCTCGAACTCAGCTGCCGGCCCGCAGCCCTGCGGCGATCTCGCGGTTGATGTTGATCAGCACGGTGAGTTTGCCCGGAGCAGGTTCGGCCTGGACGGTCATGGTCTGCTTCATCACGAACAGGCCAAGATTGGCGATGTTCTCGCGCAGCGGCTTGGGCAGCTGGCTGTCCTCGCCGGTCACCGAGCCGAGGAACACCGTCCACAGCTTGCGGTTGAACGCCAGGGCGGTACCGAGCTCGTGGCGGGAAGTATCCCACTCGTCTCTGACTCGCTGCAGCTGGCCGGCGGCACGGGAGAGAAGGTTCGCCTCGAGGAGGCGAGGGTTGATCGTCTGCTTGCCAACCTGCTGGTAGGCGAGCGCCGCACTATTCTGCATTGCCGAGAAGTTCCTGCTCGTACTGGATCAGCTTTTTCGCAGCCTTGAGTGCCTTGTACAGATTGCCGGTTAATATCTCGTTATTGATTTCGTCAACAATGCGGGTCGTTGATGGCGCCGCTGTGATGATGTCATTGACCAGTTGAAAATAGTCCCGGGTCAGTCGTTCCACATCGTCGTGAATGTACATGAGCTGCACGGCCAGATAGATGCGCTTGGCCGGACTGTTGGCCGTATCAAACGTGAGGATGTCCTTCTCGCGCAGGATTGGCGCTTTGCCGTCGATGAACAGCCGCGTGCGTTGATCCGAGTTGGTGATGACGCAGTTGCCGACGATCAGCCGCTCGCCCGGCTTGAGTTCGACCTTGAGGGACATGTCGTGTGCTCGACCCGTGATTCCGTAGGACGAGCATACTGCATGCGCCGTCTCACCAAAACGCTACCGCGGGTTTCGAAATCGTCCGGCAGGCGCAGGCGGCAATGCAAAGGCGGGCATGAGCCCGCCTTTTCCGTATCGGCGTGTACCGACGTCCTAGAACAGGCGCAGCACGGCCTGGTCGGCCTGCGAGGCCATCGACAGCGCCGTCGACGACAGCTGCTGGCGGGTCTGCAGGGCGAGCAGGTTCGCCGCTTCCGCGTTGGTGTCGGCGAGCGTCAGGTTCGCGGCACCGGTCTCGAGCGTCTTGATCATCTTCCTGGTGAAGTCGGTGCGGTTCTGCACGATCGACAGGTTCGAGCCGAAGGCCGACGCCTGCGAGCGCAGCGTGCCGAGGGCATCGCTGAGGGTCGACAGGCGGCTGTCGATCGAAGCATCGGAGTCGAACTCGGCGCCGACGGCACTGGTGATGCCCAGCGTTCCATTGCCGATCGAGGTCGCGCCGCCGTCAGCATCCCTGGCCTGGATGTCGATGGTCGAGGTGCCGGTCTCGTTGAACGTGAGCTTCAGCCTGTCGCCACGCAGCAGGTTGATGCCGTTGAACGACGCATCGTCGGCGAGCTTGTCGAGCTGGTCGCGCAGGGCGTTGAACTGGTTGACGAGGTTCTTGCGGACGTCGTTGCCGCCGACGGTGGCCGTGCCCGACGTGCCGTCGATCTCGCCATCCGCGCCGATCCCGCTGATGCCGAGCTCAGTTGTCGACAGGTTCTCGATGCGGAGCTTGCCGCTGTCGTTGGAGGCACGGACCTTGCCGACGAGGCCCGCCGTCGAGTTGATCGACTGCACGAGCTGGTCGACGGTGTAGGTGCCTGCCGTGGCGCCGGCCAGCTGCGTGCCGGAGGTGCCGAAGACGGCCGCCGCGCCAGCACCGCCTACCGTGACGGTATTGGAACCGTCAGCCGCGCCCGCGAGGTCGATGCGGTTGCCGGAGCCGCCCACCGTGATGCCGGTGACACCCTGCGCCGTGAGTTCGGACTGGATGTAGCTGCGCGCCGCGCCGACGGTCCCGGCATTAGCCGACGTCAGGGTTATGGCGGCTGTGTTCGTGCCGTTCGAGATCGTTACCTGGCGGGAGCCGTCGGTCCCGGGCGTTCCCGGATCCGCCGCGCCGCCGAGAAACGAGGCTTTGACATAGGCTACGTCGATCGAAACGGCGGAACTGCTTCCCGAAGATGTCGACGTCAGTCGGATGCGGCTGCCATCGTTGCTGGCGACGACGGCGCTGTCGTCCCCGGTACGCTGCAGGGAGTAGTTTATCGCGTCGGTGAACTCGTCGATATCGTCAACGACGGTGTCGTTGTTGCCGATGGCAGCAATATCGGTGTCCTTAACGTGCAGCGCGATGGCGTTGCCATCTACCGTGATATCGAAGAGAGGATAGCTGCCTGCAGTCTGCGCCAGTCCGCCGTCACTGGTGAACGTGAACTCGGCATATCCCGAGGTTCCTGCTGGGGCCGAATAGTCTGCGCTGGCCGCGAATACCGACTGCACCGCGCCGGCACTGCCCAGGGACACACCAACGGGCGGCACGCCAACGGCGCCGCCAGAAAATTCCAGCAGTCCGGTCGCACCGGGGTCAACGGCAAAGCTCTGCGTCTTGAACGATTTGTCCTGCCGAGCCTGGCGCAGGGTCGACTGCATCGACTCGACGGTCTTGGTGATCGCGCTCAGGCCGTTGTCGGCGGCCTCGATCGTCTTGATGCCGTTCGCCATCGAGTCGAGCAGGTTGCCCATGTCGCCGGCACGACTGTTCAAGGAGGCAGCGGTGAAGAAGTTTGTCGGGTTGTCGAGCGCCGAATTGACCTTGAGGCCCGTCGCCAGGCGTTCCTGAGTCTTGGCCATGGCGGCGGCTGTCGACTGGAGGGAAAGGAGGTTCGAGCGAACCGCCTTCGAGAGATTGATCGCGCTCAACTGCAACAAACCTTCTGGTCTGCTGCTACCCCTTTCTGGGATAGCGTTCGGGAGCGACTATGCCGCCATACTGGTGAACAGCTGGTTATTCGACCCCAACATACAGTTGATGGGCAAAGAAAAAGGCGGGCCCGGCCCGCCTTTTCCGTATTCAGATGCGATCGACTTCTTAGAACAGGCGCAGCACGGCCTGGTCGGCCTGCGAGGCCATCGACAGCGCCGTCGACGACAGCTGCTGGCGGGTCTGCAGGGCGAGCAGGTTTGCCGCTTCCGCGTTGGTGTCGGCGAGCGTGAGGTTCGCGGCGCCGGTCTCGAGCGTGTTGATCATCTTCTTGGTGAAGTCGGTGCGGTTCTGCACGATCGACAGGTTCGAGCCGAAAGCGGACGACTGCGAGCGCAGCGTGCCGAGGGCATCGCTGAGGGTCGACAGGCGGCTGTCGATCGAAGCGTCCGAGTCGAACTCGGCATTCACGGCGGAGGTGATGCCCAGGCTCGTGTTGTTCACCGAGGTGGCGGCGCCATCGGAATCCTTGGCCTGGATGTCGATGGTGGAGGTGCCGGTCTCGTTGAACGTGAGCTTCAGCTTGTCGCCACGCAGCAGGTTGATGCCGTTGAACGAGGCGTCGTCGGCAAACTTGTCCAACTGGTCGCGCAGGTCGTTGAACTGCTTGACCAGGTTCTTGCGGACGTCGTTGCCGCCGATGGTGCCCGTGCCGGCCGTGCCATCGACTTCGCCGTCGCTGCCGACGCCGGTCACGTTGAGCTCTTCGGTCGAGAGGTTCTCGATGCGGAGCTTGCCGCTGTCGTTGGAAGCACGGATCTTGCCGGCGAGCGAGGTGTTGGAGTTGATCTCCTGCACCAGGGTGTCGACGGTCTTGACCGCACCCGTCACTGCCTGAACGCCGTTGGCCGACGTCGTGGCAATGCCAAGGCTGGTGGCGCCGGCGCCCGAACCGGTGAAGTTCACGCCGTCCGTGCGGGACACGGCCAGGTTGTTGCTGCCGTCAAAAGCGGCGGTGAAGCCGGCGGACGACAGGGCGGTGGTCAGGTCGGCCTTGGTCGAGGTGCCGGTGATCGCGTAGCTAACGGTGTTCGAACCGGCAGTCAGCGTGATGGTGTTGCCGGCAAAGGCCTGCAGGGCCGCATCGGTGGCGACGGCAACCGAACCGGTCGCAGAAGCCGAAGTGGCGGCGCTGCTGGTCGTGTTCAGGTTGACGCTGACGGCGGAGGTACCGACCGAGCCGCCGTCGAACGAGAGCGTCTTGACCGCGGAGGTGCCGATCGTAGTGGAGTCGATCGCATAGGACTGGGTCTTGAACGACTTGTCCTGGCGCGCCTGGCGGAGCGTGGACTGCATCGATTCAACGGTCTTGGTGATCGACGAGAGGCCATTGTCCGCGGCTTCGATCGTCTTGATACCGTTGGACATGGAGTCGAGCAGGCTGGCCATGTCCGAGGCGCGCGAGTTCAGCGACGACGCGGTGAAGAAGTTGGTGGGATTGTCGAGCGCAGTATTCACCTTCAGTCCGGTGGCGAGACGCTCCTGCGTCTTGGCCATGGAAGCTGCGGTGGACTGCAGGCTCAGCAGGTTCGAGCGAACTGCCTTGGACAGATTGACATCAACCATTTGGAGGCCCTTTCTGGGTCCGTACTCAATTACTAACGCCGTCTCTTCCTGAGACGTGGCTGGATGATCTGCCTCCACCGGCAAAAGAAGTCTTAAGTTCGATTCGCCAATTCGCGTTCGCCGGCCACATTTGGCGCGAAGTTAATGAGGCGTTCGCGCGCTGCGTCGAACTGGTACGACGGCCGCGGGGCCAAACAAAAAAGGCGGGCCGAGGCCCGCCTTCCTGTCTCGTATCTGGCTCTGATCAGAACAGGCGCAGCACGGCCTGGTCGGCCTGCGAAGCCATCGACAGCGCCGTCGACGACAGCTGCTGGCGGGTCTGCAGGGCGAGCAGGTTGGCCGCTTCCTCGTTGGTGTCGGCAAGGGTCAGGTTCGCCGCACCGGTCTCGAGGGTGTTGATCATCTTCTTGGTGAAGTCGGTACGGTTCTCGACGATCGAGAGGTTCGAACCGAACGAAGACGCCTGCGAACGCAGCTTGCCGAGCGCCGTGGAGAGAACCGAGAGCTTGCCGTCGATGGTGGCGTCGTTGTCGAGGTCGGAATTGACCACGAGGTCGATGCCCAGGCTGGAATTGTTGATGGAGATCGGATCGCCATCTTCGTTCTTGGCCTGGATGTCGATGGTCGAGGTGCCGGTCTCGTTGAACGTGAGCTTCAGCTTGTCGCCGCGCAGCAGGTTGATGCCGTTGAACGAGGCGTCGTCGGCAAACTTGTCCAACTGGTCGCGCAGGTCGTTGAACTGCGTGACGAGGTTCTTGCGGACGGTGTTCTCGTCCACGGTGCTGGTGCCGGCCGTGCCATCGACTTCGCCGTCGCTGCCGACGCCGGTCACGGTCAGCTTCTCGGTCGAGAGGTTCTCGATGCGGAGCTTGCCGTTGTCGTTCGAGGCCCGGATCCTGTCCTTGAGCGAGGTGTTGGAGTTGATCTCCTGCACCAGGGCGTCGACGGACTTGACCGCGCCGGTAACGGCCGGGACGCCGTTGGCCGACGTGGTAGCAATGCCGAGGCTGGTGGCGCCGGCGCCCGAACCGGTGAAGTTCACGCCGTCCGTGCGGGACACTGCCAGGTTGTTGCTGCCGTCGAAGGCGACGGTGAAGCCGCTCGCCGACAGGGCGGTGGTCAGGTCGGACTTGGTCGAGGCGCCGGTGATCGCGTAGCTGACGGTGTTAGAGCCGGCAGTCAGCGTGATCGTGTTGCCGGCAAAGGCCTGCAGGGCCGCATCGGTGGCCACGGCAACCGAACCGGTCGCAGAAGCCGCAGTGGCGGCGCTGCTGGTCGTGTTCAGGTCGATGCTGACGGGCGCGGCGCCGACGGCACCACCTTCGAACGAGATCGTCTTGACCGCGGCGGTGCCGATGGACGCCGTATCCAGCGAGTAGGACATCGTCTTGAACGACTTGTCCTGGCGCGCCTGGCGCAGCGACGACTGCATCGCTTCAACGGTCTTGGTGATCGAGGTGAGGCCGTTGTCGGCCGCTTCGATCGTCTTGATGCCGTTGGACATCGAGTCCAGCAGGTTTGCCATGTCGGACGCACGACTATTCAGCGACGCGGCGGTGAAGAAGTTCGTCGGATTGTCGAGCGCAGTATTCACCTTCAGGCCGGTGGCGAGACGCTCCTGCGTCTTGGCCATCTGCGTGGCGGTGGACTGAAGGCTCAACAGGTTCGAACGAACCGCCTTCGACAGATTGACTTCGGGCATGGGTGGAATCCCTTCTGGCTGAGTTCACAATCTCGTTCTGAGATTGGTCAGGATCGTAGCTGTCGGGGGCTTAGGAATGGTTAACGAGATGCTTCCCGGCGCAGTTAATTTTCCCTTCCGGAGATGCCGGAAGGAACATTGAAGCGATTGAAATCAAAAGGAAAACGTCTGTGCGGCAAAACTTGCCGGGCGGCCCGCAGGCGGGCGGCGCATTAGCGATTGGCGCCGTCGGCGACAGGGAATCGTGGACGCTCAGACCAGCCGGTCGTGCAGTGCCAGTGAGCCCTGCGCCGGCAGGTCGGCGCTGCCGAGACGCAGCATGATCTCACGCTCCGTCGTCGGCCTGGGCGGCAGTTGTCCGGAGAGCAGCGCGGCGGCGAAGGCCGATCCGGGAGGAGCGGGCGGGGCGGGTAGCGGCGGCAGGCTGCGGGCGAGGGCGGACGGCTGCGGGTCCGGCGCAGCATCCTGTTCTTCGGGGCCGGGCTGCGAATCCCCGAAGAGCGTGCGCGAACGATAGTCCGCGACGGCTCGAAGTCCCGTGCTGATCGGTTCTGGCGCTATTCTGGCGCTCATTCCCCGGCATCCCAATTGCCAATTCTTCCGGCACGATGGAGAGCCGCGGTTGCCCCGCCGTTTCGCCGATCGGGGCAATTTGTCGAAAATCGTCTGCGGCGCGCTACAGCGCCCGGTTGATCGACACGCCGCTCGCGGCCTGTGGCGGCTGCCCGGAGAGCGCGCCGTTGGCGCCGTAGGTCGTGGGCCGCCCCTTGGCGCTGATCGCCTGGGCGACGTCGGTCAGCAGGTCCTCGGTGATGGCGCGTGCCGTCGCGATGACGCGCAGGTTCTCGGCCATCTGGGTCGCGAGCTTGTCGTGGCGGGCGAACAGGTCTTCCAGTTGCGCGGGTGCTTCGGCCTTGAGGCGCGCGGCCTGGCGCTGCACCGAGCGGGCATAGCCCATGTAGTCCTGCGCGAGGCGGGTCTTTTCGGCCGAGACCCCGCCGGCCTCCCTGGCCCGCCCGGCGCGGAGCAGGGTGGTCTCCTCGTTGAGGATGGCGACGAGGCTTTCGAGCGTGTCGGTCGCCAGGGCGCACAGTTCGGGGGCCGGCAGGCTGTCGAGTGCCGCGAGGCGGTCGGCGGCAGAGTTCATCGCATCGCTCCTGGAATGCTGGGGTTGTTCTGGGCGGCTTCCTGCACCGCGATGAGGTCGGGCAGGATGGCCTCGGCGATGCCGATGCCGCCGGCGCGGGCCATGGCGTCGGCCATCTGCTCGGCCTGCATGCCGCGCCAGGTCTCTTCGCCGAACCCGCCGCCCATGGCGGACTGGTCGCTTTTCAGCGAAGAGAACATTTCCTTCATCAAGGTGTTGAGGAAAACACCCTCAAGATCTTCGGCCTGCTGGCGAAGGTGGCCGATCCTGGCAGGCGAGAGCGAGGACGCAGGGGCCTTCGCCTGGGTGCCGAAGGAAGCTGGGGACGTGAGCATCACAGCACCTCGATATCGGCCTGCAGGGCGCCGGACGCCTTGATCGCCTGCAGGATCGCGATCAGGTCGCGCGGCGCGATGCCCAGTGCATTGAGGCCGTCGACAAGCTCCTGCAGGCTCACCGATTCCGGCACCATGGCCAGGTTGGAACCGGCGGTATCGACATTGATCTCGGTGCGCGGCTCGACCGCCGTCTGACCCAGGCTCAGCGGATTGGGTTGGACCACGGTGGGGTTTTCCGCGATCGTCACGGTCAGGTTGGATTGCGCCACCGCCACGGTCGAGACGCGCACGTCCTTGCCCATGACGATGATGCCGGAGTTTTCGTCGATGACGATCTTGGCCGGCAGGTCGGTCTCCACGATCAGCTGCTCGATGTCGGTCAGCAGATCGACGATGTTGCCGTTGAAGTTGCGCGGCAGGTTGAGCCGGATCGTTGCCGGGTCCTCGGGCGTCGCGCACGGAATGCCAATGAAGTCGTTGATCGCCAGGGCAACGCGCCGCGAGGTCGTCAGGTCCGGATTGCGCAGCGCCAGCCGCAGCGTGCGCTGCGCCCCGAGCACGAAGCCGATCTCGCGCTCGATCAGCCCGCCCGAGGAGATGCGGCCGGTGGTGGGAACACCCGAGACGATCGAGGCCGCGTCGCCCTGGGCGGAGAAGCCATTGATCGTCACGGAGCCCTGCGCGATGGCATAGACTTCGCCATCGGCCCCGAGCAGTGGCGTGACGAGCAGCGTGCCGCCACGCAGGCTCTTGGCGTCGCCGAGCGAGGCGACGCTCACGTCGAGGCGCGAGCCTTGGGTGGCGAAGGCCGGCAGGTTTGCCGTCACCATCACGGCGGCGACGTTGCCGGTCTTCATGTTCTCGCCGCGGGTGTTGACCCCCAGCCGCTCGAGCATGGCCTGCAGGCTCTGCTTGGTGAAGGGCGAGTTGTTCAGCCCGTCGCCGGTGCCGTTGAGGCCGACGACAAGCCCGTAGCCGACCAGCTGGTTGTCGCGCACGCCCTCGATGTTGACGATGTCCTTGATGCGAGCCGCCGCGCCGTAGCTGACGCTGGGCTGCGGTACGAGCAGCAGCGCGGTCATGAGACCCAGCAGGGCGCGCTTGAGGTTGAATTTGGTCATTGGGCAGTCCCCGGAGTGCGACGCATCCCCATGCGCCGTGGCTGCAGAGGGAGTAGCGAGAACCGTGCCAAGTCGGAGACGGCCCCCTAACTGGCTGATATGTAATGAAGAAACGCCGCCCGGCAGCGGGGTTCACCGGGCGAGCGGCAAGTCCTGCCGGGTGAATTAACCTTTGATTAACGGGTGGCGGCAGATTTTGCCGATGTTGCGCAAATCAGGTGAGTCCGGTGCGGATCGAAGGCAATACGCGCATTACCAACGTGGCGGGGCGATCCGCGCCCGGAGCGTCCTCGGGCACGTTCCGGGTCGGGCAGGGGGGCGATGCGCCCGAGAGCCGTCCGGTCGCGCCCTCGACACCGACCACGTCGATTGACGCGCTCCTGGCGCTGCAGGCCGTCGAAGACCCGCTCGCCAGGCGGCGCAAGCTGGTCCGCCGCGGCAACCAGCTGGTCGATGCGCTGGACGGGCTGCGCACCGACCTGCTCGCCGGCCGGCTGTCGGACGGCCGCCTCAACCAGCTCATGGCCGTGGTGTCCCAGGCGCGGGAGAGATCCGAGCCCGGCCTCGACGCGCTGATCGACGACATCGAGCTCAGGGCCCGGGTCGAACTGGCCAAGCGCGGACTGTTCCCCGCCTGACACACGCCCGGCGCAAGCTGCTCCCGCTTTAGTCATCGCATTTTCAGCGCTTGCAGTAGGGGCCCCGCGGCCACTATAAGGCGCGGCACTAGGGGCGTTTTGGAATCAGAGTCACAATGTCCACCGAAGTTCTTGAATATCGTCCAAGTGAGGACGAGCCTTTCATGAACCCGCGCCAGCGGGAGTATTTCCGGCAGAAGCTGGGGCGCTGGAAGGAGGAAATCCTCCGGGAAAGCCGCGAGACCCTGGAAAACCTGCAGGAAGAGAACCAGAACCATCCCGACATGGCCGATCGTGCCTCGTCGGAGAGTGACCGGGCTCTCGAACTCAGGACCCGCGATCGCCAGCGCAAGCTGATCAGCAAGATCGATGCGGCGCTCAAGCGGATCGACGACGGCACCTACGGCTACTGCGAGGAGACCGGCGACCCGATCGGGATTGCCCGGCTCGATGCCCGACCCATCGCCACGCTCTCCCTGGAAGCCCAGGAAATGCACGAGCGCCGCGAAAAGGTCTATCGCGACGAATGACGACGAGGCCCGCCGCGATGCGGGCCTTGTCGTTTCCGTGGCGTGCTTTCATCCCATGCCGTCAGGCCGTGCGGGGTGAGTCTGAGCTGATCAGGCGCTGGTCCGCGTGTCGTCGAGCGCGCCGACCATGTACTGCACCAGTTCGGACGCGTTGGTCTCGCCGGTGCGCTTCTCGGTGACCTTGCGTCCCCGATGCATGACGATGATCCGGTCGGCGACCGCGAACACGTCGGGCATGGTGTGCGTGATCAGGATCACCGGCACGCCCTGGTCGCGCAGGCGCCGGATGAGTTCGAGGACCTTCTGCTGCTCGGGCACGCCCAGATTGTTGGTCGGCTCATCCATGATCATCAGCCGCGCCTTCCAGTAGATGGCGCGGGCGATGGCGACGGCCTGCCGCTGCCCGCCGGACAGGCTCTCGATCGGTTGGGTGAGGCTGGGGAAGCGGATGTCGAGCGCGGCGAGGCTCTGCTCGGCCTGGCCGAGCATCCACTTGTCGTTGAGCGTCTTGACCAGGCCGCCCAGGTATCGGTTCTTCGCCTCGCGGCCGAGGAATATGTTGGCCGGGACGTCGAGGTTGTTGGCGAGCGCGAGGTCCTGGTAGATCGTCTCGATTCCGGCCGAGCGCGCGTCGATCGGCTTGGGGAAGCTCACTGGCCTGCCCTCGAAGCGGATCTCGCCCTCGTCGGGCAGGTGCACGCCCGAAACGCACTTGATCAGCGTCGACTTGCCCGCGCCGTTGTCGCCAAGCAGCGCCACCACCTCGCCAGGGTTGATGTCGAGGCTGACGTCGTTGACGGCAACCAGCCCGCCGAAGCGCTTGACCATGTGGCGGATGGAGAGGATCGGCTCGCTCATGTTCCCCTCCCGCGCCGGCCCAGGATGAGGTCGCGCGACTGGTCGATCAGCACCGCGATGATCACCACGGCCCCCACGACGATGAACTGCCAGAAGGCGGGCACGTTCAGCATCACCAGCCCGGTGGTCAGGACCGCGATGATCAGCGCCCCGATCACCGTGCCGATGATCGAGCCCGCGCCGCCGAACAGGCTGACGCCGCCGATGATCACGGCGGCAATGGAACTGAGCAGCAGCGGGTCGCCGATCACCGCCGAGCCGGCGGTAAAGCGCAGGGTCGAAAGCACACCGGCGACGCCGGCCGTCGAGGCGCTGAGCATGTACAGCTTGATGATGTGACGATCGACTGGGATGCCGGTCCTCAGCGCCGCCTGCATGTTGCCGCCGATGGCGTAGGTGTGCCGACCGAACTGCGTGCGCTTGAGCAGGAACAGGCACACCAGCACGACAACGGCGGTGATCACCACCGGCCAGGCGAGGATGCGGTCCATCGAGCGCAGCAGCTCGCCACTCACTTCCGGCTTGTCGAGGATGTAGAAGCCGCCGCCTTCGCCGCGCACCCAGTAGAACAACGACTCGTTGCCATAGTCGCGGATGCCCTCGGGCAGGCCGATCACCGTGGTGTTTTCCGAGAACAGCAGCGACATGCCGCGCACGATGAAGGAGGTGCCCAGGGTCACGATGAAGGCGGGCACCTTCAGCTTGGCGATGATCAGGCCGTTCACCAGCCCCACGAGCGCCGCGCCGCCGACGCCGGCGACGAAACCGAGCACGACCGACAGGAACAGCGGCACCCCGGCGTTGAACGCGGCGCGGATGGCATGCGCCGACAGCACCGAGGCCAGGCTCATCACCCAGCCGACGCTGAGGTCGATGCCGGCGGCGATGATCACGAAGGTCTGCCCCAGCCCGAGCAGCAGCACCGGCACGATCGCGACCAGGATGTTCTGGCTGTTGCGGACTGACAGGAAGGTGGCGCTGCTGAAGACGCCCACCGCGACGACGAAGAAGACGATCATCAGCGCCAGGAACACCCAGGCCCAGAGCCGGCTGATGAGCAGGATGGCGCGTTTGCCGGCCGAGAGGGCAGGCTCATCGAAGCCTGCCATTGCCTTGCTGTCAGTCACGTGGCCCCCGGAAACTCTAAGATGGAAAGGCCGGAGACGAGCTTGCGCCTCCGGCCCGGCTCAACCGTGGGTCACTTGCCGACCTTGTAGATGAAGCGCGAGTAGTTGGGGTCCGTCACGTTATCCTTGTCGATGATGGCGAAACCCGTCTCGACCCGCTTGGGCAGGCTGGTGACGCCGGCCTTGTCAGCCAGGGCGAACTCGACCGCGAGGTAGCCCATGTCGAACGGCTTCTGGGCGAGCACGAGAGATACCACACCCTTGTTCATCAGCTCGATGGCTTCCGCAGTCGCGTCGTAGGCGACGACCTGCACGTGCCCGCCGAGCCCGGCGTTCACCACGGCATTGCCGGCGCCGCCGGCGCTGAATACGTTGGTGCCGAATACGCCGGCAAGGTCGGGGTTCTGCTCGATGACGGCCGCGGTCTGCTGGGCCGCCTTGTTCTGGTCATCGAGGTTGTAGTCCGGCCCGAGCACCTTGATGTCCGGGAATTCCTTGGCCATCACGTCCTTGAAGCCCTGCTCGCGGCCCTCGACCGAGGAGACGTTGGGGTTGGTGGAGTTGATGTAGACCGTGCCCTTGCCGCCGATCGCCTTGGCGAGACCGCGCGCCGAAATGCGACCGCCTTCCACGTTGTCCGAGCCGATGTAGCTGAGCGGGAACTTCACCGGGCCGTTGGCATAGTCGCCATCGCCCAGGAAGGTGTCGACGGTGATGATCTTGATGCCGGCATCGACGGCTGCCTGCAGCGGGGCGACCATCTGGTCCTTATCGGTGGGAGCGATGATGATGTAGTTGAGGTCGCCGCGCGCCACCAGCGCGTCGAGGATCGGCGTCTGGGCTTCGACGCCCCAGGTCGGAGGCACCTGCGTCACCACCTCGATGCCCAGGTCCTTGGCCGCGGCTTCGACGCCCAGCTGCATCACCTGGTAGAATGGATCGACGACGCCCGGCAGGAAGCCGATCTTGATGTCGGCGGCAGAAACGGCAGTGCTCGAAAGTAACATCGTGCCCAGCAGGGCAGCAGTAATGGCCGACGCGTTCCGCATCGATTCCTCCCCTCGATTGCTCTTGTCTGGCCTCCACTTGGGTCCTCCGGCCAGATGTCTGACAATAGGCGCCGGAAGCCTCAGTTGTAAACGGGCAGGATATGTTCGGGCGGGGCATGAATGTTGTGACGGAGGGTTGTCCTCGTACCGGGCCGAGAGGCTCTCGCCTCCCTCCCCCTTGAGGGGAGGGACAGAGGGAGGGGGTGGCGCGGTGATTACCGATGGACCTCCGCCCCCAGCCCTTTCCGGGGAGCCAGGCGGGACTACCCCAGCCGGATTTCCCGCCCGATTCCGATCGCCTGCAGGAAGGCGCGGTCATGGCTGACCACCAGTAGCGCGCCGTCATAGGCCTTGAGTCCGCCTTCGACAGCGGCGATGGCATGGATATCGAGGTGGTTCGTCGGCTCGTCGAGGATCAGCAGTTCGGGCGGCTGCCCGCTGCCGATGGTGCAGGCGAGCCCGGCGCGCAGCATCTCGCCGCCGCTCAGTTGCCCGACCGGCTTCAGCGCCGCGTCGTTGCGGAACATGAAGCGGGCGAGCGCCGCGCGCGCGGCATTCTCGCCATCGCCGGGATTGAGCCGCAGGTAGTTCTCGCGGATCGTCTCGGTCGGGTCGAGCAGGCCGACCTGCTGGTCGAGCAGCGCGTGGCGGGGCGTGATCCGGATCGCGCCGGAGGCCGGCGCCAGCGCGCCGGTGATCAGGCGCAGCAACGTGGTCTTGCCCGACCCGTTCGGCCCGGTGATGGCCACCCGCTCCGGCCCGATGATCGACAGGCTGACCTCGCGGATGATCGGCGTTCCCCGCGTCGGACCGCCGGTGGCACGGTCCAGCTGCAGCACGGTCGCGCCCCGGGCCAGCCCGGAGGGCTGGAGCTTCACCGCCATCGGCTGGAGTACCTCGATTTCCGCCCTTGCCTCGGCCAGTGCAAGGCTGGCTGCCGCGCGGCGCTTCTCGCCCAGCCGGGCCTGCTCGCCGCCGGTATTCTCGGCGTTCATCTTCATGCCGCCCAGCAGGATGCGCGGGATATCGCCCTTTGCGGCCTTCCGTGCGCCGGCCGAGTCCTTGCGGGCCTTGCGCTCGCGGACAAGCTGCGTCTTGCGGTCGATCGCGTCCAGCGACCGCTCGGCATTGGCGAGGTCGTGCTGGGCAGCAGCGAGTTCCGCCGCCTTGCGCTGTTCGTACAGGTCCCAGCCGCCGCCATAGACGCTGGCGCCGATACCGGTCAGCTCGACGATCTGGTCCATCTGGCGGAGCAGCGCGCGATCGTGGCTGACCACCACCGCGCCGCCGCGCCAACCGGCGAGAAGGGCCGCAATCGCCGCGCGCCCGCCGGCGTCGAGATTGTTGGTCGGCTCGTCGAGCAGCAGCATGTCAGGCTGGGCCACCAGCATTGCCGCGAGCGACAGGCGGGTGTGCTGCCCGCCGCTGAGCGTTGCGACGGGCCGGTCCATGTCGAGCGCTGGCAGGCCGACCTCGGCCAGGGCGGCTTCGATGCGTCCGGGCAGGGCCCAATCCGCCGCGGCGGCATCGTCGAGCGAGCCCTCGCCGCGGTCGAGCCGCGCAAGGCGCGCCAGGTCGTCGGCAATGCTCAGCGCGTCGGCCACTGTCGCCTCGCCGGGCTGCACCAGCTGCCGCAGCATCGCGATCGTGCCCGACACCGCCACCGTGCCGGCGCCAGGCGCCAGTGCGCCGGTGATCAGCCTCAGCAGCGTCGTCTTGCCCGTGCCGTTCCGGCCGATGAGGCCGGTGCGGATGGGACCGAAGGAGAGATCGAGATTGGAGAAGAGTTCGACGCCATCAGGCGTCGTATAGCTCACCGCTTTGAGCGAGATCGAACCGGGCATGCTTGGACTCCGGGTGACGGATCAGGACGAAATGATCGGTCATGCGGAGGTCCATCGGGTACCTGCCTGTGGGGTTACGGATGCGCGGGAAGATAGGGATCGCGTTCCCAATGTCAACCTAGTGCGGATCGATCGTGCGGTTCGCGGCGATGGCGGCGAACCAGTTGGGCGGGCGTTCGATCAGGCGATGGACCACGGGGCGGTCGGGGCCCTGGTGCAGGGCCCGGAGCTTGTCGCCGATGACTTCGTCGGCATGGGTGAGGCGCTGGTTGTGGCGGGCGTATTCGGTCCAGGTCGGGCTCTTGTAGCTCTCGACCCAGAGGTCGGTTTCGGCAAGGTCGCGGCGGAGCGACCACTCCCGGGCGCCGTCGCGGATACGGATGCGCTTGCGGTCGGCCATCACCGTGAGGAACTCGCGTACGTCCTGCGGGCGGATGCGGTACTCGATGCTGATCACGATGGGCCCGGAGCGCGGCTCGATCGGCAGGTTGATCTCGGGCTCCCGCCACCGGTCGGCCGGATCGAGGTCGAGCATCACCCGCGGCGGGATGGCGAAGACGAGGCCGACGGCGGCGCCCAGCAGCAACACGGCAGCGGAGGCGAGCAGGGCCGCGCCGACGCCATCGTGCTCACCGGCCACGCCCCACAGCCAGCTACCCGCGGCCATGCCGGCGAAGGTCGCCGTCTGGTACAGCGACAGGGCCCGGCCGACGACCCAGCGCGGCGTCGAGAGCTGGACGGTGACGTTGAACAGCGTCAGCGCCAGCACCCAGCAGGCGCCCCCGAGAACCAGGGCAAGCGCGGTCAGCCACGGCGACGAACTCACCGCCGTGACCGCCGCGCACACGGCAAAGCCGATGAAGGCGGTGCGGACGATGGTCTCGCTCTGGAAGCGCTCGTTGAGCCGTCCGGTCAGCAGCGCGCCCCCGACCGCGCCGACCCCGAACGTGCCGAGCAGCAGGCCGTAGAGCAAGGGGCCCGCCCCCTCGATCTGGGTGGCCACCACCGGCAGCAGCGCCATCACCGAGATGGCCGAAAAGCCGAACAGGAAGCTGCGCAGCAGCACCTTGGCCAGGTTCGGGGACAGCGCGACATAGCGCAGGCCGGCCAGCATGGCGGCCCCGACCGCCTCACGCGGCAGCCCCGAGGGTGGCGGCGCCGGCCTCCAGCCGAGCAGCACGCCGATCAGTGCCACATAGCTGACCATGTTGACGGCAAAGGCCGCCGCCGCGCCGGCGGCGGCGACGATGATGCCGCCGATGGCCGGGCCGAGGCTACGCGACAGGTTGAACCCGATGGAGTTGAGCGCCACCGCCGCGCCGACGCTCGAGCGGGGCACAAGGTCGCCCACCGACGCCTGCCAGGACGGGTTGTTGAGCGCGGCGCCGCAGCCGATGAGGAAGGTGAAGGTGAGCAGCAGCCAAGGCGTCACCAGCCCGAACCATGCCGTCAGCGTCAGCAGCACCGACACCGCGAACATGAAGACCTGCGCGAACAGCATCACCCGCCGGCGCGGGAAGTTGTCGGCGATGGCGCCGCCGAGCAGCGAGAACAGCATGATCGGCAGCGACGTCGAGGCCTGCACCAGCGCTACGAGGTCGACTGAATTGGTCAGCGCGGTCATCATCCACGCTGCCCCGACGCCCTGAATCAACCCCCCGAAGCTCGAGGCGAAGTTGGCGATCCAGATCTTGCGGAACGTCGGCAGCTGCAGGGGCTGCAATACCGACGGCCGATCCTTGGCCATGCTGCCGGCCTCCGTCCGTTCAGCGCAAGTAGCGCTGGGTCAGGTGCTCCTCGAAGTGCTTCGCATTCAGCTTCTCGCCGGTGGCGCGCTGGATCAGCTCGGGCATCGCGTACTTGCTGGCCTGCTGCCAGACCTTCTCGCGCCGCCACTCGTTGAGACCCACGAAGCGCCCGTTGCGCATGTCCTCGCGAACACTCGGCAGGTCGCGTTCGATCGCCGACCACAGCTGGGACGCGATAAGGGCGCCGAGCGTGTAGCTCGGGAAGTAACCGATCGCCCCGGACGGCCAGTGCACGTCCTGCATCGGGCCATCCCTCATGTTGTCGATGGTGGAGAGGTCAAGGTACTCGCGCATCTTGGCGTCCCAGGCTTCGGGCACATCCCGGGGGGCGAGCGAGCCGTCGATCAACTGCTGCTCCAGCTCGAACCGGAGGATCACGTGCAGCGGATAGGTGGCTTCGTCGGCATCGACGCGGATCAGGCCGCGCTCGATCAGGTGCACATGGGCGAGCACATCTTCGAGGTCCCAGCCCTCCAGCGCCTCGGCGCCGAGCTTTTCGCGGACATGCGGCATCGCCCATTCCCAGAACTCGGGCGAGCGGGCGATCTGCTTTTCGACGAACAGGCTCTGGCTCTCGTGCATAGCCATGCCGCGCGCGCGACCCACCGGCCAGTGCGTCCATTCGTGCGGCAGGTTCTGCTCGTAGAGCCCGTGTCCGGTCTCGTGCATGATGCCCATCAGCGAAGTGATGAACTCGCCCTCGGTATAGCGCGTCGTCATGCGGATATCGGTCGGCACGCCGCCGCAGAACGGGTGGTGCGAGACGTCGAGCCGGCCGTGGTCGAAGTCGAAGCCGACCGCTTCCATCATCACGAGCCCGAGCGCCTTCTGCTTCTCGATTGCGTAGGGCGGGTTGAGCGGCTTCAGCGGCCGGGCCGCGAGCTTTTCCTCCTGCCGCGCCAAGGCCTTGGGGATGAAGTCCTTGAGGAAGAGCTTGAGGTCGGCGAACACCGGCGCGACGTCGGCGACCCGGTTGCCGGGGTCGAACTGCTCCATCAGCGCGTCATAGGGGGAGAGCCCGAGCACGTCGGCGCGCAGCTGCGCTTCCTCGCGCGCCGTCGCCACCACGCCCTCGAAGGCCGGCAGGAAGGTCTTCCAGTCCCCGGACGGGCGGAGCTCGCGCCACAGCTGCTCGCTCCGGATGCGGGCGTTGACCTGCTTGCGCACGAAATCGGCCGAGAGGCAGGTCATGTTGGTATGGACGCGCCGAAACTCCCGGATCGCGAGCTTCTGCATCTCGTCGAGCGGTTCGGCCTCGGCATCCCCGAGCCAGTCCGCCACTTCCGGGGCCGTTGCCATCTCGTGATACATGCCGGCCAGCACGCCCATCGTCTCGGCCCGCTTCTCGCCGCCGCCCACCGGCATCATGACGGCCTCGTCGACACCCAGCATCGATTGCGCGTGCTCGATCGCCTCGAGCCGGCGGTTCAGGCCATCGAGCTTGGTGAAGGCGGAATTGGCGGACATCTGGGACTCCCAATACGAGTGGCCGCTGTTGGTAGCGTCAAATAGCCGGGCATGCCACCCCAAGGCCCTGTCGCAATTGCCGTGCCGGTGTTAGGCACCTGCACACAATGCCAGATTTGCCGATCCTGTTCTCCTTCATCATCGCCGCCTTCGTCGTGGTGATCGTCCCCGGCGTCACCGTCTCGGCGCTGGTCTCGACCGCTCTTGCGCGCGGGATGGCGGCCGGGTTCTGGATGGAGGCCGGCGTGCAGGTCGGCCGCCTCACCATGGTGCTGGTCGTCGCCCTGGCGCTCGAGGCGGTGACCGGGCTCGTCACCTCCGCCTTCGACATCATCAAGTATGCCGGCGCCGCCTATCTGATCTGGCTGGGCTGGGGCTACATCACCAGCCGCCACACCATCGCGACGGACCGACCGGTAGCCGCGCGTTCGCCCCTGCAGCAGGCGGCCGCCGGTTTCCTCGTGCTGTGGAGCAATCCCAAGGCGCTGATCTTCTTCGGCGCCTTCCTGCCGCAATTCGTCAACCCGGCCTATCCGGCCTGGCCGCAGGTGATCGTCCTCGGGCTGATCGAAATGGCTGCCGGTCTCGTGACCGACGGCGTCTACATCTATTTTGCGGCCAGGACCCGTGGCGCGCTCGGCGACGACCGTATGGCCCTCGTCAACCGCGTCGCCGGCGTCATCCTGATCGGTGCCGCCGTCTGGCTCGCTATCCAGCATCACTGAGAGTGAGGTCGCCGCTTCATTTCCCCCTGCGACGTGCTAGGAGTGGCCGCCGTTTTCGGGAGGATGAGATGAGCGTAGTCGACGATATCGCCAAGGTGACCGAGCAGGAGCAGCGGCTGACCTTCAAGGCCTTCAACGAGGAAACCGCCTACGAGATCGGCTCGACGATCCGGGACCTGGCAAAGGCCGACGGCGTCGCCGTGGCCATCGACATCCGCTTCTTCAACCGCCCGCTCTTCTATTTCGCCATGCCTGGCACCAATGCCGACAACCCGGACTGGCTGCGGCGCAAGGGCAATTGCGTCCGCCGCTGGGATCGCTCGTCCTACCTCACCGCGCTGCGCTGGAAGCGCGACAACCGCGCGGTGCAGCCCGACCACAACATCGATCCCACCGAATATGCGGTGCACGGCGGTGCATTTCCGATTCGAATCGAAGGTGTTGGCGTCGTTGGTTCCATCACTGCGTCGGGCCTGCCGCAGCGCGACGACCACGCCTATGTGGTGCGTGCCATCTGCAAGCATCTCGGTATCGATGCCGCAACGCTCGCCCTGGGGCCGGAATCGGCCTGATCCGCCCTGCCGGTAAGACTTCCGCTACATTGCTGTGCTAGGGGCAGGGCCGTTTCGGCGCGGCGGACGCGCGCTTTCGGAGCGTCAGATGAAACTCAACTATGTGCTGCTCGATGTTTTCACCACCACCCGGCTGCAGGGCAACCCGCTCGCCGTGGTGCTGAAGGCCGACGGTCTTCTCGACGACCAGATGCAGGCCATCGCCGCCGAGTTCAACCTCTCCGAGACGGTGTTCATCCACAAGCCGCAGTCGGAACGCCACTCTGCCGCAGTGCGCATCTTCACGCCGAAGGTGGAACTGCCCTTTGCCGGCCACCCGACGGTGGGCGCTGCAGTCGCCCTTGCCATGCAGACCCGGTCGACCGCCGTCCGGCTCGAGGAGAAGGTCGGGGTCATCACCTGCGTCATGGATCGGGTGGACAAGGAGAAGGGGCACGCCCGCTTCGCCCTGCCCAGGCTGCCCGAGGAGATCGGCAAGCCGCCCAGTCACGCGGCTATCGCCACCGCGCTAGGCCTCGAACTCGATGAGATCGGCTGCGGTCCCTACGAGCCCGCCGTCTATTCCGCCGGCAACCCGTTCTATCTCATCCCGATCAAGGATGCGGCGGCGCTCAGGCGCATCCGGGTCGAGCGGCGCGGCTGGGACGAGAACTTCCCCATCGGCCGCGGTTCCATCTACGTCTTCACCCGCACGCCCGACGAGCGCGACAACAACTTCGCCGCCCGCATGTTCGCGCCAGGCATGGGCCTGGGAGAAGATCCGGCGACGGGCTCGGCCGCAGCGGCGCTGATCGGGCTAATCTCCAGGCATGAGGGCAACGGCCAGCACGAGTTCCGCTTGCGCCAGGGTCACGAAATGGGGCGACCGAGCCTCATCTCGATGCAGTTGCGCAAGGACGGCGACGTCCTCACCCATGGCGGAATCGGCGGCGACGCGATCGTCGTCGGCGAGGGCACGCTGAACCTGGGCGACTGATCGCAACGCTGGCCCGCGCCAGGGAATCCGGATACGCTCGCAACCGGGCATCTGGAGGGCTGCGTCGTGTACGTTATTGGTCTCATTCTGTTTTTCATCCACATCGTGGCGTTCGTCGCGGGTGGCGCGAATTCGGTCGTCATGCCGATCATCGGCGGCAAGATGGCGACCGCAACGCCGGACACCAGGGCGGCACTGATCACGATCGCCGACACGCTGGCCAAGGTCGGCAAGGTGGCGATGGGCACGCTGCTGGTCAGCGGCATTCTCGTTCTCTGGCTCAAGTACGACTGGGTCGTCCCGAACGTCTGGTTCTGGGTCAAGATGGCCGGAGTCGTCGCCATGCTGGTGTTCATCAGCCTGAACGAAGTCAACGCCAGGAAGGCGCGCACCGGGGACATGGCCGCCGCGGCGAACTCCAAGCGCTTCGGCCAGCTGACCGCGCTTGCCTTCGCGGTGGTGATCTTCTCGGCGGTCTTCGCCTTCAATTCCAACTGAGGGCGCCTTGGACGCGCTCTCCACCCTGCTGCTGATCGCGCACCTGGTCGGCCTCATGCTGGTGGCGGCGGCCTTTCTGCCGCTGCTCGGCATGATGGGGCAGGGCGCGAGCGCCCCGCAGACCAACCGGCTGCTGACGGCGTTCGGGCACTGGGGCATCATCGTGCTGCTGGTCAGCGGCCCCTTGCTGCTCTGGCAGCGCTATGGCGGGGTCGATGGCCTGAACCACTGGTTCTGGGCCAAGATGGGATTCGTGCTGCTGCTTGCCGCCGGCGTCGTGGTGTCCGCGGTGTCGGCGCGCAAGATGCGGGCCGGCGATCCGGCGGCGACGGCGCGCGTGCGGCTTGGCCGCATCGTCGCGGTTGTCTCCCTGCTGGCAATCGTGGTGTTCGCGGTGCTCACCTTCCGCTGAGATCGGCGCTGGCGGAGGCGGGGCGAGAACCGCCTTGCCAACGCTGCCGAATTCCCGCACTATTCGCGGCGCTAACGGAATATTGCCATGCAGCGCCAGCGCGCCATCGCCATCGCAGTCGCCGAACAGAAGGCTCGGGAGAGCCGGCTGCTCGTTGCCGCTGCCTTGCTGCTGCTGCCGGCCGCCCTGCTTCTCCTTCTTATCAGCCCCTGATAACCGACAGCTCGGATCGCGAGCGGGTGGTCAGGGGATAGCGCGCTAAACAACCGAACGATTTGTCCGGTCGCGATGGTGTTTCTCACCCCGGCCGTTGGATAGGAAAACCGAAATGACCACCGCAGCGGCGCAGAGCAACAAGGACCGCGTCTTCATCTTCGACACTACCCTGCGCGACGGCGAGCAGAGCCCCGGCGCGACGATGACGCTGGAGGAAAAGCTCCAGGTCGCCGAGGCGCTGGACGAGATGGGCGTCGACATCATCGAAGCCGGCTTCCCGATCGCTTCCAACGGCGACTTCGAGGCCGTCGTCGCCGTTGCCAAGCAGGTGAAGAACGCCGTCGTCGCCGGCCTCGCCCGCGCCATTCCCGCCGACATCGCCCGGGCTGGCGAGGCGGTGCGTCACGCCAAACGCGGCCGCATCCACACCTTCGTCTCCACCTCGCCGATCCACCTGGCGCACCAGATGAAGAAGACCGAGGAGCAGGTGCTGGAGATCATCACCGCCACGGTCGCCCAGGCGCGCAACCTGATCGACAATGTCGAGTGGAGCGCCATGGACGCGACGCGCACGCCGATCGACTACCTGGCGCGGTGCGTCGAGCTGGCGATCAAGGCCGGCGCCACCACCATCAACCTGCCTGACACCGTCGGCTATGCCATTCCGGCCGAGCACGAAGCCATGTTCCGCTCGATCATCGAGCGCGTGCCGGGCGCAGACAAGGTGATCTTCTCGGCGCATTGCCACAACGACCTGGGCCTCGCCGTCGCCAACTCGCTGGCCGCCGTCCGCGGTGGGGCGCGGCAGGTCGAATGCACGATCAACGGTCTCGGAGAGCGCGCCGGCAACGCGGCGCTCGAGGAAATCGTCATGGCGCTGCGAACCCGTGGCGACGCCATGCCGTACGAGACGCATATCGACTCGACGCACCTGAGCCGGGCCAGCAAGATCGTCTCGGCCGCCGCCAACTTCCCGGTGCAGTACAACAAGGCGATCGTCGGCAAGAACGCCTTCGCGCACGAGAGCGGCATCCACCAGGACGGCATGCTGAAGAATGCCCAGACCTACGAGATCATGACGCCCGAGAGCGTGGGCATCAAGGAAACCACGCTGGTCATGGGTAAGCACTCCGGCCGCGCCGCCTTCAAGGACAAGTTGAAGGAACTGGGCTACGAGCTGGGCGACAATGCCTTCCAGGAGGCCTTCCAGCGCTTCAAGGACCTGGCTGATAGGAAGAAGCACGTCTACGACGCCGACATCGTCGCGCTGGTCGACGACGAGGCCGGCTCGGTCGACGACCGCATCAAGCTGGTCGACATGGAAGTGGTCTCCAAGACCGGCGGCGTGCATCGCTGCCATCTGACCCTGTCGATCGACGGCACCGATGTCTCGGCGACCTACGACGGCACCGGCTCGGTGGATGCCATCTTCAACGCCATCAAGCAGGCTGTGGGCAAGGACCCGCACCTGGTGCTCTACGCCATCGACGGCGTGACCGGCGGCACCGACGCGCAGGCCAGCGCCCACGTGCGCCTCGAGATGGGCGGCCGCATCGTCTCCGGCAACGCGGCCGAGCCGGATACGCTCGTCGCCTCGGCCCGCGCCTACATCAATGCCTACAATCGCCTGCTGCTCGAGCGCGGCGCGGCGGCGCAGGGGGCAACCGAGGCCGTGGCGAGCTGATACGGCCCACACTGGGCCATGCGGAGCCGCCCCCGGGGCGGCTCTTTTCATTTGCGGAGGATCGCTGGCGGCAGCTTTCAGGCCGTCTCCTGCTGCTTGACGTGCTGCACAGTGGTCAGGCCGCCGAGCAGGCGCGCCGTCAGGTCAACCATGACGTCGGCGCTGACGCCGCCCCGGTCGAGGAGTGGATTGAGTTCGACCAGGTCGAGGGAGCCGACGCGTCCGCTTCGGAACAGCAGGTCCATCACCGTTTCGCCCTGCTCGAGGCTGAGCCCGCCTTGCACCGTCGTGCCGACGCCGGGCGCGAGGCTCGGGTCCATGGCATCGACGTCCAGCGACAGGTGCAGATGCCCGTTCACGGCCTCGATCCGGTCGAGGAAGGTGCGGAGCGGAGCCTCGACCCCGCTCACCCGCAGCACGTCCATGTCGACGACCTGGACGCCGCGCTCATCGATCAGCTGCGCTTCCTCGCAGTCGAGGGCCCGGGCGCCGAGAATCATCACTTTGCGCGGGTCGACCGGCGCGAACCAGCGGGGATCGTTGCAGAACCCCGGCTCGCCGCACAAGCGCGCCAGCGCCATGCCGTGGATGTTCCCGGTCTCGGTCGTCGTCCAGGTGTTGAAGTCGCCGTGCGCGTCGAACCACAGCACGAACAGCGGCCGGTGGTTGTCGCGGCAGTGGCGCGCCACGCCCGCGATGGAGCCCATGGAGATCGAGTGATCGCCGCCGAGGAAGATCGGCCGCGCGCCATGGTCGAGGCTGCGATAGGCCGCCTCGCTCGCCAGCGGCGACAAGGCATCGATCTCGGCCGCCGGCGACAGCTTTCCGGCAGCGGTGATGTCGCCGCGGTCGGCGACGGCGTAGCCGATGCTCGCCAGCCGCTCCGCCAGCCCGGCCGCCCGCAACCCATCGGGCCCCAGCCTCGCACCCCGACACGAGGCGCCGGCATCGGTCGGCAGTCCGATCAGGTCGATGCGATTGCCCGCAACCGGGCGGCGGGGACGGGAGTCGTGGAGCATCCGGAACCTCGATTCAGTTTGCTCCAATGTGGGAGGACAGCGTGCTGGCAAACAGTCACAATAGTGCTAGATATGCGCAGTCAATTGCGCAGAGTGACGGTCAGGAATGTCGGAAAGTACATTCAGCCTCGACGACCTCGACCACCGGCTGATCGCGCTCCTGCGGACGGACGGGCGCCTGCCCGTCGCCAAGCTCGCGACGGAACTGGGGGTATCCCGTGCCACGGTCACCGCGCGCATGGAGCGGCTGGTCAAGACCGGCGCGATCGCCGGCTACACGGTGATGCTGCGGACACCCGGGCGCCGCGACGCAGTGCGCGCCATCACCATGGTCGAGATCGACGGCAGGAATTCGGAGGCGGTGATCCGCCGCCTCGCCGGCTTTCCCGAGATTCGCACGCTCTACACCACCAACGGCCGCTGGGACGTAGTGGCCGAAAGCGAGACGCCGACCCTGCGCGAGTTCGACGACCTGCTGCGCCGGATCCGGCAGGTCGATGGCATCGCCAATACCGAAACCAGCATCCTGCTGGCGGCGCGCAAGGAACTGGGCTGAAGCGCGGCGCCGGCGTTGCGCCCGCCGGTGCAGTGCGCCGCAACCTGTCCGGCGCGGACCCCACGTTTGTTTGTCTTGTGCGTGCTCGCGCGCCGATCCATCCTCCGCTCGAAGTCACTTCAGGGTTGGAACCTCAGATGAACCGCAAGTCGTTTGCCCTCGCCGTGGCGCTGACCGGGGCCATGGCCATGACCGGCGCACAGGGCGCCGAAACCGCGACGGCCATTTTCGCCGGCGGCTGCTTCTGGTCGGTGGAGAGCGACTTCGACCACGCCCCGGGCGTCATCTCCACCACCTCCGGCTATATCGGCGGCCACGTGCCCAACCCGACCTACGAGCAGGTGGTGACCGAAATCACCGGCCACCGCGAAGCAGTGAAGGTCGAGTACGATCCCGCCGTGACCAGCTACGAGAAGCTGGTCGATACCTACTTCCACCTGATCGATCCGATCGAAAGCCGTGGCCAGTTCTGCGATTTCGGCGAGAGCTACACGACGGCCATCTATGTCGGAAACGCCGACGAACTGAAGATCGCCGAGGCTGGCAAGGAGGCGACCGCGCAGGCGCTCGGCAAGCCCGTGGCCACCGTTATCGCCATGGCGCCGACCTTCTACCCGGCCGAGGACTACCACCAGAACTTCTGGGAGAAGAGCGACATCTATCCCTTCAGCGGTCTGCCCAGCAACGTCCACTACGCCCGCTATCGCGCCGGCTGCGGCAAGAACGCCCAGGTCGAAGCCATCTGGGGCAAGGATGCATTCCGCGGCCTGAACGGGCACGCGTGAACGGGGGGAGTCAGGAAGCAGGAAAGGGAAACTAGAAATTAGGAAGTAGAAACTAGGAAGTAGAATGTGGCACGAACTGCCACCTAACTTCTAACTTCTAACTTCTACTTTCCAGTTTTCAACTCCTGCCCTCAGCTCAGGTCCGGTGTCTGCTCGGCCGCGGTCTGCGTGTGCGGGTCGGCGGCCAGGGCCACTTCCGCCTGTTCGTCCGAGGCGGCCAGCATCTTGTTGATGGCGACCTTCGCCTTCTCGGTGATGTCGCGCAGGGCGTTGAGATAGTCGGGCGTCGACACCCAGGCGCGCATCTGCAGCACGATCTTGTCGCCCACGAAAGTCTCGACATGCACGGCCGGCGGCGGATCGCCCTGTACGCGCTTGTCGGTCGTGGCGATTCTCAGCATCGTCTTGCGCGCCGCCGCGACATTGATCGTGTCGGGCACCGTCACGTTGACGTCGATGCGCCGTCGGGTTTCGCGACTGTGGTTGGTGATCGCGCCCGACCACAGCGTCTGGTTCGGCACGAAGATATAGAGCCCGCTGGTCGAGCGCAGGCGGGTGCCGAACAGCCCGATCTCCACGACGACGCCGGCGACGCCGTTTCCCACCACGTATTCGCCGATAGCGATCGGCCGCTGCCAGATCAGCATGATGCCCGCCGCGATGTTGGACAGCGTGTTCTGCAACGCCAGGGCGATGGCAAGGCCGGCGGCTCCGATCACGGCATAGATGGACGTGCTGGACACGCCGATGAAGCTCAGTGCCGTCACGAGGGCGAAGATCAGCACGCCATAGCGGGCCACCTGGCTCAGCAGCGGCGCGAAATTCCTGTCCACGCCCGAGGCCCGGGGGAGGAGAGCCTGCACCAGTCGCGACAACATCCGCGACAGATACCAGCCGAGCGCCAGCACGATGATCGCGGAGATGATGCCGCCCGAGTTGGCCAGCAGCCAGCGCCAGATCGTGGAGAGGAAATCGACCGAGTCGTTTACGGCTTCGTGCATGGATTCGGCTTTGTCTGTTTGCAGTTGCGAGGTCCAAGCTTAGCAGGCTGGCGAAAGCAGGAAAGTTTGCAATCGGTGCTGGACAAGCCGGACTCACCCTGATAGTCACCCGCCTCGGCCCGGGTGCATAGCTCAGATGGTAGAGCAGCTGACTCTTAATCAGCGGGTCCAAGGTTCGAGTCCTTGTGCACCCACCAATCCCCCGATTGGTGTTCCAATCCGCGGCATGGCGACCACCGAACCGGTGGTCGATGTCGTGCCGACCCACGGCCGGGAACCAATCGACCCTGCCGGGACTTGTGCGGCCAAAGGCCAGCTACCGCCTTCACAAGTTCGTCTCGGCCCACTACATAGCCGCCAGCGCCCGCACTCATCACAAGAGATACTGAATGCCCTTTGGCCTTGACGCATCGGCTTTCGCGGCATTCTTCCAGGTTATCGTCATCGACCTGGTCCTCGCCGGCGACAACGCCGTCGTCATCGGGCTCGCTGCTGCGGGGCTGCCCTCGGACCTGCGCCGCAAGGCCATCCTGATCGGCATCATCGCCGCGACCATCCTGCGTATAGGTTTTGCGCTGATCACCACGCAGCTGCTGTCGCTGGGCGGCGGCCTGCTGGTCGCCGGCGGCCTGCTGCTGCTCTGGGTCTGCTGGAAGATGTACCGCGAGCTGTCGGTCTCCCACGACGAGGAGGAGGACGCGGCCGAGGCGCTCGCTAATGCCGACCTGAACAAGGACGGTACGGTGTCCGGCAAGGCGCGGCGCAAGACGCTGGGCCAGGCCGTTTGGCAGATCGTCATCGCGGACGTGTCGATGTCGCTCGACAACGTGCTCGCGGTTGCCGGCGCCGCGCAGCACCATGAAGTGGCGCTCATCTTCGGCCTCGGCCTGTCGGTCCTGCTGATGGGCGTTGCCGCGACCCTGGTCGCGGGCCTCCTGCACCGCTACCGCTGGATCGCTTGGTTGGGGCTGGTGGTCATCCTCTATGTCGCGGTCAAGATGCTCTACGAGGGTGCCGACCAGGTGCTCGGTCACACCCTGCCGATGATTCCGCTGATCAAGGGGGCCGCGCCCGTGGCGCTGCCGCACTGAGGGGTCGGCTCTACCGCCCGATCAGCATGTCCACGCGCGCCTTGAAGCGCGCGATGCGGCCCATAACCATGCCGTCGTCATAGTCGTCGGTGACCTTGGTGTAGTACTTTTCCATCACCACGTAATCCTGCCCGAACACCTGCTGGCGCAGGTATGCCGTCTGCTCGTAGCCGTAGCGGCGGAGCAGGGCGAGGGCGACCTCGTTCTCCGGACGGACCCAGGTGAAGGCCTTGTGGAACCTGCCGTTGTCCCAATGCTCGTCGAAGATGCGCATGCCGTGCAAGCCGAGGCGGGTCTGGCGGTGCGAGGGGAAGATCCAGCTCCAGTAGCGGAAGATGGCCCCCAGGTCCGGTCCCGAGATCAGGCCGCCGCCCGGCTCGCCGTCGACGGTCAGCGCGATAACGTGGAAGGGATCGATGCGCTGCAGCGAGCGCAGGAACCCCAGTGTCATCCGGCGCTTCTCGTGGGCCTTGAACGCTTCGTTGTAGAAGGGGAACTCATCGATGACGGCCATCAGCTCGTGATGGATGAGATCGAGATCGCTGGCGGTCGCCGCGCGGTAGCCGAGTTCGGGCATGTGAATCCCCAGTCATAGGGTCGCCACAGTGCCGCCTACTGTCCGACGGCCCGTTATAGCGGTCTGCGCACCGCGGCTAAAGCACGAGAAGTGGTATTCTTGCTGGCATCGGTCGGCTTGGTTAAAACGGCTCGCAAAACCGGAGGCATTCATGAGCGACAATCAGCTGTTCCAGCCCAGCGCAGCGGCCGTGGCAAGGACGAGGACCACCGCGGAACAGTACGAGCAGCTCTATGCCCGCTCGGCGAGCGATCCCAACGGGTTCTGGAAGGAGGAGGCCGGGCGCCTCGACTGGATCAAGCCGCCCACGATCATCAAGAACACGACCTTCGAGTACCCGGACGTGTCGATCAAGTGGTTCGAGGACGGCGTCCTGAACGTCTCCTACAACTGCATCGACCGTCACCTGGCCGAGCGTGGCGACGATGTCGCCCTGATCTGGGAAGGCGACCAGCCGGGCACCGAGGAGAAGATCACCTACCGCAAGCTGCACGAGCGCGTCAGCCGCTGCGCCAACGTGCTGAAGTCACTCGGCGTCAAGAAGGGCGACCGCGTCACCATCTACCTGCCGATGATTCCGCAGGCGATCTACTCCATGCTGGCCTGCGCCCGCATCGGGGCCGTGCATTCGGTGGTGTTCGGCGGGTTCTCCCCCGATTCGCTGGCAGGCCGCATCAACGACTGCGACAGCCGCGTGGTCATCACCGCCGACGAAGGCCGCCGCGGCGGCAAGACCATCCCGCTCAAGAAGAACGTGGACATCGCGCTGCAGGACGCACCCGGCGTCGAGAAGGTGCTGGTCGTCCACAATACTGGCGCCGACATTCAGATGAAGGGCGCGCGCGACGTCTGGTGGCACGAGGCGGCCGCCGGCGTCGAGCCGTTCTGCGACCCCGAGCCGATGAAAGCCGAGGACCCGCTGTTCATCCTCTACACGTCCGGTTCGACCGGCAAGCCCAAGGGCGTGCTGCATACCACCGGCGGCTACCTGGTCTGGGCCAGCTACACGCACGAGAAGGTGTTCGACTACCGGCGGGGCGACATCTACTGGTGCACGGCCGACGTCGGCTGGGTCACCGGCCACAGCTACATCGTGTACGGGCCGCTCGCCAACGGCGCGACGTCGCTCGTTTTCGAGGGCGTGCCGAGCTACCCCGACGCCTCACGCTTCTGGCAGGTGATCGAGAAGCACAAGGTCAACATCTTCTACACCGCCCCTACCGCCATCCGCGCCCTGATGGGGGCGGGCCCCGAATGGGTCGACAAGTACGACATGAGTTCGCTGCGCCTGCTCGGATCGGTGGGCGAGCCGATCAATCCCGAGGCCTGGCTCTGGTACCACCAGCATGTCGGCAAGGGCCGGTGCGAGATCGTCGATACCTGGTGGCAGACCGAGACCGGCGGCATCCTCATCTCGCCGCTGCCAGGCGCGACTGCCACCAAGCCCGGATCGGCCACGAAGCCGCTGCCGGGTGTCCAGCCCGTCGTGCTGTCGCCCGAAGGCAAGGTGCAGGAGCAGACCAAGGCGGAAGGCGTGCTGTGCATCAAGGACAGTTGGCCGGGCCAGATGCGCACCGTCTATGGCGACCACGCGCGCTTCGTCTCCACCTACTTCGAGACCTACAAGGGCTACTATTTCACCGGTGACGGCTGCCGCCGCGATGCGGATGGCTACTACTGGATCACCGGCCGCGTCGACGACGTGCTGAACGTCTCCGGCCACCGCCTCGGCACCGCCGAGGTAGAAAGCGCGCTGGTCGCCCATCCCAAGGTGTCCGAAGCCGCTGTCGTCGGCTACCCGCATGAGATCAAGGGGCAGGGCATCTACTGCTACGTCACCCTGATGGCGGGCGAGACCGCGACCGAGGACCTGCGGCTCGAGCTGCGCAACTGGGTGCGCAAGGAAATCGGCGCCATCGCTTCGCCGGACCTTATCCAGTTCGCCCCGGGCCTGCCCAAGACCCGCTCCGGCAAGATCATGCGCCGCATCCTGCGCAAGATCGCCGAGAACGAGTTCGGCGCGCTCGGCGACACCTCGACGCTGGCCGATCCTGCCGTGGTCGAGGACCTGATCGAGAACCGCCAGAACCGGTAAGGGTGGCGCTGGCGCCACCCCGCTTTCGCCGCACTCTCGGGGGATAACCGCGCCTCCGATTCCCCCGAGAAAACGACATGCGACTCGCCACGACCCTTCTCGCGACGATCCTTGCCCTGTGCGCCGCCCCGGCGCTGGCGCAATCCCTCGAGCAGATGGCCGGGCAGATGATCATTGTCGGCTTTGCGGGCGACTCCGTCGACGACAAGGGCGTCGCCGCGGTGCGCAAGCAGGTGTCCGACGGGACCATCGGCGGCGTGATGTACCTCAAGACCAACGTCGCGAGCCGCTCGGCGGTCGCAGCGATGAACGACGCTTTCCGCAAGGCCGCCCCCGCCGACCTGCCGCCGTTCATCACCCTCGACCAGGAGGGAGGTCTGGTCGAGCGACTGGGCAGCGCGGTCGGGTTCAAGGAAATCCCCGACGCCGAGACGATCGCCGCCGAGTACACCGCCGAGCAGTCGCGCTCCATCTACGAGCAGCTTGCCCGGGGCGTCCGCGACTGGGGCTTCAACGTCAACTTCGCCCCGGTGGTCGATCTTGCCGTCAACCCGAACAACCAGGTGATCGCCAAGTACGGCCGCGCCTACGGCAAGACCGCGGACGTGGTGTCGGAATATGTCGCCCAGGTCGTGGCGGCCCACCATGACGCGGGCCTGCTGACCTCGCTCAAGCACTTCCCCGGCCATGGCTCGTCGACCGCCGACAGTCATGAGGGCTTCGTCGACATCACCAGGACCTGGAAGCCGACCGAACTCGACCCGTACCGGGCGCTCATCGCCAAGGGCTACGACGACTTCGTCATGGTCGGGCACCTCATCGACACCGAGATCGACCCCACCGGCCTGCCCTCGAGCCTGTCGCCGGTGTGGATCGGTAGCGTGCTGCGCGGCCAGCTCGGCTTCGCCGGCGTCGTCATCACCGACGACCTCGAGATGGGGGCGATCCGCGATCACTACGGCCTCGAGGAGACCGTCAAGCGGGCCGTCCGCGCCGGTGTCGACGTGCTGCTGTTCTCGAACACCGCCAAGCCGCGGGCCGCGCTGGGCGCAGAGGTCCGCAAGATCCTCGTCGACACTGCGGAATCCGATCCCGAGTTCAAGGCGCGCATTGAGGAAAGCTACAAGCGCATCGTCGCGCTGAAGGCCCGCATCCGCAATTAGCGTCGCGCGTCCGTCACAGGTCCCGGGTCCGCTCTCCGGCGAGTCGAGTTTTCCCCACCTGCGGTCGATGCAGGAACGAAAGCGCTCCCGCCTCATGGGGCAAATGGGCTAAACTCCGCGTCCCGAGAACGACAAAGGCAGTATGGCATGAGCGAAGAGGGCAGGGAGGTGCGGCGGGTTCGCGCGCTGTTCATCTCCGATGTGCATCTCGGCATGCGCCCCACCCGCATTCACCAGCTCATCGATTTCCTGCGCTGGCACGAAGCGGAAACCATCTACCTGGTGGGCGACATCGTTGATGGCTGGCGCCTCGCCAAGGCCTGGTACTGGCCGGCCGAGTACCACCAGCTCGTCGAAATCTTCCTCGACAAGGCGCTGGCCGGCACCCGCATCGTCGTCCTGCCGGGCAACCACGACGAGTTCCTGCGCGAGTATCTCGGCACCTATTTCGGCGAGGTCGAGTTCGTCGATCGCGCCATCCACACCACGGCGCAGGGCAAGACCTACGTGGTGATCCATGGCGACCAGTTCGACGTCGTCGTCGCCCATGCCAAGTGGCTGGCCCATGTCGGCGACTGGGCCTATCGCACCGCGCTGCGCATCAACATCGCCGTCAACTGGGTCCGCCGCCGCATGGGCCTGACCTATTGGTCGCTGTCGGCCTGGGCCAAGCACAAGGTCAAGAACGCCGTCTCGGTGATCGGCCGCTTCGAGGAGGCGCTGACGCTCGAGGCCCGCGACAGCGGCGCCGATGGCGTCATCTGCGGTCATATCCACTATGCCGACATGCACGAGCGGCTGGGCATCCATTACGTCAACACCGGCGACTGGGTGGAAAGCTGCACCGCCGTGTGCGAGACGCACGAGGGCGTCCTCGAGCTCCTGCACTGGACCGAGGCGCCGCTGCCCCGCAAGCCGCGCCGCCTGCGCCTTCGTCGCGCCCCTGCCGTGCCGGGACAGTAGGGCGTCATCGGCCCGTCACGGCACGTTCAAGGACGTGACATGCGACTCCCGTAAACCGCACCGCATCGCTTCCCTCGAGGGTGGGTCCGATGCTCAAGGTGCTGATCGTCACCGATGCCTGGCGGCCGCAGACCAACGGCGTCGTCCGCTGCCTCGACGCGGTCGGCCGGGAGCTGATGGGGCGCGGCCACAGCGTCAGCTACCTGACGCCGGAGGGTTTCTGGACCTTCCCGATGCCGACCTATCCGGAGATCCGCCTCTCGCTCGTCACCCCCATGACCATCGCCGAGGTGATCGGTCGCGAGGCGCCGGACTGCATCCATATCGCCACCGAGGGGCCGCTGGGCCTGCTGGCCCGCTACATCTGCCTCGAGCAGGGCCTGGCCTTCACCACCAGCTACCACACGCGCTTCCCCGAATACGTCGCAGCGCGCATGCCCATCCCCGCCCACTGGACATATGGATTCCTGCGCTGGTTCCACGAGCCTGCCGCCGCGACGCTGGTTCCCACCGCCTCCATGCAGGCGGAACTCGCCGCACGCGGCTTTGCCCACACCCGCCTCTGGACGCGCGGCGTCGACCACGCCCGCTTCGCGCCGGGCGAGAAGACCGAGTTCGCGGGTCTTCCCGGGCCGCACCTGCTCTATGTCGGCCGTGTCTCGGTGGAGAAGAACGTCGAGGCCTTTCTCGAGCTCGATGTGCGGGGCACCAGGATCGTCGTCGGCGACGGTCCGGCGCGCGCCGAACTGGCGGCGAAATACCCGGACGCGGTCTTTCTCGGCCTCCGGACGGGTGACGAGCTCTCGGCCATCTACCGCTCCGCCGACGTGTTCGTGTTCCCCAGCCGCACCGATACCTTCGGCAACGTCATGATCGAGGCGCTGGCCTCCGGCCTTCCGGTCGCGGCCTATCCCGTAACCGGCCCGGCCGACATCCTCACCGATCCGAAATGCGGCGCGATCGACGAGGACCTTGCCGCCGCCGTCACTCGCGCGCTGGCGCTCGACGGCGAGGCCGCGCGCCGTCATGCCCTGAGCTTCACCTGGGCCAGCTGCGCCGACATCTTTCTCGATGCGCTCGTTCCAGTCCGGTGCAGGTTCGGCACTGCCGCCGCGGCATAACGCTCCGCACCGCGGGTGCCGTTGATTATTTCCGCGTCTCGTGAACAAGGTCGGCGCGTGCGGCGGATTCTCCCGCCTGGAGCACATTCATGTTGCCCCCGTCGTTGGCCGCGCCCCGGGTTTCGCCCGAGCTGCGCGCGGCGATCTACCATTTTGCCGTGTTCGGTTCGACCGGCGTCGCGTCGGTGTATTTCGGGATCTGGCTGGCCAACCGCGGCATCGGCCCGGACGAGATCGGCATTCTCAACGCCGCGCCGCTGATCGCCATGCTGCTCGTCAACCAGCTCGTCGGGCGCATTGCCGACCGCATGCCGGATTGGCGCGGCATGATCATCGTGCTGTCGCTGATCGCCGGCATCGCGCCGATCGGCCTGTACTTCCTCTCCGGCTTCTGGGGCATCCTGCTGGTCTGGGTGATGTCGGTCATGCCGGCCTTTGCGCTGGTACCGGTAATCGACGCTGCGACGCTGCGGATGACCCAGCGCCGGGGCACCGAGTTCAGCGCCGTGCGCGCCTGGGGAACCGTGGGCTTTATGGTCACCACCGGGCTCTCGGGACCCCTGATCGCCTGGCTTGGCGATGCGGCCTTCGTACCCATCTTCGTCGCCTTCGCACTGCTGCGCGCGCTGCTTTCGTTCCAGCTGCCGCAATTCCGGGCGGGCGAGCGGGAGCGCAAGCCGTCGGACCGCGGCGCCAGGCGCCTGCGCGAAGTGCTGAAGCCGTGGTTCCTGCTGTCGTTGCTCGGAATCGCGATACTCTACGCCACGCATGGTGTCATCGGCGCATTCGGGGCGCTGCTGTGGCACCAGCAGGGCATCGCGGAAGGGTTGATCGGGCCGCTGATCGCCACCATGGCCGCCGCCGAGGCCGCCATGATGTTCGTGTGGAGCCGGCTGAAACTCAAGGTGTCGGCTCGGCATATCGTCATCTTCGCCTGTCTCGTCGCCGCCTTCCGCTGGAGTGCCATGGCGTTCTCTCCGCCGGTGTGGGTCCTGTTCGGGCTGCAGATGCTGCACTCGATCACCTTCGCGATGGGATACCTGGGCGGCATCTACTTCCTCTCCAACTGGACCAGCGAGGATATCGCCGCCGAGGCGCAGGGCTTCTCATACGTGCTGCAGCAGGCGATGAGCGTGCTGGTCATCCTGGGCATGGGCTGGCTTGTCGCTGCCTATGGTCCGTGGGCCTGGCTCTTCGTCGGGGCCTTTGCGCTGCTCGGGGCCCTGTGCGTGTTCGCATCGCTGCGGCTGCAGCCGAAATCCAACCATCCGCTTTCCTCCGACCAGATCGCCGTCGCCGATCCGACCCCCTGAGTTGCCACCGATGTCTGCCGCCGTTCCCCTGTCGGAGCCCCGCGTCTCGCCCGAGCTGCGAGCCACGATCTTCTATTTCGTCCAGTACATGGCCGGTGCCGTGGTCTCCGTCTATGGCGGCATCTGGTTTGCCGCCCAGGGCCTGACCTCGGAGGAAATCGGCATCCTCAACGCCTTCCCGGTGCTGGTGATTCTGGTGCTCAACATGCTGGTCGGCCGGATAGCGGACCGCGCATCGGACTGGCGGCAGGTGATCGTGTTCGGCTCCGTGCTTGCCGGCATCGTCCCGCTGGCGCTCTTCTTCGTGCACGGCTTCTGGGGAATTCTGGCCGTCTGGACGCTGCTCTCGCTTCCGGCCGGCCTTGTCGGGCCCGTGGTCGATGCCGCCACGCTGCGCATGACCAATCGGCGCGGCAGCCAGTTCGGCCCGATCCGTGCCTGGGGCACGGTCGGCTACATGGTCATGCTGGTTCTGTCCGGCTTCATCATCGCCGCGCTCGGCGGCGGCATCTTCCTGCCGCTCTTCGTCGGGCTTTGCCTCGTGCGCACGGTCGCCTCGTTCGGCCTGCCCCGCTTCCGTGGCGAGAAGGGCGAAGCGTCGGTCGCGCCGCCCTCGACCGGGGCCAGGCATCTCCGCGACGTGCTGAAGCCATTCTTCGTGCTGCCGCTTGTCGGCTTCTCGATGGTCTACAGCACCCACATCGTGCTGAACGCGTTCCAGGGCCTGCTCTGGAAGGAGCAGGGCTTCTCTGAGGACGTCATCGGGCCGCTGCTGGCCGTGGGGGCGCTAGCCGAGGCGGGCCTGATGTTCATCTTCGGGCGCTTCGCCAATCGCTTTCCGGCCCGCAGCCTGATCCTGGCTTCGGCCATCGTCGCCGTGTTTCGCTGGGCCTGCATGGCATTCGAGCCCGGGATCATCCCGCTCATCCCGTTGCAGGCCCTCAACGCCATCACCTTTGCCCTGGGCTATATGGGCTGCCTGCACTTCATCGCCAACTGGACCAGCGACGACATCGCCGCCGAGACACAGGGCTTCTTCCAGGTGCTGCTGCTGGGCATGAGCGTCATTGCGCTGCTGGCTTTCGGCTGGCTCACCGGCCTGATGGGCGCCAAGGCCTACCTGGTGGCGGCCGTCTTCGCGGGGCTGGGCGGTGTCCTGATCTGGCTGTCGCTGGCCATGCAGTCGCCGAAGCAGCCGGGCGCGCCGGCACTGGGGTAGGGCCACGCCGTCCAGGCACGGCTGCCTCGCTCTGGTGACGAGAAGCCTGAGTACGGCAAAACCTTGCCCGCACCCCGGTGTCATGCCGGCGCAGGCCGGCATCCATCCCGAGATGGTTCAACACTCACAACGTGCGGCCGGCATCTCAGGCTGGACTCCGACATTCGCCGGGGTGACGTCCGATTTGGGCATAGACCTGCGCCATGGCCCAGCCAGGCGGGGCGATTCCCCCCATGTCCCGGGCACAGGACGTTCTCCACCCGAAAACCAAAGGGCCCCGCCGTCGCCCGCGAGGCCCTTGTTCATTCCCAGTGGTGCTCCGGCTTACCCGAGCCGACCGCTGGCATGGGCCAGCATGGTGTAGACGCGGCCGCGATCGCTGAGCAGGTACTCGCGCGTTTCGGCGACCGGGTTGGCACCGCCGGCGGCTCGCTTCAGGAGCTGCTCGAACTCCGCCATGTAGGTGGCTGCGGTCTTGGCGAAATCCGGGTCGCGCTGGATGCGCTTGCGGACTTCGTCATAGGTCGCCTGGCCGCCCAGCGTGTAGATACGGCGCGAGAACACGTTCTGCTCGCCGGCCTGGTAGCGCTGCCAGGCGTCGGCCAGCGCCGAGGGCTCCATCGCCTTGGCGATCTCCTCGGTCAGGGTCGAGAGGTTCTGGGGCTGTGGCGCGGCCGGAGCCGGAGCGGGAGCCGGGGCACTGGCGCCGGTGCTCGAAGCGTTGCGCAGCACATCCCGCAACCAGCCGCCGCCTTCCTCACTGCGAGCCGCCGGCTTCTCGGCCACCGGCTGCGGACGCGGCGCGGTGACGGTCGGCGCCGGGACTTCCGGCATGGCGGTGAAGCGCGGGGCCGGCCGGGCTGGCTCGGCCGGGCGTGCCGGCTCGGCACGCGGAGCCTCCTGGCGCGGCTCGGGCTTGCTCGGCGCTTCGTCGCGAACGAACGAGGCGCGCGTCGGGGCCGGCGGACGGCGTTCGTTGAGGTCGTGAGTGGCGGGCTGCGAGCGCACGATGGCATTCAGCTCGGCCAGCGCCTCGATCTGCTCGGCGACGACGCGGCGCATCGCGGCGGCACTCGACTTGGTCTCCTCCGGCAGTTCCATGACGCCACGTGCGAGTTCCGAACGCGTGTTCTCGAGCTCGGCGCCCACTTCCTTGGCGGTGGCGCGCATGGCCGAAGCCGTCTCGTTGAACCGCTGCGTCGCCGCCTCGAGCGCCTGCTGCATCTCGAGGATCATGGTGGCCTGCGTCTGGCGCAGGGCATCCGCGGCGCGCTGGCTCTCGTTCGACGCAGTGTCGGTGAACGAGCCGAGCTGCGTGGCGACGCGGTGCGACGTGCCTTCCAGCGCTTCCTCGAGCAGGTTGGTGCTCTTGCCGAGCACGCTCTGCATCTCGCTGGTGGCGCTGGCGAGCGCGTTCTGCACCTTGTCGGTCGTGCTGGTCAGCGCGCTTTCGAGCTGGCCGGTGGTCTCGCCGAGGGCGGACTGCACGCGCTCGGCCGTGCCGTTGAGCACTGCTTCGAGCTGGCCGGTCGTCTCGCTCAGGGCCGACTGCACGCGCTCGGCGGTCCCGGTCAGGACGCTTTCGAGCTGACCGGTGGTCTCGCCCAGCGCCGCTTGCACCTGCTCGGCGGTGCTGGTGAGTACCGACTGCAACTGCCCGGTGGTGTCGGCGAGGGCGCTGTTGATCGTGCCCGAGGTCGCTTCCAGCGTTTCGGCCACGTTCGATGTGGTCGAGGCCAGCAGTTGTTCCATCGACTCGCGGGCCGAGAGCAGCCGATGCTCGGTTTCTTCCACGGTATCGGAGATCGACTGCGCGAAGCCACGCATGCGGCCGTCGATTTCGTCGGCGCGGGCGGCGAAGGCCTGGGCCAGCTCGTCCATTGCCTGGCGGCGCTCGTCGAGATTGGCGAGGGTCATCGTGCCGCTGGCGGCAAGGTTCTGTGCGGCGCTGTCGAGGCTCTTGGCTTCGCTGTCGAGGTTGCCGAGCATCGAGCCGAACTCGCTGACCATCGACGAGATGGCCGACTGCAGCGCGCCCACATGCTGGGTGACGAGCCGTCCCGCCTCCTCGGTCGAGCCGATCGCCTCGCGCACCGTGGTGGAATAGGTGGCGGTCTGCTGCGCGACGCTGGTCTCGAGGTTGGCGAGGTTCGCGGTCGAGGCGTCGAGCACCTTCTGCAGCAGCATGTTGGAGTCGTTGAGCTTGCCGAGCGCCGCGGTCACGTCCGTGAGGATGCGCGACGTCGACTGGCTCATCAGGTCCTCGGCCTGCGACGCATTGGTGATCAGCGCCTGGGCCAGCACGTTGCCGTGGTTCTGCAGGCTCATCTCGAGCTGGGCGGAGCGATCCGAGACCAGTGCCGAGAACGTCTCGGTCTGTTCGCTGACGACGCGATTGATCTCGGCCACCTTGGCCCCGATCGCGTCGGCCGCTGCGACGGCCTTGATCGAGATCAGCTCGTCGACATTGCTGGAGGCGCGCTGGATCTGCTCGAGCGCGTTGCGCACGGCGACGTCCATGCGGTCGGCAGTGGTCGTCACGTCCTCGGCGATGCCCTGGGTGGCCGCAACGATGCGGCGGGAGATGGTTTCCTCGATCCGGTCGGCGCCGGCCTCGAGGTCGGTCATCGATTGCACGAGGGCCGTGTTGATCGCCGTGTTGAGCGAGGCGAGGCGCTCGGCCGTGATGTCGGCGCGGGCGGTGATGGCCTCGGGCAGCGTGCCCAGCCGCTGGTCGACCACATCGGTAATCGCCTTGCGGGCCGAATTGACGCCGGTTTCGATGATGTCGGCCGCCTTGCGGGCGCTGTCGCCCACGGTCGAGGCCGCGTCGTCGATGCGGGAAGTGACGCCGGACTCGGCGTCGGCGATCTTGAGGATCGCGGCATCGAGGCCGCGGCCCAGCGATTCACCGATCTCCGACACCTTGGTCTGGATCACCGTCGCCACGGCGCCGGCGCGCTCCGACATCACGTCGGTGACGCTGCGCAGTGTCGATTCGATCTTGTCGCGAGCCGTATTACCCTGCGCCTCGATGGTGCGGGCGAGCTCGGCCGTGCGGTCGCCGATCGCGGCCGCGATGCCGACCGTGTGGCTGCCCAGCGTATCGGCCAGCTGCTGCGTTCGGGTGTTGAGCGCATCGGCGAGCTCGGCCGAGCGGGTCGAAACCGTCGTCGCCAGCGCCTGGGTGCGCTGGTCGAGGCTGTCGCCGATCTGCTGTGCGTGCTGCTGCAGGGTCGTGTCGAGCATCTGGGTGCGCTGGTCGAGACTGTCGCCAATCTGTTGCGCGTGCTGCTGCAGCGCGAGGTCGATGGCCTGCGTCCGGGTCGCGACCGACTGGTCGAGCGCCTGGGTGCGGTTCGCGACGGCGTCGTCGAGCTCCTTGGCGCGCCCGGTGAGCACCTGCTCGAACTGGTCCACCCGGTTGCCCAGCGCCAGGTCGATGGCCTGGGCATGGGTGATGATGTTGGTGTCCATCTGCCGGGCATGGCCGGAGATGGTGGTGTCGAACGCCTTGACGTGCTCGTCGAGCGCCGCGCTCAACTCGCCATGGCGGGCCAGCAGCGTGTCGGTGAGCGTCTGGGTCCGTCCGTCCAGCGCATCGGCGATGATCTGGGTGTGCCCCTCGAGGGTATCCGAGATCTCGCGGCTGCGGTTGGCGATCGCCTCGGTGATCTGCTTGGTCCGCTGGCCGAGGGTCTCGGTCATTTCGCGGGTACGCTGCGTCACGGCCTCGTTGAAGGCCTCCGACTTCTCGTCGAGCGCCATCTCGAGCACGTTGGCCCGGGCCGCAAAGCTCGCATTGTTCTTGTCGATGGCGGTGATCAGCTTCTCGCCCTTGTCGCCGATGACGCTGTCGAGCGTCGACAGGCGCGAGTCGATCGCGGTGGCGATCTCGTCGAGGCGAGCGTCGAACTGCGCGAGGTTCTGCGAGCCGGCGCCGGTCAGCGTGACGCGGGCGCGCTCGGTGGTGTCGTCGAGAGCGCCGCTCAGCTCGATCATCGCCGACTGCAGGCGGCTCTCCATCGAGTTGACCTGGATCTGCACCTGCTCGTCGAGCTGGTGGCTGAGGCCACTCAGCAGCTGCTCGGCCTCGCGGGCACGCCCGGTGATGTCGGAAGCGATGCGCGTGCCGATCATGTCGAGCGCACTCGACACTTCATGTCCACGGTCGCGCAACTGGTCGAGCAGTGTGATGCCGCCCTGGCTCAGCAGCTTGGCGAGGGACGACGTGCGGTTGTCGATCGCGTCCGACAAGGTGACGGCGCGGCTGTCGAGGGCCTCGGTCAGCGACTGCATGCGGCCGTCGATCACCGAGCTGAGCTCCATCGTCCGGTTCTCGAACGCGCCGGAGATCTGGCCGGCCTTGTCCTCGAGCGTGATGTTGAGCCGGCTGGCACTGTCGTCGAGCGCGACGAGCAGGTGGCTGGTGCGCTGGTCGATCAGCGACACGAAGCTCTCGGTGCGCTCGCCGAATGCGCCGTTCAGCGAGTTGCCGGCCGTCTCGAGCGCCTTGGTCAGGTTGCCGCCGGATTCGACGATCGTGCCGGCGATGCGCTGGGAGATCATGTCGAGATCGAAAACGAGGCCGGTATGGCTCTCGGTGATGGCCTCGCGCACGCGCTCGGTATTGGTGATCACCGCCTCGCGCTGGCTGGCCAGTTCCTGGATCAGCGCGCGCATGCGGGATTCATTGTCCGAATAGGTGCGTTCGAGCGCGGTGACCTCGTTGTGGATCATCACTTCGAGCTCGCCGGCGCGCGACAGGGCGCGCTCGAGGCCGTCGCCCAGTGCGTTGACCTCGCGGCGCACGGCCTGGCCGACCGATGCGACCTTTTCGGACGCGGTCGTCTCCGGTTCGGCAAGGCGGATCGCCGCCTGCGTCACCGCGGCCGCGGCATTGCGCAGGTCCTGCGCACGGCGGATCAGGGTCGCGATGGCGAAGATGCCGATCACCGGCACGATGGCAAGCGCGACGAGGCCGATGAAGTCGTTCGACCCCCAGAAGCCCGCCGTACCCATGTCCGCGCCGTTGCGGATCAGCGCGACGAGGATGATGGCCACCACCCAGCCGGCCGCAACGAGGCCCGCCACCATCGTCGGCGTGCCGGACGAGCGCGACTGCAGGCCATAGAGGATCTTGGACGAGGGGAAACGATCGTCGTTGGCGACCGAGCCGGTCTGGGCCGCGAACTTGTCGGCCGTCCGCTGCCGTTCGGATCGCGGCGAGGTATCGCGCGGGATCGGCTTGGGTCCGGCCGCCGACTTGTCCGCCGGCGCCGCCTCGGGCTCGGCTGGCTTGTCGAGGTTGGCGAACACCGAGTCCTTCAGTGCGTCCTCGACTGCTGAGAATGCCAAAGTTGCAGGGTCGTTCTGGGGGGCAGCGGTCTTCTTGGCCATACTCTTTACAACTCTCGCTTCGGCAACCGGCAGGCGATCTGAGCTGTCATTGGACCACCGACCGGGTTCCGGTTAGCCGTCCAAATCGGGTAAAATGCGATTCAAAAGCCCCGCAGTCGACCCTGTGCCCCACGCCGCCGCACGCTAGGTGGACCTCAAACATACATGCAATTTGAGGCAAACCGAGTGCATTCTTAACGCAGGGTTAATTTCTGGTGGGAATGCGGCCGGTTAAGGGCATCGATAAACTTGTCCACATTCGTTTGGCGGCCCCTTCATCCGCCCTCGCTAGCCTGCTGCAGCGTCCGGAACCGGGGGCAGTCTCTCAACAGGGCAGGCGGGAATGGCAAGGAACAGTGCGGTCGGAGCGGGGCAGGCGGGATCGGCCCGCGAGTTGACGGGCGACCCCATCGACATGGTGCACCTGGACCAGCAGTCGCTGGGCGATCCCGGCCTCAGGGAGGAAGTGCTCCGCCTCTACTCGCAGATGAGCGGCGTCTATCTGTCCCGCATCGAGCAGGCGCAGACCGCCGAGGACCTTGTACGGCACCTGCATACTCTGAAGAGCGCCGCCGCCGGCATCGGCGCCTGGCATGTCCGCGACCTCGCCAAGTACGCCGAGGACGCGCTGCGTGAGGGGCATCCGATCGACCCGCATCACATCCGGGCGGTAGGCTCGGCTGTCGCCGAGTGCCAGGACTTCATTACCGGGCTCATCGTCGACAACTGAACGGGCTGCATCCGCCTAGGGCGCTGGGGCCTGAGACGTAGTGCCCGCTTGCGAGGGCAGGGGCTGCGCCGTATATGCGGCGGGACCCGTCCACAGAAGACCTCCCATGCCCCACATCACCTATGTTGAACCCGACGGCACGCGGCACGAAACCGAGGGCGAAGTCGGCTCGACCGTGATGGAAACTGCCATCATGAACGGCGTGCCCGGCATCATCGCCGAATGCGGCGGCGCCTGCACCTGCGCCACCTGCCACGTCTATGTAGACCAGGCCTGGACCGACACGGTCGGCGGCCCCTCGATGATGGAAGAAGACATGCTCGACTTCGCCTTCGCGGTGAAGCCGACCAGCCGCCTCAGCTGCCAGATCAAGGTCAAGGACGAACTGGATGGCCTCGTCGTCCACGTGCCGGAGCGGCAGGGGTAAGGTTGAATTGGACCATATAATGGTCTAAATTAATGGTCCATAATTCTGGACCAGATTTCTATGAACGTTCCTATTACGGAAGCCAAGGCGCAGCTCACCGAACTGGTTCGCCGCGCCGAGGGTGGGGAGGTCGTGGTGTTGACGCGTCACGGCAAACCGGCAGTCCGCCTTGTTCCGGCTGCGGACGCGACGCCTGTGCCTCGTAAGCTCGACCGGGCGTTGATCGACGAGATTACTCGACGTGCCGTCGCCAGGTTCAAGCCCGGCGAACTGCCTACGTCGAACCATGATGACATGTACGATGATGGCGGCCTGCCGAAGTGATCGTCGTCGATACTTCGGTACTTCTCGCCATAATCATTGGCGAACCGGAGCGCGAAATGTGCCTCACCGCACTGGCCTCTGACAGTGACAGGTACATCTCCGCTGGCACGCTCGTCGAGGCATTCGTCTCATGTGAACGAAAGGGGCTCGTTGGCATCGAGGACCTGATCGAGGCGCTGGAGCTCAAGGTCCATCCAGTCGATGCTGATGCTTCCTGGATTGCGCTTGAAGCGTATCGGCGCTGGGGAAGGGGACGGCATCCCGCCAAGCTGAATTTCGGCGATTGCTTCTCCTACGTGGCCGCCAGGCAGCTCGACTGCTCCCTCCTCTTCGTCGGCGACGACTTCTCCCAAACCGACGTCCGGAGCGTGCTCTAGGCACCGCCATTGCGCGCGGCATCGCGGCCGTGGATTCTTTTCGCCGGCTCGGCTATTCCCCCTCAATGCAATTCTAATCCGCGACCCCGGCGGGAAACATTAAAGCTATTGAATTTCAATAGCTTGTCCGCATCTGTGGTTGCGCGTATGTATCCGGCCACCGAAAGGCAGACAATGGGTGAACTGACAACATTTCCTGTCAGCTACAAGGTCGAGGGTCAGCGCATCGTCATCGTCGGCGGTGGAGAAGAAGCCCTCAACAAAGCCCGGTTGGCCATTAAGACTACTGCATTGGTAGTCATTATATCCCGGACCTTCGAGGTTGATTTCTCAGGACTTCCGGTGACGTTGCTGCCGCGCGGGTTCGAGCCTGCCGACCTCGTCGGCGCGGCGCTGGTTTTTGTCGCCGACCACGGTCCCGATGGCGCGGCTGCGAAAGTGGCTGCGCGCGCTGCGAAAATCCCGCTCAACGTCGTCGACGTCCCGGAGGAGTGCGACTTCTACACCCCCGCGATCATCGACCGCGCCCCCATCACCATCGCTGTCGCCTCCGAAGGCGATGCGCCGGTACTGGCGCGGCTGATCCGCGCCCGCATCGAGGCCGCGCTGTCGCCAAACCTCGGCGCGATGGCCCGTCTCGCCGGTTCCATGCGCGACAAGGTTGCGGCGCTGCTCCAGGGACCTCGGGCCCGGCGCTATTACGAGGAACTCGTGACCTCGCCCGAGGTCGAGGCCGAACTCATCCGCGGGCAGGGGATGCCGAAGGCGGAAGCCCTGCTGGCCCAACACGTGGAGAACGGCGAGAGTCCCGGCGTCGTCTGGCTGATCGGCGCCGGTCCGGGCGCCGAAGACCTGTTGACCCTGCGCGCCCAGCGGCTGCTGCAGGAGGCCGACGTGATCGTGCACGATCACCTCGTGCCGGCGGCGGCCGTCGAGATGGGGCGTCGCGATGCCGAGCGCATCCTCGTGGGCAAGCAGAAGGGCCATCACTCCTTCACCCAGGCCGAGATCAACGGCCTGATCGTCCGGCTCGCCAAGCAGGGCAAGCGCGTGGCCCGCCTCAAGGGCGGCGACCCCATGGTCTTCGGCCGCGCTGGCGAGGAGATCGACGCGCTCAACGCCGCCGGCATCGCCTATCACGTCGTCCCGGGCGTCACTGCTGCGCTGGCGGCGGCGGCCGATACGGCCACCCCGGTGACGCTGCGCAAGATATCGACCGGCTTCGTTCTTGCGACCGCGCACGGGGCCGAGTCGGAGGAGTTGCGGCACTGGGCGGCGCTCGCTTCTGCCGGTCTTACCCTCGCGCTCTACATGGGCAAGTCGGTGGCCGGCCAGACGGCGGCCAGGCTGATCGCCGAAGGGGCAGGCGCTGACATTCCGGTGGGTGTCGTGGTCCGGGCCGGGCGCAGGGACCGGGTTCTCTATCGCGGCACGCTCGGCAGCCTCGCCAGTGGCGACGCCGCGCTCGAGGACGGCCCTGCGATCATTTTCGTGGGCGAGGCGATCGCTCATGGCGACTGGAGCGGAGCGATCGAGATCGCGCGCTCGCAATTCAAGGTGGCATGACGATCATGGAAATCCTCACCGGCAACGAGCTGATGAGCGGCGCTACGGTCTATCTCGACCGCGACGGCCGTTGGGTCGAGGAACTTCAACAGGCCCGGATCTTCGGCAACGAGGACCTGGAGGCCAGGGAAGCCGCGCTCGCCGCCACCAGGAAGACCCTGCGCATTGTCTCCCTGGAGGTCGAAACCGTGACGCTGCGCGACGGGATCATCTACCCCGACCGCATCCGCGAGCGCATCCGCGCCGAGGGTCCGACGGCGCCGCGCTTCGACCGCCAGCATCTCGACGAGGACGGCCATGTATCGATATGACGAGTTCGACGCCGCGTTCGTGCAGGAACGCACGGCGCAGTTCTCCGACCAGGTGGCTCGCCGCCTGACCGGCGATCTCAACGAGGACCAGTTCCGTCCGCTCAGGCTGATGAACGGCCTCTACCTGCAGCTGCATGCCTACATGCTGCGCATCGCCGTGCCCTACGGCACGATGAACGCGCGCCAGATGCGGATGCTGGCCCATATCGCGCGGACCTACGACCGCGGCTACGGCCACTTCACCACGCGCCAGAACATCCAGTTCAACTGGCCCAAGCTGCGCGACGTGCCCAGGATCCTCGCGGACCTCGCCTCGGTCGAGATGCACTCCATCCAGACCTCGGGCAACTGCATACGCAACATCACGACGGACCAGTTCGCCGGCGCCGCAGCCGACGAGATCATCGATCCGCGCCCGGTTGCCGAGATCCTGCGCCAGTGGTCCTCCCTGCACCCCGAGTTCAGCTACCTGCCGCGCAAGTTCAAGATCGCCATGACCGGCGCGACGGCGGACCGGGCCGCGATCCGCTTCCACGACATCGGCCTGCAGGCGACGACCAGCAAGCTCGGGGAGATCGGCTGGCAGGTCTGGGTTGGCGGCGGTCTCGGCCGCACGCCGATGATCGGCAAGATGATCTCCGGCTTCGTGCCGCATGAGCACCTGCTCGCCTATCTGGAGAGCATCCTGCGCGTCTACAACCGCTACGGTCGCCGCGACAACAAGTTCAAGGCCCGCATCAAGATCCTCGTGCACGAGGAGGGGCTCGACTCGATCCGGCAGCAGGTGGAGGAAGAGTTCGCCCACCTGAAGGGCGGCGTGCTGACCCTCCCGCAGGAAGAGCTCGATCGCATCACCCGCTACTTCGCCCAGCCGGACTACGAGCTGGTCAACCAGACCACCGTCGACGTGGCCCGGGAGAAGATCGTCAACCCGCCCTATGGCCGCTGGCTCGAGCGCAACCTGAATGCCCACCGCCAGCCGGGCTATGTCTCGGTGACCATCTCGCTCAAGCCGGTCGGCGGCGCCCCGGGCGATGCCACCGACACCCAGATGGATGCGATCGCCGACCTCGCCGAGCGCTACTCGGCCAATGAGCTGCGCGTCAGCCACGAGCAGAACATCGTCCTGCCGCATGTCAAGGTCACCGACCTGCCGGCCGTCTACGCCGCGCTGGTCGATCAGGGCCTCGCCGACGGCAATGCCGGCCAGATCACCGACATCATCTGCTGCCCCGGCCTCGACTTCTGCGCGCTGGCCAACGCCCGCTCCATCCCGCTGGCGCAGGAACTGACGCGCAAGTTCCAGAGCCCCGAGCGGCAGGCCGAGATCGGCGACCTGAAGATCAAGATTTCAGGCTGCATCAACGCCTGCGGCCACCACCACGTCGGCCATATCGGCATCCTCGGGGTCGAGAAGAAGGGCACTGAGCTGTACCAGATCACCGTCGGCGGTGACGCCACGGAGAACGCCGCCATCGGCGACATCCTCGGCCACGGCTTCGTCGCCGACGCCGTGCCGGACGCCATCGAGCGGCTGGTCGATACCTACATCGCCAGGCGCACCAGTGCCGACGAGCCCTTCATCACGGCCTACCGGCGCCTCGGCAAGGAGCCGTTCAAGGAGGCCCTGTACGGCAATGCTTGATCTCGCGCTTTCGCCCATTCGCCAGCATAAGCCGGACAAGCTGCGCCAGCTTGGCATCATGTCGCTCAACGGCATGTTCGACGAGATGGACGGCGCCGGCGTGCTGCGCCAGGCGGTCACCGAGCTGTTGCCCGGCGACATCGCCATCGTTTCGTCCTTCGGGGCGGACTCGGTGGTGCTGCTGCACATGGTCGCAGAGGTCGACAGGACGCTGCCGGTCTATTTCCTCGAAACCGGCAAGCACTTTCCCGAGACGCTGGCCTATGTCGAGACGCTCAAGCGCCATCTGGGCCTCGCCAACGTCATCGCCCTGCATCCCGACCCGAGCGATGTCGCGCGCTTCGATGCGGGCGGCGACCTGTGGGAGACCGACCCGGACTCCTGCTGCCACATCAGGAAGACCGAGCCGCTCGACGCCAGGGTCTCCGGCCTCGGCGGCTGGGTCACCGGCCGCAAGCGCTTCCAGACCGCCGAGCGCGGCGTGCTGCCGCATTTCGAGCTGACCGCCGACGACCGCATCAAGGTCAATCCGCTGGCCTATTTCTCCGATGCCGACATCACGGCCTACAAGCTCAAGTATGGGTTGCCCGAGCATCCGCTCTATTCTAAGGGCTACAAGTCCATCGGTTGCGCGCCGTGCACGAGCGTGGTGGCCGAGGGCGAGGATCCCCGAGCCGGCCGCTGGCGCGGGCTCAACAAGAAAGAGTGCGGCATCCACTTCGATTTCAACGGAGCCATCGCCAAGCCCATGGCCGCCCAGGAACTGAACCTCTTCAAGGACGGCAAGTTCATCGCCGATCCGTTCCGTCCGTGGGTCGAGGGCGACGACCCGGCTGCGGCCCGCTACACGCACATCCCGCTGCCGGTGTTCCTCGACAACCGCGACGCCGTGCTGGCCAACCCGCATCCGCTCGGCCTGCTGGTGTCGCCGGGCGACAAGGTCGAGCTGGCCAGGGGCGACCTTGATCGCTTCGTTTCGATCGCCATCAACTTCCCGGCCTTTACCGATGGCCGCGGCTACTCGTCGGCACGCCTGCTGGTCGAGCGCTATGGCTACAAGGGCGAGCTGCGCGCCGTCGGCGACGTACTGCATGACCAGATCTCGCATATGCGCCGCTGCGGCATCACCGCCTTCGTCGTCAGGCACGAGCCGACGAAAAAGGCTTTGATCGAAGGCAAACTGGCGACGGTGGATATCTTCTATCAGCCAGTGGGGCTCACCGAGATTCCCCTGGGCACCCGGCCGTTCCTGCGTCGCCGGGCAGTGGAGAACGCCTGAACCCGCCATAACCCCGGTGTCACCCCTGCGAAAGCAGGGGTCCATGGGGCCGCCAGCGCGAGCCGGGAAATGGGTCCCTGCTTGCGCAGGGATGACATCCGAGTGAAACAGCGGCCTGCCGAGGTCGCGAGCGACTGAGAAACGAATGAGCCAGAACGAAATCGTCACCGACGTGGTCATCATCGGCGCGGGCCCCGTGGGCCTGTTCGCCGTGTTCGAGCTCGGCCTGCTCGACATCAAGTGCCACCTGATCGACATTCTCGATCGCCCCGGCGGTCAGTGCGCCGAGCTCTATCCGGAAAAGCCGATCTACGACATTCCGGGCTTCCCCATGGTCACGGGGCAGGGGCTCACCGACAACCTGATGCAGCAGATCGCGCCGTTCGGGCCCGAGTTCCATTTCAACCGCATGGTCAACTCGCTCGCCAGGCAGGATGACGGCACGTTCGTCCTCACCACCGATGCCGACGAGACCTTCCGCTGCAGGGCGGTGGTGATCGCGGCCGGCGGCGGCTCGTTCCAGCCCAAGCGCCCGCCGGTCGAGGGCATCGAGGCCTACGAGAACAAGTCGGTCTTCTACGCCGTGCGCAAGATGGACGATTTCCGCGACCAGGACGTGGTGATCGTCGGCGGCGGCGACTCCGCCCTTGATTGGACGCTGAACCTGCAGCCCATCGTCCGCTCGCTGACCCTCGTCCACCGCCGCGACGCCTTCAAGGCGGCCCCGGCCTCGGTGAACAAGATGAAGGAACTGGTCGCGGAGGGTAAGATCAACTTCCTGCTCGGCCAGATCGGCAGGATCGACGGCAAGGACGGCCAGCTCGACCACGTCCACATCACCATGGACTCCGGCGATCTCGCCATTCCGGCGACCCGCCTGCTGCCCTTCTTCGGCCTCACCATGAAGCTCGGCCCGGTTGCCGACTGGGGCCTCGAGCTCAACGACAACCTGATCACCGTCGACACCGAGAAATTCGAGAGTTCCGTGCCCGGCGTCTTCGCCATCGGCGACATCAACCACTATCCCGGCAAGCTCAAGCTGATCCTCTCAGGCTTCCACGAGGCGGCGCTGATGGCGCAGGCGGCAAAGGCCATCGTCTCGCCCGGCGAGCGCGTGGTGTTCCAGTACACAACCAGCTCGACCAAGCTGCAGAAGAAGCTCGGCGTAGCGTGATCTGACGCGCGCCCCGCCTTCGCTGTTATCCTCGCGAAAGCGGGGATCTTCGTTTGGGATGGCGCGGCGGAAACCAGAACCGAGATTCCTGCATTCGCGGGAGTGACCCGGTGGTAATAGGACGCGCTCAGCAAGCGGGACCAATCCAGCCAATGAAGATCCACGTCACCGACCAGTCCGGCGTCGAACACGAGCTCGAGGGGCTCGAGGGCTGGCGCACGATGGAAGTGATCCGCGACTGGGGCCTGAACATCAGGGCCGAGTGCGGCGGCGCCTGTTCCTGCGCCACCTGCCACGTCTATGTGGATGAGGCCTGGTTCGACCGGCTCACCCCGCCCAGCGACGACGAGGAAGACCTGCTCTACTCGACGCTCGACAAGAAGCCGAACTCGCGGCTCAGCTGCCAGATCCTGCTGTCCGACGATCTGGATGGAATGAAGGTCACGCTCGCCCCGAGCTCCGCCCAGGACCCCTGAGGCTACTGCACCGCGGCAACGGTCTCGCCGGACGGGGCGCCGGGCTGCAGCAGGCTGCCGTAGACCCAGCCGACGCGACCGGTCTCGTCGCTGACCTTCACCCAGCCGCGCACATTGTCGCTCACGTTCACCCAGCTTCCCTGCTGCAGCGTGAACACCTGCGGGAAGCTCTTCTTGGGACCCGAGCGGACATTGGCGCCGCTGGCGACCACCTGGTGCGAGAAGGCGGGTCTCGCGGTAACCGTCAGTTCCGCAGTTGCCGGCGGCGGCGCCACCGTAACGAATGAGGCGGAGGTCGCGGGCAGCGACGCCGGGCGGACGGGAATGGACTTGGCCACGTTCAAGGCCTCCGCCTTCGCGACAGGAAGGCGCACGACGTAGTTGGGCTTGAGCGGCCTCGCCGCAACAGGGGCGTTGGCGGCCGCTTCGGTGACCATGCCGGCAGTCAGGCTCAACCCCGAGGCCACGAACAGGCTGGCGCCTGCCAGTACCCCGACGAAGACCACAAGTGAACGAAGGGGAAGGGCCATGCTGCGCTCCTCAGTACAAGACACGTCTTTGGTCGAGCGCCGTGGTCAGCCGGCCGCCCCGATGCATCACATCATGTGCCTCTAACGCGGTGGGCCTGCGCGCGGTTCCGGCCGCAAGCCGTCGACACACGCAGTCCCTGGCGGGCGTTCTTCATGCTATCGGTGTCGTTGGGCGACAGTTCGGGGGGATGGCGTGGCCACAACCAGCGGCATGGCCGAGCAATATGCAGACAGTCGCAAGCTTAGGGCGCGGGCGCGGCTCCACGAGCACTACACCATTGCTGCAGAGCCCTGGTTCACCTGGGTGGCGAGCCGCCTCGGCCTGCAGTCGGGGCAGGCGGTACTCGACCTGGGCTGCGGACCGGGTTGGTTCTGGGTCGCCTCGGCGGATGTTGCTCCGCCCGGCCTGCACCTGACCTTGGCGGACCTGTCCCCCGGGATGATCGAGGAAGCGGTGAACCGCTGCCGGCCGCTGCCTTTCGCCTCGGTCGAGGGCAAGCCGTGCGATGCGACATCCCTGCCATTCGCCAGCGAGAGCTTCGATGTCGTCATCGCCATGCACATGCTCTACCACGTGCGCGACCAGCAGGCGGCACTGGCCGAGATTCACCGGGTCCTGAAGCCCGGCGGTACGCTCGGCGTCACCACCAACGGCATCGGCAACCTGCGCGAGATCTACGAGCTCACCACGGTCTTCGGCAGCGCCCCCATCGACCCGGCCGCGCAGTACTTCGGCTACGATCGGGCGGCGGAACTGATGCAGGCGCAGTTCGGGGCTGTCGAGTTCGCCGAGCACCCCGCGCATCTCGAGGTCACCGACCCCGAAGACGTCTTCATGGCGCTGACCTCATATCCGCCGGGCGACGGCGCTCCCGATGGCCAGCTGGCGCAGTTCCGTGCCGCCATTGATGCCGCGTTTCGCAGCGGCAGCGGAACGCTGAAGGTGCACAAGCAGTCCGGGCTGTTCCTCAGCCACAAGCACTAGCATTGCCGGCGCATTCATCGCCGGTTCAGAGCGACGGGCCTATTCGCCCCGCCCACATGCGGGGGGCGATCCTGCATGAGGGTGAGATGGATCTCTTCACAGTCTTCAAGTTTCTGCATGTCGCGGCCGCCATGGCCTGGCTCGGCGGCGGCGTGACGTTGTTCGCCATGGGCATGTTCGCCGCCAGCCGTCAGGACGACGCCGAGATGATGCGCATCCTCGGCAGCGTCGGCTTCATGGCCAACCGCTGGTTCGTGCCGGCCTCGCTGGTGACGCTTGTCTGCGGCATCGTCATGGCCACGCTCGGCAATCTCTGGGGCGATGCCTGGGTCGTGCTCGGCCTCATCGGTTTCGCCGCGACCTTCCTCACCGGCCATTTCGTCCTGCGTATCAAGGCGATGGAGGCCGGCAGGCTCATGGCCGAGGGCCAGGTCGCGGAGGCAGCCAACACGGGACGCAAGCTGATGCAGGTCGCCAAGTTCGACTACACCATGCTGTTCACGGTCGTGGCGGTCATGGTGTTCAAGCCCGGCTGGGGCGACCTGGTCCTGCTCGGCCTGTTTGCGCTCGTGCTGGCCGGCGCCGCGGCGCTGTTTCTCGGCAATGGCCTCCGCCGCTTCGCCCGGGCTTGAGTCCCCGAAAGCGATCGGCCCGTCTCGAACGGGCCGATTGCCTTACAGACCGAGGTGGCTCAGGCCGCTCCGGCGATCATCACCGGCGTGCTCTCGGCCGCGCGCGGCTCGGCGAAACGTCCGATCCACTTGCTGAACTGGTCGACCCAGATCAGGAGGTTGGAGCGCAGTTTCTCGTCGGTGATGTTGAACGCGTCGTCGATCGCGCCCGGCCGCGACTGGAAGTAGACTTCGGGCCTGCCCATCAGCGCCACGCCCACCACCGGCAGGATCGAGCGCAGGTGCATCTGGGCGGCGGCGGTTCCGCTCACGCCACCCGTCGCACCGGCGATGGCCCCGGGCTTGTCGGTCCACACGCTCTCGCCGAATGGCCGCGACGGCCAGTCGATCGCGTTCTTGAGGATGCCGGGGATCGACCGGTTGTATTCCGGCGTGACGAACAGCACGGCGTCGGCGTCGGATATCTCGCGCTTCAGGCGGATCACCTCGGCCGGCGGGTCGTTCCACAATGCGTCGTCATAGAACGGCAGGTTGTCGATCTGGACATAGTCGAACTCCAGCTTGCCGGCGGCCAGCTTCTCCAGCGCCTTGGCGAGCTTGAGATTCGAAGAGGTCGGGCGCGTCGACCCGATGAAAACAGCGACCCGATACATTGCGGTCCCCCGGTTACGAAATGTGACTGAGGTTCGATATGTGCCCGGTCGGGCGAGGGCGCAAGACGGCACAAGCATGTAACTCATGCCCCGTTGAGGGGCTGGTCTCTCCATTCGGCCTTCTCCCCTTGCGGGAGAAGGCAAGCCCGTGCCCTACCGCTCGCCCTTCTTTTCCGCATTCAGCACGTTGGCCAGTTCCGGGATGAAGTCCTTCACCACCGGCTGCTGCACCACCTCGAACGGCAGCGGCCGGACCACGCGCATCGCCGCGATGCCGACGCGCACCGTCATCAAGCCGTTCACCACGCCTTCGCCCAGCCGCGCCGACAGCTTGGCCGCGAGGCCCTGGCCAACCAGTTGCTCCACCACCCCATCGGTCAGCACCAGGCCCCCCGTCACCGCAAGGTGCGCGAGGATGGCGCCGATCAGCCGCCACGTGCCGATCAGGCCCGGCCGCGCACCGTAGAGACGGGCGATGTCGCCGCCCAGCCGTACGCTCTCGTAGATCACGAAGGCGATATCGATCAGGGCGCGCGGGCTCACCGTTGTCACCAGCGCCACCCGCCGCGCCGATGCCGCAGTGAGCGCGCGGGCCCGCGCATCGAGCGGCGCCATCAGCAGGCGCTCGCCCAGTCGCACATGCTCGGCGCCGTCGAACATGTGGGCCGAACTGCTTTCCAGCTCATCCCGCGCCCGCGCCAGGTCGGCGCGGCGCGCATAGATGTCGAGCAGTGCCCGGGTGACCAGCATGCCGTCCTTGTTGCGGTCGCTGGCAAGGGCCGCGAGCGCCGCGTGCCGCAGCTTGTCGAGTTCCCTGAGGCGAACGAGCGAAGCGATCTCGCGCACCAGGAGGGCCGCCACCGCAATCACGAACCCGGCCAGCACCGCGATGCCGACCCAGCCAAGCCAGGGCTGCGTCGCAAACAGGTCTGCGATCAGGCGCTCCGCCGCCAGCCCGAGTGCCAGCGACACGAGGATGCCACCGGTCGTCCAGGCCATGCGGCCGAACCAGCCCATCAGTCGGGGTGCTGCCACCGCCTCGTCGAGCGGGACGTCGACCTCGGTGATCGGCTCGATCGCGTCGGGCAGGGCGACGGCCTGCCTGGGCTGGAAGACACGTGGGCGCCTCGGTTCTTCGGAGGGACTGGCGCCACCGCTCGTGGGGCGTGCAAAGGGTGGTTTCACTTGAGCCAGTCCCCGATCAGGTAGTCGAGCGCCCGGTCGAAGCGGATATGGGGCAGCACCACGTTGCCCTCGGCATTCTTGTCGAGTCGCTGCGGCGGCATGAACCGCAGGAACTTCAGCGCCCCGGCCCGCCCGTCTTCGAACAATGCCTCCGGGTTGTCCGGCAGGTCGCCGGGGAACAGCGCGATCTCGGTGCGTCCGTCGTAGCGCACTCCATCGAGCGTCTCGCCGGCCTCCGGCGTCCCGACGATCACCTCGTGCTTCACGCCACCTTCCTCGATCACGCTTTCCCGCGTCGCCCGAACGGCGGCAATCGCCATGGATTTCGTCTCCGCCCCCGCGAAGCGCGCTTTCCGCGCCGCTCCCGCCACCAGCCGGTTCATCACCGCCTCGAGCCGGTCGTGGCTCGACGAGTGGATATGGTCGGCCTTGGTCGCCGCGAACAGGATTCGGTCGATGCGCCGCGCCACCAGCCGCGTCAGCACGTTGTTGTCCCCCTGGCGGAAGCAGCCGAGGATGTCGGTCAGCGCCGTCTCGAGATCGGCCACTGCCGCCGGCCCGGCATTGAGGGCGCGCAGCGTGTCGACCAGCACGATCTGCCGGTCGAGGCGCGCGAAATGGTCGCGAAAGAACGGCCGCACGACGATTGCCTTGTAGGCCTCGTAGCGCCGCTCGAGCATGGCGTAGAGGCTCGACGAGCGCACGGGACCCCCCGGCGTCGGCAGGGGCGCGAAGGTGAGGGCAGGGCTTCCCTCGAGATCGCCGGGCATGAGGAACCGTCCGGGGGGCAGGGTGCTCATCGCCCGCCCGTCCTCGCGGCTGAGCCGCAGGTACTCGGTGAAAGCCGTCGCCAGCCGCTCCGCATCGGCATCCGAGGATTCGGCGAGCGGGTCGCTGGCTGTGAGCTCGTTCAGAAATCGTTCAGCTTCGGGGCGAACCTGGGGCCTTTTTGCGAGTGCCAGCGCCTGCGCGCTCCACTCCGCATAGTTCAGCGACAGCAGCGGCAGGTCGAGCAGCCATTCGCCCGGATAGTCGACGATGTCGAGGTTCAGCACCGTCGGCCCGAACATCCCCGACACCCAGCGCCTCGACTGGAACTTGAGCGTCAGCCGTAACTGGCTGATTCTACGCGTCGATTCCGGCCAGTGCGGTGCCTTCCCGGTCAGCGCCGCGAGGTGCTGCTCATAGGCGAAGCGCGGCACCCCGGCATCGGGATGTTCCGCCAGCCGCGCCCCGATGAATCGCCCCTCGGTCATCGCCGCAAACCCCGGCAGCCGACCGCCGGTGAGCAGGTTATGGATCAGCGAGGTGATAAAAATCGTTTTGCCAGCGCGACTTAGCCCGGTCACGCCAAGCCGCAGCGTCGGCGTGAACGGCGCCGCGGCCGCATCGGCGAGGTTGCCCAGCGCGATGCCGATCTCGTCGGTGATGGTCGTCGGCGATTGCGGCACGAAGCGTCCCCAAGTGTCGCGCGGAAGGTAGGTCGTTCCCGCCTGAATGCAAGTCGACCCCCATCCGCACGGCCCGCCGAGGCAGGAAGCAGTGCTTATGGCGACTGCTTCACCAGCCCGATCTGCGCCGGATCGTACGGGGTCGTCTGGTAGATCTCGTTGATCCAGTTCTGGAACAACAAGTGCGCGTGGCTCCGCCACCGGTTCTCCGGCTCGACGCTCGTGTCGCCGTTGGGGAACAGGTTGACCGGCGGCGGCGTGTCCAGCCCGGCCTTGACGTCGCGCTCGTACTCGTCCGCCAGCGAGCGGTTGTCGTATTCGAGGTGGTTGAGCATGTAGAGCGCGTTCCGTGCCTTGTCGGCCAGCATGCACACCCCGATCTCGTCGTTGTCGATCAGGATGTCGAGGTCCTTGCCGAGGCTGTTCCGGTCGATGTCGTTGTAGCGCGAGACCGGGATCATCGGGCTGTCGGACAGCCCGCGCAGCCATGGCGTAGGGCCGCCGACCAGCTTGTGCCGGAAGACGCCGAAGGCCTTGTGGTCCATGCGGTAGCGCCGCGCATGGTGGAAATGATGCAGCGCCGCCTGCGCGCCCCAGCAGATGAACATCGTCTGGTGCACGTTGGTCTCGGTCCAGTTCATGATCTCGACCATTTCGGACCAGTACTTGACCTCCTCGAACGGCATGTTCGCCACCGGCGCGCCGGTGACGATGAAGCCGTCGAACTTGCGCCCGCGCACCTCTTCCCAGGTCGAGTAGAAGGTCCTGAGATAGTCCTCGGACGTGTTCTTGCTCTTGTGGTCGCTGACCCGCACCAGGGTCATGTCGATCTGCAGCGGGGTCGAGCCGATCAGCCGGGCAAACTGCGTCTCGGTGCGCTCCTTGTTGGGCATCAGGTTGAGCAGGCCGATCTGCAGCGGGCGGATGTCCTGCCGCGCGGCGCGCGACGAGTCCATGACGACGACGCCCTCTTGCTCGAGCGTCTTGCGGGCAGGCAGGTTGTCAGGAATGCGAATGGGCATGATGTGCCTCCAGATAGGGATGCGATCGGACGAGCGGAAGCGGCGCCGGTGACGGCGCTATCGCATTCGCTTCCGGATCGCCCCTGCGACGAGGTCGAGGAACTCGTCGCCGTCCCGCACGGTCGCGAGGTCAGAGGCCTCGATCGTATAGCCGAAATTGTCGGCCAGCTTCTGGTAGCGTGGCAGCCGATCCTTCAGCAGCGCCTCGAACCCCCAGGCCCCGAAGGCGTCCGGATCGACCTCGCCGTCGTCCATGACGTTGTTCAGCCGCTTGAACTCGTCCCATTTCTCGATGAGGAAATGCGGCTGGTAGTACATCGGCTTGGGGCTGGCCTTGAACCGCTCGACCAGCTTGTTGGCGTCGGCGTCGGTCCCGCGCAGATAGACGAGCAGGGTACTGTCGGCCAGCGCCTTGATCACCGGGTCCTCGGCATTGTCGGGGTCGACGACCTCGATCAGCGAGCCTCCGGTATCTGCGATGAAGTTACTGTAGCCGTAGATCTTCTCGGCCCGCTCGATGAAGTAGGGCACATCCTTGAGCGCGTCGATCTCGGCGATCCGATGCTGCTCCTGCCGGCGCTGGTATTCGCCGAGCGGCAGGCCGCCCTTTCCCGTATTCCCGGGGCGCCCCAAGTAGGTCGAGAGCGGATCCAGGTTGGCGAAGGTGATGTTGCTCTCGATCTTGATCGAGTCGGATCGCAGCAGGTCGCGCAGGAACGGCACCTTCATGGCCTCGGCCTTGAAGTTGTCGACGATATACTCGCCCATGTAGCGCGTGCCGATGCGGTAATCGGCTGAGTAGTGAAACCAGTGGTCCTTGCGCAGCAGCGCCGCAAGCCACGTCTTGCCGACGCCGGCCATGCCGAACACCGTCACGGCATGACGCGGGGCGCTCAGGAAGTCCTCGGCGGTCTTGAACAGCATGGGCAGGGTCCGGGTTCGGGGCATCGATGTAGACGATGCCCGGGAACTGGACAAGTCCGCGCCGGTCCTGCACGTTTTCCTCTTTTCCGCCGCTTGCGTCCGGATAGACTGCAGCCTCCTCCGCCCAGCCCCCTCGGCCCCCCGATGCATTCACTCCTCAAAGCACTCCATGGCGCGCTGCTGATGCTCGCGCTGCTGCCCCTCGCCGCGTGCGCCGACGACAGCCGGCTGACCATACGGTCCGCCAACGGCGATCACGTCTTCGCGGTCGAGGTGGTCGATACACCGGAAGGGCGCGCCAAGGGGCTCATGTTCCGCACCGAGCTGGCGCCCGATGCCGGCATGCTGTTCGATTTCCACGAGAGCCGCCCGGTCAGCTTCTGGATGCGAAATACGCTGATCCCGCTCGACATGCTGTTCATCACCGCCGAGGGGCTGGTGGCGAACATCCACGTCAACGCGATCCCGCAGGACCCGACCTCCATTCCGTCGGATGGCCCGGTGATGTTCGTGCTGGAAATCCCCGGAGGCCGCTCGACCGAACTGGGGATCAAGGCCGGCGATCGCGTCGTCCACGACCGCATCAAGGCCGCCGCTACAGGCGGCTGATCACCATGCAGTCGAGCACCGCGAAGAGGTGAAGGCTCGCGCCGGCGACGACGAAGCCGTGCCAGACCGCGTTGTGGAAACTCAGCCGTTCCCACAGGTGGAACACTAGCCCGACGCTATAGCAGACGCCGCCCGCCACCAGCAGCCACAGCGCCGTGGCCGGCAGGTGCGAGGCCAGTGCCTGGAAGACGAACACGCCGCTCCAGCCGATGCCGAGGTAGAGAACGATGGCGCCGCGCCCGAACCGGTGCGGCACGAACAGCTTCAGCGCCATCCCGGTCAGGGCCGCGCCCCAGATCAGCAGGCCCAGCAGGATGCTCGACGGCGTGGCGCCCAGCATTACGAGGAACGGGGTGTAGGTGCCGGCGATGAACAGGAAGATCGCCGCCTGGTCGAGGCGGGCCAGCGTACGCTTGGCCGGCGCCGTGATCGGGCAGAGGTTGAATGCAAGCGAGACCGACAGCACCAGCAACAGGCTCGCAACGTACAGCACCAGCGCCGGCAATTCCCGTGGCGCCGTCTCGAAGCCGGCAAAGGCGAGCAGCACCGCGCCCAACGCGACCGCTGTCACGATGCCTACGCCATGCACGATCCCGTCCGCGATCAGCTCGGCCAGCGTGAACGGGCGTCCACGGGTCCACCAGGTACGGGGCAGGGTGATCTCGTCAGGCGTCACGGGGCGTCTTGTCCTCGAACTGCAAATAAGCTGTGACAATCCCGTCATCGGACTGTCACAGTCAACCCATTCCGCCCGCGTTGGCTTGACACGTAACGCGTCTGTTACGACCGTCGCGCGCCCCGTTGTTCCGGATCACGCAATGAGTCTTCCCGAGCTCTACTCCGCCCTCGCCGATGCCACGCGCCTCAAGGTGCTGGAGATGCTGCACGAGAAATCGCGCCCGGTACACGAACTCGCTGCCGCCTTCGATATCAGCCGCCCCGCGATTTCCCGGCACCTGCGCGTGCTCAAGGAGGCTGGGCTGGTCAGGGAGATCAAGCAGGGCCGCGAGAACGTCTATTCCTTCCAGCGCGATCCGCTTAAGCCGGGACTCGGTTGGATCGAGAGGCACGGCAGCGGGACAGCTGCGAAGGGCAAAGCGAAGCCGCTGGCCAAGCCCGCAGCCCCGGTCAAGGCCGCCCCAAAGGTCCCGGCCAAGCCCAAAGCCGTCGTCGCAAACGCCGTCGCCCCCAAGTCCACCCGGAAGCCGGTAACACCGCCACCCGCCGCCGCGCCTGCGCCCCAGCTGTCGTTCTTCGATTTTTAGCTTGGCGAATACCCCAACGCCGGTCATCCCTGCGAAGGCAGGGTCCCAACTCGCGGCCTGCGCTGGTGGAGAAATGGATCACTGCCTGCGCAGGGGTGACACAATCACTGGAGATGGCGCTTCCGAGCGCCAGGGCCCCTACGGCCCCGGGAAAACCTTGTCGATCTTGCCCGTCAGGTAGTACCCGACAAGCCCCGTCCACTCCCTGAGCGCGATCGTCGCCACCGCGATGTTCTCCGACGGCTGGTCCGGCTTGAACCGCAAGCCCTCGGCTCCGCTCGCGAGATAGTCGGCCGGCCACGGCACGACGGCGAACCCCGCCTTGCGGAACAACCCAACCGAGCGCGGCATGTGGAACGCCGAGGTCACGAGCAGCCAGGTCTGCCCCTCGGTCGGCCCGGCCAGCTCCTTGGCAAAGATGGCGTTCTCCTCGGTGTTGCGCGACTTCTCGTCGAGAATGATCCGGTCGCCCGTGATCCCGAATGCTGTAAAGAACCGCTGCGCCGCCATCGCCTCCGGCTCCTGCTGCGGTGCCAGCGCCGGCGGCCCCGCCGCCACCAGCACCTTCGCCTCGGGATGCCTCAGCGCCAGGCGCAGCGCCTCCACCAGACGGTCGCCCGAACGGTTCAACTCCCAGCCGCCCCGCACCGAGTTCACTTCGCCCTCGAGCCCGCCGCCGAGCACCACGATCCCGTCGACATGCGCCGGCTCGACCGGCCGGACGAACCGGTCTTCCAGCGGCGTGATCACGGCATATCCGAAGGTGGTGAAGGCGCCCACGGACAGCATCAGCAGCGCCACGCCAACCAGGGTGCGCGAAATCCACCGGCGCCGCAGCCAGCTCAGCCCGAAGCCGGCGATCAGCAGCAGCACGACGAGCGAGAGCGGCTGGATCAGCAGCCAGAAGATGCGCGTCAGGTAAGGAAACAGGGCAGGGGCCTCCGGTGGAGCGGCCCGGAGCTTGGTGACCTCGGGAGGATTCGAACCTCCGACCAACAGCTTAGAAGGCTGCTGCTCTATCCCCTGAGCTACGAGGCCATGGAGGCGGTTTAGCCTAACGCGCGCCCCTTGTCAGTCCCAACTCGCTGCCGTTTCTGACCGGTCTCGATACTCGCTAGTGCCGCCGCCACACGTGCACGTCTTCCTCGGCAACCAGCCGCAGTCCGTCGCTGTTCTCGACATAGACCGAAGCCGGCTCCCCGAGCGCGCGGAGCATGCGCGCTGCAAACAGCGCATCTGATATTGCCTCCTCGCGCTGCGAGTAGGGCCGGGGACGGTTGCCGGCATCAAGGTCGCGCCCAGGACTCGCAATCCGCCACCCCACGCCGTCGTGTGTCACCAGTATCCTGACCGTCATGCCGATACTCTCCGGACGCCTGCAACGCAATATCCGCGGCGCAGGTTGCGTCCGCTGTGCGCCGCATTGATGGCGTTCGGGTTCCGGGCAGCTCAGCGGATGGTTCTTGTGCTCTCCCGAACGATGAGTTCGGACGTGAGCACCACGTGAACCGGATCGCTCTCTTTGGCGCCGCCTTCGATGATGTCGATCAGCGAGCGCGTCGCCATCCGGCCGATCTCTTCGCGCGGCTGCCGCATCGTGGTCAGCGGCGGGTTGTAGTAGGGAGCGAACGAGACGTCGTCGAAGCCGACGACCGAAATGTCGCGCGGGCACTCTATCCCGGCCTGTCGCATGCCGTGAATCAGTCCCACGGCCATCTCGTCGTTGCCGCAGAACACCGCGGTGGGCAGTTCTCCGGAGGCAAGGAACTGTGCTGCCGCGGCAGTGCCGGACTCCGTATTGTAGGCGCCCGGATGGAGCCACTCCTGGCGGACCGGCAGCCCCAGTTCGCGCATGGCCTCCTGAAACCCCAGCAATCGCTCGTTCGTCGACTGGTTGCGCGACGGCCCGATGACATGGGCGATCTTTGTGTGGCCCAGGTCGGCAAGATGGCGCACCGCCCGCTTTGCCGCCAGGCGGTTGTCGGTGATGACGGAGTTGACCTTGGGGTCGGGAATTTCGTCGTAGGCGGCGACCAGCGGGAGCGCCACGCCCTCCGCCCCCAGCCCATGCAGCGAGTTGGTATCCAGCGAGCCGTCGAACAGCAGCAGACCGTCGGCCCGAGTGGACAACAGGTAGTCGTGCAGCCAGCGATTGGGGTCGTCGCCGATGCGGGTCGCGACGAGCACACTGTAGCCGCGCGACGACGCCTCGCCGATCACCGCGTCGAGCACCGTCGAGTAGTACGGATTGCCGATATTGGGCGCCGCCATCAGAATCGTGCGGGCCGCCTTGAGCCGCAATGAGCGGGCGGCCTGGTTGATCGTGTAGCCCGTTTCACTCACCGCCGCGTGGACACGCTCGCGGGTTGTTTCGGAAACACGCTCGGGTGCGCTCAACACCCGGCTGACAGTCGCTGCCGAAACGTTGGCGTGGCGAGCAACATCTTGAATCGTCGGCGATTTCCTCGACGCGGTCATGGCTCGGACGCACTCCCTCCTGGCTCGCGACTCCCCTGTCGATATCGGCCTTGACAGCCGCGCAGGGAATGTCTGAAACTCATGCAATCGATTGCATCGAACTCTGCTGAAGTCTCGTGTAATCGATTACACGCAGTTGCCGGCATGCGCCATCCCCCGTTTGTGGGAGCGCACTGCAGGGCGGGCGATGAATTCGCTGGGGGCGAACGCGCTCCTCGGGAACGTTGGGAGGATACATTATGAAGTCGTTTTTCCCGGTGGTGGCCATGGTGGCCGCCGCCATGCTTGGTAGCACGGCCGTTCGCGCGGCTGACGTCGAAGTCATCCACTGGTGGACTTCCGGCGGCGAGCAGGCAGCCGTGTCGGTCTTTGCGAACGAGTTCGACAAGACCGGCGACAAGTGGGTCGATAACGCAATCGCCCTGGGCGAGACCGCCCGTGCCGCTATCATGCAGCGCGCCCTCGGCGGCGATCCGCCGGACGCCGCGCAGTTCAACCCCGGCCGTCAGTACGAGGAACTGATCGCTGCCGGGCTGCTGCTCGACTTGACGCCGCTGGCCGAGAAAGAGGGCTGGGACAACTTCATCCGTCCCGAGCAGATCAAGGCTCCGTGCAAGATCGACGGCAAGTGGTGGTGCGTACCGGTCAACATCCACATGCAGAACTGGGCGTGGGCGTCGGTTGCGGCGTTCAAGAAGGCCGGCCTCGAGGTCCCGACCGATTGGGATACCTATCTTGCCGACCTGCCCAAGCTGAAGGACGCTGGCGTCATTCCGTTCGCCGTTGGCGGTGACGGTGGCGGCTGGCAGATCTCGCTCCTCGCCAACCAGCTCATCCTGGCTCAGCTCGGCGCTGAGACCGTCGAGAAGATCTGGAAGGACAAGGATCTTGCTCTCGCCGGTGGTCCGGAAGTGCTGAAGGCCTTCCAGACCCTCAAGACCCTTGGTTCTTATGCCGACGCCGGTTCGCCGAACCGCAGCTGGGCCGATACCACCTCGCTGGTGATCTCGGGCGAAGCCGCTCTCCAGGTGATGGGCGACTGGGCTCAGGGTGAGTTCCAGGTTGCCGGCCAGAAGCCGGGCACCGACTACGCCTGCCTGCTCGGGCCGCTCGTGCCGGAGCCCAAGTACGTCCGTACCGGTGGCGACATCTTCGTGTTCTTCAAGCAGAACGACCCCGATGTCGAGCGCGCCCAGCTCTCGCTGGCCTCGATGATGGTCAACCCGAAGGTGCAGGCGCTGTTCAACACCGCCAAGGGCTCCGCGCCGGTGCGTGATGACGTCGACATGTCCCTCGCCAACGACTGCATGAAGAAGGCCATCGAAGTGCTCAAGCAGCCCGGCTCGGTGGTTCCCGACGCCAACCAGTGGCGCAACGAGGCGTTCACGACGGCCCAGAACGCGATCTTCTCGGACCTGATCTACAACGCCAACACCACTCCGGAAGCGGCCCAGGCGCAGTTCGTCGAACTGCTGAAGAACGCCGAGTAAGGTTACACTCGTCCCGCGGCGGCCCGGTTCACTCCGGGCCGCCGTCCTTGTCTGTCTTTGCATGCGGGGAATAGCTTGTGACCACGACTGTTGCTCCTGAGCGGGCGCTCACCCTGAGCCAGCTCAAAGCCAGGGCCGGTCGCCGACGGCTCGTCGGCAGGCTCTCGGCCATTATCGGTACCTTGCCGATGATGATCGTGGCGATCGGCGTCTTTGTCATCGGCATCACCTTCACGGTGGTGCTCTCCTTCACCAACTCCAAGCTCTTTCCCAGCTTCAATTTCGTCGGCTGGCGCCAGTACGAGATCCTGTGGTCGACGCCGCGCTGGGTGCAGTCCGTCACCAACATCTGGTTCTACGGCTTCGGGCACATCGTCCTCTGCATGGGTGTTGGATTTGCCCTGGCCGTGGCCATGGACCAGCGCATCCGGGGCGAGGATGCGTTCCGCACGATCTTCCTCTACCCGTTTGCGCTCTCGGCGGTCATCACCGGCCTCGTCTGGCAGTTGATGCTTGACCCGATCTGGGGCTTCCAGGCCTTCGTGCGCAGCCTGGGCTTTGCCGATTTCACCTTCGCGCCGCTCGCCAACGGCGAGACGGCACTCATTGGCATGATCGTCGCCAGCGTCTGGAACGGCGTCGGCGTGACCATGGCCATCCTCCTCGCCGGCCTTCGCGGAATCGACGAGGAGATCTGGAAGGCGGCGCGCGTCGATGGCATCCCCGCGTGGCGCACCTACGTTTCCATAGTGGTGCCGATGATGCGCGGCGCCGTTGCCACGGCGCTGGTCCTGCTGGTCGTCAACGTGGTGCGGACCTTCGATATTGTCATCGCCATGACCGGCGGCGGTCCGGGCATCGCGACCCAGATGCCGGCGACCTACGTCATCGACAACATCAATTCGCGCAACGTCGGCCACGGCATGGCGGCGGCCACCTGCATGCTGGCGCCCATCGCCGTGCTGATCATCATCCAGGCGGTCTTCCGCTGGCGCGCCTCGCGCCGTGGGAGGACCACATCATGAGTTCCGTGTCGCTACCCGCCGGCATCGAGCCGTCTGGCCCCAGGCCCAGGCACGTGACCGCCACCCGGATCGGCATCTACGCCTTCCTGCTCATCGCGGCACTGTTCTTCCTCATTCCGCTCATCGTCATGATCATGACCTCGATGAAGTCGATGAGCGAGATCCGCGGCGGCAACATCTTCGCCCTGCCGATGCAGCCAACGCTCGACTACTGGGTCAAGGCGTGGAGTTCGGCCTGCACGGGTCGGGATTGCTACGGCCTCGCCCCAGGCTTCTTCAACTCGGTGAAGATCACGGTCCTGTCGGTCCCGGTTTCGATCGTCATCGCCATGATCAACGGCTACGCCCTGAGCTTCTGGCGCTTCCGCGGCTCGGAGCTGATGTTCGCGATCCTGCTTTTTGGCGCCTTCGTGCCGTTCCAGGTGCTGGTCTACCCGATCATTTTCGGTTTGAGCCGCGTGGGCCTGTTCGGCACGCTGCCGGGCATCGTCATCGTCCACACCATCTTCGGCATGCCGATCCTGACGCTGCTGTTCCGCAACTTCTTCGCCTCGCTCCCGGTCGAGCTGTTCAAGGCCGCGCGCGTCGATGGGGCAGGGTTCTGGCGCATCTTCTTTTCCGTGATGCTGCCGATGTCGGTGCCGATCACCATCGTCGCGGTGATCCTGCAGGTCACCGGCATCTGGAACGACTTCATCTTCGGCCTCGTCTTCGCCGGACGCGAAAACATGCCGATGACGGTCCAGCTCAACAACATCGTGCGCACGTCGACCGGCACGGTCGAGTACAGCACCAACATGGCGGCCACCGTGCTTACCGGCGCTGTCCCGCTTATCGTTTACTTCGTTTCCGGCAAGTGGTTCGTCCGCGGTATCGCCGCCGGCGCCGTGAAAGGCTGACCATGTCTACAAGCGTAGAAATCAAGGACCTGTCGCTCAACTACGGCACCGTCACCGTGCTGGATAGGCTGAACCTCGAGGTCGGCAAGGGCGAGTTCATCGTGCTGCTCGGGCCCTCGGGCTGCGGCAAGTCCACCTTGCTCAACTGCATCGCGGGGCTGCTCGACATCTCGGCCGGCCAGATTTTCATCTCCGGCAAGAACGTCACCTGGGACGAGCCCAAGGACCGCGGCATCGGCATGGTGTTCCAGTCCTACGCGCTCTATCCGCAGATGACGGTCGAGAAGAACATGAGCTTCGGTCTGCGCGTAGCGGGGATGCCGAAGCCCGAGGTCGACGCGCGGGTGAAGCGTGCCGCCGAGATCCTGCAGCTGGAGAGCCTTCTGCAACGCAAGCCCGTCGAGCTCTCCGGCGGCCAGCGCCAGCGCGTCGCCATCGGCCGCGCCCTGGTGCGCGATGTCGACGTGTTCCTGTTCGACGAGCCGCTCAGCAACCTCGACGCCAAGCTCCGCAACGACCTGCGCGTCGAGATCAAGCGGCTGCACCATCGGCTCAAGAATACCATGATCTATGTCACGCACGACCAGATCGAGGCCATGACGCTCGCGGACCGCATCGCGATCATGAAGAACGGCGTGATCCAGCAACTGGCCGATCCGCACACCATCTACAACAAGCCAACGAACCTGTTTGTCGCCGGCTTCATCGGCTCGCCCTCGATGAACTTCATCCGCGGCGACCTGACCGGCGGCGCCCTCAATATCGACGGCGCCTCGATCCCGCTCGCCAACTACGAGTTCAAGGCCCCGATGAACGGCGCGGCGGTGCTGGGCGTCCGGCCCGAGCACGTCGTGGTCGGGGAAGAGGCGCAGAAGATGCCGTTCCAGGTCGAGAGCGAGATCGAGATCGTCGAGCCCATGGGCGCCGACACCATTGCCTGGACCAAGCTTGGCGGCCAGTCGCTCACCTTCAGGGCCGATGCCGAAGTCCGTCTCGTGCCGGGCCAGAAAGTGCTGATCGGCTTCGATCCCGGTCGTGGTTCCGTGTTCAACGGCGAGAGCGGCGAGCGCATCTGACGTTTCGGCGCGTCGGCACTACCGGGCGCGTGGTGGCGTCGACGCGACAGTGCTACCAGCCCGGTCAAAAAGCTCGGCGAGCCCTGGCAGGAGCCGGGCAAACGCCGGGACGGAGGAGACAGATTGGACTTTTCGTTTCAACTCTACAGCGCGCGGAACTTCCCGCCGCTCGATGACGTGCTCGGCCGCATTGCGCGGCTCGGCTACCGGCAGGTGGAGGGCTTCGGCGGCCTCTATTCGGAGGCGGAAAGCCTGGCCGCGTCGCTGAGGAAGCACAGTCTCACCATGCCCACCGGCCATTTCGGCCTCGCCCAGCTCAAGGACACGGATGCCGCGCTGAAGATCGCGGAGACGCTTGGGATGCGCTACCTCTATTGCCCCGCCATTGCGAAGGAAGAGCGCGAGAACCAGCCGGACAGCAAGTGGGTCGAACTGGGCGAAACCCTTGCGGTGCTTGGCGAATCCATCCGCAGGCGCGGCTTCGGCTTTGGCTGGCACAACCATGCCTTCGAGTTCGTGCCGACTGCCAGCGGCCGGTTGCCGATGGACGTCATCCTCGATACGGCGTCCAACAACGAGTGGGAGATGGACGTTGCCTGGGTGGTGAAGGGTGGTCACGACCCGATCGCCTGGATGAAGAAATTCGGCAGCCGGATCAATGCGGTACACGTCAAGGACATCGCGCCGGCCGGCCAGAACGTCGATGAGGACGGCTGGGCCGATGTCGGGCACGGCACGCTCGACTGGAACGCGCTGCAGGCTGCCATCCGGCAGTACACCAACGCCCGCTACTTCGTGATGGAGCACGACAATCCGTCGGATGTCGACCGCTTCGCCTCACGCTCCATCGCCTCTGTACGCACCTGGAACTTGATAGAGAACTCCAAATGAATATCGGCTTTCAGCTATTCAGCGCCCGCAACTTTCCATTGGAAGATGTGCTCAAGACCGTCGCCCGGCTCGGCTACAGCCATGTCGAGGGCTACGGCTCGCTCTACACCGATCCGAAGGCCCTGAAGGCGCAGCTCGACGCCAACGGCCTGACCATGCCGACGGCCCATATCAGCCTCGGCGACCTCGAGGATACGGCCAAGACCCTGAAGCTCGCCGAGACGCTCGGCATCAAGGTCGCCATCTGCCCCTGGCTGGCGCCCGACCAGCGCCCGACCTCGGCCGACGGCTGGAAGGCGTTCGGCGAGAAGCTGCAGAAGATCGGCAAGCCGCTTCAGGATGCCGGCCTCACGTTCGGCTACCACAACCATGATTTCGAGTTCGTCTCCTATGACGGCAAGTACGCCATGGACATCCTGCTGGAAGCGGCACCGGCGGTGAACGTCGAGGCCGACGTCGCCTGGATCGTGCGCGGCAAGGCCGATCCGGCCACCTGGCTGCCCAAGTTCGGCGACCGCATCGTCGCCGTGCACGTCAAGGACATCGCGCCCGCCGGCCAGAACGCCGACGAGGACGGCTGGGCCGACGCGGGCCACGGCATCGTGCCGTGGAAGACCCTGTGGCCGATCATCCGCACGAAGACCAAGGCGGCCTATTTCGTCGCCGAGCACGACAACCCCAAGGACGTCGACCGTTTCGCTTCGCGCTCGATCGCCTTCATCAAGACCCTGGGAGCCTAAGATCATGGCAAAGACCTATGGCGTCGGCATCATGGGTGCCGGCAACATCTCGGCCGCCTATCTCCGCCTCGCGCCCCTGTTCCGGAACCTCGAGGTCCGGGCCGTCGCCGACATCATTCCCGAGGCGGCCAAAAAACGCGCCGAGGAATACAAGGTCGCGGCCCAGACCCCGGACGAGCTGCTGAAGAACTCGGAAGTCGACGTGATCGTGAACCTCACGATTCCCTCGACCCACTTCGCCGTTACCAGGGACATCCTGTCGGCCGGCAAGCACGCCTACTCGGAAAAGCCGTTCGTCCTCAGCGTCGAGGAGGGCATCCAGATCAAGGCGCTGGCCGACGAGCACAAGCTCAAGGTCGGCTCGGCCCCCGACACCTTCCTGGGCGGCGCGCACCAGCAGGCGCGCTCGATCATCGACAGCGGCAAGATCGGCAGGATCGCCTCGGGCACCATGCACATCATGAGCCGGGGCATGGAGCACTGGCACCCCAATCCGGATTTCTTCTTCCAGCCGGGCGGCGGCCCCATCCTCGACATGGGTCCGTACTACATCACCGACCTGATCAGCCTGATCGGCCCGATCAAGCGCGTCACCGCCTTCACCGGCAAGGCGCGCGAGGAGCGTGAGGTCACCACCGAGGGCTCGCCGTTCAAGGGCACCATGATCAAGGTCAACACCCCGACCACGGTCCACGCCATCCTCGAGTTCTACAACGGCGCCATCGTCACGCTCGGCGCGAGCTGGGACGTTGCCAGCCACGGGCACCACAACATCGAGCTCTACGGCACCGAAGGTTCGGTCTATGTGCCCGATCCGAACTTCTTCAATGGCGACGTCACCATCACCGACATCGCCGGCACCAAGGAGAAGGTGACGCCCTGGAACCACCCGTTCGGCGTCGCCAACCAGGATCTCGACAAGCCCAACCCGCGCGCCAACTACCGCAATGCGGGCCTCGCGGACATGATGGACTCGATCGAGACCGGCAGGCCCGCGCGTTGCGGCCTCGACGTGGCGCTGCATGCCGTCGACGTCATGACCTCGATCCTCAAGTCCGGCGGGACCGGGCAGGTGATCACGCTCTCGACCACCTGCGAACGCCCCGCTGCGCTGGGCCCGGACGAGGCGCGCGCGCTGCTGCGCTGAGGTCGGCGACACGCAATCCAGCGGCTCGGAGCCTAGCTCCGGGCCGTTGCCGTGTGAGCGGCCCGATGCCGGACGGTCCGTCAGATTGGCGTCAGCGGCAATGGCTATGAGGGTCTCCGCCGGGGGATAGTCCCCGTTGAGGAGCCAGTCGTGCTATCAGTCCAGCATATTCATCCGATGCTCGTGCACTTTCCGATCGTGCTGATCATCCTCGTGGCCGCCGTTGAAACAGTAAGTGTTGCACTTGGTCGGGACGTGACCGGCAGGTCCCCGCTCGGCAACCTCGCCACCGCCATGATCGTTCTTGCGGCGTTGGCCGCCATCGCCTCGTTCTACTTTGGCGACATCGCGCTGACGATCGCGGAGAATGGCGGCTTCGAGAGCGACGTGGCCGAAGTCCACGAGGGGCTCGGCAGGTTCGTCGCGATCGTGTTCTCGGTGTGGGCCATCGTGCGCGTGGCGATGTGGTGGCGCAACATCCGGCTGACGCGGCCCGTGGCGTTCGTGATGCCGATGGTGTCCATCGTCGGCGCCGGCCTCGTCGTCTGGACGGCGTACTATGGCGGCAAGCTGGTGTTCGACCTGGGCGTGAACGTGGCCAAGGCCGCTGGCGGCTGACCAGCCACAGCACCATGGTGCCGGGCGCCGGAATCGCCCGGCACCATGGCAGCACCGAGTTCGGCCATCGGCTCAGGGCATGGAGCATCGAGAAGGATTCGAGTAGGCTCCCCTATCGTCGCAAATCATGACCAGGGCGCCGGTTCGAACGGGAGGGGGCGATGGCCAAGACGGACTTCCGGTCGCATGCCGACTATCTTGCGGCCCTGCCAGCGGCCGACGCGGAAGCCATCGGCAAGATGCGCGCGGCCGTGCTCGCGGCCGTCCCCGACGCGGAGGAGGTAATCAGCTACCAGTTGCCCGCGTTCAAGTATCACGGCTGGCTGTGCTACCTCTCGGTCGCTACGCGGCACTATTCGCTGTCGTTTCCGCCGCCCTTCTCGGTGTTCGCCGCCTTTGCCGATGAACTCGGCGGATACGGAGTGTCCAAGTCCGCCTTGCGGCTGCCGAAGGACCGGCCGCTGCCGCTCGACCTCATAACGCGCATGGCCCGCTTCCGGGCCGACGAGAACGTGGCTCGGGCCCGGTCGCGGGTCTCCGCCGGCTAGGTCGCTGGCGCGCTCGGGCCACGCAGGGGGAGCGATGCGCTTCATCAACATCTGGTTCAAGTGCCGACCCGGCGAAGCCGAACAGCTGCTCGCCATCTTCCGCCCCATGCTCCCGTGGATCCGCGCCCGCGACGGCATGCTCTACTTCGAACCCAGCCTGCGCGACGCAGAGCCCGACACCGTATTGGTCAGCGAATGCTTCGCCAGCGATGCCGCGCACGCTGCCATGTGGGCGACGCCCGAGTTCCGGCGGGTGGGCGATGCGCTCGATCGGCTGGTGATCAGCCGGCGTGTCGATGTCCACCACGCGGACACGGTTCTCACCGACATGCGCGGTGACGATCCTCCCGATGCCGGTACCGGCCGGTTGCCGCCGCAAACGCCCGCCGACCCGCCTTGACTCCCCGGCGAACAGCGTTTCACTAGGCACTGCAATGTCGGGCGCCGCGGCTGCCTGATGCACGTGCACCAAGCGGCCAGAGTGCCGCCACAGGGAGGGACTATTCTGATGCGCACCATCAAGGGGCCGGCGATCTTTCTTGCCCAGTTCGCGGGCGACAAGGCGCCGTTCGACACGCTCGACAACATCTGCGCCTGGGCGGCCGACCTCGGCTACAAGGGCGTGCAGATCCCGACCTGGCTGACCCATTTCGTCGACGTGGAAAAGGCTGCCTCGTCAAAGACCTATGCCGACGAAGTGAAGGGGACGGTGCAGAGCCACGGGCTCGAGATCGCCGAACTCGCCAGCCACATCATCGGCCAGCTGGTTGCGGTGCACCCGGCCTATGACACGCTGTCGGACGGGTTCGCCATCCCGGCCGTGCGCGGCAACCCCAAGGCGCGGCAGGAATGGGCGGTGCAGCACCTCATGCACTGCGCGGCGGCGTCGAAGAACCTCGGCCTCAAGGCCCACGCCACCTTCTCGGGCGCGCTGGCCTGGCCGTACCTCTATCCATTCCCGCAGCGCCCCGCCGGCCTCGTCGAGGAAGCCTTCGACGAGCTCGCGCGCCGCTGGACGCCGATCCTCAACGAATTCGACAAGCACGGCGTCGACCTGTGCTACGAAATCCACCCGAGCGAGGACCTGTTCGACGGCGCGACCTACGAGATGTTCCTCGAGCGCGTGAACAACCACCCGCGCGCCAACCTGCTCTACGATCCGAGCCATTTCGTGCTGCAGCAGCTCGACTACCTGCAGTACATCGATTTCTACCACGACCGGATCCGGATGTTCCACGTCAAGGACGCCGAGTTCAATCCGACCGGCAAGCAGGGCGTCTATTCGGGCTTCCAGACCTGGGTGAACCGGGCCGGGCGCTTCCGCTCGCTCGGTGACGGCCAGGTCGATTTCGCCGGCATCTTCTCCAAGTTGAGCGCCTACGGCTTCGACGGCTGGGCCGTGCTCGAATGGGAATGCGCCATCAAGTCGGCCGAGCAGGGCGCTGCCGAAGGCGCGCCGTTCATCGACAGCCACATCATCCAGGTCACCGAGAAGGCCTTCGACGACTTCGCCGCGTCGGGCACCGACCGGGCGGCCAACCGCAGGATTCTCGGCCTGAGCTGAGGGCAGGGGGCCTCCTCACACTCAGGATGTCATCCCTGCGAAAGCAGGGACCCACGCCTCCGACGGCGCGGGCTGCGAGTTGGGCCCCTGGCTGCGCAGGGGTGACATCCGGGTGGTGGAGACCCGGTGACACATACAAGGGAGCAGGAAGAAATGGCAGAGAACGGCGCACCGCGCATTCGTCTTGGCATGGTCGGCGGCGGTACCGGAGCCTTCATCGGCTACGTGCACCGCGTCGCGGCCCGCATTGACGGCGACTACGAACTCGTCGCCGGCGCACTGTCGTCGCGCCCCGAGGTCGCAATCGAGTCAGGCAGGAACATCGGGCTCGCCCCGGATCGCATCTACACCTCCTACGAGGAGATGGCGGCAAAGGAATCCGCCCGCAAGGACGGCATCCAGGCGGTTTCCATCGTCACGCCCAACCACATGCACTACGGCCCGGCCAAGGCCTTCCTCGAGGCCGGCATCCACGTCATCTGCGACAAGCCGCTGACCTCGACGCTTGACGACGCGCGGGCACTGGCGGCGATCAAGCCCAAGAAGGGCGCCAAGTTCCTGCTGACGCACAACTACACCGGCTATCCGCTCGTCCGTCAGGCGCGCGAACTGGTGAAATCGGGTGCGCTGGGCAAGATCCGTGTCGTGCAGGTCGAGTACGCGCAGGACTGGCTGACCAACGCCGCCGATCCGGGCAACAAGCAGGCGAGCTGGCGCACCGATCCCAAGCGCTCCGGTGCGGGCGGCGCCATCGGCGACATCGGCACCCACGCCTACAACATCGCGCGCTTCGTCACGGGGCTGAAGACCGAGGCGGTGAGCGCCGAGCTCACCAGCTTCGTCAAGGGCCGCAAGCTCGATGATGACGTACAGATCAAGCTGCGCTTTGTCGGCGGCGCCAAGGGCATGCTGTGGGCCAGCCAGGTGGCCGTGGGCAACGAGAACGGCCTGCAGCTGCGCGTCTATGGCGACAAGGCCGGCCTCGAGTGGCGGCAGGACAACCCCAACTACATGTGGTTCACCGAGTTCGGCAAACCCAAGCAGCTGCTGACCCGCGGCGGCGCCATCTCCGCCCCGCCGGCCGCCTCGATGAACGTCCGCATCCCGGGTGGCCATCCCGAGGGCTATCTCGAGGCCTTCGCCACGCTCTACAGCCAGTTCGCCCAGGTGATCCGCGGCGAGGGCAAGGACGTGGCGGGGCTGCTGCCTAGCCTCGCCGACGGCGTCGAAGGCATGGAGTTCATCATGGCCTCCGTCGCCTCCTCGCAGAACGACGGCAAGTGGACCAGGCTCAGCGAGGTGTGAGCGAACAGAGGCGGAGCGGAAGATCATGTCGCCAGTGGTCTTCCGTCACCGCGGCTACCGGTTCCTGTTCTACGCCAACGAGGGAACGCCCCGCGAGCCGATACACATCCACGTCATCAAAGACCATATCGACGCCAAGTTCTGGCTTTGGCCGGACGTCTCACTGGCCTATAATGACGGCTTCGACGCACGGATCGTCAGGCAATTGATCCCGATCATCGAGGCACAACGTGGAACCATCGAAAGAGCCTGGAACGACTTCTTTGGTGAAGCCGACTGATGTCCGTTTCGACGCCGACAAGTTCTGGGTCGACCTCTCGGACGGTCGCACCCTCGGTATACCACTGTCATGGTTTCCCATCCTTGCAGAGGCGACGCCCGACCAGCGACGGCGCTTCTATCTCAGCACACGCGGCCTCCACTGGGAAGAACTCGATGAGGACATCTCTGTCGAAGGCCTGCTGGCCGGCCGTGGCGACATGACCAATCGCCGCCGCAAGGTCGCTGCGGCCGAATAGATATCTCTCAGCGACGCTTTGTCGACCTCGCCCCAGTCGCAGGCGGCGCGGCCGTCTGCGCTTGGTCGATGCGTTCGACCGTATAGCCCCTGGCCTCCAGCAACGCCGGCACCCCCTCGGCGCCGACCAGATGCCCGGCGCCGACGATGACCAGCGACTCGTCGTTGTCGGCGAGCAGTCTCTCGAGCGCAGTGAGCCAGCGCCGGTTCCGATCCGTCAGCAGCCGGTCGTACATCGGGCGGTCGCGCGCGGTGACCTGGCCTTCGATCACCTCGGCAAGCCCGGCCGCATCGCCGCTCTGCCAGGCCTCGATCATCGGTTCGAGCTGCGCCATGGCGCCGCTCTCGATGCCCTCGACGGTCGACATCAGGTTGTCGACCTGCTCGGCCATGCCCAGGTCGGCGAGAAAGCCCATCTGCTCGGCGGCCGTCTCCAGCCCGCGCTTGCGCCCGGGCGCCACCTCCGCATCGACCAGCAACTCGACGCCTGCGCTGGTCCTGGGGTAGGCGTCGTTCATCAGCGTCATCGTCGCGAGCCACGGCTGCATGTGGTTGAGCGCCTCGACCGTGGTGCCCACGCTGACCGCTGCGTTGCCGAGCCGCGCGTAGTCCGCCGCGCTCAGCACGTCGGCCAGCGTCCGCCCGTCGCGGAACATGCCCTTGGCGAGGGTGACCTGGGTGATGGTCGAATAGGCTTCGACGTCCATCACCACCTCGAAATAGACGTGGTCGGCGGTCGCGAGGATGTGGTCGAACTGCGGCGTGCGCCAGTCGACCTGCTTGGTGAAGATATGCACCGAGCCGAACAGGTAGATGTCGCTGTCGGCGTCGCTGACTCTCCACAGCGCCGGCTCCGCGAGGGCCGGCGTCGCCAGCCCTAGGGCCAGCATCACGGAGGCGGGGAGATGGCGGAGCCGCTTCACTCCGCCGGCCCTCAGTGCGTCCAGGGCGTCTTGCGGTCGGAGCGGAAGTTGTCCGAGTAGCTCGACCGCTTCACGGTCGACTTGTGCTCGGGCATGACCTGGTAGGCAATGCCGTTGCGGTGGGCATAGGCCTCGGCTTCCGCCAGCGTCTCGAAGGTCAGCCGGATCTGCGCGCGCGTGTCCACGGTGGAGGTGTAGCCCATCAGCGGTTCGATCTCGCGCGGCGCCGCCGGCTCATACACCAGCACCCACTCCTTGGACTTGCCGCGGCCGGACTGCATGGCGTTGGGCGCAGGCCGGTAGATACGTGCCGTCATCGCTTCCTCGTCAGATGGTCGGGGCAGAGTGATTCGAACACTCGACCCCCGGTTCCCAAAACCGGTGCTCTACCAGGCTGAGCTATACCCCGAACTGTCGCCAATCCGTTATCCGCACTCGCCACAAAGCGCAAGCATCACCGGGTTTTGCAGCGCCCAGTTGACGCCGATGCCGTCGCTCCCGCACATGGGCGGCATGATCGAGCTCGACAAATCCTGGCCGCCAGGCCTCAACCGCCGCACCGCGCTGCCGTTCGTCGCCGGCTTCGTGGTGGTGATCGCCGTCCTCTACCTGTTCGACCATGCGATCTCCGCCTGGGGGCAGGAGGTGTCGCAACCGGTGCGGTATGTCTTCCGCTGGATCACGCGCTGGGGCGAGTCGGACTGGATCCTGATTCCCACCGTGCTCGGCTGGCTCGGCGGCTGGCTGCTGTCGCGGGTGACACGCGACCGGATCAAGCTGGTCGCGGCCGAGTTCGCCGCCGTCACCGGCTTCATCTTCGTCGGCGTGGGCCTGCCCAGTCTCGTCGCGACGCTGCTGAAGCGTGCGTTAGGGCGGGGGCGTCCCGAGACCTGGACCGCCGAGGCGCCGCTGAGCTTCCGGCCGTTCAACCTCGCCGACCACGTCTACCAGAGCTTTCCGTCCGGCCACGCAACGACGGCCTTCTCGCTGGCGGCGGTCGTCGCGTTCCTCTGGCCCAGGGCGTTCTGGCCCGCGCTGATCTTCGCAGTGCTGGTGTCGGTGTCCCGGGTGATGCTCGGTCAGCACTATCCCACCGACATCACGGCCGGCGCAGTGCTCGGGGTGCTCGGCGCCTACGCCGTGCGCAACGTCTTCGTCGCGCGCGGCTGGCTGTTCGAAAGCGCCGACGGACGCATCGTCCGCCGGACCTTCGAGGCGCGCGTCAGGCACTAGCCTCGTTGTAGCGGGCCAGGGCCGCCGACATGTCCGCCTTGAGGTCGTCGAAGCCCTCGAGGCCGACATGCACCCGGAACATCTGGCCCTTCACATCCCACGGCACGGCGGTGCGGATGTTGGAGGGGTTGAACGGGATGCACAGGCTCTCGTAGCCGCCCCAGGAATAGCCCATGCCGAACAGCTGCAGGCCGTTGACCATGGCCGCGATGGCCGCGCGCGGCGCTTCCCTGAGCCGCATCGCGAACAGGCTCCCCGAGCCGGAGAAGTCGCGCTTGAACAGGTCGTGGTCCGGATGCGTCGGCAGGCCGGGGTGATAGACCTCCTCGACCCCGGGCTGCCGCTGCAGCCAGGCGGCAAGCTCGAGTGAGCGTGCGCCGTGTTCCTTCATCCGCACCGCCAGCGTCCGCATCCCGCGCAGCGTCAGGTAGGAATCGTCAGGCGAGGTCGCGACGCCGAGGATGCGGTGGGTGCGCTTGAGCCGGGGCCACAGCGCCGCATTGGCCGACGCCGTGCCGACCATCGCGTCGGAATGGCCCACAAACATCTTGGTGGCGGCGTGCACGACGATGTCGGCGCCCAGCTGCAGCGGCCGGTGATAGAGCGGCGTCGCCCAGGAATTGTCGGAGATCACGGTCGCGCCGCGCGCATGGGCGGCCGCTGCGATGGCCGGCAGGTCCTGGATCTCGAAAGTCAGCGAGCCGGGGCTTTCGACATAGACCGCCTTGGTCCGGTCCGTGATCAGGTCCGCGATGCCGGCGCCGATGCGGGGGTCGTAGAACCGGCATCCGATCCCGTAGCGCGACAGGCCCTCGACGCTGAACACGCGCGTCGGATCGTAGGCCGAGTCCGAGATCAGGATTTCGTCGCCCGCGGCCACGGTGGCAAGAATGGCGGTGGTGACCGCCGACAGGCCCGACGGTGCGATGACCGTGCCCTCGGCGCCTTCCAGTTCGCTCACCAGCTTGCCGAGCGCGAGCGTGGTGGGATTGTCGTTGCGGCCGTATCGGTACGGCGCCCCGTAGTCCTCGAGCTCATCGAGCGTCCTGAACAGGATCGTCGAGCCTCTGAAGACCGGCATGTTGACAAAACCCAGATGGTCTTCGGACGCTCGCCCCGAGTGGGTCAGGATGGATTCCGGGGACGCCGACGTCCCGGAGTCCCGGTCTTTTTCTGTCATTTGATGGGGTGCCTAAATCTCAGCCAAACGCGTTCATTGAGCAAATAACAGTCAGGTATATCGCGCCATACCGGTGGTAGCGCTTGACGCAACCGTCAATTGTCGTTTCGATGCTTACCAGCATCACTCCCGCCGTCCAAGGCGCCGATGCCTCGGAGTGGTGGGCTTGGGGCTACGCCACCCGGATAACAGGGTCAGGAAAAGGGCTATAATCGAATGATAAGATTGCTTATTTCCGTCGTGCTGGCGGCCGGCCTCGGTTTCTCTGCATCTGCCGCCTTCGCGCAGACGGCGGCGTCGCCAACGCTCGACGCCGTGAAGGCGAAGGGCTACGTCCAATGCGGCGTCACGGGAGGCGTTCCGGGCTTCTCGGCGCCTGATGCCGACAACAAGTGGACTGGCCTCGAAGTCGACTACTGCCGTGCCCTCGCTGCCGCGATCTTCAACAACGCCGATGCGGTACGCTATACGCCGCTGACCTCGCAGGAGCGCTTCACCGCCCTGTCGGCCGGTGAGATCGACGTGCTGTCGCGCACCACCACCTGGACGATGAGCCGCGACACCCAGCTCGGCATCAAGTTCATCGGCACGATGTTCTACGACGGCCAGGGCTTCATGGTCCGCAAGGCCGACAACATCAAGTCGGCCCTCGATCTGAGCGGCGCGGCCGTCTGCATCGAGTCCGGCACCACCACGGAACTCAACGCCGCCGACTACTTCGCCGCCAACAACATGGAATTCAAGACGGTCGTGTTCGTCGACCAGGACGAGGTGGTGAAGGCCTACGAAGACGGTCGCTGCGACGTCTACACGACGGACTCTTCGGCTCTTGCCGCCGAGCGCAGCAAGTTCGCCAATCCCGATGACCACATCATCCTGCCCGAGATCATTTCCAAGGAGCCGCTCGGCCCCGTGGTGCGCCAGGGCGACGACGGCTGGTTCAACATCGCCCGCTGGACCTACTTCGCCCTCCTCGAAGCCGAGGAACTCGGCGTGACCCAGGCCAACGTCGACGACATGCTCGCCTCCGACAATCCGGCCATCAAGCGCCTGCTTGGCGTCGAGGGCGATTTCGGCAGCCCGCTCGGCCTGACCAAGGACTGGGCCTACCAGATCATCAAGGCGCTCGGGAACTACGGCGAAATCTACGATCGCCATGTCGGCCCGAACACTCCGATCGGGCTGGCGCGCGGCCTGAACGCGCTCTGGAAAGACGGCGGCATCCAGTACTCGCCGCCGATCCGCTAAGGGTACCAAAACAGCCCGGCGCCTCCCCAGGCGCCGGGCTGTCCGCTTGTGGGGGACAGGCCTGGCAGGTCCACCACGTCAACGTCCTTCTCCTGGGCAGGGGAGATGCACGGAATGGTAGTCCTCGATACGGCGCAACCCCCGCCGCGGCGGCGCTTCTCGCTCAACGACCCGGTCATCCGCGGCGTTGTGTACCAGGTCCTTGTCGGCGTCCTGGTCGCGCTGTTCCTGGTGTGGATCGTCAACAACACGGCGATCAACCTCAAGGCGCAGAACAAGACATCCGGCTTTGACTTCCTGTGGAAGACCGCCGGCTTCAACATCAGCTTCTCGCTGTTCCCGTTCGATCGCACCTCCTACTACTGGGAGGCGTTTCTCGTTGGCCTGACCAACACCATCCTGGTCGCCGTCATCGGCATCGTCTTCGCCACGATCCTCGGCTTCACCATCGGCATCGCGCGCCTGAGTTCGAACTACCTGATCTCGCGCCTCGCCACGGTCTATGTCGAGACGATCCGCAACATCCCGCTGCTGCTGCAGCTGTTCTTCTGGTACTTCGCCGTCCTCAAGACCATGCCGGCGGTGCGCGACTCCATCGCCCTGCCGTTCGACTCCTTCGTCAACCAGCGTGGCCTCTTCGTCCCGCGGCCGATCTTCGACAACCAGTTCGGTCTCGTCGGGCTGGCCCTGCTCGTCGCAGCCGTCGCCTGGTTCGGTATCGCACGCTGGGCCCGGCTGCGCCTCGAACGGACCGGCCAGCGCTTCCCCGTCTTCCTCACCGGGCTCGGCATCTCCGTCGCCGTGATCGCCGCAACCTGGCTGTTGAGCGGCGCTGCCGTGACCTTCGACGTGCCGGTGCTGAACCGCTTCAACTTCAAGGGCGGCCTGGAACTGCCGCCGGAACTGGTGGCCCTGGTCTTCGGACTCAGCATCTATACCGCCTCGTTCATCGCCGAGACGGTGCGCGGCGGCATCCAGTCGGTCAGCCACGGCCAGACCGAGGCGGCCGAGGCGCTCGGCCTCAAGGACAATGACCGGCTGCGGCTGGTGATCATCCCGCAGGCCATGCGCGTCATCGTCCCGCCGCTGACCAGCCAGTACCTCAACCTGACCAAGAACTCCTCGCTCGGGGCCGCCATCGGATACCCGGAACTGGTCAACGTCTTCACCGGCACGACGCTGAACCAGACGGGCCGGGCGATCGAGGTGATCGCGCTCACCATGCTGGTCTACTTGATCCTCTCGCTGGGCACCTCGGCGCTGATGAACTGGTACAATTCCCGTGTCGCGCTGGTGGAGCGCTAGGAGCGAACGATGACCGACATTGCCTTCGTCCGCTCCGAGATGACCGCCGCGCAGCCGGCGCCGCGCAGCAATGCCGGTGTCGCTGCCTGGCTGCGCCGGAACCTGTTCGCCAACGCCACCGACACGGTACTGACCATCCTCGCCGTGGTCTTCCTGCTATGGATCATCCCCGGGCTCTATGGCTTCCTTATCGGTCGCGCCGTCCCGCCGGGCGGCACGGTCGAGCAGTGCCGCGTCGAGAATGTCGGTGCCTGCTGGGCCTACGTCGCCAGCGAGATCGAGTTCTTCATCTACGGCTTCTATCCGATGGCCGAATACTGGCGGCCGAACCTGGTGTTCGCGCTGCTGGCGCTGCTCGGCGCTCCGCTACTGATCCCGCACGCGCCGCTCAAGGTCATCAATGCCGTCCTGTTCTTCGTCGTGTTCCCGATCGCATCGGTGGTCCTGCTCGCCGGCGGCATGTTCGGCCTGCGCTACGTGCCGACCGAGCAATGGGGCGGGCTGCTGGTGACGCTGATCATCTCGGTGGTCGGCATCAGCTGCGCCTTGCCGATCGGCATCCTGCTGGCGCTCGGACGCCAGTCGAAGCTGCCGGTGATCAAGTCGCTGAGCGTATGCTTCATCGAGCTGGTGCGCGCCGTGCCGCTGATCACGGTGCTGTTCATGGCGTCGATCATGCTGCCGCTGTTCATGCCTCAGGGCACCACCGTCGACAAGCTGCTGCGCGCCCTGGTCGGCGTGACGCTGTTCGCCTCCGCCTACATGGCCGAGGTGGTGCGCGGCGGCATGCAGGCCATCGGGCGCGGCCAGTACGAGGCGGCGCAGGCGCTGGGGCTCGGCTACTGGCGCCGCATGGGGCTGGTGGTCCTGCCGCAGGCGCTCAAGCACGTCATTCCCGGCATCGTCGGCACCTTCATCTCGCTGTTCAAGGACACCTCGCTTGTCTACATCGTGGGCATGAAGGACCTGCTCGAGGCGGTTAAGACCAAGAACGACGCCATCGAATGGGCCGCACCGACCCAGGCCGTGACCGGCTATATCTTCGCCGCCGCTGTGTTCTGGATCTTCTGCTTCTCCATGTCCCGCTACGCCCGGTTCTGGGAGCGCCGGCTCGACACCGGCCACAAGAGGTAAGCCATGTCAGACATATCCCCCGTGGCCGCGGATCGACCGGCCGATCGCCCCAGGATGGAAGTCAGCGAGACCGAGGTCGCGGTCGAGATCATCGGCATGAACAAGTGGTTCGCCGACTTCCACGTGCTGCGCGACATCAACCTCAAGGTGATGAAGGGCGAGCGCATCGTCATCGCCGGCCCCTCGGGCTCGGGCAAGTCGACGCTCATTCGCTGCATCAACCGTCTCGAGGACCACCAGAAGGGCCAGATCATCGTCAACGGCACTGAGCTGACCAACGATCTGAAGCGCGTCGACGAGGTGCGGCGCGAGGTCGGCATGGTGTTCCAGCACTTCAACCTGTTCCCGCACCTGACCATCCTGCAGAACCTGACGCTGGCCCCGATCTGGGTGCGCGGCATCCCCAAGGCCCAGGCCGAGGAGACCGCCATGATGTATCTCGAGCGCGTGCGCATTCCGGAGCAGGCGAAGAAGTATCCCGGCCAGCTCTCGGGCGGTCAGCAGCAGCGCGTCGCCATCGCCCGCTCGCTGTGCATGAGTCCGAAGATCATGCTGTTCGACGAGCCCACTTCGGCGCTCGATCCCGAGATGGTCAAGGAGGTGCTGGAGGTGATGATCAACCTCGCCGAGGAGGGCATGACCATGCTGTGCGTGACGCACGAGATGGGCTTTGCGCGCCAGGTCGCCAACCGCGTGGTGTTCATGGACCAGGGGCAGATCATCGAGCAGAACGACCCGGAGTCGTTCTTCTCCAACCCCCAGCACGAGCGCACCCGGCTGTTCCTGAGCCAGATCCTGCATTGAACCGGAGAGTTGGCCCGGATCTGGCGCGTTTCCTCGTTCATCTGCTTTCAATGACCGGTTCAGTTTCGCGCGTTCGTTGAGCAAGCCACGCTGTCGTGCCCCGTATCGATCGCGAGGGCAGGGGAGCCAAATGCACACCGGACGTCGACTGAAAGAGCCACGTCTCGCCGCCCGGCACGGGCGCCGCTCGCGCCTTGACCCGGATGCGGGGATCGGGATAGTTCGCGCCGAGGGCGAGCTGGAGCAATGATTTGACCATGGCTTTTTCGGCCGTTGGGCAGAACCTCGTCCGCATCGTCGCGTTGCTGGCGATGCTTGTCGCGGCGGGGCCGACCGTCGCGCAGGACGCCAACAAGCTGGCCCCGTCCGGGCCGACGCTGCAGGCCATCCGCGACCGCGGCCATCTCATCTGCGCCACCGCCGACCCGCTGCCCGGCTTCGCCCAGCCCGGCGCCGACGGCCGCTGGACCGGCTTCGACGTGGACTTCTGCCGCGCCGTGGCCGTCGCCATCTTCAACGACGCCGACAAGATGGAGTTCGTCCCGCTCTCGGGCGACAGCCGCTTCGCGCAGCTCCAGACCGGCAGCATCGACCTCATCGCCCGCAACGCGCCCTGGACCATGCGGCGCGACACCGGCTACGGCGCCTCGTACGTGGCCACGTCGTTCTACGACGGCCAGGCTATCATGGTGCCGCAGTCGCTGGGCGCGGTCTCGGCCTACGAGCTCGACGACGTGACGGTCTGCATCCTCGACGAGGCCGAGCAGCTCGCCAACCTGCGCGAGTTCTTCTTCGGCACCCAGGCGACCTACGACGAGGTGCTGTACGAGGACCGCGAGGACCTCGTGGTCGCCTACCAGCAGGGGCTGTGCAATGCCGTCTCGGCGTCGGCGAGCTTCCTCAATGCCGTGCGCCGCGGCCTGCCCGAACCGGCGGCCCATCGCATCCTGCCCGAGCGCATTTCCAAGGACATGTTCGGCCCGGTGATCCGCGCCGGCGACGACCAGTGGTTCCATATCGTGCAGTGGACGCTGTTCGCGTTGATCGACGCCGAGGAAGCCGGCGTGACGTCGGCCAACATCAAGTCGCTGGCCGCCACCAAGACGCACCGCATCCGCCGCCTGCTCGGGCTCGAGGGGGCGTTCGGTCCGGCGATCGGGCTCGACCACCTGTTCATTTCCAACGTGATCAAGGCGGTGGGCAACTACGGCGAGATCTTCGAGCGGAACTTCGGCCCCTCGACCGGCGCCGCCGTGGTGCGCGGGCAGAACGCGCTATGGAGCAATGGCGGCCTGCTGTGGGCCCCGCCGATCGAATGATCAGCCGAACAGCACCGTCACGCGGCGGTTGATCGCGCCCTTTTTCTCGATCTTGCCCAGCTTCAGGGGGCCGAGCTCGCTGGTGTTGCGGACATGCGTGCCGCCGCAGGGCTGCAGGTCGACGTCGCCGATGCGGATGAGCCGGACGCGGCCCTGCCCGACGGGCGGCTTGACGTTCATCGACTTGATCAGGCCCGGATTGGCCTCGAGCTCGGCATCGCTGATCCATTCGGCGCCGACCGGATGGGCGGCACTTACCAAGCCATTGAGTTTGCTTTCGATTTCCGCGGCATCGGGGACGTCGGGCAGGTTGAAGTCGACCCGGCCCTTGTCTTCGCCAACCGAAGCGCCGGTGATCGGGTAGGGCAGGACGACGGTGACGAGGTGGAGCGCCGTGTGCATGCGCATCAGCCGGTAGCGGCGTTCCCAGTCGACATGGGCGATGACCTCGTCGCCGGCGCGCAATTGTGGCGCACCCTGTGCCGGCATATGCAGGATCGCCGCCTTGTCGCCATCCGGATGAACGGTTCCTGCAATGTCGATGAACGAGCCGTCGGCGCGTTCCAGCCGCCCGGTATCGCCGGGCTGCCCGCCGGAGGTGGCGTAGAAGATCGTCCGGTCGAGCACGATGCCGACTTCGGGCGTGACGGCCGTCACCAGGGTCGGCAGCGAGCGGATGTAGCTGTCGTCGCGGAAGACGAACTCGGTCATGCCACGAGCTCCGGCTCCAGCACCGACTGCCAGTCGATCGGCGCGTGCGGCTCGAGCCAGTGCGGCACCGGCAGGTTCTTCGAACGCAGGAACTCGGGGTTGAACAGCTTGCTCTGGTAGCGGTTGCCGTAGTCGCAGAGCACGGTGACGATGGTCTTGCCCGGTCCCAGGTCGCGCGCCAGCCGCACTGCGCCGGCGATGTTGATGCCGGACGAGCCGCCCAGGCACAGCCCTTCGTGCTCGAGCAGGTCGAAGACGTAGGGCAGGGCCTCGCGGTCGGGAATCTGGTAGGCGCGGTCGACCACCACATCCTTGAGGTTGGCCGTGATGCGGCCCTGGCCGATGCCCTCGGTGATCGAGTTGCCCGAACTCTTGAGCTCGCCGGTCGTGTAGTAGCTGTAGAGCGCCGCGCCCTCGGGATCGGCGAGGCCGATCTGGATATCTGGATTCTTCGCCTTGAGCGCCATGGAGATGCCGCCCAGCGTGCCGCCCGAGCCGACGGCGCAGATGAAGCCGTCGAGCTTGCCCCCGGTCTGCTCCCAGATCTCCGGACCGGTGGTCTCTATGTGGGCCTGACGGTTGGCGACGTTGTCGAACTGGTTGGCCCAGATCGCGCCGCCGGGGAGTTCGCGTGCCAGCTTCTCGGCGAGGCGGCCGCTCAGCTTCACGTAGTTGTTCGGGTTCTTGTACGGTTTGGCCGGGACCTGGATGAGTTCGGCGCCGAGCAGGGTCAGCGCGTCCTTCTTTTCCTGGCTCTGCGTCTCGGGAATGACGATCACCGACTTGTAGCCGAGGGCGTTGGCGACCATCGACAGGCCGATGCCGGTATTGCCGGCCGTGCCCTCGACGATGGTGCCGCCGGGCCGCAGCAACCCGCGCCGTTCCGCGTCGCGGACGATGAACAGCGCCGCCCGATCCTTCACGGACTGGCCCGGATTGAGGAACTCCGCCTTGCCCCAGATCTCGCACCCGGTCGCGTCGGACACACGGTTGAGCCGGATAAGCGGCGTGTTGCCGATGGCCGAGATGACGTCGCGATGGTTGGTCATGGAGATGATCAGTCCGGTGAGATTGGCACGAAACTAGGCGGCAGCATCGCCGCTGCCAAGCGCCAAGGGGATGAATTGGCATGGCTTTTCGGGGAATGGTGCAGGCGGTGGCAGGATTTGGCGCGAAGTCGGGCGTCGGCGAAAAGCGGGTACGCCTCCATGCTCCCGGTCGTCATCCGCGGGCTTGACCGGCGGACCCATGGGTGTCGCGGCATCGCTGGGTCCTCGGGTCTTCGCCCGGGGATGACGGTGGGTGGGGAGATCTTGGCGACGCGCCTACAGCGCCTTGAAGGCCTCCAGCGCGCGCTCGCGCGACGCCTTGAGATCGACGATCGGCGCGGGATAGCCGAGTCTGCGCGCCTCAGGCGCCTGCCAGGGCTGGTGCACCAGGTGGTCGGGGAGCCTCGCCACCTCCGGCACCCAGCGGCGGACATAGTCGCCGTGCGGATCGAAGCGCTCGCCCTGTGTCACCGGATTGAAGATGCGGAAGTACGGCGAGGCGTCGAGGCCGCTGCCCGCCACCCACTGCCAGTTGCCCGGGTTGTTGGCCGGGTCGGCGTCGACCAGCGTGTCCCAGAACCACTCTTCGCCGCGACGCCAGTCGATCAGCAAGTTCTTGGCGAGCAGCGAAGCGGTGAGCATGCGGACGCGATTGTGCATGGTGCCGGTCTCCCACAGCTCGCGCATCCCGGCATCGACGATCGGGATGCCGGTCCGGCCGCGGGTCCAGGCCTCTAGCGCCGCCTCGTCGCCGCGCCATTCGAGGTGCGCGTACTTTGCCACCATCGGCACCCGGGCGATGTCCTCGCGGTGATAGAGTTGGTTGTAGTTGAAGTCGCGCCAGGCGAGTTCGGACAGGAACTTGTCGATGGAGGCGGCCTTGCCGGGTGCGTGATGCGCGATGGCCATCGCAGCATGCCAGACCTGCCGCGGGCTGATCTCGCCGAAGGCCAGGTGCGGAGAAAGCCGCGACGTCGCTTCCCGGGCCGGAATGTCCCGCTCGTTCGGGTAGTCCGCCACGAGGTCCTCGAGGAAGCGGTCGAGCCTGCTCCGAGCGGCGGGCTCGCCGATCTGCCAGTGCCTGCCGATCTTCCTGCCCCACTCGGGCTCCCGGTAGTCGGCGTCGACCCCGGGCGCAGCGATCGGCGCCAGCCCATCGGGCCGCCCGAGCGGGGTGGGAATGTCGCGTTGCCTGAGCGTCTTCCAGAACGGCGTATAGACGGAATAGGGCTTTCCTGCCCCCGTCTCCATCTCGAACGGCTCGACAAGCACGTTGGCGGCAAAGCTCTGCACCGTCGTCCCGGCCGCTCGCAGCGCGGTCTTGATCGCCTGGTCGGTAACCCGCTCGGAGGGACCGTAGCGGCGGTTCCAGTAGACCGCCGTTGCCCCGTGCCGCCGGACTGCGGCGGCCACGCATTCCTCTGCCGGTCCACGAACGGTCTCGAGCGCAACGCCGAGCGTCGAGAGGTCGCCGGCAAGGGAGGCGAGGCTGTGGTGCAGCCACCAGCGTGAGGCCGCGCCGCGCCGGCGCACCATTTCGCCGGTCTCCTCGACATGCAGCGCGATGGTCGTGCGGCCGTGACTCAAGGCCTCGAACAAGGCCGGATTGTCGGCGACGCGCAGGTCGTTGCGGAACCAGACAAGGGCGGTCTCGGCCATGAAATAGATTTTCCTTTGCTTTGAGCTGCCAGCGTCTGCGTTTCTGCCCGAACGTCCGAGCGACAAGCCCCACCTTAACAACGACAGCAACGCGCAAACGGCTCGATTAGTTTGGCTTTCCTGTCGACCTGTTGCGCTTGCCGGGGCATCCGGGAGCGCGTATTTCACAGCCCGTTGCAACACCGGACCGCCAGCGCAAATGACTGTCAACGGCCCTCGCGGCCTCAGCCACCTGAAGTCCCTCGAATCCGAGAGCATCGAAATCTTCCGCGAGGTCGCCGCCTCGTTCGAGCGACCGGTGATGATGTATTCGATCGGCAAGGACTCCTCGGTGCTGCTGCACCTGGCGCGCAAGGCCTTCTTCCCGAGCCGCATCCCGTTCCCGATCCTTCACATCGACACCAAGTGGAAGTTCCGCGAGATGATCGAGTTCCGCGATCGCATGGCGCGCGAGCACGACCTCGATCTGATCGTCCACACCAATCCGGATGGCCTTGCTGCGGGGATCAACCCGTTCGATCACGGCTCGGCCGTGCATACCGACATCATGAAGACGCAGGCGCTACGCCAGGCACTGAACGCCGGCCAGTACGATGCCGCCATTGGCGGCGCGCGTCGCGACGAGGAGAAGTCCCGCGCCAAAGAGCGCATCTTCTCGCACCGCAACGCCCAGCACGCCTGGGACCCCAAGAACCAGCGCCCGGAACTCTGGCGCATCTTCAATACGCGGCTGGCGCCGGGCGAGAGCATGCGCGTGTTCCCGATCTCGAACTGGACCGAACTCGATGTGTGGACCTACATCTACGCCGAGGGCATCGAGATCCCCGATCTTTACTTCGCGCGCCGCCGCCCAGTGGTCGAACGCTCCGGCACCCTGATCATGGTCGACGACGATCGCTTCCGCTTCAACCCGGGAGAAACGGCGCGCGAGGAGATGATCCGCTTCCGCACGCTGGGTTGCTACCCGCTTTCGGGCGGCATCCGTTCCGACGCGGCCGACCTGCCCTCGATCATCATGGAAATGCAGGCCTCGCGCACTTCGGAGCGTGAAGGCCGCCTCATCGACAGTGACAGCGTCGGCTCGATGGAGAGGAAAAAGCAGGAAGGGTACTTCTGATGTTGCCGTCTCTGTTCCTCTTTGATCCGGTCACCTCCACCGCCGTCATCCCCGCGAAGGCGGGGACCCACTGGGATGGTGCCGTACCTTCCGGGTTTGGCCCTAGTTCCGCACTGGGTTCCCGCGTTCACGGGAAGGACACCGTGGGTGTGGAAGGGACTTTCTGAATGAGCAACGTTCTCGCAACCGCTCTCTCCGCCGAAACCGCCCTTGACCTGTGGCTGGCCGAGCAGACCGACAAGGGCCTGCTGCGCTTCCTGACCTGCGGCTCGGTCGACGATGGCAAGTCCACCCTGATCGGGCGCCTGCTCTACGACAGCCAGCTGATCCTCGACGACCAGCTCGCCTCGCTGCGCAAGGAGAGCCGCAACCGCACCACGGGCGAGGAAGGCATCGACTTCTCGCTGCTGGTCGATGGCCTGACCGCCGAGCGCGAGCAGGGCATCACCATCGACGTCGCCTACCGCTTCTTTTCGACCGACAAGCGCAAGTTCATCGTCGCCGATACGCCCGGCCACGAGCAGTACACCCGCAACATGGCGACCGGCGCCTCCAATGCCGATCTCGCCATCGTGCTGGTCGATGCGCGCAAGGGCGTGCTGACCCAGACCCGGCGGCACAGCTTCATCCTCAGCCTGATCGGGGTGAAGCATGTCGTCCTCGCGGTGAACAAGATCGACCTCGTCGGCTACGACGCCGGGGTGTTCGATGCCATCGAGGCCGAGTATCGCGCTTTTGCCGCCGACCTGGGCTTCGAGACTCTTGTGGCGATCCCGGTCTCGGCGCTCAGGGGGGACAACATGCTCGCCCCTAGCGCCAACATGCCGTGGTATCGCGGCCCGCAACTCGTGCCCTATCTCGAAACGATCGAAGTGGCGTCCGACCGCGTCGAGAAGCCGCTGCGCTTCCCGGTGCAGTGGGTCAATCGTCCCGATCTCGACTTCCGCGGCTTTTCCGGCACCGTCGCGTCGGGCGTGGTGGCGGTCGGCGACGACATCCTGATCGCCGCTTCGCGCAAGCCCGCCCGCATCACCCGCATCCTCACCATGGACGGCGACCAGCCGCGCGCCATCGCCGGCGAGGCGGTGACGCTGGTGCTCGACCGCGAGGTCGACATCTCGCGCGGCGACGTGCTGGTGCACCCCGGGGAGACCCCGGACTACTCGAACCAGTTCCAGGCCCGGCTGGTGTGGATGAACGACGAGCAGGCCATCCCCGGCCGCTCCTACCTGCTCAAGCTCGGCGCGCAGCTGGTGCCCGCCTCGATCACGGACCTGAAGTTCAGGACCAACGTCAATACGCTCGAGCACAGCGCTGCCAAGACGCTGGAGCTGAACGAAGTCGGCACGGTCACCATTGCCACCGACAAGCCGATCGCCTTCGACAGCTACGCCGACAACCCGCTGACCGGCAGCTTCATCCTCATCGATCGCATCTCCAACGCCACGCTGGGCGCCGGCGTGATCGAGTACGGCCTGCGCCGGGCGCAGAACCTGAGCTACCAGAGCTTCGACGTGAACCGGAAGGTGCGGGCCGAGCTGAAGGGCCAGACGCCACAGATCGTGTGGTTCACCGGCCTGTCGGGCTCGGGCAAGTCGACGGTGGCCAACCTGATCGAGAAGCGGCTGACCGCCGAGGGCAAGCACGCCTACATCCTCGACGGCGACAACGTGCGCCACGGCCTCAACAAGGACCTGGGCTTCACCGACGAGGCGCGTGTCGAGAACATCCGCCGCGTCGCCGAAGTGGCACGGTTGATGGCCGATGCCGGGCTGATCGTGATCGTGAGCTTCATCTCGCCCTTCCGCAACGAACGGCGGCTCGCCCGCGAGATCGCCGGCGACGTGAAGTTCAGCGAAGTCTACGTCAACACCCCGCTCGAGGTCTGCGAGGCGCGCGATCCCAAGGGCCTCTACGCCAAGGCGCGGCGCGGCGAGATCAGCAACTTCACCGGCATCTCCAGCCCCTACGAGGCGCCGGAGGCACCGGACGTGGTGCTGCATGGCGCCGTGCAGGACCCGCTGCGGATGGCGGACGAACTCTATGCGCGCATCTTCGAGTGGGGTACGGGCTACACGATCTAGCGTCCCCTACTCCCCTCCCCCTGAGGGGAGGGGTTGGGGGTGGGGGTCGTGCGGTGACGCACCGAACAACCCCCTCCCTCATTCCCTCCCCTCAAGGGGGAGGGAGGCGATCGGTGTGCGATCTGGCATTCCTGTTCCCTTCCCGTTGCGGTTGGGGTTGGGGGGCGTTCGGTGATCGCCGCACTACCCCCTCCCTCGATCCCTCCCTCAAGGGGGAGGGAGGCGATCGGTGTGGGATCTGGCGTCCCTGCTCCCCTCCCCCCTGAGGGGAGGGGTTGGGGGTGGGGGTCCGTCGGTGATCACCGCGCCACCCCCTCCCTCGATCCCTCCCCTCAAGGGGGAGGGAGGCGGTGGCCAATTTGAGCGCCAACCAAGCTGTGGACGGGGTTGCCGAAGCTGGCGCCCGGCTCGATTCGATGCGACAATGCCGGTCAGGTTGATTGGCTAGCTTCTCATGCGCAATGCGTTACGCGTAACCGTCTGGCTCCTGTTGCTGTGGGCGTCGGCGGGGCTGGCCTACGCCTCGTTCGACGATTCGCGCGCCTGGTTCGACCGGCTGGGCGAGGACGAGCGCGCCTCCACCCAGACGGACCTGATCCTGACCGGCCACTACCAGTATCTGGTCGACGGCCAGTTTGGGCGCGGCACGTTCGACGCCATCGCCGCATTCCAGAAGAGCCAGGGCCGGGCCGGCACGGGCGTCCTGACCGACTTCGAGCGCCGCAAGCTGCGCGACCTCGCCGGCAAGGTGGGGGCCGACCTGGGCATGGAGCCGGTGAGCGACGGCGAAGCGCGGGTGGCGCTGACCATTCCCGGACGCCTGTTGACGGTGCGCAGCGCGACCGAGGCGGGCACCTCGTATGTGAGCGAGGACGGCGAGATTTCGCTCGAGACCATGCATGCCTCGCTGGCCGACCAGTCGTTCGAGCAACTGTTCGAGGCAATGACCAGCCCCGACCCGGAACGGGTGGTGACCTATCGCAGCTTCGGGGCCGGTCGCTTCGTCGTCTCCGGCCGGATCGGCGACTACTCGTTCTACACCATGTTCGTGAATGCCGGCGGCGAGGCGGTCGGCTACTCGCTGGCCTGGGGCAGGACCTACGCCACGCAGGGGCAGATCGCCTCGGTCTATGTCGCCTCGCACTTCACCCCGCTCGGCAACCTCGCCGAGCCGCCGCCCGAACTGACCAAGGCCAACGGCACGGCCGGGGCGCCGCCGCGGAGTGCCTTCAGCCTTCCCGACGCGCGGCCGGACGTCATCCTGCTCAATGCCGACATCACCGAGAGCACGGCGGCCGATTTCGACAAGGCCATCGCGGCGCGCCCGGAGGCCCGCATCGTCGCGCTGAACAGCCCGGGCGGATCGGTCGACTCGGCGCTGAAGATCGCGTTCGAGGTGCGCAAGCGCGGCATGGCGACCTATGTGCCGCGGGACATGGGCTGCTATTCGGCCTGCGCCTACATCTTCCTGGCCGGCACCGACCGGCAGGCGGACGGGGAGTTGGGCGTGCACCAGATTTCGGCCGAGGTCGCCGACCTGGTGCTGGCGCAGACGACGCTGGGCGACGTGCTCGACGCGTTGCAGCAGTTCGGGGTGCGCCAGCAGGTGATCTCGCACATGCTGCGCACGCCGCCCGACGACATGTACGTGTTCAGCCAGGCCGAGCTGGCCGAACTCGGGATCCTCAGCGGCGACCCGATCGAGGTCGCGCTCGCGGTCGCTGCTCCCGAAGGGACCGCGAAGGCGGGAGCGGGCGGCGCCTATGTCCAGCTCTCCAGCCTGTCGTCGGCGACCGAGGCGGAGCGCTCGCGCGCCTATGCGGAGGGGCGCTGGAGCACGCTGTTCGGCGACGCCAGGCCGGAGGTTCTGCCGGCCGGCAGCACCTACCAGGTGCGCGTCGCGACCCCGTCGGTGGAGCGCGCAAACGCCATTTGCGCCGCCATCAAGGCTGATGGCGGCGGCTGCTACGTGACCGGCGGCAGCTGACTACTCGGGGCTCGGGCACTCGCTCTGGAGGGCGACCAGCCCGGAGGGGTATTCGCACCGCTTGTGGGGAACGCCCGATCCCGTCGGCGCGAGCGACTTGAGATCGACATAGGGCGTACCGCCGCACGGGGGCTGCTCGGCCTCGAACTGCCTGATGTCGGTCAGCAGCAGGATCTTGCAGTGGATGAATTCGTCAATGTGGGCCTGCTGCTTTTCAGAAAGCCCGGCCCAGGCATTTGCGGAAGCGGTGAAGGAAAACAGGCTGACTGCTGCCAGCGAGGCAGCTCCGACGAGGCGCAGGACGTCGCGATTACGCATGATCAGCTCCGATACTACGGGACAACCCCAAGCTGCCCGGTTCTGTTGATCCGCCGCAGACCAGGGTGCAGTTAACAAATCACTAAGATTGCGAGGCCGCAAGCCGTGCCGTGCAGTACGTCGATGCGGTCGATTGCCGGACTTGCGCCCGCGCCGGCGCCTTCGGCGGGCAGGGGCACAGCGCTTGCGGGGGGCCATGACCATCGGTCGACGGCAGCCCGAAGCGGGCGTCGACCAGGCGGCAATTCTTCGGGGGGAAATGGCTCCGCGAGTAGGACTCGAACCTACGACCCAGCGGTTAACAGCCGCTTGCTCTACCAACTGAGCTATCGCGGAACACGGAGCGCCTTGCTCAAGGCAGCGCCCGTGTAGCGGGTTTGGATTCCTTTGCCAAGCCCGAATTTCAATCTTCCCGAACTCCGCCGGAAGTGCCGGCGCGGCGCTGCATTTCCGCGAGCTCTTCCGGGGTGTTGATGTTGGCGAAGGGGTCGCCGGCGGCAGTCCGGGGCCAGTCCTGCAGCACGCTGTCGAGCCGCGCCGCCAGTGACTTGAGGCTGCGCGGCGCGGTGCCTGCCAGCACCTCAGCCGGCAGCTGGGCGATGCGCGCCAGTCGCCAGATCGAGTTGGTGGGGTAGGGCTGCCCGCTATAGCCGGCGATCGCCGCATCATGGGGCCCGAGCCCCGCGATGAGCCAGTCCACGTAGCCCGTGGGGAGGAACGGCGCGTCGACGGCGGCGCAGACCAGCAGCTCCGGCGGCTCGGCCAGCAGCGCCAGGTGGGCAACCGCCGCGGCGAGGCCGGCCAGGGGACCGGCATAGTCGCCCGGCAGGTCCGGAACCGGGCGGAAATGCGCGGGCAGGCGAAGCTGCGCCGGGTCGAGCCGGCCGTGCGCCACCAGCAGCGGGGAACAGTCCGCGAGCGGCAACGCGACGCGCTCGAGCAGGCGCAGGCCGCCAACCACGAGCTCGGACTTGATCGTCCCGCCCAGGCGCTCGCCTCGCCCGCCGGCGAGGATGAGACCGGCGACGCGGATTGTTCGTGCCATGCAATATCCACCTTATGCAGTCGGAGCCGACCAGCTAAGGTCGCCGCGGGATACCTTGGGGGTCAACCCATGACGAGCCTGCTGCTACTGACTTATTCCGCGCCCACCATCGAGCTCGACCGGGGCGAGGTTCTGATCAACCAGGGCGAGAGCGATGGCAATCTCTACGTCCTCGATTCGGGCGTGCTCGCCGTCGAGCGCGATGGGGTGCGGATCGCCACCATCGACCAGTTCGACGCGCTGATCGGCGAAATGTCGCTGCTGCTGGGCAAGCCGCACAGCGCCACGGTGCGCGCCGAGGGCAAGGCCCGCGTGCGGGTGGTCCGCGACGCCCTGGTGGTGCTGGAGCGCCATCCGCTCATCACCCTCCGGCTCGCGACACTCCTGTGCCAGCGGCTGGACTCGACGTCGGCGCTGTTGGCCGGCCTCAGCCACGATCCCGATGAGAGGGGCGTGGAGCAGGGGCTGCTGGGCCGGCTGCGCTCGACCCTGCTGGGCCAGCGCGCGTCGTAGCGGCGCCGCGCTCAGGCGGCAGCCCCTCCGGCCCGCGCCGACCGGGTGGCGAGCGCCAGTACCGGATCGTCGCTGGTGATGTAGCCGACGCCGCGATCGAGCCAGGCGGCGATTTCCGCCGCCTCGTTGACGGTCCAGGCGCAGATGCGGTCGGGCGGGATCGTGGCGGTGATCTCGGCCCACTGCGCGGCCAGCAGGTCCTTGTGCACGGCGACGACCGAGACCAGCGCGTTGGCGCGCTGCAGCGTCGCCAGCAGGCCGAGCCGCTCGGCCGACTTTTCGTTGATCGAGACCAACCGCCGCACGCCGGGGGCGACGGCGCGGCACTCCTCCAGCACATCGAGATTGAAGCTGGTCAGCAGGCAGCGATCGCCGAGGCCGTAGCTCGCGACGGCATTAGCGGCCCTTGCTGCGAGGCCGGGGTAGGGGGTGCCGGTGGCATCGGCCTTCAGTTCGACGTGCAGTTCGACCCGGCGACTGGCGGCCATGAGCGAAAGCACCTCGTCCAGCGTCGGGATCCCCTCGTCCGAGCCGCGCAGCCGCAGCGACGCGTGCGCGCCCGCGGGCAGGGCGCGGACCTCGCCGCTGGCCTCCACCGTTCGGTCGAGCGTCGCGTCGTGGATCACCAGGATCTCGCCGGCATCGGTCAGGTGCAGGTCGAACTCGACCGCGTCGATCGCCAGCTCCAGCGCGCGCCGAAAGCCCAGCATCGAGTTCTCGGGCCACAGGTTGCGGCCGCCGCGATGGCCGATGATGTCCGTCATGATAGGTCCCCGTGAGGCAAAGTGCTCGAACGGGCTCGATAGGGTCGCTGCGTAACGCGATGATGACGTGCCGCACCGGCCCCCGTCACGATCCCCGGAAAAAGCGGCGCCAACCTTGCGCAATCGGCCCGGCTCCAATATGAACCCGCCCCGGTGAGGCCACATGGCGGAGTGGTTACGCAGCGGATTGCAAATCCGTGTATTCCGGTTCGATTCCGGATGTGGCCTCCAACAGATTGACCGGCACGTGCAAGTGCCTGGAAGGGCAGGGCGCTTCGGTGTCCTGCCCTTTTTTGATGAGTTCGCGTTTGCCCGGCCCGCTGCCCGCCGGCAAGGGTGCATGGTGGGCTCGGACTGTTGCCGAGCGATAGCCTCCCATCGCACGCGAGCCGCAGCCGACGGCCGGACCGGCCGTCTGACACATCCGCCGCATGCCGCCTGCTTGATGCCGGCGCGGCCGGGCGCTATGCCAGCCGCACGTCCCCCCCAGCAGAGGATCCCGAGATGGCCGACTTCGTCACTGCCCGCACCCGGATGGTCGATAACCAACTGCGTGCCAGCAACGTCATGGATCATCGCATCCTGGCCGTCATGGGCGAGGTCGCGCGCGAAGCCTTCCTGCCGGTCGACCAGGCAGCGCTGGCCTATGCCGACGTCGCGCACGCGCTCGGCGACGGCCGCTACCTGGCGCCCCCCGCGCCCTTCGCCCGGTTGCTGCAGCTCGCCGAGATCCAACACACCGACACCGTCCTCGATATCGGCACCGGCACCGGCTACTCGGCGGCCGTGCTGGCCCGGCTGGGCGCCAGCGTGACGGCGCTCGAGTCCGTCCCGACGCTTGCCGACACGGCGCGCGCCAACCTCGCGGCAGCGGGAGTGGTCAATGCGACCGTCGTGGCCGGGCCCCTCGATGGGGTCGCCTTGCCGGCGGGGGCGTTCGACGTCGTGATCGTCGAGGGCACGCTCGACAGCGAGCCGACCGGCCTGTTTCGGCTGCTCGCCGACGGGGGGCGGCTGGTGGCGCTGATCGGCAATGGCGGCGCGGCGGTGGCGCACGTCTTCGTCAGGGCGGGCGAGGAGGTCGCCGGCCGGGCCGAGTTCAACACGACACTGCCGCGGCTGGCGCTGGCGCCGAAAGCGGAAGCATTCGTGTTCTAGCCGGACCCTGCTACTGACCCGGCCGCGCCGAGTGTTGCCCTCGAATCACGGCGCCAGGGTTTTGAGGGGTTAAAACTCTGCGACTCTTGCGTTGCGAGGTTGTGCGGCCCATTTGGCCGGCATAGGGTCGGCCGGCGTCGGAGGTTTTTTGACTATGCGTTATCTGGGGGCATTGCGGGCGGGCGCCCTTGCCGTTGCTATTGGCTTGCTGTCGTCGACGGCCCATGCGGAATCGCTCCGCTCGGCCCTCGAGAGCGCCTACCAGAACAATCCAGCCATCATGTCGGCGCTGCTCGGCGTGCGCGCCGCCGCCGAGAACATCGCGGCGGCCAAGTCCGGCAAGCTTCCGAGCGTCGGGTTCACCGGCACCGTGGGCGGCAAGTGGGACGCCCCTCAGGGCGGCGATTTTTCCACGACGCTCAGTTCTAGCGCCTCGCTGGGCTTCAGCCAGACGCTGTTCGACAACTACAAGACCGACGCCGAGATCGAGCAGGCACGCGCCGCCACCGAAGTGTCGAAGTACGCCCTGCGCAACACCGAGCAGAACATCCTGCTCGCCGTCGTGCAGGCCTACTACGCCGTGATTCGCGACACCCAGCTGGTGCAGCTGCGGGCCGACAACATGAAGTTCTTCGACGCCCAGGTCAGCTCGGCCGAGGATCGCCTGCGCCTCGGCGAAGGCACCAAGATCGACGTGTCGCAGGCCAAGGCGCGCCAGGCTGCCGCGGTTTCGAGCTACCGCGCCGCCATCGCCTCGCTGCAGAGCAGCCAGGCCAGCTTCGAGCGCTATGTGGGGCACAAGCCCAAGAGCCTCTCGTCGGACTTCAACTTCGGCAAGTCGCTGCCGACCTCGATAGACAGCGCCATCGCTTCGGCCGAGGACCAGCACCCGGCGCTGCTCTCGGCCCGTGCCGCCATCCGCGTCGCGCAGGCCGGCGCCGACGCCGCCAGCGCCTCGTTTGGCCCGACGCTGAGCCTGATCAGTTCTCTTGATGCCTCGCTGTCGAGGACCTACGGGGGGCCGAACGAAGGCGACCGCAACAGCCTGTCGGGCTCGGCCCAGGTGAAGCTGAGCATCCCGATCTATTCGGGCGGCGCCCTGAGCGCGAGCCTGCGCAAGGCCAATATCCTGCAGGTTCAGTCCGAGGTCGACGCCCTGTCGGCGCGCGACCAAATCAAGGAATCGGTGATCTCGGCCTGGTCCACACTGCAGAACGCCACCTCGCAGATCGAATCGGCACAGGCCGCCGTCAATTCGGCCCAGCTCGTGGTCGACGGCACCATCCAGGAGCGCGACGTCGGCCAGAAGACCACGCTCGACGTGCTCAACGCCCAGGCGGAACTGACCAGCGCGCAGGAAGCCCTCATCACCTCGCGCGCCACCCGGATGATCGCGGCCTTCTCGCTTCTCGCCGCGTCCGGCAAGCTGTCGCCCGACGTGCTCGGCCTCAGCGTCGCGGTGCATTCGGCCGACGGCTACATCGCCAAGGTCGAGGATGTGTGGGCGGAGCTGCGCGCCCTCGACGAATAAGCGGTGGGCGACAAGCGGCCGCATATTGGTCCGCCTCCCCTCCGGCGCTAGCCTCTCCGAGCCGCGATGCGAGTCCCGCGTCGCGGCTTTTTCGCGGGCCGTTGCGGCGGCCAAAGGGGGGAAACGTGAAAGCACTACCGTTCTGGTTCATCGTGGTCGGCGCCTTGCTCGGGCTGGCCGGCATGGCGTGGGGCATCCAGATGGCGATCAGCCAGGATCACACGCTGGCGCCGGGCCACGCCCACAACAATCTCGTCGGCTTCGTCCTGATGGTGATCTACGGCTTCTACTACAAGCTGGTGCCGGCCGCCGCGCAGAGCCGGCTGGCCATGGTGCATTTCGTGCTGGCGCTCGTCGGCGCCTTGACCATCGGCGCGGGCGTGGCGATGGCGACCGCAGGCACCGGCGACTGGCTGGCCCAGATCGCATCGCTCGCCACCATCCTCGGCCTGCTGGCCTGGATCGTGACGATATTCCGCCATCGGGCCGCGCTCAGCCTCTAGGCGACGCCGGCAACCTGCCTTCCCCCGGAAATCCCTGGGGGAAGACACAATGGCTGGTGTCCGGCCGATTCACAAACCGCGATGGCTTGCACTAGATTGAGCAGAGCCGATTCGGCGATCTGGCCGAATCCGCCCCGAATGTGCGGCCGCGTAACTGGCGGGTAATGTGAGGCAGTGATGAACAAGCCGGCGCCAAAAGAGCCATCCATGGACGAGATCCTGTCGTCGATCCGACAGATCATCGCCGATGACGATGCGGGCGCTGCGCCCAAGAAGCCTGCCGCGCCCGTGCCCGCTCCCGCTCGCAGCTTCATGCCGCAGCCGGCGCCGGTTCGCCCGGTCCAGCCGGAGGCGGAACCGGAGCCGCTGGCCCTGTCGCCCGAGCAGATCCTGCGCGACACCGCCGCCGAGGATGAGGCCAAGCCGGGCCTGAGCTTTTCGGAACTGCTGGGCGGCGCCGGCGCGGCGCCCGACCTGAGCGCCAGCCTCGTCGATCCGGACGACATCGCTTTCGAGGTGGAGGAAGAGCCGGAGCCGGCTCCGGTCGTCGCAACTCCGCCGCGCGCCGCGGCACCCGCTTTCGAGCGACCGGCACCGCGGCCCGTGGCGGCTGCTGCGCCGATGCCGGACCCGAACCTGTCCGCCGAGATGGCCGAGCAGCTGCTCGAGCCGACCACGCAATCGGCCGTCAAGAGCACCTTCGCGCGGCTGTCCGGCATGCAGACCGTCGGCAGCGGCGTGACCATCGAGGACATGATGCGCGAGATGCTGCGCCCCATGCTCAAGGAATGGCTCGACGAAAACCTGCCCTCGGTGGTCGAGCGCATGGTGGAAAAGGAAATCGCCCGCGTCTCGCGCGGGAAGTAACTCCGACAGGCAAGCCCGACAATCTGATCCCCGCTAAGCGGGGATTTCTGTTTGGTGGCGCTCATTCGAACATACGCACCGTCATCCCCGGGCTTGACCCGGGGACCCACGGGATGGCGCGGCATATGGCGGTGTTGGTGGAGACATCGCTGGGTCCCCGGGGCAAGCCCGGGGATGACGGCGTTCTTGTTGCTGGACCGTTGTAGGCCGGACGCTTCTCCCTCGCCCCGGGCGCTGTGATCTTGCCTCGATCCACCTCACAACCCACATTGTGTTGACTTTCGCCACCCGCCTTTGCTTTAGCACTAGCCGTTGAATTTCGGTCCGCCCGGCATCTGTGATGCCTCGGGGCGGGCTGCTGCGCTTGGAACCCACCGATGCTTGAGAAGACCTACGAACCGGCCAACGTCGAAGCCCGCATCTACGAGCAGTGGCAGGAAGCGGGGGCGTTCAAGGCCGGGGCAGGAGCCAAGCCCGGCGCCGAGACCTTCTCGATCGTCATTCCGCCGCCGAACGTGACCGGCTCGCTGCATATCGGCCACGCGCTCAACAACACCATCCAGGACATCCTGATCCGCTTCGAGCGCATGCGCGGCAAGGACGTGCTGTGGCAGCCGGGCACCGACCACGCCGGCATCGCCACGCAGATGATCGTCGAGCGCCAGCTGATGGAGCGCCAGCAGCCGGGCCGCCGCGAGATGGGGCGGGAGAAGTTCCTCGAGCGCGTCTGGGAATGGAAGGCGGAGTCGGGCGGCACCATCCTCAACCAGCTGAAGCGCCTCGGCGCCTCGGCCGACTGGTCGCGCGAACGCTTCACCATGGACGAGGGGTTGAGCGAGGCGGTTCGTAAGGTGTTTGTTACGCTTTACGAGAAGGGCCTCATCTATCGCGCGAAGCGCCTGGTGAACTGGCACCCGGGGCTCGAGACCGCCATCTCGGACCTCGAGGTCGAGAATATCGAGACCAACGGCAAGATGTGGCACCTGCGCTACCCGATCGAGGGCAGCACGGAGACCATCACCGTGGCGACGACGCGTCCCGAGACCATGCTGGGCGACGTGGCCGTTGCCGTGCACCCGGACGACGAGCGCTACAAGCACCTCGTCGGCAAGCACGTCATCCTGCCGATCGTCGGCCGCCGCATCCCGATCATCGGTGACGAATACGCTGACCCGGAACTGGGTTCAGGCGCGGTGAAGATCACCCCGGCGCACGATTTCAACGACTTCGAGGTGGGTCAGCGCCACAACCTCAAGCCGATCAACATTTTCACCACGACCGCCAAGCTGAACAACTCGGTGCCCGAGGCCTATCGCGGCCTCGACCGCTTCGAGGCGCGCGACAAGGTGCTGGCCGAGCTGGAAGCGTCGGGCGTGCTCGTCTGGGTCGACGACAAGAAGATCATGGTCCCGTACGACGAGAAGTCGAAGCAGGTCGTGATCGAGCCGTTCCTGACCGACCAGTGGTTCGTGAAGGCCGAGATCCTCGCCGCGCCGGCGCTCGCCTCCGTGCGCGAGGGACGCACCAAGTTCGTCCCCAAGCAGTACGAGAACACCTATTACGCCTGGATGGAGAACATCAAACCCTGGTGTATCTCGCGCCAGCTCTGGTGGGGCCATCAGATCCCGGCCTGGTACGGCCCGCGCCTCAACACCGACCCGGACTTCAACAACCGCGATGCCGGCCCGAAATGCTTCGTCGCCGACAGCGAGGTCGAGGCGATCGCGCAGGCGCAGGCCTACTATGGGGCCCGCAAGATCGAGGTCTATTCCGGCGGCGTGAACGCGCCCGACTATGCCAAGGCGATGCTGAGCTTCGAGACCACCCAGCGTGACCGGCTCAATGCCGACACCTGGAACATGCGCAAGCACAAGGATCCGTTCGCCGAGCTTTCCGACAGCAAGGTGCCGCTGCATCGCGACGAAGACGTGCTCGACACCTGGTTCTCCTCGGCGCTGTGGCCGTTCTCGACCATGGGCTGGCCCAGCCAGACGCCGGAGCTGGCCAAGTACTACCCCACCGATGTGCTGGTCACCGGCTTCGACATCATCTTCTTCTGGGTCGCCCGGATGATGATGATGGGTTTGGAGTTCACCGGTACCGAGCCGTTCCACACCGTCTACATGCATGCGCTGGTCCGCGACGAGAAGGGCCAGAAGATGTCGAAGACCAAGGGCAACGTCATCGACCCGCTCAAGCTCGTCAACGAATACGGCGCCGACGCCACGCGCTTCACCCTCGCGGCCATGGCCGCGCAGGGTCGCGACATGCGCCTCGCCATCAGCCGCGTCGAGGGCTACCGCAACTTCGTCACCAAGCTGTGGAACGCCGCGCGCTTCCTCGAGATGAACGGCTGCGTCCGCATCGAGGGTTACGACCCCAGGGACAACAAGCTGGCGCTCAACCGCTGGATCGTGGGCTCCACCGCCCGCGCCGCCGCCGCGGTGACCGCCGCCATCTCCGACTATCGCTTCAACGAAGCCGCCAACGCCGCATATGACTTCGTCTGGGGCACCTTCTGCGACTGGTACATCGAGCTGGCCAAGCCCGTCTTCACGGGCGAGGACGAGGCGGCCAAGGCCGAGACGCAGGCCACTGCCGCCTTCGCGCTCGACCAGATCCTGAAGCTTCTGCATCCCTTCATGCCCTTCATCACCGAAGAGCTGTGGGCCGAAACCGGCAAGACCGGCCCGGCGCGCGAGAAGCTGCTGATCATTTCCGAGTGGCCGGAACTGGCCGGCCTCGAGGACCCGGAGGCGCAGGCCGAGCTCGACTGGCTCGTGGCGCTCATTTCCGGCATTCGTTCGGTCCGCCAGGAGATGAACGTGCCGGCCGGCGCCAAGGTGAAGCTGCTGGTGGTCGGGGCAGGGGCGGAGACCGGCACCCGCCTCGAGGCCAATCTCAGCGCGCTGACCCGCCTGGCTCGCCTCGACAGCGTCGACTACACCTCCGACGTGCCGCGCGACTCCGCCCAGCTGATCCTCGGCGAAGCGACCTTCGTGCTGCCCCTCGCCGGCGTCATCGACCTCGATGCCGAGCGTGGCCGCCTGAAGCGCGACATCGCCAAGGAGCAGTCCGAGATCGACAAGATCGACAAGAAGCTCGGCAACGAGCAGTTTCTCGCCAAGGCGGCCGAAGAGGTCATCGAGGAGCAACGCACCCGGCGCGAGGAGAGCCTCGAGCGGCTGAAGCGCCTGCAGGAAGCCCTGTCCCGACTGAGCTAGGGACAGGCAAGCAATCGGTGACAAATCTCCGGCGGCCGGCAGCAATCAGCGTCCGGCCCCTGGAGGTTATCGTGCAGTTGTCGGCGTCGAGGTGAGCGTCGGCGCCGCGAGCAATCGCTGTGCGCTGCAAGTCCCCATGCTGAACGCGCGATGAATCGTACGTGACGTTTTTGCAACAGCAAGATTGAATCCCGTTTTCCTTGCCGGGCGATCAACGTTTTGCTGAGGAACCCCGCCACAATGTGACCCTAAAAGAGGGCGAGGACTGGGGCGTGGCCAGGTCGCGATCTGGTGCAGGCACATTGGGCCGGCACCGTACCAATCGCGGGTTTCCTGCCCTTGTGCCTTGTCAGGCCGAAGCTCATAAACGGCGCTTTTACTAGGAGCGCCGGTCGTATCCGGCCGGACAAGCAGGTAGAAGAAATGGCATCGAACTACGTCGACAAATCGCGTCTCCCCAGCAGGCATGTGACAGAGGGTCCGGAGCGGGCGCCGCACCGCTCGTACCTCTACGCCATGGGCCTGACCAGCGAGCAGATCCATCAGCCGCTCATCGGCGTGGCGACGGCGTGGAACGAGGCCGCTCCGTGCAACATCTCGCTGCAGCGCCAGGCCCAGGCGGTCAAGAAGGGCGTCGCCGCCAACCACGGCACGCCGCGCGAATTCACCACCATCACCGTCACCGACGGCATCGCCATGGGCCATGCCGGCATGAAGTCCTCGCTGGCCTCGCGCGACGTGATCGCCGACTCGGTCGAGCTCACGATGCGCGGCCACTCCTATGACGCGCTGGTCGCCATGGCCGGCTGCGACAAGTCGCTGCCCGGCATGATGATGGCGATGATCCGCCTCAACGTGCCGTCGATCTTCATCTACGGCGGCTCGATCCTGCCGGGCCGCTTCCGCGGTCGCGACGTGGTGGTGCAGGACCTGTTCGAGGCCGTGGGCCTGCACTCGGTCGGCAAGATGGACGACGAGACGCTGGACGAGCTCGAGCGCGTCGCCTGCCCGTCGGCCGGCTCGTGCGGCGGCCAGTACACCGCCAACACCATGGCCATGGTGGCCGAAGCCATCGGGCTTGCGCTGCCCTACAGCTGCGGCGCCCCGGCCCCGTACGAAATCCGCGACGCGCTCTGCGCCAAGGCCGGCGAGCAGGTCATGGAACTGCTCAAGGTCCAGCTGCGTCCGCGCGACATCGTCACCCGCAAGGCCTTCGAGAACGCGGCGATGACCGTGGCCGCCACCGGCGGCTCGACCAATGCCGCGCTGCACCTGCCGGCCATGGCGCACGAGGCGGGTATCGACTTCGACCTGTTCGACGTCGGCGAGATCTTCAAGCGGACCCCGTATATCGGCGACCTGAAGCCGGGCGGAAAGTATGTCGCCAAGGACCTGTTCGAGGCCGGCGGCATTCCGCTGGTGATGAAGGCGCTGCTCGAGGGCGGCTTCCTGCACGGCGACGTCATGACCGTCACCGGCAAGACCGTCGCCGAGAACCTCGAGAAGGTGAAGTTCAACGAGAACCAGGACGTCATCCGCAAGACGTCCAACCCGATCTCGCCCACCGGCGGCGTGGTTTCGCTTCGGGGCAACCTCGCCCCCGATGGCGCCATCGTGAAGGTCGCCGGCCTCAAGAACCTGCGCTTCGTCGGCCCGGCGCGCGTCTTCGACACCGAAGAGAAGTGCTTCGAGTGCGTCGAGAAGCGCGAGTACAAGGAAGGCGACGTGCTCGTCATCCGCTACGAGGGCCCCAAGGGCGGCCCCGGCATGCGCGAGATGCTGTCGACCACGGCCGCTCTCTACGGCCAGGGAATGGGCGACAAGGTTGCGCTCATCACCGACGGCCGCTTCTCCGGCGCCACGCGCGGCTTCTGCATCGGCCATGTCGGTCCGGAAGCAGCTGTCGGCGGTCCGATCGCCCACATCAAGGATGGCGACATCATCACTCTCGACGCCGTGACCGGCGAGATTTCGGTCAATGTGTCGGAAGAGGAATTTGCCCGGCGCAAGGCCTCCTGGGCCCCGCGCGAAACCGAGTATGGCTCGGGCGCCATCTGGAAGTATGCCCAACTGGTGGGGCCGGCACGCTTCGGCGCGCTGACCAACCCCGGTGCCAAGGGCGAGAAGGAGCAGTATGCGGACATTTAGGGCAGGAGCCCTTGTTTCCGTTGCGTTTTGGGCTGCGCTCGCTGTTGCGGGCGTGGCCACCCCGGCCGCCGCTCAGGTGAGCGGCGTGCTGCCGTCGCTGCCGCTGGCTCCCGAGACGGCGGCCGATGCCGCCCTCGCCATGGCCAACTCGCTCGACGGCGCCGGCGGCGGTATCTCGTCCAAGGATCTCGTCGCCGCCCTCGAGGATGCCGCGCTGGCCGGACAGCCGATGGCGCTCTACCAGCTCGGCCTCATGTATGAGAGCGGCGAGGGCGTGGAGAAGGATCCGGTCAAGGCGTTCGGCTACTTCAGCCAGATTGCCGACGAGCACGCCGACACCGCGCCCAAGGGCGTCGAGGCCGATATCGTCGCCCAGAGCTTCCTCAAGGTCGGCGAGTACTACCGCACCGGCCTGCCGGAGGCCGGCATCCCCAAGAACGAGGCCTACTCGAACAAGCTGATCCTGCACGCGGCGTCCTATTTCGGCGACGCCGACGCGCAGTACAAGGTCGGCGAGATGTATCTCGACGACTCCGAACTCGGCGACAGCCCGCTGCAGAGCGCGCGCTGGCTCAATCTCGCCGCCCGCAAGGGGCACGCCGGGGCGCAGGCCAAGCTCGGCAACATGCTGTTCAACGGGCAGGGCATCTCGGCCGATCAGGTCGAAGGCCTGATGTGGCTCACCGTCGCCTCGCGCCGCGCCGCCGGCACCATGGACGAGGGCTGGATCGGCGAACTGCTGACCAACGCCATGTCCGTGGCGACGCCCGCGCAGCGCAAGCGCGCCGTCGAACTCGCCGACTCGCTCAGCAACCGCTTCGGCGGACTCTGAGCGCGCCGTTCAGCGCAAGTTCAGCCACGCCATGGCAACCATCGGGACGTTAGCCCGTTGGAACCACCGCCATGCGCCTGCCGATCATCCTGATACTGCTCACCGTCGTCCTGCTGCCGGCGGACCTGCGCGGATTTGCCAACGACATCGCCACGCAGGCGAGGGTTGCGACTGCCGCTGTCACCAAAGCTCTGGGCGGAGACGAACCTGCGGCGCAGGTCGCCGAGCTGAAGCCGCTTCGTCAGGCTCCGAGCATCAACTAGCCACGGGCGGCTCGACGATCTTCCAGTACGAGTCCTTGCGCACTACCTGTCCCTCTCGGAACGTGTAGAAGTCGCAGCCGCGCACGTCACGCCGCGTGCCCTCGGGCGTGCTTCCCGTCAGCCGCCACCTCGACATCCCGGTGCCCGCTGCCTCGTCGGCGAAATGCTCCGCGTCGCCATAGTGGACGTCAGGCAGCCCGGCAAAGCGGCCTGCCAGCGCCTGCCGCACCTCTGCCTTGCCAGTGAAGCGCGAGCCCCACGGATCGCTGCCCCGCGGCATCTCGAGCACGCAGTCGTCGGCGAACAGCGCCATGATGCGGTCGAGGTCGTGCGCGTTGAACGCGTCGCACAGTTCGACGAGAGTTGCATGGATATGCATTCAGCACCTCCGTTTCAGCCGACGGCGCGGAGCCGAAGGGCCTAGAACGCAAACTCGCCCACCACCGGCACGTGATCGCTCGGCTTTTCCTTGCCGCGCTGCTCCTTGTGGACCAGCACGTCTTCCAGCCGGTCCGCCGCCTGCGGCGAGAGCAGCAGGTGGTCGATGCGGATGCCGTCGCCCCGGTCCCAGCCGAAGGTCTTGAAGTCCCAGAACGTATAGGACGGTTCGTCGGTGACGGCCCGGAGCGCGTCGGTCATGCCCAGGTTGAGCAGCGCGCGCCAGCGTTCGGCGCTTTCGGGCCGGAACAGCGCGTCGCCCACCCAGTTCTCGGGGGTCTTGGCGTCGATGGCGGCCGGGATGATGTTGTAGTCGCCGAGCAGGATGAACGGCTCCTCGAGCGCCAGCCGCCCCTCGACGAAGGTGAGCAGCCGGTCCATCCAGCCCAGCTTGTAGGTGAACTTGTCGGTGCCGACCGGGTTGCCGTTGGGCAGGTAGATGCAGCACACCCGCACCACGCCGCCCTCGACCGAGAATACGCCTTCGATCAGCCGCGACTGCTCGTCGCCATCGTCGCCCGGCAGGCCCCGCGTCACCTCATCGAAGCGGCGCTTGGACAGGATCGCGACGCCGTTCCAGCTCTTCTGCCCGAAGGTCTCGACGTTGTAGCCCATGGCCTCGATCTCGAGCCGCGGGAACGCCTCGTCGACCGACTTGATCTCCTGCAGGCACGCGATATCGGGCGATTCCTCCTCAAGCCACTTGAGAAGAAGTCCCTGCCGAGCCTTGACGCCGTTGATGTTCCAGGTGGCGATGCGCATGAAGAGGCTCCCGTTTGGAACGGGAGCCTAGCTTCCTCACAGTGACGCGTAAACCGCGTCGCGGGGTCTTCGCGGAACGGGCCGTTGCAGCCCTCGGGGGCGACGTTGGTGCACACGAGGATGGTCAGCTTGTTCGTGGGGTCGATGATCCAGTTGTGGCCCCACGCGCCGCCCCAGTCGAGCGTGCCGACCGGGCAGGGGCTTCTGGCGGCCCGGGGATCGTCGATGATGGCACCCAGCAGGGTGAAGCGCTTGCCGGCATCGGTGTCGCGCCGCGGCAGGTCGCCGATCTGGTTCCGTAGGGCCTCGGCAACGGTCGCAGGCTTCAGGAACGTGCCGCCATTGTAGACTTCGAGCATCTTCATGACGTCGTCTGCCGTGCCGCACGAGCCGCCGCCGCCCGACTGCGGGGCATCGGCACGGAAGATGCGGTCGACCTCCCACCCGGTGCCCTGGTTGTTCTCCATGGTGATACGGGCCGGCGGCACGATCGAAGGGGTCGGCAGATCGCCGTTCGCATAGTTCGCGGTGACGCGGGTGGCATCGGTGGGGGTGAAGCGCCAGTCGACCATGCCCAGCGGGCCGGCGGCGTACCTGACCACGGCAGCTTCCAGCGTCGAGCCGTTGATGGCGGCGATCACGCCCCCCAGCACATCGATGCTGGTGCCGTACGCCCAGCCGGTGCCCGGTGCGAAGACGAGCGGCGCCTTGGCCAGCCGGCGCAGGTTTTCCTCCAGTGAGATGTAGGGCCCCGACATGCCGGGCGCCACATCGGCCGGAACGGTCTCATACGAAAGGCCGGACGTGTGCGCGAACAGCTGCCGCAGCGTGATCGGACGCACCACTCCATCGGGACTGGGCGGGGTGAAGTAGGGCAGGTACGTGGTGACCGGATCGTCGAGCCCGAGCAGGCCCTCTTCCTTCATCTTGAGCGCCGCCGTCGCGACGATGGGCTTGGTCACCGAGGCCAGCCGCCAGATGGCACTGCGCTCCAGCTTGCGGTTCGCCTCGCGATCGGCGAGACCGGCCGTGCGGGCGTAAATTTCCCGGCCGTTCTGGTTGATCAGCACGACGCAACCGACAATGCGGCTGCCGAGCGCGGCGTCGACCGCCGCGTTCACCCTACTCTCCAAAGTCATGAAATTCCTCCCAGATCTATGGGAGGACGCTAGCGGCTCACTTCGTCCGCAGGCAAGGCGCCGAAAGGCTTAAGCGTCAGGCGACGGCGAAACTCGTGCCGCAGCCGCAGCCGGCCACCGCATTCGGATTCCTGATCTGGAAGCTCTGGCCGATCAGGTCGTCGACATAGTCGATCTCGGCGCCGCCCATGAACTCGAGGCTGAGCGAGTCGATCAGCACCGTGGCATCGCCGTTGCTCAGCACCAGGTCGTCCGCCGCCGGCGTCTCCTTGACGAGGTTGTACTCGTACTGGAAGCCGGAACAGCCGCCGCCCGCCACCGCGATGCGCAGCACCGTGCCTTCCCCCTGCTTGCTGAGGATGCGGCCGATCCGCCTGGCGGCGCGGTCTGTCAAAATGACATTGTTCGGTGCTAGAGCAGCTTCGGACATCTGGTACCTTTCGGCCGCGACACGCCGCAGCACAGGTGAAATCTAATATCGTCAGGCGACGATGAAAAGGGTCTTGGCCGCATAATGGGTGAACGCGCCGCGTATGCCTCCGATCCCGCCCAGAGTCGCGGGCGGCTATACAACCCGGGTTCCAGCCCGACCCGGTCCGAGTTCCAGCGTGACCGCGACCGCATCATCCACTCGACGGCCTTCCGCCGCCTGCAGCACAAGACGCAGGTCTTCCTGCACCACGAAGGCCAGCATTTCCGCACGCGCCTGACCCACACGCTCGAGGTCAGCCAGATGGCCCGCTCCATCGCCCGCGCCCTGGCGCTGGACGAGGACCTGGCCGAAGCCGTGGCGCTGGCGCACGACCTTGGCCACACCCCGTTCGGCCATGCCGGCGAGCGCGTGCTCAACGACAAGCTGGCCGAGTGGGGCGGCTTCGACCACAACATGCAGGCCATCCGCGTCGTTACCCGGCTCGAGAACCGCTACGCCGAACATGACGGCCTGAACCTCACCTGGGAAACGCTGGAAGGCATCCTCAAGCACAATGGCCCGCTGACCGACCGCGCGGGCAGGGCGCTCCGTCCCGACCATCCGCTGCCACCCGGCCTCGACGACATTCCCGCCAGCGCCGACCTCATGACCTGGACCCACGCCAGTCTCGAGGCCCAGGCCGCTGCCATCGCCGACGACATCGCCTACAACTCGCACGACATCGACGATGCGCTGCGCGCCGGCCTGATCCGCATTGGCGACCTGACCGAGGTGCCGCTGGTCGGCCCGTTTGTGCGGGAGGTCCTGGCCCGCTGGCCCGATATCGAGCGCAGCCGGCAGGCGCACGAGGTGCAGCGCCGCCTGATCACCGCGCAGATCGAGGACGTGATCGCGGAAAGCAGCCGCGCCATTGCCCAGGTGGGACCGCAGTCGGCGGAAGATGTCCGTTTCGCCCGCCGCACGCTGATCCGCTTCTCGCCGCCGGTGGCCGAAGCCGAGCGCGGGCTGAAGCGCTTCCTGTTCGAGCACGTCTATCGCAGCGACGAGGTGATGGGGCCGGTGCGGCGCAGCCAGACGGTCGTGTCCATGCTGTTCGACCACTACATGGTGACCGGCGCCATGCCCGGCGCCTGGGGCGAGGCGGCCCGCAACGCGGCCGATCGCGGCGCGCGCGCCCGCATCGTCGCCGACTTCATCGCCGGGATGACCGACCCCTATGCGCTCGAGCAACATGGCCGGCTGTTTGACGCTGGATCGCAGTTAGGGTAGGGGCACCCAATCCGCTACCAACTCCGGGTCATTCCCGCGAAAGCGGGAGCCTCCGTTTCCGGGCCTATCCTCATCACCGTAAACAGAGGTTCCCGCTTTCGCGGGAATGACTCCGTGATTGTGGCAGTCCAAGTGAGACCAACATGAACGTTTTCGCGCTGTTCGCCACCCGCGTCGCCGACGCCCTCAAGGCGCTATATCCCTCGATCACCGGGGAAGCCCTGTCGCGCATCGTGGTCGAGCCGCCGCGAGATCCTGGCCACGGCGACCTGTCGAGCAACGCCGCGATGGTCGTCGCCAAGCCGCTGGGCAAGAACCCGCGCGAGGTCGCGATGGCGCTCGCCGAGCACTTCGGGACCGACACGGACGTGGCCTCGGTCGAGGTCGCCGGTCCCGGCTTCCTCAACTTCCGCCTTGCCACCCCGATCTGGCACGACGTGCTGAAGTCGGTCGCGGCTGAGGGCGCCGCGTTCGGCAAGTCCGATATCGGCAAGGGCGAGCGGGTCAACGTCGAGTACGTCTCGGCCAACCCGACCGGGCCGATGCACGTCGGCCATACCCGCGGCGCCGTGTTCGGCGACGCGCTGGCCTCGCTCATGGCCTATTCCGGTTACGAGGTGACCCGCGAATACTACATCAATGACGCCGGCAGCCAGATCGACACCTTGGCCAAGTCCACCATGCTGCGCTACCGCGAGGCCCTCGGCGAGAGCATCGACATTCCCTCGGGCTTCTATCCGGGCGACTACCTGATCCCGGTCGGCCAGAGGCTCAAGGGCAAGTTCGGCTCGGCGTTGCTGGACAAGCCCGAGGCGGAGGCGCTGGCCATCGTCAAGGACCAGGTGCTGGCCGACATGATGGACCTGATCCGGGCCGATCTCGCCAAGCTCAACATCCATCACGATGTGTTCTTCTCCGAGCGCCAGTTGCACGGGCAGGGTGGCGACGTCGACACCACGCTCGACTGGCTGCGCACCGAAGGCATGGTCTACCAGGGTCGGCTCGAGCCGCCCAAGGGCAAGACCCCGGACGATTGGGAAGACCGCGAGCAGACCCTGTTCCGCGCCACCGACTATGGCGACGATGTCGACCGTCCGCTGGTCAAGTCGAACGGCCAGTACACCTATTTCGCCGCCGACATCGCCTACCACCGCAACAAGTACCAGCGCGGCTTCAAGCACATGGTCAACGTGCTCGGCGCCGACCACTCGGGCTATGTGAAGCGGCTGCAGGCGGCGGTGAAGGCCGTCTCGCATGGCGAGGCCGAGATCGACGTACGCATCTGCCAGCTCGTGCGGCTGCTCAAGAACGGCGAGCCGTTCAAGATGAGCAAGCGCTCGGGCGATCTCGTGCTGCTGTCCGACGTGGTCGAGGAGGTCGGCTCCGACGCCACCCGCTTCATGCTGCTCTATCGGCGCAACGATGCGGCGATGGATTTCGACTTCGCCGTGGTCAAGGAGCAGACGCGCGACAATCCGGTGTTCTACGTGCAGTACGCGCACGCCCGCACCTACTCGGTGTTCCGCAAGGTCGCCGAGGAGATGCCGGCGCTCGATACGTCGGCGCAAGCCCTTGCGGCGGCAGACCTTTCGCTGCTGTCGTCGGAGGCCGACCTCGAGCTGATCAAGTCGCTGGCGCAGTGGCCGCGCATCGTTGCTTCGGCCGCCGATGCACATGAGCCGCATCGCGTCGCCTTCTACCTGTACGAACTTGCCAGCGCCTTCCACGGCTTCTGGGCCAAGGGCAATCAGGATGTTGCCTTACGCTTTGTTAACGCCGATGATTCAAAGCTGACTGCGGCCCGACTCGCCCTTGTCGGCGCCGTGCGTCAGGTCCTCGTCAACGGTTTGACCCTGCTTGGTGTTTCTGCTCCGGAGGCGCTTTCATAATTCGGGCGCATTGGTTGGTAGAGTGGCCGGCCCGCCAGTGTGGGGTCAAAAGACTGGCGGACGGTCCAAGAGTACAGGGGCGCTGCTTTGATGACAGCGAGACCGCAGCAGATGCCTGATGGCCAGGAAAAATCTGACGACCTTATCGCCGAACTTGCCAAGCTGATGGCAAGCAACGCCGGGTCATCCGAACCAGAGGCGCGGCCCGCCCCCAAGCTCGTGACGCTCACCGACAATCCGCGGCCGGAAGGGCAGGCGCCCTCGCCGATCCGCATTCCCGGCATGGATGCCCCTACCGCGCCCGTTGCCCCGGCAACGAGTGCTGCGCCTGCGGCTCCACCCAGTATCTTCCGCATCCCGGGGATGGACCAGCCGCTTCCGGCTGCGCCCTCGCCAGTGCCAGCGCCCGTATCGGCTCTCCCGCCGGCGCCGGCCGCCCCGACGCCGCCAACCGCCATGACGCCGCAGGCCGCAGTGACGCCGTCGGCCGCCATGACGCCGCCGGCCTCCGCTGGCCCGCGCCCGTCCGCGTCGATCGATTTCGGCACCTTGCCCGCCGCCTCCACGTTCAAGCCCGAGCCGATGTCCAACTGGCAGGATCGCGAGATCCCGAAGCCGGTTGCGTCGCGGCCGGTGCCGGCGCCGGTTGTGGCGCCGCCCCCTCCTGCTGCCGCTGAGCCCGCCCCGGCCTCCGACCCGATGGCGGAGCTGGAAGCCGTGTTCGCTCCGCCCCCGAAGGCCGAGCCGGTGGTGAGCGCACCCGTTGCCGCGCCCAGGCCGGCTGCTCCGGCCTTGTCGGCCCCGATGGTTGCTGCCTCGCAGGCCGCGCCGGCCACCGACAAGTTCGACTTCGACTTCGGCTTCGACACCTCGCCGCCCCAGCCCATCGCGGCGCCTGCTGCGGCGCCCAGGCCTGCGGTCCAGCCGCCGGCGCCGGACGCCGGCAAGCCAGCCTCCGGTGACCCGATCGCCGACCTGATTGCGGCCGAACTGGATTCGACCGAGGCCGAGGAAGCTGCGCCGGCCCCGGCGCCACGCCCCTTTCCGCAGCCGGGCCTTCCGCCGGCCCCGCGTCCGCAGCTCAACTCCGCCGCGGGCCGCGGACCCGCACCGCAGGTGCAACAGTCGCCGGCGCCCCGGCCGGAGGATCGCTTTGGCGTCGCGCCGGTGTTCGGGCCGACAAGCAAGGTGCAGGCTCCGGCTCGCCCGCAGCCGCCGGTCGATCCGATGGACGAGATCGAGAGCCTCATCGGCGAGGCCGTTCGCGTCGAACTGACGAGCGACAAGCCTGCGGCGCCCATAGTGGCGGCTCCGGCTCCGACCCCGGCGGCGCAGGCCGCTCCGGTGGTACCGCCCCTGACCGCTGGTTTCGCGCCGCGCCGCGCCACGATCCGCGACACGGAACCCCAGCTTCCGTCGGCCGAAGCAGCGATCCTGGCGGCTGCGGCCGCCAGTGGCGCCGAAGTCGGCCGAATCGACAGCGTCCGCGCCGAGCCGAGCCCCTACAAGCGGGTGAAGGCCAGGCCCGAGCGTCGTGCCGGTGGCATGCGCCAGTATGTCGGCATGGCCGTCGCGGGGACCCTGCTGCTCGCCGCCGGCCTCGGCTTGTACTGGGTGCTCGGCATGGGCCGTGGCTCGGACACCGACGCACCGGTGCTGCAGGCCGATGCGACGCCGGTCAAGACTGTGCCGCCGCCGGCAACCACCGCGCCCACCAATCAGGGTTCCGTGGTCTTCAACGAACTCGATGGCAAGACGGCGCCGACCGACGAGCAACTCGTCTCGCGCGACGACAGCGAAGCCACCAGCGTTGCTGACGTGGCCACCCCGGTCGGCAGCAGCGACAGCGCCGGCAGCGAGAGCGAACTGGCCAATCGCAAGGTACGCACCGTGACGGTCCGTCCGGATGGCACGATCGTGTCCGGCGACGAGGCCGTCGCGGGCAACGAGGAGCTGCCGGTCGACCGCCCGTCGGTCCCGGACCTGCCGGGCGCCGACGTTCAGCCCTCCGAACTGCTGGCCGCCGTTCCGAGCGGCACTGCGCCGGACGCGACTGCCGGTGGCACTGCGGCTGCTGCCGGCTCGACCGACGTTGCCGCCCTTGCCAGCACCGCGCCGACGCCGGCGGCCAATATCGACCCGACCATCGTCGCGCCGATTCCCCTGGCCCGCCCGGCCGACCGCTCGACGCTCAATGGCGGCGCCAACCAGCGCGCCGCTGCCACCCAGCCCGCCGCGCAGGCTGCCGATCTGACGGCGCCGGCAGCCACTACCGGTGGGTCCGGCCCCTACGTGCAGTTGAGCTCGCAGCCGACCCAGGCCGACGCGCAGAACTCGTTGCGCGCCACGCAGAACCGGCTGTCCGGACTGCTCGCCGGCCGCAGCCTTGCTGTCCGGCAGGTCGACCTGGGTCCCAAGGGTACGTGGTACCGCGTCGTACTGCCGGTCGATTCCTTCCAGGAAGCGACGCAGACCTGCGCCAGCCTCAAGGCGAACGGCGTGGATTGCGTGCCGATTGGCGGTTGATCCGCGTCGCCATTTCCTTGACGCCCGGCCCGGTTGGGGACCAAATCCGCCTCTAGGGGTGGATAGGGCGGCTTGATGAGCGACACATCGCAGGATTGGTTCGCAACGCCCGACGCGCCGCGCGATGACGAGATTCTCTACGTCGACGTGGACGGCTATGAGGGGCCGCTCGACCTGCTGCTCGACCTGGCGCGTCGCCAGAAGGTCGATCTCGGCAAGATCTCGGTGCTGGCACTGGCCGAGCAGTATCTCGGATTCATCGAGACGATCCGCGAGAAGCGCATCGAGATCGCTGCCGACTATCTCGTGATGGCGGCCTGGCTCGCCTATCTCAAGAGCCGGCTGATGGTGCCGCAGGCGCCAAGCGACGACGAGCCGACCGGCGAGATGATGGCGGCGCTGCTGCAGTTCCGCCTGAAGCGCCTCGAGGCCATGCGCAAGGCGGCGATGCAACTGGTCAACCGCCCGCGCCTGGGCCGCGACGTCTTCGCGCGCGGCCAGCCCGAGCCGGTGCTGGTCGAGCGCCGCAACCTCTGGGAGGCGTCGCTCTACGACCTGCTCAAGGCCTACGCCTCCGGCCGCGAGCGCGGCATCCCGCAGGACTACCACCTGTTCGAGCGCACCGTCTGGTCGCTGCAGGAGGCGCGCGAGATCCTGGCGCGACTGATCGGCGACAGCATGGACTGGGTGCCGCTCGACGCCTATCTCGACCAGTACCTGACCAATCCGGAGCAGCGGAAGACAGCGATGGCCTCGAGCTTCGCCTCGAGCCTTGAACTCGCCCGGCAGGGGCAAATAGAACTGCGCCAGACCCTGACCTTCGGGCCGCTGTTCATGCGCCGGCGCCAGGGCGATGGGAAGAACAACTGATGACCGACGATCCGCCCATCGGGGCCGATTTCGACGAGCACGGCGAGGTGGCGGAGCGCAACCTCCGCATTCTCGAGGCGATCCTGTTCGCCTCGGCCGATCCCCTGTCGCCGGCCGAGATCGCCCCGCACCTGGGGGAGGGGGCCGATATCCCCGTCCTGCTCGAGCAACTGGCCCGGCGCTATGCCGGGCGGGGCGTGAACCTCGTGCGGCGCGGCGACAGGTGGGCCTTCCGCACTGCCGATGACCTGTCCTTCCTGCTCCGGCGCGAGGAGAAGGAGAGCCGCCAGCTGTCGCGCTCGGCGCTCGAGACGCTGGCCATCATCGCCTACCACCAGCCGGCGACGCGTGCCGAGGTCGAGGAAGTCCGCGGCGTCGCTTCGGGCGGCGGCACCTTCGACATCCTGATGCAGACCGGCTGGGTCCGCATGCGCGGCCGCCGCCGCACCCCGGGCCGCCCCGTGACCTATGGCACCACTGAAGCCTTTCTCGATCATTTCGGCCTCGAAAGTCTCGCCGACCTGCCGGGCCTCGAGGAACTGCGGGGCTCGGGCCTGCTCTCGAGCCGCCTGCCGCCCGCCTTCCAGGTGCCGTTGCCTTTCGATGGTCCGCTGCGCGACGACGAGGACCCCCTGGATCCGGACGACCGCGGCGAAAGCGACCCCGTCGAGTGAGCCCGGCATCGCTTGCGACCATTTCCCGAGCCACAAAGCCGAACACGTCCTTGTGTTCGCCAAGGATTGAACCTATTTCTCTGCGCTAAGGTACAAGCGTTAGCTTTCTCTCGGAGACCACCATGCACGCGCCAGGCATTTGGGGCATCATCGTCGTAGCGATCGTCGTGATCCTGCTGTTCGGACGCGGCAAGATCGCGGGCCTGATGGGGGAGGTCGCTTCGGGCATCAAGTCGTTCCAGAAGGGCATGCGCGACGAAGAGACCAAGCCCTCACCGCAGATCGACGCGACGGCATCCGCCGAGCCGACCCGCGAAACCGAAAAGGCCAAGGACGCCTGATCGTCTGACGGCCGCTCCCGGGAGTCCACCACATGCTCGGCGTCGGCTGGACCGAAATGCTCGTGATCGGGGTTGTCGCCCTGATCGTCATTGGCCCCAAGGATCTTCCGGCCATGATGCGTCGGGTCGGCCAGTTCGCCGGCACCATCCGGCGCATGGGGCAGGAGTTTCAGCGCGAGCTGAACAAGACCACCGGCCTCAACGAGATCACCAACCTGCGCAACTCGGTGACAGCGCCGCTCAAGGCGACGGCCGACGCGATCCGCAAGGAATTCAACACCACGACGCCTACCGGTGAGGTGAAGCCCTCCGGCGCGATCAAGCCCGCCGATCCCAAGGTCGAGAGCGTGGTGGACGAGATCAAGGCTGCCGCCGGCATGGCAGCGCCCGCTGCCGTTGCGGCCCCCGCGGCAGTCGCCGCAGCGACCCCCGCCGAAGCCAAGCCGCCGGTGAAGGCGGTTCGTCCGGTCAAGGTCAAGAAACCAGCCGAGAGCAAGGTCGAGACGGCCGAGCTCGCGCCCGTCAAGGCGAAGGCGGCCCGCGCCGGCAAGGCGGCCGAGTCGGCTGCCGCGACCGATGCCGGCACCGCCAAGCCTGCCGCCAAGAAGGCAAAGGCGAGGTCGACCGCGCCGAAAACCGTGGATGCTGCGCCCGCCAAACCGACGAAGGCTACGCCTGCCACAAAGCCTGCCGCCAGGAAGGTCGCGGCTGAGCCTGTCGCCGTCGCCGCATCTCCGGCCAAAAAGACTGCCGCGAGGAAGCCCGCGCCAAGGAAGACCACTTGACCATGGCCGAGCAGACCAAACTCGAGGGCCCCAAGCCCGAGGCCGAGCAGGACGAGCTTGCCGGCAGCGAGGCGCCCCTGCTGGACCACCTCATCGAGCTGCGCAAGCGTCTCGTGCGGGCGATGATCGTCATCTTCGGCCTTCTGATCGTCTTCTTCTTCTTTTCGCAGTCGATCCTCGAATTCCTGATCGAGCCCTATCGCCAGGCCTACCTGGCCGTGGTGCCGCACGGCGCGCAGCACGTCATCCCCGAGGATTTCCGGCTGATCTACACGGCGCCGCAGGAGCTGTTCTTCACCCAGCTCAACGTCGCGTTCTTCGCCGCCATCTTCGTCGGCTTCCCGTACCTCGCGATCGAGGTCTACGGCTTCGTCGCGCCCGGCCTCTACAAGAAGGAGCGGCGCGCCTTCATCCCGTACCTGTTCGCCACGCCGATCTTCTTTCTCCTCGGCGGGTTGCTGGTCTATTTCGCCGTGCTGCCCATGGCGATGCGTTTCTTCCTCTCGATGCAGACGCAGGACATCGAGATGCTGGTGCAGGTCAGCGAGTATCTCGGCCTCGCCATGACGCTGATCCTGGCGTTCGGCATCTGCTTCCAGCTGCCGGTCATCCTGACGCTGCTGGCACAGATCGACCTCGTCTCGAGCGCCACGCTCAAGAAGGGACGAAAATACGCCATCGTCGGCATCCTGATCTTCGCCGCTTTCATCACTCCGCCCGATCCGGTCTCGCAGATCGGCCTCTCGCTGCCGATGTACCTGCTGTACGAGCTCTCCATCTGGTCGGTGATGCTGATCGAGCGGCGGCGCGCCAAGGCTTTGGCCGAGCAGGGCACCGACCAGACGACCACCCCGTCGGCCTGAGTGCGGAGACATCCGATGCTGCGATTCGCCGCCTTCGCCGTCGTCGTCGTGGGGCTCGGGCTCGCGGGCCCGGCTCTGGCCCAGAGCCTTGCCGACCCGAAGGCCCCGCTCGAGGCGCTGTATGCCGGCTACATGCCGCCCAACGAGTTTCCACCCGATCAGGCGCCGCTGCAGAGCGCGCGCCTCAACGGCTTGTTCGAGAAGGACCAGCAGGAGGCCGATGGCGAGATCGGCCGCATCGATTTTGATCCCTTCGTGAACGGCCAGGACTACGACATCACCGACCTCGTCATCGGCGACCCCTATCTTGCCGGCGGCAAGGCGGTGGTGAAGGTGACGTTCAAGAACATGGGGACGCCGCAGGAGATGGGTTACCTGCTCGTCAACGAGCAGGGCTGGAAGATCGACGACGTGTGGTACGCCGGCGCCGACTCCAGCTACGACCTGCTCGACATGCTCCAGGCACCAATGCCCTGATTGCGGCCCGGCGCGGCCCTCAATGCGCCAAACCCCCTTGCTAGCCGGGCGCCACTGGACCGTTCTCGGGAAGTGCTGCACGGTTTCCCATCCCGAGGGCGCGACCTCAAGCCAAGTCAACCGCAAGGGGCGAACATGCGGCACATCATTGCAAGCCTGCTGCTCATTCTCGGCGTCACCGGGGCAGCCGTCGCCTATGACGATCCCAAGGCGCTGGTCGAGGCGATCTACCAGCCCTACGCAGCCGGCGAGAAGCATGGGAGCCTCGAGCAGTTCTACTCGAGCCGGCTCAAGGACCTCTATGCCAGTAACGCCGAGCGCCAGGCCATCGACCAGAAGGGTGCGGCCATCGATCCGGATGCGCCCGACATGCTCACCTTCGACCCGTTCATCGAGGGGCAGAACTCACTGCTGCTCGACCTGGTGATCGGTGCGCCGGTCACCAGCGGCGATCGCGCCGTGGTCACCGTCAGCTTCCACAACTTCGACCACATGAGCCTGATCAGCCTGTCGCTGGTCAAGCAGGCCGACGGCTGGAAGGTCGACGACGTCGCCTCTCTCGCCGGCGGCCAGAACTGGCTGCTGTCGTGGCTGCTGCAATACGATCCGTTCAGCGTGAACTGAGCGGGCTCCCCTCTCCCTTGAGGGGGGGTGGGGGTCCATCGGGGATCACCGAACCACCCCCTCCCTCAATCCCTCCCCCCAAAGGGGGAGGGAGGCGAAGCAGCGTCGATGCGGGCCGGAACTGGCTGCTGTCGTGGCTGTTGCAGTTCGATCCGTTCAGCGTGAACTGAGCTGGCTCCCCTCCCCCTTGAGGGGAGGGGTGGGGGTGCATCGGGGATCACCGAGCCACCCCCTCCCTCAATCCCTCCCCTCAAGGGGGAGGGAGGCGAAGCAGCGTGGATGCGGGCCGGAACTGGCTGCTGTCGTGGCTGCTGCAATACGATCCGTTCAGCGTGAACTCAGCTGGCTCCCCTCCCCCTTGAGGGGAGGGGTGGGGGGTGGGGGTCGATCGGTGATCACCGAGCCACCCCCTCCCTCGATCCCTCCCTCAAGGGGGAGGGAGGCGAAGGGCCTGTCAGATCTCCCGGGTGGCCTCCTTCAGCCACGCCTTGACCTCGCCCTTAAGCAGCGGGCCGATCTCCTTGAACACGCGCTTGTGGTAGGCGTTGAGCCAGTCTCGCTCAGGCCCCGTAAGTTGGGCCTCGTCGACCAGCCGCAAGTCGATCGGCGCCAGCGTCAGCGTCTCGAACTCGAGGAACTTGCCGTCGCCGGCCTTGCTCTCGATCACGTTGAGCAGGTTCTCGATGCGGATGCCGAACGCGCCTTCCTTGTAGAAGCCCGGCTCGTTCGAGGTGATCATTCCCACTTCGAACGGCGTCGGGTAGCGCGGCGAAATTCCGATGGGCCCCTCGTGCACCGACAGGAACGCACCGACTCCGTGGCCGGTGCCATGGTTGTAGTTCACGCCGTCCGCCCACAGGAATTGCCGCGCCAGCACATCGATCTGCGCCCCGGTGGTACCCTTGGGGAAGCGGACCATCGATATGGCCATCATGCCGCGCAGCACTTGGGTGAAGCGGGTCTTCTGCTCGGCTGTCACCTTGCCGGTGAACATGGTGCGGGTGATGTCGGTGGTGCCGGAAAGATACTGCGCGCCCGAATCGACCAGCATCAGCTCGCCCGGTTTCAGCGGCCGGTTGGTGCGCTGGTCGACGCGGTAGTGGATCACCGCCCCGTTCGAGCCGGCGCCCGAGATCGTGTCGAAGCTGACATCAACGAGGCTCGGCTCCTCGCGCCTGAAACTCTCGAGTGCGGTGGCGATGGCGATTTCGTCGAGCCGGCCTTTCGGCGCCTCGGCGTCCAGCCAGTGCAGGAACTTGGCCATGGCGACGCCATCGAGCCGGTGCGCCTCACGCATGCCGGCCAGTTCGGCATCGTTCTTCCTTGCCTTGGGCAACAGCACCGGATCGCGCTTCTCGATCAGCACCGCGTCGCTGACGCCGCTGATGGCGCTGGCGATCGCCACGGGCACCGTGCCGGGATCGATCATGACCCGCTTGTCGGCCGCGCCGAGCTTGCGCAGCGCCGCGATCATCGTTGCGGCATCGGCGACCTTGGCGAGACCCTCGAGGCCCTTGCGCAGTTCCGGCGTGATCTTCTCCTTGCTGAAGAACAGCGTCGGCATGCCGCTCTTCGGCACCAGTGCGAAGCACAGCGCCACCGGTACGTGCGGCACGTCGCGCCCGCGCAGGTTGAACAGCCAGTTGATCGACTCCGGCACCGTGAGCACCAGCGCGTCGGCCCCGTCCTCGCCCATGGCGGCGCGGATCTCGTCGAGCTTGTCGGGCGCGGTCCGGCCGGCCCGGTTGTGGCCGAGGAACTCGATCGGCCCGTTCGGCGGGGCAGGGCGCTCGGTCCAGATCCGGTCGACGAGGTTGTCCACCGGCACCAGCACGGCCTTGCCCTCGAACTTCTTCGTCAGGTCGGCCATCTCGCTGGGCGTGTGCAGCCAGGGGTCGAACCCGACCTTGCCGCCCTTGGGCACGAACTCGACGATCCTGGGCGAAGTGCCGCCCTGTGCCGCTTCGAGCACCGTGATCACCTCGGTGTCGGTCTCGGCGGGGGCCTGCAGGGTGTAGCGCCCGTCGACGAACAGGGCCGCCTTGCGGCTGCCGATGATCGCCAGCCCGGCCGAACCGGTGAAGCTCGTGACATAGGCGAGGCGTGCCTCGCTTTCCGGCACCGATTCGCCGCGATGCGCGTCGGTGCGCGGCACGAGGAAGGCATCGACGCCCGCGTCCTTCATCGCCAGACGCAGCGCCCTGACGCGCGGCGCCACCGTCCCGGGATCGGTGCGGATGTCGAACGACTGGTAGACGGTGGGGGCGAAGGTGCTGTCGGTCATGATGGAATTGCCGTTTGGAGGGTGGCGGACCCTAACAAGCGTGCCCCGCCGTGGCGAGTGTTCATTCCAGGTTCATGGCGCAAGCGGCATCAGGGCGCGGGGCTCCGATGGAGCGATGCAATGACGGAACGGAAGAGACTGTTTCACCAGGTGTTCGAATCGATGATGGAGGGGCGCCAGGGACAGGCGCAGCGCTACATCACCGAGTACCTGAAAGCGCGACGGGCGCTGCAGAGCGAGCCTCGGGACTGAAGCGATTCACCAGCCGTTAAGGCGCCCTGCACAATTGGCATGGCTGCCTTTCGCAACAAGGACTTACCGGCCGCGCCCGGGATGTCTATCTACGCATCGTCGGCAGAAGTTCCGACAGACTCGAAGTACGGGAGAAAGACATGCCCGAGAACACGAACGATTTCCGCAAGGCTCTGTCCGGCGTGATCGATGCGCGCGGCCGCGAAGCGACCCGCAGCGTATCGCGTGCCCGTGAGCACCTGCTGCTCGGTGCGCTCACCAAGCGCCCGAACTAAGCCGCGGCGCATCTCGCGCGGCGTTTGCCGAACGTTGTTTGATCGAACGAATCCCTGGGCTCGCCCGGGGATTTTGTTTTTCCGCCGTTGCAGGTTACGGGCACGTTCTCGCCCAACCACCGGCTGTCATCCCTGCGAAAGCAGGGATCCAGGCATCAGCAGGTGCCGGCGGAGAGTTGGATCCCTGCTTTCGCAGGGATGACACCGGGAATGCTGGGTCGGCTCATCGCCTCCCATCCACATGCCCGCCTACACCCGCTCCAGCACCAGGGTCGTCCATTCCTTCTTCTCGATCCGGTGCCGGAGCACGATGTGCTGCAGCCCGTAGGCCGAGATCACGCGGTTGGCCTGGGTGTTGAGGATGCCCGACAGGATCACCGTGGCGCCCGGTTGCGTAACCTTGCGCACGCCCGGCGCGAGCGCCACCAGCGGGCCGGCGAGAATGTTGGCCACCACCATGTCGTAGGGGGCGCCCGTCGCGATCTGCCGGTGGTCGAGCCCCGTCGCCTCGATGGCAATGATGTTGCGCGACACCCCGTTGTCGCGTGCGTTCTCGATGGTCGTTTGTACCGCGATGGGGTCGATGTCCGTGGCCAGCACGGGCAGGCGCGTGCGCTTGGCCAGCGCGATGGCGAGGACGCCGGTGCCGGTGCCCACGTCGATCATCGAGGCGTAGCGGCGGCGCTTCAGCGCCCGGTCGATGGCCTCGAGACAACCTGTCGTGGTCTCATGGTGCCCGGTGCCGAACGCCTGCGCCGCGTCGATCTTGATGCCCGTGACGCCTGTCGGCGGCGCCTCCTCGTGGCTGCCGTAGATGTAGAAGCCGCCGGCAATCACCGGCTTCAGTCCCTCGAGCGATTTCGCCACCCAGTTCACGGTCGGATCGATCGCCTCGACGGCAAAGCTCACCTCGCCGCCCAGCACCTCGCGGGCAATGGCGTTGAATGCAGCGATGTCCGGCTTGCTGTCGCAGGTCGCCTCGAACACCCACTCGCCGGTCTCCTCGATCTCGTGCGCCGAGGCGGTGATGGCCACGTCGTCGCGCGCCATCACGGCGTCGACCAGCGCATAGGCCTGGTCCTTGGTCAGCGGGGTCGAGAGTTGCGAGAGCGTCATGGGCGACAAATCCTGTTCGCCGGCTGTTTCGGAGCCTGCGCGGGCGAAGTCAATGCCTTCGGCCGCCGATCGTTAAGCCGCCGCTTCCGCCCGGGCCAGCGACAGCGCCGCCCAGACGGGCAGGTGGTCCGATCCAGTGCGCGCCAGCGCCGAACGGTGCACCCCGGCGCCCTCCAGCCGGAAGTCGCGGCTGGTGATGATGCGGTCGAGCGGCAGCATGGGCCGGCGCGAGTGAAAGCTGGGCCCCAGCGGAATAATGTCATGGTGCCGCGCGAACTCGGCGAGGCAGCCGCCATCCTGGGCCCACTGGTTGAGGTCGCCCATGATCACCGTCGGCATCCGGTCCTCGAGCTTTTCCAGGTAGCCCACCACGGCCTCTGCCTGCTTCAGCCGCCAGTTGCCGATCAGGCCCAGGTGCATGCCGACGACCCGGATGCGTTCGTGGCCCACCGTCACGTCCGCCATCACCGCGCCACGCGGCTCGAAGGCCGGCAGTTCGATGCGCTGCTGGTTGGTGACCTGCAGGCCCTTCTTCACCAGCAGCACGTTGCCGTGCCAGCCCAGGCTCTGTTCCCGGATGCCGAAGCGCACCGGCATGTAGCCGGTGAAATCGACGATCAGCTCGGGCGACAACGTCGTGGCCCGCTGGCCGAACCGGCGATCCACTTCCTGCAGTGCGACGATGTCGGCATCGAGCTCGCCGAGGATCTGCATGATCCGCTCCGGCTGCCGCCGGCGGTCGGTCCCGAGGCTCTTGCGGATATTGTAGGAGACGAACTTGATCATGAGGCTCAAAGGATTGGAGAGAGCAGGCGCGCCGCCTGCGAAATGAACCGCGCCATCGGGTTGCGCTTGGCGACCTCGGTGCGGGTAACGAGCCGGCAGTGGCTGAAGTCCTCCACCAGCATGGCTTCGACGGCATCCACGACGCCCTTGTTGGGCATCCAGACCGTCATCTCGAAGTTGATCGCGAAGGATCGGTTGTCGAAGTTGACGCTGCCGACCGCGGCGATCTTGTCGTCCATCAGCAGTACCTTCTGGTGCAGGAAGCCCTTTTCATAGCGGTAGATGGCGACATCGTGTTCGACCATGGCGTCGGCGTGGGCATTGCTGGCCAGCCAGACCAGCATGTGGTCGGGCCTGCCCGGCAGCATGATGCGGACGTCCACCCCGCGCATCACAGCGGCGTAGAGCGCCGTCCGCATGTCGGTGTCGGGCACGAAATAGGGGCTGACGATCCAGAGTCGTTCCCGTGCCTGGCCGATGATGTCGCCGAAGGCAATGGCGTTCACCTCGAGCCGGTCGGCGGGCCCTGTCGCCATCACCAGGGCAGAGACATCCCCGGCCTCGACCGGCTCGGGCCGATGGACGTCCAGCACCTCGCCGGTCGCCCACAGCCAGTCCTCCTGGAAGATCAGTGACATCGACATCGCCGCCGGGCCTTCCAGCCGCAGCTGGGTGTCGCGCCAGTGCCCGAACTTCTTGTCCTCGCCCAGGTACTCGACCCCCACGTTGGCGCCGCCGGTCCAGGCCACCTCGCCATCCACCACCACGTTCTTGCGATGGTTGCGATAGTTGACCCGCATCGGCCCGAACAGGCGCAGCAGCCGGTGGCGGTGGTTGAAGCCGTAGATCTGGATGCCCTCGGCCCACAGCCGTTCCTTGTATTCCTTCGACAGCCCGCCGCTGCCGACGTCGTCGTAGAGCACGAAGATCGCGACGCCGGCCCGGGCTCGCTCCATCAGCGCCGCCGCCAGCCGCTGGCCGAGCGCGTCGTGCCGGATGACATAGAATTGCACCAGGATGTAGTGCCTTGCCTCGGCGATGCCGCCGAGGATCGATTCGAACGTGGCCTCGCCGTCGATCAGCAGGTCTGCCTTGTTGCCGGCAAGGAACGGAAGCCCCGCCGCCCGCCGCTGCACCGGCCAGGCGGCCCCCATGTCGCGGTCGATGACCATCAGGTCCTCGGCGCGGATGAGGCGCGACTGGCGCACCTGCAAGCGCGTCCTTGCATAACTGTCGAAGTGCTTCCAGCCGAAGATCAGGTAGATCAGCGCGGTGGGGAAGGGGAGGAAGGCGAGCGACACCAGCCACGCGATCGACCCCTGCGAGGTCCGCGACACGGTGATCTCGCGCACCGCGCAGATGATGGCCAGCGCATAAAACCCGGCCAGCACCATCGCGATGATCGGGATGTTCTGAACGACACCCTCGACCACACCGCTCATGTCGATGACTTCAGCCATGGGAACTCCGCGGTCCGCCTAAGACTAATATCCGATGCATGGCTGACGGCTAGACCCCGTCGCTCGTATGAAGGCAGTTGCGCCTCGCGCCGAACGCCGCGACACTGGCGGCCGGACGCCGGTCTGTCCGAATTCCCGCCGCCGAAAGATCTTGCCCGTGTCGACGCCATCGCCATTGCCCCGTCAGAACGCAATGACGGGAATTGCGTTCAAGCTGAGCTCGGTTTGCGTGTTCCTGGGCATGTCGAGCCTGCTCAAGGCCTCGGAAGGCGTGCCGGCCGGGCAGCTGGTGTTCTTCCGTTCCTTCTTCGCCATCCTGCCGATCATCGTCTATCTGATCTGGAAGAGCGAACTGGGCGTCGGCCTCAAGACGAAGCACCCGCTGAGCCACCTGATGCGCGGCCTTGTCGGCACCGGCGGCATGATGACCGGTTTCTTCGCACTGACCCAGCTGCCGCTCGCCGAGGCCATCACCATCAGCTATGCGACTCCGCTGCTGATCGTCGTGTTCAGCGCGGTCTTCTACCATGAGCACGTGCGCCTCTACCGCTGGAGCGCGGTTCTGGTCGGCCTCGTCGGCGTGATCGTCATCATCTGGCCGCGCCTCACCGTCTTTTCCGGCGGCATCGCCGACATGAGCGGCGCGACGCTCGGCGCCATCTCGGCGCTGATCGCCGCAGGCTTTGCCGCCACCGCCATGGTGCTGGTGCGCAAGCTCGTCGAAACCGAGCGCTCGGCCACCATCGTCCTCTATTTCTCGGTGATGTCGTCCGCCCTCGGGCTCGCCACCATCCCCTTCGGCTGGGTCATGCCCACGCCCGAGCAGTTCGCGCTGCTCGTCGGCGCCGGCATCTTCGGCGGCATCGGCCAGATCCTACTCACCGAATCCTACCGCCACGCCGACATGTCGGTGATCGCGCCGTTCGAATACGCCTCGCTGATCCTGTCGATCGCCATCGGCTACTTCGTCTTCCAGGATGTTCCGACCGTGCAGATGCTGTTCGGCGGCGCCATCGTGGTCGGCTCCGGCCTGTTCATCATCTACCGCGAGCACAAGCTGGGTCTGGAACGGAAGCGCGCGAGCGAAGTCAGCCCGCCGCAGTGAGGGCACCTCAGACACGGTGCGGGAGGCGCGATCCGCACAGTGTCACCCGGGGCATGCCGGGGTTCACCTGAGGCCTTGCAGCTCTCGCGGCGGGTTGCAGCCATCCCAGGATGGATTCCGGCCTGCGCCGGAATGACATCGCGCATGTGGCAGGCACGAGCGGGGATCACCCCTTCTGCACGAAGCTTTCGAGCACCTTCTTGGGGCCGGCTTTCTCGAACTCGATCGACAGCTTGTTGCCCTCGATGTTGTTGATCGTGCCGTACCCGAACTTCAGGTGGAACACCCGCTCGCCGACAGCGTATTTCGAGCCGCGTCCGTCATCCACCGAGCGTGCCACAAGGTCGCCGTCGATCGTCACCGGCCCGTGCGATTTTCGCGTCGAAGCCTGCGCGCGTGCCCGCTGCCAGCCGGGCGTCTCGTAGAGCGAGTCGAACGGGTCGCGCGTGTCGAACCGCCCGCCGCCGGTTCGCCCGCCATAGCCGTAGCCGCCATAGGCTGAGCCGGTATCCTTCACCTCCACCGCGGAGGCCGGCAGCTCATCGAGGAAGCGCGACGGAATGGCCGACTGCCACAGCCCGTGCGTCAGCCGGTTCTGCGCCACCGACACCTTGAGCCGTTTGCGGGCGCGGGTGAGGCCCACATAGGCGAGCCGCCGCTCCTCCTCGAGCCCGGCACGGCCGAGTTCGTCGAGCGTGCGCTGGCTGGGGAACAGGCCTTCCTCCCAGCCGGGCAGGAACACCGTGTCGAACTCCAGGCCCTTGGCCGAGTGCAGCGTCATGATCGAGACGGCGTCGTCCGCCTCGCCGGTATCGCGGTCCATCACCAGCGACACGTGCTCGAGGAAGCCGCCGAGCGAGTCGAACTCCTCCATGGAGTTCACCAGTTCCTTGAGGTTTTCGAGCCGACCCTCTGCTTCGGCTGATTTATCGTTCTGCCACATCTCCGTGTAGCCCGACTCGTCCAGCACCTGCCGTGCGAGGTCGGCATGCGACGTGTGCCGCCGCACGATGCCCGGAGGGCCGTCATCGTCGTCCTCGATATCCTCTGCCGGCGCTGCCTTGGCGCGCCGGCCCCAGTCGTCGAACTGGTCGATCAGCTGGCGCAGCGTCGTGCGCTGCTTGGGCTTCAGCTCCTCGGTCTGCACCAGCATGCGCACGGTGCCGGTCAGCGAGGTGCCCTGGTGCCGCGCCGCGTCGAACAGCAGCTTCAGCGTCGAATCCCCGAGCCCGCGCTTGGGCACGTTGACGATGCGCTCGAAGGCGAGGTCGTCGTTCGGGTTCCACACCAGCCGCAGGTAGGCCAGCGCGTCGCGGATTTCCTTGCGTTCGTAGAAGCGCGGGCCGCCGATGACGCGGTAGTTGAGCCCCAGCGTGATGAAGCGCTCTTCGAACGCCCGCATCTGGTGCGAAGCGCGCACGAGGATGGCGATCGAGTTGAGCGCCTCGCCCTGGCGCTGCAGTTGCTCGATCTCCTCGCCGACCTGTCGGGCTTCCTCGTCGCTGTCCCAAACCGAGGTGACGGTGATCAGTTCGCCCGGCTCGCCCACGTCGGTCTGCAGCGTCTTGCCCAGCCGGCTCTCGTTGTTGGCGATGAGGTGCGAGGCCGCCTTGAGGATGTTGGAGGTCGAGCGGTAGTTGCGCTCCAGCCGGATCACCTTGGCGCCCGGAAAGTCCTTTTCGAAGCGCAGGATGTTGTCCACCTCGGCGCCGCGCCAGCCGTAGATCGACTGGTCGTCGTCACCGACGACGCACAGGTTCGCTTCCGACGCGGGCTTGCCCTGCGCCAGCAGCCGCAGCCACAGGTACTGCGCCGTGTTGCTGTCCTGGTACTCGTCCACCAGCATGTACTTGAACTTGCGGTGGTACTCGGCCAGCACGTCGGGATGCTCCTTGAACAGCTTGATGTTCAACAGCAGCAGGTCGCCGAAATCGGTGGCGTTCAGCGTCGCGAGCCGCGCCTGGTAGTCGCGGTAGAGGTTCGGCAGCCGCCCGTTGGCAAAGCCCGACAGCTCGGCCATCGGCACGTCGTCCGGCAGCCAGCCGCGGTTCTTCCAGCCATCGAGCATTCCCGCGAACACCCGTGCCGGCCAGCGCTTCTCGTCGATGTTCTCGGCTTCGAGCAACTGCTTGATCAGCCGGATCTGGTCGTCGGTGTCGAGGATGGTGAAGTCCGAGCGCAGGTTCACCAGCTCGGCATGCCGGCGCAGGATGCGCGCCCCGATCGAGTGGAACGTGCCCAGCCACGGCATGCCCTCCACCGCCGCGCCCGCCAGCTTGCCGATGCGCTCCTTCATCTCGCGCGCGGCCTTGTTGGTGAAGGTCACCGACAGGATTTCGGACGGCCAGGCGAGGCGCGAGGTGAGAATATGCGCGATCCGTGTCGTCAGCACGCGCGTCTTGCCCGTGCCGGCGCCGGCCAGCACCAGCAGCGGCCCCTCGGTGGTGAGCACCGCCTCGCGCTGCTCCTCGTTGAGGCCCTTCAGGTAGTCAGGCGCACCCGCTCCCCGGCCAAACTGGCTGGTGATCGAGCCCGCCTTGGGGCGGTCGAGGCGCTGCGATTCGGCTGGCATGGGGGATTGACGAATCCTGTTTCGTTCTCATCGGCGAATATAGGGATGAGTGTGGCCGATGTATATGCGCGGGCACCGCACAGAACCGTCAGCGCACAGCACTGGGCAGGGCCCCCGCCCGCCCCTGGGTGCTCCGCGGAAGGTCCCCATCACCAAGCTCACCCCACCCACCAGCCGTCATCCCAGCGAAAGCTGGGACCCAAGCCTCCCCCGCACCATCCGAGAGTTGGATCCCAGCGTTCGCCGGGATGACACCGAGTTTGAAGTACAATCGAGCCCCACGTACCGGCCCACCCAACAAACTTATCCCCCCAACTCCACCGGATGTCGAGGGTCATGGGAGTCGTCCCATGGCGGGTCGGTGTCGTGGGCAACCGGCCGACTGGTCAGGTCCCGTCCTGGTAACAGGGGTGTGGAGAGAACCAGCCGCGCACGCTCCCTCACGGCAGCGGTCTCACTCAGACCTCGATCCGACCGGCGCGGCGACGGCCGTTTTGTTTGCGGACTAACCGCGTGGCCGAAAACCGCGCCGGTCACCCCGCCCAGGTTGTGCGACATCCTCCGGCGCCGCAAGGCGGTCGGGCGCTTCGGCTTGCCTAAACCAGCCTGCCGTGACACAACCCGCGCCAACCCAGCGAGGAGGGCGCTCCCCATGTCGAGACTGGTCGGCTTCTACCCCGGCTCCTTCGATCCGCTCACCAATGGCCATCTCGACGTCATCGAGCGCGCCTGCAAGCTCGTCGACAAGCTGGTGATCGCAGTCGGGACCCATCATTCCAAGAAGCCGCTGTTCAGCCACGAGGATCGCGTCGCCCTGCTGAAGGCCGTGCTCGAGCCGGTCGGCAAGCGCACCGATACCGAGTTCGAGTTCGTCGACTTCTCCGGCCTGATGGTCAACGCCGCCCGCGCCGCCGGCGCCAGGCTGGTGATCCGCGGGCTGCGCGACACCACCGACTACAATTTCGAGATGCAGATGGTCGGCATGAACGCCCAGATGGCACCTGACCTGCAGACGGTCTTCCTGCCGTCGAGCCCGCATGTCCGCCACATCTCGGCCACGCTCGTGCGTCAGATCGCCGAACTCGGAGGCGATATCAGCGCCTTCGTTCCCCCCATCGTTTTCAAGGCACTGAAGAAATAATGGCCGATCCCATCAAGCGCGCCGGCATCATCCTCGGCATCGTCTTTGCCGTCGTGGCCGCCTTCTTCGCCGTTTCCGTTGTGGCTCCTTCCGCCGCTCATGCCCAGTCGGGCAAGCCGCACTGGATCCTCGAGCTCAAGGACGGCCCGGTCGATATCGAACTGCTGCCCGAGCTGGCGCCCAATCACGTGCAGCGCGTCATCGACCTGACCAACCAGGGCTTCTACAACGGCATCGTCTTCCACCGCGTCATCGCCGGCTTCATGGCGCAGGGCGGCGACCCGACCGGCACCGGCATGGGCGGCTCGGACCTGCCCGACCTCAAGGCCGAGTTCACCGACAAGGTGAAGTTCGAGCGCGGCGTCGTCGCCGCCGCCCGCAGCAACGATCCGGACAGCGCCAACTCGCAGTTCTTCATCATGTTTGCCGAGGCTCCCTGGCTCGATGGCCAGTACACCATCTGGGGCAAGGTCGTGGCGGGCATGGACATTGTCGACAAGATCAAGAAGGGCGATGGCGATCAGCCGGTCGCCGACCCCGACAAGATCATCTCCGCCAAGATCGAATACAAGTAAGGAGGCCATGACATTGGCTTACGCTGATCCCGAGAATACCCTCGTCATCGAGACCACCAAGGGCAATGTGGTCATCGCCATGCGTCCGGACCTTGCTCCGAACCACGTGGCGCACATCAAGAAGCTGGCCCGCGAAGGGTTCTATGACGGCGTGGTGTTCCACCGCGTGATCGACGGTTTCATGGCCCAGACCGGCGACCCGACCGGCACCGGCACGGGGTCGTCGAAGTACCCGAACCTCAAGCAGGAATTCAACGCCGAGCCGCATGTCCGCGGCACCGCCTCGATGGCGCGCGCCCAGAACCCGGACAGCGCCAACAGCCAGTTCTTCATCTGCTTTGCCGACGCCCGCTTCCTCGACCGCCAGTACACCGTCTGGGGCAAGGTCATCGAGGGCATGGAGAACGTCGACAAGATCAAGCGCGGCGAGCCGGTGCGTGAGCCCGACAAGATGATCTCGGTCAAGGTCGCGGCCGACATCGCCGAATGATCACGAAGGCCGCAATCGCCATCCTCGGCCTTTGCGGCCTTGCCACTCCGTCCATCGCGACGGAGTGGATCAACTGCGCCGCGCCCGACGGCGCGGCCAGTATCGACCTCCTTGTCGGCGCCACCGACGTGCTCTCCGTCGCCGGCATGACCATCACCGTCGGTGACAAGGTCTGGGCCACCGACCCCGCCTATGGTCCGGGCGACCCAGTCATGGTCGGCCAGGGCTTCGAGGATGCAGAGACGCTGCGCATCGACGCGGTCGATCCGGGCCTGACCGCCCGCATCGCCGAGCTGCGCCTGTTCAAGACCGCCGCTGACGACGCCGCCCCCATCTATGGCGGCACGCTTCGCATTCCCGGGCAAGGCGCCTGGGCCGTGGGCTGCTCCGGTCCCTGATGCGCGTCGACGAGTTCGATTTCGACCTTCCCGAGAAGTGCATCGCGCTGCATCCGGCCGAGCCGCGCGACAGCGCCCGTATGCTGATCGTCCGCCCGGGTGAGCCGCTCGAGGACGCCCACGTCACCGACCTGCTGCGCGTCCTGCGCGCCGGCGACGTGCTGGTCGTCAACGACACCCGCGTCCTGCCCGCCGAGCTGACCGGCACCCGTATGCGCGGCGACAACCGCGCCTCCGTCAGCTTCAACCTGCACAAGCGCGTCGACGCCCATACCTGGCGCGCCTTTGCTCGTCCGGCCAAGCGGCTGCACGTGCTCGACCGGCTCGAGCTCGGCGACAACGGCAACATTGCCGCTACCGTTGCGGGCAAGGGCGAGACCGGTGAAGTGACGCTGGAGTTCGATCTCGGCGGCGCCCAGCTCGACGAGGCGATCAAGGCGCACGGCGCCATGCCGCTGCCGCCCTATATCGAGGCCAAGCGCCACACCGAGGAGCGCGACAGGACGGACTACCAGACCGTCTACGCCGCCCGCGATGGCGCTGTTGCCGCCCCTACGGCCGGACTGCATTTCACCGAGAGCCTGCTGCAGAAGCTCGCCGACCTGGGTGTCACCATCGAACGGGTGACGCTGCATGTCGGCGCGGGCACCTTCCTGCCGGTCAAGGTCGACGACACCAGGGACCATGTCATGCACGCCGAGTGGGGCGATATCCCCGCCGCCGTGGTCGAGCGTATCCTTGCCGCCAGGGCCAAGGGGGGCAGGGTGGTGGCAGTGGGAACGACCAGCATGCGGCTGCTGGAGACAGCGGCCCGGGCGACCGGCACGTTGCAGCCGTTTATCGGCGATACCGACATCTTCATCACGCCTGGCTACCGCTTCAATGCGGTGGACATCCTGATGACCAACTTCCACCTGCCGCGCTCGACCCTGTTCATGCTGGTCAGCGCCTTTGCCGGGCTGGAGACGATGCGCGCAGCCTACCGGCACGCCATCGAGACCGGCTACCGCTTCTACTCCTACGGCGACGCCAGCCTGCTGTTCCGGGCCGAGTGATAGTTAAGCATAAGCTTGACAGTCGTCGTTGCGTCAGAATACTTAAGCACGTGCATAAGTGATGGAGAGCCCCATGCGCCAGCTGATCGCCTGGAACGTCGTGACCCTGGACGGCTATTTCGAAGGCACCGAGCCATGGGCCATCGACTTCCACAGCCTCGTCTGGGGCGAGGAGCTGAATGAACTCAGCGACCGGCAATTGGCCGAAGCCGGCCTGCTGCTGTTCGGCCGCAGGACCTACGAGGGCATGGCCAGCTACTGGCAGGGCTCGACCGAACCCGAGGCGGCGGAGATGAACAGCCTGCCCAAGGCCGTGATCTCGAACACTCTTGCGAGTGCCGACTGGAACAACTCGCGCCTGCTCAAGGGCGACGCAGTCGAACTGGTGCGCGGCCTCAAGGCGGAGAAGGGTGGCACGATCTATGTCTTCGGCAGCGCCGAACTCCTGTCGAGCCTGCTCGCTGCAGGCCTCGTCGACGAGTACCGCCTGTGCATCGCCCCGATCCTGCTCGGCAAGGGCAACCCGCTGTTCAAGCAGCAGGAACAGCGTCAGCTGCTCGACCTCGTCTCAGCCAGGCCGCTGTCCAACGGCGGCGTGCTGATGAGCTACCGGCCGAAAGCCTGAGATCGGTCGATTTACAGTACCCGCGTCTCCCGCCTGGCGATATACTTCCTGTTGCGAAGAAAATCTTCGCCAACAGGAGGAGCGTTCAATGTCCAAGTACATCATGCTGCTCAACTGGACTGAGCAGGGGATCAAGGCCATCAAGAATTCCGGTGCGCGTTACGACGCCGCCAAGGCGGCAGCCAAGGAAATGGGTGTCACTTTCGAGTCGGTCTATATGACATTTGGCCAGTACGATCAGGTGATTGTCGCCGATGCACCGAGCGATGAGGCGATCGCGACACTCATGCTCAAGTCCGCGGCGCTCGGAAACGTGCGCGGCATCACCATGAAGGCCTTCGTCGAAGCCGACTACAAGAAGATCACGGCCGCGGTCTGATCGGCAGGGCAGGGTGACAGGAGCCGCGGGGCCCGCTAATTAGCCGGCCATGAAATCCGATTACTCCTTCACTCTTCTCGCCACCGACGGCATGGCGCGTCGCGGCCGCATCGATACCTGGCGCGGCGAGGTCAACACGCCGGCCTTCATGCCGGTCGGCACGGTCGGCACCGTCAAGGGCATGTATCCCGAGCAGGTGCGCGACACCGGCGCCGATATCCTGCTCGGCAATACCTATCACCTGATGCTGCGCCCTGGCGCCGAGCGCGTCGCCGCGCTCGGCGGCCTCCATGACTTCATGGACTGGCAGCGCCCGATCCTCACGGATTCCGGCGGCTTCCAGGTCATGTCCTTGGCCAAGCTCCGCAAGCTGACCGAGAAGGGCGTCAAGTTCCGCTCGCACATCGACGGATCGGCGCATGAGCTGACTCCCGAGCGCTCGATCGAAATCCAGACGCTGCTCGACAGCGACATCATCATGCAACTCGACGAGTGCATCCCGCTCCCCTCCGAGTACAGGGAGATGGAACGCGCCATGGAGCTGTCGCTGCGCTGGGCCCAGCGTTCCAAGGACGCGTTCGGCCACCAGCCCTATCGCTCGCTGCACGGCATCGTGCAGGGCGGCGACAATGCCGAGCTACGAGCACGTTCCGCCGCCGGCCTGAAGTCGATCGGCTTTTCCGGCTACTCGATCGGCGGCCTCGCTGTCGGCGAGCCGCAGGAGACGATGTTCCGCGTCCTGTCCGAGATCACGCCGGAGCTGCCGACCGACAAGCCGCGCTACCTGATGGGCGTGGGCAAGCCCGACGACATCCTCGGCGGCATAGAACGCGGCGTCGACATGTTCGACTGCGTGCACCCCACCCGCGCCGGCCGCCACGGCCATGCCTATACCCGCTTCGGCGTCATCAACCTGAAGAACGCGCGGCACAAGGACGATCCGCGACCGCTCGACGAGGAGTCGCCCAACCCCAACTGCCGCCGCTTCAGCCGCGCCTACCTGCACCACCTGATCCGCACCGAGGAGATGCTGGGCGCCATGATCCTCAGCCAGGTCAATCTCCACTACTACCAGCAGCTCTGCATCGGGGCCCGTCACGCGATCGAGGCTGGTACGTTTGCCGATTATGCGGCACAAACCCGTGCAACATGGGACGCGGGGGATATCCCCGCGCGCTAGGAACCTTCGCAGGAGAATAGGTCATGGCCTCCAGCCGCAAATCCCTCCTCAACCCTCTGATGAAAGCCAGGAAGCGTCTCGAAGAGACGAGCATGCGCGAGCTGTTCGCGGCCGATCCCAACCGTTTCAAGACCTTCTCGGCCAAGGCCGGTGACCTGCTGCTCGACTATTCCAAGAACCGCTTGGATCAAAAGACGATGGAGGCGCTGTTCGATCTGGCCCGCGCCGCCGGCGTCGAGGAACGGCGCGATGCGATGTGGAAGGGCGAGCACATCAACACGACCGAGGACCGCGCCGTCGAGCACATGGCGCTGCGCTACTTCGGCGACAAGAAGGTGGTCGTGGACGGCAAGGACGTGATGCCCGAGGTGCGCGGCGTGCTCGCCGCCATGAAGGCGTTCTCCGAGCAGATCCGCGATGGCTCGATCAAGGGCGCGACCGGTGAGCCCTTCACCGACATCGTCAATATCGGCATCGGCGGCTCCGACCTCGGCCCGGTGATGGTGACGCTGGCGCTCGAGCCCTACACCCGCAAGGACCTGCGTGCCCATTATGTCTCAAACGTCGACGGCGCCCACATCCACGACACGCTGAAGACGCTCGATCCCAAGCGCACCCTGTTCATCGTCGCGTCGAAGACCTTCACCACTGACGAGACCATGACCAACGCGGCGACCGCCCGAGCCTGGATCGCCAATGCACTAGGAGAGGCCGCGGTGCCCGACCACTTCGCCGCGCTCTCGACCAACCTCAAGGCTTGCGCCGATTTCGGCATCAAGTCCGACCGCATCTTCGGATTCTGGGATTGGGTCGGCGGCCGCTACTCGGTCTGGTCGGCCATCGGCCTGCCGGTCGCCATCACCGTCGGCTACGATAACTTCGAGGCGTTCCTGCGTGGCGCCTACGACATGGACCAGCACTTTTTGAAGACCAAGCTCGAGAAGAACCTGCCGGTGATCATGGGCCTGATCGGCGTGTGGTACCGCAACGCCTGGGGCTTCTCGACCCACGCCGTGCTGCCCTACGACCAGCGGCTTTCCCGTTTCGCCGCTTACCTGCAGCAGCAGGACATGGAGAGCAACGGCAAGTCGGTGAATCTTGCCGGCAAGCCGGTCGACTACAACACCGGCCCGATCATCTGGGGCGAGCCCGGCACCAACGGCCAGCACGCCTTCTACCAGCTGATCCACCAGGGCACCGACGTGATCCCGGTCGATTTCCTCGTCGCCGCCCAGCCGCACGAAAGCCTGCCGCCGCACCACGACAAGCTGGTCGCCAACGTCTTCGCCCAGTCCGAGGCGCTGATGCTGGGCAAGACCAAGGACGAGGTGGTCGCCGAGCTGACCGCGCAGGGCCTGGACAAGGCGAAGATCAAGGCGCTGACCCCGCACAAGATGTTCCCGGGCAACCGCCCGTCCAACACCCTGATCTACCCGAAGCTCACCCCCGAGCGGCTGGGCAGCCTCGTTGCCCTCTACGAGCACAAGGTGTTCGTGCAGGGCACCATCTGGGGCGTGAACTCCTACGACCAGTGGGGCGTCGAGCTCGGCAAGCAGCTCGCCAAGGCCCTGCTGCCCAAGGTACAGGGCACTGCCAAGGCCGACGGCCACGACAGCTCGACGAAGGGGCTGGTCGAGGCCTATCTGAAGATGAAATGAGCGAGGCCGCGGCGACACAGCGACCCTACAAGGCGGCGCCCGTCAGCGTCGACCTGCTGAAGCTGGCCGGCGTGCTCAAGGATTTCGGTCTCGGCACGCCGTTGGCGGTCGCGGAGCTGCCGGGAGGCGGCGCGTGGTCGTTCCGGGTCGATCGCATCAAAGGCCCGCCGCTGGTGCTGAAGGCCTTCGACGATGCCCACCCGCACGCCACCGGCAAAGAGACCTACGCCTCCCGCCTGCTGCGCGACCTCGACGTGCCGATGACGCGCTTCGTCGCGTCGGACGAGAGCCGGACGCGCCTGCCGTTCCGCTACACCATCGCGAACTATCTGCCCGGCAGGCAGGTGATGACCTTCAAGGACGAGCCAGACGTTGCCGACCTCTATCGGCAGATGGGTGCCATGCTGCGCAAGCTGCATACGGTGCGGGTCGATGGCTACGGCAGCTTCGGCGCGGATGGCGTCGTCAATCCCGCCGCCACCAACGCTGAGTTCGTCGACCGCTTCTTCCTCCACGGTTTCGATCGCTTCCGCCACTACGGCGGCGGCGAGGCGCTCGCGCAGCAACTGGAGGCGATCGTGGCCGACCACGCCGACATCGTCGCCCATAGCCGGGGCGCGGTGTTCGCCCATGACGACTTCCAGCCCAACAACGTGCTCGCGGAACGCGACGCAAGGGGACGCCTGCAGCTGACCGGGCTGCTGGACTTCGGCAACGCAAAAGCCTCCGACCCGGTCTGCGACCTCGCCAAGGCCTTGTTCTGTTCCGAGCACGATGCACCCGGGAGCGGCCCCGCGATCCGCGAGGGCTACGGTCTGATCGACCACCCCGATCCTGACGCCGCGCTCTGGATCTATCTGCTGTTGCACCGCCTCACCATGTGGTGGTGGCTGCGCCATGTCGGTGTGATCCGCGAGGGAGAACGTCACGACCTGATCGTTGACCTCGAGGCGATGGCAGCGCAAAAGCGGGCATGACCATCACCACCGAAGCCGAACTCGAAAAGCTCAAGGCCATCGGCCGCATCTGCGCCGTGGCGCGCGACGCCATGGCCGCCGCGCTGCGGCCGGGGATCACCACGCTGGAGCTTGACGACATCGGGCGGCGTATTCTCGACGAAAACGGCGCGCGCTCGGCTCCCGAGATCACCTACGATTTCCCCGGCGCGACCTGCATCTCGGTGAACGAGGAGATTGCCCACGGCATCCCAGGCAGCCGCATCATAAAAGCCGGCGACCTGGTCAATATAGACGTCTCGGCCGAACTCAACGGTGTGTTCGCCGATACCGGCGCCTCGTTCGTCGTGCCCGAGGCCAACCCCAAGCTCGTCGCCCTATGCCGCGACGGCAAGCGCGCCATGTGGGAGGGTATCCGCGCCGTTCGCTCGGGCGCGCCGCTCGCCGGCATCGGCAATGCCATCGGCGCCTTCGCCAGGAAGCACCGCTACACGCTGATCGAGAACCTCGCGAGCCACGGCGTCGGCGACAGCTTGCATGACGAGCCTGGCGAAATCTCGACCTGGCCCGATCGCTCGGAACGCCGGGTCATTACCGACGGGCTCGTGTTCACCGTCGAGCCTTTCCTCTCGCTGGGCGGCCGCATGGCGGAGCAGGCGAGGGACGATGATGAATGGACCCTGGTCGCCGACCCGCCCGCCCCCTGCGTGCAGTACGAGCACACGATCGTCGCGACGCGCCGCGGCGCCATTGTGGTGACTGCGGCATGAGCATGGCGGTCGGCTGAACGAAACCTGAGTGATCGGTTCCAAACGCATTCAATTTCAGGGCGCTAGAGTGGTCCCAACGCTGCAGATGCAGCACCGGACCAACCCAGGGAGCACTGAAAATGACCGTTCTCAACCTCATCCGGCAGACCAGCCGCGCCGCGGTTCTTGCCGTCGTTCTCGCCGGCACCGCGCTGAGCGCGGTTCCCGTCCAGGCTGCCCCCAACCTCTCGGGCGGCTTCTCGCTCGACGTCAAGCCGCAGGGCGGCGACCAGAAGCAGCTGCAGCAGTTCAAGCAGAAGCAGTTCGGCCCCAACGACTTCTTCAACTGGTGCCTGACCGACAGGCAGATCCGCCGGGGCCTCATCAACTACGGCTTCGAAGAGGTCGCCATCGTCGACCGCCTCGGCAGGAACCGGGTCCGCGTCGAAGCCATCTATGGCGACTGGTACTACTCGATGCGCGTCCACCGCTGCAGCGGCGTCGTCGACCGGATCAGGAAGCTCTACCCCGTCTACGACAACGAAGACGACTACGGCGACAACTGGTACTGAGGCTGCGGCCGAGCCGGGACCGCGTGACTGAACGGGCGCCGTGGCGCTCGTTCAGCTTGCGTCGGCCAAGCCATAACAGGCCCGGTCTCAGGCCTTGTTGTCCTTGAGGAACTTCTCGAGCCAGTGGATGTCGTAGTTCGCAGCCGCGATGTCCTTGTTCTGGATCAGGCGTTGGAACAGGGGCAGGGTGGTCTTGATGCCATCCACGACGAACTCGTCCACCGCGCGACGCAGGCGCTGCAGGCACTCGTCGCGGGTGCGGCCGTAGACGATGAGCTTGCCGATCAGCGAGTCGTAGTAGGGCGGGATCGTGTAGCCCTGGTACACGGCGCTGTCGACGCGAACGCCGACGCCGCCGGCCGGATGGTAGAACTGGATCTTGCCCGGCGAGGGCGCGAAGGTCTGCGGGTCCTCGGCGTTGATGCGGACCTCGATGGCGTGGCCGTTGAACTGGATCTTGTCCTGGGTCAGCGACAGCTTTTCGCCCGACGCCACGCGGATCTGCTCGTAGACGATGTCGACGCCGGTGATGCGCTCGGTGACCGGGTGCTCCACCTGCAGGCGCGTGTTCATCTCGATGAAGTAGAACTTGCCGTTCTCGTAGAGGAACTCGATCGTGCCGGCGCCCGAGTACTTCAGCTTGCGCATGGCGGCGGCGCAGATCTCGCCGATCTCCATCTGCTCGGCAAACGGCACGGTCGGCGCCGGGGCCTCTTCCCACACCTTCTGGTGGCGCCGCTGCAGCGAGCAGTCGCGCGTGCCGAGATGGACCGCGTTGCCCTGGCCGTCGCCGAGCACCTGCACTTCGATGTGCCGGGGCTGGCCGAGGTACTTCTCCATGTAGACCGACTCGTTGCCGAACGCGGCCTTGGCCTCGGCGCGGGCGGTCGACCAGGCGGTGAGCACATCCGCCTCGGTATGGGCGACCTTCATGCCGCGACCGCCGCCGCCGGCGGTGGCCTTGATCAGCACGGGATAGCCGATCTCCGCGGCGGTCGACTTGGCGTCGGCCTCGGTCTTGACCTCGCCGGCCGAGCCGGGGACCACCGGGATGCCGAGCTCCACCGCCGTCTTCTTGGCGGTGATCTTGTCGCCCATGATCTCGATGTGGTGCGAGGAGGGGCCGATGAAGGTGATCTTGTGCTCGGAGAGGATACGGGCGAAGCGCGCGTTCTCCGACAGGAAGCCGTAGCCCGGATGCACGGCATCGGCGCCGGTGATCTCGCAGGCGGCCATGATCGAGGGGATGTTGAGGTAGCTGTCCTTGGCCGGCGGCGGGCCGATGCAGACGCTCTCGTCGGCGAGGCGCACGTGCATGGCGTTGGAGTCGGCGGTCGAGTGGATGGCCACCGTCGAGATGCCGAGCTCCTTGCAGGCCCTGAGGATGCGGAGCGCGATCTCGCCGCGATTGGCGATGAGGACCTTCTGGAACATGACCGCGTTACTCGATGACGACGAGCGGCTGGCCGTACTCGACCGGGGTGCCATCCTCGACGAGGATGCGGGTGATGGTGCCGGAGCGATGCGCCGGGATCTGGTTCATCGTCTTCATCGCCTCGACGATCAGCACCGTCTGGCCCTCGGACACGCGGGCGCCGACATTGACGAAAGCCGGCTTGCCCGGTTCGGGCGAGAGGTAGGCCGTGCCGACCATGGGCGAGGTGAGCGTGCCGGGGTTCGACGACAGGTCGTCGGTCGCCGGGGCGGCGGCAGCGGCGGCACCCGCCGGCACGGTCGAGGCCGGGGCAGCCGGAGCGACAGCAGCCGGGGCATAGGCCGGGACGCTGACCTGCTGCACGGCCTGCGAGGGGTAGCTGCGGGTGACGCGGACGCGCACATCCTCGCGCTCGATCTCGATTTCGGCGAGGTTCTGCTCGTTGAGCAGCCTGGCGATGGCCTCGATCAGGTCCTGGTCGGCATTCGGGGACGCCTTGGTCATGTTCTGCCTCTTATAGTTTTTCGGCCAGTGCGTGGAGGGCCAGCCTATATCCGGTTGCCCCCAGACCGCAAATGACCCCGGTCGCCACCGGCGACACGTAGGAATGATGGCGGAAGGGCTCGCGGGTATAGATGTTTGAAAGGTGGACCTCGATCACCGGCAACCCGACGGCACGGAAGGCGTCGTGGATGGCGATCGAGGTATGGGAATAGGCGCCGGGATTGATGACGATGGCGTCGAACTGCCCCATCGCCTGCTGGATCCAGGTGACGAGCTCGCCCTCGATGTTGGATTGCCTGCAAGTGACATCGAGGCCGAGCGTCTTGCCCTCGGCGACAGCCATCGCCTCGATGTCGGCGAGCGTCTGCGTGCCGTAGGTCTGCGGCTCGCGGGTGCCGAGCATGTTGAGGTTCGGGCCGTTGAGGATGAGTACGCGGTGAGCCATGGTCCGTGCCTTGTGCACCGGCCCCCCCAACGGGCGCAAGCGCGGCGCGGAGTAATGCACGAAAAAGGGCGGTTTTGGGGCGGAGGAGATGGTGCGAGGCTCACACCCCTCACCCGTCCCGGCTACGCCGGTCCACCCTCTCCCCGACGGGGAGAGGAATACCCGACTGCAGCAGTCGGCCCTCTATTCTTCTCCCCGTCGGGGAGAAGGTGGCGCGCAGCGCCGGATGAGGGGTCTTTAGCCCGGCTGGGCCGTCGGCGCCGGGCACACCGTGGCGCCGCAGGCGCGCATGTTGGCGATCCGCTGCTTGAGCCCATCGAGGCCGATGGCACCGGGGATCACTTCCTCGCCGATGATGAAGGTCGGAGTGCCGGTGATCTTGAGCTGGTCGGCGATCCGGTAGCTCTGCTGGATCACGTCTTCGACCTTGGGCGCCTTCATGCCCATTTCGAGCGTGATGGGGTTGAGCCCGAGGTCCGCGGCGGCCTTGAGCGCGGCGGCCTTGTCGACCTGGCCGCGGCCGGTGAACAGGGCCTGGTGGAAGCTCCAGTAGTCGACATTGGCTTCGGCGACCTGCACGGCGACACGCGCTGCCTCGATTGAAGCCTGCGAGAGGATGGGGAACTCCTTGAGGATGATCCTCAGGTTCTTGTCCTCGTCGAGCAGCGCCGCGATGTCGGGCAACGACTGCCGGCAGTAGCCGCAATTGTAGTCGAACATCTCGACCAGCGTGACATCGCCCTCGGGGTTGCCGAGGACCACCTGGCCGGGGGCGGAGTAGAGGGCCGGCTGCAGTTCGGCGATCGCGGCCTTGGTCTGGGCCGTGCGCTCGGCGGTGAGTTCGGCATCGAGTGCGGCGGATACCTTCTGCAGGATACGTGGGTTCTTGAGCAGGTAGTCCTCGATCATCGGATTGATGGTCGCGGCATCGACGCTGGCCACCTGATCGGACTGCGGCGTATTCTGCTTGGGTTGGCGCGCGATGAGGTCGGTGACGATCGACTCCACGGCGGATGGTGTGAGCCCCGCGGCGGTCTTCGGAGCTGCCGCCACCACGTCCTCGGCGATGGTCCTGACCTGCGTCTCGTCGAGGGCGGTGCGCGTGGCGAGGGACACGGCGAGGCCGCCGGCGAGGGCGCCGACAAGCAGGACGAGGGCGATCGTTAGACGAGACATTGCGACTCCGAGGCAACCGTGCGGCGAATTCCTAGCAGACGCGGGTGAATTTGGCATTGATCGGGTTGTGCAATTCTAGTTGAGGCGCGGCGGCACATGGCTTAGCCAAGTCGCCATGTCGAACCAGCAGAAACTCACCGGCCTCAGGCCGTTCTACGTCATGGAAATCACCGGCCACGCCGCCCAGATCGAGGCGAGCGGCCGCACCGTGATGCACATGGAATCCGGCGAGCCCGGTGCACCACCGGCGCCGCGGGTGCGCGAGGCTGTGGCGGCGGCCCTCGACCAGCCGCAGAAATACACGCATTCGGCCGGGCAGATCGAGCTGAGGCGGGCGCTCGTCGACTACTACAAGGCACAGCACGGCGTTGCCGTGGATCCGGGCAGCCTCATGGTGACCATGGGCTCGTCGTCCGGCTTCATCCTCGCGTTCCTCGCCGCGTTCGGCCGGGGGGCGAAGATCGCGGTGACGCGACCGGGCTATCCGGCCTATCTCAATACGCTCGACGGCCTCGGAATGGAGGCGGTCGAGATTCCGGTAACGGCTGAAGCCGGCTGGCGGCTGACGGCGTCCGACATCGAGGCCGCCTATGCCCGCGAGAAGTTCGACGGGCTGCTGTTCGCCTCGCCGGCGAATCCCACCGGCGCTGCGGTGACGCGCGAAGGGCTGAGGGAGATCGTCGAGGTCTGTGCCCGGCTGGGAGTCAGGTTCATCTCCGATGAGATCTACCACGGACTCGATTATCGCGGCCCGTCGGTGTCGGCGCTCGAGTTCACGCGCGATGCGATCGTGATCAACAGCTTTTCGAAATACTACTGCATGACCGGCTGGCGCATCGGCTGGATGGTGCTGCCGGAAGACATCTTCCAGCGCGCCTACATGCTGCAGCAGAACCTGTTTATCGCGGCGCCGACGCTGAGCCAGATCGCCGGCAGGGTGGCGCTGGGCGAGCGCGACTATTCGGAAGAGCAGAAGGCGCAGTATGCGGTGAACCGGCACGCGCTGGCGGAGGGGCTGGCGCAGTTCGGCCTCGCGACGGCCAGCGAGGGCGACGGGGCGTTCTATGCCTATGTCGACTTCTCCCGCTACACCAACGACTCGCTGGGGTTCTGCCTCAACATGCTGGACGAGGTCGGCGTGGCGGCGACGCCGGGCATCGACTTCGACCGGCTGAACGGGAACCGGTTCGTGCGGTTCTCGTATGCTGGCACCCGGGCGACGATCGACGAGGGGCTGAACCGGATCGAGAGCTTCCTCAAGCGTCGCTGACAATTGAGCGGTTCGCCGCTGAAGCTAGGAAACCCGTCGACGAGACGAAAGCGGCGGCCACATGGGCCGCCGCTCTGTTATTGGGCTGGTGGGATCAGCCGCCCAGGCCGAGGCGGCGCTGCCACCATCCGGCCTTCTTGGGCTTGGCCTCCTCGGCGGGTGCTTCTTCAGCCCCGGCCGTGGAACTGACGACGATCTCGCCGTCAGGGATTTCCTTTTTCGCGCGACGGCGCGGAGCGGGCTCGGCTTCCGCCTGAGGCGCGGCTTCGACAACCGCGGGGGCAGGCGCCTCCACGACCGGTGCCTCGACGGACGGTGCCGGCGCCGCTTCCTCGGCCGCTGCCTTGGGCTTGCGGGCTCGGGTGCGCTTGGGCTTGGGCGCCTCCTCGGCCGGGGCTTCCGCCTCCGGAGCGGCCTCGACCGGCGCGGCTTCGGCAGTCGGTGTTACCTCGGCAACGGGCGCCGCTTCCTCGGCTACGGGCTCGGCCTTCTTGCGACGGCCGCGCTTGGGCTTTTCGGCGGGAGCTTCCTCGGCAACTGCCGGAGCCAGTGCCTCGGCGACCTCAGCGACCGGAACAGCGACCGCTGCGACCTCGGGGACGTCCTCGGCTGCCGGAGCGCCGGCCTCGGCGGCCTCGCCCTCACGCACCTCGGTCCCGTCTTCATTGCGGCGGTTGCGACGGCCACCACGGCGGCCACGACGGCGGCGGCGACGGGGTTCGCCATCCTCGCCATGAAGCGCGCCCTCGGCGGCCTGGGCCGGGGCTTCGCCTTCCGCCTCTTCGCCTTCCTCTACATCGGAGGCGGCTTCAGCCGGCTGGCGCTGCTGCTGCGGGGGACGCTCCTCGCCGCGATCGCCACCACGGCGGCGGCGGCGGCGGCGACGGCCACCACGCTCGCCGCCTTCGTCGGTACGGGCCTGACGCTCGCCGCCAGCCGCTTCTTCTTCTTCCTCTTCCTCGTCCTCGATCAAGGCGTCGGCGGCTTCCGCCTCCGCGTCGATGAGGGTCGCGGTGTCAACGCGGACATGCGTGCCGGCGGTCTCGCCGCGCTCGAGCTGGCGGGCTTCGCCGCGCTCGATGGCAAAGTGCGAGGGGCCGACATGGTCGTCGGCGACGATGGTGATCGAGAGGCCGTACTTGGCTTCGAGCGTATTCAGCGTGCCGCGCTTGGTGTTGAGAATGTAGAGCGCGACATCGGTCGGGACGCGCACGTTGATCGACTGGCCGGGCTTGCGCAGGACGTGGTCCTCGACATTGCGCATGACCATGAGCGCGAGGCTCTCGACCGAGCGGACGATACCGGTACCGTTGCAGGTCGGGCACTTGTGCGTCGAGCTTTCGACGACGCCGAAGCGGATGCGCTGGCGGCTCATCTCGAGCAGGCCGAAGTGGCTGATGCGGCCGACCTGGATGCGGGCGCGATCGTTCTTGAGAGCTTCCTTGAGCTTGCGCTCGACCGCCCGGTTGGAGCGGTTCTCGACCATGTCGATGAAGTCGATGACGATCAGGCCGGCGAGATCACGCAGTCGCAGCTGGCGCGCCACTTCCTCAGCGGCTTCCAGGTTCGTCTGGAGCGCCGTGTCCTCGATATTGTGCTCCTTGGTGGCACGGCCAGAGTTCACGTCGATCGAGACGAGCGCCTCGGTCGGGTTGATCACCAGGTAGCCGCCCGACGGCAGGGTGACCTGCGGCGAGAACATCTGGTCGAGCTGGCCCTCGACGTTGAACTTCGAGAAGATCGGCGCATCTTCCTTGTATAGCTGCACGTTCTTGGCGTGGCTCGGCATGATCATGCGCATGAAGTCTTTGGCTTCGCGGTAGGCGTCGTCGCCCGCCACGTAGAGCTCGTCGATGTCCTTGTTGTAGAGGTCGCGGATGGTGCGCTTGATCAGCGAACCCTCCTCGTAGACGAGGCAGGGGGCCTGGGACTTCAGCGTCAGCGTGCGGACGTTCTCCCACAGGCGCTGCAGATACTCGAAGTCGCGCTTGACCTCGGCCTTGGTGCGCGAAGCACCGGCGGTGCGCAGGATGATGCCCTGGCCCTGCGGCACCTCGAGATCGCCGACGATCTCCTTGAGACGCTTGCGGTCGGCGGCATTGGTGATCTTGCGCGAGATGCCGCCGCCACGTGCGGTGTTCGGCATCAGGACCGAGTAGCGGCCGGCGAGCGACAGGTAGGTGGTGAGGGCAGCGCCCTTGTTGCCGCGCTCTTCCTTGACGACCTGCACCAGCATCACCTGCCGGCGCTTGATCACTTCCTGGATCTTGTACTGGTGCCGACGCTGCGAAGGACGGCGGCGTTCCTGCACGTCGTCCATGGCGTCGCTGCCGCCGACGCTTTCCACCGGCTCGTTGCTGGTCGGCGCCTGCTCGATATGGCTGGCCTCGTCGCCTTCATCGGCGTGATCATCGTCGGCCGCCTGTTCCGCCGGTGCCGGGGCAGGGGCGTGATCGTGGTCGTCGTCGTCGTGCTCCTCCTCCTCGCGCAGCAGGGCTTCGCGATCGGCCACCGGGATCTGGTAGTAGTCCGGATGGATTTCCGAGAAGGCAAGGAAGCCATGGCGATTGCCGCCATACTCGATGAACGCCGCCTGCAGGGACGGCTCAACGCGCGTCACCTTGGCCAGGTAGATGTTGCCCCGCAGCTGGCGCCGGGTGGCAGATTCGAAATCGAACTCTTCGAGACGATTCCCGCTAGTGACGACGATCCGTGTTTCTTCCGGGTGGATGGCATCCACCAACATGCGCTTTGTAGCCATAGGCCAAGTCTCCGCGCCTTCGCGCGCCGACACGGATGAACCGGCGAGCCGGTCCTCCTAGCGTGGCGCCATGCGAGGCGAATGGTTCTAGGAAAGTGGCGCGATCAGCGCCGGCAATAGCTGCGGCGCTGGCGCCGCGGCGAGACTGGAGAGCGAAGACAGCCGGGACTTCGAAGACAAAAGCGCAACCGCTGTTCGGGATCGCGTCACTCTTTGCCTGTCCGGTCGCCATCAGACCTCTTCCTTGAGAACCGGCCAGCAGACTTGCCGCCGGTCCTTCGATCCCCCAAGGGACCGAGATTCAATCGCGAGACGCCAAATGTGCCGCACTTCGGACCACGAACACTGATCCGCCGCTACCACCCGCCGGGGCCAGGGGCGTCGATTGCGCCGCTCCGGCATATGGTGGGGACAGCAGGCCGCCTCAAGATGGCTTTAGGGTTGTTGCCGCAAATTGGCAACAGGAAACTCCAAACGCTTGCGTACGCACGAGTCCGGAGACGATCACATTCTTGCAATATCGACTTCCGCGCCGTAACGCCGCAGAATCGCCAGACTGATCTGGTGCGAACGAGTTGGTTCAGGGGAGCGTTTTCGCCTTGTTGGATTCTGCCGGCTCCGACGGTCATGCCGGCGGATTCATGAGATTTGCGAAGGTCCTGCTGATCATCGTCGCGAGCCTGTTCACGGCCGTGCCGGCGCATGCGCAGTTCGAATCGGTCGAAGATTATCCCGACGTCATCGATGCCCGCGTCTCGGCGACCCCGGAACGGGCGAGGCTGATCATTGACTTGAGCGGGCCCACCGAGTTTGCCATCGCCACGCTCGACAAGCCCGATCGCATCGCCATCGACGTCAAGGCATTCGACCTCAAGATCCTCGCGCCGGCCGACGTGGCCGGGAAGGGGATCGTCTCGAGCTACACCGTGGAAATGGCCGAGAAGGGCCGCGCTCGCACGACCTTGACGCTCGACAAGCCGGCGCAGGTGCAGCAGGCCTACATCCTCGACGCGGTGGCGGACCAGCCGGCGCGCCTGGTGGTCGACATCATTCCCGCGACGGAGGAGGAGTTCTCGAGAAAGGTCGCGGCTGACCTCGCCGCTTCGATCGCCAACCAGGGCAGCGCGCCGGCGACGCCCTCGACCGATCCGGGCACGCACGCCCCTGCGGCGGCGACGCGGCCGCTGGTCGTGATCGATCCCGGGCACGGCGGCATCGACAATGGCGCGTCCGCCCCGAACGGGGTGCACGAGAAGGACATCACGCTGGCCTTCGCGCTGCAGTTGCAGAAGGTACTGATCGATTCCGGCCGCTTCGATGTGGCGCTGACTCGCGAGGACGACACCTACCTGACCCTCAACGAGCGCGTCGACCTGGCGCGCCAGAATAAGGCCGACCTGTTCATTTCATTGCACGCCGACAGCTTCCAGCAGGCCGATATCCGGGGAGCCAGTGTCTACACCCGCGACGAGAACGCCACCGACGTGCTCGACAAGGTGCTGGCCGACGGTGAGAACCGCTACGACATCGTTGCGGGGTTCGCGGTGCCGCAGGCAACACCGGCTGTCATGGACATCCTGGTCGACCTGATGCGGCGCGAGACGCGCAAGTCGAGCTATCTCGCCGCCGAGGCCCTGATCCACCAGCTCGAGCCGAGCGTGACGCTACGGCGCTTCCCGGTACGGCAGGCGGACTTCTTCGTGCTGCAGGCGCCGGACGTGCCTTCGATCCTGGTGGAACTCGGCTTCCTGTCCAACGCGGCCGACATCGCGAACCTGCAGAAGTCGGACTGGCGCGACCGGGTGGTGGACGGGCTGGCGCGCGGCATCGCCGACTACTTCGAGCAGACGCAGAAGACACTCGCGGCGACGCAGTGACGTGTTGGCCACGCTGGCTCGCAGGTTATTGAAAACCCGGCTCCGTCCACATTTCCGCCCTTGTCTGGTATGATTCCGCAGTCTATCGCGCCTGATCCGGCCTCTCCGGAGGCGCTCGATCCAAGGTTCAGGTCCTAATGCTCAGACTTCTAGGCTGGCTGTTCGGTTTCGGCGTCTTTTGTGCGCTGGGGGCAGTCGCGGTGGCGGCCGTCTATCTCAACCAGCTGAACGCGACCCTGCCGGACTACACCGTTCTCAAGGACTACCAGCCGCCGGTGACGACGCGCGTGCATGCCGCCGACGGTACGCTGCTCGCCGAGTATGCCAGGGAACGTCGGCTGTTCCAGCCGATCGAGACGATTCCGCCGCTGCTCATCGACGCGTTCATCTCGGCCGAGGACAAGGACTTCTACAAGCACTCGGGCATTGCCGTGGACGGGGTGGTCCGCGCCCTGCGCGACAACATCATGGCGCGCATCGACGGGAACGATTCCATCCAGGGCGGCGGCTCGACCATCACCCAGCAGGTCGCCAAGAACTTCCTGCTCACCTCGGAGCAAACCTGGGACCGCAAGATCCAGGAAGCCATCCTTGCGCTCAGGATCGAGTCGACGTTCTCCAAGAACAAGATCCTCGAACTCTACCTCAACGAGATCTTCCTCGGCCTCAACTCCTACGGCGTCGCCGCGGCAGCGCTGAACTATTTCGACAAGGCCCTCTACGAGCTGACGCTCAGCGAGGCGGCCTACCTGGCGGCGCTGCCCAAGGGGCCGAACAACTACCACCCGTTCCGCCGCACGACGCAGGCGATCGAGCGGCGCAACTGGGTGATCGACCGCATGGTGGAGAACGGCTACGTCACCGCCGCGGATGCCGAAAAGGCCAAGGCCGAACCGCTCAACGTCAAGCCGCGCAGCTCGGGCAGCCAGCTCTATTCGGCCGAGTACTTCACCGAGGAAGTGCGCCGCCAGCTCGGCAAGCTCTACGGCGAGGCCGAGCTCTATGGCGGCGGCCTCAGCGTGCGCACCACGCTCGATCCGCACCTGCAGGAATATGCCCGCAAGGCACTGATGGATGGGCTGATCAAGTACGATCACGGCGAAGGCTTCCGCGGGCCCGTGGCGACGGTCGACATTTCGGGTGACTGGGGCGTCGCCGTGAATGCGGTCAAGCCGCTCAGCGACGTGCCGGAGTGGCAGCTCGCCGTGGTGCTCGAGGTCGGCGCCAACGACGCGCGCATCGGGCTGCGGCCGGAGACCGATGTCGAGGGCAAGGTCGTCTCCGCCCGAACGACCGGCATGGTGTCCGGACCCGACGTCAAGTGGGTGAGCAAGAAGCTCGGCACGATCCTGAAGCCGGGCGACGTGATCTATGTCTCGAAGGTCGCGGACAAGGATGGCGCCTATACGCTGCAGCAGGTCCCTGAACTCGAGGGTGCGCTCGTCGCCATGGATCCGCGCACCGGACGCGTGCTGGCCATGGTAGGCGGCTTCTCCTACGCCGAGTCCGAGTTCAACCGCGCGACGCAGGCCATGCGTCAGCCGGGCTCGTCGTTCAAGCCGATCGTCTATTCTGCAGCCCTCGACAACGGCTACACGCCGGCCTCGGTGGTGCTGGATGCGCCGGTGGAAGTGGTGAACGCCGACGGCTCGATCTGGCGGCCGGAGAACTACGCCCAGGAGTTCTACGGCCCGCAGACGCTGCGGCGCGGCATCGAGCGCAGCCGCAACGTGATGACCGTCCGGCTGGCGCAGGACCTGGGTATGCCGCTGATCTCCGACTACGCCAAGATGTTCGGCATCTACGACGACCTGAACCCCGTGCTGGCCATGGCGCTCGGCGCCGGCGAGACGACCGACATGCGCATGACCTCGGCCTATGCGACCATCGCCAATGGCGGCCGCAAGATCGTGCCGACGCTGATCGACCGCATCCAGGACCGCTACGGCAAGACCATCTACCGGCACGACGAACGCATCTGCGACGGCTGCGTGGCCGATGGCTGGCACAGCCAGGGCGAGCCGCTGATCATCGACAATCGCGAGCAGGTGCTCGACCCGATGACGGCCTACCAGATCACCTCGATGATGGAAGGCGTGGTGCAGCGCGGCACGGGTACCGGCGCCAAGGTGCTGGGCCGACCGGTGGCGGGCAAGACCGGCACTTCGAACGACTACAAGGATGCCTGGTTCATCGGCTTCACACCTGAATTGGCGGTGGGCGTCTATGTCGGCTTCGACACGCCGCGGAACATGGGCAAGCAGGCGACGGGCGGCGAGATGGCGGTGCCGATCTTCACCGAGTTCATGGCCGATGCGCTCAAGGGCGAACCGCCGACCCCATTCAACATGCCGGGGGGGATGACCCAGGTCTGGATCGATCCCGGCACCGGCGTGAAGGCCAATGGCGGCGACCAGGCCATCTACGAGGCGTTTAAGCCCGGCACTGGCCCCAACCTCGTGACCTCGGTGATCGGCGTCGATTCCAATGCCTTCCAGGCAATCCAGTCCGGCCAGGACCCGGCGGCGACCGATATGAACCTCGGTCGCGGCGGCCTGTTCTAGGTGCTCGTCGGCTATCCCGATGCCCGGCTCGAGCGCCGGGCCGAGCCGCGCGCCGTCGACGAGGGCCTCAGGGCTATCGGCCGGCGGCTGCTGGAGGCCGCGGAGGCGGCAAATGCCTATGGGCTCGCTGCGGTTCACATCGGGGCCGTCGCGCCCGTGGTCGTGATCAGCACGGACCCGGATCCGGCCGGGCGCAACTATGCCGTGCTGTACAATCCCGAGATCGTCGCGCTGGCCGAAGCGAGCGTGCCCGGCCCCGAGGGATCGGTAGCGATGCCGGGCGTCGAGGTCGAGATCGTTCGACCGGCCTGGGCCGAGGTGGCATGGGACGATGCGGACGGTGTGCGTCAGCGGGCGCGGTTCGAGGGGTTGCCGGCACGCGTCGTGCAGCACGAGATCGACCAGATGAATGGCGTCTTCTTTCTCGACAAGCTGTCGCGGCTGAAACGCGACATGGTCCTCAAGCGCTGGAAGAAGCGCGGGGCAGGGCCCTGATCTGCACGCCCCGATGGGCCGGCCGCAACGCTTGCACCCCGGGTGATCGGGTGCTATCGACCCCGCCGGGCCGGTATAGCTCAGTTGGTAGAGCAACTGATTTGTAATCAGTGGGTCGCGGGTTCAAATCCTGCTGCCGGCACCATGATCTTCACGGCCTTGCGCGCCTTCAGCCACCACCAGATCTGATAGATCGCGATCCGGGCAACTGAGGGTAACCGCCGTAGCCCGTTCGCACAGGCATCGCCTCCGGCTACCCAGAGCACAGCGCATACCCCAGTCGCCGCCCAGCGTTTTCAAGCGTCCAGTAAACGCGGACCAAGGGCTATTGCTGGGGGGCGGCGCGGGAGCGCTGGACCCAGGCGGTGGCAAGGGCCCGGGCACGTTCGATCTCGGCCCGGGACATCCTGGCGGTCAAGCGTGTCGAGATCCTTCATCGCCACTGCCAGCCCCTGCTGGGCGGCAAGGTGGGTCCACATGTAGGCCATGACATTGTCCGGACTCACGCCATAGCCGTTCCGGTACATGGCGCCCAGGCCATACTGCCCGTAGACATCGCCCTGGTTGGCGGCGAGCGAATACCAGATGATGGCCTGGCGATCGTCCTGCGGTACGCCCTGGCCGTGATCGTAGAGCATCGCGAGGTTGGCCTGCGCCGGGGCGTAGCCCTGGTCGGCGGCCAGCTTGAACCACCTGGCGGCCTCGACGTCGTCCGGGGCGGCGCCCCTGCCCAGGTGGAGGGCGATGCCGATGTTGAACTGGGCGGGAGCGTGGCCCTGATCGGCCGCCAGCCTGAACCAGCGGACGGCTTCGGCCTCGTCGCGGTCCACGCCATGGCCCTCGAAGTACATGTAGCCCAGGTTGAACTGGGCAGGCGCGTAGCCCTGGGCCGCCGAGCGCTGGAGCCACTCCCGCGCCTGGGCGAGATCCTGCGGCACGCCGCGGCCACGAATATAGAGCAGGCCCAGGTCGGCCTGGGCGAAGGCATCGCCCTGCTCGGCGGACCGCCGGAACCAGCCCGCCGCCTCGGCATAGTCCTGCGGCACGCCGTCGCCACCCTCCTCGAGAATGGCGCCGAGATTGTACTGGGCGTCGGCCCGGCCCTGCTCGGCGGCGAGGCGATACCACTTGACCGCCTCGGCCGGATTCCTGGGCACGCCCATGCCGGCATCGTGCAGGTAGCCCAAGTCGTACTGCGCCTCGGCATCCCCCCTGGCTGCCGCGGCGCCCAGCCATTTCAGACCCTCCGCCGCGTCCTGCGGCACGCCCTGTCCGGTGGCGAACATGTAGCCGACAATGGTCTGGGCCCTGACGCTGCCGCCTGCGGCCGCCGGGCGCAGCTCGCGCATCGCGGTCGCGAAGTCGCCCAGTTGGTAGGCCACTACCCCCTCCGCCTCGCCGGCCGACGCGGGAGTGACCGGCAGGCCGGCGATCATGAGGGCGAGGATCAACCCGCCCATCCCGGGGAAACGCACGCGCCGTCCTCCTGTCTGTCGCGGCGAGGGCATGCTAGCCGCGCGGGGTGAACGGAGCGGCAGGCCTGTCGCGCTCCAGCACATAGAAGCCGTCGGCCGGCAGGTCGGTCCACTCGCTGCGGGACCCGTCGGGCCAGATCACCGCAACGCTGGCGCTCGCCTGGTCGCCGAGGCCGAAATGCAGCCAGCCCAGCTGTCCGCCGGCATGGCCGCCGCCGACTGTCAGTTCACGCCGCATCACTGCATCGCCGCGCCTGACCTCGACCCAGGCGCCAATGGCATCCTCGTTGGGGGCGGGCTGCCTGAGCTCGAGCGAGATCCAGTGGGCATCGCCCGCAGCGGTGTTGCGCCACACCTGGGCGCCAGACCGGCGATTGACCACCATAAGGTCGAGCAGCCCGTCCATGTTGAAATCGGCCAGCGCTGCGCCGCGGGAATTGCCGTTGTTGGCGATGCCGGCCTGATCGCCGGTCTCGACGAACTTGCCGTCCGCTCCCTGCAGCAGCAGGTTGTCCGGATCGCGCATGGCGAAGTCCGGCATCTGGTCCACATTGCCCTTGGTAACGAAGAGGTCGACCAGTCCGTCGTTATTCACGTCCTCGAATTCCGGATGCCAGGCAGTGCTGGGACGCAGGTCGTCGCCGACATAGGGGCGGTGGGCGGTCACGCCCCTGGCATAGGCGACGTCCTTGAAGTCGGCCTTCGGACCGGGGGCCGCCAGGGTCTGCAGCTTGTTGTCCGCCATGCTGGTGAGGAAGTATTCGGGGTAGCCGTCGCCATCGAGGTCGTAGCTGGCAATGCCCATGCCCCAGATGCGCAACGCCTTCCAGCCGTCAGCCGGGGTCAGCAGGGCAGGGGGCTGGCCCGGCAGGACGCGCCACATCTGCTCCTGGCCGCCCTCGTAGTACTCCCGGTCATTGGAAACCCGCAGGCTGGGTGTCCCCGACCTGTCCCAGTCGGTGAACAGCATGGAGAGCGCGCAGAAGCTCGGCTTGAGCGGCAGAGGGGCGGCGAACCGGCCGGCATCGCCCGGTCGGTGCAGCCAGTTGTCGGTGCACGAGCCCCACGGCGACAGATCCTCGTGCCGGTCGACATAGTTGCCGATCGCAACGGTCGGCCAGCTGGCGCCCTTCTCGAAGGTGAGCGCCAGCGATGTGCTCCAGGCGTCGCCGCCATCGAAGCCCCACGCCTCGTTGGCGCGCTCGAACCGGCAGGCGCCGAGTCCGCGCATCACCACATTCTCGCCGACCCGGAGCACGACGAGATCGGTGATACCGTCGCTGTCGATATCGGCCGGGTAGGCTCCGCTGACGCTGTCGAGCTCGACCCCGCTCGGTTGTGGCTCGAAGCTCAGGCTGCCGCCCCTCTTGCTGGTGTTGACATAGAGCTGGGCCTTCGACTCCCCGCCCGGCAGGACCACATCGGGATAGCCGTCGTCGTTGCAGTCGAACGCGGCGACGCCGCCGCCGACGATGAACAACCAGTCGCCATCGTAGCTGGTGGTGATGCCGGACGCAGATGTCTCGTCGACATAGGCGGGCACCACCGGGACCTGCGCCATGGCGGGAAAGCAGGGACCGGAAAGCGCCAGGGTCAGGGCGATCGTGACAGATTGCAGCGTGCGCATGGGCTATTTCCGGGTCTTGAGGGCGACGGTGTAGGCAGCAATGCAGTGTCCCTGCGCGAGGCCGTCCTCGATGGCGGCGCGGAAGTGGATGCCGCCATAGAGCCGCGAGATGCCAGCCTCCTCGGCAGCCTCGTGGAAGCTCCCGAACTTGCGCGGATTGCGTCCGTCCGGAGAGCCGGTCTTGTCCTCGAAGGCATAGTGGTCGCCGAAGAACGCCGTCAGCACCGTGTCCATGGCGCCCGAAACGACGCTGTGGCCGCTCGGATATTCCGGGAAGGGCGGCGTGTTCAGGATCGGCTCCCACTTGGGGTCGATGAGGCGCTTGATGTAGGTGACCGGGCGCAAGAGGTTGTAGACATACTTCTCGTGCCAGCAGCCGACGAAGGCGTCGGACATGGCCATCCCCATGCGCGCCAGCAGGTCCACGCTGTCCTCGAGCGGCAGGTTGGCGCGTTCCGCCACCTGCAAGGCGATTGACACCCAGTGTCCGGGCGGGGTCATCGACAGCATCGGGTCGTCGGACCAGAAGCGCGCCATGGCGACCTGCTCGGGCGTGGCATTCTTGACGGCCTCGTAGACCTCGTTGGCCTCCTTGTAGAACTGAGACCCGACCTCGGTGCTGTAGGCGGGGTTGCCCGGCGTGGCACAGGCAGCGCCGGTCGGGGTGGCGAACGTGCGATTGTTGCCCCAGTCGGGCAGGAGCGGCAGTTGCTGCTGTTGCACGAGGCTGGTCGGCACCCACTTGTCCTCGCCCTTTGGCAGGTCGAGTTCGTACGGGAAACCCATGTTGCTGATGGTGGCGCCGCCATCATTCAGGGACCAGTCGTAGATGGCATCGGCAACGGCCCTGCCGAAGGCTTCGCTGCGCTCCACGACGTCGGCGGGAACGCCGTCGATCGCGAGGGCGCGCCACTTGGCCTGCGCATTCCGGATCGAACGCTGTCCGGTGGGACCCGTGTTGCCAAAATAGTGGACGATGGCATCCGAGAGTGCGGCGCTGGTGATTACCGTCTCGTCGTAGGCGGCCCCGGGTTCGCGCTGCGGAACCACATCCAGACCGGGGAGCTGGCCGGCAAGCGAGACGAGCTTGTCGGAGCCGCCTACCGCAGCCTCGAACACGGTGATGCCCAGGTAGGCGAAAGAGCGGCTGGCCACCGGCGGCGAATACGTCGCCGTGTGACGCACCAGTTCGTTCATGAGGTAGTACCAGTCGCGCAGCATCACGGCCGGCTCGGGCCGCGGGCCGGCCACGACCGCGAGGCTGGCCATGCACCACAGTGCGACGGCCGCGCCCAGCGTGGCCACAAGACGACGAGCACCCATGTTTCTCCCCCTGATCGCGGCCAGCATGTTTGTTCACCCCGCCGACCACCGATCCCTTCCATTTCAACTATTGGCGGGCAGGCGGTCAATGCCCCCACCAAAAGTCGGACTTGACGAGAAATGCATTGAATATCTTGGTGTGATGGTGTCTTGATTGACTTGCGGACGCAGTTGATGCAGCGTTCCGGGTGCGTACCTCACGGGCAAATCGACAAACAAGCTGCGGAACGACGGTGCGGTTTGCTCACAGGGATTCATGGTGCGCCGGAGGTTCCGCAGGGGGTCTGGGAGGGCTCTGCACATGAAGTTCAAGATTCTCACTCTGCTGGCTGGCGCGGTGCTGATCACCGCCAGTTCGACCGCGGTCATGGCCGCGGGCAAGACCATCGCCGTGTCCTGGAAGACGTTCCAGGAAGAGCGCTGGAAGACCGACGAGGCGGCGATCAAGAAGGTCGTCGAAGCGGCTGGCGACACCTATCTGTCGACCGACGCGCAGGGCTCGGCGCAGAAGCAGGCCGCCGACATCGAGAGCCTGATCTCGCAGAAGCCGGACGTCATCCTCGTGGTCGCCTTCGACTCCGACGCCATTCTGCCCTCGATCCAGAAGATCAACGACGCTGGCATCAAGTCGATCGCCTACGACGTGCAGTTCGAGGATCCGAGCGCGCTCTACATCACGTTCGACAATGTCGGCGTGGGTCGCATCATGGCCCAGGAAATGCTCAAGGTTAAGCCGGAGGGCCGCTACGCCTTCATCAAGGGCGACAAGGGCGATCCGAACGCGACCTTCCTGTTCCAGGGCCAGATGGAAGTTCTCAAGCCGGCCATGGACGCGGGCAAGATCACCAATGTGTGCGAGACCTTCACCGACGGCTGGAAGCCGGACAACGCCCAGAAGAACATGGAGCAATGTCTGACCTCGACCAATAACGGCGTAGATGCCGTGCTGTCCGAGAACGACGGCATGGCCTCGGGCGTGGTGGCGGCTCTTGATGCCCAGGGTCTTGCCGGCACGGTTCCGGTCACCGGCCAGGACGGCGACCTCGCCGCCATCAACCGCGTCGCGCTCGGCACCCAGCTGGTTTCCGTGTGGAAGAACTCGGTCGACCTCGGAACGGTCGCGGCCAAGGCAGCGCTCGCGCTCGCCGACGGCGCCGATCCCGCCTCCATCGCGGGTGTCACCAAGTTCAATGGCGGCAAGAAGGGCGTCGAGATGAATGCCATCCTGCTTGCCCCGACCCCGATCACCAAGGACAACATCCAGGTGGCGATCGACGCCGGCCACATCACCAAGGAACAGGCCTGCGCCGGCGTGACCGCCGGTTCGGTCCCGGCCTGCAACTGATCGGTCGAGCCTGACCCGAGACGTTCCGGCCGCGTCGCCTTTGGGGTGGCGCGGCCTTTTCTTGATATCGGTACCGTGCTCGGCCAACGCGCCGGGAGTTGAAATCGTCCGGGTGATGGGAGACCGTCATTCCGGGGGGCAACGACAGGCCCCGGGGGTGGGGAATGGCAGAACAATCCGGTTCCGGTCCGGCGACCAGCAACGAGGGCCTGTTCACGCGACTGGTTCGCGCGGCCGAGATCGATACGCGCATGCTCGGCATGATCGCGGCGATGTTCCTGATCTGGGTCGGCTTCGACGTGCTGAGCGGCATTCTCCGCCCGGGTGGCGGCGGGCTGCTCGGCGGCACGTTCCTAACGTCGCGCAACCTCTGGATTCTCCTGGTACAAACGTCGGTCATCGCAGTGATGACCACCGGCATGGTGCTGATTATCGTGCTGCGCCAGATCGACCTGTCGGTCGGCTCGATGCTCAACGTGGTGGCAATCACGGCGGGTGTGCTGCAGGTATTCCAGCTCGGCCCTTGGCTCGGCGTCGGGCACCCCATCATCTGGATCATTGCGGTCCTGGTCGCGCTGCTGCTCGGCGCCGCCATCGGCGCCTTCAACGGCGTGCTGATCGCCTATGGCCAGATCCCAAGCTTCATCGTCACGCTGGGCGGCCTTATCGCATACCGCGGCATCGCCTTCCTCATCGCCAGCGGCGTGACCGTTGCGCCGATGGACAAGACCTTCAAGCTGATCGGCGGCAACGGGCCGGCCGCCTCGATCGGGCCGGTGTGGAGCTGGGTGCTGGCGGCGGTCGCCTGTGTCGCCATCGGCATCGCCGTGGTCGGCGGGCGGCGCCGCCGGGTGCAGTTCGGCTTCAAGCCCAAGCCGGTCTGGGCCGAAATCCTCAGCGTGGTGGTCGGTTGCGCGGCGGTGCTGGGCACCACGGCGGTGGTCAACTCCTATCTCTACCCGCCCAAGGTTGCCGAGCGTTTTGCGCTCGACAACAACATCCCCATTCCGACGGGCGTCGAGGCCAAGGCCGGGCTCGCCATCTGCAAGGCCGGCGACAAGGTGGTGACATGCCTTGATGGCCTGAGCTTCCAGACGGGCTACCCGATCCCGGTGCTGATCATGATCGCCGTGGGGCTGATCATGACCTTCGTCGCCAAGCGCACCCGTTTCGGTCGCTACGTCTTTGCGACCGGCGGCAACCCGGAAGCGGCCGAGCTCGCGGGTATCAACACCAAGCGCCTGACGGTGATGGTGTTCACTCTGATGGGTGGGTTGGTCGGCGTGTCCGCCATCATCGCCTCGGCCCGCCTCGATGCGGCGACTACCGCGCTCGGCACGCTGAACGAGCTCTACGTCATCGCCGCGGCGGTGATCGGCGGCACCTCGCTCGCCGGCGGTATCGGTACCATCTATGGTGCAATACTCGGCGCCCTGCTGATGCAATCACTGCAATCGGGCATGGGCCTGCTAAATGCGGATTCCGCATACACCGATGTGGTGACCGGCCTTGTCCTGGTGCTCGCTGTGTTTGTCGACCAGGTCTATCGCCGGCGCGTGAAGTGAGGAGGCAACAATGACCGCCGAAACCATTTCTGCCGATGCCGCATCGCGGGGCGCGCCGCTGGTCGAGATGAACGACATCTCGATTGCCTTCGGCGGCATCAAGGCCGTCGACCATGCGACGGTCGACCTCTATCCGGGCGAAGTGGTGGGGCTGCTCGGCCACAATGGAGCCGGCAAGTCGACGCTGATCAAGGTGCTCTCGGGCGCCTACCAGCGCGACTCGGGCTCCATCCGCATCGACGGCAAGGACGCCGAGATCTCGAATCCGCGCGACGCCAAGGCCTATGGTATCGAGACGATCTACCAGACCTTGGCACTCGCCGACAATGTCGATGCTGCCGCCAATCTCTACCTGGGGCGCGAACTGCGCACCCGATGGGGGACCCTGGACGACATCGCCATGGAGGCGGAGTGCCGCAAGGTGATGGGCCGGCTCAACCCCAATTTCCGTCGTTTCAAGGAGCCGGTGAAGTCGCTGTCCGGTGGCCAGCGCCAGTCGGTCGCCATCGCCCGCGCCATCCACTTCAATGCCCGCATTCTCATCATGGATGAGCCGACAGCAGCGCTCGGGCCCCAGGAGACTGCGCAGGTCGGCGAATTGATCCTGCAGCTCAAGGCGCAGGGGATCGGGATATTCCTCATCAGCCACGACATCCACGACGTGTTCGACCTCGCCGATCGCGTTGCGGTGATGAAGAATGGCCGAGTCGTCGGCACGGCCCGCGTAAAGGACGTGACCAAGGACGAGGTGCTGGGCATGATCATCCTCGGCAAGTGCCCGCCTGCCGCCATTCCCGGGCCGGGCGCGATCAAGAGCGCGTAGATGCAGCGCCCCGACGACCCGGTCCGCGACTGGTGGTGCTTCAGGTGCCTCGAGGTCATCGCCTTGAGCCACTGCAGCACGGGCTGATCTCTCGATATCTGGCAGTGCAAAGCGCCGCCCGATTGGCGCGTTCCTCCAGATCTTCATGTCGCCCGCGTGGCTTGCGTTGGGCTGCATTCCGTCCGACGGTTGTGGCATCGTGTTCGCCATTGCTCCCGCGGGAGCGATTCCCGGGAGGTTTGCCTTGGCAGGGAGGCGGAGGATCGCGGCGCTCTACGGACGGCTGCCGCGCCATTTTGCGTTCTATGCCGGCGTTGTGGCTGGCGCGATCGCGGGGTTGGCCCTGGCGCTGGTGGCGCCGGCCTATGCGATTGCACTGGGCGCAAACGTGATGTTCGCCGTCTACCTGGGGCTGGTCGCCATCGAACTGCCCGCCCTCACGGCGCAGTTCCTGATGCAGCGGCCGGACGATGCCGACTCGCCGGTGGCGGCGATCTTCGGCGTGACAGTGGTGGTCGTGATCGTCGCCGTGGGTTCGCTGTTCCTGACGCTCAACGACGGCGGTGCTGCCGACTGGCTGGAAATCAGCGTCAGTGTCGTTTCGGTATTACTCGGCTGGTTCACGGTGCACACCATGGCGGCGCTGCACTACGCACATGAATACTACCTCGATGCCAAGGCGGGTTCGCCTGAAGCGATCATGGGCGGACTGGCCTTCCCCGGGCACGAGCGTCCCGACGGCTACGCGTTCCTGTATTTCTCCTATGTGATCGGCATGACGGCGCAAGTGGCTGACGTGGCAATCACATCCGGCGCGATGCGGCGACGGGTGACGCTGCACGGCGTGTTCTCATTCCTCTTCAACACGGTGATCGTCGCGGCAACGGTCAACGTGGTCGTGACCGTGGCTGGCGGTTGAATGTCCGCGAACGATTGCGAGACGGCGGGGCCGGTGGTCTATTCGTAGCCGAACAAGCGTACTCGCCCAAAGCCTCCCAACGAATCTGCAATGAGGGAACCATCATGAGACGAATTCGCCTTCTGGCATTGTCCGTGGCCGTTTCACTGGGGCTGCTGCTGGCCGGCTGCGACAATAACTCGCCGCCACCGCCAGCCACCTCCAGCACCACGCCGGCGCCCGCTGCCCCGACGGATGCGGACAAGGCGGCTGCGGAGCAGAAGGCGGCGGAAGAGAAGGCAGCTACGGACAAGGCCGCGGCCGACTCAGCCGCAGCGGCGAAGGCAGCCGAGGCGGCGGCCAAGGCCGCGGAAGAGAAGAAGGCGGCCGAGGCAGCCGCAGCAGCCAAGGCCGCGGAAGACAAGAAGGCAGCGGAGGCAGCGGCAGCGGCCAAGGCGGCGGAAGACAAGAAGGCAGCCGAGGCGGCGGCAGCGGCGAAGGCGGCGGAAGACAAGAAGGCAGCCGAGGCGGCGGCAGCGGCCAAGGCCGCGGAAGAGAAGAAGGCGGCCGAGGCAGCCGCAGCAGCCAAGGCGGCGGAAGACAAGAAGGCAGCGGAGGCAGCGGCAGCGGCCAAGGCGGCGGAAGACAAGAAGGCGGCCGAGGCAGCCGCAGCAGCGAAGGCCGCGGAAGAGAAGAAGGCAGCCGAGGCAGCCGCAGCAGCGAAGGCCGCGGAGGAGAAGAAGGCAGCGGAGGCAGCCGCAGCAGCGAAGGCCGCGGAGGAGAAGAAGGCAGCGGAGGCAGCCGCAGCAGCGAAGGCCGCGGAGGAGAAGAAGGCGGCCGAGGCAGCCGCAGCAGCGAAGGCCGTGGAAGAGCAGAAGGCAGCCGAGGCGGCCGTCGCAGCGGCCGGGACAGCCGCTCCAGCCGCGACGGCAGGGGTCGGCACGGCAGCAGCCAAGGGCGCTGCCGATGCTGCGGCCGCGGTAGCCAAAGCCGAAACGCCCGCGACTGTGAGCGCTCCTGCGACGACGAGTGCCGAGACCAAAGGGGCCGCGGACGCGGCGGCCGCAGTCGCTGCGGCGAACCAGCCGATGATGACCACGCCCGCCATGGGCACCCTGCCGGCCGAGGGTCTCAAGCCCGACACCCGGATCGCGGCGTCAGCCGACCGGAGCCAGATCGGATACCTTGGCGTGTGGGCGCCCGATCACGCGGCGTGTGGAACGGTCGACCAGGCTGGGGGTACAAACTACCTGGTGATCACCAGCGTCAGCCTGCGTCAGGGAGCGGAACTGCCCAACATCATCAACATGGTCCCCGCGGTTGATGGCAAGGCGACGGTGAAAGTGGGCGACAGGTCGATCGTCATCGCCCAGTTAGGTCCCGACTCGATCACGGTCGACGGTAAGTCGATGGTGCGCTGCACGACCCCTTAGCCCTCTCAGCAGGCGGAGGAGCCTCCTCCGCCTGTCTCCAACCCGCGTGGGGCGACTTGCTACGTCTGCGGCCGGCCAGCAGTGGCTGCGAACAGGGCGATGGCAGCGGCATTGGAGACGTTGAGCGACTTGATCGGCCCCGGCATGTCGAGCCGCACCATCTCGTCGCAAAGCTCGCGCGTGCGCTGGCGCAGCCCCTTGCCTTCCGCTCCGAGCACAATGGCCAGCGGCACGTCGTCGATGCGCGGCCTGAGCGGGGCAGGGGCCTCCGAATCAAAGCCGACGACATGCAGGCCACGCTGCTTCAGCGTCTCGAGGGCGTCGCCGAGGTTGCGCACTTCGATCATCGGTACCAGGTCGAGAGCGCCGGACGCGGCCTTTGCCATCACGCCCGTTTCGCGGGGCGAGTGGCGCGCCGTGGTGACGACGGCGTCGGCGCCGAATGCGCACGCCGTGCGCAGGATGGCGCCGACATTGTGCGGGTCCGTCAGTTGGTCGAGGACGACAACGAGCCGTGGATCGGCGATGTCGGCCAGGCCAAAGCGGCTGACGGGTTCGACCTCGAGGGCGACACCCTGGTGCACCGCGTCGGTGCCGAGCAGACGGTCGAGCTCCTTGGGCGTGGTCTCGGTGTACTTCATGTCCACCACACCGCCGTCCTCCCTGAGCCGCATCAGGGCGTTCGGCGTGACCAGCAGGGCGCGTTTCTCGCGGCGCGGATTGTCCAGCGCTGCGCGGACGGTATGCAGACCATACAGGTAGACCGGACCGGTATCCGGATCGTACTTGGGCTTGGGCGGAAACTTGTTGCGGCTCATGACCGATGCGGTAGCGGTTTTCCCCGCGCGCCACAAGTTACCGGGCGAACGGCAGCTCGATCGCGACCGCGAGGCCACCCGCGCCGGCGCGGGAAAACGCGATCGTCCCGCCGTTGAGCGACACGATCTCGCGGGCGATGGCGAGGCCCAGCCCCGTTCCGGGGCGTTGCTCGTCGAGACGCTTGCCACGCTCACCGATGGTAGCGAGGGCAGCGTCATCAAGCCCGGGGCCGTCGTCCATGATGAGAAGCCTCACCCGTTCGCCTTCGAGCCTGGCATCGACCGCGACCTTGGACCGGGCCCACTCGGCGGCATTTTCGAGGACGATGCCGAGCAGCTCCGACAGGTCCATCGCATCCACTGCAACCTTCGGATCATCCTCAACCAGGGCCTCCCATTCCAACTGCCGTCCGGCGGGGGTTGCCTTGACCGCAGCGACCACCTTGCGCACAGCCTCGGCCAGCGGCGTGGACTGGCCATCGCCGCGGACGCGATGGCGCAGCCGCGACAGCCGCAACTGGTGATCGACCGTGGCGGTCATCGAGCCGGTCAATTGCTCTATGCGTCTTGCCGACGCCGTGTTCCCGGCACGCTCGAGTTCGAAAGCTTCGCCATTCAGCAAGGTCAGCGACGTCTTCAGCCCATGGGCAAGGTCGGCGGCACGCTCGCGCGAGAATTCGATAGAGCGCTCTTGGGTTTCCAGAAGTTCGTTCACTTCGTTGATGAGGGGCATGACCTCGGACGGGTAGGCCCCGCTGAGGGACTTGGCGCCACCGAACCGAACCCGGGCTATGCCCTGCTTGATACGGGCCAGCGGGGCCAGGCCGAGCTCGATCGTGGCCCACGAGGTCGCCATGAGAATCAACGCAAGAATGGCTAGGGACCGGACAAGGTCCGACTGGAACGCCGCATTGGCGGCGTCGACGTCGGCGAGGTCCTCGGCGACCATCACCTCTAGCTGGCGATCGGTGGTCGACTGGCGTTCGAACGCAAGACTCTGTCCCACGACCAATACGCGCTGGCCGTCCGGGCCGGTGGATGAGACAGTCGCGGTATCGCCTCCGGTGGGCAGGGGGGTCGGCGCGAGGACGACGTCCCACAGCGACCGCGAGCGGCTTGTCACTCCCGTTGCGGGATCGCGGATCTGCCAGTAGATGCCGCCCGCCGGGGTCTCATAGCGGGCGTCCGGCATCGGCCGGCGGAGCCCGGGCTGGTCCGCCGCCGCGTCGACGAGGGCGACGACGCGATTGAGTTCCGCGAGCAGGCGCGCTTCGAGGACGCGCTGCGTGTGACCGGCGAATGTCGACGCGAAGGCAAAGCCGGCGACAATCAACACCACGATCAGCGACGCAGCTGCGAGCAGTAACAACCGGAGGCGGAGCGATCCGACGTTCATTCGGGCCCCAGGCCCATGCCATAGCCGAAGCCGCGCCGGGTCACGATGGCATCCGTGCCAAGCTTCTGCCGGACACGCCGGACCAGCACCTCGATGGCGTTGGAGTCGAGCTCGGTATCCTGCAGGTAGAGGTGTTCGGTCAGTTCAGGCTGGCCGACGACGCGCCCGCGATGGTGCATGAGGTAGCTGACGAGGCGGTATTCCTGCGGGGACAGGGGTACCGGGAGTCCCGACTTGGCGACCCTCACCTGGCGAGTGTCGAGGCTGATCTCGCCGAGCTCGATGATGGGCGAGGGGTGTCCGGCAGCCCGGCGGAGCAGGGCGCGTGTCCGTGCGACCAGTTCTTCGACGCGGAAGGGCTTGGCGAGGTAGTCGTCAGCGCCGGCATCGATTCCTTCGACGCGCTCATCCCAGTTGCCGCGCGCGGTAAGGATCATGATAGGCGTTGCGACGCCGGCCTTGCGCCAGCGCTTGAGGACGGTCAGGCCGTCGAGCACCGGCAACCCAAGGTCGAGGATGATGGCGTCGAACGCCTCGCTGTCACCGCGGAACCAGCCGTTCTCGCCGTTGGCCTCGCGCTCGACCAAGAACCCCGCGAGCTCAAGAGCCGACCGGATGGTGGCGGCAATGCCGTCGTCGTCTTCCACAACCAGGATGCGCAACGCCTACTGCTCCACGAGATAGCCCGTGCGGGCATCGAAGCGCGCCCGCCGAACCCGTCCGGCGGGATCGATGAACGTGACGACGAAAAGCAGCGCGCCGCGCCGCTCGGTCAGGGATACGTCGACGACCCGGCCCTCGAGCTGGCGCCTGAAGAGCGGCAGGAATTGCTCGAGGCTCAGCGCACCGTCATCTTCGACGGCCTTGAGCACGCTGTCGTGGTCCTTGCCGCCCGATTCGCCGTCGTCATCCTCTCCGTCGTGATCCGAGCCGCCGTCGTCCGGGCTATCATCGCCGGAATGGTCCTCGCTGTCATCGTCGGCGAGTGCGGCGGTAGCCGGCAGGGCCGAGAGCGCGAAGAGCAGAACAAGAATGTGTCGACGATCCATCGAACAAGGCTACCCGGTCGTTGCTTACGGCTGGCTTACGGAGCCTGCCGGGAGGCGGTAAGGCCCGATCTGCTAGGTGATTCACGTTCGCAGATCGGACCGCGTCACTCTAGGAGATCGACAATGAAGGCCACAACAGCAAGCTCTCTGCTCATCCTGCTCATGCACCTGGCTGCACATCCCGCAATGGCGGCAACCAGCATCAAAGACCTCGTTTCGCATGAGACGCTGGCGGCCTACTGCGCCACCGTCCCGCTCGACAGCGAGACCACCACCACGCTTCCGGGCCTCAACGGCACCGACGTCACGGGAGAGGTCCATTGCGAGGCCGAGGATCTGGCCGCGGGCGGCGACAAGTCGGTCTTCGACATCACGGGCAGCACCAACGGTGGCGATGACGATTCCGACGACGACAGTGGTGATGACAACAGCGGCGATGACGACAGCGGCGAAGACGACAGCAGCGACGACTCCGATGATGAGGGCGACGACGACTGACCGGTTCGGCGCGCGCCCGCCCCAGACCCGAACTGGGCAGCGCGCCTGAGACCTGATCCCCAGCCGCCGGGGCAGGTCACTGCCGCCGACCGTGGTACGCCAACCCACGGTCGGCGGTTCTTGTTTGAGCGGTGCCGTGCATCATATTCGGTGTTGACAGGTCCGGCGCGCGTCAGCATAAACCGCACGCGCTTAGAACGGTGGTTCGGCGCCTGGCGAAAGCCAGCGGTTCCCAAGGGACCGGGAGAGTGTCCCGAGTGGCAAAGGGGGCGGACTGTAAATCCGCTGGCTAAGCCTTCGTAGGTTCGAGTCCTACCTCTCCCACCACCCCCTTTTCATGACATGACGGAACGTGTGGAAGGTGTCGGCGAGGCGGTGTCGCGTCCTTCCGAGGGGCTTGCCATGGGCGCCCGCCTGCAACTAAAAGCGCTGGCGCAGGCCGGTGCGGGTGTAGCTCAATGGTAGAGCAGCAGCCTTCCAAGCTGAATACGAGGGTTCGATTCCCTTCACCCGCTCCATTTTCCGGCCATCAGGGTACGAGGCCACGATCTTCCGCCACGTCCCGGCCAGGTGCCCGGTGATTTGCCGTCTGCGGCCATGACCGCGAACGCTGCGAGTCCTGGCGCCCAATAGGCAGCTTGGTGTCGAGTTCCGGAGGCGGGAGTGGAGGACCTTGGCCGTCTTGCGCCTGGCCCCAGGTCCTCCTGCTTGTCATGCCGCTGACGGCGGTTCCGGCGTGTCGTCGGGCATTTCGTTCTCCGGCTGGATGACACGCAGCGCCGTAAGCACCTGCTTGCGGCCATCGCGCGTGGTCCAGGTGATCGACTGCCCCTTCTGTATTCCGATCAGTGCGGCACCGATGGGCGTCATCACGGAGATTCGGTTCCTCTCGATGTCAGCCTCGCCGGGGAAAACGAGCGTGACCTCGCGCTGCTCGCCGTCGCTGGTGCGATAGCGCACGGTCGATCCCATGCGCACCACGTCGGCTGGCATCTGCTGCAGGGGAAGGACGCTGGCACGGTCGAGCTCGTAAAGCAGGTCGTCAGCGACGGTGGAAGCCATGTTCAGGCCCGCATGCGCGAGATCGCGAAGTCGGTCGTGGTCGTCCGCGCACAGTACGATGTCCGGCGACAGAGTGAATTCCTGCAGCGTTGTAGTGGTCATGAAAAAGCGTCCTCTCCGCACAAGGTGCGGCCGGTGTGGAACATAATGACGGGAAAGCGCGCAAGATCAGGCGCCCCAGGCCCGGGGCGCGCCGCTCCGGACCTAGGGTCGATAGACTTCCGCGGACAAAGTCCTGCGGACAACCATGCTGAGGGCGTCGCGAGCGTTGTTCATGAGAGTAACGTAGGCTGGTTGCCGATATTGTCAACATGCCCGGGTGCCCTTGACCTTCTGGCCGTACGGGCTATGTAGGAGCCATGAGCAAGCACCAGTTCACATCGACGCTGCTTGCCTGCAAGGCTCACCGCCAAGCAGGCTTCTTGCCCTAAGCCCCCGGCGCGCCGCGCCGCACGAGCTTAGGGACACCCGCACATCGCAGCATCACCGAACGCGGCCTCCGGTCGCGGGGTTCGGGTCAAACGTGAACCACGCCCTGCCGGCCAAGGCAGGCAGGGCCCAGCAGCTTGGCATCAGACTTGAACGACAGCCACGACCATAAGGATCGGCGCACACAAGCGCGGGTGTGAGCCCTGACGGACCAAAGGTCCGTCAGGGAACGAGCAGACTTGTCACTTCATTTCGATGGAGAAGGTCCATGCACGGTCATCACCCCACCGTAATCACCACCAGCGATCACGATCGCCTGCAGGGCATGATGTGCACCATGATCGGTGCACGCACGCCATTCGCCAGCCTGCTGCGCCACAAGCTCGGCTCAGCCGTGGTGATGCTCCCAACCGACATCGGTCCCGATGTGGTGACGGCTGGCCGCCGGGTCCGCTTCAAGCTCGACGGCGATCGGTCCGAGGAGCAGGTCGTGACCTGGGAGCCACAAGTCCGCGGCGAGGACGAAAGCCTTTCGCTGTGGGTGCCGCGCGGCTTGGCGCTCCTTGGGCTGAGCATTGGGCAGTCGATCTCCTACACGACAAGCACGCAGCAAACCGAACTCGTCGAGATCGAATGCGTGTTCAGCGACGACGACGCCTGGCTGCTGCCGGGGCCACTCGGGGAATCTGCCGACAGTAGGGACGCAGAACCCGCCGTGTCTGAGCACCAGGCCGCCGATTCCACGCTTCACACCTAAGCACCTCACCCGGGGGCGGTCTCGGCCTCCGGCCCTCCAACACCCTCAGGCCGCGTGACGACCGCGATCGGTTCGGCACGGGCAGAACCCAGGAAAACCAAATGACGACATTCAAGTACGGACTCACGCTGGAAGCTCAGGGCGGCAACAAGCTGCGCCGGTTCAAGGCCTGGGCGAAGCAGCACGTCCCCGATCTCGAGTACCGCCTGCCGCCGCAAACGCCTATCGAAACGACGACGATGACGATCCGGCTTCGGTCGCTCGAGGATATCCAGCGGGTCCAGGGTGCCCTGTCGGGTTCCCTGCCATGACGGCAGGGGAAGCTGCGCCATGCTGTCGAGGATTGCGCAGGCCATGCGCCGGCTCTCGCCATGCGACCTGCCGGAGATGAAGGTCGCCCCGCCGATCACCCTGACCGATATCGAGCACCGAAGACTCAACGTGCTCGCCATGGCCGGGTCGGGGCACGACGCGACCGCAAGCGATCGGATGTACTGGGAACTCGACAGGGCCCGGATCGTGCCGGAGGCTGAACTCGCTGCGGGGACGGTGCGGATGGGGTCGATCGTGAGTTACCGAACCGATGGCGGCGTCGTCGGAAACATCACGCTGGTCTACCCCGACCAGGCGGACAGCTCCGGTCGCACCTCGATCCTCACCCCTTTGGGCACCGCGCTGATCGGGGTGTCGGTCGGTGACTCGATCCCGTGGTCGTTTGAAGACGGGCGGCCGGTCACGTTGACTGTGACCTCAGTGTCCGGGCCCTGAGGTCCTTCGGCTATCGCTGCCGATCGCCGGCGCGGGGCAGGGATCTGCCTTGCGCCGGCGATGTGCGTGGAACCGGCGTTGCGTTAGGCGCGCCCCCCGCCTTTACCCCAGCCGGCGCATCACCAGTATCGCCCCGTACTCGGCCACGAACATGACGAAGGCGAGGATCCAGCAGGTTCCGGCTGCCTCGATCAGCAATTGATAGTGTTCGGGCAGCAATTCGGCGAACGGGCGCAGGACCGCCGCGAACAGCAACGCCAGGTAGCTGAGCGACGTGAGGCTCGACGCAGTGAGCTTGCGACCTGTGTGGCCGCGGGTGGCGCGCGTCATCACCGCCAGCGTCATGGTGCCGATGACCCCGACAGTGAAGATGTGAAGGACCGAGGCTCCGCTCAGCCAACCGGCCGCCTCGAGCGCGATACCTGCCAGGCCCAGCGGGATGAACAGGTAGGCAAGGTGGAGCACCAGCAGCAGCGGCTCGGCCAGGGCAGCGACGCCGCGCCAGCGCCACAGCCGAACCAGTTGCAGGATCGCTGCAGCAATTGCCGTCGCCGCAGTCGGCAACTCGCCCGGCGCAATCGTCCATGCAGCAAGCGCCACGATCGGGACCGCCATCGCGACCATGTCGAAACGGCCAAACGGCGCCGGCATCGTTTTGGCCCCGGCCTTGGCCAGCCAGTTGCGGGTAAAGCTGGGGATGATGCGCCCGCCAACAAGCCCCACGAGCGCAATGAGCACCGCCACCCCGGCGCGGAACACGGGTGCAGGATCGCCCCCCATGAGCAGGACCGCGTGGAAGGTCAGATTGACTGCCGCAAGCGTTGCCAGCGCCACCAGAATCTTGAGGTTCTTCCAGTTGCGGCCGGCAATGACCTCTCGTGCGGCGATGGCGGCGAGCAGCGGCAGGAATACGGCGTCGATCGCGGCGGCTGGGTAGACTCCTACCAGGTCAGGATCCAGCATCACGACACGTCCGGCGAGCCAGGTCAGCACCAGCACCAGCAGAGGCCGCCCCGAGACCGGCAGGCGGCCGGTCCAGTTCGGAATTGCCGTGAGCATGAAGCCGGCGAGCGCCGCAACCGAATAGCCGAAGAGCATCTCATGCGCGTGCCACGCCAGCGCACCGTACGTCGTCCCGCCAATTCCCCAGCCAAGGGTCAGCTCGGCGATCCAGACGAGCATCGCGAGTGGCGCAAAGACGCCGGCTGCCAGGAAGAACGGACGGAAACCATAGGAGAGGACGGCCGGTCCCTCCGTCGCCAACCCGCGGGGAATGCCGCCCCGCCGCCGGGTTCCTTCATTCATCGCCGTCATCTGCGTGTCTCCTGCGTACCCGCCTTGTCGCAGCGGCCGCCCGATCTGTCTTTGCGGCAGCGCAATGACCGATCGCCGGCCCGTGCTAGCCTGCGGGTCTGGAAAGGCGGGAGGACGCAGCGATGCGCTACGAGCAGTTCTCCGACTTGTGCGTCAGCGAGATCATGGAACGCTGGCCGACGACGATCGGCGTCTTCATCGACTTCCGCATGCACTGCATCGGCTGTCCGATCGGCGTCTTCCACACGCTGGCCGACTCGGCCGAGGAGCACGGCATTCCGCTCAACACGCTGGAACGCGAAGTGGCCCTGGCCATCGACGAGTCGATTACAGCAGGCCCGGCACGTGCCCGTCGCCGATCAGCACGAGCTGGTGCGGGTCTCTTATCAGCAGCTTCTGCCTTCCGCCCTCCACCAGTCCGGCGTCTTCCCAGGCGCTGAGAATGCGCGAAACGGTGTGGAGCGTCGTACCGGCCATCTCGGCGATGTCCTGTTTGGAAACGGGGAAGTCGATGCGGATGCCGGCGGCCTCCTTCTTGCCCGACTGGTTGGCGAGCCGAAGCACCGTGTGCGCTACACGCCGCTCCACCTCCTCGGTAGAAAGCTCGCGCATGCGGGCATGTGCGTCCTGCAGGCGCGCCCCCACCGTTTGCATCGCATTTACGGCGAGGGCCGGGTGTTGCTCGAGCATGCCGTCCCAGGCGGTCATGGGCCAGGCGAGCGTGATGCTCTCAACCACGGCAGTGGAGGTGCCAGGATAGTCGGGCCGGCGCAGCGCACGGGCGATTCCGAACAGGTCTCCGGGATTGACCATGCGGACCACCATCTGCTGCCCCTCTGCCGTCACCTGCGTCACGCGCAGGCGACCGTGCAGCAAGACGAAGAAATGATCGGCCGACTGGCCCTGCTCGAACACCGCGGTGCCCGCCTGGTGACGCCGGCTTGCCGCCTGTGACAGCACGTCATCGAGTTCGGCATCGGTCATGCGCTCGAACAGCGGAATGGTTCTGACGACGCTACGGTCGATGGTCGTGCTCAAGCGGCGCTTCCCCGGTTTAAGGGCAGGGCACCCTAACTGCGTCACGCTGCCTGCTGCAACCGCCGGGGTGACGCATCCTCGGGGAACTGTCGGGCTATGTGTCGTGGGTGGGCGCGGCAGCGCGCATTAGAGCGTTCAAGCTGGGCGACTGCGCGCCCAGTTGCGGTGAACGCGCCCGCCAATGCCGACCGAGTTTGTGCCAGCGCAAAGAGGTGGCATGCGCGTCGAGTAGCGTAGGTGTCGTTCCATCCGGGTAGCCACATGCCCCTCCAGAATGACCAGCTCGATGCGGGCCTCAGCGATTGCCTCCGCGAGGTACTTGATCCCGAGATCGGCCTCAACGTCGTCGATCTGGGTCTCGTCACCCGCGCACAGCGCAGTTCGGAGGCGGTTATGGTCCGGCTGACGCTCACCAGCCGTGCCTGCCCGCTCGGCGAGATGGTGCTGGCCGAGGTCAGGAAGAAGATCGCGCAAAGCTATCCCGAGGTTACCCGGATGGACATCCGACTGATCTGGCATCCGCCCTGGACGCCAGACCGCATCACCGATCGCGGCTACGAACTGCTCGGCCGCACGCGAACAAGGACGCTTACCTGATGTGCAGCGACTGCCAATCCACCGACACGACCATCGACGTGCGCACGATTGCGCCACGCCTGCGTCACCCGATGATCTTCAACACCTTCGAGAACCTCGGCGGCGGCGAGTCCTTCGTCCTCCTCAACGATCATGACCCGAAGCCGCTGTATTATCAGTTCAGCGCCGAGTATCCCGGCATCTTCGAGTGGATATACGAGCAGAGCGGACCGGACCTCTGGCAGGTCCGCATCGCCCGCCTGGTTGCCTGATCGCAGCCGGAAGACTGCCGAGGCTGCCCGGCCGGCCCTTGGTCGGTGCCGGGCCGTCGGCGCTGCAAGCCTGGCCTCGGTCCTCGCCCAGGGCGATGTGACGGGCGTCCTGCTCTCGCTGGTGTCGGCGCTCGCCGTAGCTGCTAACGCTTTGGCCGATCTGCCAGATCGCCGGTCCAGCCGTCCGCCTGTGGTCCGATGCCAAGCCCCAGCAGGTCGATGGCACGTCCGGCGCAGTCGTCGATCACTGCCGCGAGGCTGGCCGGGCGGCGATAGAAGGCCGGAACCGGCGGGGCAATGATCGCTCCCATCTCGGTCGCCGCGACCATCGCCCGCAGATGCCCGAGGTGCAGCGGCGTCTCGCGCACCACCAATACCAACCGCCGCCGCTCCTTGAGCTGCACGTCCGCAGCCCTGATCAGCAGGTTGTCCGAGAGGCTGTGCGCAATGGCCGAGAGGCTCCGCATGGAGCACGGTGCCACGATCATCCCCGCCGTGCGAAACGAGCCGCTGGCGATCGCCGCGCCGACTGCTTCGCTGGGGTAGGTCACGTCGGCAAGCGCCCGCACTCGTTCCGCTGCATCAGCCGCAACCTCATGGGCAAGTGTAAGTTCGGCCGACCGGCTGATGACCAGGTGGGTCTCGACGCACTCGATCTCCGCCAGCCGTTCGAGCACGCGGATCCCGAGCGCCGCCCCCGACGCCCCGGAGATTCCGACCACGATGCGGTGGCTCACGGCGCTCCTCCCAGTCCCAGTTCGTTCCAGAACCCGTCGACCCGCGCCACCAGCTCGTCCGGCATGGCGAGCGGCCGTCCCCACTCTCGCGTCGTCTCCGGGCCGATCTTGTTGGTGGCGTCCAGCCCCAGCTTGCCGCCAAGCCCGGGTTGGGGCGAGGCGAAGTCGAGATAGTCGATCGGCGTATCGTCTATCCTGACCAGGTCGCGCGAGGCGTCGAAACGGGTGGACAGCGCCCAGATAACATCGCTCCAGCGACGTACGTCGATGTCGGGGTCGACCACGATGATGAGCTTGGCATAGGTGAACTGCGGCAGCATCGACCACAGGCCCAGCATGAGCCGCCGCGCCTGCCCGGGGTAGCGCTTGTCGATCGCCACCACGATGGCGCGATACGAGCAGGCTTCGGGGGGCAGGTGGATGTCGCGGATTTCCGGGAACTGCGCCCTCACGATCGGGGCGAAAATCTCCGTCATTGCTTCCCCGAGCACCGAGGGCTCGTCCGGCGGTCGACCGGTGAACGTGGAGAGGTAGATCGGGTTTCGCCGCATGGTGACCGCCGAGACTGACACGACGGGAAACCGCTCCACTGCATTGTAGTAGCCGGTATGGTCGCCATACGGCCCTTCCTCGGCCGTTTCCTCGGCCGAAACGGTGCCTTCGATGACGATCTCGGCATCGGCGGGGATGGGGAGGTCGACCGTCCGGCCGCGGCCGACGCGCGTCCGCTGTCCGCGCAACACGCCGGCAAAGTCCAGTTCGCTCATCCCCTCCGGCAACGGCATGACGGCCGCCAGAACCAGCGCGGGGTCGGCACCGATGGCGATTGCGATCGGCATGTCCCTCCCGTGCTGCCGCCACGCACGATGGTGCCCGGCCCCGCCGCGCTGTGCCAGCCAGCGCACGATCAGCCGGTTGCGGCCGAGCAGCTGCAGTCGATAGATGCCGACGTTGATGTCGGACGGATCGTCGGGCGAGCAGGTCACCACCAGCGGCCAGGTGATCAGCGGCGCAGGCTCGCCCGGCCAGCACCACTGGATCGGCAGCCGTGTGAGATCGATCGCCTCGCCCAGGGCCACCTCTGCCTGCACCGACGGGCGGTGCACCAATCGCGTTCCCAGGTTGAGCGCAGCCTGGAGCAGCGGTACCGATCGGCCGAGGCCGGCAAGGTCGCGCGGGGGCGTGGGCTGCCGCAACTCGGCAAGGAGAGCGCCAAGCCCGGCCAGGTCCGCTCCGTGCTGCCCCAGCCCCAGCGCTATCCGCTCGCGAGTGCCGAACAGGTTGGCAAGCACCGGCATCCGGCTCACCGAACCATCTGCCAGCACCGGCGCGGTGAAGAGCAGGGCGGGGCCTCCCGCCGCGAGCACACGACGGTGGATTTCCGTCATTTCGTGCACCAGCGAAACCGGGCGGGTAATGGTCTTGACCAGCCCCAGGCGGTCGAGGCGGGCCACGAAGTTCTGCAGGTCAGCCGGCACATACGCCTCCGCTTGGTCGCGCAGTGTTGGCCGATGTCGTCGCGGCCGTCCTTGTCCTGGCGCAAGGAACGTGGCCGGCCCAAGCTCTAGCCTGCACCCGACTTAGCTCGCGCGAGTGCAACGCCATGGCCTTCATCACCCTGCCTCTTCTTGTCGCCGGCCGGCTGCCCATACCGGCGGTTGAGCTGCTGGCGACGCGCCTGCTGCGACGTGTCCTGGGTGCCCATCCCGGCCTGTTCGACCGGCTGGGCCAATACGGCACCAGCCAGTTCGTGTTCGAGCCCGAGGAACTCCCCTTTGCCTTCGGCGTCCGCCCGGCAGCCAGATCGGTTTCCGTACGCCGCCGCGGCCGCTTCCTGCGCAACGATGTCACCATCAGCGGTCCACTGCTGGTGATGCTCGCGCTCGCCGAGGGCAGGGTCGATGGCGATACCGAGTTCTTCTCGCGCCGGCTCCGCATCGAAGGCGACATGGAAGCGGCGCTGGCGCTGCGCAATGCGCTCGACGACACAAGGCTCGACCTGCCGCAGATCCTTGCGCCGCGCAGCGGCCCTGCGCGTCCGGCGATCGGGAAGCTGCTCGCTATCGCCCGTGACCGGCTGCTGGCGGACATCGTCTGATGGAGCTCATCTGCCCCGCCGGTACGCTTGCCGCCTTTCGGGACGCCGTCGATGCGGGCGCCGATGCGGTCTACTGCGGCTTCCGCGACGAGACCAACGCCCGCAACTTCCCCGGCCTCAACCTGACGCGCGACGAGCTCGGCGCCGCAATCGCCTACGCCCGCCCCCGAGGCGTCAGGACGCTGGTCGCCATCAACACCTTCATGCGCCAGGGTAACGAGAGGCTGTGGACCAGCGCGGTGGACGACGCCGCCAGCCTGGGCGCCGACGCGCTGATCCTCGCCGACATCGGACTGCTCGGCTATGCGGCCGAGCGCTGGCCCGAAAAGCGCCGGCATTTGTCCGTGCAGGCGGGGGCGGCCAACTCTGACAGTATCGCATTCTATGTCGAGGCCTTTGGCGTGAAGCGGGTGGTGTTGCCGCGCGTCCTGTCGATCGCCGAAGTCGCGGCGCTGACGCGAGCCGTGAGCTGCGAAACCGAGGTCTTCGTTTTCGGCGGCCTGTGCGTGATGGAGGAGGGGCGCTGCTCGCTCTCGTCATACGCCACAGGCCGATCGCCCAACATGCATGGGGTGTGTTCGCCGGCCAGCCACGTCCGGTATCACGAGGATCGCGGCGAGACAGTGTCCGAACTCGGCGCCTTTACAATCAACCGCTTCCCGGCCGGCGAGCCGGCCGGCTATCCGACCATCTGCAAGGGTCGGTTCGCCGTAAATGGGGAGCCAGGCTATCTGTTCGAGGATCCGGTGAGCCTCGATGTGACCCAGCACCTCGGTGAGCTGGCTGCTGCAGGCGTCAGCGCCCTGAAGATCGAGGGCCGGCAGCGCGGTCGCGCCTATGTGGCCAAGGTGGTGGTAGAGTTCCGACGCGCCCTCGATGGCGTCGCGACAGCCGATGCCGCCGACCTCTCGACGATGAGCGAGGGACTGCGGACCACTGCGGGCCCCTACAACAAGGGATGGCGATGATGCGGCTCACCCTGGGTCCCGTCCTTTATCTGTGGGACACCGACACCTGGCTCGACTTCTACCGGCGCATCGCCGACGAGGCCGACGTCAACACCGTCGTGCTCGGAGAGGTCGTCTGCTCCAAGCGTCGCCACTTCCATGAACAACATCTGCCGGCGATGGTCGAACGCCTGCGCCGCGCCGGCAAGGCGGTGCGTCTCGCCTCGCTGGCGCTTATCACCCTCAGCCGCGAGCAGCGCAGCACGCACGATCTCACCCAAAGGGACGATGTGGAGATCGAGGCGAACGACATCGCCGCGCACCACACCGTCGCCGGACGGCGGCACGCCATCGGCCCTTTCGTCAACGTCTACAATGCGGCGACGGCAAAGGTGCTGGCCTGGCGAGGCGCGGCAAGCATCTGCCTGCCACCTGAATTGCCGGCCGCCTCGATAGCCGGCATCGCGGCCGCGGTGCCGGACGTCGAGCTCGAGGTATTCGCTTTCGGCCGCGCACCGCTGGCCATCTCCGTCCGCTGCGCTCACGCACGTCGCAAGGGACTGACCAAGGACAATTGCCGCTTCGTCTGCGGCGAGGAGCCCGACGGGCTGCTGGTCGAGACGCTCGATCGCCAGCCGTTCCTCGCCCTCAATGGCGTACAGACCATGTCGAGCACCTACAGCTCGCTGCTGGGCGAGCTGTCGCCGCTGTCGAAGCTTGGGGTGGGCGCCATGCGTCTCTCGCCACAACGCTGCGACATGGTCGCGGTCGCCGACACCTTCCGCGCCGCCGTCTCCGGGCGTCTATCGGGCGCCGAGGCACAAGGCCGGCTCGCCGAGCTGTGTCCTGGCGTCACGTTCAGCAACGGCGCCATTCACGGGCAGGCCGGCTACCTGAACGTACCGGCCGGCTAGACCATTTCGATGTGTCGAGAAGTCAAGGCAAATGAAGCCACAAGTTATCCGGCATTGCGTTAAGTCATGCCGGTCGTTAGTCTCCTAACCACTGGCCGTCACGCGCCGAGCCGAACCCGCGGCGGAGGTTGGGCGAATCTCCGCCAGATGCGTTGCAGCGACCCGACCGGATCGGGCGCTACCGACGAGGATGCCTGAGCATGAGCGTCGAACCTCTGTCACTCAAGCGCGCCTATGACCCGCCAGCGGACGTTGACGGCGTGCGTGTCCTGATCGACCGGCTGTGGCCGCGGGGGCTCGACAAGCAGCATGCGGCGATCGACGAATGGTTGAAGGATGTGGCGCCCAGCCCCGCGCTCCGGAAGTGGTTCAACCACGATCCCATACGGTGGCAGGAGTTCCGCCGGCGCTACCTGGCCGAACTCGCTGGCAACGAGGCCCTCGAGCGACTCCGTCGGCTGTCACACGAACATCACGTAACACTCGTCTACGCGGCCCGCGATACCGAGCACAATCACGCACTGGTCCTGCGCGACTTGCTCGAGGGAGCGGCGAGCGAGTCGTGAAGGACCTTGCCGACAATCCCCTCTGCCACATGCTCGGCTGCAGCCGGCCGATCGTCCTCGCGGGCATGGGTGGCGTCGCGCGGTCGGAACTGGTGGCCGCCGTCGCCGCCGCCGGGGGCTTCGGCTTTCTCGGCATGGTGCGGGAGTCGCCCGAACTGATCGCCGCTGAGGTCGGGCGGCTGCGCCGGCTCGGTATCGACCGCTTCGGGGTCAACATCATACCGGCGGCCACAGGCAGCGACCTGCTGGCGCGGCAGGTCGAGACGCTTCTCGCGCTTCGGGTGCCCGCCGTGACCCTGTTCTGGGACATCGACACGCGGCTCGTCCGCCGGCTGCGGGAGGCGGGCATTCTCGTCGTCTACCAGGTAGGTTCGGTGGCCGAAGCAGTCGACGCGGAACGGGCCGGGGCCCAGGTCATCATCGCCCAGGGCTGCGAGGCGGGCGGCCATGTCCGCGGTGCCACGCCACTGCAGTCATTATTGCCCGCGGTGGCCGGCGCGGTGCAGGTGCCGGTGCTGGCCGCTGGCGGACTCTCTACCGGTGGCGACCTCATTGCAGCCTTGTCGCTTGGGGCGGAGGGGATCGTGCTGGGGACGGCGCTGCTGGCGGCTGAAGAGTCGTTCGCGCACGACCATCACAAGCACCGTCTGCTCGCGGCGAAGGCGGGCGACACGCTGCTGACCGAAACCTTCCACATCAATTGGCCGCATGGTGCCCGGGTGCGGGTGTTGGCGAGCGCCGTGACTGCAGGTAAGCGGGGGCGGGAGGTGGAGGGCGAGCGCGTCGTCATAGGCGACGAGGATGGTCGCCCGATCTACCTGTTCAGTACGGATTCTCCGTTGCGTTCCACGACGGGCGACCTCGAGTCCATGGCGCTGTATGCCGGCACCGGGGTGGGCATGATCCATGCAATCAGAAGCGCCAGGGCCATCCTTGACGGGATTGTCGCGGAGGCGGAGCAACTGATCGCGTCGACCTGCACGTCACCAGACGACGCCGCCGAAGCCAGTTCTTCAGTCTGTTATGCCGGCGAGATGGGCGGCACCTACATGGGAATGATGGATGCCGCTGCAGCGGGGGACGAAGCGGCGAAGCTTGCCGGCGCGCTCGCCGCGGTGCTGGCGCAGCGGCCGCCGCGCGACGCGAACGCGCCGCCGTTTTCCTCCGAGGCCCTGGACCTGTCGCCAAGGCTGCTGGCGCTGACCTTGCTTGCCGGCGGCCGACAGGCACGGACCCTGTCGCCGCCAATGCAGCCGGACGTGTCCCCCGCCGACCTGTCGGGGCGGATCGGCCTGCTGTCGGCTCGCGTCCCGGAAGGCGCGTTGCGGACCGCCCTGGTTTCCCTGCGATCGGCCCTCGAGCGCACGGTCTGGCCAGATGCGGGCACGGCACTGCGTCAAACCGCAGAAACCTGATGCTGCCGGGAACGCTGGCTGTCGTTCGTGCATCCAATGGGCAGAGGCGGAGGGTTTCCGCCCATCAGGAGCCTGCAATGATCAAATCAACCCTCGTCGCCATGCTCGCCGTTCTGGCGCTCGGCGGCGCCGCACTCGCCCATGATGTACCGACCGACGCGCAGATTGCGCATATCGCCTACACGGCCGGGCAGCTCGACATCGCAGAGGCCGAGCAGGCGCTGCAGAAGAGCAAGAACCCCGATGTGATCGCCTTTGCCGAATTGATGGCGCGCGACCACAAGGCGGTCAACGACGAGGCCCTGGCCCTGCTCGGCAAGCTCGGCGTTACTCCCGAGGACAATCCGACGAGCCAGAAGCTTGCCGCCGATGCCGCAGCCAAGCTCAAGGAACTGAGCGCCCTGGACGGTCCGGCTTTCGACGTCGCCTACGTGGCGAACGAGGTGACCTTCCATCAGGCGGTGAACCTGGCCCTGGGTACGGTGCTGATTCCCGCCGCGCAGAACGCCGACCTCAAGGCGCTGCTGGTCACCGGACTGACGCTGTTCACCGAGCACCAGCAGCATGCCGAACACCTGGCCACGCAGGTGAAGTGACCATGCGCGTCCTGGTCCTTGCCCTCGCGATTGCCCTGCAGCTCGCCCCCGGGGGGAGCGCTGCGGCGGAATACACCATCGTCGTCTCGGCGATGAAATTCGGGCCCGTGCCGGCGGGACTGCGGGCCGGCGATACGGTCGTGTGGCGGAATGATGATATGTTCCGCCATACGGCAACTGCCCGGGACGGCAGCTTCGACGTCGATCTGCCCCCCGGCACATCTGCATCGGTGGTTGCCGGCGAGCCCGGTAGTATCGAGTTCTTCTGCAAGTTCCACCCCGGCATGACCGGTACGCTCATGGTCGGGCCATGAGCTCCATAGCGAACGTGGAGGATGAGATGAGGACTGCGCCGAGTTTGGTCCGGATCGTTCATCGAGACCTCGACCAGTTTGCCGACGGCGAATTGGTCGGGCTCGCTCGCGGGGGTGACGAAGCGGCCGTTCGCTTGCTCGTCCGTCGTCACAACCAGTTGCTGTTCCGTGTCGCGCGATCGATCCTGGGCAGCGACGCCGACGCCGAGGATGCGGTCCAGGCGGCCTATATCGCCGCTTTCCGCAACCTCGACAGTTTCCGCGACGGCGCCCGGTTCTCGACCTGGCTGACCCGGATCGCCATCAACGAGGCACTGTCGCAAAGGCGGCGGCAGCGATCGACCGTCGGGCTCGAGCAGGTCGATATCGAGGGGCGCAGCCAGGTCATACCCTTCCCCGGGCCCGATGCCCCTGATCCGGAGGTCGAGATGTCTCGCAAGGAAGTACGCACCCTGCTCGAACAGCTCATCGACGACCTGCCGCCGCCGTTTCGAACCGTCTTCGTCCTGCGGGAGGTGGAAGGACTCGGCGTGGAGGAGATCGCCGAGCAACTCGACCTCCAGCCCGAGACGGTCAGGACGCGGGTCTTTCGCGCGCGCCGACTGCTGCGCACCGGCGTGGAGCGACAGCTGGAAGGCTCATTCGGTGGCTTGTTTCCATTCGCAGGGACGCGCTGCGAGGCGATGGCTGATCGTGTTGTCGCGAGGCTTCGGACACCGCAGCGCTAGTCGCGCAGCCGGGGATTCCCCTGCGCAGCACGTCAGGAATGCGGGCATCGAGCTGCGTCGACACACGTCCTGATGCGTGCTGCTCCTGGATCGGGGGGCAACAGGTGCCCCCCGTGCTTCAGGCAGCAGGGTTTGGGGATGTCAGCTCACGAAAAAGGGCTGCGTTCCATGCGCTTCGATGGCTCCGGCCAGTCGCGCGAGCGCGTGGACATACGCGGCGGTACGCATGCTGATGCCGCGCGCGCTGGCGATGTCCCAGACCGCCCCTCCCTCGCGTTCCACGATGCGCAGCAGACGGGCGTGGATCTCTTCGAGATCCCAGTAGTAGCCCTGCCGGTTCTGCACCCACTCGAAATACGACACGGTCACGCCGCCGGCATTGGCGAGGATATCGGGGAGCACCACGACACCCTTGCTCTCCAGCACCTTGTCGCCGTCGGGTGTGACGGGACCGTTGGCCAGTTCCAGCACCACCTTGGCTTGCACTGACGCAGCGTTGCCCTCGTGGATCATGTCCTCGAGCGCGGCGGGCACCAGCAGGTCGCACTCGGTGGCAATGAGCGCCTCGGGGGAGATGACCTCGGCGCCCAACTGCGCCGCCAGCGCAACCAGCGACTGGCCTGCGGCCTTGCCCGCGATCATCGCCGCCGTATCGAGCCCATCCGCCCTGCGGATGGCGCCGCTGGAATCGGAAGCGGCGACGACGAGGTGGCCGTCCTTGGCGGCGAGCTGGGCATAGAACTGGCCGGCGTTGCCGAAGCCCTGGATGACAACACGGTGCTGGGCCGGCAGCCGCAGCTGGTCGGCGAGATGGCGGACCAGATAATAGCCGCCGCGCGCGGTCGCGTCGTTGCGACCAAGCGAGCCGCCCAGCGCGATCGGCTTGCCGGTGATCACGGCCGGGGTAACGGCGCCCACGATCTGGCTGTACTCGTCCGCCATCCAGCCCATGATCATTGAGTTCGTGTAGACATCGGGAGCCGGAATATCCCGATCCGGGCCGACGACGCGTGAGAAGGCCTGCATGTAGGCGCGGCTGAGCCGCTCCAGCTCGGACTTGGACAACCGGCGCGGGTCGACCTGCACCGCGCCCTTGCCGCCGCCGTAGGGCAGGTTCATGACCGCGCACTTGAAGGTCATCCAGAAGGCGAGGGTCTCGACCTCGGCCTCGGTGGCGTCGGGGTGGAAGCGGATGCCTCCCTTGGTCGGCCCACGGGTATCGTCGTAGCGGCAGCGCCAGGCGAGAAACGACTTCCGCGATCCGTCATCCATGCGGATCAGCAGCCGCATCTTGGTCGTCTCGCGCGGATACTTCAGCTTCTCGATGACGTCCTGGTCAATCTTCAGATGACTCGCGGCGGTCTCAAGGCGCTGCAGGGCGCGATCCAGCAAGGTTTCGTCAGTCATGATGGAGAGTCCCAAGTGGAGTTTATCTTGGCCCCGGACGCGGGCGGGGCTTTCTGCCATGCCGCGTTACGCTTGGTCAACGACACTGACCAAGTTCTCGAGTGATTCCCAGGCAACCTGCCTCCCTGCCGAGCAGGATCTGCACAAGGATCAGGCAGGCTTCGAGCCCCGGATACGGCAGCGCTGCTGATCGCACTCCGCGTTTGATCCGCGGCGGCACGCTGCAAAGGCCGCTTGTTACGACAAGACTGGGTGCGTCCTCTGGAACCTCAAAGGCAGAGCGAGCGTCCCGCATCACGGGTGGTCTTGCGCAGGATGAGTTGTAGTCGGACCCGGGCGGCTGCGTGCTAGCCCCTTGCGGACGCCGGTCCTTTTCAGTAGAGGGAGGGCCGCAGGTTTTAGGGGTATAGCTCAGTTGGTAGAGCATCGGTCTCCAAAACCGAGGGTCGCGGGTTCAAGTCCTGCTGCCCCTGCCACCTGCAGCTCCCTCCAAGCCTAGTCTGAGCTGCTGCGTATCACGCGTGCTCCAGCTCCAGTGTGCCTGGCCTCCTCGCTGCGAGGAACTCCGGCGAGATCGACCGTTTGGGCGAGTCTGCGTTCGGCTTCCCGGGCTTCACTCTATGATCGCCGCGGCGTGGTCGAAGCAGGGGGGCATTGACGGATGTCTGGAGGTATCGAAGCAGTTGACATGCGCCTGTCATTGGGGCTTGCAATAGATCAGGCAAGCCATTAGATACCGCTTCCCAGCCGCCCGGGGTGACTCGCGCGGTTATTGGTTTTTGGCCGCAAGGCCATTTCGAAAGTAGGGCTGATGGCTGCCGTTAACCCCCTGAAATTTCTGCAAGAGGTTCGCCAGGAGGTTGGCAAGGTTTCGTGGCCGACGCGGCAGGAAACGTTGATCTCCACGGTGATGGTTCTGATCATGGTGGTTCTCGCCAGCGTCTTCTTTCTCGCCGCCGACCAGATTATCGCCTGGCTCGTGCAGCTGATGCTGTCGATCCGCTGAGCGCGGCAAACGGATATCTAGGAGCTACGGCGCGGCATGGCCAAACGCTGGTACATCGTTCAGGCTTACTCGAACTTCGAGCGCAAGGTCGCTGAGGACATCAAGCAGAAGGTCGCTCAGAAGAAGCTCGAGGAATTGTTCGACGACGTGATCGTCCCGACCGAGAAGGTCGTGGAGATGCGCCGTGGCCGCAAGGTCGATGCCGAGCGCAAGTTCTTCCCGGGCTACGTGCTGGTGAAGATGGAAATGACCGACCAGGCGTTCCACCTCATCAAGAACACACCCAAGGTGACCGGCTTCCTCGGCTCGGGCGACAAGCCCATGCCGATCTCGGAAAAGGAAGCCATGGCCATCCTGCAGCAGGTGCAGGAAGGCGTCGAGCATCCCAAGCCGTCGGTCTCGTTCGAGGTTGGCGAGCAGGTACGCGTTTCGGACGGCCCGTTCGCGAGCTTCAATGGCGTTGTGGAAGAGGTCGACGAGGAGCGTTCGCGCCTCAAGGTGGAAGTCTCGATCTTCGGGCGTCCGACGCCCGTCGAGCTGGAATACGGCCAGGTCGAGAAGGTCTGACCTTCGAGTTCTGCCCTGTCGTCGCGAAAGCACGACCGAAGTAGAAGTGCAAGAATTCGGCGTAAGCCGATGCGGTAGCTGAGAGGTTACCGGAAAACCGTGGGAGGGTAGGGCGCTGCCAGGCGCTCGTAAGTCCCGGACCACGGCGTCTCACCGCCCGGGTGACGCCGGGCAGCGTTTGAAAGGACGTATCATGGCAAAGAAGATTACTGGCTACCTGAAGCTTCAGGTCCCGGCCGGCTCGGCGACGCCGTCGCCGCCGATCGGCCCCGCGCTCGGCCAGCGCGGCCTCAACATCATGGAATTCTGCAAGGCTTTCAACGCCAAGACCGCAGATCAGGAAAAGGGCGCTCCGACTCCGGTCGTGATCACCATTTATGCGGACAAGAGCTTCACGTTCGAAACCCGCCTGCCGCCGGTCACCTACCTGATCAAGAAGGCCGTGAACCTGAAGTCCGGCTCCAAGCTCCCGGGCAAGGAATCGGCCGGCACCATCACGCAGAAGCAGATCCGTGCGATCGCCGAAGCGAAGATGAAGGATCTCAACGCCTACGACGTCGAGCAGGCCGTGAGCATGATCGCCGGTTCCGCCCGTTCGATGGGCCTGCAGGTGGAGGGCTGATAGATGAGCAAGCTCGGTAAGCGTACCGTCGCAATCCGCGAAGGCATCGACCGCAAGAAGCTTTATGGTGTCGAAGAAGCCATCAAGCTGGTCAAGGAACGTGCCAAGGCCAAGTTTGACGAGACCGTCGAAATCGCCTTCAACCTGGGTGTCGATCCGCGTCACGCCGACCAGATGGTCCGCGGCGTGGTGAACCTGCCCAACGGCACCGGCAAGACCGTTCGCGTCGCCGTGTTCGCCAAGGACGCCAAGGCTGACGAGGCCCGCAAGGCCGGCGCCGACATCGTTGGTGCGGAAGATCTCGTCGAGATCGTCCAGTCGGGCAAGATCGAGTTCGATCGCGTCATCGCGACCCCGGACATGATGCCGCTCGTCGGTCGCCTCGGTAAGATCCTGGGCCCGCGCAACCTGATGCCGAACCCAAAGGTCGGCACCGTGACTCCGGACGTCGCCGGTGCGGTCAAGGCCGCCAAGGGTGGCGCTGTGGAGTTCCGTGTCGAGAAGGCGGGCATCCTGCACGCCGGCGTCGGCAAGGCCTCGTTCTCCGAGGAAGCGCTGCTGCAGAACATCAAGGCGTTCGCGGATGCCGTGAACAAGGCGAAGCCGTCCGGCGCCAAGGGCACCTACGTGAAGCGCGTCGCCGTTTCGTCGACCATGGGCCCTGGCGTCCATGTCGATCCGTCGTCGGTCCACTAAGACCGGCGCATCCAGTTTCCGGCGGCCTCGGTCGCCGGAGATGCCGATCGCGAGATCGGCAGAAGTCCTGTCCGAGACTGCGGGTACGCCGCAAGGCGCCTAAACTTAAGAGGCCCGCATAGATGGGGTGAAGACCGGAATTCGTTCCGGTTCGAACCAGGCCAGTTGCCGCCAACGGGGCATTTCGCCCTCCGACGGTCAGCCGGTTGACAGGCATCAACCGCTGCACTCCCGAAACGGAGGGCAGCAATTGGCAGAAGTCCACGACCTATCCAGTGGACTTAATGTGGAGACTAGCAGTGGAAAGAGCGGAAAAGCGTGACGTTATCACGTCGCTCCAGTCGTCGTTCGCGGCGGCCGGGTCGATCGTGGTCGCTAAGAACGCCGGCCTGACCGTTGCCGACCTGGAGACCCTGCGCAAGCAGATGAAGCAGGCCGGCGGCTCGATCAAGGTCGCCAAGAACCGCCTTGCCAAGCTTGCTCTGAAGGAAACCGACAACGCCGACATCTCGGGCCTGTTCACCGGCCCGACCGTCGTCGCCTTCGCCAAGGATCCCATGACCGCGCCGAAAGTCGCGGCCGCTTTCGCCGACAAGAACCAGAAGTTCGTGGTTCTCGGCGGCGCCATGGGCAAGACCGGGCTCGACGCCAACAACGTCAAGGCGCTCGCCACGATGCCGTCGCTGGACCAGCTTCGCGCCACGCTCGCAGGGATGCTCAAGCAGCCCGGCACGCGTATCGCGTCTGTCCTGCAGGCTCCGGGCGGTGCGGTTGCACGGGTCATCTCGGCTCACGCCGAAAAGGGCAACGCCGCATAGGCATGACTACCACGTGGGGCCATCCTGGCCCTCCACGGTTCGAACTGACACAGAAACACGAAAGTGAACTCAAATGGCTGATCTCGCCAAACTCGTAGACGACCTCTCGGCTCTCACCGTCCTCGAGGCTTCGGAACTGTCGAAGATGCTCGAAGAGAAGTGGGGCGTTTCGGCTGCCGCTCCGGTCGCCGTCGCTGCCGCCGGTCCGGCCGCTGCCGCCGCTCCGGTGGAAGAGAAGACTGAATTCGACGTGATCCTCGCCTCGTTCGGCGACAACAAGATCAACGTCATCAAGGAAGTCCGCGCCATCACCGGCCTCGGTCTCGGCGAAGCCAAGGCCCTCGTCGAAGGCGCTCCGAAGGCGATCAAGGAAGCTGCGTCCAAGGCCGAGGCCGAGGACATCAAGAAGAAGCTGGAAGCTGCCGGCGCCAAGATCGAACTCAAGTAAGTTCGTCTACGGACATGATCTGGGGCGGCGCGGAATATCCGCGCTGCCTCATTCCCGCCCCGGTGTCGAGTACAAGGGGCGTCGTCACCCGACGATTGGATGGTCGGGCAGGGACGCAAGACAGCGGCTCCGGGACCATGGTCCCGCAAGGGCCGCGCGAGCTTTAGTTGCGGAACTGAGGGCCTCCCTCCCATCGAGGCCCGGACTATCACACCAAGGCCGATGTCCTGATGCCCGACGGCTGATAGTCGGGCCTTTGGACATCTGCCTCCGAGACATCGAGAAAACTGAGGAGCTGGTATGGCTACCACGTTCAACGGCCGCCGCAAGGTACGCAAGTCTTTCGGCAGCATTCGCGAAGTCACGGAGATGCCCAATCTGATCGAGGTCCAGAAGGCCTCCTATGATCAGTTCCTCATCGTCGACGAGCCCAAGGGCGGTCGTGGCGACGAGGGGCTTCAATCCGTTTTCCGGTCGGTCTTCCCGATCACCGACTTTTCCAACACCGCTTCCCTCGAATTCGTGAAGTACGAGTTCGAGCAGCCGAAGTATGACGTCGACGAGTGCCGTCAGCGCGACATGACGTTCGCAGCGCCGCTCAAGGTCACGCTTCGCCTGATCGTGTTCGAAGTTGATGAGGAGACCGGCGCCCGCTCGGTCAAGGACATCAAGGAGCAGGACGTCTATATGGGCGACATGCCCTTCATGACGTCCAACGGCACGTTCATCGTGAACGGTACCGAGCGCGTGATCGTGTCCCAGATGCACCGCTCGCCCGGCGTGTTCTTCGACCACGACAAGGGCAAGACCCACTCGTCGGGCAAGCTGCTGTTCGCCGCCCGCATCATCCCGTACCGCGGGTCCTGGCTCGATATCGAGTTCGACGCCAAGGACATCGTCTATGCGCGCATCGACCGCCGCCGCAAGATTCCGGTGACGTCGCTGCTCAAGGCGCTCGGGATGGATGCCGAAGAGATTCTCGACACCTATTACGACACGGTTACCTTCGAGAAGACCAAGACCGGTTGGCAGAAGCCGTTCGACGCCGAGAAGATGAAGAACGCCAAGCCGACGTTCGACCTCATCGACGCCAAGACCGGCGATGTGGTGCATGAGGGCGGCAAGAAGCTCTCGCCGCGCCAGGCCAAGAAGCTCGCCGAGAACGGCCTCACCCATCTCGCTGTGGTTGAAGAGGACCTCTACGGCCAGTTCATCGCGCAGGACCTGGTCGACCTCAAGACCGGTGAGATCTTCGCCGAAGCCGGCCAGGAGATCGATGAGAAGCTGCTCAACAAGCTCAAGGACAAGGGCTTCGACGAGTTGCCGATCCTCGACATCGACCATGTCACCGTGGGCGCCTACATCCGCAACACGCTGGCGGTCGACAAGAATGAGTCCCGCGAGGATGCGCTGTTCGACATCTACCGCGTGATGCGTCCGGGCGAGCCGCCGACCGTCGAAACCGCCGAAGCCATGTTCAAGTCGCTGTTCTTCGACAGCGAGCGCTATGACCTCTCGGCCGTCGGCCGCGTGAAGATGAACATGCGCCTCGACCTCGACGTCGAGGACACTGTGCGCATCCTGCGTCCGGAGGACATCGTCGAGGTGGTCCGCACGCTGGTCGACCTGCGCGACGGCAAGGGCGAGATCGACGACATCGACAACCTCGGCAACCGCCGGGTGCGTTCGGTCGGCGAACTGATGGAGAACCACTACCGGCTCGGGCTGCTCCGCATGGAGCGCGCGATCAAGGAGCGCATGTCGTCGGTCGAGATCGACACCGTCATGCCGCAGGACCTGATCAACGCCAAGCCGGCGGCGGCCGCCGTGCGTGAGTTCTTCGGCTCGTCGCAGCTTTCGCAGTTCATGGACCAGACCAACCCGCTGTCGGAAGTCTCGCACAAGCGCCGCCTTTCGGCCCTCGGGCCTGGCGGTCTGACGCGCGAGCGCGCCGGCTTTGAAGTCCGCGACGTGCATCCGACCCACTATGGCCGTATCTGCCCGATCGAGACGCCGGAAGGCCCGAACATCGGCCTGATCAACAACCTGGCGACTTACGCCCACGTCAACAAGTACGGCTTCATCGAGACGCCGTACCGCAAGATCGTGGACGGCAAGGTGACCGACGAGGTCGTCTACCTGTCGGCCATGGAAGAGGCCAAGCACTACGTCGCGCAGGCGAACGCGCCCCTCAACGAGAAGGGCGAGTTCATCAACGACCTCGTGGTGGCGCGCCATGCCGGCGATAACGGCCTGACGCCCAAGGAGACGATCGACCTGATGGACGTTTCGCCCAAGCAGGTCATCTCGGTCGCCGCGTCGCTGATCCCGTTCCTCGAGAACGACGACGCCAACCGCGCCCTGATGGGCTCGAACATGCAGAAGCAGGCCGTGCCGCTGCTGCGTGCCGAGGCTCCGTTCGTGGGTACGGGCATGGAGAAGACCGTGGCCCGCGACTCCGGCGCCGCGATCGTCGCCAAGCGCAAGGGCATCGTCGACCAGGTGGACGCCACCCGTATCGTCATCCGTGCGACGGAAGAGACCGATCCGGGCAAGCCGGGCGTGGACATCTACAACCTGATGAAGTTCCAGCGCTCGAACCAGTCGACCTGCATCAACCAGCGCCCGCTGGTGGTGGTGGGCGACCATGTCGACGCGGGCGACATCGTTGCCGATGGCCCCTCGACCGACCTGGGCGATCTCGCCCTGGGCCGGAACGTGCTCGTCGCGTTCATGCCCTGGAACGGCTACAACTTCGAAGACTCGATCCTGCTTAGCGAAAAGATCGCCATGCAGGACGTTTTCACCTCGATCCACATCGAGGAATACGAAGTGATGGCCCGTGACACCAAGCTCGGTCCTGAGGAAATCACCCGCGACATCCCGAACGTCTCGGAAGAGGCGCTCAAGAACCTCGACGAAGCCGGTATCGTGCATATCGGTGCCGAGGTCGCGGCTGGCGACATCCTCGTGGGCAAGATCACGCCGAAGGGCGAAAGCCCGATGACGCCGGAAGAAAAGCTGCTTCGCGCCATCTTCGGCGAGAAGGCGTCGGACGTTCGTGACACCTCGCTCCGCGTTCCCCCGGGCGATGCTGGTACTGTCGTTGAAGTGCGCGTGTTCAACCGCCACGGCATCGACAAGGACGAGCGCGCCATGGCCATCGAGCGCGAGGAAATCGAGCGCTTGGCCAAGGACCGTGACGACGAGCAGTCGATCCTCGATCGCAACGTCTATGCGCGTTTGAAGGAAATGCTGTTCGGCAAGACCGCCACGACCGGCCCGAAGGGCTATGTCGCCGGCACCAAGCTGAACGACGCGACCTTCGACGCCCAGCCCCGGTCCAAGTGGTGGCAGTTCGCCCTTGAGGACGACAAGGTCATGGCCGAGATGGAGGCCCTCCACGCCCAGTACGAGGAGAGCCGCAAGCTGCTCGAGCAGCGCTTCATCGACAAGGTCGACAAGCTCCAGCGCGGTGACGAACTTCCGCCGGGCGTGATGAAGATGGTCAAGGTCTTCGTCGCCACCAAGCGCAAGATCCAGCCGGGCGACAAGATGGCCGGCCGTCACGGCAACAAGGGTGTGGTGTCCCGCATCGTGCCGATCGAGGACATGCCGTATCTGGAAGACGGCACCCACGTCGACATCGTGCTGAACCCGCTCGGCGTGCCCTCGCGCATGAACGTCGGTCAGATCCTCGAAACTCACCTCGGCTGGGCCTGCCGCGGCGTGGGCAAGAAGATCGACGAGATGGTCAAGATCTACCAGCAGAAGGGTGATCTGACGCCGCTCAAGAAGGAGATCAGCGCGCTGTACGAGGGCGATGACTATGTGTCCGACCTCGACGACGACTCGATCATCCGGCTTGGCGAGCACCTGTCGAAGGGCGTTCCGATTGCCACTCCGGTGTTCGACGGTGCCAAGGAAAGCGACATCGTCGAGATGCTGAACCGCGCCGGTCTTAAGACCTCCGGCCAGTCCAGCGTGTTCGACGGGCGGACCGGCGAGCAGTTCGACCGCCAGGTGACGGTTGGCTACATCTACATGCTGAAGCTCCACCACCTCGTGGACGACAAGATCCACGCGCGTTCGATCGGTCCGTACTCGCTCGTTACCCAGCAGCCGCTGGGCGGCAAGGCGCAGTTCGGCGGCCAGCGCTTCGGTGAGATGGAAGTGTGGGCGCTCGAGGCCTATGGCGCGGCGTACACGCTCCAGGAAATGCTGACGATCAAGTCGGACGACGTCGCCGGTCGCACCAAGGTCTACGAAGCGATCGTCCGCGGCGACGATACCTTCGAAGCGGGCATCCCCGAGAGCTTCAACGTTCTCGTCAAGGAAATCCGCTCTCTCGGCCTCAATGTCGAGCTGGATACGTTTGAAGGCGAGGCTCTGCCCCAGGGCGGCCCCGGCGACAACCAGCTCGCACCTCCTCAGAACGCGGCGGAATAAGGCTGCCACGTTCACCCCAACACCACTTCGGTGCGCTCCGGGCCTGAGACCCGGAGCCATCGATCAGAGGAGCTAAATACTGATGACCACTCATCACCACGTCATGGACCCGTTCAATCCGCAGGTCCCGGTGCAGATGTTCGATCAGATGAAGATCAGCATCGCCAGCCCGGAGAAGATCCTGAGCTGGTCCTACGGCGAGATCAAGAAGCCGGAGACGATCAACTACCGCACGTTCAAGCCCGAGCGCGACGGCCTGTTCTGCGCGCGCATCTTCGGGCCGGTGAAGGACTACGAGTGCCTGTGCGGCAAGTACAAGCGCATGAAGTTCAAGGGCGTGATCTGCGAGAAGTGCGGCGTTGAAGTCACGCTGTCGCGCGTCCGTCGTGAGCGCATGGGCCACATCGAGCTCGCCGCTCCGGTCGCCCACATCTGGTTCCTGAAGTCGCTGCCGTCGCGCATCGCGCTGCTGCTCGACATGACCCTCAAGGACATCGAGCGCATCCTCTACTTCGAGCAGTACGTCGTGCTGGACCCGGGCCTGACCCCGTTCGGCGTGAATGAGCTCGTCACCGAGGAGCAGTATCTCGACGCGCAGGACCAGTATGGTGCTGACACCTTCACCGCCAAGATCGGCGCTGAGGCCATCCGCGACCTGCTGCTCTCGCTCGACCTCGAGAAGATCGCCGCCGACCTCCGCGTCGAGATCGCCGAGGCGACCACCGAGCTGAAGCCCAAGAAGCTGGCCAAGCGCCTGAAAATCGTCGAGCAGTTCATCGTCTCGGGCAACAAGCCCGAGTGGATGATCATGACCGTCATCCCGGTCATTCCGCCGGAGCTTCGCCCGCTGGTTCCGCTGGATGGCGGTCGCTTCGCGACGTCCGATCTCAACGACCTCTATCGTCGCGTGATCAACCGCAACAACCGCCTGAAGCGGCTTATCGAACTGCGGGCACCCGATATCATCATCCGCAACGAGAAGCGCATGCTTCAGGAAGCGGTGGACGCGCTGTTCGACAACGGCCGCCGTGGCCGCACCATCACCGGTGCGAACAAGCGTCCGCTGAAGTCGCTCTCCGACATGCTCAAGGGCAAGCAGGGCCGGTTCCGCCAGAACCTGCTCGGCAAGCGCGTGGACTATTCTGGCCGTTCGGTGATCACCGTGGGTCCGGAGCTCAAGCTCCACCAGTGCGGCCTGCCCAAGAAGATGGCGCTCGAGCTGTTCAAGCCGTTCATCTACTCGCGCCTCGAGGCCAAGGGGCTGTCGTCGACCGTCAAGCAGGCCAAGAAGCTCGTCGAGAAGGAAAAGCCCGAGGTCTGGGATATCCTCGATGAAGTGATCCGCGAGCACCCGGTTCTCCTGAACCGCGCTCCGACCCTTCACCGCCTGGGCATCCAGGCGTTCGAGCCGCACCTGATCGAAGGCAAGGCGATCCAGCTGCATCCGCTCGTCTGCGCGGCGTTCAACGCCGACTTCGACGGTGACCAGATGGCTGTGCACGTCCCGCTGTCGCTGGAAGCGCAGCTGGAAGCCCGCGTGCTGATGATGTCGACCAACAACATCCTGCACCCGGCCAACGGCCAGCCGATCATCGTGCCGAGCCAGGACATCGTGCTGGGCCTCTATCACCTGTCGCTGATGAACGAGAAGGAGCCCGGCGAGGGCATGGCCTTCTCGGACATGGGCGAGCTCGAGCATGCCCTGGCTGCGGGTGCCGTGACCATGCACACCAAGATCAAGGGCCGCGTCGACGTCTACGACGAGAACGGCAATCATTCGACCGAGGTGGTGGAGACCACCCCTGGCCGCATGATGATCGGCAAGCTGCTGCCCAAGTCGGTGAAGGTTCCCTACGCCACGGCGAACCAGCTGATGACCAAGAAGATGATCTCCAAGATGATCGACACCGTCTATCGCGGTTGCGGTCAGAAGGAGACGGTCATCTTCTGTGACCGGATCATGGACCTGGGCTTCAAGCACGCCGCCCGCGCCGGCATCTCGTTCGGCAAGGACGACATGGTCATCCCGGCCTCGAAGTATAAGATCGTCGAGGACACGCGGAAGCTCGTCGAGGAGTTCGAGCAGCAGTACAACGACGGCCTCATCACCCAGGGCGAGAAGTACAACAAGGTTGTCGACGCCTGGGCCAAGTGCGGTGACAAGGTCGCCGAGGAGATGATGAAGGGTATCGCCGCGGTCAAGTTCGACCCGGAGACCGGTCGTCAGCTGCCGATCAACTCGGTCTACATGATGAGCCACTCGGGCGCCCGCGGCTCGCCGGCGCAGATGAAGCAGCTCGCCGGCATGCGCGGCCTGATGGCGCGTCCCGACGGCTCGATCATCGAGACTCCGATCACGGCCAACTTCAAGGAAGGCCTGAACGTTCTCGAGTACTTCAACTCGACCCACGGCGCCCGCAAGGGCCTCGCGGATACCGCGTTGAAGACGGCCAACTCGGGTTACCTGACCCGTCGCCTCGTCGACGTGGCACAGGACTCGATCATCACCGAGCTCGATTGCGGCACCGATCGCGGCCTGACGATGGAACCCATCGTCGATGCCGGCCAGGTCGTGGCGTCTCTGGGCCAGCGTATCCTCGGCCGCACCGCGGCGGACGATATCGTCAACCCGGAGAACGGCGACGTCATCGTCACCAGGGGCACGCTGCTTGGTGAAAAGGATGTCGAGCTCATCGAGAGCTACAAGGTGCAGTCGGTGCGTATCCGCTCGCCGCTGACCTGCGACCTCCGCGTCGGCTGCTGTGCCGCCTGCTATGGCCGTGACCTCGCTCGCGGCACGCCGGTCAACATCGGCGAAGCCGTTGGCGTTATCGCTGCGCAGTCGATCGGCGAGCCGGGCACCCAGCTCACCATGCGTACGTTCCACATCGGTGGCACGGCGCAGGTGGTGGACTCGTCCTATCTCGAGGCTGGTGCCGAGGGTAAGGTCGAGATCCGCAACCGCAACGTCGCCAAGATCGAGGGCGGTCAGCTGATCGCCATGGGCCGCAACGTGACGATCGCCATCCTCGACCCCGAGGGCAAGGATCGCGCCACGCACCGCGTTACCTATGGTGCCAAGCTCCGCGTCGATGATGGCGTTGAGGTCAAGCGCGGCCAGCGTATCGCCGAATGGGACCCGTACACCCGTCCGATCCTTGCGGAAATCGAAGGCGAAGTGGCCTTCGAGGACCTTGTGGACGGTGCATCGGTTGCGGAAACCACCGACGAGACGACCGGCTTCACCAAGCGCGTCGTCATCGATTGGCGCGGCAGCCAGCGCAACGATGCGCTGAAGCCGGCGCTCGCGATCAAGCGCGGCGACTCCGTCGTCAAGCTGGATCGCGGTGGCGAAGCCCGTTACCTGCTCTCGGTCGACGCCGTCATTGCGGTTGAGCCCGGCGAGAAGGTGTCGGCTGGTGACGTGCTCGCGCGTATCCCGCTCGAGAGCGCCAAGACCAAGGACATCACCGGCGGTCTGCCGCGTGTGGCCGAGCTGTTCGAGGCCCGTCGTCCGAAGGATCACGCGATCATTGCCGAAGCTACCGGCACGATCCGCTTCGGTCGCGACTACAAGAACAAGCGCCGCATCATCATCGAGCCGGCGGAAGAGGGTGCTGAGCCCGTCGAGTACCTGATCCCGAAGGGCAAGCCGTTCCACCTGCAGGAAGGCGACACCATCGAGAAGGGCGAATACGTCCTCGACGGCAATCCGGCCCCGCACGACATCCTGGCCATCAAGGGCGTGGAGGAGCTTGCTCGTTACCTCGTCAACGAGATCCAGGAAGTCTATCGGCTCCAGGGCGTGCTGATTAACGACAAGCACATCGAGGTGATCGTTCGCCAGATGCTGCAGAAGGTCGAGATCGTGAACCCGGGTGACTCGGGCATGCTCAAGGACGAGCAGCTCGACAAGCTGGACTTCGACGAACTCAATGACCAGCTGGTCGCGGACGGCAAGAAGCCGGCGACGGCCAACCCGGTGCTGCTCGGCATCACCAAGGCGTCGCTGCAGACCCGCTCGTTCGTGTCGGCCGCCTCGTTCCAGGAGACCACCCGCGTCCTCACCGAGGCGGCGGTTTCCGGCAAGGCCGACCTGCTCGAAGGCCTCAAGGAGAACGTCATCGTCGGCCGGCTCATCCCGGCTGGTACCGGTGCCGGCACGTCCAAGGCCAAGGGCATCGCGGCTCGCCGCGACGAGATGATCCTCGACGAGCGCCGCCGCCAGGCGGAGGCCGTCGCCATCCCGGCGCCGGACGCCGTGCCGTCCGAGCCGGCCGAGTAAGCGGTTCACAACGACGAAATTCGAAAGGGCCCTCCGGGGCCCTTTCTTTTTCTGCTTGCCAGCGGTTTGCCATCGAAGTGTCGCGCTGCTGGGCCTAGAAGGTGGGGGATAGAGGAGGGGGCAGGGATGTCGGGTATCTGGGGCCGGGTGGACGAATACATCGTTGAGACGCTCTTTGACAAAGATGTTGCGTTGTCTGACGCGCTCTCAGCCAACGCAGCCGCGGGACTCCGGCCGATCGACGTGTCCGCGGCGCAGGGCAAGTTCCTGCATCTCCTGGTCCGGATGAGCGGGGCGAGGCGGGTGCTGGAGGTCGGTACGCTCGGCGCCTACTCGACGATCTGGATGGCGAAGGCGCTGCCCGATGGCGGCAAGGTGGTCACGCTCGAGTACGACCCGCATCACGCCCAGGTGGCGCGGCAGAATATCGAGCGGGCAGGGCTCTCCAGCGTGATCGAGGTTCGGGTAGGGGCCGCCGCCGAGACGCTGCCGATACTGGCGGCGGAGAGCCAGGAGCCGTTCGACTTCGTCTTTATCGATGCGGACAAGCCGAACAACACGACCTACCTCGACTGGGCGATCCGGCTCGGCCGGCCCGGCACGGTGATCGTCCTCGACAACGTGGTTCGCAACGGCCAGCTGGTCAATGCTGCAAGCACCGATCCCAACGTCAAGGGCAGTCGCGGCGCGTTCGAGCTGATCGCGGCCAGTCCCAGGCTATCGGCCACAGCACTGCAGACGGTGGGAGCGAAAGGCTACGATGGCTTCGCGGTGATGATCCTCGACTGACGATCACTGCGCCTTGTAGCCAATATACCCTGTGTACTCGTCCAGTACGACCGACCAGACGCCGAACGCAGCATTGAGGTTGTCTCGCGTGACTCCGTACTCGAGGTTCACGTCGTACTCGATTGCCGCATCCAGATCGGAGTCGAGATAGGCGTTGCCGAAGCGCTTGTCGCGGTTCCAGGCGTTGATCGCATCCAGCGTCGGCTTGAGGTTGGCAAAGCCGGCATAGAAGTTGAGGTCCTCGCAGGCCCGGCCCTCGGCACAATTCATGAAGAAGACGTAGTACGGTACGCCCTTGATCCGGCCGGCGATGCGCGGGCTGCCATCGGGCTGCGTCTCGAGCGCGGCGGAGCCGTAGCCCCGGGCAAGGGTGACGATGTCATCAACCCTGCTGCCGTCGAAGATGTCGTGGCCAAGGGCAGGGGAGGCGGCAAGCGAGGCCGCCATGACGAGCCATTTCATCGAGGTGTCCCAAATGGAGTCTTTGGCGGGGACAGTACACGGGTGGAGTGCGGCGGCCAATGCACAGACCCGGTCCCCGTCGATTCCCTGAAAGGCGAGGAAAACCCGAGGCTCAGTCTGTTCAAAGCCATGCAGGGAAGGCAAACAAGCACTGCCTGTTCGACCTGCGGCGCCCTGAAGCCGATATTCCCCGGATTTGCGGGGCGCTGAGCACGCCATTCCCCGCAAAGAATCCTTGACGGGGGGACTCACTCCCCATATAGAGGCGCAACCTTAGCGGTCGGTCGTGAAGTTCACGCGGGTATCTGCCACCTTGTGCGGGCATCCAGGAACCTCAAACACACTGCCAAAGGCACGAGACGACGACAAATCTTTGTGCGCATGAACGCCGGTCTCCCGGTGGTCCGCTGCAATGAGAGGCGCCGCTGCCCCCGAGGGGGTGGAATTGGCGCCCCTTTGGTTTGTTTGCGTCTTCCGCAATGAATTCGGACCGATGGAAAGAGCGCAATGCCGACCATTAATCAGTTGATCCGCAAGCCTCGGGCGTCCAAGCCCAAGCGGAACAAAGTACCGGCGATGGAAGCAAACCCGCAGAAGCGCGGCGTGTGCTCTCGCGTCTATACGACTACCCCGAAGAAGCCGAACTCGGCTCTGCGCAAGGTCGCCAAGGTCCGGCTGACCACGTCCCGTGAAGTCATTTCCTACATCCCCGGCGAAGGCCACAACCTCCAGGAGCACTCGGTGGTGCTGATCCGCGGCGGTCGTGTGCGCGATCTGCCGGGTGTGCGTTACCACGTGCTGCGCGGCGTTCTCGACACCCAGTCGGTGAAGGATCGCAAGCAGCGCCGTTCCAAGTACGGCGCGAAGCGGCCGAAGTAAGGAGCAGATCCAATGTCCCGTCGTCACGCTGCCGAGAAGCGCGAAGTCAACCCCGATCCCAAGTTCGGTGACCTCGTCGTCTCGAAGTTCATGAACTCGCTGATGGAAGACGGCAAGAAGTCGGTCGCCGAGACGATTGTCTACGGTGCATTCGACATCGTGCAGTCCAAGCTGAAGCAGGACCCGGTTACGGTGTTCCACACTGCTTTGGACAACATCCGGCCGGCCGTAGAAGTCCGCTCGCGCCGTGTTGGTGGTGCGACCTACCAGGTCCCGGTGGAGGTCCGTCAGGACCGTCAGCAGGCCCTAGCCATCCGTTGGCTCATCGAGTCCGCCCGCAAGCGCGGCGAGCACACCATGAAGGAGCGCCTGTCGGGCGAGCTCATGGATGCCGTCAATGGCCGTGGTCAGGCCGTCAAGAAACGCGAAGACACGCACCGTATGGCTGACGCCAACCGTGCCTTCTCGCACTACCGCTGGTAACGGAAGGCTCCTCGCAAATGGCCCGCGAATACCCGATCAATCATTACCGTAACTTCGGCATCATGGCCCACATCGATGCCGGCAAGACGACCACGACTGAGCGTATCCTCTACTACACCGGCAAGAACCATAAGATGGGCGAGACGCACGACGGTGCCTCGACCATGGACTGGATGGAGCAGGAGCAGGAACGCGGGATCACCATTACGTCGGCTGCTACGACGACGTTCTGGAAGGGCCGTGACGGCACGCAGTTCCGTTTCAATATCATCGACACCCCCGGCCACGTGGACTTCACCATCGAAGTCGAGCGTTCGCTTCGCGTGCTCGACGGCGCCATCGCGCTGCTCGACGGCAACCAGGGTGTTGAGCCGCAGACGGAAACCGTCTGGCGCCAGGCCGACAAGTACCACGTTCCGCGTCTGATCTTCGTCAACAAGATGGATAAGACCGGCGCCGACTTCTACTACTGCCTCGATACGCTGGATAAGCGCCTGGGCATCAAGACCTGTGTCATGCAGCTGCCGATCGGCGCCGAGACCGATTTCCGCGGCGTCGTCGACCTCGTCGAGATGAATGCGCTCGTCTGGCGCAACGAAGAGCTCGGCGCCCAGTGGGACGTCATCGAGATCCCGGAAGATCTGAAGGCCAAGGCCGTTCAGTACCGCGAGAAGCTGGTCGAGACCGCCGTCGAGATGGACGATGCGGCCACCGAGGCTTACCTCAACGGCGACATGCCGGACAACGACACGCTGCGTCGCCTGATCCGCATGGGCACCATCGAGGCCAAGTTCTTCCCGGTCTTCTGTGGTTCGTCCTTCAAGAACAAGGGCGTGCAGCCGCTGCTGGATGGCGTTATCGACTTCCTGCCGGCCCCGACCGACATTCCCGCGATCAAGGGTATCGACGTCAAGACCGGCGCCGAGATCGATCGTCACGCCACCGACGATGAACCGCTGTCGATGCTGGCCTTCAAGATCGCCAACGACCCGCACATGGGCTCGCTGACCTTCTGCCGCATCTACTCGGGTCACCTCGAAGCCGGTGCCTCGCTCGAGAACACGGTCAAGGAGAAGAAGGAACGCGTCGGTCGCATGTTCCAGATGCACTCCAACGCCCGCGAGCAGATCACTGAAGCCTACGCCGGTGACATCGTCGCCATCGTCGGCCTCAAGGACACGACCACGGGCGACACGCTCTCGGATCCGGCCCACAAGGTCATTCTCGAGCGCATGGAGTTCCCGGAGCCGGTCATCGACATCGCCGTCGAGCCGAAGTCGAAGGCCGACCAGGAGAAGATGGGCCTCGCCCTCGCTCGCCTGGCTGCTGAAGATCCGTCGTTCCGAGTGAAGACCGACGAAGAGTCCGGTCAGACCATCATCTCGGGCATGGGCGAACTGCACCTCGACATCATCGTCGACCGCATGCGCCGCGAGTTCAAGGTCGAAGCCAACATCGGTGCGCCGCAGGTGGCCTACCGCGAGGCGATCACCCGCACCGTCGAGCACGACTACACCCACAAGAAGCAGTCGGGTGGTTCGGGCCAGTTTGCTCGCATCAAGTTCCGCATCGAGCCGAATGAGCCGGGCAAGGGCTTCGAGTTCACCTCGGAAGTTGTCGGCGGCAACGTGCCGAAGGAATACGTGCCTGGCGTGCAGAAGGGCGTGCAGTCGGTCATGGGCGCCGGTCCGATCATCGGTTTCCCGATTGTCGACGTGAAGTTCGCGCTCACGGATGGTGCCTACCACGACGTCGACTCGTCGGTCCTGGCGTTCGAAATTGCCGGCCGCGCTGGCTTCCGCGAGGCTATCGAGAAGGCGGCGCCGAAGATCCTCGAGCCGATCATGCGGGTTGAAGTTGTGACCCCGGAAGACTATGTGGGCGACGTCATCGGCGATCTGAACTCTCGCCGCGGCCAGATCCGCGGCACCGAGGCCAGGGGTATTGCCCAGGTGATCGACGCGATGGTGCCGCTTGCCAACATGTTTGGCTACGTCAACTCGCTGCGTTCCATGTCCCAGGGACGTGCGCAGTACACCATGACGTTCGACCACTACGAGCAGGTCCCGACCGCGGTGGCCCAGGAAGTACAGGCCAAGTACGCCTAAACAACAGATCCGGCCGATCCGGGAGTCTCTCCCGGATCGCCGAAAAGCAACAACGACAACTGAGTTCCTAATGCCGGCAAGCCAAGCTGGCACCCAACGGAGAATACGATGGCCAAGGAAAAGTTTTCCCGCTCCAAGCCGCACTGCAACATCGGCACGATCGGTCACGTCGACCATGGTAAGACTTCGCTGACCGCAGCGATCACCAAGGTGCTGGCAGAGACGGGCGGCGCCACCTTCAGGGCGTACGACGCGATCGATAACGCGCCGGAAGAGAAGGCCCGCGGCATCACCATCAACACCTCGCACGTCGAGTACGAGACCGAGAAGCGCCACTATGCACACGTGGACTGCCCCGGTCACGCCGACTACGTGAAGAACATGATCACCGGTGCTGCCCAGATGGACGGCGCGATCCTGGTCGTGTCCGCCGCTGACGGCCCGATGCCGCAGACCCGTGAGCACATCCTGCTCGCCCGTCAGGTTGGTGTGCCGGCCCTGGTCGTGTTCCTCAACAAGTGCGACATGGTCGACGATCCGGAACTGCTTGAGCTCGTCGAGCTCGAGGTTCGCGAACTGCTCTCGTCGTACGAGTTCCCCGGCGATGACATTCCGATCATCAAGGGTTCGGCGACCGAGGCTCTGAACGACGGCAACAAGCAGCTTGGCCACGACGCCGTGCTGGAGCTGATGCGCGCTGTCGACGAGTACATCCCGCAGCCGGCTCGCCCGGTTGACCAGCCCTTCCTGATGCCGATCGAAGACGTGTTCTCGATCTCGGGCCGCGGCACCGTGGTTACCGGCCGCGTCGAGCGCGGTATCGTGAAGGTTGGCGAGGAAGTCGAGATCGTCGGCATCAAGGCGACGCAGAAGACGACCGTGACCGGCGTTGAAATGTTCCGCAAGCTGCTGGACCAGGGCCAGGCTGGCGACAACATCGGTGCGCTGATCCGTGGTATCGACCGTACGCAGGTCGAGCGCGGCCAGGTGCTGTGCAAGCCCGGTTCGGTGACCCCGCACACCGACTTCGTGGCTGAGGCCTACATCCTCACCAAGGAAGAGGGTGGCCGTCATACGCCGTTCTTCGCGAACTACCGTCCGCAGTTCTACTTCCGCACCACCGACGTGACCGGTGTGGTCTCGCTGCCGGAAGGCACCGAGATGGTGATGCCGGGCGACAACGTGAATATCTCGGTTCAGCTGATCGTGCCGATCGCCATGGAAGAGAAGCTCCGCTTCGCTATCCGTGAGGGTGGCCGTACCGTTGGTTCGGGCGTCGTCGCCAAGATCCTGAAGTAAGCCTGGTAATCCAGGGCGCGGCGCGCGTCAGCGTGCGCCGCGTTCCATTTTTCGCTGGGAAAGCAAGATGAACGGTCAAAACATTCGCATCCGGCTCAAAGCCTTTGACCACCGTGTGCTCGACACTTCCACCCGGGAGATCGTGAACACGGCCAAGCGTACGGGTGCGCAGGTGCGCGGGCCGATCCCGCTGCCCACACAGATTGAGAAGTTCACGGTCAACCGTTCGCCGCACATCGACAAGAAGTCGCGCGAGCAGTTCGAGATCCGGACTCACAAGCGTCTCCTGGACATTGTGGATCCGACCCCGCAGACCGTCGACGCTCTCATGAAGCTCGATCTCGCCGCCGGCGTCGACGTCGAAATCAAGCTCTGAAACGAGTTTTCGCGCTGATCATCCAAAGGGTCCTCTTGGAAAAATGACCCGGTCAGCCGCCAAAGAGAAAAGGTAACAACCGATGCGTTCTGGTTTGATCGCACAGAAGGTGGGGATGACCCGACTGTTCATGGAGGACGGCACGCACGTCCCCGTGACCGTGCTCAGCCTCGAGAACTGCCAGGTCGTGGGTCAGCGCACGCAGGAGAAGGACGGCTACACTGCCCTCCAGCTCGGCGCCGGCACCGTCAAGGCAAAGAACATTACCAAGGCCGATCGCGGACAGTTCGCCGTCGCCAAGGTCGAACCGAAGCGTCAGATAACCGAGTTTCGTGTCGATCCTGCGAACCTCATCGAAGTGGGCGCCACCTTCCAGGCCGACCACTTTGTCGAGGGCCAGCTGGTCGATGTGACCGGGACGTCGATCGGTAAGGGCTTTGCCGGCGGCATGAAGCGCTGGAACTTCGGTGGTCTGCGCGCCACGCACGGTGTGTCCGTTTCGCATCGTTCGCACGGCTCGACCGGCCAGCGCCAGGACCCCGGCAGGGTGTTCAAGGGCAAGAAGATGGCCGGCCACATGGGCGACCGTCGCGTTACCACCCAGAACCTGAAGGTCGTGCGCACCGACGTGGAGCGCGGTCTCATCATGGTCGAGGGCGCTGTCCCGGGTGCCAAGGGTGCCTGGATCCAGATCAAGGATGCGGTCAAGAAGGCTGCTCCGAAGGGCGCTGCGGTGCCCGGTTCGTTCAAGGCGGCTGTCGCAGCCGTGGCCGAGGAGGCGAAATAATGGAACTCCAGGTCACTACTCTGGATGGCAAGGCCGACGGTTCGGTCACCCTGAAGGATGAGATCTTCGGTCTCGAAGTCCGTCAGGACATCCTGCACCGCATGGTCCGTTACCAGCAGCTCAAGGCGATGGCCGGCACCCACAAGGTGAAGCATCGCTCCGAGATCGCCTACACTTCGAAGAAGTCGGTGAAGCAGAAGGGTTCGGGCGGCGCTCGTCACGGCAACAAGGCTGCGCCGCAGTTCCGTGGTGGTGGTCGCGCGTTCGGTCCCGAGCCGCGCAGCCATGCCATCGACCTCCCGAAGAAGGTTCGCGCTCTGGCCCTCAAGCACGCCCTGTCGGCCAAGGCTAACGCGGGTGAGCTCGTTGTGGTGTCGAACGTCACCACCAAGGAGCCGAAGACTGCCGCGCTGGTCGCGCAGTTCGGCAAGCTCGAGTGGACGAACGCACTGATCATCGACGGTGCCGAAGTTGACAAGAACTTCGCCAACGCGGCCCGCAACATTCCGCAGATCGACGTGCTGCCGGTGCAGGGGATTAATGTCGCCGACATTCTCCGCCGCCATAAGCTCGTTCTGACCAAGGCAGCGCTCGAGGCGCTCGAGGCACGGTTCGCATGAGCAAGTACAGCAACTACGACGTGATCCGGAACCCGGTTGTCACCGAGAAGTCGACGATGGCCTCCGAGCACGGCCAGGTCGTGTTCGATGTCGCGATCGGCGCCACCAAGACCCAGATCAAGGAAGCCGTCGAGGCTCTCTTCTCGGTCAAGGTGAAGGCGGTCAATACCCTCGTCCGCAAGGGCAAGGTGAAGCGCTTCCGGCAGGAGCTTGGCACCCGCAAGGACGTCAAGAAGGCCATTGTCACCCTGGTCGACGGCCAGTCGATCGATATTTCGACCGGCATCTAAGGGGAGAGAGAACAAATGGGTTTGAAGACTTACAATCCGACCTCTCCGGGCCGCCGCCAGCTCATCACGACCGATCGGTCGGAGCTGTGGAAGGGCAAGCCGGTCAAGACGCTGACCGAGGGTCTGTCGCAGAAGGGTGGCCGCAACAATGCCGGCCGGATCACCGCGTATCACCGTGGCGGCGGGCACAAGCGTACGTATCGTATCGTCGACTTCCGCCGCACCCGCTGGGACGACGTGGCGACGGTCGAACGCCTCGAGTACGATCCGAACCGTACGGCCTGGATCGCGCTGCTGAAGTATGAGGACGGCGAGCTCGCCTATATCATCGCTCCCCAGCGCCTCGCCGCCGGCGACAAGGTCGTCTCCACGCTCGGTGCCGCCGACGTGAAGCCGGGCAATGCCATGCCGCTCGAGCGCATGCCGGTCGGCACGATCGTGCACAACGTCGAGATGAAGCCCCGCAAGGGTGGACAGATCGCGCGTTCGGCCGGTGCCTATGCCCAGTACGTGGGTCGCGACGCCGGTTGGGCGATCCTGCGCCTCAATTCGGGCGAGCAGCGCCGAGTGCACGGCACCTGCCTGGCCACGGTCGGTGCCGTGTCGAACCAGGATCACGCCAACATCTCGATCGGCAAGGCCGGTCGTAGCCGTTGGCTCGGCCGGAAGCCGGTCAACCGCGGTGTGACCATGAACCCGGTCGATCACCCGCATGGTGGTGGTGAAGGCCGTACTTCGGGTGGTCGTCACCCGGTGAGCCCGTGGGGCAAGCCGACCAAGGGTAAGAAGACCCGCAGCAACAAGTCGACGGACAAGTTCATCGTCCGCTCGCGTCACGTGAAGAAGGGCCGCTAAGCCATGTCGCGTTCAGTCTGGAAAGGCCCGTTCGTCGACGGCTACCTGCTCAAGAAGGCAGAGACCAGCCGTGCGAGCGGTCGCAACGAAGTCATCAAGATCTGGAGCCGCCGTTCCACGATCCTGCCGCAGTTCGTCGGTCTGACCTTCGGCGTTCACAACGGGCACAAGCATGTGCCGGTGAACGTGCAGGAAGAGATGATCGGCCACAAGTTTGGCGAGTTCGCTCCGACCCGTACCTACTACGGGCACGCGGCCGACAAGAAGGCCAAGAGGAAGTAAGATGAGCAAGCCGAAAACTCAGCGCGCGCTCAAGGACAACGAGGCCAAGGCGGTTCTCCGCATGCTTCGGACCTCGGGCCAGAAGCTCAACCTCGTGGCGGCGATGATCCGCGGCAAGAAGGTCGACAAGGCCCTGGCCGAGCTCGAGTTCTCGCGCAAGCGCGTCGCCGGCCCGGTGAAGAAGACGCTCGAGAGCGCGATCGCCAACGCCGAGAACAACCACGGCCTCGATCCGGACAGCCTGATCGTTGCGGAAGCCTATGTCGGCGACGGCCTGATCATGAAGCGCTTCATGGCGCGTGGTCGCGGCCATGCTGCTCGTCTCGAGCACACGTTCTCGAACCTCACGATCGTGGTTCGCCAAGTTGAGGAGACCGCATAATGGGTCAGAAGATCAACCCGATCGGTCTGCGCCTTGGCATCAACCGCACCTGGGATTCGCGTTGGTACGCGAGCAAGGGTGAGTACGGCAACCTGCTGCAGGAAGACCTGAAGATCCGCGAGACCCTGCTCGAGGACCTCAAGCAGGCCGCGGTCTCCAAGATCGTCATCGAGCGCCCGCACCGCAAGTGCCGCGTGTCGATCCACACTGCCCGTCCGGGCATCGTGATCGGCAAGAAGGGCGCCGACATCGACAAGATCCGCGCCAAGGTGAAGAAGTTCACCGACAGCGAAGTGCACATCAACATCGTTGAAGTGCGCAAGCCGGAAACCGATGCGAACCTCGTCGCGCAGGGCATTGCCCAGCAGCTCGAGCGCCGCGTGGCCTTCCGCCGGGCGATGAAGCGTGCAGTGCAGACGGCGATCCGCATGGGCGCCGGCGGCATCCGCGTGAACGTCGGCGGCCGGCTCGGTGGTGCTGACATTGCGCGTACCGAGTGGTACCGCGAAGGCCGCGTGCCGCTGCACACCCTGCGCGCCGACATCGACTACGGCACGGCCGAGGCCCGTACGACCTACGGCATCATCGGCATCAAGGTGTGGGTGTTCAAGGGCGAAGTGCTCGAGCACGATCCGTCGGCGCATGAGCGCCGTGCAACGGAAGCCTCGCCGAGCGAAGGCCAGCGCCGCGAGCGTGGTGACCGCGAGGATCGTGGCGATCGCCCGAACCGTCGCGACCGCGAGCGCGAAGCTGCGAACTGAGAAGGCATAGACAGAAATGCTGCAGCCAAAACGTACCAAGTTCCGCAAGGCACATAAGGGCCGCATCCATGGCAACGCCAAGGGTGGCACGGAGCTGGCTTTCGGTCAGTTCGGCCTGAAGTCCCAGGAGCCCGAGCGCGTCACCGCTCGCCAGATCGAGGCGGCCCGCCGCGCGATCACCCGCGAGATGAAGCGCGCCGGCCGTGTCTGGATCCGCGTCTTCCCGGACCTCCCGGTTTCCAAGAAGCCGACCGAAGTCCGCATGGGTAAGGGCAAGGGGTCGGTCGAGTTCTGGGCGGCCCGCGTCAAGCCGGGTCGGATCCTGTTCGAAATCGACGGCGTCCCCGAGGACGTCGCCAAGGAAGCCCTGCGCCTCGGCGCCATGAAGCTTCCGATCATCACGCGGGTCGTCACCCGCATTGCGGATTGATAGCCATGGCAGCCAAGAAGAAGACCGAGGCCAAGTCCGGCGCAACCGCCGACCTTCGTGCCAAGACCCCCGACGAGCTGAAGGATCAGCTCCTCGGGCTGAAGAAAGAACAGTTCAACCTTCGCTTCCAGCGCGCTACCCAGCAGCTGGAGAAGCCCTCCCGGGTGCGTGAGGTCCGCCGTGAAGTCGCGCGGGTCAAGACGATCCTGGGCGAGAAGGCCAAGGCGAAGTAAGGAGACCAGAGATGCCCAAGCGCGTACTGCAGGGGACCGTGGTCTCCGACACGAACGACAAGACTGTGGTGGTGCGGGTTGACCGCGCGTTCACCCACCCGGTGATGAAGAAGACCGTGCGCCGGTCCAAGAAGTACCACGCCCACGACGAGGCCAACGTGGCCAAGGTCGGGGATGTTGTCTGGATCGAAGAGTCGGCGCCGATTTCCAAGAACAAGCGCTGGGTCCTCAAGCCCTCCGCGTAAACCGGAATTTAGGGCTCGCCTTGTAGGCAGACCCCGAAACTTAGAAGGCATCAAGCCATGATCCAGATGCAGTCCAATCTCGACGTCGCCGACAATTCCGGCGCGCGTCGTGTCATGTGCATCAAGGTACTTGGCGGTTCGCACCGCAAGTACGCCTCCGTGGGCGATATCATTGTTGTCTCGGTCAAGGACGCGATCCCGCGCGGCCGCGTCAAGAAGGGCCAGGTGATGAAGGCCGTTGTCGTGCGCACCGCGTTCCCGGTCCGCCGCACCGACGGCACCATCATCCGCTTCGACCGCAACGCCGCCGTGCTGATCAACAATCAGTCGGAGCCGATCGGCACCCGCATCTTCGGGCCAGTCCCGCGCGAGCTGCGTTCCAAGAACCACATGAAGATCATTTCGCTTGCGCCGGAGGTGTTGTGATGGCCTCGAAGATCAAGAAGGGCGACAAGGTCGTCGTTCTGGCCGGCAAGGACAAGGGCAAGACCGGGCAGGTGCTGCAGGTCATTCCGTCTGAGACCCGCGCCGTGGTGCAGGGCCTTAACCTGGTCCGTCGCCACACCAAGCAGACCGCGAGCCAGGACGCCGGGATCTTCACCCGCGAGGCTCCGATCCACCTGAGCAACCTCGCGGTGGCTGATGCCAATGGCAAGCCGACCCGCGTCGGGTTCAAGATCAATGCCGACGGCACCAAGGTGCGCGTCGCCAAGTCGACCGGAGACACGATCGATGGCTGAGACCGTCTATATCCCGCGTCTCCGTACCCAGTACGATGAGACCATCAAGCCGAACCTGATCAAGGAGTTCGGCTACAAGAACGTCATGCAGGCCCCCAAGCTCGATAAGATCGTGCTGAACATGGGTGTCGGCGAGGCTGTGAACGACACCAAGAAGGTGAAGGCCGCTGCTGCCGACCTTGAGAAGATCGCCGGCCAGAAGGTCGTCATCACGCATGCCCGCAAGTCGATCGCCGGCTTCAAGGTGCGTGAGAACATGCCCCTCGGCGTCAAGGTCACGCTGCGCAAGGCCCGCATGTACGAGTTCCTGGATCGCCTCGTGAACATCGCGCTGCCGCGCGTTCGTGACTTCCGTGGCCTGAATCCGAATTCCTTCGACGGCAATGGCAACTACGCCATGGGCATCAAAGAGCACATCATCTTCCCCGAGATCAATTTCGATCAGATCGATCAGACCTGGGGCATGGACATCATCGTGTGCACGACGGCCCGCACGGACGACGAAGCCCGGGCTCTGCTCAAGGCTTTCAATTTCCCCTTCCGGCAGTAACGGAAGAGACGAGGTAGGACATGGCAAAGACCAGCTCCATCGAGAAGAACAACAAGCGCAAGCGCCTGTCGAAGCAGCTCGCTCCCAAGCGGGCGAAGCTCAAGGCGATTGTCATGGATCAGAAGGTGTCGCTCGAGGAGCGCTTCGCTGCCCAGCTCAAGCTGGCCGCGCTGCCGCGCAACTCGGCCGAGAACCGCGTGCACAATCGCTGCGAAGTCACCGGCCGTCCGCGTGGCTATTACCGCAAGCTCAAGATGAGCCGTATTGCCCTGCGTCAGCTGGGTAGCCTCGGGCTCGTCCCGGGCATGGTCAAGTCGAGCTGGTAAGGAGAAACAGACATGTCCCTCTCTGATCCGATCGGCGATATGCTGACCCGCATCCGCAACGCGCAGCTGCGCCGTCGCGATGTGGTCACCACCCCGGCCTCGACCCTGCGTGGCCGCGTGCTCGACGTGCTGAAGTCGGAAGGCTTCATCCGCGGGTACTCGGAGTCGCACATGGACAACGGCGTCCTGCAGTACGACATCGAGCTGAAGTACTCCGACAACGAGCCGGTGATCCGGACGATCGAGCGCGTCTCGCGTCCTGGCCGCCGTGTCTATGCGTCGGTCAAGAATATCCCGTCCGTCGCGAACGGTCTCGGTGTGTCGATCCTGTCGACCCCGAAGGGCGTGATGGCCGACCACGAAGCTAAGGCCCAGAACCTGGGTGGCGAGGTACTCTGCCGCGTCTTCTAAGGCTTACGCCCTGAAGTCGTCGGTGTGACGATTACTCCGAAGGAAGTAGAACAGAATGTCCCGTACAGGCAAAAAGCCGATCCCAGCGGTCAGTGGCGTCACCGTCACGATCGCCGATCGCACGGTCACCGCGAAGGGGCCGAAGGGCGAGCAGTCGCTGACGCTCATGGATATCGTGAGCGCCAAGCAGACCGATGAGGGCATCGTCATCGAGCCCGCCAACGACAGCAAGGAAGCCCGCGCTGCCTGGGGGACGACCCGCGCGCTGATCAACAACATGGTGATCGGCGTCAAGGACGGGTTCGAGAGGAAGCTGCAGATCCAGGGCGTGGGTTATCGCGCCGCCATGCAGGGCAAGGATCTCAAGCTCTCGCTCGGTTTCAGCCACGAAGTGGTGTTCGAGACCCCCAAGGGGATTACCATCGCTGCGCCGACGCAGACCGAAGTTGTGGTCACCGGTGTCGACAAGCAGCAGGTGGGCCAGGTCGCGGCCGACATTCGCGGCTGGCGTCCGCCGGAGCCCTACAAGGGCAAGGGTGTGCGCTATGTGGGCGAGTACATCGCCCGCAAAGAAGGCAAGAAGAAGTAAGGAAGCGCCCAGATGCAGACCAAGCTCAATGGTGCGGATCGCCGCAAGGCGCGCGTCCGCAAGGCGCTTAAGGCCAACAATGCCGGCCGTCCGCGTCTGTCCGTGCACCGCACGGGCAAGAACATCTACGCCCAGATCATCGACGACGCCTCGGGCCGGACGCTCGCTGCCGCTTCGACGATCGACAAGGACGTGAAGTCGTCGCTCAAGAACGGCTCGTCTGCGGAGGCCGCGGCCACCGTCGGCAAGCTGATCGCCGAGCGCGGCATCGCCGCAAAGGTCTCCGAGGTCGTGTTCGACCGCGGTGCCTACCTCTACCACGGCCGAGTGAAGGCCCTGGGCGACGCGGCTCGCGAAGCCGGCCTGCAGTTCTGATCGCGCAAAGGAAGAGACAATGAGAGACGTTCAAGAGCGCGATAGCGAGTTCGTCGATCGCCTGGTGCACATCAACCGTGTCGCCAAGGTGGTGAAGGGTGGCCGTCGCTTCGGCTTTGCCGCCCTCGTCGTGGTCGGCGACCAGAAGGGCCGCGTTGGCTTTGGTCATGGCAAGGCGCGCGAAGTGCCCGAGGCCATCCGCAAGGCGACCGAGCAGGCCAAGCGCCAGATGATCCGCGTGCCGCTGCGCGAAGCCCGCACGCTGCACCACGATGTCGTGGGTCACCACGGCGCCGGCAAGGTCATTCTGCGTGCCGCCGTTCCCGGTACCGGCATCATCGCCGGCGGTCCGATGCGCGCCGTGTTCGAGACCCTCGGGGTCAACGACATCGTGGCGAAGTCGCAGGGCACCGCCAATCCGTACAACATGGTGCGGGCCACCTTCGATGCGCTGAAGCGCGTCGACAGCCCGCGTTCGGTCGCCGCCCGTCGCGGCCTCAAGGTCTCCGACCTTCAGGCTCGTCGTGGCGAGACCGTCGAAGCCTGATCCGGAGTAGTTGGAAATGGCCGATAAGACAGTAACCATCGAGCAGATCGCCAGCCCGTCGCGCCGTCCGGCCGACCAGCGGGCGACTCTGGTCGGGCTGGGCCTCAACAAGGTCCGCAAGCAGTCGACCCTCAAGGACACCCCCGAGGTCCGCGGCATGATCAACAAGATCCCGCACCTCGTGCGCGTCGTCGACGCCAAATAAGGGACGAGAACCATGACTCGTTTGAACGAACTCCGGGACAACCCGGGCGCCAACAAGAAGCGCGTGCGCGTCGGTCGCGGTATCGGCTCGGGCGTCGGCAAGACCGGCGGCCGTGGCGGCAAGGGCCAGACGGCACGCTCCGGCGTGGCCATCAACGGCTTCGAAGGCGGCCAGATGCCGCTGCACATGCGCATGCCCAAACGCGGCTTCAACGCACTGAATCCCAAGAAGTGGAACCAGTTGCGTATCGACCGCGTCCAGAACTACATCGACTCGGGCAAGCTCGATGCGAAGGGCGTGATCGATGCCAAGGCGCTTGTCGCCGCCGGCGTCATCCGTCGTGAGCTCGACGGCGTTCGCCTGATCGGGAGCTCGGGCTTCACTGCCAAGAAGGTGACCTTCAAGGTCGATCATGCGACCAAGGGCGCGCTGGCTGCTATTGAAGCGGCTGGTGGCAAGGTCGATATGCCTCAGGCAGAAGTAAAGGCTGACGCCTAACCGCGCCAAGCCCCAGTCTAAAGGGAGCGACCATGGCGTCCGCAGCCGAGCAGCTGGCCAAGAATCTCAACTTCGGGACCTTCGCGAAAGCGAAGGCCCTACAGCAGCGCATCTGGTTCACTCTGGGTGCGCTTCTCGTTTACCGGCTCGGGACGTATATCCCGGTGCCCGGCATCGATCCGGGTGCCTACGCGCAGACGTTCCAGGGTGCCCAGCAGGGCATCTTCGGCATGTTCGACATGTTCGCCGGCGGTGCCGTGCATCGCATGGCGATCTTTGCGCTGAACCTCATCCCGTACATCACCGCATCGATCGTCGTGCAGGTGATCACGACCGCCTCGCCGCGGCTTGAAGCCCTCCGCAAGGAAGGCGAGAGCGGGCGCCGGAAGCTCAATCAGTACACCCGCTACCTCGCCGTGCTGTTCTGCGCGGTGCAGGCCTATGGTATCGCCATCGGCCTTGAGAGCAGCCAGGGCGTGGTGATCAATCCGGGCTGGTTCTTCCGGCTGTCGACCGTGATCACGCTGGTTGGCGGGACGATGTTCCTGATGTGGCTGGGCGAGCAGATCACATCGCGCGGCATCGGTAACGGCATTTCGCTGATCATCTTCGCCGGCATCGTGGCCAACCTGCCGACCACCATCGTGCAGACGCTCGAGCTGACCCGCCAGGGCAGCATTGCCGGGTTCTGGGGCATCGGCCTGCCGTTGCTGGCGATCGTCGTGATTGCGGTGATCGTGTTCTTCGAGCGGGCGCAGCGTCGGTTGCTGATCCAGTATCCGAAGCGTCAGGTCGGCAACAAGATGTTCCAGGGCGACACGTCGCACCTGCCTCTGAAGCTGAATACGTCGGGCGTCATTCCGGTGATCTTCGGCTCGTCGCTCCTGCTGCTGCCGGCGACCATCGCGTCGTTCGCCGCCCAGGGCAGTGCGCCGGGCTGGCTGACGGTGACGGCGGCGCTGCTGGGCCGTGGCCAGCCGCTCTACCTGATCCTGTTCGCCGCGCTGATCATCTTCTTTGCGTTCTTCTACACCTCGATCGTGTTCAACCCGGCCGACACCGCGGACAACCTGAAGCGCTCCGGCGGCTTCATCCCCGGCATCCGTCCGGGTGAGCGGACGGCGCAGTACATCGACTACGTGCTGACCCGCATCACCGTGATCGGTGCGCTCTACCTGACGGTGGTCGCGCTCATCCCCGAACTGATCCATAGCCAGCTGAACGTCAGCCAGTTCATCGGCGGCACCTCGCTGCTGATCATCGTGACTGTCACCCTCGATACCGTGACGCAGATCCAGAGCCATCTGATTGCGCAGCAGTACGAGGGCCTGGTGAAGCGTTCGCGGCTGGGGAGCAAGCGCAAATGAGGTTGATCCTGCTCGGGCCTCCGGGCGCAGGGAAGGGGACGCAGGCCAAGGTGCTGATCGACAGCTACGGTATTCCTCAGCTGTCGACCGGCGATATCCTGCGGTCGGCGATCGCGGCCAAGACGCCGATGGGCCTTGCGGCCAAGGAGATCATGGATCGTGGCGATCTCGTCTCCGACGATATCGTGAACGGCATTGTCTCGGAACGACTGGACCAGGAGGACTGCAAGGCAGGCTTCATCCTCGATGGTTTTCCGCGCACCATTCCGCAGGCTCAGGCGCTCGACGCCATGCTGGCGGAAAAGGGCATGGGCCTCGACGCGGTGATCGAGATCACCGCGGACGCCGATGTCCTGGTGGGCCGAATCGCCAAGCGAGCCAAGGAATCGGGCGTCGCCCGCGGCGACGACAATGAGGAGGTTCTGCGCAACCGCCTCAGCGTCTACCGGGAGCAGACGGCGCCGCTCGTCGAGTTCTACCGGGCCAAGGGGCTACTGAAGAGCGTCGACGGCATGCAGCCGGTCGACGATGTCACGGCGGCGATCCGCCGGGCCGTGCATAACTAGTATGACCGGGGCAGGGCCCGTGGCAGTTGACTCTGCCGGGCCATGTCCTTATGAACCGCGCCAGTCTCATGGATTAACGGGCTGGATTCGGTTCCTCGCAGAGTGGGGGGTCGGACTCCGGTCCCTTGTCGTTATCAAACGGGTGGCTTCGGCCGCCGACTAAAGGAGAGCGGACGTGGCTCGTATTGCTGGCGTCAATATCCCGACCAACAAGCGCGTTGTCATCGCGCTTCAGTACATCCACGGCATCGGCCAGAAGTTCGCCAAGGACATCACCGAGAAGGTGGGCATCCCGGCTGAACGTCGCGTCAACGAGCTGACCGACGCCGAGGTGATCCAGATTCGTGAGACGATCGACCGCGACTACGTCGTGGAGGGTGACCTCCGCCGTAACGTGGCGATGAACATCAAGCGGCTGATGGACCTGGGCAACTACCGTGGCCTGCGTCACCGCAAGGGTCTGCCGGTCCGTGGCCAGCGCACCCACACCAATGCCCGCACCCGCAAGGGTCCGGCCAAGCCGATCGCCGGCAAGAAGAAGTAATTGGGGTCGCGGAGCACCTCTCCGCAATCCTGATGTAGCTGCTGGAAGTACGGCAGCGTCGATATCGAACTGAGGAAGCAAATTGGCAAAAACTGAAGTCGCGCGCGTCCGTCGCAAGGAGCGCAAGAATATCACCAATGGTGTGGCGCACGTGAATGCGTCGTTCAACAACACCATGGTCACCATCACCGACGTGCAGGGCAACACGATCTCGTGGTCGTCCTCCGGCGTGATGGGTTTCAAGGGTTCGCGCAAGTCGACCCCTTATGCCGCCCAGGTTGCGGCCGAAGATGCGGCCCGCAAGGCTCAGGAGCACGGCATGAAGACCCTCGAGGTCGAGGTTCGTGGTCCCGGTTCGGGTCGTGAGTCGGCCCTTCGTGCGCTGCAGGCTGCTGGCTTCAACGTCACCAGCATTCGCGATGTCACCTCGATCCCGCACAACGGTTGCCGGCCGCGTAAGCGTCGCCGCGTCTGATTTGTCACGGTAGATCTCCCGGCGCGCGCCCTCGCGCCGGGATAGCGACATTGCTTGGACAGGCGGTTAGGCGGACCGCCCATTTGAAAGGACAATACCGTGACCATCCAGCGGAACTGGCAGGAACTGATCAAGCCGACCAAACTGGACATCGTTTCGGACAGCGGTAACGTGCGCGTCGCCTCGGTTGTGGCCGAGCCGCTTGAGCGCGGCTATGGCCTGACGCTCGGCAATGCGCTTCGCCGCGTGCTGCTCTCGTCGCTCCAGGGCGCAGCTGTCACCGCGATCCAGATCGACGGCATCCTGCACGAATTCTCGTCTCTGCCCGGCGTGCGCGAGGACATTACCGACCTCGTGCTCAACGTCAAGGAAATCGCCCTGAAGATGGGTGGCGAAGGCCCCAAGCGCCTGACCCTCACCAAGCAGGGTCCGGCCGCTGTCACCGCCGGCGACATCAAGGTGTCGGGTGATATCGAAGTGCTGAACCCCGAGCTGGTGATCTGCCACCTCGACGACGGCGCCGAGATCAACATCGAGTTCACCGTCAATACCGGCAAGGGTTATGTCCCGGCCGTCAAGAACCGTCCCGACGACGCGCCGATCGGCTATATTCCGGTCGACGCGCTGTTCTCCCCGGTCCGTCGCGTCTCCTACAAGGTTGATGCGACCCGTGCCGGCGAGAGCCTCGACAAGGACAAGCTGACGCTGACCGTCGAGACCAACGGCGCGATCACGCCGGAAGACGCGGTGGCCTATGCCGCGCGTATCCTGCAGGACCAGCTGTCGGTGTTCGTCAACTTCGAGGAGCCCAGCAAGGAGAAGGCCGCGGACACCGTCCCCGAACTCGCCTTCAACCCGGCGCTGCTCAAGAAGGTCGACGAGCTCGAGTTGTCCGTCCGTTCGGCGAACTGCCTCAAGAACGACAACATCGTCTACATCGGCGATCTTATCCAGAAGACCGAAGCAGAGATGCTGCGCACGCCGAACTTCGGCCGCAAGTCGCTCAACGAGATCAAGGAAGTGCTCGCCCAGATGGGCCTGCACCTCGGTATGGACGTGCCGAACTGGCCGCCTGAGAACATCGACGATCTGGCCAAGCGCTACGAAGATCACTATTAAGCCGGCCAACACACAGCCGCTAACCGCCCGTCGTGAGACGCCCGGGCCTTAGGGAGTACTAAAATGCGCCACGGTAATGCGAACCGTAAGCTCAACCGGACCTCGGCCCACCGCAAGGCCATGTTCGCCAACATGTCCGCCTCGCTGATCAAGCACGAGCAGATCGTGACCACCTTGCCCAAGGCCAAGGAACTGCGTCCGATCGTCGAGAAGCTGATCACGCTCGGCAAGCGCGGTGACCTGCATGCCCGTCGTCAGGCGATTGCGCAGATGCGCGACGAGACGCAGGTGCAGAAGCTCTTTGGCGTTATCGGTCCGCGCTACAAGGAGCGTCAGGGCGGCTACATCCGCATCCTGAAGGCCGGTTTCCGCTACGGCGACAATGCCGCGCTCGCGGTGATCGAACTGGTCGACCGCGATCCCGACGCCAAGGGCCAGGACTCCGGTCCGGTCAACGTGGAGTCCGAGTCCGAAGCAGCATAAGGCTGTCGGTCAGGTATATGTTTCAAAAGGCGGTCCGGTCGATCCGGGCCGCCTTTTCGTTTGACCCGGACCCCATGTCGGGGCCGTATTAGTCACTCGGCTTGGGGAGAGTGAGCATGGCTGAACACGGATTGATCCTTGTTACCGGTGCAACCGGCTTCGTCGGCAAGTGGACGATCCTGCAACTGCTGCACAAGGGCCATCGCGTGCGCGGCACGATCCGCTCACTCGCGCGGGCGGCGGAAGTCACGGACACCCTGGGCCGCGAACTGGGACCAGCTGCGCTCGCCAACCTCGAACTGGTCGAGGCCGACCTGCTGAAGGACGAGGGCTGGACCGAGGCCATGGACGGCGTCTCTGCGGTCATGCACGTGGCGACCGTGATCCGGGGCGATGAACCCAAGGACCAGAGCCTGGTCATCCGGCCTGCGCTCGAGGGCACGCAACGCGTATTCCGCTTCGCCGATGCGGCCGGGATCAAGCGCATCGTCATGACTTCGTCGATTGCCACGGTCGGCTACGGCCACGGACAGACAAGCGGGCGCCGCGTCTACGACGAGACCTACTTCACCAATCTCGACAACATGCAGTGGACCTGGGCCTACTGCATCGGCAAGACCAGGGCGGAGCAGTTCGCCTGGGCTTTCGCCAAGGACCGCGGCGTCGCGCTCACCACGATCCATCCCGGCGCGATCATCGGCCCCGCGCTCGACGAACATGCGAGCATCTCGTTGGGCATGGTCAGCGGCCTGCTTGCCGGCAAGGTGCCGGCCATGCCGAGTAATGGCTTTTCGATCATCGATGTCAGGGATGTGGCGGCCCTGCACCTCGCAGCGCTGGAGAACGCCGGAACGATCGGTCAGCGCTACCTTGCGACCGCCGAATATACCCCGTTCCCGAGAGTTGCCGACATCGTGCGCGAGGCCTACCCGGATTGGCCGATCACGGACAGGCGGGTGCCCGACTGGGTCATCAAGCTGATCGCCCGTTTCGGCGGACCGGCGCGGCAGATCATCAACGATATCGGCAACGAGAAGATATTCGACGGCTCCAAGGGGGAGGAGCTGCTGGGGCGCAAGTTCATCGGGTCACGCGAAGCGATCCTCGCGACAGCCGAAAGCGTGATCAGGCTCGGCCTCGTGCAGAAGCCGGCGCCGAAGGCCTGACCCGGCGCTCGAGGCCCCACGCGCGATAGAGCTGGTTGAGCTGCGCCATCGAGCCCAGCTCGACCATCGGCAGACCTGCTGCGCGCAGTCGTGCCCGGTCCTGCTCGCGCTTGGGGGGCTGGACGATGAGGATCCAGCGCATCATCCCCCATTTGATGCTGTCACGGTCCCCGCTGAGCGATCCCGGCCGTGAGCGCTTCTGGAACAGCGTACGCCATAGGTAGCGACGGAAGTTCGCCCAGCGGTTGTCACCCAGCAGGATGATGCCTGTGGCGCGGGCGAAGCGCTGGGGCATCAGGCTGGAGTAGTTTCCGTCCATCACCCAGCGCTCCTCGCGGATCGCCGCATCGTGCAGGGCGGCGAACTCCTCGTCAGAACGCTGCACCCAGTCCGTGCCGGGCAGGTGGCGGAATAGATCGACATGATACGGCTCGGCATCGAGCTTTCTGGCCAGTGCAACGGCTAGGGTCGATTTGCCGGCATTGGAGGGGCCGCAGATCATGATGCGCGGGCCAAGGCTTTCGAGTGTGGGAAGTTCCGTCGACATGTCTCACCGCCATTGGCCTTGTCCCCCTACACCCACGCCCCCTTATCCTGCCGCCGTCCTACCACGGGCGGGCGGTCGCGACGAACGGACGGTGGCTGGATATCGAGGGTCATGGGAGTCGTCCCATGGCGGGTCGGTGTCGTGGGCAACCGGCCGACTGGTCAGGTCCCGTCCTGGTAACAGGGGTGTGGAGAGAGCCAGCCGCGCACGCTCCCTCACGGCAGCGGTCTCACTCAGACCTCGATCCGACCGGCGCGGCGACGGCCGTTTTGTTTGCGGACTAACCGCGTTGGCTGTCGCCGCGCCGGTCACCCGCCTGTCCGTATCCCGATGGCATTGGCCAGTCGGGCCTTTGGTGTTTGCGCTTTCACGACCCCACCGAGCGCACTAAGTTGCGCGCCAACGGAGGAAGCCATGTCGAAAGTCGTCATCATCGGTGGCAGCGGCCATGTCGGAACTTACCTGGTGCCGCGGTTGGTCGAGGCCGGCCATCACGTCGTCAACGTGGCGCGCGGCCAGCGCAAGCCGTACCAGCCGCACGCCGCGTGGAGCCGGGTTGAGACGGTCATGCTCGACCGTGATTCCGACGCGCATCGCGACAGCTTCGGCACAGCCATCGCGGCGCTCGAGGGCGACATTGTCATCGACATGATCTCGTTCGTGCTGCCGCGCACGCAACACCTCGTCGAAGCTCTGCGGGGCAGGGTGCAGCACTTCATCCATTGCGGCACGATCTGGGTCTATGGCCACAACGCCACCGTGCCGGCGACCGAGGACCAGCCGCTCAATCCCTTTGGTGAGTACGGCACGCAGAAGGCCGCGATGGAAACCTGGCTGCTCGCAGAGGCGCGGCGTACCGGCTTTCCGGCGACCGTGTTCCGCCCCGGCCACATCGTTGGTCCGGGTTGGGATCCGCTCAATCCGGCCGGCCATTTCAACTCGGAGGTGTTTTCCCGCATCGCCCGGGGCGAGCCGCTGGCGCTACCCAATTTCGGGCTCGAGACGGTCCACCACGTCCATGCCGACGACCTGGCGCGCCTCGTGATGGCGATCATCGCCAACCGGCCGGCAGCCGTCGGCGAGGCATTCAACGCGGTGTCGCCGCAGGCGCTGAACCTGCGCGGCTATGCCGAAGCGATGTATCGATGGTTCGGTCATGAACCGCGTCTCAGCTACATGCCCTTCGAAGAGTGGCGCACGCATCAGGTGCCCGAGGAGGCCGAGGCAACCTGGGAGCACATCATCCGCAGCCCCAGCCATTCGATGGACAAGGCCCGACGCCTGCTCGACTACACCCCGCACTACTCATCGCTGGAAGCGGTTCAGGAGGCCGTCAGCTGGCTTGTCGCCAACGGCCGCGTGCAGGGGCCTGCGCAGCAGGAGTAGTGGACGCAGGCGGCTGCAAAATTATCCCCGCGCCCCCTTCACTGTGTCATGAGCCTTGTCTAACAAGGGCAAAGCAAACGATTGCAGAGAGGGTCAGCGCTCATGTCCACCATCATCGACGTCACCGGCCGTCAGGTCTTCGACAGCCGTGGCAACCCGACTGTCGAGGTCGACGTGGTGCTCGACGATGGCAGCTTCGGTCGGGCGATCGTCCCCTCGGGCGCATCGACCGGCGCGCATGAGGCGGTCGAGCTGCGTGACGGCGGCAAGCCGTTCCTCGGCAAGGGCGTGACCAAGGCGGTCGATTTCGTCAACACCGAGATCTTTGCCGAGATTCAGGGGCTCGACGCACTCGATCAGATCGGGGTCGATCGCGCGATGATCGAGCTCGACGGCACCCCGAACAAGTCGCGGCTGGGCGCCAATGCCATCCTCGGCGTGTCGCTCGCCGTGGCCAAGGCTGCGGCTGAGTCGAGCTCGCTGCCGTTGTTCAGGTATATCGGCGGCCCCAATGCGCATGTCCTCCCGGTGCCGATGATGAACATCATCAATGGCGGCGCCCATGCCGACAATCCGATCGACATGCAGGAGTTCATGATCCTCCCGGTCGGCGCCGAGAGCATTGCTCATGCGGTGCAGATCGGTTCCGAGATCTTCCACACGCTGAAGAAGGGCCTCGCGGCCGACGGACACAACACCAATGTCGGCGACGAGGGTGGCTTTGCGCCGAACCTGAAGTCGGCCGAAGCTGCGCTCGAGTACATCGTCAGGTCGATCGAGAAGGCCGGCTACGAGGCGGGCAAGGATGTCTACCTGGGCCTCGACTGCGCCTCCACCGAGTACTTCAAGGGTGGAAAGTACGAGATGGAAGGTGAGGGCAAGTCGCTCTCTTCCGAGGACAACGCCAAGTTCCTGGCCGGCCTTGTCGACAGGTTCCCGATCATCACCATCGAAGATGGCATGGCCGAGGACGACTGGGAGGGCTGGAAGGCGCTCACCGACGTACTTGGCAAGAAAGTGCAGCTCGTTGGCGACGACCTGTTCGTCACCAATACCGAACGCCTCAGGTCCGGCATCAGGATGGGCGTCGCCAACTCTATCCTCGTCAAGGTGAACCAGATTGGCTCACTGTCGGAGACCTTGGACGCTGTCGATACCGCCCACCGCGCCGGCTACACCTCGGTGATGTCGCACCGCTCGGGCGAGACCGAGGATTCGACCATTGCCGACCTCGCGGTCGCCTGCAACTCGGGCCAGATCAAGACCGGCTCGCTGTCTCGCTCGGACCGGTTGGCCAAGTACAACCAGCTGATCCGCATCGAGGAGCAGCTGGGCTCGGCGGCGAAGTACGCGGGCCGCTCGATTCTCAAGGGCTGAGCGGATCCCGGACTTGGGGTGGTGGCCGGTGGCTGCCGCCCCGGTCGTGCCACCATCACAGGGTCATTCCCGCGAAAGCGGGAACCTCAGTTTGGGGATGGCGCGGTCAACAGAGGTCCCCGCTTTCGCGGGGATGACTCCGTGGATGGGATGGGCGGCGGTGCGGGACAGAGGCAGACGGTACGGCACCTCGCAAGACCGCAACCCGTCGTTAATCCTCCCTGAACTATGTTGGCGGGGCTAAGCCAACGGTCCCGCCCAATGCCCACCCGCCTCAAACGCCCCGCTTTCTGGCGCCACGTTGCAGTCGCTTTGGGCCTGGTCGCGTTCCAGGGATATCTGGGCTATAGTGTCGTCACCGGGCAATTCGGCATCGAGAGCCAGGATGCGCTCGAGGTCGAGATCGACCAGCTCAATGCGAAGTCCGGCGCGCTGCAGGCCGAGATCGATTCGTATCGGCATCGGATCGACCTGTTCCAGACCACCCGGCTCGATCCGGACCTGGTCTCTGAGCGGGCAAGGGCGCTGCTGTCGATGGCACAGGCCGACGACATCGTGGTCATGGTCGACCCGAGTAACGGTAAACCGCTTGCAGGTTCATCTTCGACGTCAACCACAGACAAGTTAAGTGGAATTATTGAAGGCGGCATAGACTGATAGCGCCGTTTCTTCGAGTAATTCCGAGATTCGCGTCTGACGTCATTGTGCGCTAAGCTCCCGCGGTTCGCGTCCTCATGCCTGGGGCGCGATGCGGTATACCCCATTCGGAGCTTAGCCCATGGCGCGTAAAGCGGTGGCCAAGACGGCCCAGTCCAACGTCCCCGAACTTACCAAGGAACAGGAACTCACCGCTTACCGCGAAATGCTGCTCATCCGCCGCTTCGAAGAGAAGGCCGGCCAGATGTACGGCATGGGCCTGATCGGCGGCTTCTGCCATCTCTATATCGGCCAGGAAGCGGTGGTGACCGGCGTCACCATGGCTTCGAACAAGGGCAAGGACGCGCAGATCACCGGTTATCGCGACCACGGACACATGCTCGTCATGGGGCTCGATCCCAAGGGCGTGATGGCGGAGCTGACCGGGCGCCAGGGTGGCCTGTCGAAGGGCAAGGGCGGTTCGATGCACATGTTCTCCAACGAGCATCGCTTCTACGGCGGCAACGGCATCGTTGGAGCGCAGGTATCCCTCGGCACTGGCCTCGCGTTCGCGTCGAAATATCGCGACGACGGCACTGTCTCGATCTCCTATTTCGGCGACGGCGCGGCCAACCAGGGGCAGGTGTACGAGAGCTTCAACATGGCCAAGCTCTGGAACCTGCCCGCCGTCTATATCGTCGAGAACAATCGCTACGGCATGGGCACCTCGGTGGAGCGTGCCTCCGGCCAGCCGAACTTCTCCAAGCGCGGCATCTCCTTCGGCATCGAGGGCGAGCAGGTGGACGGCATGGACATCCGCATGGTGTACGATGCCGCCAAGCGCGCGATCGATCATGCCCGGTCCGGCAAGGGTCCCTACATCCTCGAGATGCTGACCTATCGCTACCGTGGCCACTCCATGTCCGATCCGGCCAAGTACCGCACCAAGGACGAAGTCTCGACCATGCGCGCCGAGCACGATCCGATCGAGCAGGTGAAGAGCCGCATCCTCGAGAAGCGCTACGGCACCGAGGACAGCCTCAAGGAAATCGAGACCGAGATCCGCGCCATCGTCACTGAGGCAGCGGACTTCGCCACCTCCGATCCCGAGCCGGCCGCTTCCGAGCTGTGGACCGACATCTACGCTCCCGCCTGATCGGCGTTCTCAGACCATCCCCTTTCGATCTCCCGCTGGAGACCCTCGCATGCCCACGATCCTGATGCCCGCACTCTCGCCGACCATGGAAGAGGGGAAACTCTCCAAGTGGCTGGTCAAGGAAGGCGATACGGTCAAGCCCGGCGACGTATTGGCCGAGATCGAGACCGACAAGGCGACCATGGAGGTCGAGAGCGTCGACAGCGGCAAGGTCGTGAAGATCCTGATCCCCGAGGGCACCGAGGGCGTGAAGGTCAACGAGCCGATCGCTCAGGTGCAGGGTGAAGGCGAGACCCTTGAGGCTCCTCCGGTTGCAAAGACCGCGCCCGAGCCCATCGAGGCGCCTGTGGTCGTCGCCGAGAAGGTCGCCGAGGCGGCCCCGGCCCAAGCTGCGGCACCCGCCGCGCCGTCGTTTGTTGCGGCCGCCGATCCGGACCTGCCTGCTGGGGTCGAGATGGTCGAAATGACCGTCCGCCAGGCTCTCAACGAGGCGATGGCCGAGGAAATGCGGCGCGACCCGGATATCTTCCTCATGGGCGAGGAAGTGGCCGAGTACCAGGGCGCATACAAGATCAGCCAGGGCCTGCTGCAGGAGTTCGGGCCCAAGCGGGTCGTCGACACCCCGATCACCGAGCACGGATTCGCCGGCCTTGCTGTCGGTGCTGCCTTTGCCGGTCTGCGTCCCATAGTCGAATTCATGACCTGGAACTTCGCCATGCAGGCGATCGACCAGATCATCAACTCTGCCGCCAAGCAGCTCTACATGTCCGGCGGTCAGGTATCGGCGCCGATCGTGTTCCGGGGCCCCAATGGTGCCGCTGCGCGCGTCGCGGCGCAGCACAGCCAGGACTATTCGGCCTGGTACAGCCACATCCCGGGCCTTTACGTCGTCGCGCCGTTCAGCGCCGCAGACGCCAAGGGTCTGCTCAAGGCTGCCATCCGTTCGAACACCCCGGTGGCGTTCCTCGAGAACGAGATCCTCTATGGCTCGACGGGGCTCGTGCCCAAGGTCGACGACTACGTGCTGCCGATCGGCAAGGCGCGCATCGCCCGCCAAGGCAAGGACGTGACCATCGTGTCGTTCTCGATGGGCATGCGCTATGCCACCCAGGCGACCGAGAAGCTGGTCGCGGCTGGCCTCGATGTCGAGCTGATCGACCTGCGCACGCTGCGCCCGATGGATACCAAGACCGTCATCGAGTCCGTCAAGAAGACCGGCCGGCTGGTGACGGTGGAAGAGGGCTGGCCGCAGGGCGGCATAGGCGCCGAGCTGGCAGCCGTCGTCACCTCCGAGGCGTTCGACTACCTCGACGCTCCGCCCACCCGCGTCACCGGCAAGGACGTGCCGATGCCCTACGCGGCCAACCTCGAGAAGCTGGCGCTGCCCAGCGTCGACGAGGTTATCGCGGCGGTGAATGCGGTCACCTACCGGAGCTGACGGCATGCCGATGCTGGCCGATGACCCGAAGTTTCTCGATGCGGCCTACGCGGAGGCCCAACTCGGCCTCGCCGAAGGCGGGATTCCGATCGGCTCGGTCCTCGTACGCAACGGCGAGATCATCGGTCGCGGCCATAACCGGCGCGTGCAGAACGGCGATCCGATCCTGCACGGCGAGATGGATGCGATCCAGAACGCTGGCCGGCAGCGGACCTACAGGGACGTCACCTGCTACACCACGCTCAGCCCCTGCATGATGTGCACAGGTACCATCATCCAGTTCGGCATCTCCCGCGTGGTCGTGGCTGAATCGAAGAATTTCAAGGGCTTCCAGGACGTGCTGTCGCTGGCTGGCGTCGATGTGGTGGACTACCACGAAGAGCGCTGCGAGCACATGATGGCCGGGTTCATCGAGAAGCATCCCGAACTCTGGAACGAAGATATCGGCGAGTAAGGCACCATGAGCATCAACATCACCATGCCCGCGCTCTCTCCCACGATGGAGGAGGGCAAGCTCGCCAAGTGGCACGTGAAGGAAGGCGACAGCGTCTCCTCTGGTGACGTGATCGCCGAGATCGAGACCGACAAGGCGACGATGGAAGTCGAGGCCGTCGACGAGGGCAGGATCGGCAAGATCGTGGTCCCCGAGGGCACCGAAAACGTGAAGGTCAACGCCGTCATCGCCGTGATCCTCACCGAAGGCGAGACTGCGGCCGACGTGAAGGCCCCGGCTGCAGCGCCTACGCCGGCTCCCGTTGCAGCCCCGGCCGCCAAGGCACCGGCAGCGACCCCCGCTGCTGCGCCGACGCCTGCAGCTGCCGCACCGGCACCGGCGAAAGCTGCCGCACCCGCTCCTGCGGCAGCGAACGGTGCCCGCGTCTTCGCGTCGCCGCTCGCCAAGCGCCTCGCCCGGGACGCCGGCATCGAGCTCTCCGCCATCTCCGGCACCGGTCCGCGCGGCCGCGTGGTGAAGTCCGACGTCGAAGCCGCCAGGTCCGGCAAGGCTCCGCTCAAGGCTCCCGCTTCGGCTGCCGCGGCAGCGCCCACCGGTGGCGCTACCCTCGCCGGCGGCATGACCAAGGCGCAGGTGCTGGCCCTCTATCCCGAGGGCAGCTACGAACTCGTGCCGAATGACGGCATGCGTAAGGTCGTCGCCGCACGGCTCACCGAAGCCAAGCAGACCATCCCGCATTTTTACTTGTCGCTCGACTGCAAGATCGACGCACTGCTCTTGGCCCGCGAGCAGATCAATGCGGCCGCCCCGCTCAAGGACGGCAAGCCGACTTACAAGCTCTCGGTCAATGACTTCGTGATGAAGGCCTGGGCCGCGGCGCTGATGCAGGTTCCGATGGCCAATGCGACCTGGGCCGGGGACTCGATCCTCTACCACAAGCACGCCGACGTAGCGGTCGCGGTCGCAGTGCCGGGTGGCTTGTTTACGCCGGTGGTGAAGGCTTGCGATACCAAGTCGCTGCGTCAGATATCGGAGGAAGTGAAGGACCTCGCGACGCGTGCCCGTGGCAAGAAACTCGCACCGCACGAGTACCAGGGTGGTTCGTCATCTGTCAGCAACCTCGGTATGTACGGCATCAAGAACTTCCAGGCGGTGATCAATCCGCCGCACGGCACGATCTTGGCGGTCGGCGCCGGGGAGGAGCGCGTCTATGTCGAGAAGGGCCAGATCAAGACGGCCAACTTTATGACCGTGACGCTAAGCTGCGACCACCGCGCGGTGGATGGCGCACTCGGCGCCGAACTGCTGGCCGCGTTCAAGGGACTGATCGAAACGCCCGTGATGATGCTGGCCTGAGGGCAGGGGACTCGCGATGAAGACCATTCTCGCCTTCGGCGACAGCCTCACGTTTGGCGCAAACCCCATCCCGGGCGGTGCTCGACATCCGTACGATGACCGCTGGCCGACGACACTCGAGCGGGCGCTCGGTGGCCAGGCGCGGGTGATCGCCGAGGGGCTGGGCGGGCGCACTACGGTGCACGACGACTGGTGGGACGCGGCGGACCGGAACGGCTCGCGCATCCTGCCGACGTTGCTCTCGTCGCACTCGCCGCTCGATCTCGTCATCATCATGCTGGGCACCAACGACTTGAAGCCGTTCCACGGGCGGACGGCGCAGGAGGCGGCCAACGGCATGCGCCGGTTGGTCCAGATCGTGCGCGGCCACTACCAGAAGCCAGGCGACACCGCGCCGAAGATCATCCTCGTGGCCCCGCCGCACCTGTGCGATACCGACCATCCCGAGATGATGTTGCATTTCGGCGATGATGCGATCCTGCAATCCAAGCTCTTCGCCCGTTGGTACAAGCAGCGCGCCGACGAGTACGGCGTTGCCTTCTTCGACGCCGCGACTGTCGCATCGCCCGATCCCGCGGATGGCGTGCACCTCGATGCCGAGAACACGCGCAGGATCGGGGAGGGGCTGGCACCACTAGTGAAAGAGGTGCTGGGCCTGTGACCGTCCCAATCACCATTCGCCCGGCAACGAAGGCCGATGCGAGCGAGGTGGCGCTGCTGGTCAACATAGCGACGCACGGCGGTATCGGCATCGGCTGGCGCCATGACGAGCGGGCTGAAGGGACCTATGATCCTGCCGAGGTCGGCAGGCTCGATATGCTCGACGAGACCAGTGGGCTCAACTGGCGCAACGCCAGCATGGCCGAGAGTGACGGAGAAATTGTCGGCATGCTGCTCGGCTATCCTGAACCGGACACCATGCCCGACACTCCGCAGACGGAGGCCTTCCTCAGGCCGATCATCGAGCTCGAGTGGCTCGCCGGCGGCAAGTGGTTCATCTCGATGCTGGCGGTCCATAAGCCCTGGCGGAGCAAGGGCATAGGCAGACAACTCATGTCGCTCGCGGAACAGAAGCGGGCCGAGACAGGGCGGCGGGGCCTGGCCCTGATCGTCGAAGACGAAAATACCGGCGCGCGCAGACTTTACGAGCGCGATGGCTTCCTGGTCGCCGCGGCGCGACCGATGCACCGGTATCCGGATGGAACGCGGCCAGGCAAGGACTGGCTCTTGATGGTGAAGGACAACTGAGATGGCTGACCAATACGACCTGATCGTCATCGGAGCCGGCCCGGGCGGCTATACCGCCGCGATCCGCGCCGCGCAGCTCGGCCTCAAGACCGCAATCGTCGAGCGCGAGCACATGGCCGGCATCTGCTCGAACTGGGGCTGCATCCCGACCAAGGCGCTGCTGCGATCGGCAGAGATCTACGGCCACATGACGCATGCGTCGGAATATGGTCTGTCGGCCGACAAGTTCGGCTTCGACATCGCTGCCATCGTCGAGCGCTCGCGCAAGATCGCCGGGCGCATGAACAATGGCGTGCAGTTCCTGATGAAGCAGAACAAGATCGACATCATCTGGGGCGAAGCACAGCTCGCCGCGCCGGGCGAGATCAAGGTCTCCGCGATGTCCAAGAAGCCGGTCGAGCCGCAGTGGCCCAAGCCGAAGGACACGCTGGCCGAGGGAACGTACAAGGCGAAGAACATTATCATCGCGACCGGCGCACGGCCGCGCGTCCTGCCGGGGATCGAGCCCGACGGCGAGCGCATCTGGACGTATTTCGAGGCGATGAAGCCGCCCAGCTTCCCGAAGTCGCTGGTGGTCATGGGCTCGGGCGCCATCGGGATGGAGTTTGCCTCCTTCTACCGATCAATGGGTGCCGAGGTGACCGTCATCGAGTTGCTGCCGCAGGTGCTGCCGGTCGAGGACGCCGAGATCGCCACCATCGTACGCAAGCGCTTTGAGCGCCGGGGCATCAAGATCCTGACCGAGGCCAAGGTGACCAAGGTCGACAAGAACAAGGACGGCGTCGTCGCCCATGTCGAACTCAAGGACGGATCAAGGCAGGAGATCACCGGCGAACGGCTGATCTCGGCCGTCGGCGTGCAGTGCAACACCGAGAACCTTGGGCTCGAGAAACTGGGTGTGAAGCTGGAGCGCGGCGCCATCGCCATCGACGCCTATGGCCGGACCAACGTGCCGGGCGTCTGGGCCATCGGCGACGTCGCCGGGCCGCCGATGCTGGCCCACAAGGCCGAGCACGAGGCGGTGATCACGGTCGAGACCATCGCGGGCATGAAGGTGCATCCGCTGGACAAGCTGCGCGTTCCCGGCTGCACCTATTGCGAGCCGCAGGTGGCGAGCGTCGGCCTCACGGAGGCCAAGGCCAAGGAAGCCGGACGCGACATCAAGGTCGGCCGCTTCCCGTTCCGGGCCAACGGCAAGGCTATCGCGCTGGGCGAGATCGAGGGGATCGTCAAGACGATCTTCGACGCCAAGACCGGGGAACTGCTCGGAGCGCACATGGTCGGCGCGGAAGTCACGGAACTGATCCAGGGCTTCGTGGTCGCCATCGGCCTCGAAACCACGGAAGAGGATCTGTTCCACACCATCTTCCCGCACCCGACGCTGTCCGAGGCCATGAAGGAGAGCGCGCTAGACGCCTACGGCCGCGCCTTGAACATCTAGCGGGCGGTTGCAGCCAGAATGAACGCCCACCCTGTTCCACCCTTGGACCTCCCTCTCATGTCGCCAGAGATCACCTCGCTGCTCATCTTCCTCGGCATCGGCCTGCTCGCCGGCTGGATCGCGAGCCTGATCCTCGGTGGTGGCGGCTTGCTCAGGAACCTGATCGTCGGCGTGATCGGCTCGGTCGTGGGCGGCTACGTGCTGACGCTCGCCAAGGTCGAACTGCCGATCGGTAACGCTCTCGTCAGCCAGATCGTCACGGCGACGATCGGTGCTATCGTGGTGATCCTCGTGGCGCGGGTCATCGTCAAGTAGCGGCTTGCGCCGGGGTTGAATGCTCCAGGCCCGGACGCGATATCGGAGCGGGACTGCGTGGGGAATAAGATGGGCGTGCCGGATAAGCAGCAGGGGGGAGAGGCGCAGATGGGTGGTATGGACGCGCGTTCGCTGGTCATCTTCCTGGTCATCGGCGTCGTTGCCGGGTTCCTCGCCAGCCTCGTCGTGGGTGGCGGCAGGCTCGGCATCATTGGGTACCTGGTCAGCGGTGTCATCGGCTCGTTTGTCGGCGGCTACCTGTTCACGGCGCTCAGAGTCAACCTCGGGGTCAGGAGCCCCATATTGAACCAGATCATCACTGCGACGGTGGGCGCCATCATCGTGGTCATCATCGCCCGCCTTATTGGCTAGGAACGTCCTTTGGTCACCCTGATCGACAGCATCGACACCCGTCCGCGCCATCCCGAGAAGGCCAACCGGCCTGAAAACGAGATGCTGCGCAAGCCGGACTGGATCCGCGTCAAGGCGCCGGGTTCGCCGATCTATCGCGAAACCCAGCAGATCGTACGCGACAACAACCTGGTCACCGTGTGCGAGGAGGCGGGCTGTCCCAACATCGGCGAGTGCTGGTCCAAGAAGCACGCGACGATGATGATCATGGGCGAGATCTGCACTCGCGCTTGCGCCTTCTGCAACGTGCGCACGGGCCTGCCGACCGCACTAGACCCGATGGAACCCGAGAACGTGGCCAACGCGGTCGATAAGCTCGGCCTTGCGCATGTGGTGATCACTTCAGTCGATCGTGACGATCTTCCCGACGGCGGCGCCGAGCACTTCGCCCAGGTGATCCGGGCGATCCGCGCCAGGACGCCGAAGACGACCATCGAGATTCTGACGCCCGACTTCCTGCGCAAGGACGGCGCGCTCGAGGTTGTCGTTGCGGCCAAGCCCGATGTGTTCAACCACAACCTCGAGACGGTGCCGTCGAAGTACCTGAAGGTCCGCCCCGGCGCGCGCTATTTCCACTCGATCCGGCTGCTGCAACGCGTGAAGGAACTCGATCCGACGATGTTCACCAAGTCCGGCATCATGGTCGGGCTGGGCGAGGAGCGGAACGAGGTGCTGCAACTGATGGACGATCTGCGTTCCGCCGAAGTCGACTTCCTGACGATCGGCCAGTACCTTGCGCCGACCAAGAAGCACCACCCGGTCGCGCGGTTCGTGACCCCGGAAGAGTTCAAGTCGTACGCAACCGTGGCGACGACCAAGGGCTTCCTGCTGGTCTCCTCGAGCCCGCTCACGCGCTCCTCGCATCACGCCGGCGAAGACTTCGAGAAGCTTCGCGCAGCACGGATGGCCAAGCTCGCCCATGCCTGACCTTTTCATCGAACGACACTCCCCCCACCTGCCGCAGCGCATGTTCGATCTGATTTCGGACCTGGAGAGCTACCCGCGCTTCATTCCCAACTGCAAATCAATGGACGTGCGCGATGATGCGGCGGGGGGGCTTCTGGCGCGCATGACCATCAGCTTCGGGCCGATCACGCAGGCCTACACCAGCCGCGTCGTCGCCGATCCGCAGGCCATGACCGTCACCGCCAAGGCGACCGACGGACCGTTCGCCTATCTCGACAGCAAGTGGACGATCACTCCGGAAGGTGAGGGGTCCCGCATCCGCTTCGACATCGACTTCAAGATTTCCAATCCGTTGATCGCGGCCGTGGCCGAGCCGGCCTTCGCCGCCAAGCAGGACGAGATCATCGATGCGTTCGAGGACGAGGCGGATCGGCGCTTTGGCTAGCCGATCGCCTTCAGCACGAGCTTGAGGGCCTGAATGACGGTGGCCTGGCGGACTTCGTCGCGGCTGCCGGGGAAGACCTTCCGCAGATGGGTCGTGCCGTCCTCGGTGGCGACGGCAAAATGCACCAGGCCAACCGGCTTCTCCGCGCTGCCGCCATTGGGGCCGGCGATGCCGGTGACGGCCACGGCGATATGCGTGCCGGCGGCGGCGAGGGCTCCGTCGGCCATCGCCATGGCGACCTCCTCGGAGACAGCGCCGTACTGCCGAAGGAGGCCGAAGGGCACGCCAATCATGCTGATCTTGGCCTCATTGGCGTAGGTGACGAAGCCGCCATAGACGACGTCGGACGAGCCGGACACCGACGTGAGCGCGCCGGCGATGAGACCGCCCGTGCAACTTTCTGCAGTGGCGATAGTCATGCCCGCCGACTTCAGCGCCGCTATGGTGTCCTTGGCGAGGGAGGCGACGTCATCGGGCAGCTTCATCTAGTCCTCCCGCGGGAGTTCGACGCTGGCGGTCGCCATCGCAACGATACCTTCGCGCCGGCCGGTGAAGCCGAGTTCCTCGCTGGTCGTGGCCTTGATCGCCACGCGCCCCGACGTGATCCCACAGACGCCTGCGATGGCCGCCTTCATCGTCTCCACGTGCGGACCGATGCGCGGTGCCTCGCAGACGATGGTCAGGTCGAGGTTCACGATGCGGCCGCCGCGGTCGGCGATCAGGTCGGCAGCGTGCTTGAGGAAGATTGAGGACGCAGCGTCTTTCCACTGTGGATCGGAAGGTGGAAAGTGTTTGCCGATGTCGCCTTCGCCGAGCGCGCCGTAGATGGCGTCGGTCAGGGCGTGCAGGGCAACGTCGGCATCGGAATGGCCCTTGAGTTTGTGCGTGTGGGCTATCTCGACGCCGCCTAGCCATACGGAGTTGCCAGCCTCGAAGGCGTGGACGTCGAAGCCGCTGCCGACCCTGGTTTCCATGCTTTTCTCCCCGCCCAGCAGGCGTTCCGCCCGGGCAAAGTCTTCGGAATGGGTGATCTTGATGTTGCGGGTGCTGCCGGGCGTCAGCGCGACGGTGAGGCCCGCCCACTCGGCGATCGCCGCATCATCGGTGAACTCGCGCGGGACGCGTCCGGCACGCAGGTGGGCACTGAGGATCTGGGGAAAGCGGAAGCCTTGCGGTGTCTGAGCGGCGAACAACGTGTTGCGATCCTCGGTCGCGGCGACGGTACGGCCGTCTGCGGAACGCTTGATCGTGTCGGTCACGGGCACGACGGGCAACGCGGCGTCGCTCGATGCCAGCGCATCGACAACGTCGCTGATCACCTCCGGCGAAACGAGGGGACGCGCCGCATCATGAATCAGAACAAGATCCGGACGCCGCGGGCTCAGGGATGTCAGGCCGGCAAGGACAGAAGCCTGGCGATTGGCGCCGCCAGTGACCGGCGGTAGCAGGCGTTCACCGCCCTCGAGCTTCAATGCACCATAGAGTGCTGCATGGCCGCTATGTATCACGGGCACTACCCAGTCCACCTCAGGCTGGGCCAGAAATGCCTCTATGGTCCGTTGCAGAACCGGTTTGCCCTGGAGCTTGCGGTACTGCTTCGGGCTTGGGTCTCCGTTCGCCGTGGCGCGTTCGCCGCGGCCTGCGGCAACCACGACTACGGCGATGCTGCGCTGACCTGTCATTGTCGTTTCACACGGGCTTCTTAGTGCGGGGCAAGCTCTATCGGCGGCTTTCCGGCACAGCAAGAGGCGGCTGCTTTCCAGCGACTCTGGACCGCATTCGGCGGTTGCACGCGACAGGTTTTTGACTATTCTGCGGGCATTTCCTGGAAATGAGCAAATCTGGGGCAGGGATTGTCTGAATTTGCCTGCGCGCTAAGCATTGCTGGCCACGTCCTGCCTAGCCGGGCCTTCCTTGCGCCCATGGCGGGAATCACCGACGCACCGATGCGCCGCCTGGCGGAACGGTATGGCGCCGGACTTGTCGTCTCCGAGATGATCGCGAGCAACGCCCTCGCTACCGGGCAGGACGAGATGGTGCGCAAGCTCCACAAGTCCGGGTCGTTGCCACATGTCGTGCAACTCGCCGGATGCGAGGCCGAGTGGATGAGGAAAGGGGCCCAGATCGCTCAGGCCGCCGGCGCGGATATCATCGACATCAACATGGGCTGCCCGGCCAAGCGCGTGACCAACGGCTATGCCGGCTCCGCGCTGATGCGCGTTCCCGACGAGGCGCTGAAGCTCATCGACGCCGTCGTGGCCGCAACCCCGCTCCCCGTGACGGTGAAGATGCGGCTGGGTTGGGACGAGGACAGCATGAATGCCGCCGCTCTGGCGCGACGGGCAGTCGACGCCGGAGCCCGCATGATCACCGTCCACGGCCGCACCCGCCAGCAGTTCTACAAGGGCCAGGCCCGGTGGCACCTGGTCCGGCCCGTGGCCGAGGCGGTAAGCGTCCCGGTCGTCGTCAATGGCGACATCGTCGACTTGGAGGCGGCACGTCAGGCGCTGCGCGAATCCGGTGCGGCGGCAGTCATGATCGGGCGCGGGGCCCAAGGCCAGCCCTGGAGGGTGGGGCAAATCGGTGCTGGACTTGCTGGCCTTGACGGGGCGGCCACGCCGACGGGACGGGAACTCGTTGCGGTCGTCGCCGAGCACTATGAGGGGATCCTGTCGAGCTACGGCAAGCTTGTTGGTGTGCGCGCAGCGCGCAAGCATCTGGACTGGTACCTGGAAGCAGGCCGCATCGTACTCGACAAGGGGCTCCGCCATCGGCTGCTCAATGCCCCGGACCCTTCCGAAGTGCATGCCATGATTCCAGACATCTACGGTGCGGACCGGAGGATTGCGGCATGAGCAAGCAGCCGTCACCGGCGCTCAGCACCGCCGTCCTGCAGGCGCTGCCGCAACCGATCCTGGTTTGTGGTGAAGACCACAGCATCGTCTTCGTCAACTATGCCGCCGAGGCGTTCTTCGGCGCTTCGCTCAGCGTGCTGACACGTCAGCGGCTCGACGACCTCATCGCCTTCGGTTCGCCCATACTGGGGCTCATTCAGGCCGTTGCGGAGCGGCGCGCTCCGATGACCGAATATCGTGTTCGGGTTGGTTCGTCGCGCTTCGCTGACGGTAGCGACGATCGGATCGTCGATGTGTTCGCCTCCCCGCTCTCGGATTCCGATGGCCGCATCGCGCTGCTGTTCCAGGAGAGGACGATGGCCGACAAGATCGATCGGCAACTGGTCAGCCGCGGTGCCGCCCGCTCGGTGACCGGCCTTGCCGCTATGTTGGCACACGAGATCAAGAACCCGCTGTCCGGCATTCGCGGTGCGGCGCAACTGCTGGAGCAGAGCGTCACGCACGACGAGCTGCCGCTCGCGCGGCTGGTGCGCGACGAGGTCGACCGGATCGTTGACCTGATCGACCGCGTCGAGGTCTTTGGCGATGATCGGCCGATGGAACCCGAGCCGATCAACATCCACGTCGTGCTCGACCGGGTGAAGCTGCTGGCCAGGAACGGGGTGGCAAAGGGCATCACCTTCCACGAGGAATATGATCCGTCGCTGCCGCCGGTGGCCGGCAACAGGGACCAACTGATTCAGGTGTTCCTGAACCTTGTGAAGAACGCAGCTGAAGCTATTGAGCGGACGTCGAAACCAGAGATCCGGTTCTCGACTGCATTTCGTCCCGGCATCCGTATCTCCGTGCAGGGCGTCGCGGAGCGCATTTCTCTGCCCATCGAGATCGTCATCGAGGACAACGGCCCGGGCGTCCCGCCGGACATCATGCCGATCCTGTTCGATCCCTTCGTAACCACGAAGCCGTCGGGCTCCGGCTTGGGTCTGGCACTCGTCGCCAAGATCGTCGGTGATCACGGCGGGGTGGTCGACATGGACAGCAGGCCCGGCCGCACGCGTTTCCGCATCCTGTTGCCGGTCGCCCCCAAGGCGACCCTGATCGAGACCGAGTCCGAAGAGGTTCAGGCCAAATGAGCCACACGGTGCTGCTCGCCGACGACGACGCCGCCATCCGCATGGTGCTGAACCAGGCGCTGACACGGGCCGGGTACGAGGTTCGCCCGACGGGCAACATGTCCACGATGTGGAACTGGGTCAGCCGGGGCGAGGGGGACCTCCTGATCACGGACGTTTCGATGCCCGACGGCAACGCGTTCGACATTATGCCCAAGATCAAGAAGCTCAGGCCGGACCTGCCCATGGTGGTGATGAGCGCGCAAAACACCTTCATGACGGCAATCCGCGCCAATGAAGTAGGTGCGTACGAGTACCTGCCAAAGCCTTTCGACATCGCCGAGGTCCTGTCGGTCGTCGCGCGGGCGCTGGCCGATGTAAAAAAGTCGTCGACGAGCGAGAAGAAGGCCGAGGAGCCCGGGGAGACCATGCCGCTGGTCGGCCGTTCGCCGGCGATGCAGGACATCTACCGCGCCCTCGCGCGGCTGATGCAAACCGACCTGACGGTGATGATCACCGGCGAAAGCGGCACCGGCAAGGAACTGGTCGCGCGGGCTCTGCACAATTTCGGCAAGCGCCGAAACGGGCCGTTCGTTGCCATCAACATGGCCGCCATCCCGCGCGACCTGATCGAAGCCGAGCTCTTCGGCCATGAGAAGGGGGCATTCACGGGGGCCACCGCCCGCTCCTCGGGGCGCTTCGAGCAGGCAGAGGGGGGGACGCTCTTCCTCGACGAGATCGGCGACATGCCGATGGACGCGCAGACGCGCCTGCTGCGGGTGCTGCAGGAGGGGGAGTACACCATGGTCGGCGGACGCACGCCGATCAAGGCGAACGTCCGCATCGTCGCCGCGACGCACCGAGATCTCAGCCAGATGATTCGCCAGGGGCTATTCCGCGAGGACCTCTACTACCGACTCAACGTCGTTCCGATCCGGCTGCCGCCCCTGCGCGAACGCAGCGACGACATCAACGACCTGGTGCAGCATTTCCTCAGGGCAGCACACAGAGAAGGGGAGCCGGTCAAGACCATCTCGCCCGAAGCGATCCGGCTCATGCAAAATTACTCCTGGCCGGGGAACGTCCGCGAGCTCGAGAACCTGGTACGCCGGTTGGCCGCACTCTATGCCGACGAGAACATTTCGCTCGAGATCGTCCAGAGCGAACTCAACCTTGCCGATCGGCGGCAGGTGCCGGTGACGTCCGGGTCAATGGATGTGTCGACGGCGGTGGAGACGCACGTGGCGCAGGTGCTTCGGGAGTACGAACCGAACCTGCCGCCCGCAGGTCTCTACCAGCGGGTGATCGACAAGGTCGAGGCGCCGTTGATCGCCATGGCGCTGAATGCCTGCGGCGGCAACCAGATTCGCGCGGCGGACCTGCTCGGCTTGAACCGCAATACATTGCGCAAAAAGATTCGGGCGCATTCGATCGAGATCATCAAGCAGTCACGCCGGCAAGGCTAGACATCACATCGACTCCAGGGCCTGTTGCCAATTTGCATCTATGAGCCTAGGGAAGGTATTCACGGCATCTTCCTCGGGTGTCACATTTTTGCACCAATTGGATTGAAGGGTCTCACGCGGCTACGGCCTGCGATGAGTCCCCGATAGCGGCTACTGGATGCACGACGCAACGCTCGCAAGCGACGTACTGCCTGAGGCTACCCGAGCGCCCGCCCCGGTGCGGACGCGGCCCGTGCTGTTCGGCGACATGGGACGTAGGACGATCCGCACGATCGGTCTGATCATCGTGCTTCTGTCGGTGTTCGTTTCATCCGGCTCGTTCCTGATCATGACAGGAGCGACGGACATTGAGCCGACCCCCGAGGTCTGGACGATCATCTGGATCGTCAACGGCCTGCTGGTGCTGTCGGTGGTTGCGCTGGTCCTGACAGAGGCGACGTTGCTAACTCAGGCTCGCCTGCGCGGCCAGCCGGGTGCCGGCCTACAGGTCCGCATGGTGGCGATGTTCGCCGTGGTGGCTGCCGTGCCGGCGCTGCTCGTTGCTGTTGTCGCGATGATCTCGCTGAACCAGGGGCTCGACCAGTGGTTCTCGGAGCGCACCCGAACCATGGTCGAGAGCTCGCGACTTGTGGCGCGTTCCTACATGCTCGAGCATTCGCAGGTCTTGCGCGATGACATCATCTGGGTCGCCAACGAACTCGAGCAGGCGCGCGGGACGTTTGAGACGGACCGGGTGAAGTTCCAGCGCATCCTCACGGCGCTCGCTGTGACCCGGTCGCTGCCATTTACCTCGCTGATCTCGGCTGACGGCGATACGCTGATGAAGGCCCAGATCAATGCGCCCGGTACAGCGCCACGCGTCCCGCCCGGGCTTACGCAGGGCGTTGTCGAGGGGCGCCCGACCGAGATTGCGCCGGGGCGGACCAACCTCGTCGGGTCGGTGGTAAAGCTGCGAGGGTACGACAACACCTACCTGTTCGTAGCCCGACCAGTGGATCCGGAGGTCCTCGAGTTCACCCGGCTCACGGACCAGAACATCACGGAATACCGGAACTACGAGAGCAATCGTCTGGTCTTCCAGATCACCTTCACGCTCATGTACATCGGCATGGCGCTCGTGCTGCTGCTCGCGGCGGTCTGGATCGGCATTGCGCTCGCCAATCGCTTTGTCGATCCGATACGGAACCTGATGATTGCCTCCAGTCGGGTGTCGGAGGGTGACCTCGACGTGCGCGTTCCGGTGCAGGAGGGCAGGGGCGATCTGCGCGACCTCAGCAACCGCTTCAACACGATGACGCAGCAGCTGAAGACGCAGCGTGTAGCGCTTGTCGAAGCCAATGAAACCAACGAGAAGCGTCGGCAGTTTACCGAGGCGGTGGTGGAGGGCGTCTCGGCCGGCATCGTGGGCCTCGATCCGTTCGGTGCGATCACGCTGGTCAACCTCAGGGCGGCCGAGATGGTGGGCGCGAGCGAGATCTCGCTGGTAGGGAAGAGAATTGACGAGGTCATTCCCGCATTGGGCCCGGTCATCGATCGTGCCAAATCCGCCCGCCGTGGCACGATCCGCGACCAGATCGAGATCGGCTCTGGTCCCGACTATCGCACCTATCAGGTGCAACTGACGCGCGAGGGGGCGATGACCGAGAGCAAGGGCTTCGTGGTCACGCTCGACGACATTACCGATCTGCTGTCGGCGCAACGTACCGGGGCCTGGGCAGACGTTGCCCGGCGTATTGCGCACGAGATCAAGAATCCGCTTACCCCGATCCAGCTCAGCGCCGAGCGCCTGAGGCGGCGGTATGCCAGCAAGCTTGCCGACGATTTCGACGTGTTCGACAAGTGCGTGAACACGATCATCCGGCAGGTAGGTGATATCGGCAGGATGGTGGACGAGTTCTCCTCGTTCGCGCGGATGCCGGAAGCGAGGCTGGAAAAGGGGAATCTGACGGATTCAATCCGCCAGGCGGTGTTCCTCGAAAGCGTGCGGCTGCCGGAAGTGCAGATCAGGATGGAGCTGCCGGATGACCCGGTCATCGCGTGGTTCGACAATCGGCTGATCAGCCAGGTGCTGACCAACCTCATCAAGAACGCGGTGGAGGCGATCGAGGGGGCAGGGCTTGAGGCGATCCGTAGCCCGATGATCACAGTGGCTGCTGCTCCGGAGCGCGAGATGGTACGAATCTCGGTGTCCGACAATGGCAAGGGCTGGCCGAAGGAGAACCGAAACCGGTTGTTGGAGCCCTACGTGACCACTCGCGAGAAGGGCACGGGTCTAGGCCTTGCGATCGTCGCAAAGATCATCGAACAGCATGGCGGCAAGGTCGACCTGATCGATGCCGAGCCGGACGATAACGGGCGCGTCGGCGCCTGCTTCACCTTCACCCTGCCGCTCAAGCGGCCAGGGGAGGCGGACGAAGAGGAGCCAGCAGCTCCTCAGGTGGTTGCGGAGCAGCGGGCTGCAACCCAAGTGACTGATGACGCAGCGGGTGGGGCAAAACCTGACAGCGGACAGCAAGAGGAGCCGCAATTGCAAGCGGTCGACAATACCTGATGGCCCTCGACATTCTGATCATCGATGACGAGGATGACATCCGCGACCTGATCGCGGGCATCCTCGAGGACGAGGGCTACCAGACCCGACAGGCGCACGACGCCGATTCGGGTCTCAACGAAATCGCGAGGCGGCGGCCGAGCCTTGTGTTCCTCGATATATGGATGCAGGGCAGCCGGCTTGACGGGCTGCAACTGCTGGATGAGTTCCAGAGCCAGCACCCGGATATGCCGGTGGTGATGATCTCGGGGCATGGCAACGTCGAGACGGCTGTGAGCGCCATTCGGCGTGGGGCCTATGACTACATCGAGAAGCCCTTCAAGGTGGACCGCCTGCTACTGATCACGCAACGGGCCATGGAGGCGGCCCGCCTCAAGAATGAGGTCGCGGATCTCCGGGAACGTTCGAACAACACAGTCGAACTCGTGGGCAACTCGCCGGCGACTCAGGCGATCAAGGCTGTGATCGAGAAGTCGGCACCGACCAATTCGCGCATCTTCATTTCGGGGGCCTCGGGTACAGGCAAGGGCTTGTCGGCGCGGCTGATCCACCAGAAGAGCGCGCGAGCTGAGGCGCCGTTCGTCGAGATCAACTGCTCGCTCTATTCGCCCGATGAAGTCGGGGTTGTACTTTTCGGCCGCGAGACCCGCGAGAAAACCGGTATCCTGCGGACGGAGGTTGGCGCGCTCGAGCGGGCGCATGGCGGGACGCTCTACCTTTCGGAGGTCGCCACCCTGCCGCAGCCGGCGCAGCAAGCCCTCTTGCGCACGCTGGTCGAGAGCAAGTTCAACCGCGTCGGCGGGGCCGTGGCCGTGCCGATCGATGTGCGCATCATCTCTTCAAGCTCGCAGAACGTGGCTGCCCTGATCGAACAGGGACAGTTCCGTTCGGACCTGTTCCACCGGCTGTCGATCGTGCCCCTGCACCTGACCCCGCTCAAGGAGCGGCGCGAGGACATCCCGCCCCTGGTCAATGCGTTCATCGAGCAGGTTTGCCGCCTGCACAACCTGAGGAGCATGTCGATTGGTGACGACGCCGTAGCCGTACTGCAGGCGCAGGACTGGCCCGGCAATGCGCGGCAGTTGCGCAACTCGATCGAACGGCTGCTGATCCTGGTCAAGGACCAGGCGCCGGCCGATGGAGTGATCACGGCCGCGCTGCTGCCGCCGGATATTGGCGAAGTGCTGCCGACGGTCGGTGACAGCGACTCCTCGGCGCACCTGATGAGCCTGCCGCTGCGAGATGCGCGCGAGGTGTTCGAGCGCCAGTACCTTATGGCGCAGATCGAGCGCTTTGGCGGAAACATCTCCAAGACCGCCGAGTTCGTCGGTATGGAGCGCAGCGCCCTTCACCGAAAGATCAAGTCTCTCGGCCTCTAGTGGGGCTTGCTTGGCCGGGTAGGCACTCGGTATCTTCTGTGCCATAATTTCTGCGCGAGGGGAGACTGAAGGCGCGTAGGGGCAGTGGCGGTGGCGACTGCTGCCCACTATATGGGTGACTGGTGCAGCTAGTGCGCCCCCCACATGAAAAGAGGCCAGGGAATGCCCAGCGAAAAGACTCAGAATCTCCAGGACGCGTTTCTCAATCACGTTCGTAAGCAGAAGGTCCCGGTAACGATCTTTCTCGTCAACGGGGTCAAGCTGCAGGGGGTGATCACTTGGTTCGACAACTTCTGCCTGCTCCTGCGGCGCGATGCGCAGTCGCAACTGGTCTATAAGCACGCGATTTCGACCATCATGCCGGGCGCTCCGATCCAGTTGTTCGATCCGGAACACACCGGCGAGGACTGACGTAGCCCATGAGTGACGAGTTCGACGATGAGGCCGCCCGAAAGGGTGGCCCTCAGGCATTCATAGATCAGCGTACTGCGCCGACCCGTGTCGGCTTGGTCGTGCCCGATGTACGGGGCCGCGCCACTACACATTCGATCGAGGCCCGGAAGGCCGAGTTTGAAGGGCTGGCGAGCGCGATCAACGTCGAGATCGTGTTCTCGGAGATCGCCAAGGTCCGGGAGGTCAAGCCGGCGACCTTCATTGGCGGCGGCCACGTCGACGAGATTGCGAAGCGGGTGGACGAGGGCAAGATCGAGCTTCTGCTCGTTGACGCGGCCCTGCACCCGATCCAGCAGCGCAATCTTGAGAAGGAAACGGGTGCCAAGGTCCTGGATCGCACGGGCCTGATTCTTGAGATCTTTGGCGAGCGCGCGGCGACGCGGGAGGGCGTGCTTCAGGTCGAGCTCGCCCACCTCAACTACCAGAAGAGCAGGCTGGTCCGGAGCTGGACCCACCTCGAGCGCCAGCGCGGCTCGGGCGGCTTCGGCTTCATGGGCGGCCCGGGCGAGACGCAGCTGGAAAGCGACCGGCGCCAGCTCCAAGAGCGTATCAAGATGCTCGAGGAACGCATTGAAAAGGTGAGGCAAACGCGTGGCCAGCAGAAGGGGCGCCGCGATGCCGTGCCGTTCCAGGTGGTGGCGCTTGTCGGCTATACTAACGCCGGGAAATCCAGCATTTTCAACGCACTGACCGGGGCAGGGGTGTTCGCCAAGGACCTGCTGTTCGCAACCCTTGACACCACGGTGCGGAAGATCTCGTTGCCGCACGGCCGCGAGGTCATGCTGTCCGACACCGTGGGCTTTGTCTCGGACCTACCGACCGACCTGATCGCGGCGTTCCGCGCCACGCTGGAAGAGGTGCTGGAGGCGCATGTGATCCTGCACGTGCGGGATGTGGCCAACCCGGACCACGCGGCCCAGGCGACGGACGTGCTCAAGGTGCTGGGGGAGCTGGGCGTTTCGGCCGAGACGACGCCGATCATCGAGGTGTGGAATAAGGTCGACCTGCTGGAGCGAGAAGCCGATGGGAGCATTCCCGCGCTTGCCACACTGACGCCGGCCGGAAAGGTCGCGGCGTCCGTGCCGGTTTCGGCGCAGACCGGCGAAGGGCTCGATGTTTTGCTCGGCACGGTCGAAAGGGTGCTGGCAGGGCAGGGACGCACCTACCGTGTGCTTGTGCCGCATACGGCCGGCGCCGATGTCGGCTGGCTCTATGGCCACGCCGAGATCATCGGCAAGGACGATCCGGACGAGAACGGGCAGGTCTACGAGGTGCGGGTCGAGGCCCGGCACAAGAATGCCTTCACCGAGCGCTTTGCCGGCCGTATCGAGGGTTCAGACGCCGCCTGAGCGGTCCCGGGCGCGGATTTCGTTCCAGTAGCCATCGAGGCGCTCGAGGCCGGCGTCGGCCAGTGCGACGCCGTCCGCGGCGGCGCGGGCTTCGACATAGCGGAAGCGGCGGGTGAACTTCGCATTGGCGTCGCGCAGCGCTGCTTCGGGCTCGATGCCGAGCTTGCGGGCAAGGTTGGCGGCGGCGAAGAGGAGGTCGCCAAGCTCTTCCTGTACCTTGGCCTTGTCGTTGGTTTCTGCAGCGGAGGTGACTTCGTCCAACTCCTCGCGGACCTTCGCGAGGGTGTCGTGCCAGTCGGGCCAGTCGAACTGCACGGAGGCGGCGCGGCGGCTCAGCTTTTCGGCGCGGGCAAGGGCAGGGAGCACTTGCGGGACGTCGTCGAGCAGGGAGGTCGCGGCCTGCTTTTTGGCCGCCTTCCTGGCGCGCTCGTCGGCCTTGACCTCATCCCACTTGGCCTTGGCGCCGCCGGCGTTGCGCGCAGCGTCGTCGCCGAAGACGTGGGGATGGCGGCGGATCAGCTTCTCGGTGATGGCGTAGACGACGTCGCCGATGTCGAACAGGCCTTGTTCGGACGCCATCTGGGCGTGGTAGACGGGCTGGAGCAGGAGGTCGCCGAGTTCCTCGCGCAGGTCGGAAAAGTCTTTGCGCTCAATGGCATCGGCGACTTCGTAGGCTTCCTCGATGGTGTAGTTGCTGATCGAGGCGAAGTCCTGCTCGAGGTCCCACGGGCAGCCGCCGTTGGGGTTGCGAAGGGCCGCCATGATCTCGATCAGGCGGGAAATGTCGCGCGACGGCTGCATGGAAAACTCCGATCAGACGATGTCGAACTCGACCGTGTAGCTGCCGAGCTGGCCCATCACGTGGCCGGTTCCCGTGATGGGAACGAGGCCGCAGAGCGAGCCTGTGGTGACGATGGTGCCGGCCTTCAACGGGAACGCCGGGTTCTGGTTCTTTGCATAGGCGATGAACGACTTCAGCACGGTGCCGAAGGAGTGCTTGGCAGGCGCTGCGTGGATCTGCTTGCCGGCGAACTCGAGCGTGACTTCGAAATCGTCGATCTCGGCACCGAGGTCGCGATGCTTGGGGTTCATCACGTAGCCCAGGGACGACATGCCATCGGCGAGGCCGCCGTTGAAGCTGGCAACAGTGCGATCGACATAGCGCGTGCCGCAGATCTCGATGCCGACGAAATAGTAGTCGATGGCTTCGACGATATCGATCTCGTCGCGGCGAGCGGTTTCGACGTCGAGGTCGCGGTCGAGCACCAGGCCGACTTCGAGCTCTAGCCCGGTGACGTTGGCCGACTGCAGCTTGAAGGAGCCGGACTGTCCGAATTTCGATGCGAAGATCGGCGCGCAGACGCCAGCGCCGTCGGGTGCGACCGCGGTCTTCAACAGGCCCGGCGCCTGGCCGAGGAGCTGCATGACGCGCAGCTGGACAGCCAGCGCCGTGTCGCGGTCGAGTTGGGAATAGGGCTTGGCATCGATATCGTGACGGCCAGCCTTGTGGGCTTCGGCAAGCTGGTAGGCGAGGTCCTCGACAAGGCTCATCTACGCATATCCTCCATTCGCATAAGATATATTATGGAACTGTCCGACGTGGCCAATCGGGCGTGATCAGGCGGTTCTATCGATCACCGCCGTTGCCGTGATCTCGATCCTGAGGCCCTTGGCCAAGAGTTCCTTGACGACCACCGTAGCGCGGATCGGATATGGCTTGTGGTTGAAGAACTCGGCATAGACGCGGTTCATGCCCGGTGCGTCGGCGCTGTCGATCAGGAAGATCTGCACCTGGACAATGTTCGTCAGCGCGCCGCCGGCCGCCGTCACCGCCTGCTTGAGGTTCGAAAGCGCCTGGCGCGCCTGGGCTTCGATGTCGCCATCGATGATGGCGCCGGTCCTGGGATCCTCCGCGATGACGACCAGCCAGACGTGATTGCCGGCGCGGACGCAGTCGTTGATTGGACCGTTCGATGGCGCGATGCCGGTGTCGATGACTTCGATCATTCGTGAGGCCTCCCGGGACCCAAGATAGCGCTGCTGGCGTCAGCGGGGACTGATGATTTCGCCGGCGGTGATGTCGATCTGCAGCCCATCGTAGGCCGGCCGAACGTTCGCTGGCGTCATGGCGTCCGTCTGGGCATAGTCGAGATCGATGTGAAGGTTGGTAAGGATGGCGTGACGAGGCGCCAGGTCGGCGACCAGCTCCAGAGTTTCGGGGAGGCTCAGGTGGCTCGGATGCGGCGTCGGGCGCAGAGCGTCGAGGACCCAGGTGTCGAGGCCGCTCACGGCGGCGCGGGAGTCGTCGGGAATACCGCTCAGGTCGCAAGAGTAGGCAAAGCCGCCGATGCGGAAGCCGAGCGAGGTGATGTCGCCATGCTCCTGGGCGAATGGCAGCACGGTGATGGAACCTCCCGGCCCCTTGATGGTCAACGGCACACCGGATTCGATGAGGTGCTGGTTGAGGATCGGCGGATAGCCAGAGTCCGGCGGCGCCGTGAAGCAGTAGGCAAAGCTCGGGACGATGCGGTTTGCAGCTTCCTGGCTGAAATAGACGTCGACGCGCCGGCGGTTGTTGAGCGCCAGAACCCTGAGGTCGTCGATGCCGTGCGTGTGGTCGGCGTGCTCGTGGGTGTAAAGCACCGCCTCGACGCGATCGACTTCTGCGGCAAGCAGCTGTTCGCGCAGGTCGCAGCCGGTGTCGACAATGATGCGGGTCGGCTCGTCCGAGCCCTCGGTGTAGCCCTCGACGAGCAGCGAGCAGCGGCTGCGGCGATTCTTCGGGTTGGCCGGATCGCAGACGCCCCAGTTGCCGCCGATGCGGGGTACGCCGCCGGACGAGCCGCAGCCCATGATTGTGGCAATTACACGTGTCGCTTCAGGCATTACGCCTTAGCCTTTGAAAATAGTCGATAAAAATTCTCCGTCGTCTCGCGGCCGAGCTGCTCGCCGCCGATGCCCCGGATCTCGGCGACCTTGGCGGCCGTATGGGCGACGAAGCTCGGCTCGTTGGTGGCGCCGCGGTGCGGCACCGGCGCGAGATAAGGTGCATCAGTTTCAACGAGATAGCGGTCGGCCGGGACGAAGCTCGCGACCTCGCGGATCTCCTCGGCATTCTTGAATGTGATGATACCTGAGAAGGAAATGTAGCCGCCGAGTTCGAGCGCGGTGCGGGCCAGATCGGCGCCGCCAGTGAAGCAGTGGAGCAGGAAGGGGAAGGCCCCCTGCCCCATTTCCTCCCGCAGAATGCCACCCATATGAACGTCGGCTGAACGGGAATGGATGACGAGCGGCAGGCCGGTGATGCGCGCTGCGGCGATGTGGCGCCGGAAACCCGTCTCCTGCGCCTGCTTCGGAGCGTTGTCGTAGAAGTAGTCGAGGCCAGCCTCGCCGATGGCGACGCAGCGCGGATGCTCGCTGAGCCGGATCAGGTCATCGGCGAAGATGTCGAGCTCCTCATCGGCGTGGTGCGGGTGCGTGCCGACCGAGCACCAGACCTCCGGGTGAGCCTCGGCAATGGCCTTGATCTCGTCGAAGCGCTTCACGCGGGTCGAGATGGTGACCATGGCATTGATGCCGGCCGCCCTGGCACGCGCCAGCACACCGGCGCGGTCAGCGGCGAGTTCGGGGAAATCGAGGTGGCAGTGGCTGTCGATCAGCATGGTCTCAAGCTGCCGGTTTGGCGATCTCGAACTTCTTGAACACCGGCTCGGGCGGCGGCAAGGCGGTGCCGGCGGCAACGTGGGATGCACCGAGGGCATGGCTGAGCAGGCGCTGGTCGGCAGGGACCGCGAGGGCATCGAGGAACCTGGCCGCCGAACCCGGAACGAACGCCTGCGCCGCGATGGCGGCGCGACGGACGATGTCGGCGGTGGTCGCGAGAATCGTGCCCATGCGCGGCAGGTCGGCCTTCAGCCCCCACGGCGCCTGGTCGGCGAAGTAGAGGTTGGCGGCGTTGAGCAGCGCCACGAGTTCGCCCGCTGCGTCGTGGATCTGCTGGGTCTTCATGGCGAGGTCCATCTTGCCGATGGCCTCAACGGCGGTCGCGACTATGGCACGCTCGGCTTCCGTCGGCTGCGCCTCGGGGAGCAGGCCGCCGAAGTTCTTCTGGATCATCGACAGCGAGCGCTGCGCCAGGTTGCCGAAATTGTTGGCAAGGTCCGAATTGTTGCGGTTGACGAACTTCTCGCGGCCCCAGTCGCCATCCTGGCCGAAGCTGATCTCGCGCAGGCAGTACCAACGGACCGGATCGGTGCCGTAGAGATCGAGCTGTTCGTGCGGATCGACGATGTTGCCGACCGACTTCGACATCTTCTTGCCTTCCGACGTCAGGAAGCCGTGGGCGAAGACGCGATGCGGCACCGGAAGGCCTGCGCTCATCAGGAAGGCCGGCCAGTAGACGGTATGGAAGCGGATGATGTCCTTGCCGATGACGTGCAGGTTCGCCGGCCAGAACGTCTTGAACTGCTCGGAGTTCGCGTCGGGATAGCCGACGCCGGTGATGTAGTTGGTGAGCGCGTCGACCCAGACGTACATCACGTGGCCGGGCGCGTCGGGTACGGGGATGCCCCAGTCGAAGGTGGTGCGGCTGATCGAGACGTCGCGCAGGCCGGCCTTCACGAACGAGATGATCTCGTTGCGGCGCTCCTCGGGCGCGATGAACTCCGGATGCTCCTCATACAGCTTCAGCAGGCGCTCCTGATAAGCGGAGAGGCGGAAGAAGTAGCTGTCTTCCTCGACCCATTTCACCTCGGCGCCGGTGGGGGCGAACTTCTTGCCGCCCTCGCCGTCGGTGAGTTCGCCCTCGTCGAAATAGGCCTCGTCGCGGACCGAGTACCAGCCCCTGTAGACCGACTGGTAGATGTCGCCATTGTTGCCGGCGGCCATCTTGCGCCAGATTTCCTGGCTCGCCTCGTAGTGGCGCGGCTCGGTGGTCCGGATGAAGTCGTCGTTGGAGACGTCGAGGCGCGCAGCCAACTCCTTGAAGCGGGCCGAGTTGCGGTCCGCCAGCTCGCGGGCAGTGATCCCCTCCGCAGCCGCCGTCTGCACCATCTTGATGCCGTGCTCATCGGTACCGGTGAGGAAGAACGTGTCCTTCCCCTGCAGCCGGGCCCAGCGGGCAATCGCATCGGTCGCGATCATCTCGTAGGCGTGGCCGATATGCGGCGCGCCGTTGGGATATGCGATGGCGGTGGTGACGTAGAAGGTCTCGGTCATAGCGCGGACGGGGCGAGGCTCAATTGATGGTGTTTGCGGATCGCATCGAGAATGGCGACCAGGGTCTGCCGCATGTCGAGGTTGTATTCGTCGGCATCGGCAAGTGAAAGCCAGGCCTTGTCCCATAGCTCGTTGGCCGAGGCAAGCCGCGCGCGGTCGCCCGAAGCCGCGGCCGAACGGGCGGCGTTGGCAATCCAGTCGGCGATGATGTCGCGGGCGAAACGCAGCTCGGCGGAGTCGCGATCGCCCCCCAGTAGGTCGGCAATGGCCAGCCGCTGAGCGGCGGTGCCAGACGGGTCCGCGAGCCACGCCTGGAGCAGGCCGAGCGAGCCCCCCTCCCCCAGTAGCATGGCCTCGAAGGCGCGGCGGGGTTTGCCGCCGGCCAGCAAGATGGCGCGCTCGATCAGGGCCGGATCGGCGCCGGCGCGTTCGAGCACGGCGCGCACATCAGCATCCGCGACGGGGCGCAGCGCGACCTGGAAGCAGCGGGACTTGATGGTGGGCAGGAGCGATCCGGGGCGGTGCGAGACGAGCAGGAAGGTCGTATCGGCCGGGGGTTCCTCGAGAATCTTAAGCAGTGCGTTGGCCGAGGAGGCGTTGCAGTCGTCGATCGGGTCGACGATGGCGATGCGGTGTCCGGCCCTGCCCCGGGTCATGCGCATCTCCTCGATGAAGCGGCGGACTTCCTCGACGCGGATGGCCGTGTAGTAGCCCTTGCCGGTGTCGCGCGGCGCCTTGCGCATGACGAAGAGGTTCGGATAGGCGCCGGCGGCGACCTGGGCAGCAATGTGAGCGGGCGACTCATCACCGGTGCGCTCGAAGATGCGGCGGGCGAGGTCGAAGGCGAGCGTGGCCTTGCCGATGCCGAGCGGGCCGTGGATCAGGATGCCGCCCGGCAAGCGGCCGGCGTCGAGGCGCTCGAGGAGCTTGGCCTGTGCGGCGGCGTGGCCGAGGACAGACGGCTGGTACTCGGGCGGGGCGACGCCTTCGAGCTGGTCGGGCTCTCTTTCGGGATAGTTCAACTCAGCCGGCCTTCCTTGCCTCGACCTCGGGGAAGCGGCGGATGAGCGTGTCCCAGACCTCCTGCTCGAGGGATTCAGGCGACTGGGCGGCAGGAAGAACCACGCAGCGCTGCGGGTTGGCGGCGGCGATGGCAAGAAACGCCTCGCGCAGGCGCCGGTGCCACTCGAGGTCTTCCTTCTCGAAGCGGTCGCCGGTCTGGACCAGGGCCTTTTCGATCTCGCGGGTCTCCACGCGGGCGAAGGCGGAGGCCGGGTCCATGTCGAGCACGAAGGTCAGGTCGGGCTGGTGGCCGTCGAGAGCCAGGGTCTCAAGTCCTTGAATAAGCTTCTCATTCACGCCTCCGGTGAGGCCCTGGTAGGCCCGGGTGGAGTCGTGGAAGCGGTCGGAAATGACCCATTTTCCGCTGGCGAGGCTGGGAGCGATCAGGGTGCTGACGTGGTCGTAGCGGGCCGCGGCGAAGAGCACCGCTTCGGCGCCGGGCCCCCAGCTCTCGGACCGACCCTGCAGGATAAAGGCCCGTACGGCCTCGGCTTTCGGCGTTCCGCCGGGCTCGCGCGTGCGGACGGCCTCGATATCCATGCGGTTCAGCCGGACGAGCAGTCGCTTGACCTGGGTCGATTTTCCGACCCCTTCGCCGCCCTCGAAAGTGATGAAGCGCGCAGCGGACTGGGCTGGAACATCGAGCATTCGGAGGTCCTTGTTCGCGCGTTGTCCTGCAGGAAGTCCATGAACTTCTGCCGGACTTCCGGCCCGCTACAACCAGCCGAGCGCCAGTTCCTTGAGCGCGTCGGTCGCCTTGCGGACGATATCGCCCTCCCCGACATCCTCGCCGGCGTAGAGCGGCGTGACCTGTACCACAGTGCCATTGCACATGACATTGAGTTGGGCCAGCTGATCGCCCTTCTTCACAGGGGGGTGGATGGGCGACCGGTAGGTGACTGTCGCGGTCGGACAGTTCTGTGCCCCCTTGGGCAGGAACAGGTCGATGTTGCCCTTGCCGACCAGCGGGACCTGGCCGGAACTGCCGCCGTAGACGTCGGCATAGGTGACGGGCGCGCCCTCGGCAAAGACGGGGATCAGTTCGAAGCCGCGCGTGCCCCAGGTGACGAGCTTGCGGGCTTCCTCGGTGCGCTCGGTCATCGACTTGAGGCCATGCAGGACTGCGATGAGACGGCGGCCGGTGGCGGCGGTGGAGACGACCTCGCCATAGCCGGCGGCCTCGGTATGGCCGGTCTTGAGCCCGTCGACGCCAATGCCGACCTCGAGCAGCGAGTTGCGGTTCATCTGCCGGATCTTGTTCCAGGTGAACTCGCGCTCAGAGAAGATCGGATAGTATTCCGGGAACTGCGCGATGATGAAGCGGGCGATGGTCGCGAGGTCGCGCGCCGTGGAGTACTGGGCCGGGTCCGGCAGGCCGGTGGCGTTGACGAAGTTGGACCCGGTGAGCCCGATCTCCTTGCCGAGCTGGTTCATCATCTGGGCGAAGGCCAGTTCGCTGCCGGCGACGCCCTCGGCCAGGGCGATGGCCGCGTCGTTGCCGGACTGGATGATGACCGAGCGGACAAGGTCCATCACCGGAATCTTGGAATTGAGGACGGCAAACATGGTCGAGCCGCCGGACGAGGCGCCGCCGTCGCGCCAGGCGTGCTCGGAGATGAAGAACTCGTCGTCGGGCTTGAGCTTGCCCCGCTGCAACTGATCGAAGACCACGGCCAGCGTCATCAGCTTGGCCATGCTGGCCGGCTCGAGCTGGTCGTCACCGGCCTTGTTGAAGAGGATGGTGCCGGACTCGTAGTCCATCAGCACGGCATACTTCGCCTTGGTGTCGAACTCCTGCGCGTGTGCAAGCCCGGCGGCAAGCAAGGCCACGAGAACAGCCAAGACTGTCAGGCTGAAGGTCCGCACGATCCAACCCCGATCGCGGCCACTGCCCGGCCGCCGTTCAACTAATAGAGCACGAGGTCCTTTAGGCCAAGTTCACGGGCAAGCACCATCACGTCATCGCGGGCCACGCCGGGCTTGAGGCGGGTCAGCGTCAGGCGCGTCGCGTCGGCGCCGGGGATGCGGACCGCCTGTTCGTCGACGGCGCCAAGGAAGGCGAAGCGCAGGGCCACGTCCTCGGCCGTGCGAGGGTCGGTGAAGACCCCGAGTTCGAGCCTGATGGCGCGCCTGTCCTCATCCACCGACGCAAGCCACGGGTCGAGCGCCTCGGCCCGGGTGGCCATGGCGGTGGCCGCCGCGAAGGCGCTGTTCATGTCCTCGGACGCAGCGGGGCTCTCGGCATAGCCAAACAGATTGATGAAGTTGCCCAGCAGGTCGGGGCGCTCCGCCGGCTGCGGCGCGGCGCCCCCGCCGAAATCACCGAAACTCAGGCGCCCGCCGGATACGCCAACCGGCGCCGACGGATCGGCCATGGCGAGGCGGGTGGTCTGGACTTCCATATTGGTCAGCCGGTCGACGCTGGCGAGCAGCATGCGGGTGTCGTCGCCCTGGAGCGGCGCCGGGCCGACATACTGAACCTGGATCTGGCCGACGCCTTTGCCGGCATAGCCGAGAATTTCGGCGGCGCGGTAGCTCATGTCCATGACGCGGCCGTGCAGGTAAGGGCCGCGATCGTTGACCCGGCACACCATCGAGCGTCCGTTCTCGAGGTTGGTCACGCGCACGTAGCTGGGGAGCGGCAGCACCGGGCTGGCACAGGTGATGGCGTTGGCGGCGAAGATTTCGCCATTGGCGGTCAGCCGGCCGTGGAAATCGTTACCGTACCAGGAGGCGCTGCCGGTGGCGACGTAGCCGGCAGGATCGGCGAGCGGCGTGTAGGTTTCGCCGCGCACGGTATAGGGCTGGCCGACGAGGGTACGGCCGCCGCCCCTGGGCGGGTTCTTCGCATTGGTGACGCGCGGGCTGACGGCGACGCCGAACTCCTTGGAGGTGAAGGCGGCGCGCTTGACGTGCGGGATCGAGCCCCCTGCTCCGCCGCACGCGACAAGCACCGGCGCAAGCAGCGCTGCAAGCACAAGCAGCCGGGCGGCCGCACGAAGGTCGCGAGAAAAGTTAGGCAAGTCCTGGTCAACCCATGCTGTTCTGCGCGCACACTTAGCGAAAGCTGAATGCGCATGCGTCGAGGGAAACGCATCGTGGTTGAGGTGCGGTTAATTTGAATGAAATGTGAGGGGGTTGGAGGTGAGCCACGATGTCGCGACAAGCATCTTTGAACAGGAGAGGTGGGCCCCCGGGGCAAGCCCGGGGATGACGGTGGTGGTGCGCAGGTACAGTGCACCGCGGAAGCAAATGAAACTCCGTCATCCCCGGGCTTGACCCGGGGACCCAGCGATCTCTCAGCTACACCGGCTGGTTGATATCGTCCCACAGGTCGCGCCACTCCCGGGTCAAGCCCGGGGATGACGGTGGTTGGTAGCTAGATCAGGACTTGATCGCGTCCAGCCACTCCACCATCGCGGCGGTCACCGCGTCGGGCTGTTCGACAAGCGCCATGTGGCCGGCGTTGGGGACGGTGACCAGCGTGGCGCCGGAAATGTTGGTGGCCATCTCGCGGGCCGCCTCGGGTACCGTAATGCTGTCGGCCTCGCCGACAACCACGAGCGTTGGGACCTTGATGGCTGGGAGGTCCGGCCGCGAATCCGGGCGGGTGATGATGGCCTGCTGGTGGCGGATGTAGGTTTCGGGGCCGTTGGCCCTCGCCATGCGGGTGTGCAGGGCCTTGAGGTGCGGGTTGGTGACGTGGGCGGGGTGGACGCCGTTGGGAAAGGACTGCTGGATCGCGAGGGTGAACTTCCCCTGCCCCGCCAGCGCCATGGCGGCCCGGCGCTTTTCGGTGGCCTCGGCGGTGTCGGGGCGGGCCGAGGTGTCGAGCAGCGCCAGGGCGGTGACCCGGTCGGCGGCCTGGCGGAGGATTTCGAAGGCGATGTAGCCACCCATGGAAAAGCCGGCGAGCGCGAAACGCGGTGGGGCGTCGGCGAGGATGCTGGCGGCGATCTCGGCCATGCCGGCGCCGCGCAGGTGGTTGGCGATGGTAACCGGGCCGAACCGCCACAGTGCCGGCAACTGGTTGTGGTAGACCTCGGCCGTGCAGTTCAGGCCGGGGACGAGGAGGATCGGGATTGCCATGTCGGTCGAGTACTCACGCGATTGTTCCGGCGCGGCGCCGTGGCGGTAACCGCCTTGCTTGCCCGGAAGCGGTCGTTCATATAAAGATATCTTTATATCCCGAGAGCGCGAGCCGTCGGGACATGTCGTATTGTGGCGTTACTGGCGCTGGAAAGTCGAGCTATGACCACTGCTCAAACCATTGAGATCGATAGAAATTCCTTGCCGGATGGCGAGGAGGTACGGGCTGCCCTTGCCGCGGCGGCCCGGGAACGCATCCTGATCCTCGATGGCGCCATGGGCACGATGATCCAGCAGTTGAAGCTGGATGAGGCGGCCTATCGCGGCGAGCGCTTCAAGGACTGGCACAAGGACGTGCGGGGCAATAACGACCTGCTCAACCTGACGCAACCGGACCATATCCGGGCGATCCACCTGCAGTATTACCTCGCCGGCGCCGATATCGTCGAGACCAACACGTTCTCCTCGACCGACATCGTGATGGCCGACTACGGCATGCAGGAGCTGGCCTATGAGCTGAACCTCGCCGGCGCCCGGCTGGCGCGCGAAGCGGCGCAACTGGCCTTCGAGAAGGACGGCAAGCGGCGGTTTGTGGCCGGAGCGCTCGGGCCGCTCAACAAGACCGCGTCGATGTCGACGGACGTGAACTCGCCGGGGCACCGGTCGATCACCTTCGACGAGATCGTGAAGGGCTATGCCGAGCAGATCAACGGGCTGATCGATGGCGGCGCCGACGTGCTGCTGTTCGAGACGATCACCGATACGCTCAACACCAAGGCGGGCATCTTCGCGGCGCAGCGCATCTTTGCCGAGCGCGGCTACGAGCTGCCGGTGATGATCTCGGGCACGATCACCGACCTCAGCGGCCGCACGCTGTCGGGCCAGACGCCGACGGCGTTCTGGTACTCAGTGCGGCATGCCAGGCCGTTCACGATCGGGCTCAACTGCGCGCTTGGCGCCAACGCCATGCGCGCCCATATCGCCGAGCTGAGCGACGTGGCCGATACGCTGATCTGCGCCTACCCCAATGCCGGCCTGCCCAACTCGTTCGGCGGCTATGACGAGACGCCGGAATTCATGGCCCGGCAGCTCGAGGGTTTTGCGCGCGACGGGTTCCTGAACATCGTCGGCGGCTGCTGCGGGTCGACGCCGGACCATATCCGCGCGATCAAGGAGGCGGTGGGTAAGTACAAGCCGCGCCAGATCCCCGAGGTGCCGACCTTCCTGCGGCTGTCGGGCCTCGAGCCGTTCACGCTGACCGGCGACATCCCGTTCGTGAACGTGGGCGAGCGCACCAACGTCACCGGGTCGGCCCGGTTTCGCAAGCTGATCACCGCCGGTGACTACACCGCCGCGCTCGACGTGGCGCGCGACCAGGTGCAGAACGGCGCGCAGGTCATCGACATCAACATGGACGAGGGCCTGATCGACTCGGTCAAGGTGATGACCGAGTTCCTGAACCTGCTGGCCGCCGAGCCGGATATCGCTCGCGTGCCGCTGATGATCGACAGCTCCAAGTTCGAGGTGATCGAGGCGGGACTCAAGTGCGTGCAGGGCAAGGCGCTGGTCAACTCGATCTCGATGAAAGAGGGGGTCGAGAAGTTCCTCGAGACGGCACGGCTGGTGCGCAGCTACGGCGCGGCGGTCGTCGTCATGGCTTTCGACGAGCAGGGCCAGGCCGATACGTTCGAGCGCAAGGTCGCGATCTGTTCCAGGGCCTACAAGCTCCTGACCGAAGAGGTCGGCTTCCCGCCCGAGGACATCGTCTTCGACCCCAACATCTTCGCCGTGGCGACGGGCATCGAGGAGCACGCGGGCTATGGCGTCGCCTTCATCGAGGCAACGAAGAAGATCCGCGAGACCCTTCCGCACGCGCATATCTCCGGCGGCGTGAGCAACCTCAGCTTCTCGTTCCGCGGCAACGAGCCGGTGCGCGAGGCGATGCATTCGGTGTTCCTCTACCACGCCATCCAGGCCGGCATGGACATGGGCATCGTCAATGCCGGGCAGCTGGCGGTGTACGACACGCTGGAGCCGGGCCTGCGCGAGGCCTGCGAGGACGTGATCTTCAACCGCCGGCCCGATGCGACGGAGCGGCTGCTGGAGATTGCCGAGCGCTTCAAGGGCCAGGCTGGCGGCGAGCAGAAGGCCAAGGACCTGACCTGGCGAACGAGGCCGGTCGAGGAGCGGATCAGCCACGCGCTGGTCAACGGCATTACCGAGTTCATAGAAGAGGACACCGAAGAGGCGCGACAGAAGGCCGTGCGCCCGCTCGACGTCATCGAAGGGCCGCTGATGGCCGGCATGAGCGTGGTCGGCGACCTGTTCGGCGCCGGCAAGATGTTCCTGCCGCAGGTGGTGAAATCGGCGCGCGTGATGAAGCAGGCGGTGGCGCACCTGCTCCCCTACATGGAGGCGGAGAAGGCGGCCAACGGCGGCGAGGGCGGCTTCAGGGCGGCCGGCAAGATCCTGATGGCCACGGTGAAGGGCGACGTGCATGACATCGGCAAGAACATCGTCGGCGTGGTCCTCTCCTGCAACAACTACGAGATCATCGACCTCGGCGTGATGGTGCCGACGGCCAAGATCCTCGAGACGGCGAGGGCCGAGAAGGTCGACGTGATCGGGCTCTCGGGGCTGATCACGCCCTCGCTCGACGAGATGGTGCATGTCGCCGAGGAGATGGAGCGCGAGGGCTTCACGGTCCCGCTGCTGATCGGCGGGGCAACCACCTCGCGCGTGCACACCGCGGTCAAGATTCACCCGCAGTACCAGGGCGGGCCGACGGTGCACGTGCACGACGCGAGCCGGGCGGTGGGCGTGGTGTCGTCGCTGCTGTCGGACGAGCAGCGGCCCGCCTATGTCGCGGACGTGCGGGCCGAATACGAGCGACTGGCGGTCCGGCATTACCAGGCCGAGGCGGAAAAGAAGCGCACCAGCCTCGAGGCGGCGCGGGCCAACCGCTTCAAGCCGAACTGGGACGGGTATGCCCCCCCAAGGCCCGCCTTCCTGGGCACCCGGGTGTTCGAGAACTACGACCTGGGCGAGATTGCCAAGTATATCGACTGGACGCCGTTCTTCCAGGCGTGGGAGATGAAGGGGCGCTATCCGGCCGTGCTGGAGGACCCCGAGCAGGGCCCGGCAGCCCGGCAGCTGTGGGACGATGCGCAGAAGATGCTGCGCGAGGTCATCCAGAAGAACTGGTTCCGGCCCAAGGCAGTGATCGGCTTCTGGCACGCCAACCAGGTGGGCGACGACATCCGGCTCTACACCGACGCGGACCGGAAGGAGCAGCTCGCCACCTTCTTCACGCTGCGCCAGCAGTTGTCGAAGACCGGCGGCAAGCCGCACATGGCGCTGGCCGACTTCGTCGCGCCCGAGGGCATCGCCGACTATATCGGCGGCTTCGTGGTGACGGCGGGGCTCGAGGAGAACGTCATCGCCGAGCGCTTCGAGCGACGTAACGACGACTATTCCTCGATCCTGATCAAGGCGCTGGCGGACCGCTTCGCCGAAGCCTTCGCCGAGCTGATGCACGAGCGGGTGCGCAAGGAGTTCTGGGGCTACGGCGATACCGAGACGTTCCAGCCGCACGAACTTGCCGGCGAGCCGTACCAGGGCATCCGCCCTGCCCCGGGCTATCCGGCGCAGCCCGACCATACCGAGAAGACGACGCTGTTCCACCTGCTCAACGCCAAGCAGCGGATCGGGGTGGAGCTGACCGAGAGCTACGCCATGTGGCCCGGCTCGTCGGTGTCGGGCATCTACCTCAGCCATCCGGAGAGCTTCTATTTCGGCGTGGCCAAGGTGGAGCGCGACCAGGTCGAGGACTATGCCCGGCGCAAGGGCATGGCGGTGCGCGAGGTCGAGCGCTGGCTCGGGCCGATCCTCAACTACACGCCGAGCGCGGACAGGGGGGAGGCATGATGGCGGCTGGTTCATTTCGCTTGGCGCCCCTCACCCTGTCCCTCTCCCCAGAGGGGAGAGGGAACGCGTGTGGCACGGCCGGTGCGCCGTCATGACCTCCCCTGCCCCCTATGCGCGCCGCGAGCGGTCGGTGCCGGTGACGGTGGTGACCGACAAGGCGGTGCTGGGCCGCTTCGGCGGGCGGGATACGGCGGTGGTCAAGCTCGACGCGCCGCTGCACGCGCATGCGCCGGGGACGGAGTGCGTCGCGTGCGAGTCGCGGGGCAATGTGCGGGTGCTGCTGTTCGAGCTGCAGGAAAAGCTCGGGCGCGGCATGGTGGAGCCGTTCGTGCGGGTGGTGGTGGACGCGACCGAAGTGGCCGATACGGCGGCGGTGGCCGATGCGCTGGTGCCTGGCAAGCTCCCGGCCTTCGGGCTCCGCGATCATGCGGTGGCGCGAAACTTCCACCTCGCCGAAGTGCTCTGACCCGAGGCGCCGGTCGGTTGAATTGGCGGCGGGGACCTGACAGGGTCAGGCATCGGCGGTACTTTGGCCGCCAGTGACGATACGCTTGAGGGGGCGGGTCGGATGCCGGAGCCACACGAAGGATTTGCGACCAATGTCGGCGGCAAGCTGCTGTTCGGCGCCATCATGCTGATCGTGTTCGGCGTGCTGGCACTGGTGCTGATGCCGATCGGGACGCTGATGATGCCGGCGCCGGCGGACCAGCCTTTCCCGGCGCGGCTGGTCGGGGCGATGATGCCCGGGCTGGTGGGGGTAGTGGCCGGCCTGGTGCTGGGCGCCCTCGGCGGGCTGTTGCTGGGCTATGCGGCCAAGCGCGGGAAGTCCGAGTAGGGCAACCCGGCGTCATTCCCGCGACAGCGGGAACCGCTGTGTGTGGTGCTCGCGGCCAAACGGAGATCCCCGCTTTCGCGGGGATGACCCGGTGAGAGGGACGAACCGCTCCAAGAGCGAGCGAGTGCTCAGTGCACGTGGTCGGCGACGCACTGGCTGTGGTCGGCCAGCACCTCGATGATGCGGCAGTCGCAGATGCGGCCGTGGTGGCATTCATCGACCATGCGCGAAAGCTCACCGCGCAGCACGGTGAGGCTGGCGATGCGGCGGTCGATCTCGGCGAGGTGATTGCGCGCGATGCTGTCGGCCTGGTGGCACGACGCCTGCGGCTTTCCGGACATGTCGAGCAGCTCGCGGATGTCATCGACCTCGAAGCCGAGTTCCCGGGCATGGCGAATGAAGTTGAGGCGACGGACTTCGTCCGTGCCGTAGCGGCGCTGGTTGCCCTCGGTGCGCGGGGGCTGATCGATCAGGCCGATCTGCTCGTAGAAGCGGATGGTGGGCACCTTCACGCCGGTCAGGCGGGACAGTTCGCCGATGGGCAGATTCATGCGTTGCGCCTCTTGATCCTCTAGTGGCTAGAGGTCCTAGATGTAGGCGGACTGGATCTGAATGCCAAGGAACAATGCCGTGTCCAATGCTGCCGAGAAGCTGAAATTCCGTGTCGGCGGAATGGATTGCGCCGCCTGCGTGAGCAAGATCGAGGGCGCGGTGCGGCGGTTGCCGAACGTAGCGGAGGTCGGCGTGTCGCTGGCCAACGGTACGTTGACGGTGACGCCGGCGGCGCCGATCGCCTCGGGCACGATCGAGCGCGAAGTGAAGGCGCTGGGCTATTCGATCGCGCCGGCCGGTGCGACGCCCGCAGGAGGGGAACACGCGCACGAACGCGGTGACGACGGGCACGACCACGGTCATGGCGACGGCGAGGCGCACGGCGCAGCGCTCGACGGGCCGTGGTGGAGGACGCGCAAGGCCGGGCTGACATTCGCCTGCGGCGCAGCCCTGGTCGCGGCCTATCTCGTCGGCGTGGCGGTGCCAGCCTTCGCGCAGTGGGCCTTCGTCGTGGCGATGGCGGTCGGGCTCGTGCCGGTGGCGCAGCGGGCCGCCGCAGCGGCGGTGCGCGGCATGCCCTTCACCATCGAGACGCTGATGACCATCGCGGCGCTCGGCGCAGTGTTCATCGGCGCGACGGAGGAGGCGGCGACAGTCGTGCTGCTGTTCCTCGTCGGCGAGCTGCTGGAGGGCGTCGCGGCCGGGCGGGCGCGGGCCAGCATCAAGGGGCTGGCCGCCCTGGTGCCGAAGCTGGCCCTGGTCGAGCGGGACGGAACGCAGGTCGAGGTGCCGGCGGCGGCGTTGCCGGTCGGTGTGACGATCGTGGTGCGACCGGGGGACCGGATCGCGGCAGACGGAGTGATCGTCGACGGCCACTCCGAGGTCAACGAGGCGCCGGTGACGGGCGAGAGCGTGCCCAGGCCCAAAGGGCCCGGCGACAGCGTGTTCGCCGGCACGATCAACGCCGACGCGGTGCTGCGCGTGCGGGTGACCGCCGCGGCGGCTGACAACACGATCGCGCGGGTGATCCGGCTGGTCGAGGAAGCGCAGGAGCGCAAGGCGCCGACCGAGCGCTTCATCGACCGGTTCTCGCGCTACTACACGCCCGGCGTGCTGCTGGTGGGCGCGCTGGTGGCGGTGGTGCCGCCGCTGCTGTTCGGGCAGCCATGGAGCGAATGGATCTACAAGGGGCTGGCGATCCTGCTGATCGGGTGCCCGTGCGCCCTGGTCATCTCGACGCCGGCGGCGATCGCGGCGGGACTGTCGGCCGGGGCGCGGCGCGGGCTGCTGATGAAAGGCGGCGCGGTGCTCGAAGGGTTGCGCTCCATCGATACGGTGGCGCTCGACAAGACCGGCACGCTGACCGAGGGCAAGCCGGTGGTGACCGATATCGTCGCGTTCGGCCGGTCGGAGGCGCAGGTGCTGTCGCTGGCGGCGGCGCTCGAGGCGGGCTCGAGCCACCCGCTCGCCGTGGCCATCCTGGCACGCGCCAAGGCGGACAACGTCCCGGTGCCGCCAGCGGCGGGAGCTAGGGCAATCAACGGCAAGGGCGTCAGCGGGCGCGTGGGCGGCGCGGACGTGCTGCTGCTGTCGACTGCGGCGGCTGAGGGACGGGCAGCGCTGGCGGACGCGCAGCGAAGGCAGATCGGCGCGCTGAACGATGCCGGCAAGACCGTGTCGGTGCTGGTGGTAGATGGCGCGCTGGCCGGGCTGCTGGCGGTCCGCGACGAAGCCCGCGCCGACGCAAGGGCCGGGCTCGACCAGCTCAGGGCCGCGGGTGTCCGCACCGTGATGCTGACGGGCGACAATGCCCGCACCGCCGGGGCGATCGGCGCCGATCTGGGGATCGCGGTGCGGGCCGGCCTGCTGCCCGAGGACAAGCAGCGGATCGTGCGCGAGCTGCAGGCCGAGGGGCGCCGGGTCGCCAAGGTCGGCGACGGCATCAACGACGCCCCTGCCCTCGCGGCGGCCGATGTCGGGATCGCCATGGGCGGCGGCACCGACGTGGCCCTGGAGACCGCCGACGCCGCGATCCTGCATGGCCGCGTCGCCGATATCGGCAACCTGATCGCGCTGTCCCGGGCGACGATGGGCAACATCTGGCAGAACATCACCGTGGCGCTGGGGCTGAAGGCGGTGTTCCTCCTCACGACCATCATCGGCGTGACGGGGCTGTGGCCGGCGATCCTTGCCGACACGGGCGCCACGGTGCTGGTGACGCTCAACGCGATGCGGTTGCTGGGTTGGAAGGGGCGGTAGGGACTACCTGGCCGCCGCGCCGTAGCCCGGTGATGCTGCGTGCCATGTGGAAGCGGACCGGACCGGGATACCCCGGGATCCCAGGCCTTCCGCAACCAAAGGCCGTCCCTGCGAGTTGTGATCTGGAACGCTGGCGACCGTCTGCGGGCGGCGTCGCGTTAATGTGGCCTGACGGCCGCGCCGGCCGGGTTTGTCATCAGTTCCTCCGCCCCAAGCAGCGGAGGCGCCCTGGCCCGCAAGGCGAGGTTCGGTTGAGCATATGGAAAGGAAACAACAATGAAGACTCCCCTGTTGCTCTCTACGCTGGCGCTCCTGGCCGGCCTGATGGCGGTCCCGTCCGCCGCAAGTGCGGCCGAGGCACGGGCGTCGGTCAACGTCCGCTCTGGTCCGGGCACGAGCTACCGCGTCGTCGACCAGCTGTTCCGGGGCGAGGACGTCAATGTCCGCCGCTGCAGCTCGAACGGCTGGTGCTACATCACGCATCCGGGTCCGGATGGCTGGGTCTCGGCCCGCTACCTCGTCTCGAACGGTGTCAACGACGACTACCTCGGTGGTCGCCGCGTTCGGCCGAACATCAGCTTCAGCATCATCATTGGTGGCGGCTTCCCCGGTTTCCCGCACGAGGGTCCGGGCCGTCCTGGCCCCGGTCCTGGTCCCGCACCCCATGAGGAACTGGTGTGCCTGGTGACCTTCTTCCACGCGGAGGACGTGGCGGGCGGCGCCGATGCCAATGTGGAAAGCGCGCGCGTCCTGCCGCGCAGCGAGGCCGAGAGGCTTGACCGGCCCGGCGACCGGCGCGGCATCTTCGACTACGGCACCGACCGGCAGACCATCGATACCTGCAACTACCTCGACAAGCTGAACTAAGGCTTGCGGCGGCCGGGGCTGATCCCCGGCCGCCGCCCGTGCCTCAAGCAGCCGAGCGCCCAAACAACAACGGCTCCCCGAGGGGAGCCGTTTGTGTTGGACTGCAGCGTTCCGGGGAACCCTGGTGCGGTCGAGAAGACTCGAACTTCCACGCCTTGCGGCACAGCGACCTCAACGCTGCGCGTCTACCAATTCCGCCACGACCGCACGCCAGTGGTAGAAGCACCGCCTTACGGCGAAGCGAGGCAGCGTGTAGCAACGCGCGCCGGATGGCGCAAGCGATTAATTCCGCTTTTGCCACAGGCGTCGGAGCGATGTCCGTGATGGGCTCTTAAGGACCGAACGGCGGCGTTTCGGGTGCGGTGGATGGGCCGGGCGCGCGGCAAACAGAGGTCCCCGCTTTCGCGGGGATGACCCGGTGAGCTGCCGCAGCCTTTCGGCAGCTCGGCCCCTCACCCTGCTGCGGCGCGGCCACCCCCTCCCTCAAGGGGAGAAGGGGACGTCACGCCGGGCGGCGGACCTTTTCGGTGAGTTCGACGCTCAGCCGCCCGTCGTCGACCTTCACTTCGCCGCGGGCGATGAGGGTGTTGTTGGCGTAGACGCGGAGCGGGTCGTTCTCGGTGGTGTCGAGTTCGATCACGGCGCCACGGCCCATGCGCAGCAGGTGGTGCACCGGCATGACGGCGGCGCCCAGTTCCACCGTGATATCGACTTCAATAGTGTCTAGAGTGTTCATACATACCACGGACGACCGTCCGGCTGAATCGCCGGACCCACGGAATGAGCATTGGATGGCGTTGCTTACCGAAGCGTTAACGAGTGAGCCAATCTGCGACACCGGCACCAAGCTGATGCGCGCCGATGGGGTGCCGGTGGACTGGACGATCGCCGACGGGCTGACCCCCTACCCCGAGGCACTCGCCGCGATGCGGGCGCGCGCAGCAGCGATTGCGGAGGGCACCGCGGGCGAGCAGGTGTGGCTGGTCGAGCATCCGCCGCTCTACACGGCCGGGACATCCGCCTCGCCGGCGGACCTTCTGGCGCCCAACCGCTTCCCCGTCTACGACGCCGGGCGCGGCGGGCAGTACACCTACCACGGGCCCGGACAGCGCGTGGTCTACTTCATGCTCGACCTGCGCCAGCGCGGGCGCGACGTGCGCTGCCTCGTGCAGGGGCTCGAAGGGCTGATCATCGACACGCTGGCGGCGTTCAACATCAAGGGCGAGCGGCGCGAGGGCAGGATCGGGGTGTGGGTGGCGCGGCCGGACAAGGGGCCTGGGCGCGAGGACAAGATCGCGGCGATCGGGGTGCGTGTGAGCCGGTGGGTGACGTTCCACGGCATCGCGATCAACGTCATGCCGACGCTGAGCCATTTCGACGGCATCGTGCCGTGCGGGATCATCGACCAGGGCGTGACGAGTTTCGAGGATCTGGGGCATTTGGTATCGATGGCGGAAGTGGATTCGGCGCTGCGCGCGGCGTTCGAGCGCCGGTTCGGCGCGACGGCCAGTCCTGCGTCGGAAGCACTTGTAACCGCCGCCTAGGCCAAGCATTTTCTGCTTCGACCGATTCCGTTCTGGGGGGTAAGGCCATGACGCTGGACGATCTCAAGAAAATCTTCCTCTCGCCCACGCTGTTCCGGCTGGAGACGATCCTGTCGCCGCGGCTGGTGCCGGTGCTCTATGCGACCGGGCTGGCGGCGCTGCTGCTGTGGTCGGTGGGACACCTGTTCGCCAGCTTCGGGCGCAATTTCGGGGACGGGCTGTGGGGCATCCTCGAGATCGCGGTGTACGGCGCGCTGTTCCTGCTGTTGCTGCGGGTGCTGTGCGAGGTGCTGCTGGTGTTCTTCAAGGCCAACGAGAGCACGACACGGGCGGTGAGCCTCAGCCGCGTGCCGGCGTCGCTGCTCGACGAAGTGAAGGACGCCATCCACGATATCGCCGAGGACGAGGATCACTACGAGGATGGCGAGGCGACGGACGACGTGCCCCCGAGGCCCGCGCCGCGCCGGACAGCGCGGCGGTCGCCGCCGGCCAAGCCGGATATCTGAAGAAAGGGAAAGGCCGCCTGGGAGCGGCCTTTTTTGTTGGCGCCCCTCCCCCCTGAGGGGAGGGGGTGGGGGTCCATCGGTGATCACCGCGCCACCCCCTCCCTTTGTCCGTCCCCTCAAGGGGAGGGAGCCGAAGGGTCGGTCCTACGGGGAGAGGCCGCCCTGGGGGCGACCCCTTTTGTTGGCCCCCCTCCCCCCTGAAGGGAGGGGTCGGGGGTGGGGGTCCATCGGTGATCACCGCGCCACCCCCTCCCTCGGTCCCTCCCCTCAAGGGGGAGGGAGGCGAAGGATCGGTCCTATCTGGAAAGGCCGCCTGGGAGCGGCCTTTTTTGTTGGCTCCCCTCCCCCCTGAGGGAGGGGTTGGGGGGCCATCGGTGATCACCGCGCCACCCCCTCCCTCTGTCCCTCCCCTCAAGGGGGAGGGAGGCGAACCTACGCGGCAGCCAGACTGCGGCGCGTCTTCAGGGCTTCGTCGAGGCTGAAGGCACCGGGGCCGGCGAAGACGAGATAGAGGAAGACGAAGCAGAAGAGCGCGGCGCCATCGCCGCCATTGGCGGCCGGGATGATGTTGCCCTGCCCCATCATCGGGACGTGCACGAACCAGAAGGCGTACGCCATCTGCCCGGCGAGGACGAAGGCGACCGGGCGGGTGAACACGCCGAGCAGGATGGCGAGGCCGCCGAAGACCTCGAGCACGGCCGCGAGGCCCATCAGCGAGAACAGCTCGAAGCCGCCGCCCATCTGCGAGGCCGGGAAACCGAACATCTTCTGCGTCCCGTGCGCCATGAAGGCAAGCGCGGTGACGACGCGCAGAACGGCGAGCGCCTGCGGCTGATATTTGTTGAGCGTATCTGGAGTCATTCGTGGTTTTCCTGCTGGCGCCTCGAGAGTGGGCGCCGGCAAACTAGAGCCTCAGTCTCAGGATTCGGGTCAACCGATAGCCCGGCGAGCTGACGCGCTCGTGATCGGGCGTGATCAGGGCTGGTGTGCCTGTATCGCAAGGCACCGATGATTGCTTTTTGCGCGCGTTTGGCGCATAGGCACGCGCCAATGACACAAGCTCCAAAGATCGGCCTGGTCAGCCTCGGCTGCCCCAAGGCTCTCGTCGACTCCGAACGCATCATGACGACCCTCCGGTCGCAGGGCTATGCCTTCTCGCGCGACTATGAAGGCGCGGACATCGTGCTGGTGAACACCTGCGGCTTCCTCGACAGCGCCAAGAAGGAGAGCCTCGAGGCGATCGGCGAGGCGGTTGGCGCCAATGGCCGCGTCATCGTCACCGGGTGCCTGGGCGTCGAGGAGGAGATGATCCGCCAGACGCATCCGAGCGTGCTCGCCGTCACCGGGCCGCACCAGTACGAGGACGTGGTCAATGCGGTGAACACGCACCTGCCGCCGGTGCCGAACAAGTTCGTCGACCTCGTGCCGGAGGCCGGGCTGAAGCTGACGCCGCGGCACTACGCCTACATGAAGATTTCCGAGGGCTGCAACAACCGCTGCACCTTCTGCATCATCCCGCAAATCCGTGGCGACCTGGTGTCCCGTCCGATCGCCTCGGTGCTGTACGAGGCGGAACGGCTGGTGGCGACCGGGGTCAAGGAGATCATGGTGATCTCGCAGGATACCTCGGCCTATGGCCTCGACATCAAGTATGCCTCGAGCAAGTTCCGCGGCCGTGACATCGAAGCACGGTTCCAGACGTTGGCCGAGGAACTGGGGCAGATGGACGTGTGGACCCGGCTCCACTACGTCTACCCCTACCCGCATGTCGACAGCGTCATTCCGCTGATGGCCGAGGGCAAGATCCTGCCCTATCTCGACATTCCGTTCCAGCACGCCGCGCCGCAGGTGCTGAAGGCGATGCGCCGTCCGGCCAACCAGGTGAAGACGCTCGACCGGATCAAGGCCTGGCGCGGCATGGCGCCGGACCTCGCCATCCGCTCCAACTTCATCGTCGGCTTCCCGGGCGAGACCGAGGAGGATTTCGAGTTCCTGCTCGACTGGCTCGAGGAAGCGGAGATCGACCGGATCGGCTGCTTCGAGTACGAGCCGGTGACCGGCGCCCCCGCCAACGACATCGAGGGTATCGTCCCCGATGAGCTGAAGCGGGAACGCTACGAGCGGCTGATGGAAGTGGCGCAGGACATTTCGGCGCACGTTCTGTCGAAGAAGGTCGGCCGGACCATCGACGTGCTCGTCGACGACGTGCAGCCCGAGATGGGTCGCGCGGTCGGGCGCAGCCAGTGGGACGCGCCGGAGATCGACGGCTCGGTGATCATCCACGAAGCCGACGGCATCAAGCCGGGCGACATGGTGTCGGTGACGGTGACGGATTCCGACGAATACGACCTGTTCGGCGTGCCGGCCGCGAAAGTCGCGGCGGCGTAGCAGCGCGGAAGCGCTGGCGAGCTCAGCTGTTCCCGTTCTTCCACGGAGTCGTTCCCGCGAAAGCGGGAATGTCTGTTCGCGGTGCGTGGGACAAACCGAGATCCCCGCTTTCGCGGGGATGACCCGGTGGATGGCGGCAGCGACAGTTACCCGCGAACGATCTCCAGCACCTTCACTGCGGCATCAAACTCCATGCGGCGCTTTTCGCGGCGCTCGGTGGCCTCGTGAACTTCGCCCCAGAGGCGGATGTTGTGGTCCTCGTCGACATGGGCGGCAGTCCATACCGCTTCGGCATCGAGGAGCCTTTCGCGCAGCGCGATGGCGAGGAGGCCCGAGCCGGTGAGGCCGGTGAGGGAGTTGAGCGTCACCGCCTCGAACAGCGTGGTGTCGGACAGCGAAGCGGCGAGACGCTCCAGGGTCGGCGCCGGTTGCGGCTGGTGCAGGATACCGATGGTCGGCTGGAAGGCGACCTCGAAATGGCGGGCCAGCGTAACGAGGGCGGCGTCCCAGACGCGCTCCTGCTCGGCGACCAGTTCGCGCGGGTGATCGGCGCGGTAGAGCAGCAGGTCATTGCCGGCATACTTGACGATCTCGGCGCGCAGGGCCTCGTGACGCTCCTCGCCCGCCTCGATGGCGGAGTTGACGAGGCGGACGACCGGCATGGTCCTGGGGTCGATGAACTCGCCTTGCACCGCCCATTCCTCGGCCATCACTTCGGCCAGCGCCTGGTGCGGGACGACGACCGGCTTCTGGGCGGGGGTGCGCGGGGTCTTGCCGTCGAGGGTGACGGCGAAGCCGCCGGCGGCGGAGCCGACGCCGACGGCCTTGTAGAAGCGTTTGGGCAGCTCAACCTTGTTCAGGTGCTGGGCCCGGCCGTAGCCGTCGTCGCGATGGCTTTCCGCATCTTCGAGGAACTCGCGCATCATGCCTCCAGCAACTGGTCGATCGCCCCGTCGAGGTCGTCGAAGCGCTCGATGACGAGGTGGGCACCGGCGTCGGTGAGTTCGGCGATCTCGTGGTAGCCCCAGGCGACGCCGAGCGCTTTCACGCCGGCGGAGCGCGCCATCTTCATGTCGTGCACGGTGTCGCCGATCATCACGGTGGCCTCGCGGCCGATGCCTGCCTTCTCCATGGCGGTTTCGATCATCTGCGGATCGGGCTTGCCGCGATTGTGGTCGGGGGTCTGGATGGATTGGAAGCGATCGATGATGGCGTGCCGCTCGAGCAGGGTGACGGCGCCGCGATAGCCCTTGCCGGTCGCGACGGCGAGCACGGTCTCGGGCTGCGCCTGCAGGCGGTCGAGGGCAGCGAGGGCGCCGGCAAAAAGCGGCTCGCGCGAGACGCCGGCGCGCGCCTGGTAGTGGCTGCGGTAGGACTGCAGGATGGTCTCCACCCGCTCGGCGTCGCTGCCTGGGGCGAGGATGCCCATGGCCTCGCGGGCGGTGATGCCGGAGATGGCGCGAATCTGCTGTTCGGTCGGAACCGTCTGTCCGACGGCGGTGAAGGCTTCGGTGACCGTTTCGACGATCAGGGCGACCGAGTCGATGAGGGTGCCATCGAGGTCAAAGACGACGAGCCGCATGGGGTACTCCTTGAGGCCCGTTCAGAACCACAATCGGTCGGGCATGTCACGCAATCACGCGTCCTCGGGGTCGGTGTCCTGGACGTCGTAACGATCGGCGTCGAAGCCGAGCACGTCGAAGGTGGCCTGCATGTGCGGCGGGAGCGGGGCAGAGACGTCCAGGTACTGGCCGTTGCGGAGCGGCAGCCGGATGCGCCGGGCGTGCAGGTGCAGGCCCTTCGAGATCTCCTCCGGCGCTTCCCAGTTCTCGATGTTGAAGTAGCGCGGGTCGCCCATGATCGGGTTGCCGAGCTGGGCCATGTGGACGCGCAGCTGGTGGGTGCGGCCGGTGACCGGTTTGAGCGTGACCCAGGCGAAGCGGCGGGCGGCCGTGTCGGTGGTGGAGTAGTAGCTCATCGAATGCTGGGCGCCGGGCGTGCCCTGCGGGACGACCACCATCTGTTCGCCGTCGGTGGTCGCCTGCTTGGCGAGGAAGCAGGAGATCGAGCCCTGCTTGGGGTGCGGATTGCCCCACACCACGGCCCAGTAGATCTTGCGCGCCTGACGGGAGGAAAAGACCGTGCCGAAGTGCGTCGCGGCGGCCTTGGTCTTGGCGACGACGAGGCAGCCCGAAGTGTCGCGGTCGAGCCGGTGGACGAGGCGCGGGGCCTCGCCCTTCTTGTTCGGCAGGCTCTTGAGCAACCCATCCATATGGCGCTTCGTGCCGCTACCGCCCTGCGACGCGAGGCCGTGGGGCTTGTTGAACACGTACAGGTCGTCGTCCTCGTAGAGGATGATGGAGCGCAGGAACTCCGCGTCCTTGGAATTGACGGCGCCCTCGGGCTTTTCGGGCGCTGCCTCGATCGGCGGGACGCGCACAACCTGGCCGGCGACGAGGCGGGTGCTGGTCTTCACGCGGCCGGAATCGACGCGCACCTGGCCGGAGCGCAGCAGCTTCTGCAGGTGGCCGAAGGTCAGATGCGGGAAATGCGTCTGGAACCAGCGGTCGAGCCGCATGCCGTCCTCGTCGCGGGCGACGACCTGCTGGCGCACGCCGCTCATAGCGCCACCCGCACGGCAAGCAGGCCCATCCACAGGCCGGCGATGGCGAGGAGTACCGAGCCGACGACATAGACACCGGCAAGCAGGATGTCGCCGCGCTCGATCAGGGTGATGGCGTCCAGCGAGAAGCTCGAGAAGGTGGTGAAGCCGCCGAAAATGCCGACCGCGACGAACAGCCGGATCTCGTTCTGATACTGCGGCGTGGTCCTGGCGAGGACGCCGACGAGCACGCCCATGGCGACGGAGCCGACGATGTTGATGAGGAAGGTCGAGACGGGAAAGCCGTTCGGCAGGCTGCCGATGGCGACCTGTGCACCGTAACGGAACATCGCGCCGAGCGCGCCGCCTATGCCGACGAGGAGATATGGGATCATGGGGGGTTCAATAGACAAGTGCACGCGCCAATGCCAGTGTCGTCACGGGGGCTGTCATGCATATCGAATGGGACGACGAGAAGCGTCAGCGCAACCTTCAAAGACATGGGTGGGATTTTGTCGCCATCAAGCGGTTCGAGTGGAGAAGCGCTGTTCTGCGTCCGTCCTATTCCAGTGAGCACGGTCATCGCCGATTTCCTGCAATCGGCGTTCTTGATGCCGATCTCGTCGCGGCAGTATTCTCCGGACTCGGTGCGGAGGCACTGTCTTTGACTAGCCTGCGGCGGGCCAGTCGCGCGGAAAGGCGGGAATATGCAGAAGCACAAGAGGGTTCCTGAGCTCACGGACGAGGAGGAGGCCCGGATTCAACGCGGCATTGCCGAAGACCCGGACAACCCTGAATGGACGGCGGAGGATTTCCGCAATGCCAAGCCTTTCCCCCAGGTGTTCCCGGAGCTGGCAAAGAGCATTCGAGAGAGGGGAATCACAGTCGTCGGCGACCCGAAGGTCACCGACGTTGTCGTGCTCGATCCCGATGTAGCCAAGAAGCTGCAGAGCGAGGGCAAGGATTGGCGGGAACGCGCGAATGCCATCCTTCGAAAGGCGGTAGGCCTTTAGCTACTCGCGCTCATCTTCCTTCCTCTGTTCCCGCCGGCTTGCCCAGAAATCCAGCCGCTTGATCACTTCGCGTTCGAAGCCGCGTTCGTTCGGCTTGTAGAATTCGGGACGGTGGGCGGCGAGTTCGTCGGGGAAGAATTCCTGGCCGGAGAAGGCATCGGGCCAGTCGTGATCGTAGCGGTAGCCCTTGTTGTAGCCGAGTTCCTTCATCAGCTTCGTGGGCGCGTTGAGGATGTGCATGGGCGGGGCGAGCGAGCCGGTCTGCATGGCGAGTTGCTTGGCGGCGGCGAAGCCGACATGGGCGGCGTTGGACTTCGGCGCCGTCGCGACGTAGGCGATGGCCTGGGCCATGAAAAGCTCGCCCTCGGGCAGGCCGGTGCGATCGAAGGCGGTCCAGGCGGTGATCACCTGCACCATGGCCTGCGGGTCGGCCATGCCGACGTCTTCCGAGGCGGCGCAGGCGAGACGGCGGAAGATGGTGTCGGGATGCTCGCCGCCGACCAGCATGCGCTGGGCCCAGTACATCGCCGCCTGCACGTCCGAGCCGCGCAGCGATTTATGGAAGCAGCTGAGGAGGTTGTAGTGCTCCTCCTGGCCCTTGTCGTAGACCGGAGCGCGCTTCTGCACGGTCTCGGCGAGGCCGGCGACATCGAGCTGCGTGCCTTCGGGGAGCGCGAACAGCTCCTCGCAGAGGCCGATGAGGTAGCGGCCATCGCCGTCGGCCATGTCGAGCATGGCGTCGCGCGCCTCGTCGGTCACCGGCAGCTTCTTGCCGACGAACTCCTCGGCGCGCTGGGCAAGGATGGTGAGGTCGGGCTTTTCGAAGCGGCGCAGGGTGTAGACCTTGGCGCGCGACAGCAGCGCGGCGACCATCGAGAAGCTGGGGTTTTCGGTAGTGGCGCCGATGAGGATGACCGTGCCGTCCTCGACATGCGGCAGCAGCGCGTCTTGCACGTTGCGGTTGAAGCGGTGGAGTTCGTCGACGAACATCACCGTCTGGCGTCCGGCCCCGAGCCGCAGCGCCTTGGCGTCGGCGATCACCTTGCGCAGGTCGGCGACGCCCGAGAGGACGGCCGAGAGCTGCACGAAATCGAGGCCTACTTCCTTGGCGACGAGGCGGGCAATCGTTGTCTTGCCGACGCCGGGCGGGCCCCACAGGATGAACGACGAGACGCGGCCGGCGGCGACCATGCGGCCGATCGGGCCGTTGGGGCCAAGCAGGTGATCCTGCCCGATGACGTCGGCGAGGCGCTGCGGCCGCAACGCCTCGGCGAGCGGGCGCGGCGCGGCATCATCGAACAGGGATTGCATTCAGCCACTGACCTCGGCGCGGATGGTGCGACCGCCCCGCTGTAGCACGACGCTCCAGCTGCGCGGACGATCATTGGCGAGTTTGCCAAAGGTTTCGGCGTCCGCGGTGTTCTGGCCGTTCAGGGAGAGGATGAGATCCCCTGCCCGCAATCCCATGTCGTCGGCGGGCGAGCCGGCCTCGACCTTGCGCACCACGACGGCGCGGGCGTCGTAGGGCAGGCCGAGTTCCTGAGCGACGGCGGCGGTGACCGTTTCAACCGTGGTCCCGGAGAAGCGGGTGTTACCCGAGACGGTGACGGGCTTGCCGCCGTCGGGCGGGGCCACGAGGGTGACTACCTTGTCCTGGGTCTTGCCGCCGCGGAAGAACTTGATGTCGGCGGTGGCGCCGACCGGCTTGGTGGCGAGGCGGAAATCGAAGGCGCTCGGCTGCTCGATGGCAAAGCCGTCGACCGACAGGATGACGTCGCCGTCCTGGAAGCCGTCCTGCTGGGCCGGACCGCCGGGAGCGAGCTCGCTGATCAGGGCGCCGCGGGCCTGGCCAAGGCCGAGGCTGTCGGCAAGATCGGCAGTGACCGCCTGCATGCGGGCGCCGAACCATGGGCGGACCAGCGCCCCACCGGCGATGCCGGTTTCGGCAACGAGCTTGGCCATGTTGGCGGGAATGGCGAAGCCGATGCCGACCGAGCCGCCGGAACGCGAGACGATGGCGGTGTTGATGCCGACGAGGTGGCCGCTCAGATCGACGAGCGCACCACCGGAATTGCCCGGATTGATGGCCGCGTCGGTCTGGATGAAGAACTCGTAGTTGTCGCTCTCGACGCCGGTGCGGGCCAGCGCGGAGACGATCCCGGAGGTGACGGTCTGACCCACGCCGAACGGGTTGCCGATGGCAAGGACGAGGTCGCCGACCTCGAGCTGGTCGGAATCGGCGAAGCTGAGCGCCGGGAAGCTGGCGCCCTTGGGGTCCTTGACGCGGAGCACGGCGAGATCGGTCTTGGGATCGTCGAGGACGAGGTCGACGGCGTATTCCTGCCCGTCATTGGTAGCGACGCGGATGTCGGTGGCGCCATCGATGACGTGGTGGTTGGTGAGGATGACGCCGGCCCCGTCGACAATGACGCCCGAGCCCAGCGACTGCGACTTCTGCGGGCGGCTCTGCATGAACGGGCCGCCGTTGCCGAAGAACTGCTGGAAGAACGGATCGTTGAGGAAGGGCGAACTGGCACCCTGGCTGATGGTGGTGGCATAGACGTTGACCACGGAGGGCGTGACCGCCTTCACCACGGGGGCGAAGCTCATCTGCATCTCCGTGCGCGAGGGCGGAGGTGCCTTGGTGGGGGCGGTTTCAGCCGGAGCGGGTGCGGTGACCGTTGCCTGCGCCGTCTGGACGGGCGCGGTCACGGTCGCCACCGCTGCGCTGGCGGGTACCCCGGTCGGGGGGCGACTCGAAAGCTCGGCGTAGCCGATCACCGCTGCCGCCCCGACGACGGCGCCCGCGAGCGCCATGAACCAACCCTTGCTGGACATTGTGATTTCCCGCGCTGAGTTTACTGTTGGACAGATCGACAAACGCCCTGAATCCGGCGCCTTTTTGGCCCCAGCATTACCGTTTGGCAATCGACCAAATATGACGTTGCGACAGGGGGGTATTGGCCCTATATGCAGCGCTCGTTTTTCACCCAAACCGAGGTTATCCCCCGGACCCCCTGAAAGGTTAGCCGCCCATGACTGAGCCGACCACGGTCTACGCCAACACCTCCGCGCTGATCGCTTCCGAGGAGCCGGATTTTCCGAGCTTCCTGTTCTCCTCCAGGGAGTTGCATCGGTCCGTCAAGGTGTTCAAGAAGGGGTTCGACGGGCTGCTGACCTATGCGGTGAAGTGCAATCCGTCGCCGCACATCATCCGGCAGCTGCACGAGGAAGGGCTCAAGGCCTTCGACGTCGCCTCCAACATGGAAATGGAGCTCGTCCGCGACTACGCTCCGGGCGCGGCGATGCACTACAACAACCCGATCAAGAACAAGCGCGAGATCGAGCGCGCCTACAACGAGTTCGGGGTCCGCTCGTTCACTATCGACCATCCGCAGCAACTGGACCAGCTGGCTGCCGTGGTGTCGCCGAGCCGCGATATCGAGGTTACGACGCGCTTCAAGGCCGGCAAGGCCCTGAAGTCGTATGACTTCGGCATCAAGTTCGGCGTGATGCAGGACGGCGCGGCCGAGATCGTCAAGCTGGTCGAGCAGATGGGCTACACGCCCTCGCTGTGCTTCCACGTCGGCTCGCAGTGCGAGGACGTCTACGCCTACGAGCGCCACATCGCGGCAGCGGCAAAGATCGCCGAGGAATCGGGGATCACGCTGAAGCGGTTGAACATCGGTGGCGGCTATCCGGCCCCCTACCCGACGTCCGAAGCGCCGCCGATGGACTACTACTTCGAGACCATCGCGCAGGCGGTGAAAGACAATTTCGGCGGTCACAAGCCGGAGCTGATCATCGAGCCCGGCCGGGCGCTGGTGACGTCGTCCACCTCGCTGCTGCTGCGGGTGAAGCACCAGCGCGGCGGGCAGTCGGTGTATCTCAACGACGGCGCCTACGGCGCGCTGATGGAAGTGAAGTTCATGCACTTCACGCCGCCGACGCGCGTCTGGCGCGGGCCGCGGCTGCACGACAACGATGGCGAGTTCTCGGACTTCACCATCTGGGGCCCGACCTGCGACAGCTATGACGTGCTGCCGCAGATCTTCACCCTGCCCTCGGACGTGGACGAGGACGACTGGATCGAGTTCGGCCTGATGGGCGCCTACACCCAGGCCTCGCTGACGCCATTCAACGGCTTCTGGCGCCGCGACCAGTACTGGGTCGACGAAGTCTATACCGGCAAGGACATGGCGCCGGCGGAGTAGTGGCTGTCAGGACGAGACAACGAAGGCCCCCGCGTGAGCGGGGGTCTTTGTTTTTGGGGGCGCAGTCTCTTGCCACGAACCCGTTGTCATCCCGGCGAACGCCGGGATCCATCTCCCGGCCGGCGCTGGCGGAGGCTTGGATCCCTGCCTCCGCAGGGATGACAGCCCGTGGGTGTGGTGCGTTCTCGGGAACGGCGCTAGATTGAGCACATCAGTCCCTTGGAGGAGGGGTCAGATGCATGCGGGGATCTATCTGGGCGCGGTCGTTCTGATCGGCTTTGTGCTTTGGGGCGCGACTCTGTTCTGGCGGGGGCGGGTTGTCGACCGCGAGGAGCGGCACGAGACGCGGGCCGAGCGGCGGCGCCTGCAGCACAAGATCAAGAGTTCCGCACCGCACCACTGAGCGACGCCGCTAGAGCAGTTTTTCGATCGGACCTGCGAGTTCGGCGGGTTCGGTCTTGGAGGCGAAGCGCTGGACTTTCGTGCCGGTGCGATCGACGAGGAACTTGGTGAAGTTCCACGGGATCAGCTGGACGCCGAGCAGTCCGGGCGCCTTGCGCTTCAACCAGTTATAGAGCGGCAGCGAGTTGCGGCCGTTGACGGTGACCTTGCCGAACATCGGGAAGGTGACGTGGTAGTTGAGGTCGCAGAAGGCGGCGATCTCGGCTTCGGTGCCCGGCTCCTGCTCGCCGAACTGGTTGCAGGGGAAGCCGAGGACGACGAGGCCGCGGTCCCTGTAGGTCTCGTAGAGTTTTTCGAGACCGGCATACTGCGGGGTGAAGCCGCATTTGCTGGCGACGTTGACGACCAGCACGACCTTGTCGGCGTAGGCGGAAAGCGGTTGCGGTGTCCCGTCGAGCAAGGGGGCGGAGAAATCATAAAGCGTGGCCAAAGCAACGACTCCTGAACTGGCAATGACCCTGCCCTATTCCTCGCGCCTGGTCTCGTCCAATCGCTTTTCAGAGAGGTTGCGCACGGCCGCGTCGCGCTGCTTTTCGGCTTTCGTGCGGCCGAACTTCACGCGGTTCTCGGCAGCGAGCTGCTCCTTGTCGGCGCGAGCCTTGGCCTTGCGGGCCCTGGAGAGTGACAGGATGTCGGCCATGGGGAACTCCTGATCAGGCAGCACGCGGCAGCATCAGATAGACACTGTCGCACCATTCGCTGCCGACAAGGAAGGTATGTTCGGCCCTGCCTGTCTCGACAAAGCCCAGCTTGTGCAGCAGGGCCAGGGAAGCGGCGTTGCGCGGATCGACGTCGGCAGTGATGCCGTCGATCGGGTGCGTTGCAAAGGCGTAGCGAAGAAAGGCCGTGGCTGCCTCGGTGCCGATCCCCCTGCCCCAAGCGTCGGGATGCAGGATGAAGCCGAACTCTGGCATGTTCCAGATGCCGATATTGCCGACGACCTTGTCGTCCTGCGCGATGACCCACTCGTCGCGGGCCGGATCGCCGCTGAAGAACTGCTGCTCGAACCAAGCCTCGGTAACCGCCATCGACTGGTGCGGCAAGGTCGACCAGTAGCGCATCGCCCGGGGCGACGACAGGATCGCGTGAAACGCGGCAAGATCGGACGGAACGGCGCGCCTGAGGACAAGCCGCGCCGTACGGAGTTGCATCACACCAGCCGGCTCTGCGCTCGCGCCGCTTCGATGAAGCTGGCGAAGAGCGGGTGCGGCTCGAACGGCTTGGACTTCAGTTCGGGGTGGAACTGCACGCCGATGAACCACGGGTGATCGGTGCGCTCGACGATCTCGGGCAGCTTGCCGTCGGGCGAGATGCCGGAGAACAGCAGGCCGTTCGCCTCCAGCACCTTGCGGTAGTTCATGTTCACTTCGTAGCGGTGGCGATGCCGCTCGGTGATGCGGGTGGTGCCGTAGATGTCGGCGACGCGGCTGCCCTTGGCGAGGTGGGCCGGGTAGGAACCGAGGCGCATGGTGCCGCCGAGGTCGCCCTCGGACGAGCGCGTCTCCTTCTCGTTGCCCTTGGTCCACTCGGTCATCATGCCGACGATCGGCTCCTTGGTGGGGCCGAACTCGGTGGACGAGGCGTTCTTTATCCCGGCAGTGTTGCGGGCGGCCTCGATGCAGGCCATCTGCATGCCGAAGCAGATGCCGAAATACGGCACGTCCTTCAGACGCGCGAAGCGGGCGGCCTGTATCTTGCCCGCTGATCCGCGCTCGCCAAAACCGCCGGGAACGAGGATGCCGTGGATGTGCTCGAGATAGGGTGCGGGATCCTCGTGCTCGAAAATCTCGCTGTCGATCCAGTTGAGATTGACCTTCACCCGGTTGGCGATGCCGCCGTGGACCAGCGCTTCGGAGAGCGACTTGTAGGCGTCCTTGAGGCCCGTGTACTTGCCGACGATGGCGATGTTGACCTCGCCCTCGGGGTTGTGGAGGCGGGTCGAGACGTCCTGCCAGGCGCTGAGGTCGGGCTCGGGCGCGTCGGTGATGCCGAAGGCGGCGAGGACTTCGTTGTCCAGCCCTTCCCTGTGGTAGGCGAGCGGCACGTCGTAGATCGAGGCGACGTCGAGGCCCTGGATCACGGCGCTTTCGCGCACATTGCAGAACAGCGCCAGCTTCTTGCGCTCCGACTGCGGGATCGGGCGGTCGCAGCGCACCAGCAGCAAGTCGGGGGAGATGCCGATGGAACGCAGGGTGGCAACCGAGTGCTGCGTGGGCTTGGTCTTCAACTCGCCGGCCGACGGAATGTAGGGCATCAGCGTCAGGTGCATGTAGACGGCGTGGCCGCGCGGCACTTCGTTGCCGAACTGGCGGATGGCTTCGAAGAACGGCAGTCCCTCGATGTCGCCGACCGTGCCGCCGACCTCGACGAGGACGAAGTCGAAATCCTCGTTGCCCTCGCGGATGAAGTCCTTGATGGCGTCGGTGACGTGGGGGATGACCTGGACGGTGGCGCCCAGGTAGTCGCCGCGGCGCTCCTTGGCGATGATGTCGGAATAGATGCGGCCGGTGGTGATGTTGTCGCGCTTGTTGGCGTGGCGGCCGGTGAAGCGCTCGTAGTGGCCGAGGTCGAGGTCGGTTTCGGCCCCGTCGTCGGTGACGAACACTTCGCCGTGCTGGGTGGGCGACATCGTGCCCGGATCGACGTTGAGATAGGGGTCGAGCTTCCTCAGGCGGACCTTGTAGCCGCGCGCCTGCAGCACCGCGCCAAGAGCCGCGGAGGCAAGACCCTTGCCCAAGGAGGAGACCACGCCACCGGTGATGAAAACGTACCGAGCCATGGGCCTTTATCCTATCCGGTCGAAGTTCTGATTCTCAAGGGCGCCGCCGATCACGTCTGGCAGGGCCCCCACACAAAAAGAAGAAGGGGATGTTGCCATCCCCTTCCCCGGTTCGCTGTCGCGGCGGCCTCAGTTGGCGGGCGCCGCAGGTTGCTCGGTCGTTGCCGGCGCCGCAGGCACCGGCAGATCCGACGCGGCCGGCGCCGGCGTCGTCGTTGCGCCGGCAGCCGGGGCCGCAGGAGTCGTGCCGGCCGCCGGGGCCGCCGGAGCGGTGGTGTCGGTCGGAGCCGGAGCGGCGGGGGCCGGGACCGGCAGGTCGCTGCCCTGGGTCTGCTTCTGCATCTGCTGGATCGCGTCGAGCACGGTGGTCGGCTGCGTACCGGTCTGCTGGGCAGCGCGCTCGAGGATGGTGCTCGTGCCGCCGCGATCGATTTCCGTGAGGATGGTGAGGCCGATGGCCGAGGCGAAGAACAGCGCCGCGAGGATGGCAGTGGTGCGGGTCAGCAGGTTGGCGGTGCCGCGCACCGAGATCAGGCCGGTCGAGTTGGCTGAGCCCATGCCCAGACCGCCGCCCTCGGAGCGCTGCAGCAGGATGACTGCGATCAGCGCGAGCACGATCATGAGATAGGCGACGATCAATACTGTGGCCATTGAACCCAGGCTTTCGATTTCGGTTTGGCGCGCCTTCTACACGCGCGCCAACACAAATGCCAGCGTCATGCGCTGCCATTTTCGGCAGGCCGGATCGCCGGTGGCTGGACGAGGTCCAGTGCTTCAGACCGCCGAGATAATGGCGTGGAAGTCGTTTGCCAAGAGGCTTGCGCCGCCCACGAGGCCGCCATTGACGTTGGCGATGGCCAGGATCTCGGCGGCGTTGGAGGGTTTCATCGACCCGCCATAGAGGATGCGGACGGCGCTGCCGCGCTCGCCGAAGCGGGTTTCGAGCTCACGGCGGATGGTCAGGTGCATCTGCGCGATGTCGGCGGAGGTGGGCGTGCGACCGGTGCCGATGGCCCAGACCGGCTCGTAGGCGACGACGATCCCCTTGCCCGTCCACTCGGCGGGAATCGACGCGGCGATCTGGTCGACGACGACGCTGCCAGCCTCGCCGGCATCGCGCTCGGCTTCCGTCTCGCCCACGCAGATGATGGGGATGAGGTCGGCGGCCATGGCGGCAAGCGCCTTGAGGCGGACCGTCACGTCGGATTCGGCGTGGTTGGTGCGGCGCTCGGAGTGTCCGACGATGACATACTGGGCCCCGGCATCGGCGAGCATCGCGGCGCTGACGTCGCCGGTATGGGCCCCGGAGGTGGCGGTGTGGCAGTCCTGACCGCCGGTGACGATGCCGGCCGGACCGGCGATTTCGCTCAGGCGCTCGAGCAGCGTCGCGGGCGGGCAGATGACGATGGTACAGCGCGGCGGGGTGCCTGCGGCAAGCCTGTCGGCCAGGTTCCGGACCTCACCCAGCGAGACGCTGGTGCCGTTCATCTTCCAGTTGCCAGCGATCAGCGGGGTAATGGGTGCGGTCACCGTGACTCTCCTTGTGCTTGCCTATTGCGGGAGATTGCCATAACCCCGCCTCCTGATGTGCCTTGCGGCACAAACTCGACCCTGTCTAGTATCCGCCGCCCGCCGGGGAGGCGGACGTTGTTGGATTTGTTTCGATGCTCGAAGGTTTGCGCCATCTCACGACCACCTGGTTCGGCAAGATTCTGGGGGTCTTTCTGCTGATCGGCCTGGCCGGTTTCGGTATCTCGAACGTCATCCTGCAGTTCGGGTCAAGCACGGTAGCGACCGTCGCGGGGCAGGACATTTCCATCAAGGACTACCAGCGCGCCTACGACAGCCAGATCAACGCGCTGGCGCAGCGGTTCGGCCGCGTCCCGACGCTGGAGGAAGCGATCTCGCTGGGCGTGCCCGGCGCGGTGATCGACCGGTTGTCCGGCGAGGCGGCGGTGAACAAGTTCGCCACCGACATGGGGATCGGGGTTTCCGAGGACCGGCTGAGCAAGATGCTGCGCGAGGACCCCAACTTCGCGAGCGCCCTCGGCCAGTTTGACCGCGCGACGTTCGTCCGGGCGCTGCAGCAGAGCGGTTATACCGAGGCCGAGTATTTCGACCTCCAGACCCGGGCCGCGCGGCGCCAGCAGCTGGTCAGCGGCCTGCTGGCGGGCGTGCCGGTTTCGGCGACGGCGGTCGACATCATCAACCGCTATGCGGCCGACACCCGGTCCATCGACTATTTCGTGCTCAATGCGCAGACGCTGCCGTCGGTGGCCGAACCCACCGAGGACGAACTGGCGACCTACCTGAAGGACCACCAGGCCGATTTCCGCACCAAGCCGACGCGCAATGTCGAGCTGCTGGCGCTGTCGCCGGACGTGATCGCAAGCACCAAGACCATCACCGACGAACAGGTCGCGGCCGAGTACGAGCGGACCAAGGACAGCCGGGTCAAGATCGAGAAGCGCACGATCGAGCAGGTCGCGCTGACGACGCCGGAGCTCGAGAAGGCCTTCACCGACGGCCAGGCGGCGGCAACGCCGATCGCCGATGTGCTCAAGGCAACCGGCGCCACTCCGACGATCCTGGGGACGCTGAGCAAGGCCGAGGTTACCGACTCGTCCCTGGCGGACGCCGCGTTCGGCCTCAAAGCGGCCAACGACTACACCATCATCGAGGGCATCGGCGCCAAGCGGGCGGTGATCGTGACGGCGATCGAGGCGGGCGGCCAGGTCTCGCTCGATGATTCGAAGGACGCGATCCGCAAGCAGCTGGCACTGGCCGAAGCGCGCAGCGAATACGGCGACATCCTCGACCAGATCGAGGAACTGCGCGCCGCCTTCAAGCCGCTCACGGAGATCGCCGACCGCTTCGGGCTGAAGACCTTCACCCTGGCGATGACGCCGGGGGCGCCGGAGCTGCCGGTGCAGCCCGACCTGTCGGCTGACGATGTCAGCAAGATCGCGACGACGGTGTTCAACGCGACGCAGGGCGAGCTGTCGCCGACCATTACGCTCAGCTCGAACCGCGCCATGTTCTTCGACCTGAAGAGCGTCCAGGACGCGCGCGACCAGTCGCTGGACGAGGTTCGCGACGCCGTGAAGACGGCCTGGACCAATGCCAAGACCGAAGAGGCGATGACGGCGCAGGTCGCCAAGATGCTGGACGAGCTCAAGGCCGGGAAGTCGATCGCCGACGTCGCCAGCGAGGTTGGCCAGTTCCCGACCCTGAGCCAGCCGCTGAAGCGCTCGGGCGACGGCACGCCGGTGCTGAACCAGGCGGTCGCCAACGAGGTGTTCAACGGCGGGCCCGATCACTTCGGGTCGGCAGTGAACGGCGACGGCGACCATGTGGTCTTCAAGGTGGCCGAAGTGGTTCAGGCGGCCGCCGACGCCACGCCGCAGGCCAAGCAGTATGTCGAGGACACGACTCGCGAGAGCGTCTACCAGGCGCTGCTCGCCGGGCTGAAGAGCGATGCCGGCCTGCGCATCAACCAGCAGGTCATGAGCCAACTGCTGAATACCGGCACGGTCCAATGAGTACTGACGGCCAGTTCAGCGGCTTTGCGGCCGGCTACGATGCCGGCCGGGCCCAGATCGTCTTCCGCCGCGTGGTGGCGGATCTGGAGACGCCGATCGGCGCCTACCTGAAGCTGGCCGAGGGGCGCAAGAACACGTTCCTGCTCGAGAGCGTGCAGGACGGGGCGACGCGCGGCCGCTACTCGATGATCGGGTTCGATCCCGACATCATCCTCCGGGTCGTGAAGGGCGCGGCGAGCATCAACCGCAACGCCGGGCTGACGCCCGAGGCCTTCGAGCCGGTGAGCAAGGCGCCGCTCGAGGTGTTGCGGGCGCTGGTTGCGGAGAGCCAGGCCGACGTGCCGGAAGGGCTGCCCTCCACCGCGGCGGGCATCTACGGCTATCTCGGCTACGACATGGTCCGGCAGATGGAAGTGCTGCCCGACCGGCACGAGGACGAGCTGGGGTTCCCCGAGTCGATCCTGATGCGGCCCTCCGTACTGGCCGTGTTCGATACGCTGAAGGACGAGCTCTACCTGACGGCGCCGGTCTATGTGCGGGCCGGCGTGACGGCGCGGCAGGCCTGGGAAGCGGCGCAGTCGCGCATCGACGATGCGGTGGCGCGGCTCGGACGCACCCTGCCCTACACCGCGGCGCCGCCGGAACTCGACAGGATCGAGGTGAAGTCCAACACCACCAGGACCGAGTATGCGCGGATGGTGGAGGACGCCAAGGACTACATCCGGGCGGGCGACATCTTCCAGGTGGTGCTGAGCCAGCGCTTCGAGGCGGAATTCACGCTGCCGCCGACGGCGCTCTACCGGGCGCTGCGCCGGACCAACCCCTCGCCCTACATGTACATGCTGGATTTCGGCGATTTCGCCGTCGCGGGCTCGAGCCCGGAAATCCTCGTGAAGGTCGAGAAGGGCCAGGTGACGATCCGCCCGATCGCCGGCACGCGCAAGCGCGGTGCGACGCCGACGCGCGACAAGGAACTGGCGGACGAACTGCTGAGCGATCCCAAGGAGCTGGCCGAGCACCTCATGCTGCTGGACCTCGGCCGCAACGATGTGGGCCGGGTGGCCAAGATCGGTAGCGTCAAGGTTACGGACAAGTTCTTCCTCGAGTACTACTCGCACGTCATGCACATCGTCTCGAACGTGGTGGGCGAGCTCGATCCCAAGTACGATTTCGTCGATGCGCTGGCCGCCGGCTTCCCGGCCGGCACGGTGTCCGGCGCGCCCAAGGTGCGGGCGATGGAGATCATCGACGAGCTGGAGAAGTCGCGCCGCGGCATTTATGGCGGGTGCGTGGGCTATTTCGGCGCCGACGGGACGATGGACACCTGTATCGTGCTGCGCACCGCGATCGTGTCGAAGGGCAAGATCTACGTGCAGTCCGGCGCCGGGATTGTGGCCGACAGCAAACCCGAGCTCGAGCAGCTCGAATGTGAGAACAAGGCGCGCGCGCTGTTCAGCGCGGCCGAGGAAGCGCTGCGCTATGCCGGCGAGGCGAGGGTCGGGCAATGAGCCGTGGCGTCACCCTCACCGCCGTCGTTCCGGCGAAAGCGGGAATCCATGTCTTCTTTCGATGGCGAGGCTAACACCGAAACGGAGGTTCCCGCTTTCGCGGGAATGACCCGGTGGTCAGTCGGGATACTGTGGTAGACCAGCAGGGTCCCGGTGATAGAAGGGCTGCAAGGAGCAAGTGGCCGGAATGAGACTTCTCGTCATCGATAACTACGACAGCTTCACCTACAACCTCGTCCATTTCCTTGGCGAACTGGGCGCGGAGAGCGAGGTGCGGCGGAACGACAAGATCACCCTCGATGAGATCGCCGATATGGCGCCCGACGCCATCGTGCTGTCGCCCGGGCCGGCGACGCCGGACACGGCCGGCATCTGCCTCGGGCTGATCGAGCGGTTCGCACCGACGATGCCGATCCTCGGTGTCTGCCTGGGACACCAGGCGCTGGGCCAGGCTTTCGGCGGCGAGGTGATCCGCGCGCCGGAGTTGATGCATGGCAAGACCAGCAAGATCAACCACACCGGCAAGGGCCTGTTCCGCGGACTCAACTCGGGCTTCGAGGCGACGCGCTATCACTCGCTGATCGTTAAGGCCGCGACGCTGCCGGATACGCTCGAAGTCACGGCGTCGACCGATGACGGGCTGATCATGGGCATGCAGCACCGGCGCTACCCGAGCCATGGGGTGCAGTTCCACCCCGAGAGCATCGCGAGCGAGAACGGGCACGCGATCCTGCAGAACTTCCTGAACCTGGCCCGGGACTTCAACCTCAAGAAGGCAGCGTGATGGAAATCAAGGCGGCTCTCAACAAGATCGCGTCGCGCCAGGACCTCACCGGCGAGGAAATGCGCGCGGTGATGTCGACGATCATGGAGGGCGGTGCGACGCCGAGCCAGATCGGCGCGTTCCTCATGGGCATGCGGGTAAAGGGCGAGACGGTGGGCGAAATCGCCGCCGCGGTGTCGATCCTGCGCGAGAAGATGGTGCCGGTCGAGGTCGACGAGCCCGAGGGCACGATCGATATCGTCGGCACGGGTGGCGACGGAGCGGAGACGCTCAACATCTCGACCGCAGCCTCGATCGTCACGGCTTCGGCAGGCGTGCCGGTTGCCAAGCATGGCAACCGCGCGCTGAGCTCGAAGTCCGGTGCGTCGGACGTGCTGCAGGCGCTCGGGATCAAGATCGACATCGGGCCGGACAAGATCAGCCAGTGCATCCGCGAGGCCAGGATCGGCTTCATGTTCGCGCCGGCCCACCATCCGGCGATGAAGCATGTCGGCCCGACGCGCATGGAAATGGGCACCCGCACGATGTTCAACCTGCTCGGTCCGCAGTCGAACCCGGCCGGGGCGCGGCGCTACATGCTTGGCGTCTACGACAAGAAATGGGTGGAGCCGGTGGCGGCCGCGCTGCTGGCGAACCGCGCCATCTCGGCCTGGGTCGTGCATGGCGCCGACGGGCTGGACGAGCTGTCGACGACGGGCCCGAGCTTCGTCGCGTCGATCAAGCGCGGCGACCTGCGCAGCTTCGAGATCAAGCCCGAGGATGCGGGCCTGCCCCGGGCGACCATCGCCGACCTGAAGGGCGCCGATCCCGCCTACAATGCCGGGCGGCTGCGCGCGCTGCTCGACGGCGTGAAGGATCCCTATCGCGACGTGGTGCTGCTCAACGCCGCCGCGGCGCTGATCGTGGCCGGCCGCGCCGATACGCTGAAGCTGGGTGCAGACCTCGCGGCACGGGAGATCGATTCCGGCCGTGCCAAGGCAACTCTCGACAAACTCATCGCGGTTTCGAACGGCTGACATGTCCGACATCCTCTCCAAGATCGAAGTCTACAAGCGCGAGGAGATCGCGGCGGCCAAGACCTTGAGGCCGTGGAACGAGGTGGTGGCCGAGGCGCATGACGCGCCCCCGGTTCGGCGCTTCCTCTCCGCGCTCAAGAAGAAGCGCGCCGAGAACCAGTTCGCGCTGATCGCCGAGGTGAAGAAGGCGAGCCCGTCCAAGGGCCTGATCCGCCCCGACTTCAACCCGGCAGAGATCGCGCGGGCCTATGAGCTGGGCGGCGCGGCGTGCCTGTCGGTGCTGACCGACCGGCCGAGCTTCCAGGGCGCGCCGGGCTACCTGCTCGAGGCGCGCAACGCCACGCGCCTGCCGGTGCTGCGCAAGGACTTCCTGTTCGAGACCTACCAGGTGGCCGAAAGCCGGGCCTGGGGCGCGGATTGCATCCTCATCATCCTCGCGGCGGTGACCGACGACACGGCGCGCTACCTGCTCGATGCGGCCGAGGAGTGGGGCATGGACGCGCTCGTCGAGGTGCATGACCAGATCGAGCTCGACCGGGCGCTGGGGCTAAATGCCGAGTTCATCGGCATCAACAACCGCAACCTGAGGACGTTCGAGACGACGCTCAATACCTCGGTGACGCTCGCCGGCGGGGTGCCGGAGGGCGTGCACCTGGTGTCCGAGAGCGGCGTCAACACGCATGCCGACCTGCTGCGCCTCGAGAAGGCCGGGATCGGCACGTTCCTGGTGGGCGAGAGCCTGATGCGGCAGGATGACGTGGCTGCCGCGACGATGACCTTGCTGCGAGGCTGACGATGGCCCTCACCCACCTCAACCAGCGTGGGGAAGCCCATATCGTCGACATCGGCGAGAAGGCGGTGACGCGCCGACGCGCCGTGGCGACGGCCCGGCTCGAGGCCAGGCCCGAGACGGTGGCGCTGATACTCGGCGGCACGCTCAAGAAGGGCGACGCGCTGGCCGTGGCGCGCGTCGCGGGCATCATGGCGGCCAAGAAGACGTCGGAACTGATCCCGCTCTGCCACCCGATCCCGCTGACCAGCGTCAGCGTCGAGATCACCGGCGAGGGCCCTGCTCTGCTGGTGACGGCCACGGCTGAAACGACGGCCCAGACCGGCGTCGAGATGGAAGCGATGACGGCGGCTTCGGTCGCGGCGCTCACGCTCTACGACATGGCCAAGTCGCACGACCGGGCGATGCGGATCGCCATGGTTCAGCTCGAGGAGAAGTCGGGCGGCAAGTCGGGAGAGTTCCGCCGATGATGCCGGTCGATGAGGCCATAGAGCGGATCTTCCGCAAGCTCCCGACCCTGGGCAGCGAGACGGTGCCGCTGGCGAAGGCGCATGGGCGCGTGCTGGCCAGGCCGCTCGTTGCGACGCACAGCCAACCGCCGTTCGATGCGAGCGCCATGGACGGATACGCGGTGCGCGCTGCCGAGGTGGTGCCCGGTCGGCCGCTGAAGCTCGCCGGGACATCGCAGGCCGGGGCGCGCTTCGTGGGCATGATGGAGCACGGCCAGTGCGTCCGCATCTTCACCGGCGCGCCGATGCCGATCGGCGCCGATGCGGTGATCATGCAGGAAGAGGCAACCGCCAAGGGCAACCAGATCAGCTTCGAGAAGGTGCCCAAGCCCGGCCAGAGCGTGCGCCGGCAGGGCTTCGAGTTCCTGCGCGGCACGGAACTGCTCCCCGCCGGCGTGGGGCTGACGCCCGCCATGCTGAACCTGGCGGCCTCGGCAAACCGGCCGGAACTACAGGTAACCAGAAGGCCACGCGTTGCGATCGTCGCGACGGGCGACGAACTGGTGCCGCCGGGCTCGTTGCCTGGTCCGGACCAGATCATCGCGTCCAACTCCTATGGCCTGGTGCCGATGCTGTCGCCGTATGCCGAGGAGGTGATCGACCTCGGCATCGTCAAGGACGACAAGGGCCTGATCGAGGCCGCGCTGCTCCGCGCCTTCGATGCCGGCGTCGACGTGCTGGTGACCACCGGCGGTGCGAGCGTGGGCGAACGCGACTATGTGCAGGAGGTGCTGCGCGACCTCGGCGTGCAGCTCGACTTCTGGAAGCTGCGGATGCGGCCGGGCAAGCCGCTGATGTTCGGGACGCGCGGCAAGACGCTGGTGTTCGGGCTGCCGGGCAATCCGGTGTCGGCGCTGGTGACGGCGACGATCATCCTCAAGCCGACGCTTCGGGCCATGGTTGGCCACACCGATCCGTTCTGGCCGCGCATCGCGCTGCCGACGCTGCAGGGGCTGCCGCCCAACGGGCCGCGCCGGCACTACATGCGGGCCAGCCTCAGCCGCAACGAGATCGGCTACCTGCAGGTGACGCCGATCTTCGAGACGGATTCGAGCCACTCGACCTCGCTGGCTCTCGCCGACGCGCTGATCGTCGTGCCGGAGGATGACCCCGGCGTGCCGCCGGGCGCGATCGTCGACGTGATCCCGCTCAACTGGGGCTGACCGGGCGGCGCTAACGCCATATTTACCGCGCTGTTGCAGAACATAACTGGAACGGATACAACAACGTTCAGTCTTTGTTCCGATTCTGCTCACGGGGCCGCCATGCTGACGCGCAAGCAACACGAACTGCTGATGTTCATCCACGAGCGGATGAAGGAATCCGGTATTCCGCCCTCCTTCGACGAGATGAAGGATGCGCTCGACCTGCGCAGCAAGTCGGGCATCCACCGCCTGATCACGGCGCTCGAGGAGCGCGGCTTCATCCGCCGCCTGCCCAACCGGGCGCGAGCGCTCGAGGTGATCAAGCTGCCGGACTCGATGAACCCCTCGCTGGGCGGACGAAAGGCCCGGTTCGAGCCGTCGGTGATCGAGGGCAATCTCGGCAAGGTGGCAGCGCCCCCTGCCCGCGCATCGGCCGTCGCGCCGGCTGGCGACTACCGGGCGGTGACCGTTCCGGTGATGGGGCGCATCGCAGCGGGTACGCCCATCGAGGCGATCCAGACGCACAGCCACACCATCATGGTCCCGCCCGAGATGCTCGGGCCAGGCGAGCACTATGCGCTCGAAGTCCGCGGTGACTCGATGATCGAGGCCGGCATCTTCGATGGCGACACCGTCCTGATCAAGAAGCAGGACGCGGCGTCGACGGGCGAGATCGTCGTCGCGCTGGTCGATGACGAGGAAGCAACGCTGAAGCGGCTGCGCCGGCGCGGCAATTCGGTGGCGCTCGAGGCGGCCAACCCGGCCTACGAGACCCGCATCTTTCCCCCTGACCGGGTGAAGGTACAGGGCCGGCTGGTTGGTCTCCTGCGCAAGTACTGATTTCAGACCCTGCTGCCAATCGGGTCTACTGGGGCCGGCCTTGCGCCGGCCCTTTTTCCTTTGGAATCGAACCCGCTGGCCTGCAAACGCACTTTGGCTGGATCGGCAAAGCGGCTAGGGTCCGCGCCGTCGCCGGATCGGATGCTTTTGCGTCCATCCTACTGGACGAGTGGACAGCCTTCCCGTTTGCACTCTAGGCGGCGTCGGTTCGATGCGCGGTGAACGGGCCGTGCGAGGGAGTGGGACTATTGGCGGGACAGGTCGAGTGGGTCGCGGTCGATTGGGGAACATCCAACCTGCGGGCCTGGGGTATCGATGCCGATGGCGGGATTGCGTTCTCGCGATCGTCACCCGACGGGATGGGCAAGCTTAGCCGGGAACAGTATCCGGGCGTGCTGACGGCCTTGCTGCAGGGTGTCGCCGACGACGTCAGCGAAGTGCTGATCTGCGGCATGGCCGGCGCGCGACAGGGCTGGGCGGAAGCGCCCTACCTCGACGCGCCAGCAGAGCTCGGCAAGCTCGCCGCGGGGGCCGTGGCGCCGGACATGCCGGGCCCGCTCCATCCGCGCATCCTGCCCGGCGTCTGCCTGCGCGATCTAGGTGCGGAAGACGTCATGCGTGGCGAGGAAACACAGTTGCTCGGGCTCTCGGCACTCGTTCCCGGGTTCTCCGGCCTCGCGGTCATGCCAGGCACGCACAGCAAATGGGCCATGCTCGAGGGCACCCGGCTGACGCGCTTTTCGAGCGCGATGACGGGCGAGATCTTCGAACTCCTGCGCACCCATTCGGTGCTGCGGCACTCGCTCGGCGGCGAGCTCGAGGGAGAGGATCGCGACCTCGGCTTCGATGCCGGGCTCGACCAGGGGCTCACCCATCCGGAGCGGCTGACCGCGACGCTGTTCAAGGTGCGGGCCGGCTCGCTGCTCTCGGGCCGCAGTTCGGCCTGGTGCGCGGGCTTCCTGTCGGGACTGCTGATCGGCGCCGAGATCGGCGGACAGCGCGACTGGATCGGCAGCGCGGAGATTCCGCTCATCGGCAGCGTCGGGCTGTGCGGCCTCTACCAGATCGGTTTCGAGCGGCTGGGCGCGAAGACACGCGTCGTCGACGCCACGGATGCGACGCTGGCCGGGCTCAAGGCCGCGAGACAAGGGTAACGGACATGGATCATCGCCACATCATCGCCATCCTGCGCGGCATCACGCCTGCAGAAATGCTGCCGGTCTGCACGTCGCTGGTCGAGGCGGGCATCACCCTGATCGAGGTGCCGCTCAATTCGCCCGAGCCGCTGCGCTCGATCGGCGAGGCGGCCAAGGCCTTCGAGGGCCGCGCCCTGATCGGCGCCGGCACCGTGCTGGCGCGCTTCGAGGTGGACGAGGTGGCCGACGCCGGCGGCAGCTTCATCGTCTCGCCCGACACCAACCCCGCCGTGATCGGGGCAACGGTGGAGCGCGGGCTCGCCTCCTATCCGGGCGTGTTCACGCCCACCGATGCGTTCACCGCCATCCGCTCGGGGGCAACCGGGCTGAAGTTCTTCCCCGCCGAGGTGCTGGGGCCCAAGGGCATCAAGGCGATGAAGGCGGTGCTGCCGCCGACCGTTCCGCTTTACGCCGTGGGCGGGGCGAACCCCGACAATTTCGGCGAGTACTTCGCCGCCGGCTGCGCCGGGTTCGGGCTCGGAACCTACATCTTCAAGCCGGGGATGAGCGCCGCCGACGTGGCGCAGCGCGCTGCCGCCGCCGTTCTTGCCTATGACCAGGGGAAACCACAATGAACCGGAAGGCCGAGCTTTTCGTCGATAGCCGCTGCGAACTGGGCGAAGGTCCGTTCTGGCACCCGCTGCTCGAGCGGCTGTTCTGGTTCGACATCCTGAACCGCACGATGCTGAGCGCCGGCACGGATGGGCACATCGTCGACCGCATCGTGTTCAAGGATACGGTGAGCGCGGCCGCCGTGATCGACCGCGATACGCTGGCGGTGGCCCAGTCAGGGACGCTGCTGCGCTACGACTTCGCGTCGGACACGTCGACGCCGATCATCGGCATCGAGGACGACGTGCCGGGCAACCGGACCAATGACAGCCGCATGGATCGCGCCGGCGGGTTCTGGATCGGCACGATGGGCCGCAAGGCCGAGCCGGGCGTGGGCGGAGTGTACCAGTATCGCGCCGGCAAGCTGACCAAGGTGATCGAGAACATCCGCATCCCCAACTCGATCTGCTTCTCGCCGGACGGACGAACCGCCTATTTCACCAATTCGGGCAAGATGATCGTCAAGTGCACGCTCGACCCCGAGACCGGGCTGCCGGCCGGTCCCTGGGAGGACTTCTACACGATGGATGGCCTCGGTGGCGCCGATGGATCAGTGGTCGATTCCGAGGGCTTCGTGTGGAATGCCCGCTGGGGTGGCGGGGCGGTGATCCGCATCTCGCCCGAGGGCAAGCTCGACCAGGTGATCGAGGTGCCCGGCGTCACGCGCGTCAGCTGTCCGGCCTTCGGCGGCAAGGACATGAAGACGCTCTACCTCACCACGGCGCGTGAAGGCATGACGCCCGAAGAGGAGGAGCGCGAGCCGACCGCCGGCAGCGTGTTCGCCATCGACGTCGACGTGCCCGGCCTCGCCGAACCCTTCCTCAAGCTCTGAGACCAACCGTGCCTGTTCCTGCTATTGGCGTCTGCTACTATCCCGAGCACTGGCCGTCCGAATGGTGGGAAGAGGATGCCCGCCGCATGGCGGAAGTGGGCATCGAGTATGTCCGCATCGGCGAGTTCGCGTGGTCGCGGCTGGAGCCGAGGCCGGGCGAGCTGAACTTCGACTGGCTCGTGCAGTCGATGGATACGCTGGGCCGGCACGGGCTCAAGGTGATCGTCGGCACGCCGACGGCGACACCGCCACGCTGGCTGCTGGACAAGCATCCCGACATGCTGGCGGTAGACAGGCACGGTCGGCCGCGCGGCTTCGGCTCGCGCCGGCACTATGATTTCTCGCACCTCGGCTACCGCGAGGAATGTGCGCGGATCACGCAGCTGCTGATCGAGAAGGTGGGCAACCACCCTGCCCTCGCCGGCTGGCAGACCGACAACGAGTATGGCTGCCACGACACGGTGCTCTCCTATTCCGAGGCGGCGCGGCAGGGCTTCCGCCGCTGGCTGGCGGAGCGCTATGGGACCGTGGAGGCGCTGAACGAGGCCTGGGGCGGCGTGTTCTGGTCGATGGACTACAACCGCTTCGACCAGATCGACCTGCCCAACCTCACCGTCACCGAGGCTGCGCCGACGCACTGGCTGGATTTCCGGCGCTACTCGTCGGCGCAGGTAGCAGCGTTCAACAAGGTACAGTTCGACCTGATGAAAGCGGCGCGGCCCGACCTGCCGGTGATCCACAATTTCATGGGGCGCTTCACCGAGTTCGACCACTACGAATTGGCCGCGACCCTGGACGTGGCGAGCTGGGATTCCTACCCGATCGGTCACCTCGCGGTTTCCAATGAGAGCGACGAGGTCAAGGCCGCCTATTTCCGCCAGGGCGAGCCCGATGCGCAGGGGTTGCAGCACGACATCTACCGGGCCGTCGGGCACGGCCGCTGGTGGATCATGGAGCAGCAGCCGGGCCCGGTGAACTGGGCCGAGTACAACCCCGATCCGCTGCCGGGCATGGCGCGGCTCTGGGCCTGGGAGGCCTTCGCGCACGGGGCCGAGGTGGTGAGCTACTTCCGCTGGCGCCAGGCACCGTTCGCGCAGGAGCAGATGCATGCCGGCCTGCTGCGGCCCGACAGCAAGGAAGCGCCGGGCTATTTCGAGGCCGAACAGGTGGCGCGCGAGCTCAAGGAGCTCGGCATCGACGGGGTGGCGCGCAAGGGCCGCGTCGCCATCGTCTACGACTACCAGAGCGAGTGGGCCTGGCAGATCCAGCCGCAGGCCAAGGGTTTCTCGCATCACCAGCATGTGCGCAACTGCTACGTGCCGCTGCGCAAGCGCGGCGTCGACGTGGACATCCTGCCGCCGTCGACGACCGACTTTGCCGGCTATGACGTTGTGATCATCCCGGCCCTGTTCAGCTGGAACGAGCCGTTGCGCGAGGCCATCGCCAACTATGAGGGGCACCTGCTGATCGGGCCGCGCTCGGGGTCAAAGACCGAGAACTTCTCCATCCCCGCCGCGCTTGCACCGGATCTGCCGCAGAACCTGCTCGACGCGCGCGTGGCCCGCGTCGACAGCACCGATCCGCGCCGGACTGTGTCGGTGAAGGGCGGCGGCGCCGTCGGGCACTGGCGCGAGCGACTGGAGACACGGGCCCAGGTGGTGATCGAGGACGAGGAGGACTTCCCCGTGCTTGTCGCGCAGGGCAGGCTCCACTACCTCGCGGCAAGCGGGGACCGGGCGCTGATGCAGCGGATCATCGACCACATGCTGTCCGAAGCCGAGGTGCCGACGCTCGACCTGCCAGCCGGGGTGCGCTGCCGGACGCGCGGCAAGTGGCGCATTTACCTTAACTACGGCGACACCGTGGCGCGGCTTTCGCCGGCAGCGGACGAGAGCGGCTATGTGCTGGGCGGCGCCGAGATTGCCGCCGCCGGCGTCACGGTGGCGCTACTCGCCACGGCCGGTTGACCGGCGGGACGGCGGGGCGCACGTCGAAGCGGCGCGCCGCCTGGTCCCACCGCAGCCATTGCACGCCGCCGCGCGCCAGCGCATCGGCATCGATCACCGTTGGCGCGCTGCAAGTCGAAGGTACGGAGCGGCGGGCGATGACAATGTCGGCCATCGCGCAGTCCTCGTAGAAGCCGGCCGGGTCCTTCACCAAAGCGACCGCAAAACCACTCGGGCTGAGGCCGAAGCAGCCGATGCTGTCGCAACTGAGCGGCGAGTTCGCCTCGATGGGGACCGAATAGGTTTCTCGCCAGACATCGACCGCGAAGCTGTCCGACTTGCCGGAAACAAGCGCCATGTCGCCTTCCACACGCATGGCAATGGCCTGCGTGGTGTCCGCGATCAGCAGGTCCGGCGGATTGTCGAGGGCGACCAGGACGATGAGCGGGATGGCCGCGGCGGGGCCGATCAGGCGATGCCACGTCGGCAGGAATGTGAACCAGGAGAAAGCCGCGGTGCCGATGCCGAGCGCCAGCGGGGTGAGCAGCGGGCTGTGGTCGAGCCCGGCGCTCCAGCCGGCGACGATGTGACCGAGCGCAAGCATCACGTCGATGGACCAGCCCATGATGGCGAGGAACGGCGCTTCCCAGCCGAGCGGCATCAGTAGCGTGGCGACGACGGCCGACGGCATCATGACGAAGCCGACCAAAGGCAGGGAGACCAGGTTGCCGAGGACGCCGAGCGGCGAGGTCTGCTGGAAGTGGTAGACCGAGAACAGCAGGGTTGCGAGGCCGGCGATGACGCTGGTGAGCACGATGCCCCAGAGGTAGCCGCCCACCTTGGCGACGATCGAGCTATTGCGCTCATCGTGATGTCGCATCATCTCCCATGCCGCGATCAGTGCGACGACGGCCGCGAACGAGAGCTGGAAGCTGGGGCGGAAGATGCTCGAAGGATCGGTGACGATCACCAGCAGTGCGGCGATGGCGACGTTGCGCATGGTGAGCGCACGACGGCCGAAGACGATGGCGCCCAGCACGAGCACCAGCATGATGGTGGAGCGCAGCGCCGCGACATTGCCGCCGGAGATCGCGAAGTAGCCCAGCGCGGCAAGTACGGCGCCGCCGGCGGCAACGCGCTTGACCGGCACAAGGCCATGGATCGGGCCGATGGTCGCGAGCCCCATGCGCAGCGCCACGAGGACCAGGCCGGCGACAATGGTGAGGTGGAGCCCGGACACGGACAGCACATGGGCCAGGCCGGCCGACGCCATGGTGTCGCGGGCCTCGTCGGAAACGGCGCTCTGGTCGCCGTTGATGAGGGCACGCGCGATGCCAGCCGCTGGCTGCCGGAGGTGTGCGTCGATGTGGGCGGCAATGGCGCGGCGGATGCTGTCGATGACGCGTTCGTGCGCCGACGCATCACCCACGGCCAGGCGCTCGAAGCCACCCGTGGTGTTGCCGTAGGCGCCGACGCCGTCGAAATAGGCATGGAACTGGGTGTCGAAGCCGTTCGGGACGACCGGTCCGGGTACGCCGTAGAAGCGCACCGGGGCGCGGATGATGTCGCCGGGGGCGAGGCCCGATCCGGCGCGGATGACGACGCGCGCACGGCGGATCGGCACTGAGCGGGCGTCGCCGGCGGGCGTGATGGCCGAGACGATGGCGCGGACTTCGTCGCCCGTCGCCGAGACGATCTCGTCGACGCGCATCTCGTACGTGCCGTAGGCCGGGCGGGCCAACATGGTGGTCCCGAACAGGGCGCCATGGATCGGCAGGAGACAGAAGCCAAGCCAAACCATGGCCACGAGGCTCAGCAGACGAAGCAGAGCAAGGCGGTTGTGGAGGGCCGCGAGAAGGACTGCCAGGATGGCGCCAACGGCAGCCAGGGCCCACGGGGGCGGCGTCTCGGGCACGGCGACGGCGGCGACGAGCCCGGCGACGAGGCCATAGGGCCAGAGCAGGAAGAGGCGGCGATGCTCGAGCGCCGACGAGATGCTCGCCGCCAGCCCGGCCAGCGGCATCGCGCGCGTGCCGCGCGTGGGGGAGGAAGGCACAGGCGGGGACAGCCGTACCGGCCCCGGCTTCAGTTCGGCCCCTGCCTTGAGAGTGTCCGTCATCGGGTGCCCCCGCCCTGCGCGACCGATGTTACACGGCTCCGGGCGAAGGGCCAGTGGCGCTCAGGCGGCCGGGGCCAGCCACCGAACGCAGTTGGCGATGAAAGTCGCGTTCGATCCGCTCGCGAACATGTCGCGGCCGGTGTCGTCCGAACTGGCCATGAAGCCGGAATCACCGGTCCCGACCACCCGGCCCCTGCCGGACTCGGCCGCCACGGCGAAGCGATGGCGACTGTCGGCGGTGAAGTGCGCGATCGCGATCGCCCCAGGTCCAGCGGCGATGGAGGTGGAGTTGCGCACGACAATGCTGTCGCAGCCCGCGGTCAGTTCGTGGCGGGAAAGCTCGATCCCCGGGAAACCGGCGATCGTGGCATCGATGAAGCCGAACGGCAGGTCCAGGGCGAGCGCCACCTGCTGCTGCGGAGAAATGAAGTGCCGGTGGTTGGCCATCAGCAGCAGCCCGCCTCCGTTCCTGACGAAATCGCGGATCGCCTCAAGTTCGGAGGGGGTGAACGGCAGGTCCTGCGAGCGGCTGGCGATGATCAACAGGCCGGCCACGGCGAGGGTCTGGTTGTCAGGACGGGCGACCAAGAAGCGATGGCCGAGCTCCGCGAGCATATGTTCGAGACCGGTGAGGCGCCTGCCCTTCCAGTGGCCGGAGCGCTCCGGCGCGGCCCGATAGAATTCACCCTCGCTGCCGGCAGCGCGGATGGCCTGATGGCTCAATGCATCCATGACGACAGTGGTCATCGGCTCTTTCTCGCGCCCCTGCTGGAGCGATGCCTTGCTCGCAACCGGGTGTCAACGTCCCTGCCCTTGCGCTTGCCGCGCCGGGTGCTTACACAGCCCGCAGACGCCACCACTCCGGGACCTTTCACCGACAATGGCCACCCCCGTCGTCACCCGCTTTGCTCCTTCGCCCACGGGCTACCTCCATATCGGTGGAGCGCGCACAGCCCTGTTCAACTGGGCTTTCTCGCGCCACACCGGCGGCAAGATGCTGCTCCGGATCGAGGACACCGACCGGGAACGCTCGACCGAGGCCGCCGTGCAGGCGATCTTCGAGGGGCTCAAGTGGCTCGGCCTCGACTGGGACGGCGAGCCCTACATGCAGTTTTCGCGCGCCGCGCGGCACGCCGAGGTAGCCAACGAGCTGCTGAAGCGCGGCCAGGCATACTACTGCTATTGCTCGCCCGAGGAACTGGCCGAGATGCGTGAGACGGCGCGCGCCAATGGGCTGCCGCCGCGCTACAATGGCTACTGGCGCGACCGCGACCCCTCCGAGGCCCCGGCCGGCGTGGCTCCCGTGATCCGCATCAAGGCGCCGCCGTCGGGCGAGATTCGCGTGCACGACCACGTGCAGGGCGAGGTGGTGTTCAAGGCCGAGAACCTCGACGACTTCATCATCCTGCGCTCCGACGGCACGCCGACCTACATGCTGGCCGTGGTGGTGGACGACCACGACATGGGCGTCACCCACATCATCCGCGGCGACGACCACCTCACCAACGCGGCCCGCCAGATCGTGATCTACAACGGCATGGGCTGGGACGTGCCGGAGATGAGCCACATCCCGCTGATCCACGGGCCGGACGGGGCCAAGCTGAGCAAGCGCCACGGGGCGCTCGGCGTCGAGGCCTACCGGCAGATGGGCTACCTCCCCGAGGCGCTGCGCAACTACCTGGCGCGGCTGGGCTGGAGCCATGGCGACGACGAGATCTTCTCCACCGCGCAGATGGTCGAGTGGTTCAGCCTCGATGCGCTCAACAAGGGCGCGGCACGCTTCGACTTCGTCAAGCTAGAGAACATCAACGGCCACTATATCCGCGAGGCCCAGCCGCAGCGGCTCTACGACGTGATGCTGGCGACGGCCGAGGAAGTGGGGCGGCTCACCGATGCCGAAGGCCTCAGGAACAACAAGGACACGGTGCTTGCCGCCCTGCCCGAGCTGCAGCCTCGCGCCAAGACCGTGCTCGAGCTGATCGACCTGGCCCAGTTCATCTACGCGGTGCGACCGCTGAGCATCGACCAGGCGGCGTCCGACCAGCTGTCCGCCGATGCACGCAGCAACATCGGGGCCTTCGCTGAAATCCTGAAGGGGTTGAACGAGTGGTCCGTCGACGCCATCGACGCGGCGGCAAGAGCCTTCGCGGAGACGCGCGGGCTCAAGCTCGGCAAGGTGGCGCAACCCCTGCGCGCGGCCCTGACCGGACGTACGGTCTCGCCGGGAATTTTCGAGGTGATGGTGCTGATCGGGCGAGACGAAACGCTCGCCAGACTGGGCGATCAGGCGGCCTGATGCATATTGGGAAATGTGATTAGGTCAGGCGTGTTCCCCCACCTGTTGCGCAGGTGGGGGTATATGCGTTACCCCACTGCCACCTGCCTCATAACGACGCATGGCCGGCCCGCTCCCACCTCTTTCGCGGGCGCCAATCGGCCCAATATGGAGAGCGATTCATGAGCGATACCATCGCCAAACTTACCATCGGGGACCAGACTTACGAGTTCCCGGTGCTCTCTGGCTCCGTCGGCCCCGATGTCATCGACATCCGATCGCTCTACGCCAAGACCGGCATGTTCACTTATGATCCCGGCTTCACCTCCACGGCGGCGACCGACAGCTCCATCACCTATATCGATGGCGACAAGGGCGAGCTGATGTACCGGGGCTACCCGATCGAGCAGTTGGCCGACAAATCCAATTACCTGGAAGTCTGTTACCTGCTGCTCTATGGCGAGCTGCCGAACAAGGCCCAGATGGCCGATTTCGAGCAGCGCGTGACGCGCCACACGATGGTGCACGAGCAGATGCACTATTTCTACCGCGGCTTCCGCCGCGACGCGCACCCGATGGCGATCGTGTGCGGGGTGGTCGGGGCGATGGCGGCGTTCTACCACGACTCGATCGACATCAACGATCCGCAGCAGCGCGAGATCGCCTCGATCCGCATGATCGCCAAGATCCCGACGATCGTCGCCATGGCCTACAAGTACTCGGTCGGGCAGCCGTTCGTGTATCCGCGCAACGACCTCGACTACGCGTCGAACTTCCTGCGCATGTGCTTCTCCGTGCCGGCCGAGGACTACGTGGTGAATCCGGTCGTGGCACGGGCCATGGACCTGATCTTCACCCTCCACGCCGACCACGAACAGAATGCCTCGACCTCGACGGTCCGCCTCGCCGGCTCGTCGGATGCCAATCCGTTCGCCTGCATCGCGGCAGGCGTGGCCTGCCTGTGGGGTCCGGCGCACGGCGGCGCCAACGAGGCGGCGCTGAACATGCTCAAGGAGATCGGCACTGTCGATCGCATCCCGGAATTCATCGCCAAGGCCAAGGACAAGAACTCCGGCTTCCGCCTGATGGGCTTCGGTCACCGGGTCTACAAGAACTACGATCCGCGCGCCAAGGTGATGCAGCAGGCGGCCAACGAGGTGCTGGCTCAGCTCGGTGCCGACAATCTGTCGCCGACGCTGCAGGTGGCCAAGGAACTGGAGCGGATCGCGCTCCACGATCAGTACTTCATCGATCGCAAGCTCTACCCGAACGTCGACTTCTACTCGGGCATTATCCTCGACGCGATCGGCTTCCCGACCTCGATGTTCACGGCCATCTTCGCGCTCAGCCGCACCGTGGGCTGGATCGCGCAGTGGAAGGAAATGATCGCCGACCCGCAGAAGAAGATCGGCCGTCCGCGCCAGCTCTACAACGGCTCGCCGGTGCGCGACTACGAGCCGATCAGCAACCGCTGAGGCGCGTGCGCGAGCACCCGATCCACGACATCCGCAAGGGGCGCCTCAGGCGCCCCTTTCTGCATCAGGGCCCGGACTTCGGCGAACGCGGCAAGCTGGGCGGGAATGGCCGCGGGATCGTCGAGCAGCGCGCTGAGCGCGGAGAGGTCGAAGGGCCCTGCGCTGCTGCGCAGTTGCAGCTCCGGCACCACATTGCTACCCCGGATGATGCTGGGGAGGGCCAATGTCACCTTGCGCCCCAGCTTGTCATATTGGCGGGCCTGATGCGGGTCGGCGACGTAGGCCACGACCATCGGAATTCCGGTCATCGCCAGCTCGAGCGTTACCGTGCCGCTGACCGCGAACGCCGCGATGGCTGCATCCCAGGCCGAGCGGCGCTCCTCGCCGGTGACAAGGGTTACGGGTGCCGGCCAGTGCGCGACTTCCCGGCGGAGACTGGGCAGCAGGTGCTCGAGGGTCGGGATGGCGAAGCCGGTAACGCGGGGATGATCGCGGAACTGCTGGACCGCCGCCCGCATGAGCGGCAAGTGGCGGCGAAGCTCGCCCCGCCGGCTGCCGGGGAGGAGAAGCAGCGGGCCACGCTCGGGTTGCGCAGGACGACCAGGAAAGCGTGCGACCGCCGGATGGCCGACGAAGTGCGTCGGCGGCCCGTCGAGCCCGGCCATGGCGGCAGGCTCGAACGGCAGAATGGCCAGGACCTCGTCGAACAGCGGCCTGAGCGCCGGCGCGCGCTCGGGACGCCAGGCCCAGACGGTGGGGGCGACGTAAAGAATGGTCGGCACCACCACCCCGGCCCGGCGCACCCTATGCGCGACGGCCTTGCTGAACACCTGCGAGTCGATCAGGACGACGATATCGGGCCGCAACCGGACAATGGCGCGCGCCACCTGGCGGACGCGCCAGAGCAGGAGCGGCAGCCGGCGCAGTACGTCGCTCCAGCCCATCACCGCGAGATCGGACATGGGGAACATGCTGGCGAGGCCCTCCGCCTCGAGCTCGGCGCCGCCAACCCCGGACAGCTGCACCGGAAGGCGTTGCCCGAGGCGACGGACCAGGTCAGCCCCAAGCCGATCGCCCGAGGCTTCGCCGGCAAGGATGAACAGGCGCAGCGGCTCAGCCATGCTTGAGACCGAGAATGGCGATCCCGCGCTTCTCCGCCGCCTCGATCATTGCGGCGCGCTCGAGCAGCAGGGTCTTGCCTGCCTCGACCGCAATGATGCTGATGCCGGCCTCGGCGGCCTTCGCGACGGTGTCGGGGCCGATGGCAGGCAGGTCCACCGAGAGCGGCTGCTGCGGCTTCGCTGCCTTGGCGAGGATGAGGGGCCCTACCCCATCACCAATGCGCCCTTCCTGGCGGTGACGCGCGACGCGGTGCAGCAGTTCGTCGGTGCCGCCCACGTCCTCGGCCGCCACGACGCGTGCCCCGGCGACGACCACGGCCTGGCCGAGGTCGAGCCGCCCGATGTCGCGCGCGGCGGCAAGGGCGATGCGGGCCGACTTCAGCTGCTGTCCGGTCAGGTCCGCTCCCGCGATCCGGTCATTTGGCGCGAGCAGGTCCCGAGCCACTTCATGTGCGCCCAGGATCCTGGCCCCGGTCATGGTACGGACCACGGCGGACATTTTCGAAAGCACCGCATCGCCGGCCGAGGCTGGGGAGCCGGTGGCGAACTCGGACAGGCCCTCGCGGGCGCGGTCGCCAAGCGTGACGCCGCCTGCCAGCGTGATGTGCGTGCTGCGGAAGGCGCGGATCGTCCTGATGATCGACATCGGATCGCGGGTGTCGCCCGGCAGCACGGTGACCCCGGGGCGATCCGGTTGCGGCATGAGCGCGATGACCTGGATCTCGTCACCGGCACGCTGGGCCGCCTCGATGACATGCGTGACGAGGGAACCGGTGCCTGCGAGAATACTCAGGCGCCGGGGCACTACTCCTCGGTCCCGGCATTGTCCGGCAAAGTCAGGCCGCCCTGCGCGGCGCTGATGAAACGGACCAGATCCTGCACCAGCGGCTCGTCGGCGAACAGCTCGGAGGCGTCCTCGACGCGCTCGCGCAGCGTGCCTTCGCTGGCAAAGATCATGCGGTAGGCGGCGCGCAGCTGGTGGATGGCCTCGCGGTCGAAGCCCCGGCGCTTCAGGCCGACCAGATTGATGCCGGACAGTACCCCGGGGTTGCCGTTGACCATGCCGTAGGGAATGACGTCCTTTTCCACCTTGGTCATGCCGCCGATGAAGGCGTGGGCGCCGACATGCACGAACTGCACCGTGCCGGCGTGACCGCTCAGGATGGCGTAGTCATCGACCTTGCAGTGCCCCGCAAGACCGGCGTTGTTGGAGAGAACGACGTTGTTGCCGACGTGGCAGTCATGGCCGACATGCGAGCCGATCATGATCAGGCAGCGGTCGCCGACCACGGTCTGCATGCCGCCGCCGGCGGTGCCGGGGTTGATGGTGGCGTGCTCGCGGATGGTGCAATCGGCGCCGATGCTCAGCGTCGACGGCTCGCCCGCGTACTTCAGATCCTGCGGCTGGTGGCCGATGGAGGCGAAAGGATAGATTCGGGTGCGCGGCCCAATGGTGGTGCGGCCGGTGACGACGGCGTGGGAGATGACCTCAACGCCGTCACCGAGCGTGACGTTGCGCCCGACCACGCAGTACGGACCAACCGTGACGTCGGCGCCCAGCGTGGCGCCGTCCTCGACGATTGCGGTGGGGTGGACGGTCATTGCTCGTTGACGCTCACCATGGCGCCAACTTCCGCCTCGGCAATCACCACGCCGTCGACGATCGCCTTGGCCTCGAACCAACCCATGGTCATGCGGTGGCGGATCTTGCGGATATGGTACTCGATACGGTCGCCCGGACGAGCGGGCTTGCGGAATTTGCACTTGTCGACGGTGAGCAGGTAGACGATGTGGTCCTGGCCCTGGCCGGTTCCTGCCGCAATGGCGATGGCGCCGGCGGTCTGCGCCATGCCCTCGATGATCAGCACGCCGGGAAAGACCGGTTCGCCCGGGAAGTGGCCCTGGAACATCGGCTCGTTGAACGTCACGTTCTTGATGCCAACCGCGGACTCGTTGCCGTCGATCTTGATGATCCGGTCGATCATCAGGAACGGATAGCGGTGCGGCAGATGCCGCAGGATTTCCTGGATATCCATCGTCGTCAGCTCGCGAGCCGACTCCGCTGGCGCATCACTCTTCACGTCCAACTTTGACCCCTTTGCTAAGCCGCCTGAGCGTAGCGAGTTCCTGCCACCACTTGCGTGCATCCTGGGCTGGGAACCCTGCCACCCTGGACCCCGGCGCAACACTCTTGGTGACGCCGCCCCAACCCATCACTACCGTGCCGCGCCCGATCGTCAGATGCCCTGCGGTAGAGGCCCCGCCGCCCAGCAGGACCGAATCCTCAAGTACAGTCGATCCCGACAGACCGCAATGCGCCGCGATCAGGCAGTACCGCCCGATGCGGCAATTGTGGCCGATCTGCACGAGATTGTCGATTTTCGTGCCCTCGCCGACCACGGTGTCGCCAAGCGCGCCGCGATCGACGGTGGTGTTGGCACCGATCTCGACCGAATCCTGGATGATTACGCGCCCCAGTTGCGGGATCTTGCGGTTGCTCTGCGCCAGCCCCAGCCAGCCGAAGCCCTCCGTGCCGATGCGGGCACCGGCGTGGATGACGACGTTGTTGCCGAGATAGGCACATTCGATCGAGACGTTCGGGCCGATGACCGAATTGCGGCCGATGGATACGCCACGGCCGATAACCGTGTTCGGACCGATGACCGTGTTGCGGCCGATCTCCACACCGGCGCCGAGAACGACATTGGCACCGAGGCGCACACCCTCCTCGACATGCGGCGCCGGGCCGGTCGCTTCGAACAGCGCCTTGGCCATGCCGCGCGTGCCGAGCGGATACAGGCGCTCGAGCAGGTCAACGAACAGGTCGTGCGGCCGGCTGTCGACGAGAGCGATCGCGGTAGAGGGCACCTCGGCCCGGAACTTCGGATGGACGACGACGACGCCGGCGCCGGTCTCCACGAGGGCCGGGACGTACTCGGCCTGGGCCGCAAGCGCGATGTGCCCGGGCCCGGCCAGCGGCAGTTCCTCGGCGCCGGTAACGATCAGGGATGACGCACGGGAATCATCGACGGCACCATCCCGGCCCAGCGCCGAGAGGACGGCGCCAAGTGCTATGGGCCCTGACGAAGAATGGAAACGCGTATCGACCATGACCGTCATTACACAACAAAGAGGCCGCGGGGCAACCGCGCCGCGGCCTTGATCAGAAAAGGAGGCCGGCGTTTCCGCCGGCCTGCCAACTAGAGCAACTGCTGCAGGGTGAGCGAGAAGACCTGCGTCTTGTCGTCCGTCGCCTTGTTCAGCACGTAGGCGAAGTCGCCACGCAGCGGGCCGAACGGGCTGTCCCAGATCAGCGAGGCACCAACCGAGGACTTGAAGTTGTCGTCGATGGAGCCGGCGCGGATGGGACCCATTCCGGCTACCGCACCATTGCCGTCGATCAGAGCCGCATCCGCCCAGACCGCACCACGGACACCGTAGGTTTCGGGCAGGATCGGGATCGGGAACTCGATCTCGGCGGAGGCCGCGACGTACGCAGTGTAGCCCAGCAACTCGCCGGTGTTGTCGAGCTTGGGGCCCATGCCACCGCTCTGGAAGCCGCGCACCAGCGAACCGGCACCGCGGAAGGCCTCGAGCGGATGCACATCCCCACCGTCAACCGCAGCGATGTAACCAGCCTGGGCCTTGACGCTGCCGATCACGTTCCAATCCGACATCAAGGGCATGAAGTAACGCGCCTTGGCCTCGGTCTTGATCAGGTTGTAATCCCAGCCGATGTACTGCTGGTTGAACGTGGCATACAGGCCCTCGGTCGGACGCTTGCTGTTGTCGAGAGTGCTATAGTTCAGCGAGTATCCCACCCAGGCCTTGTCGTAGGTCTCGCCGTCGTTGACGATGTCCGACAGCGTGCCCTTCTGGTCCTCGATCGTCTTCTGCTCGAGGCCGACGAACACCGAACCGCTGAGGTCGGTCGTGATCGGGGCACCGAAGCGGAGCTGGCCGCCGACGGCCGTGGTGCCGTAGATGTTCGCGTCGGTCTCGGCATTGACGCGGTAGTAGGCGTCAACACCGGACGAGATGCGCAGGCCCATGAAGCGCGGCTCGGTGAACGAGAAGTCGAAGCTCTGGGTATCCTGCGAGGCGCTGACCGCGGCCCGGACATACTGGCCGCGACCGAGGAAGTTGCGCTCGGTGATCGACACCTCGCCGAGGATACCGGCATTGGTGTCGTAGCCCGCAGTAATACCGTAGTCGCCGGTCGACTGCTCCTCGACGGTGATGTTGATGATCACCTTGTCGGGCGCACTACCCTGCTGCAGGTCGAGACTGACGGTCTTGAAGAAGCCAAGGCCTTCGATCTTCGTCTTGCCGCGCTGGACCATGGAACGATTGAAGGGGTCGCCTTCGCCGAAATCCAGCTCGCGCCGGATGATGGCGTCGCGGGTCTTGGTGTTGCCGGAGATGTTGATGCGCTCGACATAGACGCGGGCGCCTTCGTCAACAAGGTACGTGACGTTGAAGGTGCTGTTGGCCACGTCGCGGTCGACGCGCGGACGCACGTCGGCGAAGGCGTAGCCCTGGGCGGTCGCCTCGAAGGCCATGTCTTCCTGCGAGCGCTGCAGGTCGGCGAGCGAGTAGGTGCCGCCCTTGCCGGTGCGGATGGTGCCCTTCAGCAGGTCGGGATTGAGGCCGCCGATCGAGGTCTCGACGCCGATCTCGCCGAAGCGGTAGCGCTCGCCCTCGGAAATGGTGAAGTTCACGAAGTACGCGTTGCGCGAGGCGTCGAACTCGCCGACCGCGGACGTGACCTGCGCGTCCGGGTAGCCGTGGTTCATGTAGTATTGCTCGATCAGCGCCTTGTCGATCTGGAGCTGGTCCTCGCTGTAGCTGTCGTCACGGAACAGCCAGCTCAGCAGGCTCGTTTCGTGCGTGCGGATGATCGACTTCAGCGTGCCCGCGTTGATCGAGTTGTTGCCGGTGAAGTTGATGGCGGCGATGCCGGTGCGCTGCCCCTCAACGACCACGAAGGTGATGAGCGCGCGACCGTTCTGCGCCGACTTCTCGACGCGCGGCGTAACGGTGACGCCGACATAGCCCTTGGCCACGTAGGCCTGGCGAATGGACTCGGCGTCGGCCGCGAGGCTCGCCTCGGTGTAAGTGCTGCGCTCGCCGACGTTGACCATCGCGAGCAGCTGGGCGTCGGAGAAACCGGTATTGCCCTCAAAGAGGACCGCCGAGACAAGCTGCGCCTGCTGCGCCTGGGCCGCATCGACGCCGATGAACGTGCCGCTGATGCCGAGCGGCGCCGCCAACACGAGGGCGAGCGCCAGATAAATACCGCGCATCAGCTTTTTCGGGTTCGTCATGATTCTTGTTGCCTCGTGCGACCTATGCCGGGAATCGCCATGCACAGCGTTCCCAGCTCACTCCATCAAAAGCTTTTACTGGATTTTTAACCACGGACAAGCCGCGACCGGCTTCGAGGTTAGCGAAAGATTGGGCGTCGTGTATTCCTGCAACACCTAGAAAACCAAGCTTATCCAAGGGTTAACGCCGACCCGTGGCTTCTCGGAAAATGCGGTGAAGGTGCGGCGGCAATGTGGTGACAGGGGGAGAAATTGCCCCTGCCCCGCATTGGCTACGCTCAGAACAGGTCGTTGATCAGCGTGAAGATCATCAGGCTGAAGACGACCGCGAGACCGATCCGGTAGCCGACCTCCTGGACGCGCTGCGGCAGCGGCCGTCCGCGGATCGCTTCGGCGATGTAGTAGATCAGGTGCCCCCCATCGAGCATGGGAATCGGCAGCAGGTTGAAGATGCCGATGTTGAGCGACAGCAGCGCCATCAGGTTGATGAGGGGGATAATGCCGAGGCTCGCCACCTGCTGCGACACGGTTGCCACCTTGATCGGCCCACCGAGCTGGTCGACGTCGCCGCGGCCGACGAAGAAATCGCCGAGGAAAGCCGCAGTTCGGTCGACGATGAAGCGCACTTCCTCGAAGGTCATGCCGATCGCCTCCACCGGGCCGGGCCGGTAGAGCACGAGGTCGGATTGCTGAACGTGGTTGGTCACGCCCATCAGCCCGATGCGATGGCGGTTGCCGAAGCGATCGGTCGATTCCACGGCATCCGGAGTGGCGGTCAGGGTACGGGTTTCGCCGTCGCGCTGCAGCGTAATCGTGATGGTGCGCTGCGGTGCGGTGGCGACCAGGCGCTGAAAATCCTCAAAGCCCCGGACGTCATACCCGTCGACCGACACGATGCGATCCCCGGAGTGCAACCCGGCGGCCATAGCGGGCGACCAGGGCCCGACAAAGCCGACCACGGGCGGCAGCGTATAGCGGCCATAGCCGAGCAGCAGGGCATAGAGGACGAGCAGCGTGAAGATGATGTTGGCGATCGGCCCCGCCACCACGACGGCGATGCGCTGCCAGACGCTCTTGTTGACGAAGAGCTGCTTGCTGAGCTCAGGCCCGGCCCGCTCGATGAACGACTCGTCCGGCATGCTGGCCGCGTTCATGTCGCCGACGAAGCGGACATAGCCTCCCAGCGGAATGGCCGACAGGCGCCAGCGCGTACCGTGCCGATCGTCGAAGCCGATCAGTTCGGGGCCGAAGCCCAGCGAGAACGTCTGGATGGCGACGCCATTCCAACGCGCCACCAGGTAGTGCCCCATCTCGTGCACGAACACGATGATGGTCAGTACGACCAGGAACGGCACCACGTAGGAAAGCAGCCAGAAGATGAAGTCCATGTCGTCCGTTCCGTGCGCCCCCGGCGGTCACGAAAACCTAGGGCCCGAATGCGTTAAGATTGCGATACGGCGCGACGCCGCATCACCAATATAGGAAGCCCGCCGCCACCGCTGCAAACCCGCCGTGCAACGCACCGACAACAAACAGGAAGGCTATGCCGAAGGTCAGGCTGTCGAGCCGGTCCATCAGGCCGCCGTGGCCGGGGATGATGTCGCCCGAGTCCTTGATGCGGAAGCGGCGCTTGATGGCGCTCTCCGCGAGATCGCCAACTTGGCCCAGGATGCTGATCGAGGCGGCCAGTAGCAGCCCGATCCACCAGGGCGAGTGCGGCACGACGAGCAACCAGACGATGAGGCCCACAAGCGTGCCTAGCCCGAACCCGCCGATGGCGCCGGACCAGGTCTTGCCGGGGGAGATGTCCGGGGCGAGCTTCTCGCCGCCGACCTGCCGGCCGGTGAAATAGGCGCCGGTATCGGTGGCCCAGATGACGCAGCCGAGCATCAGGCCGGCCCACAGGCCCGCGTCGAAGGTGCCGGGCTGGTTCCAGGTGGCCTCGCCGCGGATCATCATCAGCATGACGATGACGAGGCCATAGAAAACGACGCCGCCGACCCGCCAGAGGCGGATGCCGGGTGTTGCCGTGACTGCGGCGAGGGCTGCCGCCACCGCCACCAGGGCCAGCGCGGCAAGCGGGCCGAACGCCGGAAAGACAAGGGCGGAAACGGCGAGAAGCGCGATGAGGACGCCGCCTGCGGTCGTCAGCGGCTTCAGCGTCACCATGCGTTCCCATTCGCGATAGCAGCCGGCAAAGACGGCGCCCACGATGGCCGCGAACACGTAGCTACCAACATACAGCCCGACTATGGCGAGAGCGAGCAGGACCGCAGCCGATGCAACGCGCGGGCCAAGGTCTGTCCACGACCGGCGGGCAAGCGGATTGAACTGGGAACGCTTGTCCTCCGGTGCGCTCACGGGCTCCTCGACTCGATCCCGCCGAAGCGCCTGGAACGCGATGAGTACTCGTCGAGCGCGCGCAGGAAGACCTGCTCGCTGAAATCCGGCCAGTTCTCGTCGATGAAGACGAGCTCCGAATAGGCACCCTGCCAGAGCAGGAAATTCGAGACGCGCTGCTCGCCGCTGGTGCGGATGATGAGGTCCGGATCCGGGATGCCGACGGTGTAGAGCGCGCGCTCGACCGTCTCCTCGCTAATGTCCTCGACGTTGAGCCGGCCGGCCGCGACTTCGGCGGCGATGCGGCGGGTGGCCTCGGTGAGTTCGTCCTTGCCTCCGTAGTTGAAGGCCACGATCAGCTCGAGGCCGGTATTGGCCGCAGTCTTGTCCTGGACATCGGCGATCAGTCGGCGCAGCGGCTCGTCCAGGCCCTGCTGAGAGCCGATGATGCGAATGCGGACATTGTTCTGGATCAACGTCGCCAGATCGGACGCGACGAAGCGGTGCAGCAGGCCGAAGATGAAGTTCACTTCGTCGCGCGGGCGCCGCCAGTTCTCCGAGGAGAAGCTGAAGACCGTCAGGTGCTTGATGCCGTATCGGATCGACAGGTCGACCAGTCGGCGGAGGGCCTTGACGCCCTCCACGTGGCCTTCGGTACGGACCTTGCCGCGCGCCTTGGCCCAACGGCCGTTGCCATCCATGATCACTGCCAGGTGGCCTGGAATCTTCAGGCCCTGCTTGGTACTGGGCGTCGCGGCAGCGGCAGTTTCGACGGACATCAACGCCCTCCAGGGGCAGCAGCTACAGGTCCAGACTAGACCTGCATGATTTCCTGTTCCTTGACGGCCAGGACCTTGTCGATATCGCTCACGGCGGCGTCCGTGGCCTGCTGGACCAGGTCGCCCTGCTTGCGGCTTTCGTCCTGGCTCAGGTCGCCGTCCTTCTCGAGCTTCTTGAGCAGGTCCATGCCGTCGCGGCGGATGTGACGGACGGCGACTCGGGCCTGCTCGGCATAATTGTGCGCAACCTTGGTCAGTTCGCGGCGCCGCTCTTCATTGAGCTCCGGAAGTGGCACGCGGATGACCTGACCTTCCGCCGCCGGGTTGAGGCCCAGGCCGGAATTGCGAATGGCCTTCTCCACGGCGCCGGCGAGGGTGCGATCCCACACCTGCACGCTCAGCATGCGCGACTCCGGCACGGTGACGGTCGCGACCTGGTTCAGCGGCATGCGGCTGCCATAGGCCTCGACCGTAACCGGCTCGAGCAGGCTGGCGCTGGCGCGCCCGGTGCGCAGGCCCGCCAGTTCCTCGCGCAGGGAAGCGATGGACTTCTGCATGCGGTCCTTGAGTGCGGGCAGAGAAAAAGCCTCGGCCATGGGACTACTCCTTCATAGGTCCGCGTCTTATCCGACGCGTGTACTTCTGGCTCTGCCGGCGAGGACGCCCTTGAGGCCTTCCTTGTCGTCGAGCGCATAAACAATTATGGGCAAGCCGTTGTCGCGAGCAAGGGCGAAGGCCGCCGTATCCATCACGCGCAGATCGCGCGAAATGACTTCCTCGTGGCTGATCGTCTCGAAGCGCTGGGCCTTCGGGTTCTTCTTGGGGTCCTCGGAATACACGCCGTCGACCTTGGTGCCCTTGAGCAGGACGTCGCAGCGCAACTCGATCGCCTTGAGCGCGGCCGCGGTGTCGGTGGTGAAGAACGGACTGCCGGTGCCGCCGGCGCACACCACGACGTAGCCGTCCGAGAGCGCGCGATTGGCGTCGCGGGCCGTGAACGTATCTGCCACGGTCTCCATCGGAACGTTCGAATAGACCTTTACCTTCAGGCCCTTCTGCTCGATCGCGTCACCGAGCGCGAGCGAGTTGATGACGGTGCCAAGCATGCCCATGAGGTCGGAGGTGACCCGGTCGCCGCCCTTGGCGGCCACGGCCATGCCCCGGAAGATGTTGCCGGCGCCGATGACGATCGCTACCTGCACGCCGCTCTTGGCGACCTCGGCGATCTGGTCAGCCATGTGATGGAGGAATTCCGGCTCGATGCCGAAGGACTGGTCACCGGCGAGCACTTCGCCCGAGACTTTGAGCAGAATCCGTTTGTAAGCGGATTTGGCCATCCGTAAGTCTCCCGAAGCGCACCTGGTATCGGCGCCGACTCCGGCGCCGCAGGCGGTTATGACATATTCGGGCGGGCTGTGGACCAGCCCGCCCGAGACTTATCCAGTGGTGGATCAGACGCCAGCGGTGGCCGCGACTTCGGCGGCGAAGTCGGTGGCTTCCTTCTCGATGCCTTCGCCCAGCGAGTAGACGACAAAGCCCGTCACCTTGATCGGGGCGCCAACGTCCTTCTCGGCCTTCTTGACGACATCGGCGATCTTGGTTTCGCCGTCGATCACGAACACCTGCGAGAGAAGCGTGACTTCCTCGTAGAACTTGCGCACGCGGCCCTCGATCATCTTCTCGATGACCTCGGCCGGCTTGCCGGATTCCTTGGCCTGCTCGGTGAAGATGGCACGCTCGCGGGCCACGACTTCCTGGTCGATGTCGTCGGGCGACACGCTCAGCGGCTTGGTGTTGGCGATGTGCATGGCCAGCTGCTTGCCCAGGGCATTCAGCGCGGCCTTGTCACCGCTCGACTCAAGGCCGACGATCACGCCCAGCTTGCCGAGGCCGGGAGCCACGGTGTTGTGGACGTAGGAGCCGATCACGCCATCCGAAACGGTCAGCGTGCCGGTGCGGCGCAGGTTCATGTTCTCGCCGATCTTGGCGATGGCGTCAGTCAGCTCCGCCGAGACGGAACGGCCGGAACCGGGATACGGCATCTCGGACAGCTTGCCGATGTCGCCGGCGGCATCTAGCGCCAGCTTGGCAGCGTTGCCGACGATCTGCTGGAACTGGTCGTTGCGGGCGACGAAGTCGGTCTCGGAGTTGACCTCGACAATGGCGCCGCGGGTGCCCTCGATGGCAACGCCAACGAGACCCTCGGCAGCCACGCGGCCGGCCTTCTTGGCGGCCTTGGCAAGACCACGGGTGCGCAGCCAGTCGACCGCGGCTTCCATGTCGCCGCCGGTCTCCTCGAGCGCCTTCTTGCAGTCCATCATCCCCACGCCGGTCAGTTCGCGGAGCTCTTTAACCTGCTGAGCGGAAACAGCCATTTGATATCACCTTTCCGCGGCCCCCGGGATGGAGCCGCGCCGTTGTTCGGAATGCGTAACCCGGAGCGAACCGGATCAGTTGGCGGCGGACGACTCGTCGGCGTCGGCGGCGCTGAGCGCCGGCTCTTCCGGTGCAGTCTCGGAAGCGCCAAGGTCGGCGCCACGGCCGGCGGCCGAGCGGCCGATACCGTCGATGGCAGCGCGCGAGACCAGCGAGCAGTAGAGCTCGAGGGCGCGGGCGGCGTCGTCATTGCCCGGGATGGCGTAGTCGACGAGGTCAGGATCGGAGTTCGAGTCGACGATGGCGATCACCGGGATACCGAGGCGCTTGGCCTCCTTGATGGCGTTCGCTTCCTTGTTGGTGTCGATCACGAACAACAGGTTGGGCAGGTTGCCCATGTCCTTGATGCCGCCGAGGTCGCGCTCGAGGCGCTCCTTCTCACGCGAAAGCAGCAGGGCTTCCTTCTTTGTGATGCCGACGGCACCTTCGGAAAGCTGGCTCTCGAGCTCGCGGAGGCGATTGATCGAGTGCGAGATGGTCTGCCAGTTGGTCAGCGTGCCGCCGAGCCAGCGGGAGTTGACGTAGTACTGCGCGGACTGGCGGGCAGCCTCGGCGACCACCGGAGCGGCCTGGCGCTTGGTGCCGACGAACAGCACGCGGCCGCCGTCGGCGACGGTGTCCGAGATCAGCTGCAGGGCGCGCTGCAGGGCCGGTACGGTCTGCGACAGGTCGAGAATGTGGATGTCGTTGCGGACGCCGAAGATGTGGCGTTCCATCTTGGGGTTCCAGCGGTGCTTCTGGTGGCCGAAGTGAACACCTGCTTCGAGCAGCTGGCGCATGGAAAAATCGGGCAATGCCATGGAAGGCTTCCTTTACCGGTTATTGCCGCCGCGAAGGATGTTGGCAGTTTCCTGCCACCGGATGGGCGCCCAACTCATTTCAGGCGGCCGCGCTTCGCGTGTGAATTACGCCCGGATTCCCGGACGCGCCGCGCATATAGGGGGTTTTGGGGGACGTGGCAAGGGTGGACGGCGGTCATTGGCGGGCCAGAGATCGCACCGCAGGATGATCGGTTCGGTGAACCGGGTTGCCCGCCCACTCCGTTGTCATCCCGGCGAAAGCCGGGACCCAGTGCACCGACCGCAGCATACCGAAGTTGGTGCCGATCCATCTAGGATTGGCGGGCGCGGCCAGGGTTCACACGTTCCGTTCGAGCCGTGGGTCCCGGCTTTCGCCGGGATGACGGCTGGTGGAGGTGGTGATGCTGCCAATGGGAGAGCCCGTCGGATCTTGAGCACCGAGGCCGCCTCGCGGCGTTCCTTGATCCTCGAACGCACCGGCCACGCGAACGCCACGCCAACCAACAGTGCTGGGCCGCCCACCACCACGCTCCTGAGAAGGTCAAACAACCCAAGGTCACTGCGGCACATTTCGCCGTCCGGCAACGCCGAGCATGTTGCGGTGGGATTTGTGCCGAGCCAGATCACCGCCAAGACGGCAGTTGAACCAATCAGGACCACAGTCCAACTCCGCCAACCAGGCGTCAGAACCATCAAAATCGCCCCAACAACGCCGGCGGCAAGCGCCCAGAACATCTTCCCTGTCCTAGCTCAGCCTAACGTCCACCACGCCTTCCATCGCCTTGATGCTTCCGGCGATTTCCGGCGTGATCCGATAGCCGCCCTTGAGTTCGATCTCGTATTCCTTTGCGCCGGCGTCGCGGATGACGATGAAGCTGACCATACCTTCGCCGCCCGGCTTCAGCTGGGTGCTGATCGGGGCGAGGCACTTGGCGTCGCCAGCAAACACGGTGAGGCGGCGCCCGATCTTTTCGGCAGCGCCCTCGATCGGCTCGGCCTTGCTCAGTCGGATGCTGATACCGTCGGGGCGCTCGTCGGCCTCGACGGTGAGGATCACCGATTTGCCCGGCTGCAACACATCGGAATACTGGCTGACCTGCTCGGAGAAGGCGATCACCTCGTAGCCGCCGCTGGCGTCACTGAGGCCGATGATCGCCATCGGGGTGCCTTTTTTGGTGCGCCGATCGTTACGGGTCGCAATCGTGCCGGCGATGCGCCCTGCCCTCGCGTCGGCTTCCTTCACGGCACGTTCGAAATCGGCATAGGGCTGGACGCGCAGGCGATCGAACAGGTCGGCATACTGGTCGAGCGGATGACCGCTGAGGTGGAAGCCGATGGCGGCATGCTCGCGGGCGAGGCGTTCCGCCGGTAGCCAGTTGGTTACCGACTGGCTGATCCGGATCGGCTCGGGCTCGGCCGAGGCGAACATGTCCATGATGCCGTCGGCCGCATTGGCGTTGGTGCGCTGGGCGGTGGCGACGATGGCGTCGATGGCCGCGAAGGCCTGTTCGCGACGGGGTACCAGCTGGTCGAAGGCGCCGGCGTTGATCAGTGCTTCGAGAGTGCGCCGGTTGACGATGCGGGCATCGACGCGGGCGGCAAAATCCCCGAGGTCGCGGAATGGCCGGTCGCCGCGCGCCGCGACGATATGCTCGGCCACCGCCTGCCCCACGCCCTTCACCGCACCGATGGCGTAGAACACCTTGCCGTCGTGGGTGTTGAACACCGCGTCGGAGCGGTTGACGCAGGGTGGAACGATCTCGATGCCGTGCTTCTTGGCGTCCTGCCGGAATTCGTTGAGCTTGTCCGTGTTGCCCATGTCGAGCGTCATGGTCGCCGCGAAGAACTCGTGCGGGTAATGCGCCTTGAGGTAGGCCGTCTGGTAGCTGACGAGGGCGTAGGTCGCGGCGTGCGACTTGTTGAAGCCGTAATTGGCGAACTTGGCGAGCAGGTCGAAAATGGTGTCGGCCAGCCCCGGCTTCAGGCCGTAGCGGATACAGCCCTCCTGGAAGCGGGCGCGCTGGGCGTCCATTTCCGCCTTGATCTTCTTGCCCATGGCGCGCCGCAGCATGTCGGCCTCGCCGAGCGAATAGCCGGACAGGATCTGGGCGATCTGCATCACCTGTTCCTGGTAGACGATGATGCCGTAGGTCTCGTTCAGCACTTCGCCGAGCGCCGGATGCGGGTACTCGATGTCCTCGTCGCCGCGCTTGCGGGCATTGAACAGCGGAATGTTTTCCATCGGGCCAGGGCGATAGAGCGCGACGAGGGCGATGATATCCTCGAACCGGTCGGGCTTCATGTCGACGAGGGCCCGGCGCATACCGGCGCCTTCGACCTGGAACACGCCGGCGGTATCGCCGATGGCGTAGAGCTTGTAGGTCTCCGCGTCGTCGATCGGGATGTCCTCGATGCGGAAGCTGCCGCCGCCGCGATTGATCATGTCGACCGCACGCTTGATGGTGGTCAGCGTCTTCAAGCCGAGGAAGTCGAACTTCACGAGGCCGGCGGTCTCGCTCCACTTCATGTTGTACTGGCTGACCGGCATGTCGGAGCGCGGGTCGCGATAGAGGGGTGCCAGTTCCTGCAGCGGACGGTCGCCGATGACGATGCCGGCGGCGTGGGTCGAGGCGTGGCGGTAGAGGCCCTCGAGCTTCTGGCCGATGGCGAGAAGCTCGCCGACCTGCTCGTCCTCGTCGGCGAGCTGGCGCAACTGCGGCACTTCCTTGAGTGACCGTTCCAGCGTCCACGGGTCGGCCGGGTTGGCCGGCACCAGCTTGGCGATGCGGTCGACCTGGCCGTAGGGCATCTGCAGTACGCGGCCGACGTCGCGCAGCACGGCGCGGGCCTGGAGCGTACCGAAGGTGATGATCTGCGCGACCTGCGCCTCGCCGTATTTCTGCTGGACGTAGCGGATCACCTCCTCGCGGCGATCCTGGCAGAAGTCGATGTCGAAGTCCGGCATCGACACGCGCTCGGGATTGAGGAAGCGCTCGAACAGCAGGTTGTAGCGCAGCGGATCGAGGTCGGTGATCGTCGTGGCATAGGCGACGAGCGAGCCGGCGCCCGAGCCACGTCCCGGCCCGACCGGGATGTCGTGCGCCTTGGCCCACTGGATGAAGTCGGCGACGATGAGGAAATAGCCCGGGTACTTCATCTTCTCGATGATGCCGAGCTCGTACTCCAGGCGCTCGCGGTAAATCTCCTCGGTCTTGCCGGGAGCCACGCCGACCTCCTCGAAGCGCCGCTCGAGGCCGGTCCGCGCCATCTCGGAGAGCGCCCTCGCCTCGGCCGCGACAGCCTCCTCGGCCGATTGGCCGGGGGAAGCCGCAAAGGTCGGCAGCACCGGGTTGCGCTTCTTGGGTCGGTAACTGATGCGTTGCGCAATCTCGACGGTATTCTCGAGTGCCTCGGGGAGATCGGCGAACAGCGCCTGCATCTCCTCGCGGGTCTTGAAGTAGTGCTGGGCGGAGAGCTTGCGCCGCTCGGTCTGCGCCAGCACGGTGCCACCGGCGATGGCGAGCAGCGCGTCATGGGCCTCGTAATCGTCGGGCGCGGGATAGAACGGCTCGTTGGTCGCGACGAGCGGCACGCCGTGCTGGTAGGCGTAGTCGATCAGCCTTGGCTCGTTCGCCGCCTCCTGAGGACGCCCGTGGCGCTGCAGCTCGATGTAGAGTCGGTCGCCGAACAGGTCGCGCAGCCGGTCGAGCCGGGCGAGCGCAAGCGTATCCATGCTGTTACTGAACAACGGGTCGATGGCGCCTTCGGGGCCGCCGGTCAGGCAGATGATGCCGGCGACCGACTGCGGGGCAAGCCAGTCGAGCTTGGCGGCGGCGCGGCCGTTCTCGCCTTCGAGGTGGGCCCGGCTGACGAGGGTCGAGAGGTTGGCAAACCCCTCGGCGGTCGCCGCGAACAGCACCAGCCCACCCTTGCCCAGCCGGTCGCGCGAGTGGCCGCGCTCCTGCATGCGATCCTGGGTGTCCTCCATGGCGGAGAAATCGACCGCGAGCTCCACCCCGACCAGCGGCTGGATGCCCTTGCCGGCTGCCTTCTCGGAAAACTCGAGGGCGCCGAACAGGTTGTTGGTGTCGGCAATGCCGAGGGCCGGCTGCTTGTCGGCCTTGGCGAGCTCGAGCAGCTTGCCGAGCGGCAGCGCCCCCTCGAGCAGCGAGTAGGCGGAGTGGACGTGCAGGTGGATGAAGCCGGGGCCAGACATAGTGTCTTCCTACCCCCGTCGCCGCGCCCGCGGCCACTCACAGGGGCATCTATCCACAGTGTCGTCACACGAGTCGGGAGGCGATATCCATCCAGGTCAGCGAGGCGACGGAGAAGCCGCAGATGGTGACGAAAGCCAGCAGATCCTTGACGAACGAGAGCATCGGAACCTCCAAAGTTTCTGGTTCGTTCTTTTATGTTCCCAATTCGTTCTTGTCCAGCATGTGGGTCATGTGGATGGATCTTTGGTTAACGACGGAATCGGTGATCCGATCTACTTCAGAGGAGAACGAGGCATGAACCAGCACGAAAAGGGCCTGGCGTTCCGGGCGCTGCATCGCGGGCCGCTGTTCGTGATGCCCAATCCATGGGACGCCGGTAGCGCGCGCCTCCTGGCCGGACTGGGTTACAAGGCACTGGCGACGACGAGCGCCGGCTTCGCCTGGACGCTGGGACGGAAGGACGGCGCCGTGACGCGCGCGGAGGCGCTCGCGAACGCGGCCGACATTGCCGCCGCGGTCGACCTGCCGGTCAGTGGCGACCTCGAGAACGGCTACCGCGATGCGCCCGCGCACGCTGCCGAGACCATCCGGCTCGCGGCGGAGGCCGGCCTTGTCGGCGGATCGATCGAGGATGCGACCGGACGGGCGGAGGCACCGATCTACGACTTCGAGGCATCGGTGGCGCGGGTCGAGGCGGCGGCCCAGGCGGCGCATTCCCTGCCCTTTCCGTTCACGTTCGTGGCGCGGGCGGAGAACTTCCTGCATGGCCGGCGCGACCTGGCCGACACCATCCGGCGGCTACAGGCCTACGAGGCGGCTGGGGCCGACGTGCTGTTCGCGCCCGGCCTGCCCGACCTCGAGGCGATCCGGACCGTGGTGGCCGCGGTCAGCAAGCCGCTCAACGTGGTGCTGTGGCAGAAGCAGTCGCCCTATACTGTGGCAGAGCTTGCGGCGGCCGGCGTGCAGCGGATCAGCACCGGCGGCTCTCTCGCCCGCGCCGCCCTTGGCGGCCTCAGGGATGCGGCATCGGAACTGCTGGGCCCGGGAACGCTGAGCTACCTCGACCACGCCATGACCACGGCCGAGGTGCATCAGTTCATGGCTGGCAGGCCCGGGTAAGGGGTGGATTTCGCGCTACCGGACGGCTACCGCTTGCATATGCCGCTCACCAAGCGCGACCGCGCCAAGCTCATCCGAATCCTGAAGCTGCTCGGCTCCGACCAACCAGGAGAGAGCGCCTCCGCCGCGCTGGCAGCGCAGCGGCTGGTGGAGGCTTCGGGGCTGACCTGGGACGCGATCCTCGCCGAGCAGGCCCCGACCAAGGTGGTGGTCCGACGCGTGCGCGAGTGGGACGTCAACCACGCCGATGCGGCCGAGGCAAGGATCCGGCAGTTGAAGGCGACGACCGAACGGCAGGAACGGCAGATCAAGGCGCTGCGGAGCCGCGTGAACACGCTGGTGGAGCGGGAGCGGTTGCGGCGGGCGATTGAGACGGATGTGGACGCGAACTAGAGGGTCGTGTCCTCGATCAGCCCGTTCCGCAGCGTGACGATGCGGTTGGCGCGCCGGGCGAGATCGAAATTGTGGGTGGCGATGAGGGCCGCGACCCCTTCCTCGCGGATCAGACCGGCCAGGGCCTCGAACACCACTTCGCTGGTGGCCGGATCGAGATTGCCCGTGGGTTCGTCGGCAAGGATGATGCGGGGATTGTTGGCCGCTGCGCGGGCGATGGCGACGCGCTGCTGCTCGCCGCCCGAAAGTTCGGCCGGCCGGTGCTGGGCCCGGGGCGCGACGCCGAGGATCTCCAGCAGCTGCATCGATCGCCGGTTCGCCGCCGCCTGGTCGCGGCCGGCGATGAGCTGCGGCATGGTGACGTTCTCGAGCGCCGAGAACTCGGGCAACAGGTGATGGAACTGATAGACGTAGCCGATGGTGTTGCGGCGCAGCAGGGTGCGGCCGCGCTCGCTCAGCTTGCTGGTGGCAACGCCGGTAATGGTCACTTCGCCGGCCTGCGGCCGTTCCAGCAGGCCCGAGATATGCAGCAGCGTCGACTTGCCGGCGCCGGAGGGCGCGACGATGGCGACGAGCTCCCCGCCGCGGACGGTGAGGTTCGCAGCCTCGAGCACGCGGACCAGCGTTTCGCCCTCGCCGAAGTGGCGATGCACCTTCGAGAGCTGGAGGTGGACGTCACTCATAGCGCAGGGCCTCGACGGGATCGTATTGGGCGGCGCGCCAGGCGGGGTAGAGCGTCGCGAGGAAGCTGAGCCCCATGGCGACGGCGACGATGGCCGCCACCTCGGACGGGTTGGTCCGGCTGGGGAGCGAGGAGAGGAAGAATACCTCGGGCGGGAAGATGGTGACGCCGAGCAGGCCCGACAGGAACGCGCGGATCGGCTCGGCATTGGCGGCGATGACGAGCCCCAGGGCGAGGCCGAGCAGCGTGCCGCCGACCCCGATGGCGACGCCGGCAATGCCGAATATGCGCATGATCGAGCCGCGCGTCGCCCCCATGGTGCGCAGCACCGCGATGTCCGTGCCCTTGTCCTTCACCAGCATGATGAGGCTGGAGATGATGTTGAAGGCGGCGACGACGACGATCATCGACAGGATGACGAACATCACCGAGCCCTGGGTCTGCAGCGCGTCGAAGAAATTCTGGTGCTGCTGGCGCCAGTCCGAGAGGATGAGCGGGCGTTCGATCTGCTGGCCGATCCTCAGCCGCATCTGGTCGAGGGCGTTCGGATCGGTGATGAACACCTCCACGGCCGTGGCGCGATAGATGCGGTCGTAAGCCGCCTCGCGCTCCTGCTCGGGAGCATCGACCGCCGGGACCGAGGCGCCGGGCTTGAGCACCCGATCGAACATGTCGAGGTAATCCTGCGCCGGCTGCATGGGCAGGTAGAGGTAGAAGCTGTCGAACTCGGTCATGCCGAGGTCGAAGATGATCTGCACCGGAAAGGAGCGCGTGCGCGGGCGGTTGCCGGCCCCGAGATTGCCCGGATCCGGGCTCAGCAGGGTGACCGGGTCGCCGATGTTGACCTTGAGCTTTTCGGCCAGGCGCCTGCCGATGGCGACGCCGTTGCCCTCGTCCCAGCCGTCCCAGTGGCCGAGGATGGCGCCGTCGTGCAGCAGCTTCAGCTTTTCGACCGAGGCCAGCGACATGCCGCGCACGATGACGCCGGTGGCGTCGGCCTTGGCACCGGAGGCAAGGGCCTGGCCCTCGACGTACGGGATCGCGGCGATGACCCCGTCGACACCCTGGATCTCGCTGGCGGACTGCTCGTAGTCGGTGAAGCGCGCCTCGATCGGGTAGGCCGAGAAGTGGCCGTTGAGACCGAGGAGCTTGGAGACGATCTCGGAGTTGAAGCCGTTCATCACTGAGGTGACGACGATCAGCGCCGCCACCCCGAGCGCGATGCCGGTCAGCGTCAGGCCGGCGATCACCGATACGAAGCGATCGCGGCGGCGGGCGCGCAGGTAGCGCCAGGCGACGAGGAACTCGAAGCGCGAGAACGGGCCGGGATCGGCGGCGGGCTGGGTCGTGCTCACTGGTGCAGGCCCTCGATCGGATCGAGCCGCGCCGCGCGCCAGGCCGGATAGAGCGAGGCGAGGAAGGTGAGCCCGAGCGAGAGCAGCACGACGAGAACCACCTCGGTGGGGTCGATCCGCGACGGCAGGCCGGCCATCAGGAACAGCTCTGGCGGGAAGATCGGGATGTTGAGCAGGCCCGACACAGTAGCGCGGATCGGCTCGACGTTGATGGCGAACACCAGGCCGAGCACCAGCCCGAGGAACGTGCCGACGAGGCCGATGGCGAAGCCGGTCATCGAGAAGATGCGCAGGATCGAGGCGCGCGTGGCGCCCATGGTGCGCAGGATCGCGATGTCCGGGCCCTTGTCCTTCACCAGCATGACGAGGCTGGCGATGATGTTGAAGGCGGCAACGAGGATGATCAGCGACAGGATGACGAACATCACCACCCGCTCGACCTGCAGGGCCGAAAAGAAGGTGGCGTTGCGCTGCTGCCAGTCGGCGATCGCAAAGGGTCGGTCGAGGGCCGCCTGGAGCTTCTCTTTCATGCCGAGGATATTGTCGGGGTCGTCGACGAACACCTCGACGCCGGTCGCCTGGTAGCCGCGCTCGTAGGCGGCATCGATCTCCGCATCGGTGGCCATGACGCCCGGCATCGCCACGCCCGGCTTCAGGCGGTCCTCGTACAGCTTGAAGTAGACCTGCGCCTCCTGCATGGGCAGGTAGACGTAGAAGCTGTCGTACTCCGGCATGCCGAGGTTGAAGATGACATTGACCGGCAGGGTGCGCTCGGCGGGCGTGCGGCCGAACGGCGTCAGGGTCCCGTTGGGATTGATGATTGTGATCTCGTCGCCGATGGTCACGCCCAGCCGCTCGGCCAGGCGCTGCCCGATCGCGACGCCCTGCCCCGAGTTCCATTGATCCCAACCGCCGAGCACCGCCGCATCACGCAGCGATTCCAGCTTCTTGAGCGAGGCCTCGTCGATGCCGCGGACGACGACGCCGGTGGCACTGGCGGAACCGGAGGCGAGCGCCTGCCCCTCGACATAGGGGATCGCATAGCGGACCCCGTCGACGCCCTCGAGGCGGGTGACAACATCGGGGTAGTCGGCAAGGCCGCTGCCCTCCATCGTCTGCACCACGAAGTGGCCGTTGAGGCCGAGGATCTTGCCCAACAGCTCGGTGCGGAAGCCGTTCATCACCGACATGACGACGATCAGAGTGGCAACGCCGAGGACCACGCCGACGAGCGTCAGGCCGGTGATCACCGAAACGAACCGCTCGCGGCGCCGGGCCCTCAGGTAGCGCCCGGCGACGAGGAACTCGAAGCGCGAGAACGGCCCCGGAGCCCTCGTGGCAATGGGCGCGGCCTCGGTCAAACGCTGTCTCGCCGCTGCGGCACGATCAGGCCCTTGAGCCGCCCGACCGCCGCCTCGATGGACAGCGTCTCGCGCTCACCGGACTTGCGATGCTTGATCTCGACCGTGCCGTCCTTCAGGCCGCGCGGCCCGACGATCAGCTGGTACGGAATGCCGATCAGGTCGGCAGCGGCGAACTTGGCGCCTGCCGGCTGGTCGCGATCATCGTAGGCGGCGTCGATGCCTTCCAGCACGAGATCGTCGTAGAGACGACCGGCGGCCGCATCGCTGTCGGCATCGCCAACCTTGAGGTTGATGACGACCGCCTCGAACGGCGCGACGCTGACCGGCCAGATGATGCCGGCATCGTCATGCGAAGCCTCGATGATGGCCGGCACGAGACGGGTCGGGCCGATGCCGTAGCTGCCCATGTGCACCTCGACCGCCTGCCCCTCCTGGTTGGTGACCGTAGCCTTCATGGGCTTGGAGTACTTGGTGCCGAAGTAGAAGATGTGGCCGACCTCGATGCCGCGCGCCGCAAGCTGATGCTCGGGCTCGACGGCTGCCTTGTAAGTTGCCTCGTCGGTCATCTCGTCGGTCGCGGCAAACAGCGACGTCCAGTCCTTGAAGATCGGCGTCAGGTCGGCCCGGAAATCGGTGTCGATGGCCGGAATCGGCTTGTCGACGAGGCGCTTGTCGAGGAACACGGCGCTCTCGCCGGTATCGGCGAGCACGTGGAACTCGTAGCTCATGTCGCCGCCGATCGGGCCGGTATCGGCGCGCATCGGGACGCCGACAAGGCCCATGCGATGGAAGGTCCGCAGGTAGGCGACGAACATGCGGTAGAAGGCCTGCGTTGCGCCCGCCTCATCGAGGTCGAACGAGTAGGCGTCCTTCATCAGGAACTCGCGCGAGCGCATGGTACCGAAGCGCGGGCGTACCTCGTCCCGGAACTTCCACTGGATATGGTAGAGGTTCAGCGGCAGGTCCTTGTACGACTTCACGTAGGTCCGGAAGATGTCGGTGATCATCTCCTCGTTGGTCGGACCGAACAGCATATCGCGCTCGTGCCGGTCCTCGATGCGCAGCATTTCCTTGCCGTACGCATCGTAGCGGCCGGATTCCTTCCACAGATCCGCCGACTGGATGGTCGGCATCAGCAGCTGGATGGCGCCGGAGCGGTTCTGCTCTTCCTCGATGATGCGGACGATCTTGTTGAGCACCTTGAAGCCGAGCGGCAACCAGGAATAGCTGCCAGCCGCCTGCTGCTTGATCATGCCGGCGCGCAGCATCAGCTGGTGCGAGACGATTTCGGCTTCCTTCGGCGTCTCCTTGAGGAGGGGGAGGAAGTAACGGCTCAAGCGCATGTTGGTCCCTTTTGGCCCGGGATTCGACTGGCATCCCTATACCGCATCAGCGGCAAAAGTGGAGCCCGCAAAAACGCGCGAAACTTGGGCAAGCGCCTGTCCGTGCGACCATTTTGGGCAGCGTGAAATGCCGCAACGCATCATGTCGAAATGCCATGGCTGCCATGCAGAATCCGCTTGGCAGTCCCGGATTCAGTTGTTAGGGTCCCTCGCCATAAGAACACAGGCAACCAACAAGTTGCCGGACGTCGACAACGTCAAGGGAGGAGCGTTGGCCGCCACCTAACCGTGTGCCTAAGACCAGCGTATTGTCGAGAAACTCATCAAGCAGGGCCTAGGCCCTGCTTTTTTCATTTGCGGATGACGAACAGGTGACACGGTATTCTGCACTGTGTTGGTTCGCGCAGGATCAGCCCATGCAGGAGCATCGATCCGCGGGGCGCTCCGGCGGTCGGCGACGGCAGCGCACTCCTGTCGAACAGTCGGGCGCGGACGGTTGCACCCTGCCCTCACGCCGGGCGGGACTCGGGCGACGATGCTCGGGTCAGGCCGCCTTTAGCGCCAGTACTCCTGCAGCCACTGGGCGCTGAGGCCCCAGAGCAGCAGGCCGGTGACGACACCGGCCAACAGCGTCGTGACCAGCAGCTTGGGCCAGATGCGGAAGACAGCCGGGGCGCCCCGCTCGGTGCCATGCGTCCATTGCCCGTCGTCGACCTGGTTACGCACCTTGAAGGGCAGCACCAGGAAGAGGCACAGCCACCAGACGACGAAATAGATGGCGATGTAGGTGGTGACTTGCATGGCCCAGGCTCAGATACGATGGACGAAGATGGTTACGTTGGGTTTGCGGCCCCAATAGGACGTCACCTCGCTGCGCACGGCGCGCTGCAGCGCGGTCTGCACGAGCTCCGGGTCGTTGCGGCGCTTGGGGGGAATGGATTTCAGCGTGCCGGTGACGGCGCGACGCACGAGATGCGGCAGCGACTCGTCGTCATCCTCGACGTCCGGAAGCCCCTCGATGACCAGGTCGGGACCGGCCAGCACCTGGCCGCTCGAGTTCACGCACAGGCTGACGACGATGTGGCCACCGAAGCTCAGGCGCCGCCGGCCCTTCACGCCGCTCTCCTCCGGCGTGCAGAGCACGTTGCCATCGAGATACAGCTCGCCCACGCGCACTTCGCCGGGGAAATGCGTGGTTTCAGGGAAGAGGCGAACCATATCGCCGTTGCGGGCATGGACGACCGTCTCGATGCCGTGCTGGCGGCCGAGCAGTGCGTGCGCCTCGAGGTGGACAGCCTCGCCGTGCACGGGCACCAGTATGTCGGGCTTCAGCAGGTCGTAGAGTTGCTTCAACTCCTCGCGCCGCGGGTGGCCGGTGGTGTGGACGAGGCCGTGGTCGCGGGTGATGACGTCGATGCCGCGATCGATCAGCAGGTTCTGGATGTCGATCACTTCACGCTCGTTCCCCGGGATGGCCCAGGACGAGAAGATCACCCGGTCGCCGGCATTCAGCGCTATCTCTGGATGCTCCTCGCGGGCGATGCGGGCGATCGCCGCACGCGCCTCGCCCTGGCTGCCGGTGCACAGCAGCACCACATCCTTGCGCGCCAGGGTCTTGTACTCGGTCTGATCGAGGAACGGTTCGATGCCCTCGAGCATGCCCAGTTCCCGGGCGATGCCCGAGATACGATGCAGTGCCCGGCCCGACATCACCACCTTGCGGCCGGCCTTCTGCGCCGCGCGGGCGACGGAGATGACCCGGCCGACATTGGAGGCGAAAGTCGTCACCGCGACGCGGTGCGGAGATTCCGCGATGAGGGCCTCGAGGGTCGAGGCGACCTGATCCTCGGACGGACTGGTGCCGTCCTTGGTGGCATTGGTCGAGTCGCAGACCAGGGCCAGACGGCTGGAGCGGTCCGCGCCGATCGCGCCGAAGCGGGCGAGGTCGGTCGGGGCGTTGCCGACCGGGTGCGGATCGAGCTTCCAGTCGCCGGTGTGGACTACCCGTCCGGCCGGAGTCGCGATCAGGAGCGCGCAGCTCTCGGGGATCGAGTGCGCGACGTTGATCGCCTCGATGGTGAAGGGACCAACCGTGAAGGGCTTGCCCACCTGCATGGGCCTGACCTCGACATCCTCCACGATGCCCTCGGATTCCTGCTTGGCGCTGAGCATGGCCGCGGTGAAAGCGGTGGCATAGACGGGCCGGTCGAAGGCCGGCCAGAGGTCGAGCACGGCACCGTAGTGGTCTTCGTGGCTGTGAGTGAGGATCAGCACCAGCACATCGTCGGCGTTCTCCTCGAGGAAGGCAGGATCCGGCAGGATCAGCTCGACGCCGGGTTCCTGCGGCCCTGCAAAGGTCACGCCGCAGTCCACGACGATCCACTTCCGGTTGCGCGGCGGGCCGAAGCCGTACGCGCCCATGTTCATGCCGATCTCACCGACGCCGCCGAGCGGCACGAAGACAAGTTCGTCGACTGAGTTTTTTGCCATCATGAACTCCTGTGGCTTGCGGCGGTGCCGAAATGCACATCACCCGCCGTGATGGCGATACGCGAATTGTCACTGGCGCGGACGATCAATCGCCCTGCCTGATCGATGGTTTCGAAAATGCCGCGGACGACGCTGCCATCCTGGCTGACGGCGATCTCGCCGCCAATGCCGGCAGCCGCGACACGCCATTGGTCCAGCACGGCATCGACGCCCCTGCCCCGATCCCAGCTCTCGTAGGCATCGACCCACGCATCCGAGAGCGCGCCGAACACCGTCGCCGCGTCGGTTTCGATCCCCATGCCCTTGAGCGATGCGGCTGCATAGGGCAACCCGTCCGGCGTGGCGACGACGTTGACCCCGATACCGATCGCCACGGCCATCCTGCCGTCCGACAGCTTCTGCGCCTCGAGCAGCATGCCACAGAGCTTGCTCCCATCGCCCAGGACGTCGTTCGGCCACTTGAGTGCAATGCGCTCGGCCGGCACGATGCTGGTCAGCGCGTGGTGCAGGGCCACGCCGGCGACGAAACCGAGCGTAGCGGAGACGGCCGGGTCGCTGTCCGGCACGACGAGCAGGCTGGCGGCGAGATTGCCGTGCATCGAGGACCATGCCCGGCCACGCCGGCCCCGGCCGGCGGTCTGCGCGAGGGCGCAGAACCAGACATCGCCGACATCGCCGGACTGGGCGGCCCGCGCCGCCTCGATCATGGTGGAGCCGACCGTGTCGAAGCCGTGGAGCCGGTAGCCACGCGAGGCGGCCCTCGGCCCAAGCCAGAAGTCGGCCACTAGAAGAGGCTTCCGGCCGCGGCCTGTGCGGCTGCCGTCAGCGGAGCGCCCACGGTAACGAAGTAGGTGACGATCAGGAAGCCAATGCCGGCCATGACGACCGTCAGTTCGCCCGGCACCGCGGCATACTTTGCCACGGGCTCGTCGAAGTACATCACCTTGATGATGCGCAGGTAGTAGAACGCGCTCACCGCCGAAGCGAGGACACCGATGACGGCGAGGACGAACAGCCCCTGCTCCACGGCGGCGAGGAACACCTGCCACTTGGCAAAGAAGCCGGCGAGTGGCGGCAGGCCGATCAGCGAGAACATCAGGATGGCGATGCTGGCGGCGACGAACGGCTTGCGCTGGGCGAGGCCCGCGAGGCCGGTGATGGTCTCGACGGGCGCGCCGTCCTCGGTCTTCAGCGCCAGGATGCAGGCAAAGATGCCGACGGTCATGGCGACGTAGATCGCCATGTAGATCGCAACGCCCTCGACACCAACGGCGGTGCCGGCCGAGAGGCCGACGAGCGCGAAGCCGACATGGCCGATCGAGGAGTAGGCCAGCAGACGCTTCAGGTTGTTCTGGCCGATGGCGGCGAAGGAGGCCAGCACCATGGAGGCGATCGAGAGGAAGATCACGATCTGCTGCCAGTCCTTGGTGATGGGGCCGAAGCTGACCGTGGTGACGCGGATGAAGAGCGCCATGGCAGCGACCTTTGGCGCCGCCGCGAAAAAGGCGGTGACCGGGGTCGGCGCCCCCTCGTAGACGTCGGGCGTCCACATATGGAACGGCACGGCCGAGATCTTGAAAGCGATGCCGGCAAGCAGGAACACCATGCCGAACACGAGGCCGACCGAGCGCGACTCGAGCGTGATCGCGGCAACGATCTGGTCGAGCTGGGTCGTGCCGGTGAAGCCATAGACCAGCGAGGCGCCATACAGCAGCATGCCCGAACTCAGCGCGCCAAGGACGAAATACTTGATGCCCGCTTCGGTGGCCTTCGCGTCGTCGCGCTTCATGGCGGCGACGACGTAGAGCGCGAGGCTCTGCAACTCGAGGCCGATATACAGGCTCATCAGGTCATTGGCCGAGACCATGATCATCATGCCCAGCGTGGCGAGCAGGACGAGCACCGAGTATTCGAACTTGTCGATGCCGTGCGCCTTGCTGCCCGAAAGCGAAATCAGCACGGTCGCGGCGGCGCCGCCGAGGACGAGCGCCTTCATGTAGCGGGCAAATCCGTCGACGATGAACGTGTGGTTGAACAGCGCGCCGGTCGCGGGCTGCAGCACCAGCAGCGCCAGCACCGCGACCAGCAGCAGGATGGCCACGGTCGCGATCACACCGGAGCGGACGCCCTTCCAGAACAGGGAGACCAGCAACACCGCGACGGCCCCCGCGGCGAGCAGGAGTTCAGGATAGGCGGGGGCGAGCGAAGCGAAGCTCGAAACGTCGGACAGCATGCCCGTCTCCTAGAGTGCTTTCAGGAAAAGCTGCAGGCTTTTCCGTTCCGAAAGCGCGACCAAATCAAACACTAGTGGCCGGCCGCCGCGGCAACCGCCTGCGGGGCGGCGCCAATGGCGTTGGCGAAGTTCTCGGCGACGAGGTTCACCGATGCGGCGGTCGCATCGAGGATCGGCGCCGGATAGAAGCCGAAGAGGATGGTGAGGACGACCAGCGGCACCAGCACCGCGATCTCGCGCCTGTCGAGATCGAGGATGCCCTTGAGAGACTCCTTGGTCAGCGCGCCGAAGATCACGCGGCGGTACAGCCACAGCGCATAGGCAGCCGACAGGATGACGCCGAAGGCAGCGAAGAACGCCACCCAGGTGTTGACCTGGAACACGGCGAGCATGGTGAGGAACTCACCGATGAAACCCGACGTGCCCGGCAGGCCGACATTGGCCATGGTGAACACCATGAAGGCAAAGGCATAGCGCGGCATGCGCTCGACGAGGCCGCCATAGGCGGAAATCTCGCGTGTGTGCATCCGGTCGTAGACCACGCCGACGCAGAGGAAGAGCGCGGCCGAGACGATGCCGTGCGAGATCATCTGGAAGATGGCGCCATGGATGCCGTAGATGTTGCCCGAAAAGATCCCCATCGTGACGAAGCCCATGTGGGCCACGGACGAATAGGCGATCAACTTCTTCATGTCGGTCTGCACCAGCGCGATCAGCGAGGTGATGATGATCGCAGCGATCGACAGCACGAACACGAAGTTCGCGAACTGGTGCGAGGCATCGGGGAACATCGAGATCGAGAAGCGGATGAAGCCGTAGCCGCCAAGCTTGAGCAGGATAGCGGCCAGGATCACCGAACCGCCCGTGGGGGCCTCGACGTGCGCTTCGGGCAGCCAGCGATGGAACGGCCACATCGGCATCTTCACCGCGAACGAGGCGAAGAACCCGATCCACAGCCAGGTCTGCACTTCCGGCGGGAAGCGGAACTTGAGCAGTTGCTGGATGTCCAGCGTGCCGGCCTGCCAGAACATCGCCATGATGGCGAGCAGCATCAGCACCGTGCCGGTGAAGCTGTAGAAGAAGAACTTGTACGTCGCCTGGATGCGCCGCGCCCCGCCCCAGATGCCGATGATCAGGAACATCGGGATCAGCGTGCCCTCGAAGAACACGTAGAACAGCGCCAGGTCGAGCGTCGCGAAGGCGCCGATCATGAACGTCTCGAGCACGAGGAAGACGATCAGGTATTCCTTCACGCGCTTGGTGATCGAGCCCCAGCTGGTCAGCACCACGGCTGGCATCAGCACCGCCGTCAGCGGGATGAACAGCACCGAGATGCCGTCGACGCCCATGCGGTAGCCGATGGTGTCGCCGATCCAGTCGAAGTTCTCGACGAACTGGAAGGCCGTATTGGCCGGGTCGAACAGCGCCCAGAGCCACAGGCTCAGCGCCGCCGTCACCAGCGTGAAGGCAAGCGCGATCCAGCGGGCCAGGTTGTCCACGGCTTCGCCTTTGCCGCCCACCAGGAGCAGCACGAGGGCGCCCAGCGTGGGGAGGAAGGTGATGACCGTCAGAAGGTGTTCGCTGAAGATCATCCCAGAAGTCCCCCGGCGGCGATGGCCCAGGTGAGCAGCGCCGCGATACCGATAAGCATGGCGAATGCGTAGTGATAGAGATAGCCGGACTGCAGCTTCACCACCCGGCCGGTGATGTCCTTGACCCGGGCACCGAGGCCCTCGGTGAGGGTCTTGTCGACCAGCTGGTCGTCAAAGCCCTTCCAGAGCGCAGTGCCCAGCCAGATCGCCGGCCTGACAAAGATGCGGTCGTAGAGCTCGTCGAAGTACCACTTGTTGAGCAGGAACCGGTACAGGCCCGGGTTTGCGTCGGCGAGGCGCCTCGGCGCCGCCGGATCGCGGATGTACATCTGGTACGCCGCGACGAAGCCGATCAGCATTGCGACGGTCGCCGACCACTTCACCCACAGCGGCACGCCATGCGCGGCCTCGAGCAGGTCTCCGGGAACCACAAGTGAGCCCGCGAAGAAATGCTCGATGTGCTCGGCGTGGCCGAAGAACAGGTCGTTGAAGACCACGCCCGCAAGAACCGCACCGGCGGCGAGGATGTAGAGCGGCACCAGCATGACCGGAGGGCTCTCGTGCGCGTGGTCGTAGGCGCTCCTATGCTCCTCGTGGTGGTTCCCCGCCGCGTCCGGCTCTGCATGCGCGTTCGCGTCATCCTCGTGCACATCGTGCCCGAAGCCGTGCGTCGCATCGCGCGGGCTGCCGTGGAAGGTCAGGTGGATCAGGCGCCACGAGTAGAAGCTCGTGAACATGGCGGCGATCACCAGGGCCCAGAAGGCGATGTAGCCGGTCGAACCACCCGCCGCATAGGCGACTTCGATGATCCCGTCCTTGCTGAAGAAGCCGGCGAAGCCGAGCGGCGTGCCCGGGATGCCGACCCCGGTCAGGGCCAGCGTGCCGATGATCATCAGCCAGTAGGTGACCGGGATCTTCTTGCGCAGGCCACCCATGTTCCGCATGTCCTGCTCGTGATGCATCGCATGGATTACCGAGCCGGCGCCAAGGAACAGCAGGGCCTTGAAGAAGGCGTGCGTGAACAGGTGGAAGATGCCGGCAGAGAACATGCCGGCGCCGAGCGCCACGAACATGTAGCCGAGCTGCGAACAGGTCGAATAGGCGATGACGCGCTTGATGTCGTTCTGCACGAGACCGACGGTCGCGGCAAAGAAGGCCGTGATCGCGCCGACGATCATCACCGTGATCATGGCGAATTCGGAAGCCACGAACATCGGCGAGAAGCGGGCCACCATGAACACGCCGGCGGTCACCATGGTCGCAGCATGGATGAGGGCGGAGACGGGCGTCGGGCCTTCCATGGCGTCCGGCAGCCAGGTGTGGAGCAGGAACTGCGCCGACTTGCCCATGGCGCCCATGAACAGCAGCAGGCACACCACGGTCATGGCGTGGAAGTCCCAGCTCAGGAAGTGGATGGTCGCGTCCTTGTTGGCCTCGACGGCATGGAAGGCGTCGTCGAAGTTCAACTGCCCGAGTACGAGGAAGGCGGCAAAGATGCCGAGAGCGAAGCCGAAATCGCCAACGCGGTTGACCACGAACGCCTTCATCGCGGCAGCATTGGCGGACGGGCGCGTGTACCAGAAGCCGATGAGCAGGTAGGAGGCGAGGCCCACCCCTTCCCAGCCGAAGAACATCTGCAGGAAGTTGTCGGCGGTCACCAGCATCAGCATGGCGAAGGTGAACAGCGAGAGGTAGGCGAAGAAGCGCGCGCGGTGCGGATCGTCGGCCATGTAGCCGATCGAGTAGACGTGTACGAGGCTCGAGACCGTGGTCACGACCACGAGCATCACCGCGGTCAGCGTATCGACCCGCAGTACCCAGCGCAGGTCAAGCCCGCCGGAGGCGATCCAGCGCATCACCTCGACCTTCGTGGCCTCGCCGTGACCGGCTGCCTCCGCTGCTTCCGGCGCAAACCAGTAGCCGGCGAAGACGATCCAGCTGCACACTGCCGCGATGATCAGCAGGCCCGTGGTGATGTATTCGCTGGTCCGGTGTCCGATGACCCGGCCGAGCAATCCTGCGATCAGTGCCCCGATGAGGGGCAGGAATACGATGGCCTGGATAAGCACAGGGTCAGCCCTTCAGCGAGTTGACGTCTTCCACGGCAATGGTGCCGCGGTTGCGATAGAAGATGACGAGGATGGCGAGGCCGATGGCCGCCTCGGCCGCCGCGACCGTAAGGATCAGCAGCGCGAAGACCTGGCCCGCGAGATCGCCGAGCTGGGCCGAGAACGCCACGAAGTTGATGTTCACTGCGAGCAGGATGAGCTCGATCGACATCAGGATGACGATGATGTTCTTGCGATTGAGGAAGATGCCGAACACGCCGAGCGTGAACAGGATCGCGCCTACCGCGAGATAGTGGCCGATGCCGATACCGGTTGCTGCCAGCATTTAGAGCCCCTGCCCCGATTTGACCTTGACCAGTTCCACCGCCTCCGAGCGCTTGCGCCCGGTCTGGCGGAACACATCCTGTCGCTTGACGTTCGACTTGTGCCGCAGCGTCAGGACGATGGCGCCGATCATGGCGACCAGCAGGACACCGCCGGCACCCTGGAACAGGAAGACGTAGCGCGTGTAGAGCAGTTGCCCGATGGCGCGCGTGTTCTCGATCCCGGCCTCGATCGGGACCGTGGCCGAGGCCTCGACGCCGGTCGGCAGCACGAAGCTGCCGCCAACGAGCAGCAGTTCGAGCAGCAGGATGACGCCGACGACGACACCGACCGGCGCATATTGCAGCATGCCCGAGCGCAGCGACGCGAAGTCGACATCCAGCATCATGGTGACGAACAGGAACAGCACCGCGACGGCGCCGACATAGACCACGATCAGGATCAGCGCGAGGAACTCCGCGCCGGCCAGCATGAACAGCCCCGCCGAGTTCACGAACGCCAGGATCAGGAACAGCACCGAGTGCACGGGGTTGCGCGCCGCGATCACCATCAGCGCCGAGGCGACGGTAATGATCGAGAACACGTAGAAGAAGAAGAGCGGCAGCGTCATCTCGATTCCTTACCGGTATGGCGCGTCGGCGGCGAGGTTGGCCGCGATCTCGCGCTCCCAACGGTCGCCATTGGCGAGCAGCTTCTCTTTGGAGAAGTACAGTTCCTCGCGCGTTTCGGTCGCGAATTCGAAGTTGGGGCCCTCGACGATGGCGTCGACCGGGCAGGCTTCCTGGCAGAAGCCGCAGTAGATGCACTTCACCATGTCGATGTCGTAACGGATGGTGCGGCGGGTGCCGTCGTTCTGGCGCGGGCCAGCCTCGATGGTGATGGCCTGGGCCGGGCAGATCGCTTCGCACAGCTTGCAGGCGATACAGCGTTCTTCGCCGTTGGGATAGCGGCGCAGCGCGTGCTCGCCACGGAAGCGCGGCGAATACGGGATCTTCTCGAACGGGTAGTTGATCGTCTTCTTGGGCGCAAAGAAGTAGCGCATCGCCGTGAAGAAGGCGCCGACGAACTCGCGCAGCAACAGGCCGTTGAGGAACTGGGTGAAACGCATCAGACGGCACCCCCGTGCCAGCCCCAGCCGGTGAGCTGGAGGACGAACGCGACGATTACCACCATGACCAGCGAAATCGGCAGGAACACCTTCCAGCCGATGCGCATCAGCTGGTCGTAGCGGTAGCGCGGCACGATGGCCTTGGCCATGGCGAACATGAAGAAGACCAGGCAGAGCTTTAGCACGAACCAGACGACGCCCGGGATCCAGTTGAATGGCGGCGCGTCGATCGGCGATGCCCAGCCCCCGAGGAAGAGGATCGTGGTCATCGAGCACATCAGGATGATGGCGATGTACTCGCCCAGCATGAACAGCAGGTACGGCGTCGAGCCGTATTCCACCATGTAGCCGGCCACGAGCTCGGACTCGCCTTCCGGCAGGTCGAAAGGCGGACGGTTGGTTTCCGCGAGCGCCGAGATGTAGAAGATCACGAACATCGGGAAGAGCGGCAGCCAGTACCAGTTGAGGATGCTGAGCCACGGCACGCCGAGCATGTGGGCAATGCCGCCCGACTGCTGCGCGAGGACGATGTCGGTGAGATTCAGCGACCCGGCGACCAGCAGCACGGTGATGATCACGAGGCCGATCGAGACTTCGTAGCTGACCATCTGCGCGGCCGAACGCAGCGCGCCGAGGAAGGCATACTTGCTGTTCGACGACCAGCCGCCGATGATGATGCCGTACACGCCGAGCGAGGAAATCGCGAAGATGTAAAGCACGCCGATATTGATGTTGGCGAGCGCCCAGCCCTTGTCGAAGGGGATCACGGCATAGGCAGAGAGCGCGAGGATCGAGGTCACCAGCGGGGCGAGCAGGAACAGCACCTTGTCGGAGCTCGCCGGAATCACCGGCTCCTTGAAGACGAACTTCAACAGGTCCGCGAAGCTCTGCAGCAGGCCGAACGGGCCGACCACGTTGGGGCCACGACGCACCTGCACGGCCGCCCAGATCTTGCGGTCGGCGAGCAGGATGTAGGCGGTGAAGAGCAGCAGCGCCACGAGCAGCAGCAGGCCCTTGTAGATGAAACCGACCTGCGTGCCCCAGCCCAGGATGGGGATGCCCAGCAGATAGTCCAGCGCTGAAACGACGAAATCCATCGGGGTCCCTTACTCTGCAGCCTGGCGGATGCCGGCCTGCAGCGCGGCGCATTCGCCCATCGTCGCGGAAGCGCGGGCGATGGGGTTGGTGAGGTAGAAGTCAGCAACCGGCGAGGTGTAGGTCGCCGACTTGGTCTTGATCGCGGTACCGGCGAGCTTCTTCACGTCGTCGACAGAGCTGTTCGCGATCTGGTCGAGACGGCCGAGGTGCGGGAACTCGGCATAGAGCCTGGCGCGCAACTGGCTCAGCGAGTTGAACGGCAGGGCCTGGCCGAGCACGGCCGACAGGGCGCGGAAAATAGCCCAGTCTTCCTTGGCGTCGCCCGGCGGGAACACGGCACGCTCCGCGAGTTGCACGCGGCCTTCAGTGTTGACGTAGGTCCCCGACTTCTCGGTGTAGGTCGCGGACGGCAGGATCACGTCGGCGCGGTGGGCGCCGGCATCGCCATGTGTTCCGATATAGACGACGAATGCCTTGCCCATGGCGGACGTGTCGTATTCGTCGGCGCCGAGCAGGAACAGCACGTCCAGCTTGCCTTCGCCGGCAAGGCCGATCTGGTCGGCCGAGCAGACGCCGCCGTCATGCGGCACGAAGCCGATATCGAGGCCGCCGACGCGGCCGGCCCCGTTGTGCAGCAGCGCAAATCCGTTCCAGCCCTCGGCGACGTTGGCACCGGTCGCCAGCCTGGCGGCGAGCGCGATGGTGTCGCGGCCGATCTGCTTGGACTTTGCGGCGCCGTGCGAGACACCGCCCTCGCCGACGATGATCAGCGGCTTCTTGGCGTTCGCCAGCACGTCGGCGAAGGCCCCGTGCCCGGCTGCGAGATCGGCGAGCGTGCCGAAACCGTTACCGAGATAGGCGTAGTCGTAGGTCAGGTCGGCTCGGTCGCCGATCACGGCGATCGGGGTGCCCTTGGCGCGCCAGGCCTTGCGGATTCGGGCGTTGAGCACCGCCGCTTCCTTGCGCGGGTTGGACCCGATGATCAGGATGGCGTCGGCTTCCTCGATCCCGGCGATGGTCGGGTTGAAGATGTAGGCCGAGCGCGGCATGGACGGGTCAATACCCGACATGGCCGGCCGGCAATCGGTCATGCCGGAGCCGAGCGAGGTCATCAGCGCCTTGAGCGCATACATGTCCTCAACCGAAGCGAGGTCGCCGGCAATTGCGCCCACCTTGTTGCCGCCGCCCGAGGCCTTGATGGCCCTGGCGATGGCGGCGAAGGCCTCATCCCACGAAGCGGGCTTCAGCTTGCCGCCCGAGCGCACATAAGGGCGATCGAGCCGCTGCGACTTGAGGCCGTCCCAAATGAAGCGGGTCTTGTCGGAAATCCACTCCTCGTTGATCGCCTCGTTGACGCGCGGCAAGATGCGCATCACTTCGCGACCCCGGCTGTCGACGCGGATGTTCGAGCCGACTGCGTCCATCACGTCGATGGACTCGGTCTTGACCAGCTCCCACGGACGGGCGTGGAAGGCGTAGGGCTTACTGGTCAGCGCACCGACCGGGCAGAGGTCGATGACGTTGCCCTGCAGCTCGCTCGACAGCGCGCGCTCGAGGTAGGTGATGATCTCCAGGTCCTCGCCGCGGCCAATGGCGCCCAGTTCGGCTATGCCGGCGACTTCCGTCGTGAAGCGGACGCAGCGCGTGCATTGAATGCAGCGGGTCATCTCGGTCTTCACCAGCGGACCCATGTACTTGTCTTCGACGGCGCGCTTGTTCTCGACAAAGCGACTGCTGTCGACGCCGTAGGCCATAGCCTGGTCCTGCAGGTCGCACTCGCCGCCCTGGTCGCAGATCGGGCAATCCAGCGGGTGGTTGATGAGCAGGAACTCCATCACCCCTTCGCGGGCCTTCTTGACCATCGGCGTGTTGGTGAACATCTCGGGCGGCTCGCCGTTCGGGCCGGGACGCAGGTCCTTGACCGACATGGCGCAGCTCGCCTGCGGCTTCGGCGGCCCGCCCTTCACCTCGACGAGGCACATGCGGCAATTGCCGGCGACCGACAGGCGCTCGTGGTAGCAGAAGCGCGGAATCTCAGCGCCCGCGGCCTCGGCCGCCTGCATCAGCGTGTAGTAATCGGGCACTTCGACGAGCTGGCCGTCGACCTTGATGCTGGCCATAGCCTATTCCCTAAAACCTTGAGGTGAACCAACAAGATCGAGACGGCGCTCAATGCGATCCACCCGGTCTTCAATCCGATCCATCCGTCGAAGCATCCCCAGAACGATGTTGCCGGGTTCGTCCACCATCGTCCTTACTCCGCCGCGATTGAAGGCACGGCGCCCTCAGTGGTCGAGGACCAGGTGTATTGGTCGATCCGCGCCTCGATGACGTCGCGGAAGTTGCGGATGAGGCCCTGGATCGGCCAGGCCGCAGCGTCGCCGAGGGCACAGATGGTGTGGCCTTCGATCTGCTTGGTGACCTCGAACAGCATATCGATCTCGCGCTTCTGGGCGCGACCTTCGACCATGCGCGCCATGACACGCATCATCCAGCCGGTGCCTTCGCGGCACGGCGTGCACTGGCCGCAGCTCTCGTGCTTGAAGAACGCCGCGATGCGCCAGATCGCCTTGATGATGTCGGTGGACTTGTCCATCACGATCATGCCGCCGGTGCCGAACGAGCTCTTCTTGTCGCGCAGGCCGTCGAAATCCATGATGGCGGTGCGCATGTCCTCGCCGCGCACGACAGGGCATGAGGCGCCGCCCGGAATCACGGCCAGCAGGTTGTCCCAGCCGCCGCGAATTCCGCCGCAGTGCTTCTCGATCAGCTCTTCGAAGGTGCAGCCGAGCGCGTCCTCGAACACGGCCGGCTTGTTCACATGACCCGAGACCATGAACAGCTTGGTGCCGGTGTTGTTGGGCCGGCCGATACCGGCGAACCAGGCGCCGCCGCGGCGGAGGATTTCCGGCACGACGGCGATGGATTCGACGTTGTTGACGGTGGTCGGGTTGCCGTAGACGCCCATGGCCGCCGGGAACGGCGGCTTCAGCCGCGGCTGGCCCTTCTTGCCCTCGAGCGACTCCATGAGCGCGGTTTCTTCGCCGCAGATGTAGGCGCCGGCGCCGTGGTGGACGACGATGTCGAAGTCCCAGCCGTGGACATTGTCCTTGCCGATCAGCCGCGCGTCATAGGCCTGCTGCACGGCGGCTTCGAAGTTCTGCCGCTCACGGATGAACTCGCCGCGGATATAGACATAGGCGATGTGCGCGCCCATGGCGCGGCCGGCCAGCAGGCAGCCCTCGATCAGGTGGTGCGGGTCGTGCCGCAGGATCTCGCGGTCCTTGCAGGTGCCGGGCTCGGACTCGTCGGCATTGACGAGGAGCTGGCTCGGACGGCCGTCGTTGACGCCTTCCTTGGGCATGAAGGTCCACTTGAGCGCAGTCGGGAAACCGGCGCCGCCGCGCCCCCGCAGGCCGGAGCCCTTGACCTCGTTGACGATCCAGTCACGGCCGCTGTCGATGAATTTCTTGGTATCGACCCAGCCGCCGCGCGCGCGAGCCCCTTCAAGGCCCCAGTCGCCCGTGCCGTAAAGGTTGGTGAAGATGCGGTCTTTGTCTTCCAGCATCAGCGCGGGTCCTTCCCGAACACACGGCGATATTCCTCGACGCCACCCTTGGCGAGCGCCTTGGCCTGCTTGATCCACTCATCGCGGGCGACGCGACCCGGGAACGCCAGATGGGCCTCGAGCCTGTCGATGTCCGCCTTCTTGAGCGCGGCGACCTGAGCCCAGGTCGTGATGCCGGCAGCGTTGAGCTTGCCCTCGAGCACCGGACCGACGCCCGAGATCAGCTTGAGATCGTCCTTCGCGCCCGGGGGCGGGGTGAACAACGGACCGCCGGTCTCGCGAGTGGGAGAACTGACCGCAGCCGGCGCGGCAACGCGCTTGGCCTTGGTGTCGGTCTTGCCGGCATCGATCTTGCCCGCCGGCGACTCGGCGCCGGTCGCTTCCTCCCGCATGGCCTTGTTGGGCGCGCCATCGGCCTTGGCCGAAGTGGCGGCAGCCTTGCGCTCGCCCTCGGCGGTCGCAGGGGAGACCTTCTCCGGTGACGGCGACTTGAGGGCCGGGGCTGTCTCCTCTGTCGTCTTGTTCTTGCCGCCGGCAGCGGTCGGCGTGGCGGCCGCAGGCGCCGGAACTGCACCTGCCGGGGCGGCAGGCGCCTCGGGCGGCGGCGGGAACGGCTTGTAGGTCCGCTTGGCGGTGGGCTTCTCGAGCAGCGTCGTCGCACCACCCTCGGCGGCGCCGAACTGGCGCGCGACCTGCGGACCGGGCTTCACTTCATCGCCCTTGCCGGCGGCGAACTTGTCGAGGATGGCCTCGAAGCTCTCGGGCGTCAGGTCTTCGTAGGTGTCCGAGCCGATCATCACCAGCGGCGCGTTCACGCAGGCGCCGAGGCACTCGACCTCTTCCCAGCTGAACTTGCCGTCAGGAGTGACCTCGAAGGGCTCGTGGCTGATCTTGCGCTCGCAGACGTGGCGGATGTCCTCGGCGCCGCGCAGCATGCAGGGCGTTGTACCGCAGACCTGCACGTGGGCCACCGTTCCAACGGGCTTCAGCTGGAACTGGGTGTAAAAGGTCGCCACTTCGAGCACGCGGATGTAGGGCATGCCCAGGAGGTTGGCGACGTTCTCGATGACGGCGCGGCTGATCCAGCCCTGCTGCTCCTGGGCGCGGAACAGCACCGGAATCACGGCGGACTGCTGACGGCCCGGCGGATACTCGGCCATCTTCTTCTCGGCCCAGGCCTGGTTTTCCTTCGTGAAGGCGAAGGTTGCCGGCTGGATGGCCTCATCTGCTAGACGGCGGACGGACATTACCGATCGACCTCACCGAACACGATATCGAGCGAACCGAGGATGGCGGCGACGTCCGCCAGCATGTGCCCCCGGCAAAGGAAATCCATGGCCTGCAGGTGGGCGAACCCCGGCGCGCGGATGTGGCAGCGGTACGGCTTGTTGGTGCCGTCCGAGACCAGGTAGACGCCGAACTCGCCCTTTGGCGCCTCAACGGCGGCGTAGACCTCGCCGGCCGGCACCTTGTACCCTTCGGTGTAGAGCTTGAAGTGATGGATCAGCGCTTCCATCGACTGCTTCATCTCACCGCGCGGGGGCGGCACCACCTTTCCGTCGGTCGAGGACACCGGGCCCTGCCCTTCGGGCGAATTCAGCAGCGCGATCGCCTGCTTCATGATGCGGATGGACTGGCGCATCTCCTCCATGCGGACGAGATAGCGATCGTAGCAGTCGCCGTTCTTGCCGACCGGCACGTCAAAATCGAAACGGTCGTAGCATTCGTAGGGCTGCGCCTTGCGCAGGTCCCAGGCCGCCCCCGAGCCGCGCACCATCACACCGGAGAAGCCCCACTTCCAGGCATCTTCCGCCGAAACGACGCCGATATCGGCGTTACGCTGCATGTAGATGCGGTTGCCGGTCAGCAGCTTTTCGAGATCATCGAGGACCAGCAGGAACGGATCGCAGAAAGCTTCGATGTCGTCGATCAGCGCCTGCGGCAGGTCCTGGTGCACGCCGCCCGGCCGGAAATAGGCCGCATGCATGCGGCTGCCCGAGGCGCGCTCGTAGAAGATCATGAGCTTTTCGCGCTCATCGAAGCCCCAGAGCGGCGGCGTCAGCGCGCCGACGTCCATGGCCTGCGTCGTCGCGTTGAGGATGTGCGAGAGCAAGCGGCCGATCTCGGCATACAGCACGCGGATCAGCTGGCCGCGCATCGGCACTTCGAGACCCAGCAGCTTCTCCACCGCGAGGCAGAAGGCGTGCTCCTGGTTCATCGGCGCGACGTAGTCGAGCCGGTCGAAATAGGGCACGGCCTGCAGGTAGGTCTTGGTCTCGATCAGCTTCTCGGTGCCGCGGTGCAGCAGGCCGATATGCGGATCGACCCGTTCCACGACTTCGCCGTCGAGCTCGAGGATGAGCCGCAGCACGCCGTGCGCCGACGGGTGAATCGGACCGAAGTTGATCGTGAAGTTTCTTACGTCGACTTCGGACATCAGTTCTTCGCCTTCTCGTCGCCCGGCAGCACGTAATCCGTACCTTCCCACGGTGACAGATAATCGAATTGCCGGAATTCCTGCGCGAGCTTGACCGGCTCGTAGACGACGCGCTTGCGCTCCTCGTCGTAGCGCACCTGCACGTACCCGGTGGTCGGGAAGTCCTTTCGCAACGGATAGCCGTCGAAGCCGTAGTCGGTCAGCAACCGGCGCAGGTCCGGATGGCCGGTGAACAGGATGCCGAACAGGTCGTAGGTCTCGCGCTCGAACCAGTCGGCCCCCGGGTAGAGGCCGGTGATCGACGGGACGGGCTTGTCTGCATCCGTCGTCAGCTTCAGCCGCACCCGCAGGTTCTGCCGGGGGCTGAGCAGGTGGTATACCACCTCGAAGCGCTCCTCGCGTTCCGGATAGTCGGCACCGCAGACCGTCGAAATCGAGATGAACGCCTCATGGTCGTGCAGGAAAGTCGCGACATCGACGATCGCTTCGCGCTGCACCAGCAGCGTGAGTTCGCCGAAAGCCATCCTGTGCTCCACGATCTTGTCGCCGAGCGCATTTCGGGCGCGTTCAGCGAGCGCCGCCAGCGGTGAAGGAATGGGGCCGTCGGTCATGGCCGGTCCTATCGTTCGATCGTGCCGGTGCGGCGGATCTTCTTCTGCAGCAGCAGGATGCCGTACAACAAGGCTTCAGCGGTCGGGGGGCAGCCCGGGACATAGATGTCCACCGGCATGACGCGGTCGCAGCCGCGCACCACCGAGTAGGAATAATGGTAGTAGCCGCCGCCGTTGGCGCAACTGCCCATCGAGATGACGTAGCGCGGCTCCGGCATCTGGTCGTAGACCTTGCGGAGCGCGGGAGCCATCTTGTTGGTCAGCGTGCCGGCGACGATCAGCACGTCGGCCTGGCGCGGCGAGGCGCGCGGCGCGGTGCCGAATCGCTCGATGTCGTAGCGCGGCATCGACATCTGGATCATCTCGACGGCGCAGCAGGCAAGGCCGGTCTGCATCCACATCAGCGAGCCCGTGCGGGCCCAGGTGATCAGCTGCGACGCGGTAGTAGCGAGAAACCCCTTGTCCGCCAGCTCGGCATTGACCTCGAGCATGAACGGATCGTCGGCACCAACCGGCTTGCTGGTGCGCGGATCGATGACGCCCTTGGGCTGCGGGGCAACGAGGGTGCCTTCGGTCAATCCCATTCCAGCGCGCCTTTCTTCCACTCGTAGATGAAGCCGATCGTCAGGACGCCGAGGAAGATCATCACCGACCAGAACCCGAACCAGCCGACGTCGCGGAACGCCACCGCCCACGGGAACAGCAGCGCCACCTCGAGGTCGAAGACGATGAACAGGATCGACACCAGGTAGAAGCGCACATCGAACTTCATGCGCGCATCGTCGAAGGCCTCGAACCCAGCCTCAAATGCGGACACCTTCTCGGGATCCGGCTTCTTGTAGGCAATGATGAAGGGGGCGATCATCAGGGCCAGGCCGATGACGGCGGCGAGGCCGATGAAGACAAGGATCGGCAGGTAGTTGCTGAGCAACTCGTTCATTGTACAGCCTACTGGTCGGCCGGTGGGAAGTGCCGGCGTCGCGCGGCCAGACGGGCAATTTTGGGCCCATGAGGCGACGCGACTTCGTGTGGCACGGGCTTAGCCCACGCCCAAAAGCGTTTCAAGGAAAACTAATGCTGATCATTACGCTCATGTTAGGAGCCGATTCAGACGGAAACGCCTGAGCTGCAAGGGCTTTCAGGGCGAGAGCGCATTCCTGGAACGTCGATTCGCCGCATTCGCGCCATGACGAATGCAGATTGCCCGTCCCGCCCGCAGAATCGCCCCAAAGGATGGTCGAGCGGCTAGAAGTGGAACCGCGCGCCGAGGGTGAACTGATCCTTCGGACCATCGCCTTCGACCGAGAAGCTGCGGGTGTATTCTGCGTTCAGCGACAGGGCGTCGTTGACGGCGAACTCGACGCCACCCCCGGCCAGCAGGTCGCTGCCACCAGACCCGCCCAGCTCAAGTCCATAACCTGCCGATGCATAGGCCAGCAGGTCGGGAGTGATCAGCACGCCGCCGCGTCCCGTGACCTTGCCATAGGCAGTGTCGATCGTGTCGCTCGTCAGTCCCTGCAGGGCGACTTCGCCGCCCACGAGGAAGAAGTCGAACTGCGCGTTGACCCCGAGCTCGACGCCCGCGCCGACCGTGGTGTCATTCGACGCGCTCGACTGCACGGCGCCGTACACACCCGCGTAGAAGCCGTTCCAGTCGAAGGCGCTGTCGGAGACCGGCATCGCTGCAGAGCCCGACTGCACGGGCACGGTAATCAAGTCGGAAGCCTGTGCAGCCCCTGCCCCGCCAATCAGCAATGAAGCTGCCAACAGCAGACGTTTCGACATCCGCATGCGGTTTCTCCTTGGTCGCCTCCCAGCGTCCCAATGCCGATACGCGCCTGCGGTTCCGCTTGGCGCCGTATGAATGTGGTCGTTCCCACGCGCAACGCAAGGGCGACTTAAACCATGATGCTGACTGAGTTTGTCTGAATGGGGGCTGGAACCCCGTGCGCCACCTATGAAGGGTGGCGCGAGAGACGGGGCTCGAACCCGCGACCTCCGGCGTGACAGGCCGGCGCTCTAACCAACTGAGCTACTCCCGCTTGAGCGGCTCAGCCGCGCAACGTGGCGTCCGTTTAGAGGGCAGGTCGGGGAGTGTCAAGCGTCGAAATCATCCCCGCGCGACACTTTCTCGCCGCGGCCGTGGGAAGCGTCTGCGGGTTGACGAGACGGACGGGAATCCATACGTAGGCGGCTTCGCGTGGCGAGCCATCGGCCGCGGCGCACGGGCGGTTAGCTCAGTTGGTAGAGCATCTCGTTTACACCGAGAGGGTCGGCGGTTCGAGACCGTCACCGCCCACCACTTCCCCAAAATAAAAATGGCCCCGGCGATCTGCGCGCGGGACCATTTTGGTCGATCAGACCAAGTCGCGATGCTTAGTTGATCGCGTCCTTGAGGCCCTTGCCGGGCTTGAACTTGGCCTGGTTGGACGCCGGGATCTTGATCTCAGCGCCGGTGGCCGGGTTGCGGCCGACCGAAGCCTTGCGCTTGGACACGGCAAACGTGCCGAAGCCCACCAGACGGACTTCTTCGCCCTTCTTCAGCGAAGCGGTGATCGCGTCAAACACGGCATCGACAGCCAGCCCGGCGTCAGCCTTGGTCAGGCCCGCCTTGTCGGCGACGACGCCGATCAGATCGTTCTTGTTAGACATAGCGTTTCCTCACTGTGGGATGCCCGCCCTGGGTGGCGAACCAAAACGCCGAGACCCTTCTTCGATTCTGACCGGAACGCAAGGAAATCCGGGCTTCTCCGCCGTCTGGCCCCAGCAATTCTGTTAATGAACCCTCAATTTCGGCTCAACTTTGTCAGCTCTCGGGCGTCGGTGTGGCGAGGGCGACCTTCCGGATGCCGAGCAGCAGCGGCAGGGCCAGCAGGTACACAGCCCCGCCGACGATCCAGATCAGGCCCGGCCACGTCGGTTTCAGCTCGAAATAGACGAGGGCAAAGAACAGCGGGCCGAACACTGCAGACAGGCTGACAAGGCTCGCCAGCACGCCCTGCAGCTTGCCCTGGTTGTCGCCGTCGACCTGCCGCGTGGTGAGCGACTGCAGCGCCGGCATGCCGATGCCGCCCAGGGCGAACAGTGGCGCCAGGGCGAACAAGATCCAACCCTGGGTGGCGAAGCCCAGGACGAGCAGCGCCGTCAGCTCACAGGCCATGCCGAGGATGAGAGCCCACCTCTCGCCCAGCCGAGCGGCCGCCGGCCCCGTCAGCAGCGCCTGCGCGCCCGCGTGGAACAGGCCGAAGGCGCCCAGCGACAGCCCGATGGTCAGCCCGTTCCACTGGAACATGTCCTGCCCGAACAGGGCCCAAACCGTGCCGTACATGGTGCCGACGAAGTTCATGATGACGAAGATCGCCATCAGCGGCAGCAGCGCCGAGAACGTCAGCGCCCAGCCGAGCGGGCGGAACGGATTAAGCGCATCGAGGTTGAACTTCGATGCCGCCTCGCCCTTGCGCGATTCGGGCAGCACGAACAGCGCCAGCGCGAAGTTCAGGCCGTTGAGCGCTGCAGCGACGAGGAACGGCGCACGCACCCAGATGTCACCCAGGATGCCGCCCAGCACCGGACCGATGATGAAGCCGATACCAAACACGGCGTGGAAATACCCAAACCGCCTGGCGCGCTGCTCCTCGGCCGAGATGTCGGTGATGTAGGCGGTCGCCACGGCCATGTTGGCGCTGGTGATTCCGGCGATGGCGCGACCGATGACCAGCATCCAGAGCTCGGGCGCGAAGGCCATGACCAGATAGTCGATCGCGGCGCCCGCGAGCGAGACCAGCAGCACCGGCCGGCGGCCGTAGCGGTCGCTGAGAACGCCGAGTATGGGCGAGAACAGGAACTGCATCGCCGAGTACAGGGCCAGCATCAGCCCCATCAGCACCGCCACTTCGTGCGTGTGCGCGACGTCCTCGAGCAGGCGCGGCAGAATTGGAAAGATCAGGCCTATGCCGATGGCGTCGAGCGTGACGGCTGCAAGAATAACGACGAGTGCACGATTCATGGCGGGGTCCCTCTCCACCGTCCGACGCGGGTCGCGTTCTATATTCGTTCCCGCCGACCATGGCAAACGAAACCGTCAGGTGGAGATCGCCCCGACGGTTTGCCAGTATCGTCAGACCAGGGACCTAGAAATAGCGCCGACCTGCGGCCCAGACGCCACGGATGACGGGCTGCCCGGCGACGATTCGCACCTGCAGGATATCGGCACGCAGGCCGGGCTCGAGGCGCCCGCGGTCGATAAAGCCGAGAAGGTCGGCTGGCCGGCTGGTAACCGTCGCCACCCCTGCCCCCAGGTCGCCCAGCCGTTCGCCGACCTGGATCGCACCCGACAGCAGGCTGGCCGGCACGTAGTCGGAGGTGAGCACATCGAGCAGGCCCTCTTCCGCCAGCGCCATGGCGCTCACATTGCCCGAATGCGATCCGCCCAGCACGACGTTTGGTGCGCCCATGACGATCAACTGCCCGAGCTCGCGGGCGCGCCGCGCCGCAGCGAGGGTGGTGGGAAACTCGCTGATCGAGATGCCATCGCCGTGCGACTGCTCGACGTCCTCGATCGTGGTGTCGTCGTGGCTGGCGAGCCGGACCTGCTTGTCGCGACCGTGGTCGGAGATGATGGCGCGGGCCTCGGGCACGAAGCGGGCCTGCTGGGCGAGCCGATCATCGAGATAGGCCTGCCACTCCTCGTCGCTCCAGACCCGGTTGTTCTTCTTGCGGCGGAACTCGCGATACAGCGCCACGTCCTGCCACTGCCGCTGGCCCGGGGTGTGATCCATCATCGACATCAGTCGCAGGCGCGGATTGTCGACATGATCCTCGATGATCGGCAGCAGGCCGCCGTCGGAAAGCTCGCAACGGAAGTGGAAATAGTGGTCGGCACGAAGCAGGCCGGCCGCATGCGCCTGGTCGAGGCCGCCGATGGCGGAATGGAGCATCCGGGTCCGTGCGCCAGCACTGTCGTAGTCACCGAGCGACAGCGAATCGAGCACGGTCGTGATGCCTGCGGCCAGCATCTGCGCATCGTGCGCGAGAGCGGCCGAGAGTGCCGAAGGCCAGGTCACGCCCGGACGCGGGTGGAAGTGGTGCTCGATATTGTCGGTGTGCAGGTCGATCAGCCCGGGGATCAGCAGATCTCCCTCGCAGTCGACCACCGTCGCGCTCGTCGCCCGGGACACTTCGGTGATTACACCGTCGCGCAGGCTCAGTTCGGTGGCGCCCGTATCGATCGGGGTGAGCACCCGCGCGTTCACCAGCCGCACTTCGCGCACCCAATCTGCTCCGTCCATCACCGACTCCCTAAACTGCCAAGGGGGCTGCCGATAGCTAGAGGATGTGACGGTCTCGCGACAGGTGTCATGTTGAAACGAAGACGGCGCCCGCAGGCGCCGTCTTCCATTCAGCAGTTCGCCACCGCTCAGTGCGGCAGGCTCGATCCGGCCTCGTCGCCTTCCGGCGTCTCGATAGCGGCCGGCGGCGCGGCCGGCTTGTCCTCGTCATACTGCCACTCGATCGGCTCGGGCTGGCGGACAAGGGCGCGGCTCAGCACCTCGTGCATGCGGCTGACCGGAATGATCTCCATGCCCTGGGTCACATTCTCCGGGATCTCCTTGAGATCGCGGGAGTTCTCCTCGGGGATCAGCACGGTCTTGATGCCGGAGCGGAGGGCCGCGAGCAGCTTCTCCTTGAGCCCGCCGATGGGCAGCACCCTGCCCCGCAGCGTCACTTCACCGGTCATTGCCACGTCGTTGCGAACCGGAATGCCGGTCATCAGCGACACGATGGCGGTGGCCATGGCAATACCTGCAGACGGGCCATCCTTCGGCGTCGCGCCTTCCGGCACGTGCAGGTGGATGTCGCGGGTGTCGAACAGCGGCGGCTTGATGCCGAGCTCAACCGCCTGCGAGCGGACGTAACCCGAAGCGGCGGTGATGGATTCCTTCATCACTTCCTTGAGGTTACCCGTAACCGTCATGCGGCCCTTGCCGTGCGTCATAACGCCTTCGATGGTGAGGATCTCACCACCCACCGACGTCCAGGCGAGACCGGTGACCGCACCAACCTGCGGCTCGGCGTCCAGCTTGTCGTTCCGGAAGAACGCCGGCCCGAGATACTCCTCGAGCAGCTCCGGAGTGATGACCACCTTGGCGGCCTTCTTCGTCATGATGTCGCGAACGGCCTTCCGCATAAGCTTGCTGAGCTCGCGCTTCAGGTTACGCACGCCCGCCTCGCGGGTGTAGTTGCGCACCACGGCCATCAGTTGCTCGTCATCGAGGACGAACTCCTTGGGCTGCAGTCCGTTCTCCTTCAGCGTCTCCGGGATCAGGTGACGGCGCGCGATCTCGAACTTCTCGTCCTCGGTGTAGCCCGAGAGCCGGATGATCTCCATGCGGTCCATCAGCGGGCCCGGGATGTTGAGCGTGTTCGACGTGGTCACGAACATCACGTCGCTCAGGTCGTAGTCGACCTCGAGGTAGTGGTCGTTGAACGTCGAGTTCTGCTCCGGATCCAGCACCTCGAGCAGCGCCGACGACGGGTCGCCACGGAAGTCCTGGCCCATCTTGTCGATCTCGTCGAGCAGGAACAGCGGGTTGGACTTGCCCGCCTTCTTCAGCGACTGGATCACCTTGCCGGGCATGGAGCCGATATAGGTCCGGCGGTGGCCGCGGATCTCGGCCTCGTCACGCACGCCGCCGAGCGCCATGCGCACGAACTCGCGGCCGGTCGCCTTGGCGATCGACTTGCCGAGCGAGGTCTTGCCGACGCCCGGAGGACCGACGAGGCAGAGGATCGGCCCCTTGAGCTTGCCGGTGCGCGACTGCACCGCCAGGTACTCGAGGATGCGCTCCTTGACCTTCTCGAGGCCGTAGTGGTCCTCGTCCAGCACCTGCTCGGCGTAGACCAAGTCGCGCTTGACCTTGCTCTTCCTGCCCCAGGGGAGCGTGAGCAGCCAGTCCAGGTAGTTGCGCACGACCGTCGCTTCAGCCGACATCGGGCTCATGGTCTTGAGCTTCTTCAGCTCGGCGTCGGCCTTGGTGCGAGCTTCCTTGGAGAGCCGGGTCTTCTTGATCTTCTCCTCGAGCTCGGTCAGCTCGTTGGAGCCTTCCTCGCCGTCGCCCAGCTCCCGCTGGATCGCCTTCATCTGCTCGTTGAGATAGTACTCGCGCTGCGTCTTCTCCATCTGGCGCTTGACCCGCGAACGGATGCGCTTCTCGACCTGCAGCACGCCGATCTCGCCCTCCATGAGGCCGAGGATCTTCTGTAGGCGCTCGGCGATCGAGACAGTGCCGAGCAGATCTTCCTTCTGCTCGATCTTGATCACGAGGTGGCTCGCGATGGTATCGGCGAGCTTTGAGTGGCTGGTGATCTGGCTGACGGCGTTGACCACCTCGGCCGAGATCTTCTTGTTCAGCTTGACGTAGTTCTCGAACTCGCTCTGGGCCGAACGCGCCAATGCCTCGAGCTCCGTCTCGTCCTCGGCCGGCTCGTCGAGGTTCGTGGCCTCGGCCTCGAAGTAGTCGACGGTCTGCAGGTACTTGTCGATCCTGGCGCGGCGCAGGCCTTCGACCAGCACCTTCACGGTACCGTCGGGGAGCTTGAGCAGCTGCAGCACGGAGGCAATGGTGCCGGTGGCGTAAATCTCGTCAGGCGACGGATCGTCGTCCTGGGCGTTCTTCTGGGTGACGACCAGAATGTGCTTGTCGTCGCGCATCACCTCTTCGAGGGCCTTCACCGATTTCTCGCGGCCGACGAACAGGGGCACGATCATGCCCGGAAAGACAACGATATCGCGAAGCGGCAGCACCGGGTAAACCCGATCGCGATCGAAAGCGGCGCCACCTTGGGTCGTGTCCGACATATTTGGTCCTTTCCTGGGACGCCGGGCTCAAGGGAGGAATTCGCGAGCCCGCGCCCGTACAGCAATCGGGCCAGTCCCCAAGTCGGGCGGCGAGCCTGATTCTGCAGATTAAATAGGGCTCCGGCACCAAAGGGCAAGCCTACCTACCCGTATTGCTGGGTACGCCCGCAATGCGGCGCGAGTGTGTGCCACGGCCGCATCAGCCGCGGGTGGCGACGGGAGGCCCGACGTAGCGGGCGCGTGGGCGTATCAACTGCCCGGACACCGCCTGCTCGATGCAGTGCGCCAGCCAGCCGACCGAGCGCGCGAGGGCGAAGATGGTGGCCGGCGCCTCGCGCGGCAAGCCATGCGCGGCAGCCAGCGCGGCAAGCGCGAAGTCGATATTGGGCGCCTCCTCGAGAATGGCTTCGCCGGCAGCCGCCAGGCGAACGAACGCCCGGGGGATATCGATCGCGGCCAGCAGCGCCTGGCTGCGGACATCCCCGCGTGGATAGAGCGGGTGGCCGAAGCCGGGAACGGCCCGCCGCTCGCCCAGCCAATCGAGCAATGCGTCCTCGGCCGACTCCGGATGGGCCTCGATGTCCTCGGCCAATGCGATCACCTCCAGGGTCGCATTGCCGTGGCGCGGACCGCCGAGCGCCGCAAGACCGGCGAGCACGCCGGCGCTGAGCGGTGCGCCGGTCGATACCGTCACGCGCGCGGCAAAGGTCGAGGCGTTCAGTTCGTGGTCGGCGAGCAGGACGAGAGCGCGGCGGAACGCGTCTGCGGCTGCGGGCCGAGCGAAGCGCTCGGCCAGCCGCTGGTGGAGCGGGCCTTGCCCCGCTCCGACAAGGCCGCCGACGACAGTCGTGTGAACCACGACGGCATCGTCCCGTAACTGGCTGGTTCCGCGTCCACTGCTCGGCGGATCGTTTGGTACGCGGCTTGCGAGCGCGATGAGCGCAGCGCCGATGGAGGGCTCGATTGCGGTCATCGGAACGACCGGCGCGTAAGACCTCGCCCACAGCAACTCGGCCACATCCTCCAGCGTCCCGGACACCGACAGGTCGGCGGCATCGACGCCGCGGTATGCCAGCCGCCCGCCCGCAACCGTGGACACGGTTGACGTCAGCACCGGATCGCCCCAGCTGATCGCTTCGGACGCCGTCGTAGCCGCGCTGCGCCGCCCGCGGGACCGGCGTGCGACGCGGTCGACATCTTCTTCGCGATACAGGCTGCGGCGGCTGTCGCCCGGGTCCGGCTTCGCCCGGATGCGGCCGCGGCTGACATTGGCATAGAGCGATTGCGGCTTGCTGCCGAGCCGCGCGAGCGCTTCGCCTGCACTGAGCCACATGTTGAGCCTCACATTGATCCAAATGATCAAGATTGACGTCAATATTAGCGCGCCTACCTTTCACTGCAAACAGCCAAAGGAGGCTTGCATGAGCGATGGTCTCGAGAACGTGGTGGCCGCGGAAACGGTGCTGTCCGATGTGGATGGGCTAGCCGGGCGCCTGATCATGCGCGGGCAGCCGCTCGAGGCCCTGGCCGGGCATGTCCGCTTCGAGGACATGGTGGCGCTGTTGTGGGACGGGTTCTTTCCCGCCCCGCCCCACGACATCTCGGGCTTGCTGGGCCGCGCGAGGGTGAGTGTGTTCGCCACGATGGGGCCGGCCCTGCCGCTGGTCGCCGGCCAGCCCGTCTATGACGCGATGCGCACCCTGGTCGCGCTGATGCCTGACGGAAGCGATCTGGATACCGCCCTGAGACTTGCCGTCGCCCCCGGTGTGGCGCTGGCTGCGCTGCTGCGGCTCCGAGCCGGAGCCACGCCCCTGGCACCGGATGCCGAGCTCGCTCATGCAACCGATCTGTTACGCATGACGTCCGGCGCGATGCCCCGGGCCGAAGTGGCGGCGGCGCTCGATACCTACCTCGTCACCGTCGCGGACCACGGACTCAACGCCTCGACCTTTGCCGCCCGCGTCGTCGCATCGACCCAGGCCGGACTCACTTCCTCGGTACTGGCAGCATTGGGGGCGCTAAAGGGCGCGCTGCATGGCGGCGCTCCCGGACCGGTCCTCGACATGCTCGATGCGGTCGGGGCACCGGCCAACGCAGATCGGTGGATCAGCGCGGAGCTGACGCGCGGCGGGCGGCTGATGGGCTTTGGACACCGCATCTACCGCGTCCGCGATCCGCGCGCCGATGCCCTCAAGGCGGCGCTCATGCGGATCGAAAAGGTCGGCGAACTCGATGAGGCCCGTCTGGCGTTGGCCAGCGCGGTCGAAACAGCGGCCCTGGCCGCGCTCCGTGCCCACAAGCCGGATCGCAGGCTCGACACCAATGTCGAGTTCTACACCGCGCTGCTCCTCGAGGCGTTGGGTTTCCCGCGCGAAACCTTCACAGCGGTGTTCGCCGCCGGTCGTGTCGTGGGCTGGATTGCCCACGCTCGCGAACAGGCCGCAACCGGGCGGCTGATCCGGCCGAAGTCGATGTATGTCGGACCACAGCCGCGCGAGGCCGCCTGACCAAGAGGGTGTCATTGTTAATAGCGCGCGCTTGGCGCGGGGCGTAGGTCTCAGGCATCGGCAGTCCATTTTGTGGCACGTTGCCGACTGAGAGACACGCGCCGCTCTTGCGCGCCCACTCCCGCCTCATCCAGCCAAGGCAGGGATCATGAACTCCGCACAGCGCTTCGACGTGCACGTCACGTGCACGACTTGTGGACACGACAACCAACTCTCGGTGGCAACGGTGTCGCTGCCCGAAAGCCATGCCCTCAACTGCTCCGTCTGCGGGCGGACCGTGGGTACGCTCGCGCAGGGCAGGGTCGTTCGGGAAGGCCACGAACGGATACCGGCTGGCGTCCGCTAGGCGCCGGTGCTCGGTCCGCGCGCGTCGAGCTGCTCCGAGACCTCTTCCTCCACGGCCTCCTCGAGTTCGGCGCGGGCCTCCGCCTCGATCCTCTGGCGCTCGGCCTCGATTTCCGCGTGGTCCTTGTGCTCGATGCCGACGGACTTGTTGGGCGCCCTCGAGGCCTCGATCAGGTAGTCGAGCTTGACGTGCAGCGCCGCCTCGCTGCGGGCCCCGGCCACCAGGATGACGCCCGAGATCACGATGGCAGCCACCGACAGGAAGATGTTGAAGCCGAACATGAAGCTGTCGTTGAACTGCACGAAGGCACCGATCGCGATGCCGGCGAGCAGTGCGATGAATGTCACGATGAAGCCCAGCGATGTGGACAGGAAGTCCGCGACGCGGTTGATGATGCGGCTGGGCAGGTGGCGATCGAGGCGCATGATGCCTAGAAACGCCGCATCTCGGCATTGGATGCAGAAAGGGCCCCTTCCGGGGCCCTCCGCCTGCTGTCAGGCTGCAACCTTGGGAGGCAACTGCTGCCCCGGCGTCGAGGCCGAGATCGCCTCTTCCTCCGCCGTCATGTCCGCCGCCACGTCGGCAAACAGCGGCGTGGAGAGATAGCGCTCGCCCGTGTCCGGCAGCATGGCCAGGATGGTGGAGCCCGCGGGGGCCGACTCGGCGAGCTTCAAGGCTGCGGCAAACGTGCCACCGGCGGTGATGCCGACGAAAATGCCCTCCTTCTGCGCCAGGTCCATCGACGCCTTCATCCCGTCGGGCGGCGCCACGGTCACGACCTGATCGAAAAGCTTTTCCCGGATGGCCTCGTCCGTGATCCACGGGATGAAGTCCGGGCTCCAGCCCTGGAACGGATGCGGCTTCCACGCCGGATGGCTGCCGGTGGCCGCGTGGTCGGCGCGCCGCTGCTGGCCCTCGCCGCTGGTCAGCATCGGGGCGCCCTCCGGCTCTGCCACGATGATCCGCGTGTTCGGCATCTTGTCGCGCAGGACGCGGGCGACCCCGGTGAGGGTGCCGCCGGTGCCGAAGCCGGTGACCCAGTAGTCGAGCTTCTCGTCGGCGAAGTCGCGCAGGATTTCCTGTGCGGTGGTCCGGGAGTGAATATCGGGATTGGCTTCGTTCTCGAACTGGCGGGTCTGGAACCAACCATTGGCAGCCGCCAGGGATTCCGCCTTGCGGATCATTCCGTTGGCGCGCTCGGCCGCCGGCGTCAGCACCACCTTGGCGCCAAGGAAGCGCATGAGCTTGCGCCGCTCGACCGAAAAACTCTCGGCCATGGTGACGACGAGCGGGTACCCCTTGGCCGCGCAGACCATGGCGAGCCCGATGCCGGTGTTGCCGCTGGTTGCCTCGATGATGGTCTGACCTGGCTTGAGCGCGCCGGACTTCTCCGCAGCCTCGATGACTCCGAGCGCGAGGCGGTCCTTGACCGATCCAAGCGGGTTGAAGGCCTCGACCTTGACGTAGAGCTTCACGTGCTTGGGACCGAGCTTGTTGATCCGCACGACAGGCGTGTTTCCGATGGTGCCGAGTATGTCTTTGAATTTCATGGTTCGTCCTCTGGGTACCCCGCTTGCGACAGACGGTACTCCGCAGTGTGGAGGCCGACAAGTGAACCCATGGTACGGACCCGAGGGGCACCCCGGCCGGCCTACACCGCATCGCCCCAATCGAGCTTCCGGGCTGCCTTGAACGCTGCCTTGTCCCGGCTCTGGACAGTACGCTGCTCGATGCCATCGGGCGCACAGGTCCTGAGGCTCACCGAGAACTTGGTCTCCTCTGGTCGGCGGAGGACGCGACCGGCGGCCGGCTCGCCCAGTCCGGGACGGGCGACAACGAGGTAGCTGTACTTCTCATCCTCGTAGCCGAGCGTACCGCCCTTAATCCGCATGTGGTCGCGGCTGCGGTTGAGCCTGACCGTGAAATGGCACCAGTCCGGCGCCTCGAGCGGACACGCGCGGTCGTGCGGACAGGGCGCCAGCACCTTCGCCCCCTGCCCGACCAGATGAGCACGGATCGTCATCAAGCGTTGATAGTCGCGCGGTCGGCCGGGCTCGACCAGCACGAGTACTCCGTCGCTGTGGCGCCAGAGCCGCGACGCTGCCTCCAGCAGCGCGTCGTCCGCGAGTTCGGTCAGTGCGTAGGCGCAGGTGACCAGCCCGAAGCCGGCGGCCAGTTCGAACGCGCCGATCTCGCCGGCGCGCAGGTCGACGGCTCCCGCCGACGAATGCGGGGCCAGTGCCTGGGCAACCGCCAGGAACTCGCGATTGTGGTCGAGCAGCGTGGTCGCCAGGCCAGGCCAGGTCTCGGCCGCCGCCCAGGCCGCGGTGCCGGGTCCCGCCCCCACGTCCAGCACAGCCGTCGGCACGAACTCCGGTGCGCGCCGCCGTAGTTCCGCCAGCACCGCCGAGACCGCCGCATAGGTCGCCGGCATGCGGCTGAGCGCATATGCCAGGGCATCGGCACTGGCGCCGATCACCCCGCGGGACGCGCCGAGCTGCCGGTAGTGCGCGGAGATGCGCCCGGCGCTTTCCTTGAGGCCGTGCTGCCCCGCGGTCAGCTCGCGAACCGTCTGCTGCAGGGCGTGCGGCAGGGCGCTCATTGGCCGCGCCGCTCGCGCAGCTGCACGATCGCCACGGCGCCGTCGAGCGCCTTCTTGAAGCGGTCCTTGTCCTTGGACGCGTGCTCTACGATTTCGCGCACGCGCCAGAACTCGCTGCCCCCGAACGGCCCGACATCGGCATGCACGAAAACGTCCGGATGGTACCTGGCCACCGTCGCATCGACGATCCGCTGCGACATGATCTCGGTAGCGACGATCGCACTGTCGAACGGACTTGGCTCCTTCACTGCCAGCGTCGGATCCGGGGACCTCTGCACGTCGATGCCGATGGTCAGATCGCAGCGACCAACGATCTGGGCAAGCGGCAGCGGGTTGGTCACGCCGCCGTCGATGAAGTAGCTTCCGCCGAGGCTCACCGGACGGAACAGGCTCGGAATTGCCATCGAGGCTGCGATCGCCTGTCGCAGCGGGCCGGTCTCGAAGATGACCTCCTTCCACGCATAGAAGTCGGTCGAGACGACGTGGAACGGGATCTCCAGCGCGGCGAAGTCGTCGGGGAACCCCTCCGGCAGGAAGGCATTCGCGATCCCCTCGCCGTCAACCTGCATCGAGATGCCGTTGGCAAGCAGCTTGGTGAGACTAGGCATACCCCGGTTCCAAAGCGCGGCCGCGATCAACTGCAGCGACCCCAGCACCCCGTAGGCATGCTCACGCAGCTCGGCTCCCGTCATGCCGTTGGCCCAGCCCGCCCCGATCAGCGCGCCGATAGAAGAGCCGGCGATGACCGCCGGCTTCAACCCCAGGTCGTCCATCGCCTCGATATAGGGAATGTGGGCGAGCCCGCGAGCCGCCCCGCTCCCTAGCGCTACCCCGATGCGCATCCAGTCCTCCGTCCTGTCGCAGACTTATTCCGCCACTCGGGCAAAGCAAAGGCCCCGCCGGCTTGACCAGCGGGGCCTTAATCGGGTCGGCCATCCACTCAGGCGCTGGCGCTCTGCTCTTCCTTGCGCTCGGCGTAGATGTAGAGCGGGCGAGCGTCCTTGCCGTTCACGACTTCCTCGCTGATCACCACCTCTTCGACGCCGTCGAGCGACGGCAGGTCGTACATAGTGTCGAGCAGGATGCCTTCCATGATCGAGCGAAGGCCGCGGGCGCCGGTCTTGCGCTCGATGGCGTGCTTGGCGATGGCCTTGAGCGCGTCCTCGTGGAAGGTGAGTTCCACGTCTTCCATCGAGAACAGGCGCTGGTACTGGCGCACCAGGGCGTTCTTGGGTTCGGTCAGGATCTGGATCAGCGCCGGCTCGTCGAGATCCTCGAGGGTCGCCAGCACCGGCAGGCGGCCGATGAATTCGGGGATCAGACCGAACTTCACCAGGTCTTCCGGCTGCACGTCCTTCAACAAGTCGCCGACGCGTCGGTCGCGCGGATCCTTCACCACGGCCGAGAAGCCGATGCCCGAGCCTTCGCCGCGGGCAGCGATCAGGCGTTCCAGGCCTGCGAAGGCGCCGCCGCAGATGAACAGGATGTTGGTCGTGTCCACCTGCAGGAATTCCTGCTGTGGATGCTTGCGGCCGCCCTGCGGCGGAACGGAAGCCACGGTGCCTTCCATGATCTTCAGCAGGGCCTGCTGCACACCCTCGCCCGACACGTCGCGGGTTATGGACGGGTTGTCGGACTTGCGGCTGATCTTGTCGACTTCATCGATGTAGACGATGCCGCGCTGAGCCTTCTCGACATTGTAGTCGGCGGCCTGCAGCAGCTTGAGGATGATGTTCTCGACGTCCTCGCCGACGTAACCGGCTTCGGTTAGCGTCGTGGCGTCGGCCATGGTGAACGGCACATCGAGGATACGGGCGAGCGTCTGCGCGAGCAGCGTCTTGCCGGTACCGGTCGGGCCGATCAGCAGGATGTTGGACTTCGAGAGCTCGATGTCCTGGTTCTTGGTGGCGTGGTGCAGGCGCTTGTAGTGGTTGTGCACCGCGACCGACAGAACACGCTTGGCGCGCGCCTGGCCGATAACATAGTCGTCCAGCACCTTGCAGATTTCGGCCGGCGTGGGGACACCGTCCGAGGACTTCACCATCGAGGTCTTGTTTTCCTCGCGGATGATGTCCATGCACAGCTCCACGCATTCATCACAGATGAATACGGTCGGCCCGGCGATCAGCTTGCGGACCTCATGCTGCGATTTCCCGCAGAACGAGCAGTAGAGCGTGTTCTTGCTGGATTCGCCGCTGGTCGTGTCCTTGGACATCCTGTCACTCCTGGGAGGTTGGGCTCCCATTCCCGGCTAGAATAGAACGCTAGCCCCGCTATCCTGAACAAAAGGTAAGTCCGACCGACCTTAAAGGCCAGCCGGACACCGCACAATCACACAAGTGTCACACAGAGGCGCGTGATGCCGTTCACGTTAACGCGTAAAAGGCTCACGAAGCGTCCGGTTCCGCCCGCTTCTCGTAGATCGAGTCGATGAGGCCGAATTCCCTGGCTTCCTCCGGGCTGAGGAAGCGGTCGCGCTCGAGCGCGTTATGGATGGCCTCGTAGCTCTGGCCGGTATGCTTGACGTAGATTTCGTTGAGCCGGCGCTTCAGCTTCTCGGTGAACTGGGCGTGGATCAGGATGTCCGTCGCCTGTCCCTGGTAGCCGCCCGAGGGCTGGTGCACCATGATCGAGGAGTTGGGCAACGACCCGCGCATGCCCGCAGCGCCGCCGGCGAGCAGGAGCGAACCCATCGAGGCGGCCTGGCCGGTGCAGAGCGTCGCCACGGGCGGGCGGATGAACTGCATCGTGTCGTAGATCGCAAGGCCCGACGTCACCACGCCACCGGGCGAGTTGATGTACATCGAGATCTCTTTCTTCGGGTTCTCGGACTCGAGGAAGAGCAACTGCGCCACGATCAGGGAGGCCATGGTGTCCTCGACCTGACCGGTCACGAAGATGATGCGCTCCTTGAGCAGGCGCGAATAGATGTCGAAGGCGCGCTCGCCACGGTTGGTCTGCTCGATGACCGTGGGCACGAGGTAGTTGGTGAAGGTGTCGACCGGATCTCTCATTTCGAGATTTTGCCCCTGAGGTAAGAAGAATCAGCGCTCGCGGCCGACTTCAGGCGATGCCCCGTTAAGGGCGGGTAAAGCGACAGATAGGCGCCAATGTGGCGAGCCGCAATACTCGCAGTCTCGCGCAATGCTAGGGATTTGCGGAAGCTGCCCGGATGGGGAGGATCAACGGTAGACGTCGCGGCGGTTCCAATGCCGACGACGAGAACGACCACCCGCGTGTCCTGAATCTCGCAGGGCACACGGAAGTCGCCAACGCGATACCGACACAGACCGGCAAAGCGCGAGCCCTGCAACGCCTGTCCAATTGATCAGGGGTTCTCGAGCGGTGCCACCCGGTCACGCAGAAAATCGCGAATCCGGAGGGCATCGACCTTGGCCATCTTGCCGAGGTGCTTCACCGCGTGGGCATCGAACTCAATCGTCCAAGCCAAGTTCGCGGCTCACTTCATCCGGAAACAGGTCACGCGCCGAACGTCACCACCACGCCGCGCTTCTTGAAGTAGGCCTGCATCGTCTTGCGGCCCTGCCTGTTGTTCTGCGCCAGCTTGGTCGGATCGAACACCGCTTCCGTGGCGCCATCCCTGGCCATCGCAGCCTTCAGCGCGGCAATGTGCGTGTCGATGTCCTGGTTGTTGGCCCTCAGCGAGGCGTAGATATTGTCGATGGCTTCGGCGAGCGTCAGGTCGGCCACGGGATTTGCTCCGATGAGTGTTCTTGGCCTTATGCACTACCCGGATTTTTCGGGCGGACAAGACCCAATCGCGCCCGTGGCGTTCGTGCCACTCCGTCGAATGTGCAGGAAACCGCCGCGGCAAGTTCGCTTTACGACAACACGGGCGTGGGGCAAGCATGGCTGCGGTTGCGTTTGGGGCGCAACAGCAAGGAGGTAACGATGAGACTATTACCCGCGCTTGCCACCGTTGTGGCCATGTTCGGATCGTCCGGCGCCGCACTCGCGGCCGACGTCACGGCCCGAGATCCGCAAACCGTGCTGGATGCGTTGAGTGCCCTGGGCTACCGGGGCACGCTGGAGAAGATGGATTCCGGCCGCATGTCCATCGCCGTGCCGATCTCGGGGCTCAACACCTTCATCGATTTTTACGACTGCGACGACAAGCTCGAGGATTGCTACACGCTGCTTTTCGTGGTGGTTCTCGATCTCAAGGACGGCGCAACGCTCAACCAGGCCAATTCCTGGAACGCCAAGGAAATCACGGGCCGCGTCTCGCTCGACGACAACGGAGATCCCCAGCTCGACTATGCGGTGTCGACATTCGAGGGGATCCCCGAAAGTGTATTTGAACAGACGGTCAAGCTATGGGACCGCAAGCTCGGCGACATGAAGGACTACTTCCATTTCTGATGCATTCCGACTGACGACGGACACGAGGCGAGCCGAGGCTGCGCCTCGTGAACCGGCCTTCTACCGTGACCCCTACGCCTTCTACGACGCGGTGCACGCCGCCTCCCCGACCTTCTTCTGGGACAATTACGGCCACTGGTGCTTCACCGGCTTCAAGGACGTGAACGCGCTGTTGCGCGACAAGCGTTTCGGCCGGCAAATCCTGCACCTGATGAGCCGCGAACAGCTCGGCATGCCGCCGCCCAAGGCGCACACGGCCGCCTTCGACCAGACCGAGAAGTACTCGTTGCTGACGCTCGAGCCGCCCAGCCACACGAGGCTGCGCTCGCTGGTCAACCGCGCCTTCGTCTCGCGCAATGTCGAGCAGTTGCGCCCCCGGATCGAGCGGTTGGCCAACGAGCTGGTCGACGGGTTCGAGGCGGACGGGCGCGTCGAGCTGCTGCGCAGCTATGCCGTGCCTATCCCCGCCATCGTCATCGCAGAGATGATCGGCATGCCGAGCGACATGGCCATGCAGCTGGTCGACTGGTCCAACCGGATGGTGGCCATGTACATGCATGGCGTCACCCACGAGACCGAGTTCGACGCCAACCAGGCCTCGATCGAGTTCATGGACTATGTCCGCACCCTGATCGACGAACGGCGGCGCGCCCCCAGGGAAGACCTTCTCACGCACATGCTGACTTCCGAGGTGGACGGCGAGAAGCTCACCGAGGACGAGGTGATCTCGACCACCATCCTCCTGCTCAACGCCGGGCACGAGGCGACCGTTCACACCACGGGCAATGCGGTCAAGTCGATCCTCGAGAGCGGGCTCGACCCGCAGGCACTGTTCGCCGACGACAAGCAGACCGAGGCGACGGTCGAGGAATGCCTGCGCTTCGACGCCCCGCTGCACATGTTCACCCGCTATGCCCTGCAGGACGTGACGCTCGAGAACGGCCTCAGCTTCAAGCAGGGCGAGACGATCGGACTGATGCTCGGCGCCGCCAACCGCGATCCGTCGCGCTTCGCCCATGCCAACCGCTTCGACCCGTTCCGCAACGACGGCCAGAATGTCAGCTTCGGGGCCGGCATCCACTTCTGCATCGGTGCGCCGCTGGCCCGGATCGAGCTGCAGGTTTCGCTCAAGACCCTGTTCACTCGCCTGCCGGGGCTGAAGCTGGCCCAGCCGCCCGAGTACAAGAATATCTATCATTTCCACGGGCTGGAGCGGCTCGAGCTGGCGTGGTGACCTGACCCCAGGGCCCAGGCGGCATCCGCTGCTTGTGCCCTGGGACGTGGTTTCCCGGCCGGCGCTACTGGCTTGCCAGCTCCGCCAGCACGTCCGGCACCAACCCCGGCAAATCCTCTGCCATCAATCCCGGCCTGCCCCAGCGGTTCGCCGCCTCGCCATGGATCCACACCCCGGCGCAGGCGGCTTCGAAGCCGGGCATGCCCTGGGCGAGCAGTCCGGCGACGAGGCCCGCGAGCACATCGCCGGAGCCGGCCGTGCCCAGCGTGGGCGGCGCGTTGTCGTTGATCACCGCTCGCCCGTCGGGCGCGGCCACCACCGTATCGCTGCCCTTGAGCAACAGGACGGCGCCCGAGCGCTTGGCGGCGGACCGCGCCCGTTCCACCTTTGAGCCCTGCATGGGGCCGAACAGCCGCTCGAACTCGCCTTCGTGCGGCGTCAGCACCACTGGCCGGTCGGGGTGCTTCCCGATAGCGACGAAAAGCGTGTCCGGATCATCCTTGAAGCTGGTCAGGGCGTCGGCATCGAGCACGACCGCCGGAGCCCCATCGAGGATCGCCATGACGTTGGCCCGCGTCGCCTCCCCCACGCCGGCAGCCGGACCGATGGCGAAGCACCGGACTCTGTGCTCCGCCATCAGCAAGGACAGGCTTGCCGCGCCGTCCGATGGCTTGAGCATGATCGCCGTCACATGGTTGGCATGGACCAGCAGTGACTGGTGCGGCCCGGTCAGCGACACCAGGCCCGCCCCTGCCCGCAGCGCCGCCGTCGCGGCCAGCCGACTTGCCCCGGTCTGCAACGGACCGCCCGACATCACCATGCAGTGGCCGCGCGTGAACTTGTGGCCTTCCGGATCCAGCCTCGGGAGCTGCCAGAGTCCGGGGCCGTTGCGCCACAGGCTCGGTGCGATCTCGTCCATCACGGCATCGGGAATACCGATCTGCGCGAGCACCACGTCGCCGCAGCGGGCACGGCCCGGGAGCAGGATGTGCCCCGGCTTCAGGCGAAAGAACGTTACCGATGCCGCTGCGCGGATCGCGGTGCCCCGCACCTGCCCCGTCGCCCCGTCGATGCCGCTGGGCACATCGACGGCGACGACCGGTATGCCCGAGGCGTTCACGGCGTCGATGAGGTCGGCCATCTCGCCTGCTACGTCGCGGTCGAGCCCGGCGCCGAGCAGCGCGTCGATGATCACGTCAGCCGGTTGCAAGGCCGTCGCGTCCGCGGGCTCGATGCGTCCCTTCCAGATGTCGGCGAACAGCGCGGCGTCGCCGTTCAGCCGGTCCTTGTCGGCGAGCAGCATCAGCCGTACCTCGCGCCCGGCCTGCCGCAGCTTCTCGGCCGCAACGAAGCCGTCGCCGCCATTGTTGCCGGGCCCGCACAGGACGAGGACGTGGCCTTCGGGATAGCGGTCCGCGACGAAGTCGGCCACCGCTGTACCCGCTGCCTCCATCAGCTTGAACGACTGCACGCCCCCCGCCACCGCCAACTGGTCGGCACGCGACATCTCCGCGGGGGTGAGGAGGACCGGGGTGGAAATCATGGCGGGAGCCTAGCTGGCCTCGACCCAAACGGAAAGCCGGCGGGGTCGGTCCCTGGCGTCACCGATCACTGGGTGCAGCGGGCAAGGGGCGAGGTACCCCGAAACAAAGAGGCCGCCCCGAAGGGCGGCCCTGAATTCGCGGAACCCACCCCTTAGTGGTGGTGCTCCTCCGGAACCTCGTCATCGTCCGAAGCGATGATCTTGCTCAGCTCGGCGCGGGTCATCGGCTTGTCGGTCTTCTTGGCGAGCTCGGTGACGTAGTCGACCACCTTGTTCTCGAACACCGGCGCACGCAGGCCGGCCAGCGCCTGCGGGTTCTTGCGGTAGTAGTCGTAGACCTGCTGTTCCTGGCCGGGGAAGCGGCGGACCTCGGCGATGAGCGCCTGCTGGTGCTCTTCCTCGGTCACTTCGATCTTGTTGACGTTGCCGATCTCGGCGACGACCAGGCCCAGGCGCACGCGGCGCTCGGCGATCTTCTTGTACTGCTCCCTGGCAGCGTCCTCGGTGGTACCCTCGTCCTCGAACGAGCGACCGTGGTGCTCGACCTCGTGCACGACGCGCTGCCAGATGGTGTCGAACTCGGCGTCCACCAGCTGCTGCGGCACGTCGAACTTGTGGCCCTCGTCGAGCTGGTCGAGGATCTGACGCTTGATGGCCTGGCGGCTCATGGAGTCGAGCGCGGCGCGCATCTGGTCCTTCACCGCATCGCGCAGCGCGGCGACATTCTCGAGGCCCAAACCCTTGGCGAAGTCGTCGTTGAGCTCGCCGGCCTTGGGACCGTCGATGTGCAGGATCGAGGTCTCGAATTCGGCCTTCTTGCCGGCCAGCTCGTCCTGCGCGTAGTCGTCGGGGAACGTGACCTTCACGGTCTTCGTCTCGCCCTTCTTCATGCCGACCAGCTGCTCTTCGAAGCCGGGGATGAACTCGCCCGAGCCGACGACGAGGTGGGCATGGTCGGACGAACCGCCCGCAAAGGCCTCGCCGTTGATGGTGCCCTTGAACGACAGGCCAAGACGGTCGCCGGTCTCGACCACGCCGTCCTCGCCCTTCTCCTCATAGCCCCGCTGCTGCGCGAACACGCGCTGCACTTCGGTGTCCACGTCCTTCTCGTCGATCTCGACCACCGGCTTGTCGACGGCGAGGGAGCTGAAGTCCATCAGGGGGACAGGCGGAAGCACTTCGTAGCTGACCTCGAAGTTGAGGTCGGCAGCGCCGTCGAGTACCTTGTTGATGACGTCCTGGTCTTCCGGCAGATCGACCTTGGGCTGGGTCGCGGCCCGCTCGGAACGATCGTCGAGGGTCTTGGAGACGGTGGAGTTGATGGCGTCGGACAGGACCTCGGACATGGCGGAACGGCCATACACCTTCTTGAGGTGGGCGGCGGGCACCTTGCCGGGGCGGAAACCCTTGATGTTCGCGGTGGACTTCAGCTCATCGAGGCGGGCGTCGAGGCGCTCGCTCAGGTCCTTGGCCGGAATGACCACGGAGAGTTTGCGCTTGAGGCCCTCGTTGAGGGTTTCTGTAACCTGCATTGGGGTATCCCGTTGTCTCTTCAAATCTCGTGTGGCCGGGGTCTCGCGGCGGAATGGTGCGGGTGAGAGGGCTCGAACCTCCACGCCTTGCGGCGCTGGAACCTAAATCCAGTGCGTCTACCAGTTCCGCCACACCCGCAAGGTGCCCCGTCGGCCGGGTCGCGTGCATATATGGCAAGAAACGGGGAAGGTCAAAGGCGTTTGACAGCGGCATCATCTCGTGGCGTGCCCGATGCGCGGGCCGTCCACGATGGCTGCCTGACCGAATTACGATCGCGGCGCCTACAATTTAGGCAGTATGTCGTGAAGGAGCCTGATGCAGTTTGTCAGGTTGCCGCTCGAAAACCTTATCATAACATGCATTTCACACATCGGCATGCACTGGCACGCCCCCTGCATACAACCTTGCGGCACCCGACCGGTGCCAGAGTGGAGGCCTGAATGAAGAAGATCGAGGCTATCGTAAAGCCGTTCAAGCTCGACGAAGTGAAGGAAGCGCTGCAGGAAGTTGGCCTGCAGGGCATCACCGTGACCGAGGCCAAGGGCTTTGGCCGGCAGAAGGGCCATACCGAGCTCTATCGGGGGGCCGAGTACGTCGTCGATTTCCTGCCCAAGGTGAAGGTCGAAGTGGTGTGCCCCGACGATCTCGCCGAGAAGGCGATCGAAGCGATCCGCACTGCCGCGCAAACCGGCCGCATCGGCGATGGGAAGATCTTCGTCTACTCGATCGAACAGGCGATCCGCATCCGCACCGGCGAATTCGGCGACGACGCGCTCTAAGGCACCTTCGCGTCGTCCCGGCCTAACGCAAACCCAGACTGTTGACAGGGGAACCTAATGACCACAGCCGCAGAAATCCTCAAGAAGATCAAGGACGAGGATATCAAGTACGTCGACCTCCGCTTCACCGACCCGCGCGGCAAGCTGCAGCACGTCACCATGGACGTGACCGTGGTCGACGAAGACCTGTTCGAGGAAGGCACGATGTTCGACGGCTCGTCGATCGGCGGCTGGAAGGCGATCAACGAGTCGGACATGGTGCTGATGCCCGATCCGAACTCCGCTTATATCGACCCGTTCTTCGGCGCCCCGACGCTCGCGATCAACTGCGACATTCTCGAGCCGCTGACCTACCAGCCCTATAACCGCGACCCGCGCACCACGGCCAAGAAGGCCGAGGCGTATGTGAAGGAACTCGGCATCGGCGACACCGTCGTGTTCGGTCCTGAGCCCGAATTCTTCATCTTCGATGATGTCCGCTACTCCAACACGACCTACAAGGTTGGCTTCTCGGTCGATCACTCGGAACTGCCGATCAACAACGACACCGAGTACGAGTCCGGCAACACCGGCCACCACATCGGCCTCAAGAAGGGCTATTTCCCGGTTCCGCCGCTGGACAGCGCGCAGGACATGCGCGGCGAGATGCTTGCCGCCATGGCGTCTATGGGCGTCACCGTCGAGAAGCACCACCACGAAGTGGCTTCGGCCCAGCACGAGCTCGGCATCAAGTTCGCCCCGCTGATCAAGTCGGCCGACGACGTGCAGATCTACAAGTACGTCATCCAGCAGGTGGCCCAGGCCTACGGCAAGACCGTGACCTTCATGCCCAAGCCGGTCTATGGCGACAACGGCTCGGGCATGCACTGCCACCAGTCGATCTGGAAGGACGGCAAGCCGCTGTTCGCCGGTGACCAGTATGCGGGCCTCTCGATGGAAGCCCTGTACTACATCGGCGGCGTGATCAAGCACGCCAAGGCCATCAACGCCTTCACCAACCCGACGACCAACTCGTACAAGCGCCTGGTGCCCGGCTTCGAAGCCCCGGTGCTGCTCGCCTACTCGGCGCGCAACCGCTCGGCCTCCTGCCGCATCCCCTTCGGCCAGTCGCCGAAGTCGAAGCGCGTCGAGGTCCGCTTCCCCGATCCGCTGGCGAACCCGTACCTCGGCTTCGCCGCGCTCCTGATGGCCGGTCTCGACGGCATCAAGAACAAGATCCACCCGGGCGACCCGATGGACAAGGACCTCTACGAGCTGCCCAAGGAAGAGCTGAAGCAGATCCCGACCGTCTGTGGTTCGCTGCGCGAGGCCCTCGAGGCCCTCGACAAGGACCGCGACTTCCTCAAGGCCGGCGGCGTCTTCGACGACGACCAGATCGACAGCTACATCGAGCTGAAGATGACGGAAGTGATCAAGTTCGAGCACACCCCGCACCCGGTCGAGTACGAGATGTACTACTCGGCCTGAGCGCCGGATCGATCGACGGAATCTGGAAAGGGCCCCTCGGGGCCCTTTCGTGTTTACGCCCGCAGCCTGGCGATTGCATCGCGCATGTCGCGGGTCTCCGCTGCATCGAGTACGCCGAATACCAGCTCGCCGCGCCATTCGGCCCCCGGCGCCAGCATGCGGACATTGCCCTTGCGCCGCTCGGCCTCGCGGCCGTCGACCTCGGCCGTCGCCGGCAGCACCAGGCCGAGGGCGTCCTCGTCGCCGTTGCGGGTGATCCAGCGGATGGCGTGCGGAAGCTGGTCGGGCCGATGGCTGATGAAGTCGGCCGTGCCATCCGGCAGCACCTGCAGGGCGTGGGCCCAGCCGTCCGCATCCGCGACGCAGTCCATGCCCGCCACCAGTTCGGGGTCGATCGCGCGGCCGGCGAGGACGCGCCGGTGCTGCGCCGGATCGTTCGCCACCAGGTCCATCAGCTCGCGGTAGGCTGCCGAGCCGTTGGCGTAGATCGGCAGGTGCCGGCGCACCCGGAAGTGCGCGGCTTCGTCCGCCACCGCGTCGATGATGACGCTGCCGTCGACCGGCGCGAAATTCACATGCGCCAGGTACATCAGCTCCATCGGCTTGTGGCGCAGGTTCCTGACCGCCACCTCGACGCCGATGCGCGTTGCTTCCTCGCCCAGCCGCACCGACGAAGTGAAGGTGTAGTGCCGCGAGAACGCCACCCGTTCCTCGCGGACGCCGGCAAGGGTCACGTAGCGACCGTTCCCGCCGGTGCCGAACCGTAACTCGGCGGACTGGAAGGCGGCGTTCGGCAGCTCGCCATGCAGCGGGTGCATATCTTCCGGAGCCGGGTTGCCCATCGCACTTGCCCCGCAGTGAACGAGGAACGCGCCATAGTTGTCGAGATATCCGCCGGGCTGCGGTTCATCGAAGATCGACCGCATCGTGAGCCGCCGCCCGCCAAAGCGCACGTCCCAGATCTGCTGGCCGTGGAACGGCAGCACGATCACCTCCCCTGCCCCGGTGCGGATCCGCACGGCGGCGATCCCGGTCCCGTATCGAAACGCCGTGACGGCGATGTCTCCATACCCCGCCAGCGGCGTCTCGCGCGCGGTGAACTGCGCCTCCGACAGTTGCAGCACCACCTCGTCTGTTGCGTCCACGATGTTCCTCCCGGATTTCCTGGCCACCGTATCGCGCCCTGCGCGCAACGGCCACGCCCCGTGGGGCGTTTTCAGCGCCAGCACTGGCTGGCATGGTGAGGCATCCACCACGGGGATTCGCGATGAGCGTAGGACTGCTCGGCCTGCTTGATGACGTGACGGCGCTCGCCAAGGTCGCAGCGGCGTCGATCGACGATGTGGCCGGCCAGGCGACCAAGGCCGGGCTCAAGGCGGCGGGCGCGGTCATCGACGATACGGCCGTCACCCCCAAGTACGTCCACGGCTTCGCGGCTGAACGCGAGCTGCCGATTGTCGCTCGCATCGCCGCCGGGTCGGTCCGCAACAAGCTCCTGATCCTGCTTCCCGCGGCGCTGGCGCTCAGCTTCCTCGCGCCCTGGATCATCACGCCGCTGCTCATGCTCGGCGGCGCCTATCTCTGCTACGAGGGCGCCGAGAAGGTCTTCGAGGCGGTCTTTCCGCACGAGGACCACGCGCACGCGGCAGAGGTCGAACGGCCCGAGGATCAAGGCGCCACGCTGGAGGACGAGCGGGTGACCGGCGCGATCCAGACGGACTTCATCCTCTCGGCTGAGATCATGACCATCGCGCTCGCCGCGCTGCCGGCGATGCCGTTCTGGGAGCAGGCGATCGTGCTTGCCGTGGTCGGCATCGGCATCACGCTCGCGGTCTATGGCGCGGTGGCGCTGATCGTCAAGGCGGACGATTTCGGCCTGCTGCTCGCCCGGAAAGCCCGCACCGGGGCCGGCCGCGCTTTCGGACGCGGTATACTGCTCGCCATGCCGTGGGTGATGCAGACGCTGTCGGTCGTCGGCACGGCCGCCATGATCTGGGTCGGCGGCGGCATCATTGTGCACGGCCTCTCGGGTTTCGGGCTGGGTTTCATCGAGCACGGCATCGAGGCCTTCGCCCACTGGATCGAGCAGTTGCTGCCGGCTCCCGACGGCTTCGCCGGCGGGCTGGCGACGATCCTCGCCGACCTCGTTCTCGGCCTTGTGCTCGGGCTGATCCTGATCCCGATCGCCGGCAAGGTCGTCGCGCCGGCCTGGCGGGCCATCCGCGGCATGTTCCGAAAGTCGGCGGAACGCTAGGCTTCGCCAGCCACGCCGGGTTGCCGGGCCGCGGGATGGCGGTTCTGCTCTGTCTGCCCGGTCAGCAGTGCTTCCAACTGCTCGAGTTGCTGCAATTCGGCGAACTGCACGGCAAAGCCGGCCTCGACGTAGCGCACCACCTTGCCCGGCACTGCACCCACTCCGGCCAGCGCGCCCAGCGGCGGCAGTACATCGGCTGACACCGCGACCCCGGATTGCGACATGTCGATGATGAAGCAGTCGTAGCTGGTGCCGTCGCCGAGCAGGAGCTTGGCTCTCGTCTCACGCGGCAGCACGCGCTTGTGGGCGCGGCGATCGGCAACGGCCTTGAGCGTCCTGCGCTTCAGCCAGTCGATGCGCGATGCCAGCAGAGCGCGCTCCGGCTCGGTACATTCGAAGCTGGCGACGAAGCCGCCATCCACGACGCGGCCGATGCGGCCGTGCAGGATGCCCAGCCCCTGGAACGTGACCGTGAGGGCCTCGCCGGGCGTGCCGGTGACGGGGGCATGGATCACCGCCTCGTAGGCGGAGATGCTGCGCGCCCGGCAGGCAAAGACCTGCACCGAGCCCTGGGCCTGCAGGCGGCTGGCAAGGACATAGCTGCCCATGACATCGCCGATGAAGCGCACATCCGTGCGGCTTGGAGCACCGGCTGCAGAGGCATCGGTCTGGATCCGGGCTGCGGCCGGCATGGTCTAGACCGCCTTGCTCGTCGGACTGACGCCAACCTCATAGCCGGCGACCAGTCGGTCAGCATCCGCCGCGTCCAGCACCTGGTCGAAGGCGACGGCGAAACCGCCCTCCACAATTCTCACGACGTGGGCGGGCACGCGCCCGATCTGGATGACGTCGCCGATGCTCACCTGCCGGTCGGAGGCAATTGCCGCACCGGAGCGGGACACGTCGCTGAGCAGCACGTCCGCCGCCGAGCCATCGGTGAAGATGACAGTCGTCCGCGCATCGCGGGGGCGAAGGCGCATGAATTCGCGCTGATCGCCGGCAACGCGGCCACCACGGCGGCGGAGCCACGATACCCAGGTGGCAAGGCGCCGCCGGGCATCGTCATTGAGCAGGTTCTGGCAAACGAAGCCGTCCTCGCGGATCTGCTCGATCGCACAACGAACAAGTCCGAAGCCGTCGAGCTCGAGCCAGAGATGCTCCCCCACCGCGCCGTGCACCGGCGCCGTCACCACCATCGCCGACGGCGACAGGCTCACCACGGTGCAGTTGACCGCACGCACGCCACCGCCGGAACCGGGCGTATAGGTGAAGGAGGCCGCAATGTTGCCGTCGTACCGAATCTCGGCCCGCCGATCCGCTGCCCGCTGTGCATTTCGTTCTTGCCGAAAGGAACTGGCCATTGCGCCCATCTCCATCCTGGAGAAAAGACTACCGCAATGATCCTGAATCATAAGTTACTCGGATGCAGACAGGACGAAACGCGTCTCCATTCTAAAATACAACGCCAGATCTAATCAGATCATCGGACTCAAATCCGGGACACCACGCCGTGCTAACGTTGCCATCTCACTGGCAGGTTTCATCGCAGGCTCACGTCAACTGATCGACTTCGAGCATCATCTGCTCGAAAAAGTCCTCAGCCCCCTCGACTTCGCGCAGTCTCCGGCCGTCGATCTGAAGATAGCGGTTTCCGACATTGCGCACGAAGCTTCGGTCGTGTGAGACAAGAATGGCGGTTGCCTCGTGTTCGAGAATTTCGCGCTCAAGCGCCTCGCGGCCCGGAATGTCCACGTGATTGGTCGGTTCGTCCATCAGGTAGAAGTTGGGCTCGGTGAGGCGCAGGGCCAGAAGGCCAAGGCGCGCGCGCTGGCCGAAACTGAGCTGCCCGATCGGCTTGCCCTGCTTTTCGATGGGGAAGCCGGCAGCGGCGAGAAGACTGCGCACCCGGGCATCGGGCTGCTTGAAGCGGGTGGAGATGAAGCTCTCCGGCGTTTCGCCGGTCGGCAATTGCGACATGTCCTGGTCGGTGTAGCCCAGGACCAGTGACGGCGTGACGCGAATGCCCGCCACACCGTCCGGGTCGGTCATCGCCTCGTGTACCAGTCTCACGAACTGCGACTTGCCGACGCCATTGCGCCCGAGCAGGACGATGCGATCACCCTGGAAGACGTGGAGCTTGTCGATACGGAACAGCGCCTGCCCGGACGGCGTGGCAACGGTCATGTTCTCGATACCGACGAGCAACCTGGCATGCGTGCCGCGGTTGGCAAGGCGGATCTCGCCGGACCGCTCCTTGTGCGCCGGCCGGACGGCTTCCTCTATTTTCGCGGCACGCTCCCGCAGCTGCCGGGTCTTGACCACCAGCAGGTCGCTGCCCGAGTTGATGCCGATATTGTTGAGCTTGGCGGCCTGCTTCCTGAGCTTGGCGGCCTCCTTCAGGTCCCGCTCGTTCTGTGCGTCCTGGGAGGCGTCCTCCCGCTCGATCTCGGTGCGCGCGGCGCTGTAGGCGAGCGGGAAGTAGCGCGAGGTGCCCGGCCGCAGGAACAGCGTCCGGTTGGTGACTGCATCGAGGAAGTCGCGATCGTGGCTGGCGACGATGACCGGGATGTTGCGCGCCTCGCGACGGAACCACTCCTCAAGCCTGAACAGCTTGCTCAGGTCGAGGTGGTTGGTGGGCTCGTCCAGCAGCAACGCATCCGGATCGGTGACCCAGACACGGGCAATGAGCATCAGCCTCTGCCAGCCGCCGCTGAGCTCGGCGACCTTCCGGTCGCGCAACTCGTAGGGTGTTTCGAAACCGTCGAGAGCCACGTCGGCGCGCCAGGCATCCGTCTCGCGATCCGATGGCGGCAACGCCTCGAGCACCGCGTCGCGCATCGTCAATGGCAACAAGGCGGCCGGCACGTCTTGCTCGACATAGCCGATGCGCAACCCCCGCGAGCGAGTGACTTCGCCCGAGGTCGGCTCGGCAAGGCCGGCGATGATGCGCAGCAACGTGGTCTTGCCGAGACCGTTGCCAGCGACGAGCCCCACCCGATCGCCGTCGGCGATTACCAGGTTGAGATCGCTGAACAGCTGCGCCGTCGCGATTGTGGAAAGGTTCTTGAGGCTGATCGAGCCCATGTCTGTCTCACTTCTGGAAGTCATGGCGCAACAAGGCGCCCTTGCCGTCAATGGCTCGCGTCAAGCGAAGCCGTGTGGGCAGACCAGAATTGGATGAGACGAAACTGTCGTCCGGACCCGCTCGGTCAGCCCTGCAACTGCTGCTGCAGGGCGAAGACAGGGCCACGGCTGCGGTGGTGGTCATGACGAAAGCCCACGCGACCCTCCTTCAGCTGGTGTAGCGGACTTTGGCTCAATAGCGCAGCGGCCGCGCTCTGGCAATCACGCCAGGTAGAACAGCGTCGCGACTGCCGCGATGGTCAGCGAACGAGGAAACGCAAGATGGGCAAGCCGGTACGCAAAACTCTTCAATCCGGCTTGCGGCCATCCGCTGTTTCGAGGTGCCCGACGATGGGTCTCAAGGTACGCGAGACCACCCTCGCTTCGGGCACGCATACGGCTACTCCAGACACAAAAACCGTATGACCGAGTTATAGCGGCGGGCGTTTAAGAAAGTGCTTCGACAAAGCGAACGAACTCTAAACAGGGTGATCCAAAACAATGCGTTCGCCCCCGGCGCGCGGGAACGAACGCACTGAACTCGGAACCGGCTTCAGTTCATGCGGGGCGAAGCCGCTCGCGGCTGAGGATGGTGCCGGTGCAGGTCGAGACACGCAGCAGATACACCCAGTCGCCACGGGTGGCACGAACCTGGATGCGGCGGTTGTTGCTCACATTGAGGTAGATGTTGGAGTACCCCTGATCGCGCACGGCGTTGCGGATCTGCCGGTCCGTCAGTTCGATGCAGATCAGGGGGCGGCGGAAGCCGAAGCCGTCGGTCCCGAATCCGAAGTGGAACTGCGCCGCGCCGGCCGGGACGGCGGATGCCGCCAGGGCAAGCCCGAGAATGGCGGCCCTTACGGAGGATGTCGTTCTCATTGATCGTCTCCTTGGTTGTCATTGCGCCGGAAAGACAAAACCCCGGCCCTGTTGGGGGCCGGGGTGCGACGGAGCCGGAGGGAGGAGGTTCCGGCTCCGCCGGAGTTCAGGTCAGAAGCGGAACTGGAAGTGGAAGCCCGGACGGTACGGACGGCTCAGCCGCTCGATGTCGGTAACGCGGCCGGTGCACTTGTTGACGGTCATCGCGTAGGTGCGACGGCCCCAGTCCGCGACCACCTTCACGCGCACGCCGTGGCGGTCGACGAACCGGATGTCATCCCAGCCCATGCGCTGCAGCCCGCGGCGGACTTCGTTGTTGGTCAGGCACTCGCGCTTGAAGCGCTTGCCGTTGTCGAAGCGGTACGAGAAATTGTCACCGCCACCCTGAATGCCGAACTGGAAGTTGAAGGACGGATTGCCGCCCGACTGAGCCTGGACCGGCATGGCCGTGAGCGCCGCGGCCCCAAGCGTGACGGCAACGATTGCCGCTCGGCCGGACTTCATCACGCGGGAAAGGATCGGGGTCATGGTAGTCTCCTTTTTGGGTCGTCTTCTGTGGTGCCAGGTCCACTAGTGTCGCACGACGCTAAGGGTTGCATTCTTAACCAACGCGGTATCTCCCGTTCATCCGCGGTTCATGTTGCGGGCGAGCGCGGGTACAGACTCCGACAGGTTAGAAGCGGCAGGATGGTGAGATTGCCGATCGCCCGGCCCGGACACTGCCTACTGGCCCCGGCCCGGCGCTCCGCAATCTCCCGTCCCGGCTATCGCCGCGCGGTTGAACGCTCGCGGAACCGTGCGTTCACATGCCGTTCACAGCTGGTTGACAGGCGTCGCCCCGCCCCTTACGTCCGCGCTTAACCCACCCAACCCGGCAGATATGCTAGAGCTTTGACGGGCGCCGATTCGCGCCCGGGACGGAGATTTCATGGCGGCGATCGAAGACCTGTTCGGCCCTGATGACGAGGCGCCCCGCGTGGCAAGGCCGGTTGCCCCGGCCCCTGCCCCGGCTGCGCCGCCGGTCGCGCCCAACGTGTCGAACGCCACGTCGTACTCGGCCGCCGACATCGAGGTCCTCGAGGGCCTGGAGCCGGTGCGCCGCCGCCCGGGCATGTATATCGGCGGCACCGATGCCAACGCCCTGCATCACCTGTTCGCCGAAGTCATCGACAACTCGATGGACGAGGCCATTGCCGGACATGCCAGCCGGATCGAGGTGCATTTCGGCGCCGACGGCTACCTGACGATCACCGACAACGGCCGTGGCATCCCGGTGGAGAACCACCCGAAATTCCCCGGCCGCTCGACGCTCGAGATCGTGATGACGACGCTGCATGCCGGCGGCAAGTTCGACGGCAAGGCCTACGAAACCTCTGGTGGTCTCCACGGCGTTGGCGTGTCAGTCGTCAACGCGCTGTCGGATGACCTTGTGGTCGAGGTGGCACGCGACCAGGTGCTCTATCGGCAGCGCTTCTCGCGCGGCAAGCCGCAGGGCGGCATGGAGACCGTGGGCCGCGTGCAGAACCGCCGCGGCACCGCTACGCGCTTCCACCCGGATCCGCAGATCTTTGGCGACAAGGCCGAGTTCTCCGCGGCGCGCCTGTTCAGGATGACGCGGTCGAAGGCCTACCTCTTCGGGGGCGTCGAGATTCGCTGGAGTTGCGACGAGAGCCTCGCCAAGGACGACATGCCGGCCAAGGCGACGTTCCACTTCCCCGGCGGCCTGCGCGACTTCCTTGCCAGCCGCATCGAAGGCGAGCCGCGCATCACCGAGGACATCTTCTCGGGCATCGTCGGCAAACCGGGCAGCCACGGCGCCGTCGAATGGGCAATCGCCTGGTGCCTCGGCGATGGCTTCGTCAACTCGTACTGTAACACGGTGCCGACGGGTGACGGCGGTACTCACGAGCAGGGCCTGCGTGTCGCGCTGCTGCGCGGACTGAGAAACTACGCCGAGCTGTCGGGCAACAAGCGTGCGGCGCAACTCACCGCGGAAGACGTGCTGGTACAGTGCTCGGCGATGCTCTCGGTATTCGTGCGCGAGCCCGAGTTCGTCGGCCAGACCAAGGACAAGCTGAGTTCGCCCGAGGCCACGCGTATCGTCGACAAGGCCCTGTCGGACGCGTTCGACCACTGGCTCGCGGCCTCGCCGAACCAGGCCTCAAAGCTCCTCGACTGGGCCATCGAGCGGTCCGAGGAGCGTCTGCGCCGCAAGAAGGAGAAGGAGGTCGACCGCCAGTCGGCGACCCGAAAGCTCCGGCTGCCGGGCAAGCTCGCCGACTGCACTCAGTCCGCGGCGCAGGGCGCGGAACTGTTCATCGTCGAAGGCGACTCGGCCGGCGGCAGCGCCAAATCGGCGCGCGACCGCGCCAGCCAGGCGGTGCTGCCGCTGCGCGGCAAGATCCTCAATGTCGCCGGCCTCAGCCGCGACAAGGTCCAGGCCAGCCAGGCGATCGCCGACCTGATCCAGGCGCTCGGCTGCGGGACGCGCGAGCGCTACCGCGACGACGACCTCCGGTACGACAAGATCATCCTGATGACCGACGCCGACGTCGACGGGGCGCATATCGCGTCCCTGCTGATGACGTTCTTCTTCCAGGAGATGCCTCAGCTCATCGACGGCGGGCACCTCTACCTCGCCATGCCGCCACTCTACCGCATCAGCCATGGTCCCAAGGTCGCCTATGCGATGAACGACGCGCATCGCGATGCGATCATTGCCAGCGAGTTCAAGGGCAAGAAGCCGGACATCACGCGCTTCAAAGGGCTGGGCGAGATGCCCTATGTGCACCTGCGCGAAACGACCATGGACAAGAGGACCCGCACACTGCTGCAGGTACGCGTCAAGGACGACCAGGACGCCACCAGGTCGACCGTCGAGCGCCTGATGGGCAACCGGCCGGAGGCCCGCTTCGAGTTCATCCAGGAAAACGCCGCGTTCGTCACGGACCTGGATATCTAGCGAATACTTCCGGCTCACTGCGTGCTGCGAAACGCAGTCCACCCGAGTTCATCACTCGGTTAAGCAAGGCGCCGCGAATCTCGTTGACTCGCAAAGGGTTTCCACTATGTTCCGGGCGCGTCGCGCGCACTTCCGGAAGGGCGGAGTCCGGATGGGTTGCCGTGAGTGCAGCCGAGGCTGGAACGGCTGCGCCCCGCGACGAGATGTCGACCCGCTGTTCCTCAAGTAACTGCTCGTCGACCTGCCCTACCGACTTGAGCGGACCACTGATTTGGCAAATGACTTCTCCGGGCTCGGCCTTAGCGCCAAGGTAATCGATGCGGTTGCCGCATCCGGCTACACCAAGCCTACCGATATCCAGGCCCAGGCAATCCCGCATGTCCTTGAAAAGCGGGACATTATCGGCATCGCCCAGACGGGAACGGGCAAGACGGCCTCCTTCGTCCTTCCCATGCTGACCCTTCTCGAGAGCGGAAGGGCCCGGGCCCGCATGCCCCGCACCCTTATCCTCGAGCCGACGCGCGAACTCGCTGCCCAGGTGCACGAGAACTTCGAGAAGTACGGCAAGAACCACAGGCTCAACGTCGCGCTGCTGATCGGCGGTGTGTCGTTCGAGGACCAGAACAAGGTGCTCGATCGTGGCGCGGACGTGCTGATCGCAACACCCGGTCGCATGCTCGACCAGTTCGAGCGCGGCCGCATCCTGCTCACCGGCGTCGACATCCTCGTCATTGACGAGGCCGACCGCATGCTCGACATGGGCTTCATCCCCGATATCGAGCGCATCTGCGGGCTGCTGCCCACGCGCCGCCAGACCCTGTTCTTTTCGGCCACCATGCCGCCCGAGATTCAGCGCCTCACGGCGCGCTTCCTGCGCGATCCGATCAAGATCGAAGTGGCGCGCCAGAATTCGACCGCCGACACGATCGAGCAGCGGCTTGTACGCGTCTCGGGCAAGCCCGAGGAAAAGCGCGACGCCCTGCGCCGCCTGATCCGTGGTGAAGAGAACCTCAAGAACGCGATCATCTTCTGCAACCGCAAGCGTGATGTCGCCACCCTCGCCCGCTCGCTCGAGAAGCATGGCTTCTCCGCCGCCGGGCTGCACGGCGACATGGACCAGAAGAGCCGCATGGAAACGCTCGACGCGTTCAAGACCGACAAGCTCCAGCTGCTCGTGGCCAGCGATGTTGCGGCACGCGGCCTCGACATTCCCGCGGTGAGCCACGTATTCAACTTCGACGTGCCGACGCATGCTGAAGACTACGTGCACCGCATCGGCCGCACTGGCCGCGCGGGCCGCTCCGGCGTCGCCGTGACGCTGGTGGCGCCGTCGGACGGCAAATACGTGGATGCGATCACCAAGCTGATCGCCAAGGACATTCCCGAGGCGCGTCTGGCCGGGAGCGCGGAACCGACCGGCACGCCGAACGGCGAGGCCCGGGCAGAGCCCGCACCGAGGCGTGAGCGCCACGAGCGCACTGCGCGCAACGAGCGCCCGCGCCGCGGCAGCCGGCGCTCCGGTGAAGCCGAGGCGCCGGCCCGTAGTTCTGCAGACCAACCGATCGAAGGCATAGTCGCCGATTCGCCATTCGGCACCGACGGGCCAGTTCCCGCCTTCCTTCTTCGTCGATGACGACGGGATCAACAGAAAAACCGATCACATCTGCGTAGAATTGCTGGCAACGGCCTCCGCTTTTACCGCTCATTAAGTCTGAAGGTCGGAAAATGCTTTCCGATCTACCGACGAGGGTCGGAGCCTTGGGGGAGCCGTGTCAGAACAGGAATTCAGGCGGGCGCTTGGCTACGCGTCGTCGGCACTTGAACTGCTCAAGCGCGCCCTTATCCCGCCCTACCCGCAGTTCTACGAGCTGCTCTATACCTATGCGACAGGTGTGAACCCGGCGCTCAACAATCGTGTCAACGAGATCTTTCGCGAAGGCCATGTCACCTCCGACATCGCCGAGCGGCTCTACAATGAGTTCCTGAAGGCGCAGGACACCAATGCCCGCATGTCGGGCGTGTCGGAGCGCATGTCGAAGCGGATCGTCGCCGTTCACGACGCCATCGATTCAGCGATGACCACTGCCTCCGCCTATTCGGCGTCGCTGCAGGTCGCCAGCGGCGACCTGGGCCAGGATGAGCACGACGCGGCGGAACTGCGGACCCTGGCCAGCGCCCTGCTCGCCGAGACCCGCCGCATGCAGGATGCCAACCACCGCCTCGAAATGAGCCTCCAGGCGTCACGCGACGACATCGAAGCCCTGCAGCGCGACCTCGACGACGTCCGCCGCGAGGCGCTGCTCGACCCGCTGACCAAGATACACAACCGCAAGGCCTTTGACGAAGGGCTAGCCCACGCCGTGGGGCGCTCGCGCGAAACCGGGCAGCACCTCTGCCTGCTGCTTGTCGACATTGATCATTTCAAGCGCTTCAACGACACCTGGGGGCACCAGACCGGTGACCAGGTGCTGCGCCTCGTCGCGATGACGCTCAAGTCAAACATCAAGGGCAAGGACATCGCGGCCCGCTACGGCGGCGAGGAGTTCGCGGCGGTGCTGCCGGACACGGACCTTGAGGGGGCGGTGATCGTCGCCGACAACATCCGCAAGGCCATCCACGCCAAGGAATTGTTGAAGCGTTCGACCAACGAGAAGCTGGGCCGCGTTACCGCCTCGTTCGGCGTCGCGTGCTTCCGACCGTCCGATACTCAATCGAGCCTGATCGAGCGGGCCGACCGCTGCCTTTACGCCGCCAAGCACGGTGGGCGGAACAAGGTGGTCAGCGAAAACGAACTCGCGCGGGACGACCTCGCGGCGGTGGGTGCCGCCTAGCTGTCGATCGTCTCCACCCCCAGCGAGCGCAAGGCGTCCCAGTAGCCGGGATAGGTCTTGCCGACGCATGCGGGGTCGAGGATCGAGATGCCGCCAATCCTCAGCGCGGCGAGCGCAAAGCTCATGGCGATGCGGTGGTCCTCGTAGGTCTCGATGCTGGTCGGCAGCACCTGCCCGGCGAGCGCAGGGTCGGAGTTGACGACCAGATCGTCCCCCTCCTCGCGCGCCAGCCCGGGACGGATGCGGTTGAGCTCGGTCGACAGCGCCGAGATACGGTCGCACTCCTTCACCCGCAGGTTGGCGATCCCGACGAAACGAACGGGGGTCTCGTTGAAGGCGGCGAGCACGGCCAGAGTCGGCACTGCGTCCTGCATCTGCGAGCCATCGATAACGGCGGGCATGCGCGGGAACATCCGGATCAGCTTTGCCGCCTCGGCATCGGGCTGGGTGAATGCGTCCATCGGCACGCCCAGGTCGATCCTGCCGCCGGTCAGGGCTTCCGCCGCCCAGAGATAGGTAGCGGCCGAGGCGTCGGGCTCGATGTGGAAATCGGTGGCGCGGTAGCCGGTCGGCTGCACGCGCCAGGTCATCTCGTCAACCTGCGTCACGTCGGCGCCGAAGGCCCGCATCGCGGCCAGCGTCAGGTTCACATAGCCGCGCGCATCGAGGTCCTTGCCGGTCAACGCCACCTCGATCGGGCCTTGGCCGAACGGAGCAGCCATGAGCAGGGCCGATACGTACTGGCTGGACAACCCGCCATCGATCTCGACCCGCCCCGAACCAAAGGTACCGGTCCCGTTGATCACCACGGGTGGACAGCCCGTCTCGCTCGCCGCATCGATACCGAGCGAGCGGAGGGCGACGAGCAGCGGCTCGATCGGGCGCTTGCGCATCGCCTCGTCGCCGTCGATGACCACCCTGCCCCTCACCAGCGACACGGCAGCGGTGAGAAAGCGGGTCGCCGTGCCGGCATTACCGAGCATCAGCGCTTCCGTCGGTGCCTTGAACGTGCCGTCGCTGGTGACGACGAAGCTGGTCGCGTCGGGCTCCTCGACGGTGATCCCCATCTGCTCGAGCGCCCGCGCCATCAACTGGGTGTCGCGGCTCTTGAGCGCGCCGGTGAGGTGGCTCGTCCCCTTCGCGAGGGCAGCCAGCAGGAGCGCGCGATTTGTGATCGATTTCGATCCCGGCGGAGTCACGCGACCGACGAGCGGATGGTCGGGCGGGACTATCGTCAAAGCCTCGAGCTTTGCGTGGAGAGCGGCGGTCACTTGGAGACTCCGTCAATCAGCGGTCGAAGCCGCTCTCACTCCGGCAGCGCCGGACACATCGATCTGTCGATTGGCCCGGTCCTGTCGCCGGGGTGAGGTTGAAGCAAGCCCGACGGGTTTAGCGGAGTTCGCGCCGAGGATGCAACACTTGCGGATCCAATCGCCACACGCCGGGCCGCCGGGCTCACCGGTCATTCCCGCGAAAGCGGGAACTCTGGGCCCTTCGAACCTGCGGAAAGCTCAGGCGTGCGCGCGCGCCTCGGCCAGGGCCTTCAGGTCGGCTGGCTTGAGCTGCACGCTTTCGCCGCAGCCGCATTCGCCGGTCTGGTTGGGGTTCTTGAAGGTGAAGCCGGATTTCAGGATGTCCTCCTCGAAATCCATCACCGTGCCGAGCAGGAACAGCGTCGCCTTGGGCTCGACGAAGACGTGCACGCCCTTGTCCTCGACATGGTCGTCGCCGGCGACCGGCTCGGCCACGTAGTCGAGCGTGTAGGCCTGCCCTGCACAGCCGGCGTTCTTGATGCCGACGCGCACGCCCACGACCGGCTTGTCGCTATCCTCGATGATCTCGTTGATGCGCTCGGCAGCGGCATCGGTGAGGCTCATGATCTTCAGGGCCATCGCTACAGACCTTCATCGTAACAAGACGATATATAGACCGCTTCGCTCGGGATTACCACCAGTTGAGCGCGACCTGGGCTTCTTCGCTCATGCGCGACGCATCCCACGGTGGATCATACACCATGTTGACAGTGACATTCTGGATGCCCTCGACCGACATGGCCGCGTTCTCGACCCAGCCCGGCATCTCGCCTGCCACCGGGCAGCCCGGCGCGGTGAGCGTCATGTCGATCGCAAGGTTCCGGTCATCGTCCAGGTCGACCTTGTAGATGAGCCCGAGCTCATAGATGTCGACCGGGATTTCCGGGTCATAGACCGTCTTCAGGGCGCCGATCAGGTCCTTGGTAATCCGCTCGACCTCGTCGGGAGGCAGCGCGCCGGACACGTTCGGCGTGATGCGCAGCACATCGCCCGCAGCGGCCTCGGGCGCCTCGGCTTCGGCAGGCAGGTCGTTTGCTTCGTCCATCATCTCAAATCCTTAAGGCGAAACGGCTTCGCGCCCCTACGCGAAGAAGCTTCGCGCCTTCTCAATGCCCTCGACCAGCGCATCGATATCATCCCTGCCGGTATATAGGCCGAAGGAAGCGCGGCAGGTAGAGGTGACTCCGAACCGCTTCAGCAGCGGCATGGCGCAGTGCGTCCCGGCGCGCACGGCGATGCCGTAGCGGTCGAGGATGGTCGAGACGTCATGGGCATGGGCGCCCTTGAGCTCGAACGAGAAGATACCGCCCTTGCCCGGCGCGGTGCCGATCAGGCGCAGCGAGTTGATGCGGCCCAGCCGCTCCAACGCGTAAGCGGTCAGTTCCGCTTCGTGCGTCTCGGCAGCGCCGTGTCCGATACTCTCCACATAATCGATCGCCGCGCCGAGCCCGATCGCCTGGACGATCGGCGGCGTGCCCGCCTCGAAGCGGTGCGGCGGTTCGTTGTAGGTGATGGCGTCCATCGTCACGGTATCGATCATCTCGCCGCCACCGTTGAACGGCTGCATGTCGGCGAGCAGTTCGTACTTGCCGTAGAGCACGCCGATGCCGGTCGGGCCGTAGAGCTTGTGGCCGGTGAAGACGTAGAAATCCGCGCCGAGATCCTGCACGTCGACCTTGCGGTGCACCGCGCCCTGGCTGCCGTCGACGAGCACCGGAATGCCGCGCGCATGCGCGATCTCGATGATCTGCTTGATCGGCGTCACCGTGCCCAGCACGTTCGACATGTGCGTGATGGCGACCATCCTGGTCTTCGGCGACAGCGCCTGCTCGAACCTGTCGAGCGAAAAGCTCCCGTCATCGGCGACGTCGACCCACTTCAGCACCGCACCCTTGCGCTCGCGGTGGAAGTGCCACGGCACGATGTTGGAGTGGTGCTCCATGATCGAGAGCACGATCTCGTCGCCCTCCCCGATCCGCGGCCCGAGGAACGACGACGCCACGAGGTTGATCGCCTCGGTGGCCGAGCGCGTGAAGATGATCTCCTCGGTCCGGCCGGCATTGATGAAGCGCTGCACGGCCTTTCGCCCATCCTCGTAGGCCTCGGTCGCCCGGTTGGCGAGCGTGTGCAGGCCGCGATGTACGTTGGCGTAGGCGTGCCGATGCGCCCAGTCCATCTTGTCCAGCACCGCATTCGGCTTCTGCGCCGATGCGCCCGAGTCGAGATAGACCAGCCGATGCCCGTGGATCTTCTCCTCGAGGATCGGGAAATCGGCACGGACTTTGGCGAGGTCGAAGGTCATCTACTATCCAATGGGGCTGCGAAGGCCCCCTCACCCGCCGCTTCGCGGCGACCTCTCCCCCAAGGGAGAGGTGACTGAGGCACCATATCGCCCCACCACCACCTCTCCCTTGGGGGAGAGGTCGGAGCACGCAGTGCTCCGGGTGAGGGGGCCTTTCTTGCGGATCAGCCCCGCGCCAGCCACCCGTCGACCACGTCCGTCAGCGCCTCGTTGAGCGCCTGGTCCTCGATCGGATCGATCAGCTCGGCGAGGAACGCCCGCACCAGCATGGTCTCCGCCTCGGCCTTGGGTATGCCGCGGCTCAACAGGTAGAACATGTGGTCCTCGTCCAGCTGCCCGCTCGTCGCGCCGTGGCCGCAGACCACATCGTCGGCGTAGATCTCGAGCTCGGGTTTGGCGAGGATTTCCGCCTCGTCCGACAGCATCAGCCCCTGGCTCATCAGCTTGGCGTCGGTCTTCTGCGCGTCACGCGCCACGACCAGCCGACCCTGCACCACGGCCCTGGAACGACCGCGGGCGATCGACTTGAACAGCGGCTTGGAGGACGTATGCGGCACGGCGTGCAGCGCGTCCATGGTGATGTCGGCGTGCTGGCCGTCCGACACGAGGTTGAGCCCGGTCACGTCGGCATGGGCGCCCGCGCCCTCGTACTTCGGGAAGAGCTGCGTGCGGCTCAGCGCGGCGCCGGCATTGATGATCAGCGTCCGCAACTGCGCGCCCTCGGCGAGGTGGTACTCGTTGGAGGCGAAGTGCGTGGCCTTCGAGCCGGCAAGGTTGACGGTGATGTGCGTCACCTTGGCGTTCTTGCCCAGCGCCAGGTAGGTAGCGTGATTGCCGAGGTGCGCCTCGTCGCTGCCCGAATAGGTATCGAGGATCACCGCGCTGCTGCCGTCGCCGACATAGATCTTGGCGGCACTGGTGGAATGTCCGGCCCCACCCTCGGTGCGGCGGTCGATCTGGATCACCGGATCGACCGAGCCGTCCAGCTCGAGGGTCAGCGCTTCCCCGACAAGGGCATTGTTCAAACGGGTAACGATGTCGTCACGCGTCGACAACACGCCGCCCGTCGTCTTGCCGACGATGACACCAGCGGGGGCCGTGCCGGACTCCTGCACGATGCCGTTGGCGATCATCAACTGATGCGCACCGGCGACGCGGAGCGCCGGGGCACTGGCCGCCTCGGCTGCGCCAGCGAGTTCCGGCACGGCGCGGAGCAACTGCTTCAGGTCGGTGTAATGATAAGCCTCGACACGGCGTGTCGGCAGGCCGGAGCCGGTGAGACGCTCGGCCTCGGCGACTGCACCAGCCGCCGTCAGCTGTTCGATCAGCTTGCTCTCGGCGGGGCCGAGACGAACCGGTACGTGGACGCTCACGCCGCCTTCTCCTCGTCGAAGCCCGCATAGCCCTTGCCCTCGAGTTCGAGCGCCAGGTCCTTGCCCCCCGACTCGACGACACGGCCGTCGGAGAAGACATGCACGACATCCGGCACGATGTGGTTGAGCAGACGCTGGTAGTGCGTGATGACAAGCATGGAGCGATCCGGCCCGCGCAGGGCGTTCACGCCGTCGGACACGACCTTGAGCGCGTCGATGTCGAGGCCGGAGTCGGTCTCGTCCAGAATGCACATCTTGGGCTTCAGCAGCGCCATCTGCAGGATCTCGGCGCGCTTCTTCTCGCCGCCGGAGAAACCGACATTGAGGGCACGCTTCAGCATGTCGGCGTCGATATGCAGCGCCTTGCCGGCATCCCTGACCGCCTTCATGAAGTCGGGCGTCGAGATTTCGCTCTCGCCGCGCGCCTTGCGCTGCGCATTGAGCGCCGCCTTGAGGAAGGTCATGGTGGCGACGCCCGGGATTTCGATCGGGTACTGGAAGGCGAGGAACAGCCCGGCCACGGCGCGGTCCGACGGCTCCATCTCGAGGATGTTCACGCCGTCGAGCAGCACTTCGCCCTCGGTGACCTCGTAGTCTTCCTTTCCGGCGAGCACATAGCTCAGCGTCGATTTGCCCGAACCGTTCCGGCCCATGATGGCGTGCACTTCACCCTTGGGCACGATCAGGTTCACGCCCCTGAGGATCTCACGCTCCTCGATGCGGACATGCAGGTTGCGGATTTCGAGCATTGGGGTGGTCATTATCTTCTCCAAAACGTGATCCGGAGTCGCCAGGGGCGCCTCGCGAGATTTGAAACCGGGGCTAGCCGACGCTGCCTTCGAGCGAGATCGAGATCAGCTTCTGCGTCTCGACCATGAACTCCATCGGCAGGTGCTGCAGTACATCGCGGACAAAGCCGTTGACGATCAGCGCCACCGCTTCCTCCTCAGAGAGCCCGCGCTGCATGCAATAGAACATCTGGTCGTCGGAAATCTTGGACGTCGTCGCCTCGTGCTCGAACACGGCCGATGCGTTGCGGCTCTCGATGTAGGGCACGGTGTGCGCGCCGCACTTGTCGCCGATCAGCAGGCTGTCGCACTGCGTGAAGTTGCGGGCGCCCTTGGCCTTGGCGTGGGCCGAGACCTGGCCGCGATAGGTGTTGTCCGAGAACCCCGCCGCGATGCCCTTGGAAATGATCCGGCTCGTGGTGTTCTTGCCCAGGTGCAGCATCTTGGTGCCGCTGTCGACCTGCTGGTAGCCGTTCGAAATGGCGATCGAGTAGAACTCGCCCGACGAATTGTCGCCGCGCAGGATGCAGCTCGGGTACTTCCAGGTGATGGCCGAACCGGTTTCCACCTGCGTCCAGCTGATCTTGGAGTTGTCGCCGCGGCAGTCGCCGCGCTTGGTGACGAAGTTATAGACCCCGCCCTTGCCGTCCTTGTCGCCCGGGAACCAGTTCTGGACCGTCGAGTACTTGATCTCGGCGTCCTTCATGGCCACCAGCTCGACCACCGCCGCATGCAGCTGGTGCTCGTTGCGCGCCGGCGCCGTGCAGCCTTCGAGATAGCTCACGTAGGCGCCCTCGTCGGCGATCAGCAGCGTGCGCTCGAACTGGCCGGTCTTGGCCTCGTTGATGCGGAAGTAGGTCGAAAGCTCCATCGGGCAGCGCACGCCCTTGGGGATGTAGCAGAACGAGCCGTCGGTGAAGACCGCAGAGTTCAGCGTCGCGTAGTAGTTGTCGCTGACCGGCACGACCGAGCCGAGGTACTGCTTCACGAGGTCCGGGTACTCGCGGATGGCCTCGCTGATCGAGCAGAAGATGATGCCCATCTTGTTCAGCTCGGCGCGGAACGTGGTCGCGACCGAGACCGAGTCGATCACCGCATCCACGGCCACCCTGGGCTGTTCGACCCCGGCCAGCAGCTCGCGCTCCTTCAGCGGCACGCCCAGCTTCTCGTACATCTCGAGCAGGGCCGGATCGACCTCGTCCAGCGACTTCGGCCGGTTCGAGCTCTTCGGCGCCGCGTAGTAGTACATGTCCTGGAAGTCGATCTTGGGGTAGTGCACCTTGGCCCAGGTCGGCTCATCCATGGTGAGCCAGCGCTTGTAGGCGTCGAGGCGCCACTCGAGCATCCACTCGGGCTCTTCCTTCTTCATCGAGATGAAGCGGATGACCTCTTCGCTCAGCCCCTTGGGCGCGCGTTCGACCTCGAGCTTGGTCTCGAATCCGTACTTGTAGTTCTCGACATCGAGCGCGAGCACCTTCTCGACGGTGTCGTCCTCGATCTCTTCCTTCAAGGTGGGGATATCGTAACGGGCCATCGTCTTCTTCCTATGCTGCGACGCCGTGGCGGGCGCGATGACGCCCCACGACTTCGCTGAAACCCTTGAGATAAGCCTCGACGTCCTCGATCGAGGAGGACCAGCCGAAGCTCACTCGCATTGCACATTCGCCGAGTTCGGCCGGCACGCCCATGGCCTCGAGCACATGGCTGGGGCCGACCTTGCCCGACGAGCAGGCCGAGCCGGACGAGACCGCGATCCCGGCGAGGTCCAGCCCCATCATCGCCACGGCATTCCCGAGGCCCGGCACGGCGAAGTTCGAAGTATTGCCGATGCGCCCACCCGTCTCGCCAAATACAACGAGATCGGGCGCGATCAGTCGCATGCCATCTTCCGCCACGCGCACCAGTTCGCTCACGTTTGCGTGGTAGAAGCGCTCCGCGAATACCTCGCAGGCCGCACCGAAGCCGGCGATCGCCGCTGCATTCTCGGTGCCGCCGCGACGCCCGCTTTCCTGGCCGCCGCCGGGGATCAACCGCACCTGGTCGGCATGGCCCTTGACCAGCAGGGCAGCTGCACCGGCCGGACCGCCGATCTTGTGGCCGCTGATCGCCATCATATCGGGTGCGCGCGAGGCGAATTCCAGTCCGAACTTACCGAAGGCCTGGGCCGCGTCGACAAACAGGTAGTGTGGGCTCGGCCCCACCAGCACCTCGATGCGATCGACAGGCTGGACAATGCCGGTCTCGTTGTTGACCAGGTGCACCGCCACGAGCAGGCGCATGCCGACGAGATCGGCGGCCGCGATGGCTGCGGCGATCTCCTCGACCTTGATATAGCCGTCGCTGTCGAGGCCAACCTTCTTCACCGGCAGACCCGTCGCCTCGGCAGCCTTCAGCACCGCCGCATGCTCACCAGCGGACACCACGATGGCATCGACGCTGAACGCCCTGGCGCCGCCGACGATCGCCTGTGTGATCGCTTCGGTGGCAGTGGACGTGAATACGACCTGGTCACGCTCGGCACCGGCGAGCCGCGCAACCTGGGCGCGCGCCTTGTCGATGACTGCACGCAGGGCCCGGCCCTCGGCATGCACGGACGAGGGATTGCCAACCAGGTCGAGGGCCGCGACAACGGCAGCCCGCGCCTCCGGCAGCAGCGGTGCCGACGCATTGTGATCGAGGTAGATCGCCTGTCGCGCCATGAACCCGGGAACTCGCTCGTCCGCTAGAAGGGCAGCCGCGACACCGAGGCGTTCGCTGGAGCCCGAAACAATTCTTGAAATCGGGCGCTCACTTTCTCTACAAGGAGCGCTCACCAGCAACCGGAAGCGGTTGGAACACCAACTGCCGCCTTCGAAAACCCAGTTTAGAATTGTTCGAAACTGGAGTTTTCGGCCCATGTTTAGGCAGCGGCGCACCATTCGTCAAGCCGAGAGACCGGCTGCGGCGCTCAGCCATGAGCACAGCGCATAAGACCGGCGGGGCCAAGGAAACGATCTATGCCAGAAGTCATCTTCAACGGACCTGAGGGGCGCCTCGAGGGGCGTTACCAGCAGGGCAAGGACCCCAACGCCCCGATCGCCATCGTGCTGCATCCGCATCCGCAGTTCGGCGGCACGATGAACAACCAGATCGTCTACAACCTGTTCTACATGTTCGCGAACCGGGGCTTCTCGGTGCTGCGCTTCAACTCGCGCGGCGTCGGCCGCTCGCAGGGCCTGTTCGATCACGGTATCGGCGAACTCTCCGATGCGGCCGCGGCGCTCGACTGGCTGCAAAGCCTCAACCGTGAGTCGCGTGGCTGCTGGATCGCCGGCTTCTCGTTCGGCGCCTGGATCGGCATGCAGCTGCTCATGCGCCGCCCCGAGGTCGAGGGCTTCATCTCGGTCTCCCCGCCGGAAAACCTCTACGACTTCTCCTTCCTCGCCCCCTGCCCCTCCTCCGGGCTGATCATCCATGGCGAAAAGGACCGCGTGGCGCCGCCGCAGTCGGTGCAGAAGCTGGTGGACAAGCTCAAGACGCAGAAGGGCATCACCATCGAACAGCAGATCGTCGATGGTGCCAATCACTTCTACGAGGGCAAGATCGACGAGCTGACCGAGCGTTGCGCCGATTATCTTGACCGGCGCCGCGCGGAAATCGCGGCGGGCAAGGGGCGCTAGCGGGCTGCAAGGGGCGCCTTGCTCGACTCCCCACACCCACGGGGTCATTCCCGCGAAAGCGGGAACCTCCGTTTTCCGGAACAACCACAGCAAACAGAGATCCCCGCTTTCGCGGGGATGACCCGGTGAAAGCCGGGACCACCCTGAGAAACCGGGCAACAGCCATGGCAGCCAAGTACAAGTCAGATTTCCTGAACGTCCTCGATCAGCGTGGCTTCATCCACCAGATTTCCGATCCGGAAGGGCTGGACGCCCTCGCCGCCAAGGAGACGATCACGGGCTATGTCGGCTATGACGCCACGGCGACCTCGATCCATATCGGCAACCTGATCACGGTCACGCTGCTCTACTGGCTGCAGGAGACTGGACACCGGCCGATCAGCCTGATGGGCGGCGGCACCTCCATGGTCGGCGACCCGACCGGCCGCGAGGCGGAACGCCAGGTGCTCACGGTCGAAAAGATCAACAGCAATATCGAGAGCATCAAGAAGGTCTACAGCCGCATCCTGCGCTACGGCGATGGCCCGACGGATGCGGTCATGGTCAACAATGCCGACTGGCTGCTGAAGCTCAACTACGTCGAGTTCCTGCGCGAGATCGGCCGCTATTTCTCGGTCAACCGCATGCTGAGCTTCGACAGCGTGAAGATGCGGCTCGAGCGCGAGCAGTCGCTGACCTTCCTCGAATTCAACTACATGATCATGCAGGGCTACGACTTCACCGTGCTCAACAAGCAGTATGGTGCGGTGTTGCAGATGGGCGGCTCCGACCAGTGGGGCAACATCATCAACGGCGTCGAACTCAGCCACAAGATGGGTGGCCCGCAGCTCTACGCCCTGACGACGCCGCTGCTCACCAAGTCGTCGGGCGAAAAGATGGGCAAGTCGGCCTCGGGTGCCGTCTGGCTCAACGGCGACCTCTTCAGCCCGTATGATTTCTGGCAGTACTTCCGGAATACCGAGGACGCCGATGTCGGCAAGTGGCTGAAGATCTTCACCCGCCTGCCCCTCGAGGAGATCGCAAAGCTCGAGGCACTCGGCGGATCGGAACTCAACGAAGCCAAGAAGATCCTCGCCACCGAGGTCACCGCCATCGTCCACGGCCGCGACGCGGCCGAGAAATCCGCCGCGACCGCCGCGGCAACGTTCGAGGTTGGAGCAATCGACCTGTCGCTGCCGACCACCGAGGTCTCCCGGGGCGACCTTGCCGCCGGCCTGGGCCTGCTGAATGCGCTGGTTACGGTTGGGCTAGCCGGCTCGAATGGCGAGGCACGCCGTCATGTCCAGTCGGGCGCGGTGCGCGTCAACGACGAGGCGGTGACGGACGAGCGCACCTCGCTCGGCACGAGCGCGCTCCTGCCCGAGGGCGTGATCAAGCTGTCGGTCGGCAAGAAGAAACACGCGCTGCTGAAGCCGGTCTAGGAACCGGCTTCACTGTGTTTGGCGCCCTTCAGGATTCGCTCCCGATCCTGGCCGCCGTGGAACACGCGCACGACAATGACCCGGGAGGGCTCGGCTGACCTCCGTGGAGATCAGCCTATCACGCGGTATGGACTAATTCATGCCGTCAGCGGGTCACCAACACCGGGATGGTGGTGTGCGCGAGCACGTTGTTGGTCTGGCTGCCGAGCAGCAGGCGACCGAAACCTCGGCGACCGTGCGAGCCCATCACGATCAGGTCGGCCTTGATGTCGTTGGCCGTCGAGATGATTCCTTCGGCCGGGAAGCTGTCGCTGACATAGGCGGTCTTGGCATCGATGCCCGCGGCCTTCGCAGTTTCGACAGCCTTCGCGAGCAATGCCTTGGCGCCCTGCTCCTGGGCCTCGATCAGTTCCGGAATCGGATCGTAGGCGGTGCCCGCCACGGCGCCGTAGCCGCCGCCAACCAGCGCCGCCGGCTCGGTCACCGTGACGACGGTGACCTGCGAGCCGAGCGCCTTCGCCAGCTGCAAGGCATGGTCAAGGGCGCGGCCCGCCAGGTCGGAGCCATCCACGGCCACGAGAATATGGGAATACATTTCGAATACCTCTGCACCAGATGTGAACGTCCTACCCGCCACCGCAGCGGCGCGCTTGATCGAGATCAAGCCTACTCGACGCGCGGGATTTCCTTGGCACGGTACTCGAACATGCGCCGGAACGCACCTGGGACCAGCGCCGACATCGGGTTGATCTTGAATTCGGGATTGTCGAGCGGCCCCTTGACCGCGAAGGTGACCCCATAGAGCCCCTCGCCCTCGCGACCGGCCAGCGGCCCGAGCAGCTTCACGAAGGCATTGTTGAGCCCGAACATCGGCACGTACGTGCCCGACAGGTCGAACCTTCGCTTGTCGGTGTAGATGAAGCCGCGTGCGGTGCCACCCACGGTGGCTCCCGCCAGGACCGCATCAGTGATCTCGACCCGGTCCTTGCGCCGGATGAAGTCGGCCTCTGCGCTCTTGAACTCGAGCTTGTTCGAGCGGGCGATCATGGCGCGCGACTCGCTGTGGTTGCCGAGAATCTGCGCGACGTTGCTCTCGTTGACGAAGGCGAAGTTGTGCAGGTTGAACGTGCCCTGGTCGATCTTCTGGTCCGTGATCGTCTCGACCACGAGACTTCCCTGCCCGCCCTCCATGTTGGGATAGACGTTCATCAGTCTGAGCAGCGTGCCGAGGTCGTTGAAGGCCACGGACATGACCTTGCCGTCCGGCGTCGGATTGGTGGTGACCGACACGCTCCTGTCGCCGCCGAGGTTGGCCTGCAGGTTCACCTTCTGCAGGTCGGTGCCGCGCAGCACGAGGTCGAGGTTCACGTTGAACGCGGTGGTCTTGTAGAAGCCGAGCGCGCGCTTGAGCTCGAGATCGACGGCGATGGTCTGGTCGATGGCTGTCGCCTGCGGCCCGCCGGTCGAGTCGCCCGAGAGGCTGAAGAAGCGCTGCAGCATTGGCTTGAGATCGAGCTGGTCGCCGCGCAGGCGCACCTGGTACCCGTTGCGGATGGGCGTCAGGGTGATCTGCGCCTGGTCGCCCGGGCTCAGTGCGAAGTTGGTGAACTCCGCGGACTGCAGCCCTTGCTTGACATCGAAACCGAGGCTGCCCTCCAGCTTGACGTCGCCGAAACCGACATCCAGCGCACTGACGTCGACCACGTCGCCGGTCAGCTTGATCTGCGCCTTGGCACTTCCGGGCACGCCCGCGGCCTTGCTGATGCCCAGGTCCTTGATGTTGAGGCTGGCCTGTCCCAGGTCCGCAACCAGTTGCGCGCTGCCGTCGGCCATTGGCTTGACGGCAAGGGTCAGCGGCCCGTCGAGAAAAGCCGAGGTGTCGACGCCGAACTTCTTGAAGGCGCCCGAGTCGATCTTGGCGGTCACGACGACGTCCGGCTTCTTGGGGTCCATCGTCCCCCTCGCCGCGACATCGGCGGCTACGCCGTCCAGTTCCGCCGAGCCACCGATATTGAACCCGGCCTGCGTCACCCGGAACGTGAGTTCGCCCTTGCCGAGGCTATGGCCATCGATCGGACTTGTCGTCCCGAGATCCTGCAGCGTGCCATTGACGACATAGTCCATGCTCTTGGGCTTGTTCGTCGCCTTGTCGGTAACGATGGTCGCCACCAGCCCGAGCGAGACCTGCCCCGAAAGCACATCGGGATTGAACGGGAGGGCCGCCTGCTTCAGCGCATCGGGCTGGTTCTGGCGCGCCCATGCGATAAGGGCCGGGATGCCCCCGGAGAGATCGCCCGAGATCTCGTACACCGCTTCCGTGTCGCTGTTCGACCCGATGATGAATCCGGCATTGGCAATCGAGATGTTGCCCTTCGGCGTCGGAATCGTCGCGCCGTCGCCCGAGATCGTGACGTCGCTGTCGCGCAGGCTCAGTTTCATCTCGCCTTCGATGGTGATCGGGTCCATCGTGTCGAGCGCCTTGATCTGAACGCCGACGCCGGTGATCTCGATCGAAATGGCATTCTTGGGCAGCGGCTTGTTCTCCCCGGGCTGGCCCAGCGAGCCGACCGGGAAGGCGTACCGCATCGTCGACTTCTTGATGCGCCCGCCGATGACGTTCTTGACGAACCAGTCCCGCGACTCCTTGGCGAGGAACGCGGGCCATAGCCGTTTGATGTCGTCGGCCGACAGGCCGTCGCCGGCGACGTTCAGCTCGAAGCCGGTGCCGCGGCGTACCATGTCGATGCGGCCGGTCGAGACCAGCACGCTGCCGTCGGCCTTCTTCGCCTCGAACTGGTCGATGCCGGTTGCACCATAGAGCGGCGCGGACCAGCCTTGGAAATTGACTTCGCTAAACGGCTCCGCCGGTGCGCCGAGTTCGTCGTGGATCGAGACATCGCGCGCCGACACCTTCATGCCCACCGTCGGACCGTAGAGCGGATCGAGGCCGAGCTTGAATACACCGCTGACATAGCCGGTACTGCCTGCGACGCTGACCTGGGTCTCCGCCATGTTGAACTGGCCGATGGCCGGATCCCACGTCACCGCGGCGATCGACGTCGCGATCGGAAAGTACTGGTCGTTTACGCGGATATCCATGCCGGTCAGGTCGATGTGGAACAGCCCATCGGTGGTCTTGCTGTCCGGCGTGAAACCGACATCGATGGACACCGAGGCGGTTCCCACGATGGCGATCGCCTGTTCCTGCTCGCCCACGAAGGGCGCGAATGCGCCCGGGTCGAGATTGGTGATCGAGGCTTTCATCCGGGCGCCGCCATCCGGCTGCTCGACCCACTCGAGGATGCCATTCATCACCGAGCCACCGATCTCGGCCGAGAACTGCCCGGAGGCGGTCTTGGCGTCCGGGCTGGGCGCGATGTCGAGGGTGATATTGGTGAAGTAGCGCAGCACGCCATACAGGGCGTCGTTCATGTCGAGCGCGCCGTTGCGCACCACGAGGCGCGAGAAGTTGCCAAGCTTGGCCTGCTGCACGATGCCGGCGATGCCCTTTGCGGCGGCTTCGAGATTGTAGACGAGCCAATCGTTGTCGGACCGGATGCCGAGGCTGGCGTCCGGCACGTCCCCCTTCACGTCGACACCGCCCGCCGACAGGTTCACCTGCGGGAAGGCATCCTGCCCCTCGATGACGCGCACGGTGCGTTCGCCGTTCGGCTCGTCGATATACTCGAACTTGGCGAGACGTGGCCCGAACAGGTCCTGGTTCACCTGCAGGTGCGGGCCCACCACCGTGACCGTCGCGCCCGGCTGTCCGACCAGCATGCGGATGGGCGAGAACCCGACCTCCAGCGCCTCCATGCTGACCGTGCCTCCGGTCTTCACGTCGGTGTAGGTCACGGGCTTGAACTGGATCACCGGCCAGACGAAGCCCTCCAGCGCCAGCGCCATGTCGCCGAGCTCAAGCTGGCTGCCCTCGGGCATGGACGAGAGCACGGCGTTGCGCACCTGCGCGCTCACGAAGGGCAGCGGGATCGGCGTGATCAGCAGCACGGCGTACAGGGCGATGAGCAGCAGGACAGGTGCGGCAACCGCCGCCACCGCGATCCTACCCAGTATGCGCCATGCCGAGCGCTTGCGGAGAGAGCCAGGGGCTGGAGTAGGTTTCACTGCTTTCCGACTTGAGGCTGCCCGCTTTGTCGCCCTATCGTAGAATCAAATCGAGCAGGCGTTCACTGCCTCATGATACCGGCTGCAATATGGCACTAACACCCCTTGGCAGCGCCGCTATCCGGCGTGCCTCCAGCTTGGGCGCGACCATCACATGACGCTTGTAACCGTGGGGGCCCCAGCTCCCGACTTCCAGCTGACCACCGACGCGTCCCAGCAGTTCCGTCTTTCGGACCATCGTGGCCACCCCGTCGTGCTCTACTTCTATCCCCAGGACGACACCGAGGGTTGCACGCTCGAGAACATCGAGTTCACCGACCAGATGCCCGAATTCAGGCGGCTCGGCGCGGTCGTCGTCGGCATCTCGCCCGACAGCGTCGAGAAGCACTGCTCCTTCCGCGACAAATTCAACCTCGGCGTCACGCTGGCCGCCGATCCGGAGCGCAAGGCCATCGAGGCCTACGGCGTCTGGCAACTCAAGAAGATGTTCGGCGTCGAGTTCATGGGGGTCAAGCGCGTGACCGTGCTCGTCGGCCCCGACGGCAATGTCGCCGGCGTCTTCCCCGCCACCCGCATCAAGGGCCACGCCGCAAAGGTGCTCGAAGCGACCCGCGAACTGGTCGCGCGCCGCGCCGGCCTGTCACGCTGAGAGCCCCGCGCTGCCGAGCTTTTCGCGTTTGTTAACCTTAACGGACCATCATCGGATGCAATCAAGTTGCGTCCGGAGTCGCAGTCGTGCGTACCCATTCGGCTGGTGTTCACAAGGTGTTCGGCGCCGCTCCGAAGAAGGCGCCAGCGCGCAGCGTCGGCGGCATCCGACCTGCCCTGTTCTACTCGCTTTTCGCCGGTCTGCTGGCCACCAACGTCCTGACTCTGGTCGGGTTCCTGATGGCGCCCGATATCTCAGCGCTGCTCTCTGGCCAGAACGACCAGGTCGTCGCGGCCTATGAGGACCGCATCGCGCAACTGCGGGTCGAGGTGGATCGCCTGCACTCCCGGCAGTTTGCCCAGGCCGGTGACATCAACCTTCAGTTGCAGGAGTTGACCCAGCAGCAGGAAGTGCTGCTGGAGCAGCATCAGCTGGTCAAGCAGCTGGCCCAGAAGGCCGCCGAGATGGGCATCGACACCTCGACGACGACCAGCGCGGCCGCCGATGACGACGAGGCGCCCACCGCTCCGATAGCGACCGTCGCGCCGGCCAGCGCAACGTCCGAGGACCTGGCGGCGGTCAGCTCGTCGATGGTGCAGATGATGGACGACAGCCGCATGGCCCTTGCGGCGCTATCCGGGTCCGCCACCGAGTCGACCACCACCATACTCGACGCCCTCAAGGGCATCGGCATCAGGCCCAGCATGCCTGACGATTCCGACTTGGGCGTCGGGGGGCCGCTGTTGCCGCCAACCACCGATGGTCTCGATTCGACCGGGATCGTCGATGACGCCAATGCGGCCTACCTGGCCCTGGCCCGCTTCAAGGCGGCGCGCACCGCCATCGACCTTGCTCCGGTGCACAAGCCGATGGGCGCGCTGACCCGCGTCAGCTCCACCTATGGCAATCGCAAGGACCCCTTCACCGGCGGCCGTGCCTTCCACGCCGGCATCGATTTCCCCGCCCCGAAGGGGACCACGGTGCTCAGCGCCGGCTACGGCAAGGTGACGTTCGTGGGCATGAAGTCGGGCTACGGCAACCTCGTCGAGATCGCGCACGGCACGGGCCTCGTCACCCGCTACGGGCACCTGAGCGCCTTTCTCGTCACCGAAGGGCAGATCGTCGCCACCGGCACCCCGATCGCCCGAGTGGGCTCGACCGGCCGTTCGACCGGACCGCACCTGCATTTCGAGGTCCGGCTCAGGGACGTGGCCGTCGACCCGGGGAAGTATCTCGCGGTCGGCAAGCGACTCGCGCGGTTCCTCGGTGCCTGAGGATGCAAGGGGGCAACGTCGCGGGCAAATCAGCCATGCAGCCGCGCAAACACGGCCTGATGTTCTGGTTTTTCGCCCCAGCCGGGTCTAGGGTCCCACCACAATGCTGATGACCTCGGACATTCCGACGATGCTGCGGCTCCACCGGGCGATGTTTGTCGCCCGAGAGATCGACCGCGTCGAGCAGGACCTGGTCAAGCAGGGTCTCGCCCATTTTCATGTTTCCGGCGCCGGACACGAGTCGACGGCACTGATCGCCGACTATCTGGGCCCCGAGGACTGGCTGCATCTGCACTATCGCGACAAGGCACTCCTGGTCGCGCGCGGCATGCCGGTGCTCGAATTCTTCTCGAGCCTGCTCGCCACGGGCAATTCGCATTCGGCCGGGCGGCAGATGAGCGCGCATTACTCGGCGCGCGGCCTCAAGGTCGCCTCGATGGTCGGGCCGGTGGGCAACAATGCGCTGCACGCCGTGGGCAACGCCCAGGCGGTGAAGGCGCATCCCGATGCGCCGGTGGTCATCTGCTGCGTCGGCGACGGCACCACCCAGCAGGGCGAGTTTCTCGAGGCGGTGAGCGAAGCGGTGCGAACCGACGCGCCGGTCGTGTTCGTGATCCAGAACAACAACTGGGCCATCTCGACCAGGACGCCCGGACAGACCTTCTTCGACCTGCCGACAGGTCCGGCGGACAGCTATCTCCGGCTGCCGATCCGGCGCGTCGACGGCGTCGACCTCGGTTCGACCCGCGCCGTGTTCGAAGCGGCCGTCACGCATACGCGGGCGACGCGCGGCCCCTCCATCGTCCTGATGGAACTGGAGCGGCTGTCCGACCACACCAATGCCGACGACCAGGCGCTGTATCGCACCGCCGAGGACATCAAGGCCGGCAGGAGTCGCGATCCGCTCGAGGCGATCCGGCAATCGCTGCGCGAGTCGCAGATGGGCGACGCTGCCCTGGCCCAGCTCGAAACCGGCCTCATCGCCGAAGTTGCTGCCGCCGCGGCCAGAGCGCGGGCCGAGCCCCCACCCCGGACCGCCGGCGTGGCCAAGGCCCCCTACCCGGCCAGCTTCGCCCAGGCCAGGGAGTATCGCGGCGACGCGCAGGCGCCGGCGCTTACCATGCGCGAGGCGCTGAACCGCGTCCTGCGCGAGCAGCTTGCCGCCAGTCGCGATGTCCAGCTGCTGGGCCAGGACATCGAGGATCCCAAGGGCGACGTGTTCGGGGTTACCAAGGGCCTGTCCACCGCCTTTCCCGGTCGCGTGCGCAACGCGCCGCTGTCGGAATCGACCATCGTCGGCACCTCCGTGGGACGCGCGCTCGCCGGCCAGCGGCCGGTCGCGTTCCTGCAGTTCGCCGACTTCCTGCCCCTCGCCTTCAACCAGATCATCTCCGAGCTGGGCTCGATGTACTGGCGGACCGACGGCGCCTGGCAGGCGCCGGTGATCCTGATGGTCAGTTGCGGTGGCTACAAGGCTGGGCTGGGTCCGTTCCACGCGCAGACACTCGAATCCGTCCTGGCACATGTGCCCGGCATCGACGTGGTCATGCCCTCCAGCGCCGGCGACGCGGCCGGCCTGCTCAACGCCGCGTTCCAGAGCAAGCGTCCGACGGTCTTTCTCTATCCCAAGAGCGCGCTGAACCTCTCCGATCGCCGCACGTCCGAGGACATCGATCGCCACTTCGTCGCTCCGGGCCGGGCCCGGATCGCGCGGCAGGGCAACGACCTGACGCTGGTCACCTGGGGCAACCCGATGGCGCAGTCGTCGCTGGCAGCGGAAACGCTGTCGGGCGCGGGAGCGGAAACCGACCTGATCGACCTGCGCTCCATCTCGCCCTGGGACGAGGACGCAGTGCTCCGCTCGGTCCGCCGCACCAAGCGGCTGCTCGTCGTGCACGAAGACAATCACACCGCCGGCTTCGGCGCCGAGGTGATGGCGACGGTGATGGAGCGGGCCGGCATCCCGGTCGCCGCCAGGCGCGTCACGCGCGACGACATCCACGTGCCGTTCCAGTTCGAGCGCCAGATCGAGGCGCTGCCGTCCTATCGCCGGATCATGGAGGCAGCCGCGGCTCTGCTCGAGTTCGATCTCGAGTGGGAAGCGCCAAGGGCCGAGAGCGGCCCGGCTGCCATTGCCGCCATCGGCTCCGGCCCGGCAGACGACGAGGTCGAGGTCGTCGAGCTGCTGGTGAATCCGGGCGACGTCATCAAGACCGGCGACCTCGTCGCTGTCGTCGAAGCCACCAAGGCGGCAGTGGACGTGCAGGCGACAGTGTCGGGCAAGGTTCTGTCGATCCCGGTGGCGCTCAAGGACAAGATCGCCGTGGGCGCGCCCCTGATGTTCGTCGAGGCAGATGCCGGCGCCGCGCCGCGCCAGGCGACCGCCACCGCCGAGCGGATCGACCGCGCCATCCTCAAGCGCCGCGCGACCACGCTCGCCGCGCCCGCGACAGTCGGACGCGCGCCGGTCGCGGTTGGCGTCGCAGGCATCGCCGGGGTCGCCGGCGGGCGCAAGGTCAACAACGCCGATCTGCGCGGCAACTGGCAGACGCGTGATGCGGGCGACATCGTCAAGCTGACGGGCATCGAGAGCCGCCGCTGGGTGCAGCCCGGCGAGACCGTGTTCTCGCTCGCCACGGCCGCGACGGAGAAGCTGCTCGAGGAGCAGCAACTCGGCATCGACCAGATCGATCTGGTGATCGCCACCACCGGGACGCCGGATGTCATCACGCCGTCGCTCGCCTGCCGCGTCGCCGACTCGGTCAGCCGGGCCGGCCGAGCCAACCTGCCCGCCTACGACATCAATGCGGCCTGCTCGGGCTACCTCTATGCCCTGGCCCAGGCCCGTGACTTCGTCACCAACAATCCGTCGGCCCGCGTACTGATCGTCACGTCGGAAGTGCTCTCGCCGCTACTCGACCAGAACGACTTCAACACGGCCGTGCTGTTCGCCGACGCGGCGACGGCGTCGTTGGTCCAGGGACCCGACCATGAGCAGCCGGCGCTCTTCACCTTCGCCCAGCCGACCATTGCTGGCTCGCCCGAGTCGGGCGAACTGCTGAGCGTCCCGCGCGCCGGCGAGGGCTACATCAGGATGAACGGGCGCGAGGTATTTGCCGACGCGGTGCGCGCCATGACCTCAACGCTCACGTCCGCCTGCACCGCCGAGGGCATCACCATGGACGACATCGACCTGATGGTGCCGCATCAGGCCAATCAGCGGATCATCGACGCCATCGCCCGCCGCTCGGGCCGGCCCGCCCACTCCATCATCCGGACCTTCGGCAATACCAGTTCGTCGACTATCCCGCTCGCGCTGATGGATGCGTTGCCGACCACCAGGCCGGGCGACCGGCTGGGTCTCGTCGCCTTTGGCGGGGGCATTACCTATGCGGCTGCGATTGCAACGGTGGGGTCGCCGCGCTGAGGTCGTGTTCCTGATCGTGGAACGGATAGTCCAAATGCATCATGCCTGCAGTTCGCCAGCATGCTAGCAGTCCACCTGTTGGGCGCCGAGGTGGCTCTGGGCGCCAACATCCTGATTTTCGGGGATCTTGGGGTTTTCGGCCGGTGCCCATGGCACCGGCCGAAACCTTATTCGACGTCGGCGACGCGGTCCGCATAACCGGTGACGCGCGCCGCCAGCGAGGCTTCCATGAAGTCGTCGAGATCGCCATCCAGAACGGCGGCAGTGTTGGACGTTTCGTGCCCGGTACGCAGGTCCTTGACCATCTGGTAGGGCTGCAGGACGTAGCTGCGGATCTGGTGGCCCCAGCCGACATCCGTCTTGGCGGCGGACTCGGCGTTCGCCGCTTCCTCGCGCTTCTGCATCTCGGCCTCGTAGAGCCGTGCCTTCAGCATCGCCATGGCGGTCGCGCGGTTCTTGTGCTGGCTGCGTTCGGCCTGGCAGGCCACGATGATCCCGGTGGGGATATGCGTGATGCGGATGGCCGAGTCCGTGGTGTTCACGTGCTGGCCGCCGGCGCCCGACGACCGGTACGTGTCGACCTTGAGGTCGGACTCGTTGATCTCGATGTTGATCGTATCGTCGACCACCGGATAGACCCAGGCGCTCGAAAAGCTGGTGTGGCGGCGCGCAGCGCTGTCATACGGCGAGATGCGGACCAGGCGGTGCACGCCGGACTCGGTCTTCAGCCAGCCGTAGGCGTTGTGGCCGGATATCTTGACCGTCGCCGACTTGATCCCGGCTTCCTCGCCGTCATGCATTTCCATGACTTCGACCTTGAACTTCCGGCGCTCGGCCCAGCGCGTGTACATGCGCAGCAGGATGTTGGCCCAGTCCTGGCTCTCGGTGCCGCCGGCGCCGGAGTGGATCTCGAGGTAGGCGTCGTTGCCGTCGGCCTCGCCGGACAGCAGCGTCTCGACCTGGGCCGAGCGTGCGTCCTTCAGCGTCTCCTGCAGGGCCGCTTCGGCCTCCTTCACGACCTCGGCGTCGCCTTCGGCCTCGCCCATCTCGATGAGTTCGGAGTTGTCGCGGATCGAGGCCTCGAACTTGCGCACGGCGGTGATCTGGGCGTCCAGCTCATCGCGCTTTTGCATGATCGGGCGCGCCTTCTCGGGGTCGGCCCAGAAGTTCGGATTCTCGGTGCGGGCGTTGAGATCGTCTAGTCTTGCCTGGGCTGTACCCCAGTCAAAGATGCCTCCTCAGCAGGCTTATGACCTGCTCGATCTCGGCGATGACCTTGGTGATTTCGGCGCGCATGTCTGTCCTCGAACTCGTTGCGCCCCATGTAGTTGAGACGAAGGGCGCGATCAACCCGTTCTTCCCCGCGTCCGCCGCCCATGCTAGGCAGCGGGCTGGATGACCGGGGGCGGGCCGTGACTGAACGCATCGAAGGGCTGAGCTTCGTGTCCAGCGGCACGCCCGAGGCGGATGGCGCCGCGGCCATGCTGCGCGAGCGCTATGGCGATTGCGGCTTCGACAGCGCCCGTCTGGTCGTCGCGCTCGGCGGCGACGGGCTGATGCTGCAGACGCTGCACCGCAAGATGGGCATGGGCGTGCCTGTCTATGGCATGAACTTCGGCTCGGTCGGCTTCCTGATGAACGATTTCGCCGCCGATGGCCTGCCGGCGCGCCTCGCGGCGGCCAAGCCGACCGACATCTACCCCCTCGAGATGCATGTGCATCTTGCCGATGGCAGCGAGCACACGGCGCTCGCCCTGAACGAAGTGTCGCTGTTCCGCGCGACCTACCAGGCCGTGAAGGTGCAGATCCTCGTCGATGACCACGTGCGGCTCGACGAACTGATCTGTGATGGCGTCCTGCTGGCAACCCCTGCCGGCTCGACCGCCTATAACCTTTCCGCGCACGGTCCGATCCTGCCGATCGATGCGCCCCTGCTCGCCCTGACGCCGATTTCTCCATTCCGGCCACGACGATGGCGCGGCGCCATCCTCAACAACCGCGCCGTGGTCAAGTTCCTGACCCGTGAGGCCGACAAGCGTCCGGTGAGCGCCGTGGCCGACAATGTCGAGTTCCAGCGGGTGCTCGAGGTCACGGTGCGCGAGAATCGCAACCAGAAGGTGACGCTTCTGTTCGACCCCGGCACCGGGCTCGAGGAGCGCGTCCTGACCGAACAGTTCCGCTACTAAGCGGCCGGCAGCGCCAGGCGATCCGCCGCCTCGAGCTCCGGCAGGACCATGCGGGCATCCGTCCAGCCCGCAAAAGCCGCCATCACCCCCCGGGCGGCGCGACGCGCTAGCAGCACGTTCTGCTCGCTCAGATACGCGAAGGCTTCCTCGAGGTCGGGCGGGATGACGCCGCCGTGGTCGACAATCAGTTCCTCGGTCAGCGCCGTTACGACAAAGTGCCGGGCCGCCAGGTCGTCGGCGAGGTCGGCGGCGCGGGCGTGGAAGATCAGGCGCGCCAGCATGTTGCGAACCGCCTCGGAGAGACCGCAGCGCGTGAACAGCGCGTTGAGCGCTGCACGGCTGCCGCGCTCCAGCAACGTGAACACCTTGTCGCGCGGGGTCCCGGCGAGGTTGGCGACGCAATCGGCGAAGAACAGCACATGGCCCTGCACGATCGCATGCAGCATGACGCGGGTGGACACGCGCTCGCTGTCGACAAGCGTGGCGGCATAGGGCAAGCGGCCCGCCGCCGCCTCGTGCTCGCCGATCGAAGTCAGCGCAGTATCGGTGGCATCGCGCAGGATCCGCTCGAGCCGATGCGGGGCGACGGCGCCGCCGACGATGCGATTGGCCCGCAGCGCCGCGGCAACAGCCTGGACGAGCACGAGGCGCGCATCTGCCGGCAGGTCGTCCCGATCCAGCATCAGGCCGCGCAGTTCGGGGTCCTCGGTCGCCTCGTTGGCGGCGATCCGCGACAGCATCGCCGCGGTGAACGGCACGTCCGGCCGCGGCAGCAGGGCCAGCAGCACGGGTCGCCCGCCAAACGCGATCAACGCTTCGACCACCCGCTGCGACAACCGTTCGCGCATGCAGACAGCCATCAGCATGGCCTCGTCGGCGCTGCGAATGACCGACATCAGGTCGGCATCGACCAGGGCCGGCGAGTACTGGGCAACGGCACGCGCGATTACCGGGCTGTCGCCGAGCAGCGCCAGCAGGATCGGCCGCGGCGCCTCCACGGCATGCAGCAGCCCGTAGGCCAGGGCGCCGCGCACACGCACGGACGGATCGTCGAGAAAGCCGATCAGCGCGGCATACAGCGCCGCATGCTCGTCGGCTGGTCCGAAATGGTTGAGATAGGCCATGGCCGCGAGGTGGGCCGCCTGCCCCCTCTCCTCGCTGTCGCGCGACTGGCTCAGCGCGACGAAATCCTGGTACGCGACCATCAAGCTCTCCGGAAAGCGCCGAAGTCGACGCTACCCGCGAAGCCTTAATAACCGGTTCACCATGATTGTTCAGGCGGCTACTTGCCCTGCCCGTAGAGCTGGGTGAACAGCGCCGACCCCTGGGTCTCGGTGGAGGGGCTCATCAGCACCCTGCCCTGGACCTCGCCCTCGTTCGAGAACAGCGACGTGAACGACATGTCGCCGGCCGAGAATCGCGACGGCAGCGGCGTCGCGTCGGGCCACTTGCCGGACGGATCGGAGGCCATCTGCTGGGCCGAAAACAGCGGATCGACCGGGGTCTGGTGCTTGTCGACCAGCGCCTCGTACACCTCCCGGATGGTCCGGGCCTTGCCGTGCTCGTAGAAGATCGAACGGTTCGCCGCGGCCTGCCTGGGAAAGAGCTTGGCCGCGATCTGGTCGGGGTCGGCGAGCCCGGCATTGAACAGCTTCTCGGCGCCCTGCGCGCCGAGGAAGTGCGCGATGTACAGTTCGCCCGGGCTCGGCATGCGGCCAAACCGCGAGTAGAGGTATTCGCCGTTGCCGCGCGTGTAGGCGGCGGCGAGGTCGGAAGCGATCTGCGGATCCTCGCGTAGGGCAAGAACTTCCCGCCGCAGCCCCTTGTCCGCGATGTAGTAATCCCCGTCCGAGCTGACCTGGATGGCGTCGGCATATTGCTGGTAGCCGAGCCGGGGCCCCTCCTGCTTCATCACCTGCAGCCAGGTGCTGTCGAGGAACTGGAACAGCCCCGTAGCGCTCGATGTCGGCGCCTTGGCCCCAGGGTTGAGGCTGCTTTCGCGGATCGCTGTCTGCAGCAGGTAGTCGAAATCGACGTCGCTCTTCGCCCCCGCCGAATCGATGGCGTAGGCGAGCGGCTGCGGCACCGATATCGGCTTCACGCCCATCGACTCGAGGGTCCGGTTGCTAACGTTCGGTTAACCAATCGCCCGCAACCGGTTAACGAAGCGTTAGCTTCCCCAGTAGCTGACGACCTTGGCGAGGTTCGGCCGGTCGCGATCCTCGATCACCGTGGTCGGGGTGCCGATGTGGATGAAGCCGACGAACCGTTCGCCACCGCGCGCGCCCAGCATGGTCTGCGCCTCGGTGTCGAAGCCGTACCAGCGATTGGTCCAGCTGGCGGCAAAGCCGAGCGCGAAGGCGGCGTGCGAGAGGTTGAAGCAGACATTGCCGGCCGACAGCAGCTGCTCCATCTCCGGCGCCTTCGGGTTCGGCTTGGGCGACAGCAGCACGCCGATCGTCACGGGCGCCGGCAGGAACTGGCGCCGTTCGATGTCGAGGCCGGCCTCGTCGATGTCGGGCCGGCGGCGCTTCATGATCTCGGCCAGTTTCTCCCCGGCCCTGGCGCGGGCGTCGCCCTGGATCACGATCAGCCGCCAGGGCTCGAATTTGCCGTGGTCGGGCACGCGCGTGCCAATGGTCAGGATTTCCTCGAGTTCCTCAGGGGTCGGGCCGGGGTCCTTGAGAAAGCCGATGCCGACGGAACGGCGGGTCTTGAGGTAGTCGCGCAGTGCTGCGTTGATGGCCATGGTCCGGTCCTTGCGAGAGTGGGGCCCTTATGACACAGCTTCTCCAAAATCCAAGCGTAGCAGGCATGGCAGTCAGGCCAGCCGGGGCGGCTCAGGTTGCGGGGAATGCGGGTGAAACTGAAGCACTGGATCGGCTGGCTCGCGCTGGCGGCGCTGCTTGCCCCGATGGTGGCGATCGCCCAGGACGCGCCGACGCCCCTGCCTCGCCGCGCCGATCGCATGCCGCAGGGCATCGAGCAGCCAGCCGACCCATCGGGGGCGACGACGGCCGAGCCCGAGGCCACGGAGCCTGCGGTTCCGGACGAATCCACCATGCAGGCCGCTGCGCAGGCCGCCGCCGCTGCAGCCGCCGCCGCCTCGGCCAACGCCACGCCGCAGCCGGTAACGCTCATGGCCAAGATCACCGAGGATGGGACGCCCCTGCCCGACGGTGTCACCTGGCGCGTCTTCGAGACGAGGACCGATTCCTCGGGCGACCTGATCCTCGCGCAGAAGTCCGACGACGCGACGGCGCACATGGAGCTGACGCCGGGCAACTATGTTGTCCACGTCGCCTACGGCCGGGCCCAGACCACCGATACGCTGACGGTGGCGCAGGGTGAGAACAGGAAGCAGCTCGTGCTTGATGCAGGCGCCATGCGCCTCAACGCGGCCGTGACCGGCGACGTGCCGATTCCCATCAACCTGCTCCGCTTCGATATCTATGGCGCCGGCGGCAACGAGGCCGACCGCACGCTGGTCGCCCAGAATCTCAGCCCCAACGACATCGTCACGCTCAACGCCGGCACCTACCACATCGTTTCCTACTTCGGCGACGTGAACGCCGTGGTCCGTGCCGATCTCCGGGTCGAGCCCGGGCAGCTGACCGATGCCACGCTCTACCACAAGGCCGCCCAGGTCTCGTTCAAGCTGGTAAGCCAGGCCGGCGGCGAGGCGATTGCCGATATCGACTGGACCGTGAAGACGGCGGACGGGCAGACGGTCTTCACAAATATCGGCGCGTTCCCGTCGACCGTCCTTGCCGAGGGCGATTACCTGGTGTTGGCGAAACGCGGCGAGCAGGTCTACAACCGCGAGTTCCAGGTCCAGGCCGGTCCGGCGCGGGAAGTCGAGGTCTTGACCACCGTCTACTGACGCCCCCGAAGAATCTTTGCCACGCCTGTCGATTTTGCCCGGGCCCGCTCGTTGTGTCGCTGAAGGCGGCTGAACAGCCCGTTCGGCGGCCGGCATGCACAAGGAGACCGACCATGCGTTTCATGATCATCGTCAAGGCGACAGCGGACAGCGAAGCCGGCATCATGCCCAGGCCCGAAGCCTTCGAGGCAATGGGTAAGTTCAACCAAGAACTGATCGACGCCGGCATCCTGCTCGCCGCGGAAGGCCTGCATCCCTCGAGCCGGGGAGCGCGCGTCACCTTTACCAGGGGCGAGCACGTCATCAAGGACGGCCCCTTCGCCGAGACCAAGGAGCTGATCGCCGGCTTCTGGATCATCACCGCCAAGTCCGAGGCCGAGGCGCTTGAGTGGGTCAAGCGCATCCCGTTCGACGAAGGTGAGACGATCGAGTTGCGCCGCGTTTTCGAGGCGGCCGACTTCGCCGACGTCGTCCCCGCCGAGGAGGTCGCCCGCGAACAGGCCTGGCGCGACGCCAACCAGAAGCCCATCACCAACTAAGGGGAGCACTGCATGCGTTTCATGATCATCCGCAAGGCCGACGCCGAGACCGAGGCCGAGGTGATGCCCTCCACCGAACTCATCGAGGCCATGACGGCCTACAACGAGAAGCTCTCCAAAGCCGGCGTGCTGGTCGGCGGCGATGGCCTGCTGGCCAGTTCCCGCGGTGCCCGCATCAAGTTCGCGAACGGCAGGCCGACCGTCACCGATGGTCCTTTTGCCGAGGCCAAGGAACTCATCGCCGGCTACACCATGATCGAAGTGGCCTCCCGCGAGGAGGCGCTCGAATGGGTGCGACAGTGGCCGCCCGAGGACGGGCACGGCAGCGTCGAGCTCGAACTCCGGCAGGTCGCCACCGCCGAGGACTTCGGCGACGCGATGACGCCTGAGCTGATCGAGCGCGAGGCGGCGATGCGCATCGCCGAGCACGCCCGCAAGTGACGCGCTTGCCGCGGCGGATCGGATTTGGTCTGATCCGCCACCATGACCGAACGGGACACTCAGCGCGCCATCGAAGCAGTCTTCCGGCTCGAACGGGCCAGGGTGATTGCCGGCCTGACGCGGATCGTCCGGGACGTCGGTCTTGCCGAGGAACTGGCGCAGGACGCGCTGGTTGTGGCGCTCAGGCACTGGCCGGAAAGCGGCGTGCCGCTCAATCCGGGGGCCTGGCTGATGCAGACCGCCAAGCGCCGCGCCATCGACTATTTCCGGCGCAACAAGATGGCCGCGCGAAAGCTCGAGGAACTGGGCCACGACCTGCGCGAGCAGGAATCGACGGCGCCCGACCTCGATACCGCACTCGACGACGACGTCGGGGACGACCTGCTCCGGCTGATCTTCACCGCCTGCCATCCGGCCATTTCGCCCGAGGCGCGCGTCGCGCTGACGCTGCGGCTGCTTGGCGGGCTGACGACCGACGAGATCGCCCGTGCCTTCCTCGCCGCCGAGCCGACGATTGCCCAGCGCATCGTGCGCGCCAAGAAGAGCCTGGCCGAGGCCGGCCTTCCGTTCGAGGTACCACGCACTGAGGAGCGCGCCGCGCGGCTCGCCTCGGTGCTCGATGTGATCTACCTCATCTTCAACGAGGGCTACTCGGCGACGGCCGGTGATGACTGGACGCGGCCGCAGCTGTGCGAGGAGGCGATGCGGCTGGGCCGTGTCCTCGTCGGCCTCACACCCGAGGAGCCGGAGGTGCACGGCCTCGTCGCCCTCATGGAGATCCAGGCCTCTCGCCTGCGCGCCCGCACTGGCCCCGGGGGCGAGCCCATACTCCTGCTGGACCAGGATCGCGGCCTGTGGGACCGGCTGCTGATCAACCGCGGCTTCGCCGCCCTGGATCGGGCCGCCGCGCTCGGTGGCAACGGCCCCTACGTGCTTCAGGCCGAGATTGCCGCCTGCCATGCCCGGGCGCGTCGCGCCGGCGAGACGGATTGGCCGCGAATCGCGGCGCTCTACGATGCGCTTGCCGCCAACACGCCCAGCCCGGTGGTCGAACTCAACCGGGCGGTGGCGCATGCAATGGCATTCGGCCCCGGGAATGGGCTCGCCATTCTCGACGCCATTGCCGATGCGCCCGCGCTCAGGACCTATCACCTGCTGCCGAGCGTACGGGGCGACTTCCTGATGAAGCTCGGCCGCAGGACGGAGGCCCGATTCGAGTTCGAGCGTGCGGCCGAACTGACCCGGAACCAGCGTGAGCGGGCCCTGCTGCTCGATCGTGCCGCGAGCTGCCTCGCCGACTGAGTCCGGCCGCCCCCAGGGCATGCCCGTCGCGCAGGAATATGGTGGCGGTCCCCTGCCCGCCGCGCTATCTCCGTCGCCGTCGGCAATGCTATAAAACCGGCTGTCGCAGCAGAAGACTCGAATGGTTCAGCCTGACCGAAGACTGGTCCCGATCGTATCGCTGGACGTGGTGGGGTATTCCCGGCTCGTCGAACGCAATGAACGTCAGACCCTGCGCCTCGTGCAGCGGGTCTACGATCGCTTGATCGCGCGTACCATCGGAGAGGCCGGCGGCAAGGTCTTCAAGACGATGGGCGACGGCCTGCTCGCCGAGTTCAACAGTGTCGTCGCCGCGGTGCAGTGGACGGCACAGCTGCAGCGGGAGATCTACGAGCGCAAGATCCATGCGCCGGGCGGCGAGATGTTCCAGGTGCGCGCCGGCATCGTGCTCGCCGACGTGCTGGTGGCGGGCAACGACCTCTACGGCTCGGGCATCAATCTTGCCGTGCGGGTGCAGGGCCATTCTCCGCCGGGCGGCATGTGCATCACCAAGTGGATGTACCAGTACCTCGACGGGACCACCGAGCTGCCCTTCACCGACATGGGCCCCACCGAGCTCAAGAACATCAGCAAGACGGTGCGCATCTACACCTGGCATCCGGCCGGGATTGCACGTCCGCAGCCCACCGACGCCGCGCCGCCGCCACCGCCGAGCAACCGCCCGTCCGTGGTGGTGCTGCCGTTCGACAACCTGTCGGGAGAGGCCGACCAGAGCTATTTCGCCGACGCTGTGGTCGAGGAGATCACCGCGACGCTGAGCCGGGTGAAGGACTTCTTCGTCATCGCCCGCAACTCGGCCTTCACCTACAAGGGCCGTGCCGGTGTCGACATCCGTCAGATCGGCCGCGACCTGGGCGTGCGCTATGTCGTCGAGGGCTCCGTCCGTCGCGTCGGAGAGCGCGTCCGCATCACGGCGCAACTGGTCGAGACCGAAACCGGCAGCCACATCTGGTCCAACAGGATCGACGGCGCCGTCGCAGACCTCTTCGACCTGCAGGACCGGATGGCGGCTGAAGTGGCCAGTGCCATCCAGCCCTCGATCCGGCGCGCCGAAATCGACCGGGCGAGAAAGAAGCGACCCGATACGCTGGCTGCCTACGACCTCGTCATGCGCGCCTTCCCGCACCTGTGGGCCCACAGCCCCGAGGACAATGCCGAGGCGATTGCGCTCCTCGAGCGCGCCCTGCAGCTCGACCCCGACTATGCGCTGGCGGCCGGGCTCGCCGCCTGGGCCCACGGTCAGCAGGTCGTCTACAACTGGACGACCGACTTCGCCTCCGAGCGCCGGGCAGCGCAGAGGCTGATCGAAACAGCCACCCGCAGCATCGGCGACGATCCTACCGCGCTCACGGCGCTGGGGTCCGCCATGATGATGCTCGGCCAGGACGTGCCGCAGGCCACGGCGCTGGCCGACCGGGCGCTGCACCTTGACCCCAACCATGCCTGGGCCTGGATGCGGCGCGGCTGGGGCCAGGTCTACCTGAGCCATCCCGAGGAGGGCCTGGCCGCCTTCGAGCGCTCGATGCGGCTGTCGCCGATGGATCCGTTTGCGTTCAACGTGCATATCGGCGTCGGCCTCGCGCATTTCGCCGCCGGCCGCCCGCAGCAGGCGATCACCTGGGCACAGCGCGCCATGTCGGAGCGCCCGGGCATCACCTGGCCGCATCGGGACCTCGCGGTGTACCACGCCCATCACGGCGACCTCGCCGCGGCGCGCGATTCCCTCGAGCGCTTCCAGCGCCACCACCCCGGCGTCAGCATCGCCAGCATTGGGGACGGCCTGCGCTTTATGTACCCCTCGCTACTCGCCCGCTATCTGCAGGGACTGAGCCTTGCCGGCCTGAAGTAGCGGGCGCTTACGCAATTTTAGCGATGGCCTAAGTACTTCCTCTACCGGAACGCGGCATTCTGCGTAGCGGTTTTGGGGGCAGTGCCTTGGATATACGACTCGAGAAACGTCTCGCTCCGCGTCGCAACACCATGATCGAGGCGACGGTGGTGTTCGATGGCGGGCGCTCGCGCATGCGGTGCATCATCCGCAACCTCTCCGATTCCGGCGCCAAGCTCGAAGTCGCCTCGGTCGCCAACATTCCCCGCACCTTCGACCTCGTCGTGGGGAAGGTGCGGCCGCAGCCCTGCATCGTGGTGTGGCGAGCGGTAAAGGAACTGGGCGTGCAGTTCGTGGGCGCCCCGGCGAGTCGCTGAACCCGCACTGAACGCGCGGTTCGGGATCGGTTCAAACCGCCCCTCCTATCAGACCGGCCATCGACGGCGGACGCAATAGCCCGCCTCGTCTTCCGCCTCCCTGCGGAATGGTTGTCTAACAGGAGTGGACTATGAAGAATATCGTTGCCCTGGCGCTGGTCGCCGCTTCCCTCGTGGCCTTCCCGGTGATCACGCCGAGCCTGGCCGTCGACACCAGCATCTCGGCCCTGTGCGGCCCCGATGGCCCCGAGAGCTACAAGCGTCCCGGCGGCTACTGCGACCAGGTCGGCTCGAACAAATCGCTCGTCGAGCCGCAGAACGCCGGATGCTACGGCGGCGTGGTGAGCACGGTCGAGTGGGCGCCCGACGGCTGCTACGACGGCGAGTGGCCGCTCTAGGCGGCTTTGGAAGCGGCGAGCAGCCGCTTCCCCCTTCCCCTCCGTTCAAATCAGGTTCAGGCTGGTGGCACTACGGTGCTGCGTCGGTCCGGGGAGTCCTCGATGTCCAAGCATGCATTCTTCATTGTCGGCGATCGTGTCCTGCACGTCGCCAACGCGTCGGGAGCCGGCTTTCAGTATCGCGCGCAGGCGCATGTTCTGCCCGCCCAGGTACAGGCCGGTCCGTTCCTGCATGACGGCGCCGAAACCGTGCTCTACGTCAGCGACGGCGTCATCGAAGTCATGGTCAACGGCGCGGCCGCATATGTGGGCGCCGGATCGCACGTTCGCGTTCCGGCCGGGACCGCGTTCGGCTACCGCAACGTCGGTGACGAAGTCGCCCGCCTGCTCTGCCGGACCGCACCGGCTACCCCCGTGCGCGATGCCTGGAGGATCACGATCCACCTCACCGCTGCCTGACGCAACCAAACGGCGGCTTCACGAAAAGGGCGACCCCTGCGGTCGCCCTTTTCGTTTGTCTGCTGGCGCGACGCAACCCGCCCACGCGCAGCCGCGCCAGAGTCGTAAGTCATATGATGACTATGAATGCAGGTTGAATGTCGGGTTCGGCTCGCGTTCAAGGCCGTCCTCCTAGTCCTGGAGCATCGCTGGCGACCTGGATGGCGCCGGCATCGCCGGCCTGACGCCGGCCATATCAGGAGAGACAGGATGAAGAAGTTCCTCGCCGTCACGCTGCTGCTCGCTTCCGCCGCAGCATCCCCCGCCGCCACCCCGGCGCTTGCCGACTCGTCGACGAACCCGCTCTGCGGCCCCGACGCGCCCGAGGGCTACAAGCGCCCCGGCGGCTATTGCGAGCAGATCGACAACAAGGGGTCGCTGATCGAGCAGGATGGATGCGACTACCGCCTCGAGAAGGTGGTCTTTGGCGTGCTCACGCCGCGCCAGTTCGTCCAGGTCGCGGACAACTGCTACGTGCTTCCGGAAAAGATGGTGATGACGCTCTGAGACGTCGGAAGGGGGCCGCATCGCTGCGGCCCCCTCGTATCGTTCAGGCTGCGGCCGGCTGCTTGAGGTCCGGCGGCACGGCTTCCGCCATCAGTTCGACGATCGCGTCGGTCGCCGGCACCACTTTCTGGCCTTCGGTTCCCAGCCGCCGCACCGACACGGTGCCCTCCTCGGCCTCGCGCTTGCCGACCACGAACATCAGCGGCACCTTCTGCACCGAGTGCTCGCGCACCTTGTAGTTGATCTTCTCGTTGCGCGCGTCGAGCTCGGCCCGGATGCCGCCGGCGCGCAGGCGATCGACCAGCTTCCGGGCATAGTCGTCGGCCTCCGAGACGATGGTCGCGACCACGACCTGCGTGGGCGCCAGCCACATCGGCATCTTGCCGGCATAGTGCTCGATCATCATCCCGATGAAGCGCTCGAGCGAGCCCAGGATCGCGCGGTGCAGCATCACGGCGTATTTCTTGGTCCCGTCCTCGGCCACATACATGGCGCCAAGGCGCTCCGGCAGCACGTAGTCGAGCTGCAGCGTCCCCACCTGCCAGGAGCGCCCGATCGCGTCCTTGAGGTGGAACTCGAGCTTGGGCGCGTAGAAGGCGCCTTCGCCCTCGGCGATGACGAAGTCGTAGCCGGTGGAGCGCAGCGCGTCGCCCAGGGCCTTCTCGGCGGCATTCCAGCGCTCGATGGTACCGCCGAACTTCTCCGGCCGCGTCGCAAGCTTGATGACCACGTTCTCGAAGCCCATGTGCTCGTACACGGAGTACAGCAGGTGCACGAAGCGCTCGGTCTCGCCCTGGATCTGCTCCTCGGTGCAGAAGATGTGGGCGTCGTCCTGGGTCATCTGGCGGACGCGCAGCAGGCCGTGCAGCGCGCCGTGCGCCTCATTCCGGTGGCAGCAGCCGAATTCCGCCATGCGGATAGGCAGATCGCGGTAAGACTTGATGCCCTGATTGAAGATCTGGATATGCGCCGGGCAGTTCATCGGCTTCAGCGCCATGAGCTCCGACTTGCCCGACAGGACCGGCCCCTCCTCCTCGGTCCCCGGTACTTCGTCGGGCACCACGAACATGTTCTCGCGGTACTTGCCCCAGTGGCCCGAGGCCTCCCAGAACTTCGACGACATCAGTTGCGGGGTCTTCACCTCGTTGTAGCCGTTGGCATTCACCCGACGGCGGATATAGGCCTCCATCTGGTTGTAGAGCACATAGCCCTTAGGGTGCCAGAACACCGAGCCCTGCGCCTCCTCCTGCAGGTGGAACAGGTCGAGGTCCTTGCCGATCTTGCGATGGTCGCGCTTCTCGGCCTCCTCGAGCATGTGGAGGTACTCGTCGAGCTCCTTCTGGCTGGCGAAGGCCGTGCCATAGATGCGGCTCAGCACCGGATTGTTGCTGTCGCCGCGCCAGTAGGCGCCGGCCACCTTGGTGAGCTTGAAGGCCGTGCCGACATCCTTGGTTGAGCGCATGTGCGGACCACGGCAGAGGTCGAACCACTGGCCCTGCTTGTAGATCTTGATCGACTGATCCTCGGGGATCGCGTCGACGAGCTCGACCTTGAAGTCCTCGCCCTTGGCCTTGAACACCTGTTTGGCCTGGTCGCGGGTCCAGACTTCCTTGGTGAAGGCAGCCCCGCGTGAAACGATCTCGGCCATCTTCTTCTCGATGGTGGCGAAGTCGTCCTCGCTGAACGGGGTGTCGCGCTTGAAGTCGTAGTAGAAACCGTTCTCGATCACCGGGCCGATGGTGACCTGCGTCGCCGGCCACAGCTCCTGCACCGCCTCGGCGAGCACGTGTGCCGCATCGTGCCGGATCAGCCCCAGGCCATCGGCGCTGTCGCGCATGACGAACTCGATCCTGCCGTCATCCTCGAGCGGGTCGCTCAGGTCGGACAGGACACCGTTCCACTTCATGGCGACGGTCTTCTTGGCGAGGCCGGGGGAGATGGACTCGACCACGGTGGTCCCGGTGGTGCCACGCGCATAGTCGCGTACTGCACCGTCGGGGAACGTCACCTTGATCATTTTCATCTCCAATGGGTTTGATCTTCGTCCCGTTCGTCCTTGCGGGACGGGACAAGGCGCGGTCTCTAGCATGCGTTGCGGCACGACGCCAACAACTGCCAGGGCCCACGGGCCCTCCAGCCACCCGCCGAACGTCGGAACGGCGGCTGGCAAGCGCGGCTGCCAACCTGGTCAGTTCTGGTTGGTCGGACCGCCAGGAACAGGCCGCCAGCGCCCACGTGCGAAGTCAGGTCGGCGGGGCTGGGTTCAGTGCAGGGTCTTGCCCTGCCCGTCAGTGAATCTCGTCCAGGTCGACGTCCAGGATGGCCATCTGGAAATTGTAGGACCGGTCGCCGTCCTCGTCGTCCACATAGATGAGACCGAGGAACTCCTCGCCCAGATAGACCTCGACGCTGTCGTTCTGCTTGTTGCGCGGACGGACGTCGATGTTCCGGTTGTTGAACTTCTGCTGCAGGAATTTCTGGAGCTTGATGATTTCGGGGTGGTTCATGGCGGCGCCTTCAAGGGGGGTCGATTTGGGATCGCCACAATAGGCATTGCGCCCCGCCGGGCAATCCCGAACACGACGTTTTTTCCGGGACCACCGGCCGGAATCAGCCGGTGATGTCCTTGACCACGCCGAGTTGGTCCATCACCGAAGCCGGGTGGGGCGTCCCCGCCTCGCCGATCACGCGGGCCGGTACACCGGCCACGGTGACGCGTGGCGGCACTTCCTTGACCACCACCGAGCCGGCGCCGATCCGGGCGCAATCGCCGACGCGGATATTGCCCAGCACCACCGCATGGGCGCCGATCAGCACGCCGTTGCCGATCTTCGGATGCCGGTCTTCTTCGGACTTGCCGGTGCCGCCCAGGGTCACGCCCTGCAGGATCGAGACATTGTCCCCGATGGTCGCGGTCTCGCCGACCACGAACCCGGTCGCATGGTCGAGCATGATACCCTTGCCGATCCGGGCGGCCGGGTTGATGTCGACCTGGAACACCGCACTCGAGCGGCTCTGCAGGTAGAGGGCGAAGTCCTTGCGCCCGCTCGTCCACAGCGCGTGGGCGAAGCGATGCGTCTGGATGGCGTGGTAGCCCTTGAAATAGAGGAAGCAGTCGACCGCCTTGTGCAGCGCGGGATCGCGCTCGAGCGTCGCGGCGAGGTCGGCGCGCGACTCGATGCCGATCTCCGGGCGACTCGCGAGCGCATCCCGGAACGCCTGGCGGATCAGGTCGGCCGACACATCGGGGTGGTCGAGGCGCTCGGCCAGGCGGTGCGCCAGCGCGTCCTCGAACGTGTCATGGTTGAGGATATTGGAGTAGACAAGGTTGGTAAGGGCCGGCTCGGTCGCCACGATCTGGCGCGCCCCGGAAACGACTGCATCCCAGACCGGATCCATCGCCGTGACGCCGGCCGTCTTCAAGTTCGTGCTCATCCGCATCTCCATCGGCGAGTGCCGATATAAGACAAGTCGTGCTCCGATACCAACCCTTAGCGCGTAAATTGGTTCGCGGCTCGCACGCTTGGGTACAATGGTTACTCCGCGGCGTGCCGCGCGAGGAAATCCAGTGCGGCGGCCTTGAAGGTCTTGTCGCCGGTCGCGCGCATGTGATCGCGCCGCGCGATGGTGAACGGCTCGCCCTGCGGCAGCAGCGCCGCCAGTGCGTCGGCGGAGCCGGCCATGTCGTCCTCGCTGCCCACCGCCACCAGGACCGGCGCCGCGATCCGGCGGACGTCCGCCTCGCGCATCGGCTCGCGCGAATTGACCATGCAGGCGGCCAGCGCCGCCCGGTCGGCCTTGTTGTGGTCGGCAAAGATGCGGAACTGGCGTCCGGTCCGGCCGGTGACCTGCTCGAGCGACTCGGCCGTCAGCGCCGAGATGATCTCCTCGCTGTCCTCGAGCCCCGAGATCAGGTTGAGCCCCATGCCGCCCCACACGGCACACGTCACCGCCTCGGGGTTCTGCAACATCAGGTAGGCAGCAATCCGGGCCCCCATCGAATAGCCCATGACCGGCGCCCGCTTGATGCCGAGATGGTGCAGCAGGCGCAGGGCATCTTTGGCCATCTCGTGCGCGAAGTAGAGCTGCGCGTCGTAGAGTTTCCGCGAGGCCCCATGGCCGCGATTGTCGAAGGTGATCGGCTGGTAGCCGGCCCCGCTCAGCGTCTCGACCCAGCCGGTGTCGATCCAGTTGATCTTTCCCGACGAGCCGAAGCCATGGATCAAGAGGATGGGCGCGCCCTCCCCGTGCACCTGGTAGTCGATGGCGATTCCGGCGGAACTGAACTGCGGCATGGGCGGTCCCTTCGTGGAGGCGCGGGTTGTAGCAACGACGGGCATGGCAGGATACCCCAGTCGTTCGCCCGTCGGCGGGACAGGTTGAACCGCCTTGTCACCGGGCATCCCCTAACCCTCACCGGATCGCCCCCTCAACCTCACCGGGTCACCCCTCATTCTCACCGGGTCATCCCCGCAAAAGCGGGGATCTCCGTTTGGCCTCACGCTCCGCAAACAGAGGTTCCCGCTTTCGCGGGATTGACCCGGTGAGTTTGGCGTAGTCCGAAATGAACCCCCCGCCCCGGGAAGGATGCCGCCCTTCCCTTCCCCCGTTCACGCCGCTATGTTCCGGCCGAGTTCGAACCGAGGATCCGACGATGGCGCACGAGAGCACTCCGCACTTCCACAACACCGAAGGGCTGCGGAGCATCCGGATCGGGTCCAAGGAGTTCCAGTGCGTCGGCGCCTTGCCCCCGTTCGACCATCCGCATGTCTATCTCGACATGGGCAAGGACAGCGAGATCGTGTGCCCCTACTGCTCGACGCTTTACAAGTACGACAGCACGCTCGCGCCCGGCACCTCCGAGCCCCTGTCGGCGATCTACCACTCCGAAGCCGCCTGATATCCCGCCATGTCCGGTAACGGACGCACCGTCTATATCGCCGGTGCCGGTATCGCCGGCATGACGTTGGCCCTGGCGCTCGCCAAGTTCGGCGCGACCGTCGTCGTGATCGAGAAGCGCAACGCCGTGCAGGAAGTCGGCGCCGGCCTGCAGATCAGTCCCAACGCGCGCAAGATCCTGAACCGCCTCGGCCTCGACCGCGCGTTGAACGAGGTGTCGTTCCAGCCGCGCGGCATCGACGTCTACCCCTACGGCGCCGGCCAGCCGCTGGTCACTCTGGAGCTGGGCCGCATCGTCGAGGAACAGTTCGGCGCACCCTATGCGGTGATGCACCGGGCCGACCTTGCCGACCTGCTCTATCGGGCGTGCAAGCGCTTCGCCAACATCGACATGCTGTTCGGCGTCCGGGCCTACGACGTCGTCAGCCACGCCCGCGGTGTCTCGGTCACCGTCGACGAGGCGGATGGCAAGTCGCGGTCCGCCAGGGCCTTCGCCTTCATCGGCGCGGACGGCGTCAACTCGCGCACCCGCACCGGCGTATTGATGGGCCCCGAGGCGACCTATTCCGGCATGGTCGCCTGGCGCATCACCCTGCCCGAGCATGCGCTCGATCGCGTGCTCGTGGCCGGGCAGACCAGCCTGCTCTGGGGCCCGGGCTATCACGCCGTCACCTATCCGCTGCCGCACCGCAAGCAGGTCAATGTCGCGCTCTTTTCCAAAGTCAGGGCCGAGCGCGCTTTCGGCGAGGATCCGCCGCTCGCGCCCGACCTGCCCTGGGCCATGATGAAGAGCCGGCAGTTCGACGCCATCCGGGAAGCTGCCGGCAACGACTGGGGCTATTGGCCGTGCTCCACCGTCTCCACCCCGGTCTGGGCCGAGGGCGGGATCGGACTCATCGGCGACGCCGCCCACGCCATGCTGCCCTTCCAGGCACAGGGCGCCGTCATGGCGATCGAGGATGCCGCCGTCCTCGCGCCCCTGCTGATGAGCGAAGCCGATGCCGGGTCGGCGCTGCAGCGCTATGCCGCGCTGCGCCGGCCGCGGGTCGAGCGGGTGCGCAGGATCTCCAGCTCCAACGGGATTGCCTTCCATCTCGAATGGCCGTTCACCCTCGCTCGCAACGCCGTGGTGAAACTCCAGGGCCCCCGTGGGCATTTGAAGAGACTGTCGTGGCTCTACGGCTACGACGCCGCATCCGCTCCAGGAGCCGTTCCGGCCCCGCCGCGCCAGCCGCGACAGGACGTCCACTGAGCCATCCGGCGCTTGCCTAATCCGGGGGCGCTGTGTCAACTGCCGCCGACCACAAGGGACAGCCGCCCGCGCATGCCTGTATCGCCCCAGTCCAATCTCACACTCGCCTGCGTGTTGATCACGATCTTCCTGGACATGCTGGGCTACGGCATCATCCTGCCTGTGCTGCCCAGCCTGATCGGGCAGCTCTCAGGCGGCAGCGTCGCGCAGGCCGCCGTTCTGGGCGGCTATCTCGTGTTCGCCTACTCGCTGATGCAGTTCCTGTTCGGCCCGGCGCTCGGCAACCTCAGCGACCGCTTCGGACGCCGCCCGATCATCCTCGTCGCGCTGGCCGGCCTCACCATCGACTACACCATCATGGGCTTCGCCAATTCGATGGTGTTCATCTTCATCGGCCACACCATCGCCGGTGTCTCCGGCGCCTCCGTCGCCACGGCGACGGCCTATATCGCCGACATCACCCCGCGCGAGAAGCGCGCCCGGCGCTTCGGCCTGATCGGCGCGGCCTTCGGCCTGGGCTTCATCTTCGGCCCGGTGGTCGGCGGGCTTCTCGGCGAACTCGGCCCGCGCTGGCCGTTCTATGCCGCGGCGGCCCTGGCTGGCGCCAACCTGCTGTTCGGGTTCTTCGTGCTTCCCGAGAGCCTGGGCGAGGACAAGCGCCGTCCCTTCGATATCCGCCGCGCCAACCCGTTCGGCGTGCTGCTGAGCCTGGGCAAGAACCCGGTAGTGCTCTGGTTGCTGGGTGTGCTCGGCCTGTTCGTGCTCGCCAGCCAGTCCTTCCCGTCGGTGTGGAACTTCTTCACCATCCAGGTACTGAACTTCTCGTCGGCGCAGATCGGCATCGCGCTGGGCACGTTCGGCATCGGCTTCGCCTTGAGCCAGGCCCTGCTGATCGGCCCCGTGACCAAGAAGATCGGCGAGTGGTCGACCGTGCTGCTCGGCATGCTTGCCGCCGCCATTGCCTTCACCGGCACCGCGTTCATCCACTCCGAGCTCCCGCTCTACGGCTTCCTGATCCTCGGCTCGCTGGCGGGGCTGGCCGGCCCGGCCATCAACTCGCTGATGTCGCGGCAGGTGCCGGATGATGCGCAGGGCGAGTTGCAGGGCGCCATCAATGCCACCAACTCGCTGGCCTCGATCCTCGGGCCATTACTCGCGACGCAGCTGTTCAGCTTCTTCACGCAGGCCGAGAAGGGCCAGCCCGGCTATTTTCCCGGCGCCCCGTTCTTTGGCGCCGGCCTCCTCGTCGTGGCCGCGGCCGGCCTCTTCGTCTACACGGTCCGCCGCTTCGACCTGACCCACCGGCCGCCGGTCGCCAAGATGCCCCATATTCACGAGATGGCGCAGCCCGGCCAGCAGGTGACCCCTCCGCACGACGAGAACGGCAACGGCAACGGCGGCACGGAGCCGGCGAGCAAGTAGCCGGCCGGCTCAGCCCGCCACGATGTCGGTCTGCTTGTAGCCCGCCACGCCCGCCAGTTGATCGAGGCGGCCGCGCAGGTGCTCGCCGTCGAGGAACGCGAGGTCGCCGGGCAGCAGCAGCCTGAGGACATTGGCATCCAGCTCGAAGCGGATGCGCGGCAGCACCCCCGGCATGGCCGCCGACATCGGATAGCCAACGCGGAACATCGCACCCAGCAGGCGCGCCCGGGCGCTCATCGCTGCCCCCGAAAGCGCCAACAGGCTGGCGCTCATCGATTTCTGCTTGAGGCCCATGTAGCGCACGGCCAGCACCTCGGCGAGGAAGGCCCGGCCCGGATGGTCGATGCCGGTGGCGGCGCCATAGGCCACCATGTCCACCGCCTGTTCGCCGCGGTAGTCGGGGTGGCCGCGCCAGCCGATATCGGCGAGGTAGCAGGCCGTCCGCCGCAGCCGGGTCTCCTCGGCGGTCTCGGCGATCCCGAGCGTCTCGAGCAATCCGCCCGAGAACGAGATCAGGTCCTCGGCATGCTGCGGCGAGCGCGAGCGCAGCACGTTCACGTCCTCGGCCATCTGCAGCAAGGGGTCGATGGCGCGTTCACCCTCGTCGAGCAGTCCGAACAGATAGCCCTCGCGCACCCCGAGGGCGGAAAAGATCACGCTCGAGAACTTGCCGGCCTTCAGCACCTCGATCATCACCGCGGCCCCGTACGGCACCAGATCGCGCCGGCTCGAACTCGCGAGCTCGGCGCCCACATAGGCCTTGCCCGACGCCGTGGCGGCGACGATCTGCTCGCACAGGTCGAGCATGTCGGCCGCGCCGACCTCGTAATTCTGCACCATGTGCAGCGGATAGTTGCGCAGTACCTGGTGCACCTTGGCGAGGGACCGCCAGGTGCCGCCGATGGCGCAGAAGCTGCCCCCCTGCCCATCCAGCAGCGCCGACTTCTTGAGCCGGCGCTTGGCGATGGCCTGCCCCCTCGACGGCGAGTTCTCGGAATCGTCCTGCAGCCGGATCACGCCAAGCTGGTGCGTTTCCCCGGTCGAATCGATGCCGCCGGAGATCGTGGACAGCTCGAGGCTGCCGCCGCCGAGGTCGCCGACCACGCCGTTGAAGCCCGGCATTCCCGAGATCGCGCCGAGCGCGGCGAAATGCGCCTCCTCGGCCCCTGAGAGCACCGTCACCCTGCCGCCCATCGTCTGCTCGACGGCATCGACAAAGGCCTTGGAATTGCTGGCTTCACGCACCGCGGAGGTGGCGAGGATGTGGGTCGTCCCCACCCGCATCAGCCTGGACACCAGCGCGAAGCGCTGGATGGCGGTCAGCGCGCGGTCGATGTTCTCGTAGGCAATCTTGCCGGTCTGCGCCAGGCCGCGGCCGAGCGCACAGGCGGTCTTCTCGTTGTAGAGCGGGGTCAGCGAGCGGGCGTGCCGTTCGTAGACCACCAGTCGGACCGAATTGGATCCAATGTCCAGCACCGCAACCGGGCGCGCGCCCTTGATACGGCCCTGAGCGGTGGGGTCGGCGTCGACGCCCCAGTACTGGTTCACTCAGCTCTCTCTTCGGTTTCGCGCTTCAGCGCGGTGCCGCGACCCGACAGGCTCGCATGCGTCATGAAGTAGTCGTGCGCATTGTAGGGCTCGTCGCCCTCCTTCGGCTTTATCCTATCGGAGCTGCCGTCGGGAAGTACCTCCCAGCTCTGCTGGTTGTCCTTCAGGTACGCAACCATCATGCGGTCGAGGATCTGCTCGTGCACGGTGGCATTCAGGATCGGCACCATCACCTCGACGCGCCAGTCGAGGTTGCGCTGCATGATGTCGGCCGAACTGATGTAGACCTTGGCCCGGCGCGACGGCATCTCGGCGCCGTTGCCGAAGCAGTAGATGCGGGAATGCTCGAGGAAGCGCCCGACCACGGACTTCACCCGGATATTATCCGAGAAGCCCGGAATGCCCGGCCTCAGGCAGCAGATGCCGCGCACGATCAGCTCGATCTTCACGCCCTTGCGGCTCGCGTCGTAGAGCGCGTCGATGATCTCGGGATCGACCAGCGCGTTCATCTTCAGCCAGATGCTGGCCGGCTCGCCGCGCTCGGCGAACTCGACTTCCTTGGCGATCGAATCGAGCAGCGTCTGGCGCAGCGTCACCGGCGAATAGGCGATGGCCTCCATCTCGGAGGGCCGCGCATAGCCGGTGATGAAGTTGAACACCCGTGCCACGTCGCGGGTGATCGCCGGCTCGGTCGTGAAATAGCTGAGGTCGGTGTAGATCTTGGCCGTGATCGGGTGGTAGTTGCCCGTCCCGAGGTGGCAGTAGCTGACCAGCTTGCCGGCCTCGCGCCGCACCACCTGGCTCATCTTGGCGTGCGTCTTCAGCTCGATGAAGCCGAACACCACCTGCGCGCCGGCGCGCTCGAGGTCGCGGGCCCAGCGGATGTTGGCCTCCTCGTCGAAGCGCGCCTTCAGCTCCACCAGTGCCGTCACCGATTTGCCGGCCTCGGCTGCCTGCACCAGCGCCTTGACGATCGGGCTGTCGCGCGAGGTCCGGTACAGCGTTTGCTTGATCGCCACAACGTCGGGATCGCGCGCCGCTTGCATCAGGAACTGGGCCACCACGTCGAAGCTCTCGAACGGGTGGTGGACCAGGAGGTCCTTGGCCCGGATGGCCGCAAAGATGTCGCCGTTGAAGTCCCGGATGCGCTCGGGATAGCGCGGCAGGTAGGGCGTGAACTTCAGGTCCGGCCGGTCGATCGAGCAGATCCAGCTCGCATCGGCGAGGCCGAGGAAGCCCTGCACCTCGAACGTGTCGGTCGGCCCGACGCCCAGCCGCTCCGAGATGTGCCGGCGCAGCGCGCGCGGCATCTTCTTTTCGATCTCGAGGCGAATGACCATGCCGCGCCGGCGCTGGCGCAGGGCGGATTCGAACTCCACCACGAGGTCGGCGGCTTCGTCGTCGATCTCGATTTCACTGTCGCGGATGATCCGGAAGGCGCCGGAGCCCGACACGGTGTAGCCCGGAAACATCTTGTTGATGAACAGGTTGATCAGCGTGTCGATGGTCACCACCTCGACCCGCGTGCCGGCCGTAAGGTCGGACGGAAGGTTGATGAAGCGGTCGAGGTTGGAGGGCACGCGCACCAGCGCGGTCAGCGTCTGGGCCGTTCCGTCGCGCACCATCTCGAAAGCGAGCGTGAAACCCAGGTTCGGAATGAACGGGAACGGATGCGCCGGGTCGACCGCGATCGGCGTCAGTACCGGGAAGATCTCCTCGCGGAACAGCTTCTGCAGGTACTTCACCTGGTCCGGCGTCAGGTCGTCCGCCTCGTGGATCACCACGTCCTTGGCAAACAGCTCCTCCCGCAACTGCTGCCAGTGGTCCTGCTGCTCGAGGTGCAGGTGCTGGGCCAGCGTGGCGATCTCCTCGAGCTGCTCGGCGGGCGACAGCCCGTCCGCGCTCTTGGAGCCGAGGCCGGCGCGCAACTGACCCTTCAGCCCCGCGACGCGCACCATGAAGAACTCGTCGAGGTTGGTCGCCGAGATCGAGACGAAGCGCAGCCGCTCGAGCAGCGGGTGGTTGACATTGCCCGCCTCCTCCAGCACGCGCATGTTGAACTGCAGCCAGCTGACCTCGCGATTGACGAAGCGCGCCGGGCTCTGGCGCAGTTCGGTCACGTCGGGTGCCTCGGCCGAAGGATCGGCGATCTCGCTCATCTCATTCATCGTCGTGGCCTTCCCAATCGAGCGCCAGTTCCATCTGCCCATCGTCCCGCAACGCACCGCGCCGCGCCAGGGCCTCGCTCGCGATCGTTCGATTGATCGCCGTGCCGCGTTCCAGCGCCAGCCGATCCATCGTCTCCACCAGCGCCACCGCCTCCTCGGAGGAGCGCTCCATCCGGGCAACCAGGTAAGCGATGATCCGGGGGTCGACCGTCACCTGGCGGTCATCGAACAACTTCACGAACATCTGTGACAACTGGATGTCGTCGCTCAATGACACGCTGAAATGCGCCGCGAGTCGAGCCCGCGACTTGAGATCATCGGTCGCGAACGGCCAGTTTGCAACCGGCTCGCGCGCCGTGATCAGCACCGGCCGGCGATCGCGCATCGACTGGTTGAGCAGGTGGAACAGCGCGGCCTCCTCGTAGCCCGCCCGGTCGGCGTCCTCGAGCACAAGCGGGACCGTGCCGCCGGCGCGCGACAGGTCCTCGGCCGACTCCGGCGCAGCGTAGCCGGCCCCGGCCCGCTCGGCCCAGATGCGTGCCAGATGCGACTTTCCGGAACTCGCTGGGCCCTCGATCAGGGTCAGTGGCGCGGGCCAGTTCGGCCATGCCAGCACATGCGCGTGCGCCAGCCGGTTGCCTTCGCCGACGATGAAATCCGCTTCGGCATGGCTGGGCTCGTGGCCCAGGTCCAGTGCCAGCTGGCCGGGACGCGGCGAGACCGGTTCGGAGATGCTCATTTCTCCGTCGTGGCGCGGGTCCGGCGCGCCGGCTTTGCGGCTGCGGGCTTTTCGACCGCCACCGGGGCCGGGGTCGCTGCCACCGGCTCGGTGCCCAGGTAGAGGCTCGACTGCTGGTACTTCGCGATGGCGTAGCGCGTCAGCACGCCGGTGATGGCCGCCAGCGGCACCGCCAGCAACAGGCCCACCACGCCGAACAGCAGTGCGAACGCGAACAGCGCAAACATCAGCCAGACCGCATTGATGTTGATGCTCTGCCCGACGAGCTTGGGATAGAGGATGTTGGCCTCGAGGAACTGCCCCACGCCGTAGATCGCGAGGATGATGCCGACGAAGATCCACTGGTCCGGCAGGAACTGCACAAGGGCGATGGTCAGCGACAGCGTAAAGCTGGTCAGGAAACCCACATAGGGCACGAAGCTGAGCAGCCCGCCGATCAGCCCGATCGCCAGGCCATAGTTGAGCCCCGCCAGGGTCAGCGCCGTGCAGTAGTAGACGCAGAGCACGAGGATCACGCCGCCCTGCCCGCGGATCACGCCGGCCATGGCGCGGTCGATGTCGTTGAGGATGCCGCGGATCTCGCCCTGGTAGCGGCGCGGCAGGAGGTCGTCGGCCTTCAGCATCATCCCCTCCCAGTCGACGAGGAGATAGAAGGCGACCACGGGCGTGATGAACAGTACGGCGATCGTTCCGAGCACGGTCAGGCTGCTCTGCGCCAGGGTGGTCGTCGCGAGTCCGACAAACTCCACCGCCCTGCCGATCAGGTCGGTCAGGCTGCCCTGCAGCTGCGCCGTACGCTCCGGCCCGAGCCACTCGGTGAACTGGGGGGCCCATTGTCGCAGCAGCCCCTGCAGGTCGCCGACATATCCGGGCAGTCTCACCACCAGCCCGCCGATCTGCGTGGCCACAAGCGGCACGACGGCCAGCAGCAGCCCCACCAGCAGCACGATGACGCCGGTCAGCGCGAGCATGGCGCCCCAGCTCCGGCTGATGCCGAGCCGCTGCAGCCAGTTGACCACCGGGTTCAGGAGATAGGCGAGCGTCAGCCCGACCACGAAGGGCAGCAGGATCGGCCGGAAGATCCACAGGAACAGGATCGTGAGCAGGAACAGCCCGCCCCAGATCAGCACCTGATGCCTGAGGCTCAGGGTATGTGGCGACTCTTGCGTCACCGAGGTGGAGCGGTTATCAGCGCTCGACAATTCCGCTACCCCTGAAATATGGCGAACAAGCCCATGTCCGACGCGCAAAACGTGCCATCAAACGGGCTTTCGTACAAGCAGGCGGGCGTCGACATAGACGCCGGCAACGCGCTTGTCGAGGCCATCAAGCCGGCCGTCCGCTCGACCCGGCGCCCCGGGGCGGACGGCGAGATCGGCGGTTTCGGCGGCCTGTTCGACCTCAAGGCGGCCGGTTTCACCGATCCGATCCTCGTCGCGGCCAATGACGGGGTCGGCACCAAGCTCAAGATCGCCATCGAGACCGGCAACAACGCGACCATCGGCCAGGACCTCGTGGCCATGTGCGTCAACGACATCATCGTGCAGGGCGCCGAGCCGCTGTTCTTCCTCGACTATTTCGCCACCGGCAAGCTCGACGTCAGCACCGGCGCGGCGATCGTCGAGGGCATCGCCGAGGGTTGCCGCATCGCCGGCTGCGCCCTCATCGGTGGCGAGACGGCCGAGATGCCGGGCATGTACCACGGCAAGGACTACGACCTCGCCGGCTTCGCCGTCGGCGCTGCCGAGCGCGGCACGCTGTTGCCCCGTGCTGACATCGCCGCCGGCGACGTGCTCGTCGCCATTGCTTCGTCGGGCGTGCACTCCAACGGCTATTCGCTGGTCCGCAAGATCGTCGAGCTCTCCGGTATCGACTGGTACCTGCCGGCCCCGTTCGAGCCGTCCAGGTCGCTGTCCGACGCGCTCCTCACCCCGACCCGCATCTACGTGAAGCCCCTGCTCGCCGCGCTCAAGGCCGGCATCGGCATCAAGGCGCTGGCCCACATCACCGGCGGCGGCTTCATCGACAACATCCCGCGCGTGCTGCCCGACAATCTGGCCGCGCACGTCCAGCTCGACCGCATCCGCGTGCCGAAGGTCTTCGCCTGGCTCGCCCGCGTCGGCGGCATGGACGAGCGCGAGATGCTGCGCACCTTCAACTGCGGCGTCGGCATGCTCTGCGCCGTGGCCAGCGAGGACGCCAGCCGGCTGGTCGAACATCTTGGCGCGCACGGCGAAACCGCCGCCATCGTCGGCGAGCTCCGTCCCCGCACCGGCGAACCGGTCACCTTCGAAGGTGCACTGGCGCTGTGACCGAGTCGAGGAAACGCGTCGCCATCCTGATCTCGGGCCGCGGCTCGAACATGGAGGCGCTGATCCGTGCGGCCAGGGCGCCGGACTATCCGGCGCAGATCGTCGGTGTCTTTTCCAACAAGCCCGACGCCGAGGGGCTGAGGACCGCCGCCAGCCACGGCATCGCCACGGCGTGGCGCTGGCACAAGGACTATCCGAGCCGCACCGGCTTCGAGCTGGCCCTCTCCGATGTGCTCAGGCTCTGGCGCCCCGACATTATCGCGCTCGCCGGCTTCATGCGCATCCTGACGCCGGAGTTCACCGAGAGGTGGAAGGGCCGGATGATCAACATTCACCCCTCGCTCCTGCCGCTCTATCGGGGCCTGCACACGCACGAGGCGGTTCTCGCCGCTGGCGACAAGGAGCATGGCTGCACCGTGCACTTCGTCTCGCCCGGCGTGGACGAAGGCCCGACCATCCTGCAGGCCCGCATCCCGGTCCTGCCCGGCGACACGCCCGACACGCTGGCCGAGCGCATCCTCGTCGAGGAGCACCGGATCTATCCCGAAGCCCTCGCGCTGGTGGCCCGCGGCGCCGCTACGTACCCGGGCTAGGACACTGCGGCGATCGCCTCCCTCCCCCTTGAGGGGAGGGACTGAGGGAGGGGGTAGCGCGGCGATCGTCGATGCCTCCCCACCCCAAGTCCCTCACGCCGCCTGCGACGCCGGCCAGCCCCGCCAGATCATGTAGGTGTCGGCGCGCGAATAGTGCGAATCCGCCTTCACGGCCGGCTGGTGCTCGAACCCGGAGGTCTCGTACAGCCGGATCGCAGTCTTGAGCTTGCTGTTGGTCTCGAGGAACAGTTCGCGCCCGCCCAGCCGCTGGAACTCGGCGATCGTCGCCTCGATCAGCCGGCGCCCGATGCCCATGCCCTGCGCCTTGGGATCCACCCCCATCTTGGTGAGCTCGTATTCGCCCGGCGACACCTGCAGCAGCGCGCAGGTCCCCACGATCTCGTCCCCCAGTTGCGCAAAGAAGATCGCTCCGCCGGTCGAGAGGATCACGCCCTCCGGGTTCGACAGCACGTCGATGTCGTATGGCTCCAGCTGGAAGTAGCGCTCCAGCCAGTCGGCGTTCAGCCGGTAGAAGTGGTCGCGCAGCCCCGGCTGGAACGGCACGATGCTGACAGCACCGCCGCGATACGCCGCGGCTCGTTCGCTGATCATGTCGGCCAGTTCCCGGCCCGGCACCCGCGCCAGTGCCTCCAGCATGGCGGCATCGAGGCCGGTGTCGCGCACCCGCTGCTCCAATCCCTCCTTCATGGCGCGCCACAGCGGCTTGGCCGTCCGGATCACCGCCTCGGCCCTGGCGGTCAGCGCCAGCCGCCGCGTCCGGCGATCGTGGGCGTCGCTCGAGGCCGTCAGCCAGCCCTCGCGCACCAGCCGGTTGGCCAGCTGGCTGATCGCCGAATGAGTCTGCCCCACCGCCGTCGCGATATCGCCCACCGTCATCGGGCCCTGGTCGTGCAGCAGGCGCAGGATCGGGAACCAGCGGCCCTGCAGGTCGATGCCGTGCCGTTTGTAGACATCGTCCGCCATGGCGTAGAGCTGGTCGCTGATCGCCTTCAACTGGCTGCCCAGCGACAGCAGCCCCATCTCGCTCAGATACGTCATCGGTCCCTCCCGACGAAGTTATGTAAGTACTAACATATCTCCTTCCGGCGAAGCAGTCCATGGTCGCGAAGTAGCCGCGAGGTCGTCGTAGCCTGGCTCGGCCGGCGCATCACTGGAATTGATTGTACCCATCGTCAAAATCGGTTCGACGCGACTCCCGTTCGCAGCCATGTTCCGCCCCCTGAAGCAACAACGAGATACCACCCTGATGCCCCTTCGCTACTGGCTGCTCATCATCCTGCTCGGCGCCGTCTGGGGCTGCTCGTTCCTCTTCAACGCGGTCCTCATCCGCGAGATCAGCCCGCTTTGGGTGGCGGCGGGTCGCGTCACCATCGGCGCCGCGATCTGCTGGGCGGTATTCTTTGCAACGCGCAAAAAGCTGCCGACCGACCTTCGGCTCTACCCGCAGTTCCTCGTCCTCGGCATCCTCAACTACGCCGTCCCGTTCGCGCTGTTTCCCTACGCCGAGCAGACCGTCGCCAGTTCCATCGTCGGCGTCATCAACGGCATGACGCCGATGACCACCGTAATCGTCTCCCAGATGTGGGCGGGCGGCGAGAAGGCGACCTGGAACAAGGTCGCCGGCGTGCTGGTCGGATTTGCCGGGGCGATCATCCTCGCCCTGCCCTCGTTCGGCGATGGCGCAGCGGCGCAGGTGGTGGGCCTGCTCGCCGCGCTCGCCGCCACCTGCTGCTACGCGCTGACCCTCAACTATGCCCGTCGCTTCGCCAAGGTGGAGCCCTACGCCGTCGCCTCGAGCTCGCTCACCGGCGCGGCGCTGGTCTCGATCCCGATCGCCTTCGTCTTCTCCGGCGTGCCGGTCATCACCCTGGCCGAGACCTGGGCCGCGCTGTTCGGCATCTCGGTGTTCTCGACCAGCTTCAGCTTCCTGCTCGTCTACTGGCTGCTGCCGCGGGTCGGCGCGACCAACCTCTCGCTCAACACCTTCATCACCCCGATCTCGGCGATCCTGCTGGGCGTGCTGGTGCTGCACGAGCGGTTCGAACTCGTCCACGTCCTCGGCATCGCCGTGGTCTTCCTCGGCCTGGTCTTCATCGATGGCCGGCTGGTGAGGCGGCTCAGGCGCGCGCCAGCCTGACCTGTGCGGAGGCAGGGACCTGCCTCTCCCACCGCTGTCATCGCGGCAAAAGCTCGGACCCAACTCGCGACCGACACACGGGCAGACCGCCGACCTAGAAGAAGGGACGCGCCGTATCGCCGGGCTGACCCTGGTCGATCATCGTGTCGCGGTCGGCGAAATCCACGCCCTCCTCGCCACGGGCTGCGAGCTGTTCCGTGGGGGTCGAAATATCGATGACCATGCCGTTCTTGTCGCGGATCAGCCCGCGCGTCTGGCCATAGTCGAGTGCCACCGCCTCGGTCACGATATCGGCGCCCATCGCCCGCGCCCGGTCCATCACGTCGAGCACGTCGTCCACCACGAAGGTCAGGTAGGTGCCCTCGTGCATGCCCCAGGCGTGGCGCGGGGTGTACTCGCTCACCTGGTCGATGAGGCCGATCTGCACATTCGGCTGCCCGGCCGGCGAGAGGATCACGAACCAGTCGCTGTCATAGACCGTCTCGAGGCCGAACAGCTCGCGATAGAAGGCGACGCTGTCGGCGAGGTCCTTGCACAGCACATTGAACAGGACGCGGTTGAGTACGGGCATCGTAGCCTCCGTTCTGGGTCTGTCGAACTGAACGGGCGGCTGGGTTCACGGTTCCCGGCCGCCCGTTCACCCCGGGACCGTCGCAGGCCAGTGTGGCTTCAATGAAGTGCAGATGTGGCCGCAATCGATCCTTCCGATGGGGATTCGGCGAACGCCGCCGGTTCGGTTCGATCGCGCCAGCCCTTGCTTTCCTCGTGCGGGATACGTATGTGACAGCCGCTGATCGGGCTTCGCCGCCCGTTCGGTTGGGCCCGCCGGGAGATTCCACCTCCTCGACGGGCCCTCTTGCTTTTTGCGGCCGGTTCTAGCTCCTGACGACGCCGATCTGCGGCAACCGCCGCCGCATCACCAGCAGCACGGCCAGGCTCAGCACGGTGATGACCGCCCCGGAGATGAACGTCGCCGACGGGCCGATGGATTGCCAGAGCCAGCCGGCCAGCACGCTCGCCACGAGCAGGGCACCGCCACCGAGCAGATTGAACATGCCGTAGGCCGTCCCGCGCAGCTCGGCCGGCGCCGTCTCGGCGACGAGGCTCGCGAACAGTCCCTGGGTGAAGCCCATGTGCAGCCCCCACAGCAGCACGCCGAGCACCAGCCCGAGCGGCCCGTCCATGGCGAGGAACAGGTTCGCGGCGATGAGCATCAGCACGCCGAGCAACAGCACCGTCAGCTTGTTGGTGCGGTCGCCCAGCGCCCCGGCCGGATACGAGGACAGGGCGTAGACGACGTTCATGGCCACCAGCACCAGCGGCACCAGGGCCACATCAAGCCCCTGCGATTGGGCGCGCAACAGCAGGAAGGCCTCGCTGAACCGGGCCAGCGTGAACAGCGTCGCCACGCCCGTGACCCACCAGTAGGACGCACCCAGCCGGCCGAGTTCGCGCCGCGACAAGGGTGCGCGCACCTTGCGCAGTTCCGCCGGCCGCTCCGGTTCCTTGACGAAGAGCATCAGCACCACGACGCAGGCGAAAGCCGGGATCACGGCTACCCAGAACACCGCCTGGAAATTGTCTGCCGTCAGCCACATCAGCAGCACCGCCAGCCCTGGTCCGAGGAAAGCGCCCACGGTGTCGAGGCTCTGCCGCAGCCCGAAGGCCGCGCCGCGCTGCTCGGGCGGAGCGATGTCGGCGACCAGCGCATCGCGCGGGGCCCCGCGGATGCCCTTGCCGATCCTGTCGACGAAGCGTGCCGCCAGCAGCCAACCGATCGAAGTGACCAACGGGAAGATCGGCTTGGTCAGCGCGGCGACGCCGTAGCCGATGATGGCGAGCAGCTTGCGCTTGCCCAGCCAGTCCGAAATCGCGCCCGAGAACACCTTGGTCACCGAAGCGGTCGCCTCGGCTATGCCCTCGATCAAGCCAACCATTAGCGCCGTCGCACCCAGCGCTGTCACCAGATAGATCGGCAGCAGCGCATGGATCATCTCGGACGAGACATCCATCAGCAGCGAAACAAAGCCGAGCGCCCAGATGCCGGCGGGAAGGGAGCGCCGGCCCGGATTTGCGCTCGGTTCGGTCGTCATGTTTTCCCTCAGCGGTCAGCCCGGTCCCGCGGGAGCGGAACCTGGCGGCACCTCACGACTAAGCAGCCCTTGAGCTACTTGTCTTTCCAGAAATCAGAATGGAGTTTTGCCGCTTCGTCCGCAAGCAGCGGACCCACCACATCCGTTGGTCTCTGGCCGGCCTCGAATACGGTCCGGCAAGGCAGGTCGAGTGTGGGGTTCTCGTTGTGATTGCCGGTCAGCGCCTTCATGTCGTGCTCGGCAAGGCCGAACACCACGCGCCCGATGCCAACCCAGTAGATCGTGCCGGAGCACATCGCGCACGGTTCCGCAGACGTATAGAGCGTGCACTGGGCCAGCTCCTGTTCGCTCAGGTTCTCCCGCGCCCACTGCGCCAGCAGGCGTTCGGCGTGCGCGGTGCGGTCGCCGCCGCCGGCCTTGTAGCCGTTGAGCTGCTCGCGCAGGACGTTGCCGTCCTTGTCGGCGAGCAGCGAACCGAAAGGGTGCTCGCCGGCGTCGCGGGCCCTGCGGGCAACGTCGAATGTCTGTCGCAGCAGGCGCTCGTCATAGGGGCGTTGTGGCATCCGCTGACCCTCCGGATTGCCCGGGCAGCTTGTGCCAAAGAACCCGCCGTTACAAGCCGGCGGATTCCGTAGCTGCGATCGCCTACTCGATCCCCAGCTTCTTCTTCAGCAACTCGTTCAGCGCCTGCGGGTTGGCCTTGCCGCCGCTCGCCTTCATGGCCTGGCCGACGAACCAGCCGAGCATGGTCGGCTTGGCCTTGACGGCCGCCACTTGGCCCGGGTTCGCAGCGATGATCTCGTCGATCACGGCCTCGATCGCACCGAGGTCGGTCACCTGCTTCATGCCGCGCCGCTCGACGATCTCGGCCGGCTCGCCCTCGGGCTCCTCGGCGATGATGATCTGGAGCAGATCCTTGGCGCCCTTGGACGAAATTGTCCCGGCTGCGACCAGATCGACGATACCGGCGATCTGGGCCGGCTTGATGTGCGTCTCGAATACGCTGAGGCCCTGGCTGTTGGCGTAGGCCGCGATGTCGCCGTTGACGAGATTGGCCACGGCCTTGCCGTCGCGCTTTCCGCCGCCCGACTTGACCGCTTCCTCGTAGTAGTCGGCCGTCTCGCGCTCGAGCGTCAGCACCATCGCGTCATAAGGCGTCACGCCATAGTCCTTGATGAAGCGCGCCTGCTTGTCGTCGGGCAGTTCCGGCAGGTGCTGGGCCAGGTCGTCGATGAAGGCCTGGTCAAATTCCAGCGGCAGCAGGTCCGGATCGGGGAAGTAGCGGTAATCGTGCGCCTCTTCCTTGGAGCGCATCGAGCGTGTCTCGCCGGTCTTGGGGTCGTAGAGCCGCGTCTCCTGGTCGATCGTGCCGCCGTCCTCGAGGATGTCGATCTGCCGCCGCGCCTCGAACTCGATGGCCTGGCCGGCGAAGCGGATGGAGTTGACGTTCTTGATCTCGCAGCGCGTGCCGAATGGGCCGCCGGGCCTGCGCACCGAGACGTTGATGTCGGCCCGCATGGAGCCCTCTTCCATGTTGCCGTCGCAGGTGCCGAGATAGCGCAGGATCGTGCGCAGCTTGCCGAGATAGGCCTTGGCCTCGTCGGCATTGCGCAGGTCGGGCTTCGACACGATTTCCATCAGCGCCACGCCCGACCGGTTGAGGTCGACGAAGCTCATGTTCGGATGCTGGTCGTGGATCGACTTGCCGGCGTCCTGCTCGAGGTGCAGCCGCTCGATGCCGATCTCGATATGCTCCTCGCCGCCCATGTCGAGGAACACCGAGCCCTCGCCCACGATCGGGTCCTTGAACTGCGAAATCTGGTAGCCCTGCGGCAGGTCCGGATAGAAGTAGTTCTTGCGGTCGAAGATCGAGCGCTTGTTGATCTGCGCCTTGAGCCCGAGCCCCGTCCGCACCGCCTGGCGCACGCATTCGGCGTTGATCACCGGCAGCATGCCCGGCATGGCCGCGTCGACGAACGAGACGTTGGCATTGGGCGGCGAGCCGAACTCGGTCGAAGAGCCCGAGAAGAGCTTCGATTCAGACAGCACCTGGGCATGCACTTCCATGCCGATGACGATCTCCCAATCCCCGGTCGAACCCTTGATGAAGCTCTTGGGGTTGGGGGTCCTGGTATCGATGAGGGTCAAGTGGGACTTCCTATTCTTCTTCGTCGTCGGTCAGCGGACCGCGGTATGGGGAGAGGCGCTTTTCGAGCCGCACGCTGAGTTGCGCGTCGTTCGAGTGGCCGCCTTCGCGCTTGAGCACCAGGATACGATAGCCCTGGTGCTGGTAGAAATTCACCGCCCGCACGTTGTCGCTCAAGGTATCGAGCTGTACCCGGTCGTTGCCCTCGAGCTCGAGGATCGACTCCATTCGCCTGAGCAGCAGCTTGCCGATGCCCTGGTTCTGCAACGACGGCGTCACGAACAGGTACGGGATGTACGCGCGGCTCCGCGCCCGCGCGCACCAGCCGACCGGCACGCCGTCGATCTCGGCCACGATTGTCCGGTCGAGCAGTTCGTGCACCGCCGTCCCCAGCCGCCGCTTCTCGCTCTGCCGGCTCGCCGCCTCGCCCGACAGGAACGGGCGCAGGTCGCGCTCCCAGGCGAGCAGCGCCAGTTCCGCCAGGCGCTCGGCCTCGCTCGCGACTGCCTTCCTGATCGTGATCTCGGGCGACGTCATCTGGTTTGGCTCCGGTACGCGGCCAGCCTAGCTCAGCCGTGGCGCTTGCGCGCGGCGATAATGCCCTTTTCGTAGTTCACATTCCAGTTGATCAGCGTGCGCCAGATCAGCTCGGCCTGGTCCTCGTCGAGGTCCAGTTCCTCGGCCCGCTTGCGCTGCTTGGCAATGATCGACTCGATGCGCGTCGGGTCATAGGCCTCATGCGGGTCCGTCTTGATCTCGGCCATGCGCGTCACGTAGGCGTGGCGCTCGGCGAGCAGCGACAGCAGCCCCTGGTCGATCCGGTCGATCTCGGCGCGCACGTCTTCCTTGGTGTTGCATTCGGCAGGGGCTTTGGTCACGGGAGGCACTCGGGGCAAGGGGTAGAGTTGCTGGTTTGCACCGCCACGCCGGCGTTTGCAACCGGGGGGCTGGCCCGGATGCCGCTCCGCCGCTATTCATCACCCGTTCATCGGCGCGGCAGTACGGCGGCGCTTTCAAGGACAGGACTGCCTTATGTCTAGCCAGACGGAGATTGCGTAACCCCCCGGCCACCTGATTGCCTCGCGCAATCAGTGAGTTGGCTCGGGGTCTGAACCAGGTTGCTGCCAAGCGCGATGCTGGCGGCGGCTCGCTTCGACGCATCCCAAGGCATTGACATTCCATGGATATTTCCCGCGAAGAACAGCGGGTGCTGCACGCCCTCGCGCAGGGCGGCTCCATTCACGCACTCAAATCCGAGACCGGCAAGATCAACGGCATCGAGCTCTACAGCCGCGACGGCTGGCTCATGCCCTGCACCCTCGGCATGTTCAAGATACTCAAGAACAAGAAGGCCATAGCCTCCGCCAACAGCCGCCCCTACCGCATCACCCGGCGCGGCCTCGAGCTGGTACGGGCAGAGGTGGACAACAGATAGGGCATACCGGTGGCTGGGGCACCAGTTCGCCGCAGCCACCGGCCGTCATCCCACCCACCGGCCGTCATCCCGGCGGAAGCCGGGACCCAGTGCTCAAGTGGTTGGCGTTGCTGCGATCGCGCCCACCTATCACCGACGGGCGGGCGCCATTTGCTTATGGTCCCACCACCGAGCCGTGGGTCCCGGCTTCCGCCGGGATGACGACCGGTGCTGCTGGAAAAGAAAAACTGATCCCCCCACTCCGGACGCATCGTATTCTCCCCGCACCTCATCGATGCGAGGCGCTACGCGGCGTCGCGGTGGGGGTTCGGGCTGGTGGGGAGGCGTTCCTGCCAGGGTTTGCCGGTTCCTGCATCGCTTCGTGGTGCCGGCGGCCTAAAGACCGTTCGCAATGGGCGGGGCGAGAGTCCCAACCTTTGTACAGTTTGCCGGACGACCGGCACGGGGACGAAGTCCCGCCCATGCCGCACCCCGGTGCGGCAAGACTGCACCAAACCCCGATGGCAATCAGCCAGTCGGGCTCTTAGTGCTTCCCCAACCACCGGGTCATTCCCGCGAAATCGGGAAACTCCGTTTGACTTGAGCTCAGTGCTGCGTGACGCCGCTCAGTTCGCGGGCGATGTGCTCCCACTCGGCCGAAACGCTGGCGGTGGCGCGCTTGCGGCCGGCCTGGCGGTACCAGTAGTCGGCATTGCCCATGTCGGCCTCGATCCAGTGCAGCAGGGCGTGCACCCAGTCGAACTCGAACGTGCCTTCCATCGACTGCACGATCCGGTGCGCCTCTTCCCACTCGGGGCCGACGCGGAAACCACCCTTCTTGATCCACCACATGGCCTGCAGCGGCTTGGACATGTCCTTGGGGGGAGCCGACCAGTCGAGGGTCGTGAAAACGTCGGCCATGGAGCCAGTCCTCTGATACGAAATCACCGGGCGGGCCGGCATTTCGACAAGTCTCAATTTGCGCATGGGCGGCAAATAGTGCCGAAACCGCTAGGCTTCAAGCGGTTTCGGGATTCTCGTGGTCGTCACCACCACTTGTCGGGCGAGAAATCGATGCCGGCCGAGCGCTCGATGACGCGGCCCGCCGCGAACAGCGTCTCCTCATCGAACGGCTTGCCGATGAGCTGCAGGCCGAGCGGCAAGCCGGCCCCGTCCTTGCCCGCCGGCACGGCGATGCCGGGCAGGCCTGCCATGTTCACGGTGACGGTGAAGACGTCGTTCAGGTACATCTTGACCGGGTCCGCCTTCATGTCCTCGTCGCCGATCCCGAACGCCGCGGACGGCGTCGCCGGCGTCAGCACGGCATCCACACCCTCGCTGAACACGGTCTCGAAGTCGCGCTTGATCAGCGTGCGCACCTTCTGGGCCCGGACGTAGTAGGCATCGTAATAGCCGGCCGACAGCACATAGGTGCCGATCATGATGCGGCGCTTCACCTCGCGGCCGAAGCCGTCGGCGCGGGTCAGTTCATAGAGGTCGGTGATATCCTTGCCCGTGTCGCGCAGGCCGTACTTCACGCCATCATAGCGGGCGAGGTTCGACGAGGCTTCTGCCGGCGCCACAATGTAGTAGGCCGGCAGCGCGTACTTGGTGTGCGGCAACGAGATGTCGCGTACCGTCGCGCCCTCGGCCTTGAGCCAGGCGATGCCCTGCTGCCACAGCGCCTCGATCTCGGCCGGCATGCCGTCCATCCGATACTCGCGCGGAATGCCGATCACGAGGCCCTTCACGCCCCGCTCCACCGCGGCGGCGAAGTCCGGCACCGCCAGCTCCACCGAGGTCGAGTCCTTGGGATCGAACCCCGACATCGAGGTCAGCATGATCGCCGCATCCTCGACGGTGCGGGCGATCGGCCCGGCCTGGTCGAGCGACGAAGCAAAGGCGACCACGCCCCAGCGCGAGCAGCGGCCATAGGTCGGCTTGATTCCGACCGTACCGGTCAGCGCCGCCGGCTGGCGGATCGAGCCGCCGGTGTCGGTCGCGGTCGCCGCGGCGCATAGCCACGCCGATACAGCAGCCGCCGAGCCACCGGACGAACCGCCCGGCACCAGTTGCGCGTTCGAGTTCGAGGCGCGCCAGGGGTTGATGACCGGGCCGTAGTAGCTGGTCTCGTTGGACGAGCCCATGGCGAACTCGTCCATGTTGAGCTTGCCCAGCATCACGGCGCCATCGCGCCACAGGTTCGACGTCACCGTCGATTCGTATTCCGGCTTGAAGCTGTCGAGGATGTGGCTTGCCGCCTGGGTGTGGACGCCCTTAGTGGCGAACAGGTCCTTGATCCCGAGCGGAATCCCTTCGAGCGAACCGCCCTGCCCGGCAGCCAGCTTTCCGTCGCTCGCCTTGGCCTGCTCCAGCGCCTGTTCCGCGGTCACCGCCACATAGGCGTTGAGCTTGGGATTGGCACCCTCGATCGCCTTCAGATAGGCGCCGGTGAGTTCGCTGGAGGTGAAATCCTTGCGCTTCAGCCCGTCACGGGCGGCGGCAAGGGTCAGGCGGGTGAGATCGGACAAGGCTGGCTCGCGGGAATGACGCGGGAATATCGATCGCCGTTCCTACAGAGGTGCGGCGCTTCCCGCAACCTCAGGCGACGGCGGGCTGGTCGATGTGCTTCTCGAAGAACGCCGACCACTCGCTATCGGGGTAGTCGAGGAAGGGGCCGCGCGGGTTAAAACCGCTGCGGGTATAGAGCCTGTGGGCCTCGGCCATGCCGTCGCCGGTGCCGGTTTCGAGCAGCAGATGGCCGATGCCCTTCTGGCGCGCCAGCTCCGTGATCGCCTCGAGCAGGGCCGAACCGACCCGCTGCCCACGGACCGACGGCCTTGTATACATACGCTTGACCTCGCCCTGTTGGTCCGAGATCACCTTAAGCGCGCCGCAGCCGACAGCCTCGCCGACCTCGTTGCGGGCCACGAACAGCGTCGTATCGGCGCCGGCCATCTGCTCGACAGTCATCTTGAACTGGAATTCCAGCGGTGAAAGCGGCAACAGGTGCACGTTCAGCTCGCTGACGAGCTCGCGGACGTCATCCTGCAGCGGCGTCTCGATGGCGATCGTGACGGCCATGGCGCCTACTCGACGACCTTGGGCACCATGAAGAAGTTGTCTTCGCTCAGCGGCGCGTTGGCGACGATCTTCTCGGCATAGCCGCCGTCCGTCACCTTGTCCTCGCGCTGGCGCAGCGTCATCGGCATCACCGAGGTCATCGGCTCGACGCCCGACACATCCACCTCGTCCAGCTGCTCGACAAAGCCCAGGATGGCGTTCAACTCGTCCTGGTACTTGGCAACCTCGCCCTCCTCGATGCGAATGCGGGCCAGGCGGCCAATACGCTTCACGGTGGCGGCATCAACGGACATGGGGTACTCCGAAAGTCACGATTTCCCGCGTTCTAGCAACGCCACGCGGCAATGCAAAACGAAAAGGCTTGTTGGCCGCCATCAGACTTCCAGCGCCAATCCGGCCTCGAGCGAAGCAAGGCCGGTGCCGTCCAACCGATCCCGAAGCGCGGCGAAGGCCCGGTCGACGACGGTCTCCGATGCGGCGATCGCGATCAGCCTCGGCCCGACGGCGTCCAGCACTTCGGCCGCCATCTCGTCCGCGCTATCGCCGAACACGACGACGACGGCGTCCCGCCCCCAACGGCCGAGCCTGGGTAGACCCGCCCCCGCCAGCACCAGCGGCGGCTCTCCAGGCGTGGCAATGATCGCCCCGCCCTTTATGCCGAGCACGGCAACCGCCGCCGCACCGTCGAGCATCGATCCGGCCCGCCCCGGTTGCCAGGCAGCGGGATCGACCTTCTCCAGTTCGCCCACCGCAAAGACCCGGTCCGCCCCGGATACCACCTCGTCCGGATCCACTCCCTCAATCCCCGCGGCGTCAGCCACGAGTATGATGCCGCCGATATGAATGCGGATCGTCGTGCCGCCGAACCAGGTGAGTTTCACTAGGCAGCCGATCGCGTCAGCAGGTATTTTGTGGCGAGGGCGATATGTTTGGGAATGGGTTTGTCTTTCCGATAGTCGGCCACAAGGCGCCGCGCGATACCAAGGCGTGCCGCCATTCCGTCCAGCGTCAAATGCAGCTTTTCCATCGCGTCCCGAAACTCGGCATTGTCGAGCGACGCGTCTGCCAGCTCCTCGATCCACACAGCGGACAGTTCTGCACCGTCGCTCCACTCCAGGCAGTCGCCATATTCACTAACCCTCATGCTGGCGAACAAGGCGTCGTCGGACCGCAGACGCACAAAGGCACGATGATTGGCAAGCGCCGGCGCGAGGTCTACCCACTGCGTGCTGCCGTTGTTCCAGGTGATCCTGGCGGTGCGGCCCTCGCCCGGCGCGGCATCCGCGATGCGCGGGAGCGGCCGGCCAACCGAAATGTAGTCGTTACCCATTCAAGCGATCCCACTCCTGCCAAAGACGCTCGATGTTGTCTCGAATCCATACCATCGCTAATTCGTAGTCGTCCTTACTGATACGACCTCGCATCGTTGACAGGTCGGCAAGAGCGATCTGCACCTCGCCGTCCGGCGTCCAGACGTGGCAGTGCGGTGGATGGTGATCATCGAAGAACATTCTGACCCGCACCCTTCCAATTCGGAATATGGTCGGCATAGAATTCCTCAAAAATTAGTGCGCCCCATGCACTAATTCAAGACGTTACGGCAGGAAACGTGTCGAGTCCGTAGGTCTACCTATCCAGAATTCACGTTTTGTTCTCAATGTCAACGAGCGCTTAGCTTGGACCTCTCCGCCCTCCCCCCCACGGGCAAGCTGCTCGGGCTCGATCTCGGCACCAAGACCATCGGCGTCGCCATCTCGGACGGCATGCGCTACTCGGCGACGCCGCTCGAAACCATCAAGCGCACCAAGTTCACGCAGGATGCCGCCCGCCTGATCGAGCTGATCGCGGAAAACGACGCCGTCGGCTTCGTCCTCGGCCTGCCACTCAACATGGATGGCTCCGAAGGGCCCCGGGTGCAGTCCACCCGGGCCTTTGCGCGCAACCTCGCCCAGAAGACCGACCTTCCCATCGTGTTCTGGGACGAGCGCCTCTCGACATCCGCCGTCACGCGCACCCTGATCGAGGCCGACGTCCGCCGCGACAAGCGGGCAGAGGTCGTCGACAAGCTGGCCGCGAGCTACATCCTGCAGGGGGCTCTAGAGCGGCTGCGGCGGGGCGCATTGTAGCGGCCCGACAGCGCGCGCCGGGGAAAATGTGCCACAAAACTATACAGCGGGCGCCCCGTGCGATATGCCGCCCCGAACATCTGGAACGGAGCGGCATGGCTACTTCCTCGCCAGCATCGGTCACCCCGGGCCAGCCGGCCCCAGGATCGGCATCAAGACCCCCATTCCGCCATCGGCACCTGCTCGGCATAAGCCAGCTGAACCAGCACGAGATCGTCGAACTGCTCGATCGCGCCGAGGCGATGATCCCGATCTCGCGGCAGGAGCGGAAGATCCTGCCGACGTTGACGGGCAAGACTCAGATCAACCTGTTCTTCGAGAACTCGACGCGCACCCAGTCGAGCTTCGAGATCGCCGGCAAGCGGTTGGGCGCGCAGGTCACCAACATGTCGGTGAGGACGTCGTCGGTCGCCAAGGGCGAGACCCTGATCGACACGGCCGCGACGCTCAACGCCATGCGCCCGGACGTCATCATCGTCCGCCACTCCGCCTCCGGCGCGGTGGAACTGCTCAGCCAGAAGGTTGGCTGCTCGGTCATCAACGCCGGGGACGGTGCGCACGAGCACCCGACCCAGGCGCTGCTCGATGCCCTGACCATCCGCCAGCACAAGGGCTATCTCGCCGGCCTCACCGTCGCCATCTGCGGCGATATCGCCAATTCGCGCGTCGCCCGCTCCAACCTGTTGCTGCTCGGCGCCATGCAGGTCCGCACCCGAGTCGTTGCACCGCGAACGCTCATTCCGCGCGGCATCGAGGCGTTGACCTCCGAGGTCTACACCGACATGCGCAAAGGCCTTGAAGGCGCCGACGTGGTCATGATGCTGCGCCTGCAGCACGAGCGCGCCAGCGGCCGGATGATCCCGTCGATCCGCGAGTACTACCACTTCTACGGCCTCGATGCCGAGAAGCTGAGCTACGCTAGGCCCGATGCCATCGTCATGCATCCGGGCCCGATGAATCGCGGCGTCGAGATCGACCCTGCCATCGCCGACGGCCCCCGCTCCGTCATCAACGAGCAGGTCGAAATGGGCGTTGCCGTGCGCATGGCGGTGCTCGACACCCTCCTCGCCGACCGCGAGGTGGCGGCATGAGCAGGTCGCTCGTCATCACCAACGCCCGCATCGTCGACCCCGCCACCGACCGCGATTCTCCCGGCGCCATCCTCGTCGAGGACGGCAGGATTGCCGGGCTGACCAATGCCGGCCCGCAGGGCATCCCGGATGGGGCCGAACTCCATGATGCGAGGGGCCTGGTCGTCGCGCCGGGCCTCATCGACATGCGCGTCTTCACCGGCGAGCCCGGCCATGAGTACCGCGAGACTCTTCAAAGTGCCGCGGATGCCGCGGCAGCTGGCGGTGTCACCAGCTTCGTGCTGATGCCGGATACGACCCCGGTGATCGACGACGGTGCGCTGGTCGATTTCCTGCTGCGTCGAGCCGGCGCCACTGCTTCGGTTAACATCCTGCCGGCGGCCGCCATCACCCGCGGCCTCAGGGGCGAGGAGATCACCGAATTCGGCCTGCTGCAGGAGGCCGGCGCCGTTGCCCTCACCGACGGCCGCAACTCGATCCAGTCCGCCGGCCTGCTGCGCGCCGCTTTCACCTACGCGGCCAACTTCGACATGCCGGTCATCCACCATGTCGCCGAGCGGACGCTGGTCGGCGAAGGCGTGATGAACGAAGGAACGCTCGCCACCGTCTCCGGCCTCAAGGGCATCCCGATCGAGGCCGAGACCATCCCCCTCGCCCGCGACCTGCAACTCGCCGCCCTTACCGGCGTCCGCTATCACGCCGCGCAGGTCTCGACGGGCGCCGCCGTCGAGTTGCTGGCTGCCGCCAAGCGCCGCTCTGGAACCGTCTCCGCCGGCATCTCGATCAACAACCTCACCCTCAACGAGAACGACGTTGCTCCCTACCGCACCTTCTTCAAGCTCTCACCGCCGCTCCGCTCCGAGGATGATCGGCAGGCCGTGATCGAGGGCCTCAAGTCGGGCGCCATCGACACCATCCATTCGGCGCACGACCCGCAGGACAGCGAAGTGAAGCGCCAGCCCTTCGCCGAGGCATCGGACGGCGCCGTCGGACTCGAGACCATGCTCGCCGCCGCGCTCCGCCTCGTCCATTCCGGTGACGTGCCGCTGCTGACCGTCCTGCGCGCCATGACCAGCCGTCCGGCCGAGATCCTCGGCCTCCCCTCCGGCCGCCTCGCCATCGGGGCGCCGGCGGACCTCATCATCCTCGACCCCGAGTTTCCCTGGGTCGTCAAGGATCGCGACCTGCGCTCCCGCTCCCGCAATACCGCGTTCGAGGGAGCGCGCATGCAGGGCGCGGTGATGCACAGCTTCGTTGCGGGCAAGCTCGTCTTCAGCCATTCTGCGACCCGGGAGGGCGCCGCCGCATGAATTTCCTGATCGCCGCCGTCATTGGCTACCTGCTTGGCTCGATCCCGTTCGGCCTGCTGCTGACGCGCGCCGTCGGCATCGACATCCGCTCGGTCGGCTCGGGCAATATCGGCGCGACCAACGTGCTCCGCACCGGCAACCGCTGGCTTGCCGCGGGCACGCTTCTGCTCGACGCCGGTAAGGGCATCGTGGCGGTGCTGATCGCGCGCTGGTTCCTTATTTCAACGCCCGGTGCGGAAACGCTGCTGGCCGACCGCTACATCGTCTATGCCGCCGGCATTGGTGCCTTCTTCGGCCACGTCTTCCCGGTCTGGCTCGGCTTCAAGGGCGGCAAGGGCGTGGCCACCTATATCGGCGTCCTTCTGGCGTGGAACTGGGTCGTTGGCCTCGTCTTCTGCGGGGTATGGCTGCTCGTTGCTTTCGGCCGCAAATACTCGTCGCTGGCCGCGCTGACCGCCGCCGCCACCGCCCCGCTCTTCGCCTACGGCCTTGCTGGCGCGGAAGACGCCGCCCTGAGCCTTGCGGCCGCCTGCGCCCTGCTGACGCTGGTGCTCTACTACAAGCACTGGGGCAATATCCGGCGCCTGTGGGACGGTACCGAACCCAAGATCGGCTCCGAGAAGAACAAGGCCGGCTGACCCATGGCGCGCGACGGCATCGAACTGACGCCGTCGCAACGCACCGCGTGGTTGCGGCTCATTCGTACCGACAATGTCGGCCCACAGACCTTTCGCCAGTTGATCAACCGCGAAGGCTCGGCAGAGGCCGCGCTCGAGGCCTTGCCCGGGCTGCTGCGCCGCGTCGGCACGCCGGCGCGCATCCCCTCCGCCATGCAGGCCGAGGAGGAGATTGCGGCAACCGCGAAGCTGGGTGGCCGGCTGGTAGGCTCCGGGGAGCCGGACTACCCGCCGCTGCTTCGCTACATCTCCGGCGCCCCGCCGATGCTGACGATCGCTGGGGGCGAGAACCTCGAGTTGCGCCGCACCGTCGCCATTGTCGGCGCCCGCAACGCCTCGACCGCCGGGCAGAAGTTCGCGCGCCTGCTGGCCGCTGATCTCGGCGAAGCGCGCTATACCATCGTCTCCGGCCTGGCCCGCGGCATCGACGCGGCGGCCCATGCCGCATCGCTGCGCACCGGCACCGTTGCCGTGCTCGCTGGCGGCCTCGACAGGATCTACCCCGACGAGAATATTCCCCTCGCCCGCGAGATTGTCGCCGGCGGCGGCGCATTGCTCACCGAGATGCCGATCGGTTGGGAACCCAGGGCACGCGACTTTCCGAGGCGTAACCGCCTCGTTTCCGGTCTGTCGCTCGGCACCGTGGTGGTCGAGGCGGCCAAGCGTTCCGGATCGCTCATCACCGCCCGCCTGGCGCTCGAGCAGAACCGGGAGGTCTTCGCGGTCCCCGGCTCGCCCCTTGATCCGCGCGCCGAAGGCGGCAACGCGCTCATCCAGCAGGGCGCCAGGCTGGTCACGGGTGCGGCCGACATCATCGACACGCTACGCGAAGCCGATCCGTCTCGCACCAGCCTGCTCGAGCCCGACTGGGTGCCGGACAGCGAGGGCTACGATCCGGTTGCGCCGTCGAGCGACGAGCGGTCGCGCTTGATCGAGGCACTCAGCATCACCCCGGTGCCGGTCGACGACGTGATCAAGACCACCGGCATCGGCATCGGCCGGGTGCAGACGCTTCTGCTCGAGCTCGACCTCGATGGCCGGATCGAATGGTCAAGCGGCCAGTTGGTGGCGCTCCGACCCTGAGCCGCACTCATCCGCTCCCACGAGATTCTTCCCCGTAGGGGAACTGCGGTTGCAGGATTTGCCCCGGTTGACAGCCCCAAGGCGGTTCACCATGTTGCGCCGCGTTTGAAAGCCACTCCCGAAAGCGTTGTCCGATGAAGCTCGTCATCGTTGAAAGTCCGGCTAAGGCCAAGACAATCAACACCTATCTGGGCAAGGACTACGAGGTCCTGGCGAGCTTTGGCCACGTCCGCGACCTGCCGGCCAAGGACGGCTCGGTGCTGCCGGACGAAGACTTCGCGATGAGCTGGGAAGTCGATGCTGCCTCCCGGAAGCGCCTCTCGGATATTGGCAACGCGCTCAAGAACGCCGACGAACTGATCCTCGCCACCGACCCGGATCGCGAAGGCGAGGCGATCAGCTGGCACGTGCTCGACGTGCTCCGGTCCAAGAAGCTGATCAAGGACAAGCCGGTCAGCCGCGTCGTGTTCAACGCCATCACCAAGGCCGCGATCACCGAGGCGATGCAGCATCCCCGAGCCATCGACGAGCCGCTGGTGGACGCCTATCTGGCGCGCCGCGCCCTCGACTATCTCGTCGGCTTCACGCTGTCGCCGGTCCTGTGGCGCAAGCTCCCGGGGTCCCGCTCGGCCGGCCGCGTGCAGTCGGTGGCGCTCCGCATCGTGTCGGACCGTGAACGCGAGATCGAAAAGTTCAGGGCCCAGGAATACTGGTCGATCGGCGCCCGCCTCAGCGAGAAGGGCAAGAGCTTCGAGGCGCGTCTCTATTCTGTCGACGGCAAGAAGACCGACAAGCTCGACGTCGGCACCGCCGCCGATGCCGAGGCCCTGAAGAAAGCCATCGAGGCCGGCACGTTCAGCGTCACCGCCGTCGACAAGAAGCCGACCAGGCGCAATCCCTATCCGCCCTTCACAACCTCGTCGCTGCAGCAGGATGCCAGCTCGCGCCTCGGCTTTTCGCCCAGCCGCACCATGCAGGTCGCACAGCGGCTCTACGAGGACGGTATCATCACCTACATGCGAACCGACGCCGTGCAGATGGCGCCGGAAGGCATCGACCAGGCGCGCCGCGCCATCGTCAAGGAATTCGGCTCGGACTACGTGCCCGAGAAGGCCCGCATCTACCAGACCAAGGCCAAGAATGCGCAGGAGGCCCACGAGGCCATCCGGCCCACCGACATGTTCCGCCATCCGGACACGCTGCGCGGCGATCCGGACCGGCATCGCCTCTACGAACTGATCTGGAAGCGTACGCTGGCCAGTCAGATGCGCTCGGCCGAAGTCGAGCGCACCACCGCCGATATCTCGGTCTTCGCCACCAGCCGCGACATCGCGCTGCGCGCCATCGGTTCGGTCGTCACCTTCCCCGGCTTCCTCGCGCTCTATGGCGTGCAGGCCAGGGAAGATCGCGCCGAGGATGCGGAGGACGACGAGGACAGCCGCGAGCTGCCGCCGCTGAGCGTCGGCGACCGGCCCAAGCTCGAGGAAGCGCTGATCGAGCAGCACTTCACCCAGCCGCCGCCGCGCTACACCGAAGCCAGCCTCATCAAGAAGATGGAAGAGCTCGGCATCGGCCGGCCGTCGACCTACGCGGCGACGATCTCGGTGCTGCAGGACCGTAACTACGTCCGGCTCGAGAAGCGCGCCCTGATCCCCGAGGATCGCGGCCGCATCGTAACCGCGTTTCTCGAGAGCTTCTTCAACCGCTACGTCGAGTACGGCTTCACCGCCAGCCTCGAGGAACAGCTCGACCTGATCTCGGACGGCAAGCTCGCCTGGAAGGACGTGCTGCGCGACTTCTGGAAGGACTTCCAGCACCAGGTCAACGAGATCAAGGACCTGCGCGTCTCCGAAGTACTCGATGCCCTCAACGAGATGCTGTCGGACCACATCTTCCCGGCCAAGGCCGATGGCTCCGATCCGCGCCGCTGCCCCCATTGCGGCGAGGGCCAGCTGTCGCTGAAGCTCGGCAAGTTCGGCGCCTTCATCGGCTGCTCGAACTATCCTGAGTGCCGCTACACCATGCAGTTGAGCGATGCCGCCACCGGCGGTGCGAGCGAGGCAGGCGCGGGTGATGGCATCCTCGGCACCGATCCCGAGAGTGGACTCGAGGTCGCCTTGAAGTCCGGCCGCTTCGGCCCATATGTACAGCTGGGCGATGGTGCCGAACCGAAGCGCTCGTCCTTGCCCAAGGGTTGGACGCCCGACAGCCTGACACTCGAGAAGGCACTGCAACTCCTGTCGCTTCCGCGCGAAATCGGGAACCATCCCGAGACGGGCAAGCCGATCAGCGCCGGCATCGGTCGCTACGGGCCCTTCGTTCTCCACGACGGGACCTATGCCAACCTCCCCGATGTCGAGGAAGTGTTCACGGTCGGACTCAACCGCGCCGTTGACCTCCTGGCCCAGAAGGCCGCCGGCGGTGGACGGTTCGCCCGTGGCAACCGCGCTGCCCCGGCCGCGATCCAGACCTTCGAGCACGAAGGCGGTCCAATCACGGTTCGCGCCGGCCGCTATGGCCCCTATGTGAATCAGGGCAAGGTGAACGCCACGCTGCCCAAGGATCTGAAGCCGGAAGACGTGACCGTCGAGAAGGCGCTCGAGCTCATCGCCGCCAAGGGGGGCGCCTCGGCGACAAAGAAATCCTCGTCGCGTACCGCTGCTGCTAAGAAGGCTCCGGCGAAGAAGGCGACGGCAAAGAAACCGGCAGCCAAGGCAACCAAGGCCAAGGCCGCCTCGAAGACAAAGACTGTGGAGGTCTGACAATTTCACAGAGTCATTCCCGCGAAAGCGGGGCCTCTGTTTCAGAGCCTCCACAAGAACGGAGATCCCCGCCTTTGCGGGGATGACTCCGTGGATTGAAAATGGCTCAGAAGACCAACAAGAAGATCGTATCCAAGGCCCCACGCGAATTCTCCGTGGGCGCCTTGCCCTCCCGTGAGGCCATCCTGCAGGCGATGGCTGAGAACCCGAGCCTCGATGGCAAGCGCGACCTGGCACGCCACTTCGGCATCCACGGCGACATGCGCACCCCGTTCAAGGTGATGCTCAAGGAGATGGAGGGCGAGGGCTTCATCGCCCGCACCCGCAAGCAGATCCGGCGTACTGCCGCCCTGCCCGCCGTGACCGTCCTCGACATCCCGGCCGACGCCGATCCCGACGACCTCTACGCCTTCCCGGCGCAGTGGAACGACGAGGAAGGCGCACGGCCGCGCGTCACCGTGCACCAGCCGAAGAACGCCCGCGTCGTCCCCGCACCAGGAGACCGCATCCTGGCGCGCATCGATCCCGGCGAGGGCGAGCTTCCCAACTACACCGCCCGGGCGATGAAGATCCTCGACAAGCCGCGCCGCGGCCAGATCGGCATCGTCCGGCTGGACGAGGACGGCGCGCGGCTGCTCCCGGTCGACCGCAAGCAGAAGGAAATGCGCATCGACGGCGCCGACCTCGGCGACGCGCGTGACGGCGACCTGGTGGAAGTCGAGGTCAAGTTCGCCGGGCGGCTGATGATCCCCAAGGCGCGGGTCACCAATGTCATCGGCAACCCCCGGTCAGAGGGTGCGATCTCGCTGATTGCCATCCACAACCTCGAGATTCCCTACCGCTTTCCCGCCTCGGTCACCAAGGAGGCCGAGGACGCGAAGGGGGGGGACCTCAAGGGCCGCGAGGACTGGCGGCACATTCCGCTCGTCACCATCGACCCGGTCGACGCCAAGGACCACGACGACGCGGTCTATGCCGAGCCGGACGTCGATCCCGGGAACGCGGGTGGCCACATCGTCTACGTCGCCATTGCCGACGTCGCCGCCTATGTGCGGCCAGGGACGGCGCTCGATCGCGAGGCCTACATCCGCGGCAACTCGGTCTATTTCCCCGACCGGGTCGTGCCGATGCTGCCCGAGCGCATCTCGAACGACCTCTGCTCGCTGCGCGAAGGCGAGAACCGCCCTTCGCTGGCGGTGCGCATGGTGTTCGACCAGCACGGCAAGAAGCGCAGCCACAGCTTCCACCGGGTGCTGTTTCGTTCAGCAGCGAAGCTCAACTACCAGCAGGCGCAGGCCGCGATCGACGGCAAGCCGGACGACAAGACCGGCCCGATCCTCGACACGATCCTGCGGCCGCTGTGGGCTGCCTATGGAGCGATGGCAAAGGCTCGTGACGCCCGTGGCCCGCTCGACCTCGACCTGCCCGAGCGCAAGATCATCCTCGACAAGGCCGGCATGGTCGTCGACGTGAAGGTGCCCGAGCGCCTCGATGCGCACCGGCTCATCGAGGAGATGATGATCGCCGCCAACGTCGCGGCCGCCGAGACGCTCGAGAAGCACAGGAGCGCCCTGCTCTATCGCGTGCACGACGTGCCCAGCCAGGAGAAGCTGGTCGCGCTCCGCGACTTCCTCTCCTCGCTTGCCCTGCCGGCGCCCAAGTCCGATGCGGTGCGCCCGTCCGATTTCAACCGCATCCTCGACAAGGCCCGCACGGACGGCAAGATCCAGCAGGTCAGCGAGATCATCCTGCGCACCCAGGCGCAGGCCGAGTATGCGGCCGAGAACTACGGCCATTTCGGCCTCAACCTCGATCGCTACGCCCATTTCACCTCGCCGATCCGGCGCTATGCCGACCTGATCGTCCATCGTGCGCTGATCACCGCGCTCAACCTCGGCAAGGACGGACTGACGGACAGCGAGATCGCTAAGCTTCCCGGCATCGCGCAGCACATCTCCTCCACCGAGCGTCGCGCCATGCTGGCCGAGCGCGAGACCATCGATCGCCTGCTGGCGCAGTTTCTCGCCGCCCACATCAACGCCAGGTTTGAAGGCCGGATTTCCGGTGTCACCCGGTCGGGTCTTTTCGTGCGCCTCAAGGACACCGGAGCCGATGGCTTCATACCGGCCTCGACCCTCGGGACGGACTACTATCGCTACGTCGAGGAGATGCAGGCGATGGTCGGGGACCGCACCGGCGAAACGTTCCGCATCGGCGACGACGTGCAGGTACGACTGCTCGAAGCGGCGCCTCTGGCGGGTGCGTTGCGCTTTGAGTTGCTCAGCGAGGGGGCCCGCGGCGTTCCGTCATCTGGCAGGCGAGGCCGCAAAGGATCATCTGCATCGCGCGGCAAGGCGCGCCCCTCCCCCAAGACGCCCAGGAAGAAGAGATAGCCATGGCTGTTCAGGTTGAGACGTATCGCGCGAGCCGCTCGCTCTGGAAGGCGGTAGGCAACGGCATTGCCTGCCGGTGCCCGAACTGCGGCAAGGGCAAGCTGTTTCGCGGCTACCTGAAGCTGAACCAGACCTGCGCGAACTGCGGACTGGACCTGAGCTCGGCCCGTGCCGACGACTTCCCCCCCTACATTGCCATCTTCATCGTCGGCCACGTGCTGGTCGGCTGGATGCTGCATGCCGAGATGAGCGGACCGTCGGACCCCATGCTCTACGTGCTGACCATGATTCCCGCCGCGATCCTGCTGCCGCTGGTCATGCTGCCCTCGATCAAGGGCGCCGTGGTCGGGCTGCAATGGGCCAACTACATGTACGGGTTCGATCCTGCCCGCACCTCGACCGAGATTGCCCGCAGCGACGTCTGACCGGCGCTGCGGTCCCTGCACCTATATCGCCTTGACATCCGGCCGAAAATCCGTAGTTTCCGGCCAAATTTGAGCGGCCCAGTGGCCCGCGTGAATTCAGTGCCGCGCGCCAAACCAACGCGCGGCAAGCCGTTTCAAGGAACCTGAACCATGGCCAAAGCCGTATCTTTGAAGATCAAGCTCGTGTCGACTGCGGACACCGGCTACTACTACGTCACCAAGAAGAACTCGCGTACCCAGACCGAGAAGCTCTCGTTCAAGAAGTACGATCCGGTCGTGCGCAAGCACGTCGAGTTCAAGGAAGCCAAGATCAAGTAGTCTGGCATTCCGGACGACAACGACAAGCCCCGTGCTCCGGCGCGGGGTTTTTTATTGCCCGCGTTTCCCCTGTATGGAACCCGTGCTTGAATGCGTTAGGCAATCCGACACCGGAGGGAGGGTGAATGCGACCGATTCTGTGCAGGCTGCTATTGGTCGTGAGCCTTTTGGCCACGCCCGCGCTGGGGAACGAACTCACCCCCGACAGCGGCGCGGTCTCCTTCCGGGGCCTGCTGCAATCCGCGGACGGGCATCCGGGCGAGTTCGCCGTCGAGGCTGCCCTGGACGGGGGCAACTTCAGCGGCCGGGCAACCATCGCGATCGCCGGCAAGCATCTTGAAGCCGAACTTGTCGAGGCCCGCAGCTACCTCGAGAATGGCAAGTGCATCCTGTATCTTGAACAGGGCCGGACCCGTTTCGAGCTCCGCGGCCGTTGCGACGGCGAGCAGTTCGGACACCAGGGCAGCGGCGCGTTCGATGCCTATTTCGACGGCGAAGGGCAGTTGCGCGGCGACATGACGGGCAGCACGTCGCTTGGCGGCATGCCCCCTCAGTCCGTGCGAACCGAATCGATATCCATCCCGACCGGAAAACTGACCTGCGCCTGGCAGGAGGTGCACATCAGCGCCGAGGCCAGCGTTCCCAACGAGTACCTGATCGCCTATTCCATGATGGTGACGCTCACCCTCGCCCCGGACGGCACCTATCGGACGGCGTCGGCCAGCGGCACCTATGCCGTCGCGGCCGACAAGATCCTGCTGACCTCGGGCGCCTTCGCGGGCGCCGTGGGCACACTCGAGCTCGATCGCTCCGGCGAGCCTGCCGTTGTCTTCCACAAGGCCGAGAATCGTGACCGGGACGGGCTGCAACGCATCGACCCCGAGACAACCGATTGCACGCTGGCCAACTGACCTGATCGTTGGCCGCAAATGCGTCACGAACGGAAAACGCCCGCCCCGGTATACGGGACGGGCGTTGGATAGACGGCTGGTCCGCAGCGGAATGTCAAAGAGGCCACTCTTGTCCGCTGCGAACCAGCCTCCCTACGGACCCAGGAGTTGCGGCGGACCTGAGGAGAACCGTAGGGGTGCCTGCTGACACCGAGAGTGTCGGCGTATTCGACTGGGGCAACTTATCGCGTTCTTTCGGCGAATCAAATAGGCCGCGCAAAACGTTACTAACCCTTAACCTTAATGCTCTCGGGCCCGGAAGTGCCGGTCAGGCAGCGTCGCAGACGACGCGATTGCGGCCTTCGCGCTTTGCCCGGTAGAGCGCCACGTCGGCGCGCTTCAGCAGGGATTCCGGCGTGTCGGCGTGCTGGTCGTTGAGCGCGAGACCGACTGACACGGTCACGTTGAGCGGACGCCCGCTACCGGCATCGAACCCCTTCTCTGCGACCGCGTTGCGCACCCTCTCGGCCACGCCCTGCGCCTGGTGCAGGTCCGTGTCTGGCATGAGGATGACGAACTCCTCGCCGCCGAAACGGCACGCGAGGTCAACGCCGCGAATGTTACGGCGCAGGCGATCGGCAAATTCGCGAAGAACGGCGTCGCCGGTGTCGTGTCCGTGCATGTCGTTGACCGACTTGAAGTAGTCCATGTCGATCAACATCATCGCCATGTCACGATGCTGCTCCTGGGCCTTTGCCAGCATCATCGACAGGTGGCGTTCGAAATAGCGGCGGTTGTAGAGGCCGGTCAGTTCATCGGTAACGGCGAGGACGAGCGTGTTGTTGACGCTGCGCCGCAATTCCATGGCATAGCGCTGTCGCCGGATCTGGGTGCGAACCCTCGCCAGCAGTTCGTTGCGCTCGACCGGGCGCATGATGAAGTCATTCACGCCCAGGTCCAACCCGCGGACAACGCGCGGCTTGTCATCCTCCTCGGCGATCAGGATGATCGGCAGCGTCCGGGACAACTCGGCCGTCCGCATCTGCGAGCAGACGCGCAACGGATCGAAGTCGCCCAGCGCCATCGACACCAGGGCCAGTTCATAGGTCCCGTCGCTCACGACCAGCGCCGCCTCGGCCGGATGGGTGAGGACGTCGACCCGGTTCGTGGCCGCGAGATAGCCCTTCAGCCGTTCGGCGTGACGCGGGTCGGTGTCGATGAGCAGGATTCGTCCGTTGTCGTCATCGATGGAATCCATGGCGCGCATGGCCTCCTCGACGGCGATTTCCTGCCCGGTTCGGGCTCGGGCCCTCAGCTCATCGGTGAGGGCCTTGAGGCGCACGAGGCTCCTCACCCGCGCCATCAGCTGCACGTCGTCGATCGGCTTGGTGATGAAGTCGTCAGCCCCGGACTCCAGGCCCCGCACCCGATCGGAGGGCTGGTCGAGGGCCGTGACCATCAACACCGGGATATGGCTGGTGCGCGGGTCGGCCTTCAGCCTTGCGCAGGCCTCGAAGCCATCCATTTCGGGCATCATCACGTCGAGCAGGACAATATCCACCGCGCCCGCGGCGCAGATGGCGAGTGCCTCCTTTCCGCTGGCGGCGGTCACGACATCAAAATACTCAGCCGACAGCCGCGCCTCGAGCAGGCGTACGTTCGTTGGAATATCGTCGACGATCAGCACCCGCGCCGTCAAAGACCTCAACCCCCGCGATTTGAGGAGAACCGCTCAGCGCCAACCGGGCGCGTAGCCTAGTTGGCGGGTCCAATGTAGCGGGCAATCGTTTCCAAAAAGTGAGGCACGGAGATGGGTTTGGAGATGTATCCCTCGCAGCCGCCCTGCAGGATCCGCTCCTCGTCGCCCTTCATGGCGAAGGCGGTGACGGCGATCACGGGAATCGTCATCAGCTCGTCATCTTCCTTGAGCCACTTGGTGACGACCAGGCCGGAAACCTCCGGCAACTGGATATCCATGAGGATCAGGTCGGGCCTGTGCGCGCGGGCAAGGTCCATCGCCTCCAGGCCGTTGCGGGTCTGGATGATCGAATATCCACGCGATTCAAGCAGATCGTTGAAGAGCTTCATGTTCAGCTCATTGTCTTCAACGATCATCACAGTCTTGGGCATATCGACTCAAATCTGGCCGCAAGCGCGCCGGCAGGCCTCGTTTTCTGCCTCAAGTTCAGGGTAACATCAATCGGCAACCAATGCTCTACCCAGGCGCCCTGCCCTTGGCCAATTCCCGTGAACTCACGCCCAGCCTGCTGGGCGAGCTTTGCCTCCATCACCTGGCCGAGAATCCCGCGCAGCTCGCGGAATTCATGGCGGTCACCGGCTATTCGCCCACGGCCTTGCGCAATGCTGCAGGGACACCCGGCCTCGACCATGGGCTGATCGACTATTTCGCCACCAACGAGGCCTTGCTCCTCGCGCTTGCAGCAAACGCCGGGCTCAAGCCGGATGACTTCATGCGGGTCTGGGCCCGGCTGAACCCTTCGGGATGAGCCATGCTGTCGCTGTGCCGCGATTGTTCGGCGATGATAGAAGCGGTCGAGCCGCTGGCTCGGTGCCGGTCGTGCGGCTCGCCGCGCACCGTCGCACATGACGAACTGGGGGCGCTGTCGATTGCCCATGTCGACTGCGACGCCTTCTATGCATCGATCGAGAAGCGGGACGATCCGAGCCTCATCGACAAGCCGCTGATCATCGGCGGCGGGGTCCGTGGCGTCGTCTCCACCTGCTGCTACATCGCCCGGCAATACGGCGTGCGCTCGGCCATGCCGATGTTCAAGGCCCGCGAACTGTGCCCCCACGCGGTGGTCATCCCGCCGGACATGCAGAAATACGTGGCCGCCAGCCGCCAGATCCGCGCTCTGATGGATGAGTTGACCCCACTGGTCGAGCCGCTTTCCATCGACGAAGCCTTCCTCGATCTCACCGGCACCGAGAAGCTGCATCGCGCCGGTCCGGCCGTTGTCCTGGCAAGATTCGCCAGGCGCGTCGAAGCGGAGGTCGGAGTCACCATCTCGGTCGGGCTCAGCCACAACAAGTTCCTCGCCAAGACCGCGTCCGACCTCGACAAGCCGCGCGGCTTTGCCGTCATCGGCAAGGCCGAGACGATCGAGTTCCTCGCCCGCCAGCCGGTCAGCCTCATCTTTGGCGTCGGCAAGGTCTTCGCCGACACGCTGCACAGGGACGGGTTCGACACCATCGGCCAACTGCAGCAGGCCGACCCGATCGAGCTGATGCGCCGCTATGGCGGCGCGGGCAACCGGTTGGCGCGGCTCGCGCGCGGCGACGATTCGCGCTCCGTCTCACCCGACGACCAGATGAAGACGGTGTCGGCCGAGACCACGTTCAACGCCGACCTCAAGGGCTTCGACGAACTCTCGACCGAGCTCCTCGCCCTGTGCGAGCGGCTTTCGGAGCGGCTCAAGTCCAAGGGAATCGCCGGCGACACGGTCACGCTCAAGCTCAAGTCAGCCGGATTTCGCTTGCGCACCCGCGCCCGGGCCTTGATGATCCCCACACAGCTTGCCAACGTGCTCTATGAGACCGGTTTGCAGTTGCTGGCCCGCGAGCTGGACGGAACGGCGTTCCGCCTGATCGGTATCGGGGTTAGCGGCATTTCGGCGGCGGACGGCGTTGATCCGGTGGATCTCGTCGAGCCCGCCATCGCGCGGCGCGCGGTGGCCGAACGGGCCATCGACCGGGTTCGCGACCGGTTCGGCCGCGACGCGGTGATCCGCGGCAAGCTCTACGATCGGGTCAAGGCACGCGCCGCCCGCAACAAGGACGAGAAGACGGAAGAGAATCAAGATGACCAGCCCCCTCGATAAGCTCCGCGAGTACGGCTACGAGCTGCCAATGCCGAAGGCGCCGGTTGCGACCTATATCCCCGTGACGCGGACCGGTAACATCATCTACGTGTCGGGCCAGATCTCCTCGGACGCCAACGGCGTGGCCGAGGGCAAGCTGGGCGACACGATGAATGTCGTGCAGGGCGGCAACGCCGCCGAACTCGCAGCGGTGAACTTCCTCAGCCAGGTCGTGCACAGCGCCGGGATCGACCTCGCCAAGGTCAAGCGCGTGCTCAAGCTCACCGTGTTCGTGAATTCCACTCCTGACTTCGCCGAGCACCACCTCGTTGCCAACGGCGCGTCCAACCTCATCGTCGGCGTCCTTGGCGAGAAGGGCAAGCACTCTCGTTCCGCCATCGGCATGGCCGCTCTGCCCCTCGGCGCTGCCGTCGAGGTCGAAGGCATCGTCGAAGTCGAGGACTGAGACGGGCAGAGACGCGAAACTGTCATGCGGGGGTGCTAGCGGCCGCCCGCTCGCAACCCCATATGACGGCTTGACCAATGTGCGCCAAACCTAATTTCGATCGCCCGATTGCCCACCGCGGCCTGCATGATAGCGGGCGCGGGATCATCGAGAACACAGCCAGTGCCTTCGCCGCGGCGATCGAGAAGGGCTATGCCATCGAGTGCGATGTCCAGCTTAGCCGCGACGGCATCCCGATGATCTTCCACGACGACGATCTCGACCGTCTCACGGGCGTCGCGGGCCCGGTCGGCGCGCGAACGATGGCGGAGTTGGCAAGCTTCACGCTGCTCGGCAGCGCAGCGGGTGATACGCCGCAGCGTTTCACCGAGTTCCTCGCCCAGGTGGCCGGGCGCACCCTGCTCCAGATCGAACTCAAGCAGCAGCCCAACCGGGCCGCTACCGAGGTGCTGGCGCAGACCGTGATGGACGCCCTCAAGGGCTATCGCGGGCCCGTGACGATCGAGTCCTTCGATCCGAACCTGCTTGTCGAGGTGCGCAAGCGAGGTGCAACCATGCCGCTCGGCATCGTCACCTACGCCTACGACGAGCCGGAATGGGACCAGAACCTGTCGGGCTTCCAAAGGGTCGTGCTGCGCCACCTCCTGCACTACCCGATCACGCGCTTCGACTTCATCTCGTGCAGGGACAAGTCCTTGGGCCTCCCCGCCGTCCGGCTGTTTCGGGCCCTGGGTGTGCCGGTGACGACCTGGACGATCAAGACGCCGGCTGCCGCCATGGCGGTCATCGGCAAGGCCGACCAGATCGTGTTCGAAGGGTTCGAACCACCAAGTGCCTGACACCCCGCTCAGCGCCAGCGTCGTCAGCTCGATCGCGGAGATTCCCGCGGCAGTGTGGAACGGGCTGGCGCCGAACCATGACGGGGTGGTCGACAACCCCTTCCTCGACCACGCCTTCTTCCTGGCCCTCGAGCAATCCGGTTCGGCCAGCCATCGCACCGGCTGGCAGCCGCAGCACCTGCTGCTCAGCGGGTCCGCGGGAGAGCCCGTCGGCGCAATGCCGCTCTACCTCAAGTCGCATTCGCAGGGCGAGTATGTCTTCGACCACGGCTGGGCCGATGCCTTCCAGCGCGCCGGCGGGGATTATTACCCAAAGCTGCAATGCTCGGTGCCGTTCACTCCGGTCACCGGGCCGCGCTTCCTCGCTCGCGACGATGCACATCGGGCCACGCTGATCCGCACGGCCGAGACTCTGGCGACCCGCAACAACATCTCCTCGATCCACGCGACCTTCGTCAGCGAGGAAGAAGCGGAGCTGGCCCGCGCGTCCGGCTGGCTGCTTCGCCACGACACGCAGTACCACTGGCACAACGAGGGCTTCTCGAGCTTCGACGACTTCCTCGAGACGCTGTCGTCCCGTCACCGCAAGGTTACCCGCCGCGAGCGACGCGATGCTCTCGGCGCCGATGGGCTCACGGTGAGGTGGCTGACGGGATCCGACCTGACCGAGGACGCCTGGGACCATTTCTTCGAGTTCTACCAGGACACGGGCAACCGCAAGTGGGGCCGACCCTACCTCAACCGTCGCTTCTTCTCCCTGCTCTCGGAGGCCATGGCCGACCGGGTGCTGCTTATGTTCGCCTACGACGGCAGCGAGCCGATTGCCGGCACCATGAGCCTTGTCGGCCACGACCGCCTCTATGGCCGCTACTGGGGCGCGACCCGCAACGTGCCGTTCCTCCACTTCGAGCTCTGCTACTACCAGGCCATCGACTACGCGATTGCCCGCAAGCTGGCGGTGGTCGAAGCCGGCGCGCAGGGCGAGCACAAGCTGGCGCGCGGCTATGCCCCGGCCACGACCCGCTCCGTCCATTGGATTGGCCATCCCGGCCTGCGCGACGCGGTGGCCCGGTTCGTCGCCCAGGAACGCGCGTCGGTCGCCCGTGAACAGGAACAACTCGATCGCTATACCCCCTTCAGACATGGGGAGCGGCCGTAACATCTGTTGCAAGCCCGCTTTGGCTGTGGTTCCAAGTCCATTGTCTGGACGAGACGCCGTCCATCGCAGTATTTTCCGCCTCAGCGGGGCCACACTCCCGGTCGATGGAGTGCCGCGCCAAGACCACGGGGACTGAATGAGCAAGCGCATCGCAATCGCCGCGATCGGAACGATGGGTGACGTCCAGCCCTTCGTCGCGCTTGCCCTCGCGCTCATGAAGCGCGGCCACTCCGTCGTCCTGTGCGCCACCAGCGACTTCGAGGGCTTCGTCCGGAGCTATGGCGTCGAGTTCGCAACGCTGGGCAGCGATATCCAGGCGTTCATGCGGCAGAGCCAGTTCGACCTCGTCATGTCGAAGAACTCGCTCCTCTATGCCCCCAAGCTGTTGCGCGACGGGCAGAAGATCATGAAGGAGGCCTGTCGGCACCTGTGGGCCATTGCGCAGGATGTCGACTGCATCATCTTCCACCAGACTACCAATTTCGCCGTCGACGTCGCCGAGGCGCTCGATATCCCGGCGATCATGACAGCCTTCCAGCCGATCAATCCGACCGGCGAGTTCCCCTATTTCGGCTATGACGGCCCGGCGCCCGAACCGCTGTTCAACCGCATCAGCCTCGACCCGCTGTTCAACCGCCTGAGCTACGTCGTCCAGGCAGCGCACCAGAGCTACTACGATTTCCCGCGTGATCGCATGCGCGCCAGGCTGCTCGGGTTGCGCAGCCGCAAGCGCTCCGGCTTTGCCAAGAACGCTCGGGGCGAACCGATCCCGGCGCTGCATGCCTATTCGCGCGTCATCTCCCCGCCGCCCGGCGATTGGCCCGAGACGACCGTCGTGACCGGCTTCTGGCGGCTTGACGACATCACCGGCTGGCAGCCGGATGCCTCGTTCCGCAAGTTCCTCGATGCCGGCGAAGCGCCGATCTATCTCGGCTTTGGCTCCATGCCCTGGGGCGCCCAGCGCAACACCGAGATCGTCACCCGGGCGCTGCGGGAATGGGGCGGCCGTGCCGTGGTCGGCAAGGGCTGGGGCGGGATCCGGGCCGAAGACCTGCCCGACACCGTCTATACGATCGACAAGGCACCGCACACCAAGCTATTCCCGCTTATGAAGGCCGTGGTCCACCACGGCGGAGCTGGCACGACCTATGCCGGCCTCTACGCGGGCAAACCCACATTCGTGGTGCCGCACTTCTTCGACCAGCCCTACTGGGGCCGGCGCGTCTATGAGCTGGGCTGCGGTCCCGCGCCGGTGAAGCTGAGGAAGCTCACTCCCAGCATCCTTGCCTCGGCTCTCGACGAGTTGTCGACCGACCCGTCATTCGAGACCGCGGCGCGGGAACTCAGCGAACGCCTGGTGCTTGAGGACGGAACCGGGCTGGCGGCCGACATCGTCGAGGAGACGATCGAGAGCTACCCGGGCAATCACTATTCGCAGGACAAGGCGATGGGAGCCGCTTCGTGACCGCCTACGACCGCAACAATATCTTTGGCAAGATCATCCGGGGCGAGATTCCCTCGCACAAGGTGTACGAGGATGCCGACGTCTTCGTGATGATGGACATCTTCCCGCAGTCCAGTGGCCATGTCCTCGTCATCCCCAAGGCCGAATCCCGCAACCTTCTCGATGCCGATCCGGGCGTCCTGGCCCGCGCGGTGCTGCAGGTTCAGCGAGTGGCCCGGGCTGCCCAGCAAGCGCTGGGTCCCGATGGCATTCGCATCGTGCAGTTCAACGAGGCGCCTGCCGGCCAATCCGTGTTCCACCTGCATTTCCACGTGATCCCCGTCTACGAAGGCGTCCCGATCGGCCGCCACGGCGAGAGTGGCAAGGCCGATGACACCGAACTTGCCGCACAGGCCAAGGCAATCGCCGCTCACCTGACGTGACCCCCGCATCCCATCTTTCCCTCGGCCTCGTCCTGACTGCGGCGGCCGGCATGATCGACGTCGTCGGCTTCATTGAGCTTGGCGGCTTCTACACGTCGTTCATGAGCGGCAACACCACCCAGCTCGGCGCCGGCCTCGCGCATATGGGCCCGGCGCTGCTGCTCCCCGCGAGCCTCGTGGTCATGTTCGTGATCGGCAGCTTCGTGGGCAGCCTTGCCTCGTCGCTTGGCAATCGCCGTGGTCGGATCGGGGTGCTGTCCGTCGTCATTGCCGGCCTGCTGGTAACGCTCACGCTGCACGCAAACGGCTTCTCGGCGGCGCAGGCGATGCTTGCCCTGGCGGCCGCCGCCGGTGCGCAGAACGCGGTCCTTCCGCAAACCGGCGCTGCCCGGCTCGGCGCTACGTTCGTCACCGGTACCCTGTTCGCCGCCGGGCAGGACCTGGCGCGCGCCGTCCGGCGTGAGGCACCGCCCTGGCGCTGGATCCAGCACCTCTTGGTCTGGCTGGCGCTGCTGCTTGGCGCCGCCGTCGGCGCCCTCGCCTACAAGCAGTGGCAGGTGGGCGCCCTGATCGTGCCCGGCGCAATCTACCTGCTCTTCTTTGTCGGCTACGTCGTGCGCGCGCCCCGCTAACGGTCCGCTTCTCGCCGCCCGACAAATCTGCTAGGACTTGCAGCACCTGATGCGCAAGGCATCAGTTCGTCGACTTCATGCGCTAGACTTCCACGTCCAGGCGTTAACACCGATGATGACCGCTGCCCAATTGCGGGCCGCCCGCGCCCTGCTTGGTATCGACCAGAAGACACTGGCCGAGATGGCGCACGTATCCCTTCCCACCATCCAGCGCATGGAAGCCAGCCACGGCACCGTCCGCGGCGTGGTCGAGACCCTGACCAGGGTGATCGAGGCGCTGAACGAGGCCGGCGTCGAGCTCATCGGCGATAATGGCCGAAGCGAGTCCGGCGGTCGCGGCGTGCGCCTCCGACGACCGATGCCAAGGGACTGACCAGTGACGACTGCGGGGCGTTCCCGGACCCGCCATCGAAGTATCGCTGCATCGTTCGCGAAAGGGCCCCGCCCCAATGGCCAACACCGCCTCGAGCTCCCGCACCAGCCAGCCCGCGTTGACCGATTTGTTCACGCCCAAACTGATCACGGTGCTGCGCGAGGGCTATCACTTGCGCGACCTGCGGGCCGACGTCCTTGCCGGACTGACAGTGGCGATCGTCGCCCTGCCGCTTTCCATGGCCATCGCCATCGCCTCTGGTGCGGCACCGGAGCGCGGCCTTTTCACCGCCGCCATCGGCGGCTTCCTGATCTCCGCCCTCGGCGGCAGCCGCTTCCAGATCGGCGGTCCGGCGGCGGCGTTCACCGTCATCGTCGCCGGTACCATCGCGCGACACGGCCTCGACGGGTTGATGCTGGCCACCATCATGGCCGGCCTGATCCTGCTTCTCATGGGCGCGCTTCGGCTCGGCAGCTACATCAAGTTCATCCCCTACCCCGTGACGGTCGGGTTCATCTCCGGCATCGCCATCATTCTCTTCGTCGGCCAGATCCACGACCTGCTGGGACTGACGACGGCCGGCGGCGAGCCCCCCGACATCCTGCCCAAGCTCGCGGTGCTGGCCGGCGCCATCGGCACGGCGAACCCCGCGGCCATGGCGATCGCTGCACTCAGCATCGGCGTGATCCTTGGCCTCCGCTACTGGCGGCCGCATTGGCCCGGCATCCTCATTGCCGTGGTGGTCGCTTCGCTGGCCGCCGCATTGCTGAACCTGCCGGTGGAGACGATCGGCACGCGCTTCGGCGGCATCCCCAGCACCCTGCCGGTGCCGACGCTGCCGCCCATCTCGATCGAAAAGATCCAGGCCGTCCTGCCGGATGCCGTCTCGTTCGCCCTGCTTGGCGCGATCGAGTCCCTCCTCTCCGCCATGGTCGCCGACGGCATGACCGGCCGCCGCCACCGCTCGAACATGGAGCTCGTCGCGCAAGGCATCGCCAATATCGGCTCGGCCCTGTTCGGGGGCATCTGCGCGACGGGCACCGTGGCCCGCACGGCCACGAACGTGCGCTCCGGGGCGCGCAGCCCCCTCGCCGGCATGTTCCACTCGGTCTTCATCGTGCTGTTCATGCTCGTGGCGGCGCCGCTTGCCAGCTACATCCCGCTGGCGGCGCTCGCCGGCGTCCTGGTCGTCGTTGCCTGGAACATGGCCGAACGCCAGGCCTTCGCGATCCTGGTCCGCACCTCGATCGGCGACGCCATCGTCCTGCTCGCGACTTTCGGGCTGACGATCTTCCGCGGCCTCACCGAGGGCATCGTCGTCGGCTTTGCGCTGGGCGCACTGTTGTTCATCCATCGCATGGCCCAATCGGCCAATGTCGAGGCGCACGTACCACCCGTTCCGGAGGACCGGGCAGACGATGCGGGGGCCGCCCGGCGCGCCTACGATCCGGCGATAGCGACCGATCCGGACGTCGCCGTCTATCGCATCACCGGCGCCTTCTTCTTCGGCGCCGCTGCCACCGTCGGCAGCATCCTCGATCGCATCGCAGACCAGCATCGCGCCTTCGTCATCGATTTCTCGGCCGTACCGTTCATCGACTCGACAGCCGCCAATACCATCGAGGGGGTGGCGCGAACGGCCGGACGCCACGGCGTGCTGCTTCTGGTGTCCGGGACCACGCCCGCGGTCCGGAAGGCCCTGACCTCACATGGCGTGGCTGCGCCCAAGGTGCTGTTCGAGCGCAATGTCGAGGAGGCCATAGCGACCGCCCACCGGGAACTGGCCAGGCGCAATCCCCCCGTTCCAGCCTGAGCGCGAAAGCAAGGGGCCGGGATTGCTCCCGGCCCCTGCCTAACTTCCCTGCATGGGAACTCAGTTCTTTTCCTCGGCCGGCTTGTCCGCGGCCTTCTCGGCCTTGGCCTTCTTGGCCTTGGGACCGGCGATGGCCTTGGGCCGTGCCGGACGCGGCGGCACCGCGATCAGCTCGAGCTTGGCATCGGGGCCGACACCGACCACGGCAACGGTGACCGAGCCGCCATTCTGCAACTCGCCGAACAGCACCTGGTCGGCCAGCGGCTTCTTGACGTGCTCCTGGATCACGCGGCCCAGCGGACGCGCACCCATCTTCTCGTCATAGCCGCGAACGGCCAGCCACTCGGCGGCTTCCGGCGTCAGCTCGATGGTCACGCCACGCTCGGCCAGCTGGCCTTCGAGCTGCAGCACGAACTTCTCGACGACGCGACGCACCACCTGCGGCGGCAGAGGGCTGAACGAGATGATGGCGTCGAGGCGGTTGCGGAACTCCGGCGTGAACATCCGGTTGACCGCTTCCTCGTCATCACCCTGCTCGCGCTTGCGCCCGAAGCCGATCGGCGACTTCTGCAGTTCCATGGCGCCGACGTTGGACGTCATGATCAGGATCACGTTGCGGAAGTCGACCGACTTGCCGTTGTGGTCCGTCAGCTTGCCGTGGTCCATCACCTGCAACAGGATGTTGAACAGGTCCGGATGCGCCTTCTCGATCTCGTCGAGCAGCACCACGCAGTGCGGATGCTGGTCCACGCCATCGGTGAGCAGGCCGCCCTGGTCGAAGCCGACATAGCCCGGAGGAGCACCGATCAGCCGCGACACGGTATGCCGCTCCATGTACTCCGACATGTCGAAGCGCAGCAGCTCGACACCCAGCGTATCCGCCAGCTGCTTGGCCACCTCGGTCTTGCCGACGCCAGTCGGGCCGGTGAACAGGTACGAGCCGATAGGCTTTTCCGGTTCGCGCAGGCCGGCACGCGCAAGCTTGATCGCCGACGACAGCGCCGTGATCGCCGCATCCTGGCCAAACACCACCGTCTTGAGGTTGCTCTCGAGGTTCGAGAGCAGCTCGGCGTCCGACTTCGACACCGACTTGGGCGGGATGCGCGCCATCGTCGCGATGGTCTGCTCGATATCGGGCACGTCGATGATCGTCTTGCGGTTCTCAGGCGTGAGCAGCATCTGGCTGGCGCCCGTCTCGTCGATCACGTCGATCGCCTTGTCGGGGAGCTTGCGATCGTTGATGTAGCGCGCGCTCAGCTCGACAGCAGCCTTCAGGGCGTCGTCGGTGTACTTGAGCTTGTGGTAGTCCTCGAAGTACGGGCGCAGGCCCTTCACGATCTCGATCGCGTCCGGGATGGTGGGCTCGGCGACGTCGATCTTCTGGAAGCGGCGGACCAGCGCGCGGTCCTTCTCGAAGAACTGCCGGTATTCCTTGTAGGTGGTCGAGCCGATGCAGCGGATATTGCCCGAAGCCAGGGCCGGCTTCAGCAGGTTCGACGCATCGAGCGCGCCGCCCGACGTGGCGCCGGCGCCGATCACGGTGTGGATCTCGTCGATGAACAGGATGGCGTCGGGATGCTTCTCGAGCTCCTTCATCACGGCCTTGAGCCGCTCCTCGAAATCGCCGCGATAGCGCGTGCCGGCAAGTAGCGAGCCCATGTCGAGCGCGTAGATCACCGACTCCCGGAGCACTTCGGGAACGTCGCCTTCCACGATCTTGCGGGCGAGCCCCTCGGCGATGGCGGTCTTGCCGACGCCGGCGTCGCCCACATAGAGCGGGTTGTTCTTTGAACGGCGGCAGAGGATCTGGATCGTCCTGCGCAGTTCGCTGTCACGGCCGATGAGTGGGTCGATCTTTCCGGCCCGCGCCTTGTCGTTGAGGTTCACGCAGAAATCGGCCAGCGCCGAGCTCTGGCCATTGCCCGGACGCTCGCCGTCCTCGCCCTGGCTGGCGCCGGACGGGCTCTCGGCGCCCCGTACCCTGCGGTCCTCGCTCGGTCCGGACTTGGTAATGCCGTGCGAGATGAAATTGACCGCGTCCAGCCGGGTCATGTCCTGCTGCTCGAGGAAGTAGGCAGCATGGCTCTCGCGCTCGGCGAAGATCGCAACGAGCACGTTGGCGCCGGTAACTTCCTCCTTGCCGGAGGACTGGACATGGATCACGGCGCGCTGGATGACGCGCTGGAAGGCAGCTGTCGGCCGCGCGTCCTGCCCGTTGGGCACGACGAGGCTGTCGAGTTCCTCGTTGATGAAATCCTCGAGGTCCGACTTCAGCGCCTCGATATCGACATCGCAGCCGGTCAGCACGGCGATCGTGTCGCGATCGTCGGTCAGCGCCAGCAACAGGTGCTCGAGGGTCGCGAACTCGTGGGCCCGTTCGCGGGCCAGGTTCATCGCCTGATGGAGGGCCTTCTCAAGTCCGCGGGAGAAAGAGGGCATATGTCGGTTCCTATTGCTTTTCCATCACGCACTGCAGTGGGTGCTGGTTCTTGCGCGCCGCGTCCATGACCCGGGTGACCTTGGTCTCGGCCACTTCGAACGGATAGATGCCACACTCGCCCACGCCGTGGTTGTGCACGTGGAGCATGATCCGCATGGCGTCCTCGCGGGTCTTGTTGAACACGTCCTGCAAGACCAGGACGACGAACTCCATCGGAGTGTAGTCGTCGTTCAGCAGCAACACCCGATACAGGCTGGGCCGCTTGCTGCGAGTCTTCGGCTTCGTGATGGTCGCTGTATCTTGCTTGCCCGCACCATTCCCGCGGCGACCCTCGCCTTCGTCTCCGGCACCACGAAGCGGCATGGCTGCACCTGTCGGTGCGGTCTCCACGGCGATGGCGGCACGCATGGCTCGGGTCAGGGAGAGATCGGTTCGAAGCAGCATGGTGTCGCCATTATGTAGGCTAACCGCTTCGCTTGTTAAGTGGCCGTGTACCTAAACTTTGGAGCAGGTGGCCCCGCAGCGCCCTTCTTAACCAAGTGCCCGCAATCAATTGCATTTTAGCGAAATGGTAAGGCGACCGCCCTAATCTGGCTGATGACAGGGAGCGTGTCGGGTCCGGTTTGGGGACGATCCGCGCAGCTTCTCCAAGCGTGTGAGTACGGGCGAGTTCACGCCCGAGTGTAGTTGGAGTACAGGGTGCTTTCGCCGAAGCATTTCCCCCTTTTGCGCGACCATATTGCGCGTATTCTCGCGGCCTTCCTGGTCGCGGTCTCGCTACTTGTTCCGATCGTCTCCGAGGCCTCGGCGGCTTCCGTTCCGCGCAAGTTCGCCGGCATCGTAGTGGACGCCAAGTCCGGCAAGGTGCTGTACGAGAGCTCGGCCGACGCCGCGCGTTATCCCGCCTCCGTCACCAAGGTGATGACGCTCTACATCCTGTTCCAGGAGCTGGCGGCCGGTAACATCACTCTGAAGACCCAGTTCACGGTCTCCAAGTACGCCGCCTCGGCGGTCCCGACGAAACTCGGCCTCAAGGCCGGGTCCACCATCAGCGTCGAGAACGCCATCAAGGCGATCGTCACCATATCGGCCAACGATATCGCCCGCGTGATCGCGGAGAACATTTCCGGCTCCGAGAGCGCCTTCGCGCAGCGGATGACCACCACGGCCCGCGCGCTCGGCATGGCGCACACGACCTACAAGAACGCATCCGGCCTGCCCAACCCGGGCCAGGTGACGACCGTTCGCGACCAGGCACTGCTCGGCGTCGCCGTCTACCAGCACTTCCCGGACTACTACGAGTACTTCCAGACCAAGGCGTTCTCGTACGGCAAGCGCACCTACGGCAACCACAACCGCCTGCTCGGCTCCAACGGCGTCGACGGCATCAAGACCGGCTACACCAACGCCTCGGGGTTCAACCTGCTGACGGCAGCCCGCGCCGATGGCCACCACATCGTGGTCGCCGGCTTTGGCTTCGACTCCAGCGGCGCGCGCGATGCCAAGGTGCGCGAGCTGGTCAAGACCTACCTGCCCAAGAGCCGCAGTGGTGGCTATCTCGATGTGGCCGTCATCCCGCAGCCGGGCCGCAAGGGCGCGACCGTCATGGTCGCCTCGGCTGATCCGACCCCCGTCGTGCCGCTGCCCTACCCCACCTTCCGCACCGCGGCGACCACTGTCAGTGTCACCGCGCAGCTGCAGCCGGCCGAGGCCACGCAGCAGCCGGACGACATCACCGTGGCATCCATCGGTGCGACGGCACCGATGCCCAGCACGCGCCCGGGCGACCTCGGCTTCGACGAAGCCGTGCAGGCCGCCCAGTCCCTCGCCAGGCCGACCGCCGTTGCGGCCCAGCAGCCGGACCGTCCGCTCGACGTGATCGGCGCCTGGCTCAGCGACACGTTCTCGCTGGGCGCGGCTCCCGCTCCTCTTGGCCAGACCGCCCCCTCGGCGCCCCTGCTCCCGCCAGTCGGCATTGGCGATGAGGGTCAGCCCATCGACCTGATGACGTCGGGCAGCACGGCTACCGCGGCAGCGCCGGTCGAGAACCAGCCTGTCCCGGCCCCCATCGCCGTCGCCGAGGCCTCTGCGCAGGAGGTACCGGCCAAGGCGAGCGGCTGGGTCGTCCAGATCGGCGCCTCGCCGACGGAAAACGGCGCGAACTCGCTGATCAGCGACGCGTCTTCCAGGGTCGGCGCCCTCGGTAGTTTCCGCTCGTATGTGGAGCGCTTCGAGAAGAACGGTCAGGTGTTCTTCCGCGCCCGCTTCAGCGGCTTCGGTGGTCGCGAGGACGCGACCGGTGTGTGCAACGAGATGAAGAAAGCAAAGATGAGCTGCCTGGCGATGCAGTCGTAAGCACGCCCGGGCGGCCGCCCAGGGAAGCGAATTTGTGGCCTGTGTTTGGAGTAGCCCAAATGAGCGAAACGTCTAGCCTAACCGAACTCGCCCGGTTTGTAGGGCAGTCGGCTCTCGCGTCCGAAGACGTCGTTGTCCGCAGGCAGGCGGTCAATGCGATGGTGACGCGGTTCAACCCGGGGCTGAAGCGCCGCGGTGTCGGGGACCTTCTCGGCGTCGTCATGGCGCTCAGTGCCCGCACCCGTCGCATGCTGATGCCGCAGGTCGGGATCGAACTCGACGTGTTCGGCCCCGACGGCTCACGCGCGGTGCACGTGACCCTGCCCCACCGGCCATAGAGCCTATTCTCCGGCCATGTGTTCGAACCTGGCCGGTTCACCGGCGCTGGCCGAGAGCGCCTTCTCGCCCTCGATCCGGGCCCTGGCCCGTTCGCTGACCGGCAGCCGAAGGGCCTCCACCAGCGCGCGGTACTCCTGGCGAGCGCTGAGATGCGACATCGACGGCAGGCCGCCGAGCATCTCCTCGTCGAGCGGATCGAATACCGTCATCCCGGTCGGAAACAGCGAACGGAAGATCACCCGCTCCGCAATGCCGTCCGCGACGCGGCAACCAAGCCGAATGGCAATCTTCTCGATCGCCGCCTGGACCACCTTGGTGCTGCGCGACGGCAGCATGGAGATTCGGTTGCGCACGATCACCCAGTCGATCGTCCGCCCGTCGATCGACAGGCGCTCGGTCCTCGCCCGCTGCACGAGACGCGCATAGTGGCTCATCTCGCGCGGATCCCCCGTCACCGGATCGACATGCGCCATCACGTCCAGGTCGATGATCGAGTCGTTGAGCGGGGTGACCAGCGTATCGGCCAGCGAATGGGCCAACCGGGTCAGGTGAGTATCGAAGCCGGGCGTGTCGACGATCAGGAAATCGGCGTCGCCTTCAACCTCGATGATGGCCTGGCGGAACAGGTCGAACTCGACCCGCTGGTTTTCCTTGACCGAATCCGACTTCGACAGCGGCAGGTGGAAATGGCTGGCATGGGGGACCTTCAGGTCGTGTGCCTGGGCCCAGTTGCGCCGGTTGCGCACATACTGCGTCAGCGTCTGCTGCCGGCTGTCGACGTCGATCGAGGCGACGCGAAACCCTTGGTACATCAGGAAAACGGCAAGGTGGAAGGCAGTGGTCGACTTGCCCGAGCCACCCTTCTCGTTGCCCACGACAATGACGTGCGTCCCCGTCCTGGCCATTACCTGATCCTCCGTCGCCCCCGGATACGACGCCCACTCCGGATTCGACGCTTGTCACCTGCGCTTGGAACAATGGGCGGATGATTTCCGCGCTTGCAAGGGGTGTTTGTGCGTGCCCCGGCATCGTTGGGGGCTGGACGTGTCGTCAAAGCCGCGCTTCCAGCTCCGCCCGGTCCGGCACGAACAGGACCTGGCCGCGACGGTTGCTCTCGTTGACGAAGTCACGCAAGGACGGGCTCTCCGTCGTGAACCGGGAGATGTCGCCCACCAACCCTACCCGCAGGCCATAGTTCTGGAACTTCTGCAGCACCGCGCCGGCCAGGCCGGTGCTGAGCCAGAAGAAGTCGTCGGCAAGCAGCTCCACCGGAAACAGCACGATATCGATCTGCTGCCCGTAGGTGTCGCCGATCACGTCGACGGCATGACCCTCGCTCGCGAGTCGCGGGCCATCGTACCAGGCCGCCTTTGTGTTCCCGATCGCCTCGAGCCGCATCAGATCAATCCCAGCTTGGCCAGTTCCTCGGCGAGTTCGGCGGATCCTCCATCGGCAAAGCCACCATGCTCGAGGTCGGCCGGCGCGTCCTTGGGATCGAGGTAGCGCCACCCCTGGAACGGTGACTTGGGTCGCGGGATCGTGCGCACCATGTCGGGGGCCATGATGATGTCACAGCAGCCCAGGCCCTGTTCGTCGACCGCCTCGGCCAGCCTGAGGATCGGCTGCCGGCAGCGGATCACGCCCGAGATGACCCAGTAGATCGAGCCCTGGCCCTCGATCTCGGCCCGCCGCTTCGGCATCGTGCGCGTGCGGTGCACGTGCACGTTCTCGCCGTAGTCGGCGCCCCACCAATGGGCGCGCTCCTCCCGGTAGCTTTCCAGCTCCTCCAGCGTGGCAACGCCCACGCAGAGCTTGATGATGTGCATCATGCGTGGCCGGCCGCGTCCCGCTTGGCGAGGAGAATGTCGATTTCGTCCTGCTCGACCACCCACGGCTCCTTGACCGCCTCGGCCAGCCATTCCTGGAACGCCGGCAGCGCGTAGATCGCCTCCACATACTCCTGCGCCACGTCGCTGACCGGCAGCTCGTAGGTGCGTATGCGGCTGGCCACCGGCGCAAACATGGCGTCGGCGGCATTGAAGCTGCCGAACAGATACGGCCCCCCCGACCGGCTCAACAGGTCGCCCCAGATTCGTTCGACACGCTTGAGGTCGTCGGCCACCAGGTCGAAATCGACCTTTCCGGGGTGCGACGCGCGCAGGTTCATCGGCGCGTTGTCGCGCAGGGCCATGAACCCGCCATGCATCTCGGCCGCTGCGGCACGCGCGTAGGCGCGCTCGACGCGGTTGGACGGCCAGATCCCCTTGGCCGGGTACTTGTCGTTCAGGTACTCGATGATGGCGATCGTCTCCGGAACGACCACGTCGCCGTCGACGAGCACCGGGACTCTCCCGCTCGGCGACTTCCTGCGGATGTTCTCCTGCCAGCCCTCGCCGTTGAGCAGCACCAGTTCCTCGTCGAACGGGATGCCGAAATGCCTGAGCACGAGCCACGGCCGCAGCGACCAACTCGAATAGTTGCGGTTTGCGAAGATGAGCTTCATGGCGTGGCCTCGGAATGCGGAAGGGCGCCGAGTGGCCCGGCGCCCTTCTCAAACTCTCTACTATCGAAGACCCTCCGGGTCTAGTTGCGCCCCGTCCTAGGCGCCGGCAACGATAGTGAACACGAGCGACATTGCCAGCAAACAGACCAGTGTCCAGGACACGGTCGGTAGTGCGGAACGCCACCATTCGGTCTTTGAATGGCTGCGCATCAAAGCTCCTTCTGCCGTTCTTAGGCTGCCGCAACCACCAAGGTGACGGAATTGCGACAGTAATGATTCGTTAACCCGGCGGAGGGGGGCTTGGGAAGTGGCGCGAATGCCACAGTGGATAGGTCGTGTATTACGCGGACACGCCGGTCAGAACAGGCCGAACCAGAGTCCGGCAAGGCCGAGGAAGGCGAAGAAACCGACGACGTCCGTCACCGTGGTCACGAACACGGAGGAAGCGATGGCCGGATCGACCTTCATCCTGTCCAGTGCCAGTGGGATGAGGATACCGGCGGAACCGGCCGCGATCATGTTGACGATCATGGCAAGTCCGATGACGACGCCGAGACTCGGGCTCAGGTACCGCAACGCGGTGATGACGCCCAGCAGTGTGGCGAAGATGCAGCCGTTGAGAAACCCGCCGGAGACCTCGCGGACGATCAGGCGGCGGACGCGCACCCCGTCGAGGTCGCGCGTCGCCAGGGCGCGCACCGTTACCGTCATGGTCTGCGTGCCCGCGTTTCCACCCATTGAGGCGACGATGGGCATGAGCGCCGCCAGGGCCACCATCTGCTCGATGGTGGCATTGAACAGGCTGATGATGAACGAGGCCAGCATGGCGGTAAGCAGGTTGACGACCAGCCATGGAGCCCGGCTGCGCACGGTCGAGATGACATTGTCCGACACCTCTTCGTCGCCGACACCGCCGAGCAGCTTGATATCCTCGGTGGCTTCCTCGTGGATCACGTCGACGATGTCGTCGACCGTGAGGACGCCGACGAGCCGCTTGTTCTCGTCGACGACGCCGACCTCGACGAGGTCGTAGCGCTCGAAGTCACGCGCCGCTTCCTCCTGGTCCTCGGTCGCATCGACCGTCAGGACCTCCCCGTTCATCAGCTTTTCGATCTGCACGTTGCGCCTGGCGCGCAGGAACTTGTCGAGCGGGATCGTGCCGAGGACCCGATAGCTCGGATCGACGACATAGAGTTGGAAGAACTCGTCCGGCAGGTCCTTTTCTGCGCGCAGGTAGTCGATGGTCTGTCCCACCGTCCAGAACGGCGGAATGGCGATGAAGTCGGTCTGCATGCGCCGACCGGCGGAGTCCTCGGGGAAGTCGAGGCTGCGCTTCAGGCTGAGGCGCTCGAATGCCGGCAACTGCGCGAGGACTTCCTCGCGGTCCCCGGCATCCATGTCTTCGAGGATGTAGACGGCGTCGTCATTGTCGAGGCTGGCGACGCCGCGCGCCACTTCCTCGGTCGGCAGTTCGTCGATCAGGTCCGAACGGACCGACTCGTCCACCTCGGTGAGAGCCAGGAAGTCGAACTTGTCACCGAGCATCTGGACCAGCGCCACGCGCTCGTCCGCCTCCAGCGCCTCGATCACGTCGCCGGCGTCGGCCGCATGCAGCGGCTCCATCATCTCGGCGATGTCATCGACCTCGCCCGCCACGAGGTGCGCGCGCAGCCGCGCCAGCCACTCTGGATTGAGGTGGTCTTCCGCATCGCGAAACGCGTTCGGATCCGGCCGGGTCTCCCCGAGTTCGGCGGTGCTGGGTTCGTTGGTCATGGAGACCCCGGGAGGCTGGCGCTTCGGGTTCAAGGCTGGTGTAGCCAATCGCTTCGATATGCGCCAGACTCAGGGTGTCGGACGGCAGCCGTTTTTTGCTTGAATGCGAAGGAGATGGCGATGGCCCGAGAATCCGAGATCGAACGGATGCTGCGGCTCTGCCAGGAGCGGGGGCTGCCCGAGGTCCGACAATCGACGAGCTACGGCGCCCCGTCGATCAAGGTGAAGGCCAGGAACTTCGCCTCGGTGCGCGGCCCGCAGGAGATGGTGCTGCACTGCCCGCTCGAGCACAAGGAACTGCTCATGCAGATGGCCCCCGAGATCTACTGGCAAACCGATCACTTCCAGGGTTGGCCCGGCATCATCGTGCGCATGGAGGCCATCAGCGACGAGGAATTGTCGCTGCGGCTCGAGGACGCTTGGCGGTTCCGCGCGCCCAGGAAGCTTGCCGAGGCGTTCGCGGCCGCGCGGGTCGAAGCCCCTAAGGAGTGAGATCCCTGGGCGGCTCGATGCCGTTGATCAGGGAGGCCGTCGTCACGGTGTTGGCGAGCAGGCACACGATGGTCATCGGCCCCACACCACCGGGAACGGGCGTAATGGCGCCCGCCACCGCCGACGCAGCAGCATAGTCGACGTCGCCGAGAAGCCGGGTCTTGCCCTCTCCGCGTTCCGGCGCCGGGATGCGATTGATGCCCACGTCGATGACCGTGGCCCCCGGCTTGATCCAGTCGCCCTTGATCATCTGCGGGCGGCCAACCGCAGCCACGACGATGTCCGCGCCGCGCACCACCGACGCGAGGTCCCTGGTCTTGGAGTGCGCGATCGTCACGGTGCAGTTTTCGCGCAGCAGCAATTGCGCCATCGGCTTGCCGACCAGGTTCGACCGCCCCACGGTCACGGCGTTCAGCCCCTCGAGGGAGCCCAGGGTATCCCGTAGCAGCATCAGGCAGCCGAGCGGCGTACAGGACACAGGTCCAGGCAGGCCGATCTGCATCTTGCCGACACTGGCCGGGGTGAAGCAGTCGACGTCCTTGTCGGGCGAGATGGTGGCGATGACCTTGTTCGGGTCGATCTGTTTCGGCAGCGGCAACTGCACCAGGATGCCGTGGATGGCAGGGTCGGCGTTCAGCTTTTCGACCAGCGCCAGCACTTCCGCCTCGGAGGCGTCCTCGGGCAGCTCGTACTTTTCCGAATGCATGCCGACCTCGACGGTCTGCTTGGCCTTCTGGCTGACGTAGATCTCGCTGCCCGGGTCGTGACCGACGATGACCACGGCGAGGCCCGGCGTAATCCCGTGCTCGCGCTTCAGTCGGTCGACGTGACCGGCAATCCGAGCCCTGAGGCCCTCGGCATAGGTCTTTCCGTCGATGATCCTTGCGGTCATGGCAGCCCTCCGTGTGGCGCTGCGGATATGGCGCAACTCGACCGACTGCGCAACCTCAGTAGGGCGAGGCGATGCCGATCCCCGCATCCTCCAGCGCTTGCCGCACCGCTCGGGCAATGGCCACGGCCTCGGCGGTGTCACCATGGATGCACAGCGACCTCGACGCGGTGCGGATCACGCTACCGTCGATGGCGAGGAGCTCGCCCGCACGCGCAAGGCGCACTGCCCGCCCGGCAATGTCCGCCGGATCGTGCAGCACCGCCCCTGGCGCCGAACGCGGCACCAGCAAGCCGTTCGGCAGGTACGCGCGATCGGCATAGGCCTCGCGCACCACGGCATACCCCATGGTCTCCGCGACCTCGACCTGGGCACTGTTGTCGATTGCGAGGATGGCGAGATCGGGCACTAGGCCGGTGACCGAAGCGAAACACAGCGCCGCCACGGCCGGCTCCTCGGCCGCCATGTTGGCCAGCGCGCCATGAAGCTTGAGATAGCGCACGGTCGCCCCCTCCGCTTCGGCGATCTCCACCAGGCTCCGGACCTGTCCGCGGAGTTGCGCATCCAGTTCGTCCGGCGGCAGCACGAGCCGGCGGCGGCCGAAATTCTCGCGATCGGCAAAGCCCGGATGCGCTCCGATGGCGACGCCCCGGTCGCGCGCCGCCCGCACGGTACGACGCATGGTCTCGTCGTCGCCGGCATGGCCGCCACAGGCGATCGAGGCCGAGGAGACGATGCCGAGCAGGTCCTCGTCTCCGGGCATGCCTTCGCCGAGATCGGCGTTGAGATCGAGCTTCGTCAGGGCCTGGCCTCCTGCGCATGCGCCAATGTCAGGGGTTCGAAGTGCACCTCGGTGCCCGGGCGCAGTTGTGCGAAGCGATCGAGGTCGGCGCTGATCACCGTCGCAATACGCGGATAGCCGCCCGTTGGCTGATGGTCGCGCATGAGCACGATAGGTGTTCCGTCGCCCAGAATCTGGATGTCGCCCGGGACCACGGCATCGGAAACGAGCGACAGCACCCTGGTGTGGGCGAACACGCCCGCTTCGTCGCCCAGCCGCACGCCCATCCGGTCGAGTTGCGGCGAGACGCGGAAGGAGCGCGAGATGAAGGCCTGTCGCGTGTCGGCATCGAACCGGTCCGCATGGAGTCCCCAGATCACCCGGATCGGCCCCGCTGTCACCTCAGTCGGGCGAGGGTGCTGCGACGGCCGGCGCGCTATTGCGGCGCCGAACGGGATCGCGTCGCCCGTCCGAAGCGCCCTGCCCTCCCAGCCGCCCAGTCCGGCGATGGAGCTTGTCGCGCGACTGCCCAGCACCTCCGTCACCTCGATCTCGCGATCAAAGCGCACGTAGCCGTAGTTGCCGTCCGCGCCGGGGGTGATGTCTACCTTGCTGCCGGGCTTCAGCACCGCCCGGGTTGGCCAGTATTTCGCCACACCGTCAATGTTGAGGCTGAACGCCCCGCCGTCGAATGCGGCGCTCAGCGAGCCGTCCTCGACCGCAAAGCTGATCCCCGCTGAGGTGAACTCGATACCCGTACTGCCAGCGCCGCCAAGCCAGACGCCGGCGCGGTGGAACGCGCCACGATCCATCGGCCCCGAGGCGCTGAGGCCATAGTGAAGCACGCCGGGCCGCCCGGCATCCTGCAGGGTCGCCAGCGGTCCGGCGCGAAGTACACGAATCGTAACCATCACGTCGCCTCGAACCGGACGACGTCGCCGGCGACGAGATCGGAGGGCGGCAGCCGCGATGGATCGAAATTCCGGAACCCGGTGCGCCCGATCACATGCCAGCCCGTGGGGATGGCCGTCGACGTTATGGCCGTCTGCCCGGCGGCGAACAGGACGGTGCCGGCCGAAACCCGGCGACGCACCGACCGTCGCCGCGGCACGACCAGGGAGTCCTGATGCATGCCGCAATAGACAAATCCCGGCGCAAAGCCCGTCGCCAGAACCCTCAACGGCAGGCCATTGTGCGCGGAGATAAAGGCGTCGACCGACAGGTGCAGCAGCCCGACGACCTCATGGAGGTCTTCGCCGTCGAACTCAACCCTCACGACGGCCTCTCGGCCGCGCTGTTGCCCTGTCGGCTCACCAGAAACCAGCAGTCGAACCTCGCCCGCCAGCCGCTCGAACGAGATCGTCGCAGGCTCGTAGCGCAGCAGCACCGAGACCAGATTGGGAACGACCTCGACCACGCCTTGCAGTGCCGCGGCGTCGGCCCGGCGCGAGAAGTCGATCGCCGCGAGATTCGCCTCGTCCGTCAGCCGGTCCCCGAACCGGATCAACATCGCCTGATCCCCCAGCGGCAGGATGAGCGGCGTCAATTGTTCGGGCTCGAGCACGTCATGGCGCTGACCTAGCACGAGACTTGCGGCCTGTCGCGACACTCGCTACAGCCGATCCATGCCGATCCCCGGAACCACAGTCGTCGTCGAGGGCCACGCCATCGTGTCCGAAGACGGCATGATCGCCGCCGCTGACGGCAGCATGCCGGATGCCCTTCGCAGCGACGCCGACTGGCGGTTGTTCCAGGCCGCGCTCGACCGCGCCGCCCTTGTTGTTCTCGGCCGTCTCGGACACAGCCGCCACCCCAACCCAGGCCGTCGCCGGCTCGTGCTCACGCGCTCGGTTGCCGACTTTGCCGCCGACCCGGCCGATCCCCGCGCCACCTTCTGGAATCCCGCCGGGCTGCCAATCGAGGCCGTTCTGGATCGCGTCGGCATCGACGACGGGACGATCGCGATCACCGGCGGAACGGCCACCTTCGATCTTTTCCTGCCGCACTACGATCGGTTCGTGCTGTCCGAGGTGCGGCACCTCATGCTGCCCGGCGGCGTCGCCTGCTTCAGCAAGGGCCATCCACGGTTTGTCCTGCCCGGCGCAGGCCTTGAGGCGCGAGATATGGACGTAATCGAGATCGGCGTCGTCCAGACGAATTGGATTCGCCCCTGACCCGCAGGCGAGCCGCAGCATAGGTGTGTGGACCGTGAGGCCAAGTCACGCTAAGGTCCGTCGCCCGCGTCAAGCAGGGCTTCGTTTTTCAAGGGTATGCTTTTGATGTTTTCTTGGCTCGGTCTGAACAAATCGCGTGTAAAGCACCCAATGGCTAAACGACGCGAGCACATGACGGCGGAGTACTACGGCAAACTGCACTCCGAATCTTCCGGCTATAAAGAAAACAACTGGCTTATGCCGGAAGTGGACAACGTACTGTCCTGCCAACCGAAATCCCTGCTCGAGATCGGATTTGGCAATGGCCGCTTCCTGACTGAGGCAGCGAAGCGAGTTGACCGGGTAATCGGCGTCGACTGGGCCGCATCGCCCGTCGCCAAGGGCATGCCTGCGAACGTCGAACTGATCATCGCCGACGTCACCCGGCATCCACTCCCATCGGTCGATCTGATCTGCTCGGCCGATGTGCTCGAGCATTTTGCCCCCGATGCCGTGGATGGTGTCTTGGCCAGCATCCATATTGCCGCCCAGCACAACTTCCACGTCATCGCCTGCTACGATGACGGGCACAGTCACCTGTCGATCTTTCCGCCGGAGGTCTGGCTGGCCAAGTTCCGATCGCTCTCTGCTGACTACCGGCTGGTGCGATCGGAGGTGCGGGGCAGGAAAAAGGGGACCATTTGCGTCATCGCCAACTACTGATCGGGTAAGCGCACTCAGCGATGGTGCCGCTCTTCGACGCATGAGCTGATGGCGATGTGGGGATGGGTCACTCTCGAGCATGCTGAGCTCTACACCAGGTCGGTCGACCGCGAGCGGCTGGGGAATGCGGCGGCATCTCTACTTGGGGTCGCTTGTGGTGAACTAATCGCGAACAACGTTCTCCCCGCACCTCGGAACCTGATGCGGGAATGGAGCGAAAAAGCCAAATGAAATCGACGGCGATTTGAGAAGGTGGCGGGCAGGGAGGGATTCGAACCCCCGGAACGCTTGCACGTTCGCCGGTTTTCAAGACCGGAGCAATCAACCGCTCTGCCACCTGCCCGACGCCAGCCGTTTAGCCGTCCCTCCCGATCAGGGCAAGAGCAGCGTCGACCCCGTCGTCTGGCGCGCCTCGAGCGCACGATGTGCCTCGACCGCCTGTGCCAGCGGCCAGGTCTGGTCGATCGCCACCTTGATGCGCCCCAGTTCGATCAGGTTGAACAGGGCGTCGGCCGCCACGCGCAGGTCGTTCGCGGTCCGGAAGTATCCGGCTCCCGTGGGGCGGGTCACATAGAGCGAGCCCTTGTCGGCCAGAATGCCCAGGCGGGGAATCGACACCGGCCCTGATGCGTTGCCGAAGCTCACCATCAGGCCGCGCACCTTGAGGCAGTCGAGCGACGGCTCGAACGTGACGGCACCGACCCCGTCATAGACCACGTCCACCCCCCGGCCGCCGGTGAACTCCTTCACGCGGGCGACGAAGTCATCGCTCTTGTAGTTGATGGCCAGATCGGCGCCGTTGCCGCGTACAATGTTGCACTTCTCGTCCGAGCCGGCGGTACCGATCACCCGGGCCCCGATGGCCTTGGCCCATTGGGTGAGGATTTGCCCGGTGCCCCCTGCGGCGGCGTGGACGAGGATGGTCTCGTCTGCCTTCAGGGTATGGGTCCAGTGCAGCAGGTAGAACGCCGTCGCGCCCTTCAGGAGCGACGCCGCGGCCACCTCGTAGCTGATCGCCGGCGGCAGGCGAACGGCCTTGTCGGCCGGCAGGATGCGCTCCTCGGCATAGGCTCCGATCGGTCCCTGATAGGCGATTCGGTCGCCCACGGCGAAATCGGTGACGCCGGGGCCGACTGCCACCACGTCCCCCGCCCCCTCGTTGCCGGCCGTGAATGGCAGCGGCGTCTTGTAGAGCCCGGTTCGCTGGTAGACGTCGACGAAGTTGAGCCCGATCGCTCGGTTGCGGATCTTGAGTTGCCCCTGGCCCGGAGCGCCGACATCGACGTCCTCCAGCCTGAGCTGCTCCGGGCCACCGTACTCGCGGACGACAAATGCCTTGGTCATGCGGCTCTCCTTCGCTTTTGCGGCGTAGACTAGGGAGGGATGCTCCAGGTTGGAAGAGTGCGTGACGGCATCCCAAATGAGTGCGGTTTTTCATCGCAGCATCGCGCAAGGGTATGTTGCCCCGCTCCGACGCCTGTTGTGGGGCAGCGGCGGCTGCTAAAATAACGCTCAGTACTTCCTCAGGAATTCCCCATGGACTCGTTCTCCCCCATTCCCGCCCTTGCCGGTGGCGTGCTCATCGGCCTTGCCTCGGCGCTGCTGTGGCTGGGCAACGGCCGCATCGCCGGCATCTCGGGACTGTTCGGCCAGTTGCTCCCGCCCGCCCGGACCGTGATCTGGCGCCTCGTCTTCCTCGTGGCCCTGGTGCTCGGGGCGCTCGCTGCGTCCTACCTGCTGCCGGGGCTCGGCGTCGGCGGCCCCGGTGGGCAGCCGGCCCGGCTTGCCGCGCCGCCAGCCGGGTGGTCCGTTCCCGCCCCGCTCTGGATCGCTGTCTCCGGGCTGCTCATCGGCTTCGGCACCAAGATCGGCAATGGCTGCACGTCCGGGCACGGCGTTTGCGGCCTCGCGCGACTGTCGAAGCGCTCGTTCGTGGCCGTGGGCGTGTTCTTCGCCGTCGCCATTGTCACCGTCACGCTGACCGGGATCGTCTGACATGACCGCGTCCACACGCCTGCCCTATCTCGCCACGGCCGCGCTGAGCGGCCTCCTCTTCGGCGCCGGCCTGTACGTGTCCCAGATGGTCGATCCGCTGAAGGTGCTGCGGTTCCTCGATTTCACCGCCATCCCGAGCGGCGGATGGGACCCGAGCCTCGCCTTCGTCATCGTCCCGGCGATCGCCGTCATGTTCGTTGCGGTGCGGATCGGCCGCCGCCGCAACGCGCCGGTGTTCGCCAGCGAGTTCAATGAGCCGGAGTTCCACCACATCGATGCGCCGCTCGTGCTGGGCGCGGCGCTGTTCGGTATCGGCTGGGGCATGTCGGGCATCTGCCCGGGCCCGGCGATCGCGCTGATTGCCTTCTGGCCGCCCGATCTGCTGGTTTTCCTTGTCGCCATGTTCATCGGCTCCTATGCAGGAGCCCTGGTCATTCCGAGCGGGCACGACAGGAGGCTGGCGCTGGCGCGATGAGTGAAGGTCCCGAAGCAGTTGTAGTCGGTGGCGGCCTGGCCGGGGTCGCGGCGGCGGTAACCGTCGCACGCGCCGGACTCCGGACCCTCCATCTGGCGCCCAAGGGGCCGCCCGATCGCCGCACTTCCGCTCTGATGGGCCCGAGCGTCGACTTCCTGCTCGAGGCGGGGCTCATCTCGGACCCGGCCGCACTTGGGCATCCGCTGACGCAGATCCGGATCATCGATGCGACCAGCCGGCTGGTCCGGGCCCCCGAGACCCTGTTCGACAGCCGCGAGGCAGGGCTGCAGGCCTTCGGCTGGAACTTTGCCAATATCGGCCTGCTCGAGGCCTTCGAGGCCGCGCGCTCACGCCTCACAAATCTCGACACGCGCGAGCTTGCCCTGTCGGCGATCGAGCGGACATCCGATGGATGGCAGCTCACTCTGGTCGACGGCTCGGTGGTGGTGGCACCGCTGGTGGTCGGTTCCGATGGCAAGAAGTCACTCGTGCGGGTTGCCGCGGACTTCCGCGCCCGCGAGCACGGATTTACCGAGGCAGCACTTGTCTGCGACCTGGAATTGGGCCGCCCCATCGGCGGCACGTCGGTCGAATTCCACTATGAGCACGGGCCGTTCACACTGGTTCCAGCAGGTGGATCGCGCGCCAATCTGGTGTGGATTGACGATCGGGACGTGCTGAAGGCAGCACAGGCCTCCGGCCCGGATGCTCTGCGGCAGACGCTCATCGACAAGTCCCAGCGCCTGTTCGGCGACATCACGCTGTCGACGCCCGCCCACATGTTCCTACTCTCGACGCTGACCGTAGCGCGCGCTGGCCTGGATGGCGTCGTGCTGGCAGGCGAGGCGGCGCATGCGTTCCCGCCGATCGGGGCGCAGGGCCTGAACCTCGGGCTGCGCGACGTGGCCGACCTGGCTGCGGCGTTGCGCGGCGTCGATCGGAGCCAGCCCGGCTGGGCCGTGGCGGTCAGCGAGGACTACGCGCGTCGCCGGGCGCATGACCTCGACCGGACCGGTAGCCTGGTCGACACGCTGTTCCGCTCTTTGCTCAGCGACTTCCTCCCGGCCCAGGCGCTTCGAGCCGGCGGTCTGTGGGCGCTACGGTCCCTGCCCTCGTTCCGGAAGCGCGCGTTCGCCCTGGGCATGGGCCGCGCCTGAAATGCAAAGGGCGCCACGAGGGCGCCCTTTCCGCTTGTGTCGATGTGATCCGCTTATTGCGGCGCGGCCGGAGCCGGAGCCGGCGTCGCGCCGTCCGTGCCCATCTGCTGGCGGAGCTGCTCGGCGCGATCCTGCAGCTGCTTCTCGAGCGCCGTCGACGTTGTCGCCTGCTTGTTGAACTCGTCGAAGGTCATGGCCGCCTCGCCATCATAGACCGAGGTAAAGCCGGCGAGGCTGATGTCGATCACCAGATCCTTGTTCTGGCGGTTCTTGGCGGTGAGCTTGAGCACGCCGCCCTTCTTGAGGCTGTTCACATAGGCTTCGTTGATCACCAGCTGGGTCGCGCAGCTCTGCGGGTCGCAGAGCATGAACGGCACGCGGATCGGCTTGCCGCCGTCGATCTGCCAGGTGAGGCCGAACGGCAGCAGCACCCCGAGCGGCACGGCGGCAACGGCGAGCAGCCGGCTTTCCTGGCCGGGGTCGTCGCGCAGCAGGAACGAGCCAAGGAACTGGCCGTTGGCGACAACGACCTGGCGCATGATGCAGGCCTTCTTGCCGTCGGCGATCGGGTCGCAGACCTTGAGCCAGTTCTTGGACGGGTCTGCCGGCGTTGCGGCCGCCGGAGCCGCCGCAGCGGGCGCTGCCGCACCGTTGGCGGGAGCAGCGGGGGCCGCGTCCTGCGCGAGAGCCCCGAAGGCGGGCATCATCAGCGCGGCGACCGCGAAACCGGCAACGACGAGCTTCTTGAGGGTCATTGAATTTCCTTGTGGTGTCCTACCCATCGGTGACTCTCCCGGCCACCCTGTTTCGTGCGCTCTTCAATGCACGAAATCGGGCAATAGCATGGCTAAGTCGACTTCCGGAAGCTTTAACCTGCGAGTGTTGCGGCAGCACCCGATTCCGTCGCCAGACGGGCCATCTTCGCGAGTATTGCCGCCGTTCCTTTCAACCGTGCGTCAGCAGTCGGCCAATCGCGGCTGAACACGAGTTTCTGATCAGGCTTGATGCGGACCATCATCGCCGGGTCCGAAACCATGCGCACCAGCCCCGCCGGATTGGGGAACTCGCTGTGCCGCAGGGTGATCACGGCGCCCTTCGGACCGGCATCAACCTTTTCCACATTGGCGGTGCGGCACAGCGCCTTGACGAGGATCACCTTGAGCAGCGCTTCCACCTCCTCCGGCAGCGGTCCGAAGCGGTCGATGAGTTCGGCACCCGCGGCATCGATCTCGCGCGCATCGCTGAGGTCCCCGAGCCGCCGGTAGAGCTGCATGCGCAGGGTCAGGTCGGGCACGTAGTGCTCCGGGATCATCACCGGCATGCCGAGCGAGATCGCCGGGCTCCACTCATTGCGATCCTCGTAGTCCGCATCGCCGTCGCGCAGCGCTGCCACCGCCTCCTCGAGCATCGCCTGGTAGAGCTCGAAGCCGACCTCTCGGATATGACCCGACTGCTCCTCGCCGAGCAGGTTGCCGGCGCCGCGGATGTCGAGGTCGTGGCTGGCGAGCTGGAAGCTGGCGCCGAGCGTCTCCAGCGACTGCAGCACGGTGAGACGCCGCTCGGCCGTATCGTTCAGCTTGCGGTCGGCGGGGATGGTGAACAGCGCATAGGCCCGCTGCTTGGCCCTGCCGATGCGTCCACGGATCTGGTAGAGCTGCGCGAGGCCGAAATTGTCGGCCCGGTGCACCACCAGCGTATTGGCATTGGGGATGTCGAGGCCGGATTCGACGATCGTGGTCGAGACCAGCACGTCGAACTTGCCGTCGTAGAAATTGTTCATGATGTCGTCGAGCTCGCCGGGCGGCATCTGGCCGTTGGCGACGACGTAGCTGACCTCGGGCACGTGCTGGCGCAGGAACTCGGCGATGTCCGGCTGGTCCTTGATCTTGGGCACCACATAGAAGGCCTGCCCGCCGCGATACTTTTCGCGCAGCAGCGCTTCGCGGATCGAGAGCGGGTCGAACGGCGACACGAACGTGCGGACGGCCAGCCGGTCGACCGGCGGCGTCGCCAGCAGCGACAGGTCGCGAACGCCGGTCAGCGCCAGCTGCAGCGTGCGCGGGATCGGCGTCGCGGTCAGCGTCAGTACGTGGACGTTGCCCTTCAGCTCCTTCAGCCGCTCCTTGTGCCCGACGCCGAAGTGCTGCTCCTCGTCGATGATGAGCAGTCCCAGGTCCTTGAAGCGGATCGACTTCGACAGCAGCGCGTGCGTGCCCACGACGATGTCCACGGTGCCGCGATCAAGCTCTTCCTTGGTGGACTTGAGCTCGCTCGCCGACACGAGGCGCGAGGCCTGCCGAATGCGCAGGGGCAGCCCGGAGAAGCGCTCGGTGAAGGTGCGGAAGTGCTGGCGCGACAGCAGGGTCGTCGGCACCACCACCGCGACCTGCCGGCCGGACATGGCCACGGCGAAGGCGGCGCGCAGCGCCACCTCGGTCTTGCCGAAGCCGACGTCGCCGCAGACCAACCGATCCATGACCTTGCCCGAGGACAGGTCCTCGAACACCGCGGCGATCGCGGCCAGTTGGTCCTCGGTCTCGTCGTAGGGGAAGCGCGCCGCGAACTCCTCGTAGAGGCCCGGCTGCACGTCCATCGGCGGCACGGTGAGCAACTGGCGCTGCGCGGCGATCTTGATGAGCTGATCCGCCATCTCGCGGATGCGCTTCTTGAGCCGGCTCTTCTTGGCCTGCCAGGCGACGCCGCCGAGCTTGTCGAGCTCGGTGATCGAGTCCGAGCCGTAGCGCGACAACAGTTCGATGTTCTCGACCGGCAGGTAGAGCTTGGTGTTCTGGGCGTATTCGATCTCGACGCAGTCGTGCGGCGCGCCCTGTACCTCGATGGTCTTGAGCCCCAGGAAGCGTCCGATGCCGTGGTCGACGTGCACGACCAGGTCGCCGGCGGCAAGTCCGGCCGCCTCGGTCAACGCATCCGAGGCGCGCTTGCGCTTCTGCGGGCGCAGCAGGCGCTCGCCAAGGATGTCCTGCTCGGAAAGCACCAGCATGTCGGCGGTCTGGAAGCCGGTCTCGAGGCCCAGCACCACCAGCGCCGTGGTCTCCGGCGAAGTGGTCTCGGCGTCGCGCCAGTTCTCGGCCATGCGCGGATGGGCGAGGCCGTGGTCGGCCAGCACCTGCGCCATTCGGTCGCGCGAGCCCTCCGACCAGCAGGCGATGATGGTCCTGCGCGCTGCCTTGCGCTCGCTGCGCAACAGCTTCACCACCGCCTCGAACAGGTTGACGTCCTGCGCCTGCCGTTCGGCGGCAAAGCTCGGCGCGATGCGCCCGCCGGCATCGTCCGCCTTCTTCGCATCCGGCGCGACGAACGGAGACAGCTGCACCACGCCCTTGTCGGGCGCGAGGCTGTAGATCGGCCGCTCCATTTCGTAGAGCTGGTCAGGCGGCACCGGCTTGTACGGAGCGGCCCCCTGCCCCGACTGCTTCTCGTGCCGCGCATCCTCGCGGGCCTGGTAGTAGTCGGCGATCTGGGCCTGCCGGTCGGCGAAAGCCTCCCTGGCCTGGTCGTCGAAGACGAACGGCGCCTCGTCGGTGTAGGCGGCCAGGTGGTCGAGTTCCTCGAAGAAGAACGCGAGCCAGTGCTCGATGCCCGGGTAGCGCTGCCCGGCGCTGACCGCGGCGTAGAGCGGGTCGTCGACGGTGTTGCCGCCGAACATGGTGGTGTAGCGGGCACGGAAGCGACGGATCGCCTCCTCGCTCAGTAGCACTTCGCTCATCGGCGCCAGCGCGATGCGCTTCACGTTGCCGGTCGTGCGCTGGCTGTCCGGATCGAAGGTGCGGATGGTCTCGAGCTGGCGGCCGAAGAAGTCGAAGCGCAGCGGCGTCTCCGCGCCCGCCGGATAGAGATCGACGAGCCCGCCGCGCACGGCGAACTCGCCCGCCTCGCGCACCGTGGGCACACGCAGGTAGCCGTTGCCGGCGGCCCAGGCGATCAGCTTCTCGCTGTCGACCACCTGCCCCGCCGCCGCGGCAAAGCTCATCGAGGCCACCACGTCGCGCGGCGGCAGCTTCTGGACCAGCGCGTTGACCGTGGTAAGCACGATCGCACCCTTGCCCGCGCCGCTGGCGATGGTCGACAGGGTCGTCATGCGCGCCGCGATGGTCACCCCGTTCGGCGAAACGCGATCATAGGGCAGGCAGTCCCAGGCCGGCAGCGTCAGGATCTGGTGCCCCGGCATCAGCTGGGCGAGGATCTCGGCCATGCGTTGCAGGCGGCGTCCATCGCGGGCGACGAATACGGCGCTCACCGCCGCATCCGGGCGTGTCTTCAGCCGCTCCTCGACGAGGCGCGCCAGGACGACCGGCTGCATCCCGTCGGGAACGTTGGAAATGGTGCGGTCGGCGCGATCGGTGGTCATTTGGCGGTCCGGAACCTCAGGAGTTCGGCGAGCAGCTCACGATCCGCCCCGGCCGGGCTCGGCTCCTGGCCCATCAGCCACTTGAGCAGGTCCGTATCGGCCTCTTCGAGAAGCCCCTCGAAGCGATCGAGTTCATCGCCGCTCATGCCCTCGAGCCGCGCATCCGCGTATGGACCGAGCAGCAGGTCCATTTCCTTGGTGCCGCGATGCCACGCGCGATAGCGCAGCCGGCGCAGCCGCATAGACAAGTCTTCACCGGCGTCTTTTTGAAGGGCCATGATCGGGTGGTCTCGGGGAATTTTCGACAGGCTGTTTACGCGCTTGGGTCCCGCGTGTCACGTGGCACGGCATCCTACTCTCCGCTAGGGTCCCACGCAGGAGGCTAGCCCGACTCGTGTCTCGACCGTCCATCCTCGATCCCCTGTTCCGGTCGCTCCACTCCATCAAGGGCGTGGGCCCGCAACTCAGTGCGCTGCTGACGCGCTTCTTCGGTGCTCCCGAAGGGCAGGAAGCGATTGCGCTCGACCTCTTGATGCACATGCCCACGGGCGTGGTCGACCGGCGTCGCATGGAGGGCATCGCGGGCGCCGTTCACAACAACATCGCCACGCTGAAGCTCCACATCGACCGCCACCAGCCGCCGCCGCGCGGCCGTCCGAACGTGCCGCACCGGGTGTTCGCGCATGACGAGACCGGCGAAATCCAGCTGGTCTACTTCCGCGCCCAAGGCGGCTGGGTGGAGAAGCTCCTGCCCGTTGGCGAGACCCGCTATGTCTCCGGCACGATCGGCTTCTTCAACGGCGAGAAGCAGATCACTCATCCGGACTATGTTGTCGAGGCCGACAAGTTCGAGGACATGCCGCTGGTCGAGCCGGTCTATCCGCTCACCCATGGCCTGAGCTCGCGCGCCCTGATCAAGCTGACGCGCCAGGTGCTCGATACCCTGCCGCAACTGCCGGAGTGGATGCCCGCCGAGCGCGTTGCGGAATTCGGCTGGCCGACCTTCCACGATGCCATGTTCGGCTCGCACGTCCCCGACACGCCGGACGATGCGCAGCTGTGGTCGAAGAACCGGATGCGGCTCGCCTATGACGAGTACCTTGCCGGTCAGCTGGCCCTGCTGATCGTGCGCTCGCAGCTCGTCGCCCCCCGGGGCATCGCCCGCACATTCACCGGCGACATCACCGCCGCGGTGACCGCCGCCCTCCCCTACACGCTGACCAAGGGCCAGCGCCTCGCGGTTGGTGACATCCTACACGATCTCGCCGCACCCGAACGCATGTCTCGCCTGGTCCAGGGCGACGTCGGCGCCGGCAAGACCGTGGTCGCGCTCATGGCGATGGCGGCTGTAGCCGAAAGCGGTGCGCAATCCGCCATGATGGCGCCGACCGAGCTGCTGGCCGCGCAGCACTACCGTTCCCTCGCACCGATCTGCGTCAAGGCCGGCCTTGGCATCGAACTGCTGACCGGCAAGATGCCTGCCGGCGATCGCCGCGCCGCGCTCGAACGTCTGCGCACCGGCGAGAGCCATGTCGCCGTCGGCACCCATGCGCTGTTTCAGTCCGGCGTCGAGTTCCACAATCTGGGCCTGACCGTGGTCGACGAGCAGCACCGCTTCGGCGTCCACCAGCGCCTTGCCCTCAGCGAGAAAGGCTCGCATGCCGACCTGCTGGTGATGACGGCGACGCCGATCCCGCGCACGCTGGTCCTCACCCATTTCGGCGACATGGCGGTCAGCATCCTGCGCGAGAAGCCGCGTGGACGACAGCCGATCGACACGGCAGTGACCTCCATTTCCGAGTATGCCCGCGTGGTGCAGCGCCTCAAGGCGCGCATCGACGAGGGCGCGCAGGCCTTCTGGGTGTGTCCGCTCGTCGAGGAGAGCGAGACCCTGGAGGTCGTCGCGGCCGAGGACCGGTTCGCCGAGCTGAAGAAGGTCTTTGGGGACCAGGTGGTGCTGATCCACGGGCGGATGAGCGCCGCCGCCAAGCAGGACGCCATGGACCTCTTCCAGCGCAACGAGGCCAAGATCCTCGTCGCGACCACGGTAATCGAAGTGGGCGTGGACGTGCCCAACGCCACCATCATGATCATCGAGCATGCCGAGCGCTTCGGCCTCGCCCAGCTCCACCAGTTGCGCGGTCGTGTCGGCCGGGGCAGCCAGCGCTCGGCCTGTCTCCTGCTCTACAAGGAGCCGCTGAGCGAAACTGCCCAGGCGCGCCTCGACACCATCAAGCGCACCGAGGACGGTTTCGAGATCGCCGAGAAGGACCTCGAGCTGCGCGGCCAGGGCGACGTACTCGGCACGCGCCAGTCGGGCATGCCCGGCTACCACCTCGCCGTGCCCGACGTGCACCGCCACCTGCTCGAGTGGGCGCACGAGGACGCCAGGAGCGCCCTGACGCTTAACCCGGGCCTCACCGGACCCGATGGCGAGGCGCTCCGTATCCTGCTTTACCTGTTCCGCAAGGACCTTGCGATTCCACTCCTCCGAGCCGGCTGACCTCCAATGCACATCCGCCCCTTCGAACGCCGCGACACGGACCCGGTCATCGGCCTTTGGCAAGCCCGCGGTCTCGCGCGTCCCTGGAACGATCCACTCAAGGACATCGAGCGCAAGCTTGCGGTCCAGCCTGAACTGTTCCTCGTCGGCGAACTCGATGGCACGATCGTCGCCACGGCGATGGGGGGCTACGATGGCCATCGCGGCTCGGTCTACTACCTCGCCGCCGCGGAGGCATACGCCGGCAGTGGATTTGGCGCCGCGATCCTCGCCGAACTGGAGCGCCGCCTAACCCTGATGGGCTGCCCGAAAATCAACCTGCTGGTGCGCGGCGAGAACGAGGGCGTGCTGAAGTTCTACGACCGCCTGGGCTACGAACGGCACGATTCCCTGAGCCTCGGTCGCCGGCTGATCGCTGACTAGTCAGTCCACCGCATACTTCCTGAGCACGTCGATCTCGACGTATTTCAGTACCGACTGGTGCGTGGCGCCCAGAACCACCTGCGGCGCCATCCCGGCTTCCAGCGCCTCGACCCAGCGGAGCACGACGAGGCACCAGCGGTCGCCGGCCCTGAGGCCGGGAAACGCGTACTCGGGCATCGGCGTCGTGAGGTCGTTGCCGCGCGACTTCGAGAAGGCGAGGAAGGCGTCGCTCATCACCGCACAGACAGTGTGCCGCCCTTCGTCGAGCGGCCCGGTGATGCAGTTGCCGTTGCGGAAGAACCCGGTCAGCGGGTTCACCGAACAGAGCTGCAGCGGTTCGCCGAAGACGTTCAGCTCCGGCTCGTGCTCGAAGAACGGCTTATTCAACCGTCACGCTCTTGGCCAGGTTGCGCGGCTGGTCGACGTCCGTGCCCATGAAGGTGGCGGTGTGATAGGCGAGCAGCTGCACCGGGATGGTGGCGAGGATCGGGGCGACGAAGTTCGACACCTTCGGCAGCACGAGGATGTCGCCGACGCCATGACCGGCGATCCGCGCGCCCTCCTCATCGGTTATGAGGATGATCCTGCCGCCGCGCGCCGCAACCTCCTGCATGTTGGAGAGGGTCTTTTCCATCAGCTCGTCCGACGGCGCGACGACGATCACCGGCATCAGTTCGTCGACCAGCGCGATCGGACCGTGCTTCAGTTCACCCGCCGCATAGGCTTCGGCGTGGATGTAGCTGATTTCCTTCAGCTTCAGCGCGCCTTCCATGGCGATGGGGAACATCTGGCCGCGACCGAGATAGAGCACGTCCTTGGCCTTCGACAGCCGCTTGGCGATCTCCTCGATCTGTCCTTCCAGGGCGAGCGCGGCCGACACCGCCGACGGCAGCGCCGTGAGGCTGCGCACGAGTTCCGCCTCGACTGCCGGCGCAATCTTGCCGCGCGCCACGCCCGCTGCGATGGCAAGGCTGGCGAGCGCGGTCAGCTGCGCGGTGAAGGCCTTGGTCGAGGCGACACCGATCTCCGGCCCACACAGGGTCGGGAACACCACCTGGCTTTCGCGGGCCATGGTGCTCTCAGGTGAGTTCAACAGCGACGCGACGTGCTGGCCTTCCCTGGCGCAGTAGCGCAGCGCCGCCAGCGTGTCGGCGGTCTCGCCGGACTGCGAGATGAAGAGGCTGAGGCCGCCCCGCTCGAGCGGGGGCTCGCGGTAGCGGAACTCCGAGGCCACGTCGACATCGACCGGCAGACGGGCGTAGCGCTCGAACCAATATTTGGCGACGATGCCGGCGAACGAGGCCGTGCCGCACGCCGATATGGTCAGTCGCGACAGCTGGGCAAAGTCGAACGGCAACCTCTCGCGCAGCGCCACTTTCTCGGTGCCCATGTCCACATAGTGGCTGAGCGTATGCGAGATGGTCTCGGGCTGCTCGTAGATCTCCTTGGCCATGAAGTGGCGGTGGTTGCCCTTGTCGACCAGCAGCGCCGAAGCGTTGGAGACCAGCATCTCGCGCTGCACGATGGCATCGGAGCCGTCACGGATGGTCACGCCGTTCTTGGTCAGCACGGCCCAGTCGCCGTCGAGCAGATAGCTCAGCCGCGAGGTGAACGGGGCCAGCGCCATCGCGTCCGAGCCGAGATACATCTCCGTCGCACCGTAGCCGATGGCGAGGGGCGCGCCCGAGCGCGCAGCGATCAGCAGCGCGTCCTCGCCCTTGAACATGAAGGCCAGCGCAAATGCGCCGCGCAGCGATTTCAGCGTGCGGGCTACGGCCATCTCCGGGTCGAGGCCGCGATCGAGTTCGCGGGTGACCCAGAGCGCCACCGACTCCGTGTCGGTCTGCGTCTTGGGCAGGTAGCCGTCCTTGGCGAGGTCGGCGAGCAGTTCGCGGAAGTTCTCGATGATGCCGTTGTGGACCACGGCGACCTTCTCGGTCGCGTGCGGATGGGCATTGCCCTCGGTCGGCGCGCCATGCGTCGCCCAGCGGGTATGGCCGATGCCGATATTGCCGCTCAGCGGTTCGAAGCTCAGCTTCTGCGCCAGGTTGCCGAGCTTGCCCTCGGCCCTGCGCCGGTTGATCTGGCCGCCTTCCAGCGTCGCCACGCCGGCGCTGTCGTAGCCGCGATACTCGAGCCGCTTCAGCGCGTCCACCAGCCGCGGTGCAACCGGTTCAACTCCGATGATCCCGACGATGCCGCACATTCGTGGCTCCTCCGCCTACTTGCCCGACTTTGCCCGCTTGATCGCTTCCGCGCGCGCCTTGAGCTTCGGCGCGTAACCCGGCTTGTTCTCCTGCCGCGCCCGGCCAAGGGCCAGCGCACCCGGCTCCACGTCCCTGGTGATGACGCTGCCCGAGCCGACATAGGCGCCATCGCCGATCGTCACTGGCGCGACCAGCGACGAGTTCGAGCCGATGAAGGCGTTCTCCCCGACGGTCGTCTTGGACTTGTTCACGCCGTCGTAGTTGCAGGTAATCGTCCCTGCCCCGATGTTCGTCCTGGCGCCGATCTCCGCATCGCCGAGATAGCTCAGGTGGCCGGCCTTGACACCATCGTGGAGCACGGACTTCTTGACCTCGACGAAATTGCCCAGGTGCACGTCCTTGCCCAGCTCGGCGCCGCCGCGGATACGCGCGAAGGGCCCGATCGTGGCGCCCTCGCCGATCCTGACATCCTCGATATCGCAGAAGGCGCGGATCTCCACGCCGTCGGCAATCTTCACCCCCGGCCCGAACACCACATTGGGGAAGATGGTCACGTCGCGGCCGATCTCGGTGTCCCAGCTGAAGTGGACCGAACCCGGATCCTTCAGCGTCACCCCCGCCCTCATGAAATCCTCGCGCCGCAATTCCTGGAACTGGGCCTCGGCCCTGGCGAGCCGCGAACGGTCGTCGACCCCGATCACTTCGTTCTTGTCGGCCTCGATATACTCGACATTCCGGCCATCGGCATTGGCCAGCTCCACTGCATCGGTCAGGTAGAACTCGCCCTTGGCGTTCTTGTTGTCGATGCGGTCGATCACGGCGCGCAGCGTGTCGGCGCGGAAGCCGATGATGCCCGAATTGCACAGCGCGATCCTGCGCTCTTCGTCGGTGGCGTCGCGATGCTCGCGAATGGCGAGGAGCTTGCCATCGCTGGTCAGCAGCCGTCCGAGGTTGGTCGGATCGTCCGGCGTGTAGCCGACCACGACGATGTCCGCGCCGGCGTCGAGCTTGGCCGTGATGGTGGCGATCGTGCCTGCCGTCACCAGCGGATTGTCGGCATAGAGCACGACGACATTGCCGGTCGCCGCCTCGAACGCCGAGCGCGCCACGCGAACGGCGTGTCCGGTCCCGCGACGCTCCAGCTGGCTCGCAAACACCGCGCCGGGGGCGTGCCGAACGACTTCGGACTGCACCGCATCGTGGTCGGGGCCGATGACCACCGAGATCCGCGATGCCCCCGCCATCTGCGCCGCCCGGACGACGTGCCCGACCATGGCCAGCCCGCCGACTTCGTGCAGCACCTTGGGGCGGGCCGAGCGCATGCGGGTGCCTTCGCCCGCGGCCAGGATGATCGACAGCAGTTCAGTCATGGAATGCCCTCTGGTGGGGGTCTTGGTTTCCCCATCTAGTGTGGCAGCAAGTTGTTGGGAAACCGATAACGCGGTTACGGAGTGGTAAACTGCGGCATCGGCCTGATTCGATAGGCCTTTTGGGGGACGTCACCTTTGGCCAAGGCAGCGGATCAGTTCCGGGCGAGCGATGTCACGACGTGGGGCATCGTCGCCCTTGCCACCTGGGTCGTCGCGATTCTGGGCGCCAACCTCTCTGGCGTGATCCCGCCCAGTGTCTATGGGGCGCTGCACGCCTCGCGCCTCGACGGTTCGACGCTCAACCAGCTGCGCTCCCAGGTTGCCGGCCTCGAGGAGGATACCCTGCGGCTGCAGCGCGACGGCAGTCAGCTGCTGCAGCGCCTGACCATGGGCGAGGAGGCGGCTGGAGCGGTCACCAGGCGGGTCGGCGCCCTGGAAGTGAGCGTGCCGAGGCTGGTCGAGGAAACCCGCACCAGGGCAGCGTCGACGGCGATCGACCCCATGTCGACCGGCTCGATCGGGCCGGGCAGGACGCTTACCTTCGAGGCCGACGGAGGCACCGTTGCCGTGCAGCAGCGCCCGCTCGTGCCGGGCAGCGACGAGATCAGGCTCAACGTCGTTCCGCTCAACGAGACGATGCCGCAGCGGCTCGCCGCAGCCGGCGCCGCGCCCGGCATCGCCCTGGGCTTTCCGATGACGCCCGAGGCGGCCGAGGCCCAGTGGCAGGAGATGCTGGCGCAGGCCGGAAGCATGCTGGTCGGCCTCGTCCCTGTGCTTGCCGACAAGCAGGGATCGGACGGCAAGGTACTGATTGCCGGGCCGCTGCTCGACACGGCGTCGGCGATCGAGCTCTGCGCCCGCATGGACAAGCTCGGCGTCCCCTGCGAGCCGACAGCCTATGCCGGCCAGCCGCTGCCGCTCCTCAACTGAGCGCCGCAACCCGCCCCCTTTGTCGTTGACAGGCCGGGCCGAATGCCTATGTTCCGCGCCCATCCGCCAAGCGGCTGCGCGCCCGTAGCTCAGTGGTAGAGCATCCGACTTTTAATCGGATGGTCGATGGTTCGAATCCATCCGGGCGTACCACTTTGTACGCGGCGGGCGTGCCAGTTTTCCCACCAGATCAACCCTCACCAATACACAGAGACGCCCGGGAAAACGGCACTTTCGCCGCGGTTCTTGCCTTTCACCCTGCTCACGCATATACACCACGTATTGAGATCGCCCGAAAAACCGTGATACAAACCGGGCACTTTTCGTGATCCAGAGGCGGGAAACCGGTGGCCGACAAGGACTACATCTGCGCTCGTCCCGATGGCAATCTGATGTTCCAGCGACGGGTGCCGCGCGAGGTCGAGCACCTCGATAGGCGAAAGCTGATCCGCACCAGCCTGAAGACCAAAGATCGCGCAATCGCATCGCTGAAGGCGCGGGACATCAACGACAAGCTCGAAGCCTACTGGGGCGCTCTGGCGCGGGGCGAGGATGCTCAGTCGAGCATGGAGCGATACTCCGCGGCCGTGGCGATGGCTCGCTCCTTCGGGTTCACCTATCGCCACGGCCCCGAGCTAGTGCTCGAAGGGCTCACGCCAGAGCTGGGGGAGCGCATCCTCGCCGCTAGGACGGTGATGGACGTTTCCTCGCCCGCTGTCGATGCACTGCTCGGCGGAGTGCGCGAGCCCTCCTTGAAGCTGAGCGAACTCTACGGCGAGTACGCCAAACACAACGCTCTGCATCTGGCAGCGATGTCCCCTAAGCAACGGCGCCACCACGAAGGGCAGCGGAAGCGGGCAGTCGAGTATGCGATCGGGGTAATCACGGACAAGGAGCTCGGGCAGGTCACGCGCAAAGACACTCTCGCCTTCAAGGCGTGGTGGGTGAAAAAGATCTCCTCCGAGCAGCTGACCGTCGAGGCTCCGAACAAGTCGTTCTCGAACATCAAGGGCATGTTGACGGTGATCGACGGCGCACTGCAGACCGACTTCGGCACGGTCTGGGGCAAGTTGCAGATCGAGGGAACCGCAAAGACGAAGGCGAAGGAGCGTCCGCCCTACCCGAACGACTTCATCCAGAACAGCCTTTTGAAGCCCGGGGCGCTCGATGGCATGAACATCGAGGCCAGGATGATCCTCTACATCATGATCGAGACGGGGCTGCGGCCCAGCGAGATCGTGAACCTGCGCCGGCAGTACATCGTCCTCGACCACAAGATCCCGCACATCGCGATCGAGGAGCGCGAGGACCGGCTGATCAAGACCGAGAACTCGGTGCGGACTATCCCGTTGGTCGGCTGCGCCCTCTGGGCGGCCAAGCAGCGCCCCGACGGCTTTCCCCGCTACTTCGACAACGCCGACTCGTTCTCGGCCGCGGCGAACAAGTTCCTTGACGACAACGGGCTGCGCCCGACCCCGCGACACACCGTCTACTCGCTGCGGCACAGCTTTCAGGACCGCATTCTCGAGGCCAAGGCGCTCGACCGCGTGCAGGCTGACCTGATGGGGCACGCCTTCGAGCGTGAGAAGTACGGCTCCGGCGCGACGCTGGAGGCGAAGCTCGAGGTGCTTGACGGGATCAAGTTCGTATGGACAGTCCCCGATCCCGCCTGACGTGGCGGCGGGATGGCGATCGCCTGATCGCCTACCCCGAAGGCCCGTCCGAAACCCACTAGGCCACGATCCAGCGCGAGCGCCTCGAGCACTCGCCGGCGGAGGCGCCGCGGTGGAAGTGGGTGACGACTGCCGGCGGCACCAGCACGACCAACTACTCCTATACAAGCAGGCCGCATCCGAAGCGCCTCGGCAGTCGCTACAAGGGCGGGGATACGACCGACTGGGTGAAGTGCAAGACGTTCGTGACCGGGGTATTCGACCTGGTCGGGGTCCACATCGACAAGCGAGGCGTTCCGATGGTGCTCATGGCGGAGGGCGGCCGCAGCCGAGGCTCAGCTGTACTGGCGCTGAGCAAGCTCGAGCGCGAGGCATTCTGGCGGCTGGTCGATGAGCAGGGAGGGAGGCCTATAGCGGGCGGAGAGCCAGTGTTCCTGCCGCGCGGTCTACGTGGCATGGTCAAGCACCTCAGTGGGCGACCAGGAGAAGCTGCGTCACGCCAGCTTCCTCGCCTTCGACTTGCCGGCAACAATCGCCAGATAGTCACGCTTCTCAAGGACCTGTCGAAGGCGGAACGAGCCCCGGTATAGGACCGGCGGAACGAAACGCCACCTCACCTCGGCGTAGATCACCGCGTGGTCGTCCATGTCGTCGAAGCGAGGAGGTTCGAGCACGATGAGAGCGAGCTTCTGGCGGGCATCGACCGTGACCGTTGTGACGCCTGGGTCTATGTACTCAAAGATCTCCTCGGAGCTCGACCCAGTCGCCAGGGAGAAGTAGCCGGACCGGCTGTCGTCGGTGATTTCAACCAATAGTGGTCGGTCACTGCGGTTTTCAATCGTCCAGTGCACCGTCGGGTGGCCGGTGCCCATGTACCTGCTGACAGAAAACGCGGTCGTGGGCCGGTTCCGAGTGAACTGCTCGCCCAGAACAAACAGGCCGGTCAGGAGCCCAACGATGGCGCCGACGCCTTGGACGATGGCCCAGACCTGCTCCACGCCGCTGCCCCTCGGACTAGGCCTCTGCCTCAGCCCGCTTGATCAGCGCCTCAAGTTCGGCGATCGTCCGCTTGTCGCGCTCGATTTCGGAAGCGGTCATATCGACGGGAGCCTTGCCCAGCTCCTGGTGCCGTAGGGTCAGAACACCCGCCTCCATCAGCTCTACGGCCCGCCGGAGCTCCTCGATCTGCTTCTTGTTCCAGTCGATAAAGTCCCTGCGCCAGTCGTGCTTGCCGCCAGGCGCCACTGTCCCGAAGGGGATAGACATTCGCAACTCCCTGAAGCGGTGGGCAGGCGAGACAATGGCTGTGTGGAGCGCCTTGGTCTCGCCCGCCGTCCGCCTAGGTTTGGGGGCTTGGGCGGACGCGCCCCACTGGGCCCCGCGACCGCCAAAATGTCAACACGGGCCAGAAACGCGAAAAGACCCCCGGGCCCGAAGGCCCGGGGGTCTAGTTGCCTGCAGCTTTTGGAGGTCGCAGGGGCTACGCGCGATCGGGCGGCTTCAAGATCTTGATGCAGACCTTGGTCACGCCACGAGCAGTTGGAAGGCCGAACGCAGCTCCCGCCGCCTTCGACAGATCTATGATGCGACCCCGCTTGAAGGGGCCTCGGTCGTTGATGGTCACCTTGATGCTCTTGCCCGTCCGCTGGTCGGTGACCTCCACGATCGTACCGTGGGGGAGCGTCTTGTGGGCTGCCGTCATCGCATTCTCGTCGAACCGCTCCCCCGATGCGGTCCGTTTGCCGTGGAAGCCTGGCCCGTACCAGGACGCCAGACCGCACTCTGCGGCTGAGGCTTGGCAGCGGCCGAACACGACCATCAGGGCCACAAGCGCAAGCACGGTGACGAGGAGCGCCCTCCCCGCCACCCAGCTGCGCTTGGCCGCGTACTTAACCGGCGTTGCCTGACGCATCTGCATCGCCCTCCTTGGCCTGAGTGATCACGACGAAGTTCTCAGGGGGTGCGGCCTTCAGCTGCCGGCGGCGTTCGCGCCACAGGTCGATGAGGAAGCCGGCCATGAGGATGCCGCCCGCGCCGATCATGAAACCGGCGAGGGACTTGGCTGAGTTGGGGTCGATGCCGCTGAAGTCGATCATCGGCCCCATGAGGGGGAAGGCCGCGGGCCCCACGAACACGGCGCAGAGCGCGCCCACGAGGATGCTTATCAGCCCGTCGGGCCACTTCTCTCGCAGGGTGGCCCAGCGGACGATACCGCCTGCCACACCGGCAATGAGAAGCTGCCCGGCCCCGTCGGGGAGCCAGGTGAAGTCGAATTTCATCACGGAGCTCCTGTCCGTTCTGAGGGAGGGCGACGCTGTGGCGTTAGGGTTTGGGGGAAGTGAGGCCCTTGAGGAGGGTCTCATTGAAGGCGTAGCAGCCGTGGATCCGGTCGTTGACCGGCCCCTCGATCAGCTTCTCGTACCGCTTGATCACGGTACGGGCCTCGACGCCGACGATCTGCGACTCGGGGAGCTTCTCGAACCCCTCATTGCAGATGTCGGGCTGACGCTCCGTCCGAACCGGAGCTTCGGCGACGGCCTTGGCGGATGCCCGATCGACCTGGAAGGCGATCGGGCTATTTGCGCAACCACTCAAAGTCAGAGCGATCGAGCTTGCAGCTGCGACCAGCAGCCTCGAGCGTTTGCTCATAGTTCGCGATGTCCTCTTCGAGTTGGTTCTGGACCTGGCGGTGCAGGCTGTCGCGCGCCTCGGAGGTCTTGCGAAACTCCTCGAGCGCAGCCTCGCCGACCGCCTGGTAGTGCGCCTCGGCCGCCTGGCGTGCCCGGTTGGCAGCATCCGTGACCCGGATGGTGCAGGCATGCGCCTCTTGCTCTTTCGCGAGCTTGGCGATGCCCGGGTTCTCCACCCAGTGGTTGTAGGCGAGCATGCCGACGATGACCGCGCCGGCGACGCCCAGGAGCTTGAGGTCGATCATTCCGACCTCTCCGCCTTGCTGGCCTGGATGAAGAACGGCAGCCGGTAGAAGTGCCCCGGGAAGCCGATGTTCACTGCCTTGACGTTGAGGAGGTTGATGAACCTCATCTGCTGATCGTCGTCGAAGTGCTGGAAGTAGAACTTCGCGTGCAGCGTGGCCGAGGCCTTGCCCATGATCTTGCGGTCGTAGCGACCGCGGAACCGCTCCCACAGCGACAGGTCGGGCTTGTTGGGCTCGCCCGTCACGACGTTGTAGGCGGGGCCGCTTTCCGACCCGATCTGGACGATCTGGCCGGCCTTGGGGTTCGGCAGGTGGACATAGACCTTGTAGTTCTTGTCCGTCGGCCCGAGCTCCACCCGATCGGCAATTGCCAGGAACAGGTCTTCAGGGTGCATCGAGCCGCAGTAGGAGCAGCGCCGAACGCCGTCCCGCTCATCCCAGCGGTCCGGCCCCTTGAAGGTGCGATCGGCCATCGGGTTCTCGGCGCGGCGCGGGCACCGGTGTTCGGCGGCCTCCATGTTACGCCTCCGAGCGCGACGGCGACGCGCTGGTGATCGGCAGCTTTGGGAAACCGACCTTGGTGGGCTTCGGCTGGCCTGCCGGCCAGCGGTAGCCGAGGACGCGGTCGACGCCGAAGGCCGAATACTTGAACTGGTCGTCCTGGTTGGCGCCGAAGACGATCAGCTGGCCGGCGCTGTTGCGGCCGACAACAATGCCGACGTGGCCCTGGGTGCCGTTGCGGTCGCCGCGCCAGAACACGACGATCGCGCCAACCGCCGGACCGCCGAGCATGTCGCCCCAGTTCTGCCAGCTGCGTGCCATCGCGTTGCGGGTCGACTGGATGCCAAGCATCTCGAAGTTGCCGCAGAGGGCAGACGAGCAATAGGCCGTCTCGTCGTCGCGGATGCCCTGGAGCGTCTTGCTGTCCTGGTGATTGCCGTCAGCCCAGTCGAGCAGTTCCAGGATCTCCTTGGCGTGGATTTTGCCCTTGATCTCCTTCACACCGTTGAACTTCTCGAAGTTGCGCAGCCAGATGGGCGTCGCCTCGATGGTGCTCATTGAGGTTCTCCTTGAAATGAAAAACCCGCCTGGAGGGGCGGGTCATCGGGTGGTCAGTATGGGTTGAGCTAGTCGCGGACGTGCCAGTCGTGGGCGAGCATGTCTTCCTGGGTGGGCTGCCACACCCCAGGCGTGGAGCCGGCTGCCGCCGCTGGCGTAGGCCGGAGCGTTCCAGAAAGCGTCAATGTGGCCTTGGTAGTTGACGACCTTCCCGCCGAAGAGCGGCGCGAGGGGTGCGCGGTTCACCGTGAAGGTGCTGCCTTGCACGAGGTAGAGGAACGAGATCTGGTCGCCCGACCACGAAGCACGGGCGACCTTCTTGCCCTCCTTCAGCGCCTTAATGGCGCCGCCGAAGTCCATGTCAGTCATGAGGTTTCCTTAGTCCCAGAGCTGGATTTGCGCGGCCGGCTTCCTGGGCGCCGGAGGCGGCAGCAGGATCGTTATGCCTGCCGCATAGGGCTGCGGCACCAGCGCCAGATCACGGTTGGCGGCGTAGAGCCGCTCCGTGTTCCCGGGGTGGTCGCCGTAGAAGTTGAAGGCGATGAGATCGAGCACGTCCCCCTGCGAGGTGACGTAGCTCGCCCCACCCGAAGGCAGGTACGTGAAGCGCATCGGAGGCACCCTTGTTGTGGTAGGCTCGCCGCGGGAGGGACAACCCATGCCCAAGGACATCATCGAGCGCTTGCTTGAGGCTGCTGATCAGGTCGACGAGGTGGCGCGGTCCGACCTTCAGATCCCGCTGCGGCAAGCGGCCATCGACATCCAGACCCTTCGCGACCTCGTCGGCATCCGCGAGGAAGTCTGGCTTGAGGATGCCAAGCCGGAAGGCAGCGGCTAGCGGTCGGGCAACTCACACTCGATCGAGGTCGTGTAGGGCGACGTCGACGAGAAGTTGTGGGTCACGGTGGTCGCTCGCCAGAGCCCGTCCACCTGGTCGCGGAGGCCGATGGCCTCGACGTGCGCCTCGGCTCTAGCCATCGGGTCACCGTCGATCTCGAAAGACGCAGAGGCCTCGCCGCGCTGCAGCTCCTTGGCCTTCGCGCCGGCGGCCTCGTTTGCCTCGTCTTCGGTGGCATAGGGGTCGCGCATCAGGAAGTCCGGCCCCTCGCTGCTAGCCGAGACCGTCGCCTCCTTTCGTTCGACCTTGTCGCGGTCGAACCAGGTGGCGGTCACCGTGCTGTGCTTAGGCTTGTCCTTGCGCGTGACGTTGTAACTGACGACGTTCCGGCCGTACTCGACCAGAATAGTCGGCAGCGGCTGCCCGCTCACCGTGGTGCCCTTGCCGCGCTTGACGACGACCAGGCGCCCAGACTTCACCGATACTGACGCGTCGAGCTTGTCGCCCAGGCGAGTGCTGAACGCCAGGTCGTTCTCCTCCGACTGCATCTCGTAGGGGTTGGCCTTCGACTTGATCTCGGCAGAGATCGAGAGCTCGAGCCCCATGCGGCCGGCGGCAGCGGAGAAGATGTCGCCGTAGGTTGGGAAGTCGTCGACCTGGTAGTCGGTCACCCGCTTCTGCTTCTGCTCGCTCTTGGCGTCCACGGCCTGGGCGCTGATCGAGATTTTCTGCGGCCAGCCCGCGTATTGAACCTGGTCGACCTTATAGTCGCCGAAGTCCCGCTGCGGGCCGTCCTCGTAGCCGCCGACGACGTTGAGGATCACGCCCGTGCGGGGCGCAGCGACCTCGCCGTTCACGTCGTCGATTTCGAGCTGGATCGTGTCTGACTCGCGGCCGACGCCGTCCGTGATGGTGAGGGAGATGCCTCGGCCGACGAGCTTGGACGTGATGTCCGCTCCCCCGGCCGTCACCCGGAAGAAGGGACGCGCCATCAAAAGAACCTGAAGCTGGACCGGCCGGTGCCCCCGGCGGTGTATTTCACTAGCTGCATGTCCACCTCGACTCGCTGAGGTGCGCCGGCAGGGTGGAAGAAGGACTGGTCGTCACCGACGTTGCGGATCACCCATCGCCCGAAGACGACGCCGCCGATCGACACCAGCATCATGGGGGTCTGCGCCTGGCACGCCTGCCTGACGCCCTCCAGCTGCGCCAGCCCTCCCCCGTTCAGGTGGAACGGGTAGAATGTGCTGGTGAAGCCGATGGTCTCTTCGCCCGGGCCGAGGAGGTGGATAGGTGGAGCCGCGCCGATCACCATCTGGCTTTCGGCGCGGCTCGATACCGACCGCTGCAGGCTCTCGAACGAATATGTGGGCACCGAGAACACAAAGGCGCCCAGTCGCATCAGCGGCATCTGCTACTCCATCAACCGTAGGTGAGGCGGTCCTCCATCGACAGGCCGCGGGAACGCTGCAGCTGGCGATCGAGCACCTTCGAGACTTCCCGCGCGTTCTCTTGTGGGGTGCCGTGGAAATGGAAGTGGTTGGTCTGCGCCATCCCACTACCCCCACCGCCCGGGCCGCCACTCTCGAGCATCCGTTTGGTCTCTGAGGCGTTGAACATGTGCCCCTTGCCCGACGCGTAGCCGAGCTCCGGGCCCTTCTCGCCGGCAAGGAACCAGCCATCCCAGAGCGGACCGCCAGAAGCGCGGGCGGGCACCGCCGGCAGACCTGGGTCCTCGACGCCGTTGATTACCGCGTTGCCGGCCCCCCCGCCGGCCGGAGCACCGGACCCCCCGAAGTTGATCAGACCGCCCAGAGTGACGATCGCCTGCCCCAGCTCGGCGGCCTTGCTCATAAGGCCGTCGATCAGCGACTGGATGATCTGCGCGCCCATCTCCCAGAGGTTGATCTTCTGGAACTCGGAGATGATCGTGGTCGATATATTCGCGATCGCCGTGAAGACCGCGTCGAGAGTGCCCGTCCAGAGGTCCGCGACCAGGGCGAACCCCTCCCCCATTACCGTCCAGAAGGTGTTCCAGGCGGCGGGGTCGATCCGGATAACGTCAGCAACAGCGCCGATGAACGACCACAGGCCGGTGGCGACGGTGGAGATCACCTGTCCCCACCTGCCCCACGTCTCGAGCGTCTCAGGCGAGATGCTCGAGGTAAAATTGGTGAGGAAGGTGACCGCTGCATCCCACGACGCACCGACCAGGTGGCCGATCATGTCGGCGACTTTGCCGATGGTGCTGGCGAAGGCCGATAGCACCGGCGTGATCATGTCCAGCACTGGCTGAGCCTGGTCGCGGAGCTGCCCCAGGAACTCGACGAACTTCGGCACCGAGTTGACGGCGGCCGCTAGGCCCTCGCCGACCTGCCGACCCCAGGTAGAAAGGTCGGCGTTGATCCACTGGCCGCTGAAGGCTTGCGGCAGCGCCTGGAACCACCCCACCACCTGACCCAGAAGGCCGACAGCCTCTGGGGAGAGCCCCTGGGTGAAGAACCGTTCGAGGCTCTGCCAGAAGATCACCACGCCTTGCCAGTTCGCCGCGGTCAGCGCAACAAGCGCCGCCACGACGATCGTGATCGGGTTGGTGATGAAGGCGATGGAGCCGGCCAGGCCCGAAAGGATCAGGCCGAGCGGCGCGAGGACCGCGAGTAGAGCGAGGCCGTATGTGCCGAACTCCAAAATCTTGGGGTTCAATTCCGCCAGGCGGTCAAGCCAATCGGTGAAGCCCTTGATCATCTGGGTGACGCTCTCGAGCACGCCACTGTCGGCGATGCTCATGTAGAGATCGTTCACGGCGGCATCGAACTGGTTGACCACGCCGACGATGCCGAGGAGACGGGTTGCCGACATGCGGGCGGCCGACCCCTGCACCTCGCTGTCGAAGTTGGCGAGCAGCTCGTCGAGATCCTCGGAGAGGAGCGACATCAGGCGCGAGCCCTGTCGAACGTCCCAGATGTAGGACATGTCGACGGCGCTGGCGCCCTTCTCGTTCAGTTCCTTGAGGAAGCCGATTATGTCGACTTTCTCGGCGCCGGTCATGATCGCCTGGGTGACGGCGTCGCCGACCACCTCCATGTCCGCGCCGCTCGCTCCGACCTCCTGGGCGATGATCTCCATCACCTTGGCAACCAGCTTCTGCGGGCTGCGCTTCAGGATGTCGTTTTCGAGCAACGCCTCGATCGGGCCCTGCACGTTCGCCAGGTCGCTACCGGTGAGCGACGACACCGCGTCCTGGATGTTCGAGAAGTCGATCTTCTCGCCCAGGGTAACGAAGTTGCCCATCTCGATGTTGAGCGCATCGAGCTGCCGCTGCGCAAACAGCGTCGGGCGGAGCATACGGACGATGCCGGAGCGCAGAGCGACGCCGGCCTCGGAGCCTTTGATGCCGTTCTTCGCCATCACCATGAACATGGTGGCGAGCTCGTTCATCGGGATGCCGACTGCCGTAGCCACACCGCCGGCGTACTTGAAGGCCTCGGCCATCTGCAGCACATCGGCGTTAGAGTTCGCCGCCGAATAGGCGAGAACGTCGTTGACCTTGTTCAGCGACTCCTGGACCTGCTCGGCCGTCTCCATCGGGAGACGCATCGAGGTCAGGATGTTGGTCGACAGATCGGTCGCGGTGGCGACATCGAGGTCGCCGGCGGTGCCGAGCTGCAGGGAGCCGCGGAGAGCGCCCATCGCCTGCTCGAAGCTCAAGCCGGCACGGAACAGCTCGTTCGCAGCGTCCATGATCTGGTTGAGGGTGAAGGGCGACTCCTCATTGAGGAGCGAGGCGTACTTTTCCAGCTCTTCGCGCTGGGCGGCGGTGATGTCGCCGTAAGCCTGGGCAGCGTTGCCCGCCTTCTCGAAATTGTAGACCGCCTCGGCGGCCTCCTTGCCGATGATGACCATCGGGACGGAGAGGCCGGAGGCATCGGTTGCCGCGCGGCGCATGTTCCTGCCCGCCTCGGCGACGCTGTCCGACACCGCACGCATGGTGCGGATGCCGGCCATCGTCCCGCTGAGGCTCGTCAGGGCACCGGTGATGGCCTTGGCCGGACCGGTGACCTGATCGACGAGACGGAGGATGAGTGAAGCTTCACGAGCCGCGGATGCCATTCATTTCCCTCACTACCCGCATGGCCTCCGCGTGCCACGTCGCGAGCTCCTCGAGATCCATCTCGAAGAGCTCCTGACGCGAGAAGTGGAGGACGTGGGCTACGTCTGCGGCGTATTCGGACCATCGTCTCCAGTCGACGCGGACGCCGCGAGCACCGACTGGGGCATAAAATCCTTTGCGCCCACGCTGACCTTCGCGAAGTCGACAGCGTCGAGGGCAAGGATGACTGCCGGGGGGACGCCGCAGAGGGCGCCGAACATCACGGCGGAGGGGTCGGCCCCGGGCAGCTGGAGCTGCTTCTGGAGCGACAGGAGGGCCGCGCCGCTGAGGCGGCGGGCGGTGATCTCGGTGTACGTAACGCCGCCGAGCTCGAAGGGCTCGTCGAGGGTGAACGTCCTGGACCGCGGGCGGTCGCTGAGATAGTTCGGGCCAGAAGCAACAGGGGCGGCCGAGGCCACCCCTGCTTCGAGACCCGGGGTTGCTTTGACGACTTTATCCATTCGCGTAGCCCAGGATGGTGTTGATGGAGGCGAGCTCGTCGACGCCGTTGATCACGCGACGCGGCGGGTAAGCCTGGATCTCGTGGACGACGTTGCCGGCGATCTCGTACCGGTAGGCAAGGATGCCGCTCATGGTGACCTCGAGGCCGCCCTTTTCGCCGCGCTTCCAGCTGTCCCGGGAGTGCTCATTGAACTGGCCCTGCAGCACCACGACGTGGGCGTCGTGCTCGCCGGTGAGGGTGTTCATCACCGCGCCGCGAGCGGTCACGGTGAGGAACTTGCCAGGGCCCCGGGCAACCTGCTGCAGGATGTTGCGGGAATGGCCGGCGAACTTGAAGGTCGCCTCGAGCGCCTCGAGCGCCGCCATGCCGTGGTTCACGGCGAGGTCCATGCCCCCACCGCGGTACTCCTGCTGAACGACCTGCGGGGTCGGCAGGCCGATCTCCTCGCAGTCGATGCCGTGGTCCACCCCCGCGATATAGACGGTGAACCCCTGAAGAATGTCGCGCATGTCTTTCTCCTAGCGGACTGGGGGTTAGATCGCGCGACCGGAGAGCCGGGCGATTTCGCGGATGGCGTCCTGCCCGAGCTGCTCGTAGTAGCCCGTGTTCCGCGAGAACTGGAAGGTGATGTGCTCGATCGGCGCCGGGCCTTCCGCGTCGTAAGACACGAACAGGTGGCCGCTCGCCCACGACTCCTTCGTGTTCAGGCCGGCATCGAGCCAGACGCGACCGCCGAGCGTGGCGCCCATAGCCTTCCACTTGCGGAGGGCCTGGTTCACCGTCTCGGCGATGTCGGTCAGCACCTGCAGGCTGAACGGCTTGTCGATGAAGGGTTCGTGCGCCAGCTCGATCGAGGTGATGATCGTGTCGTGCGCGCGGCGCACCGACCAGAACACCTTCAGCGAGTCGGAGGACGGAACCCTCGAGCCCCAGAGCTTGAAGCCACCCGAGGGCGACCGCACGATCGTCGCCACCGCGTTCTTGTTGAGGAACTGGCTCTCGACCGACGGATCGGAGAGAGAGTGCTCAACGACGCGGTGAGCGCCGACGATACCCTGGATGACGTGGTTCGACGGCGAGAACCAGAAGCCCTCGGCATAGTCGATCTGGGCCTGCAGGCCGGCGATGCGGGCGGAGGCCGGCTCGCTGACGATGCTGGCGCCCTTTTGGATCTTCACGAAGGGATCGACGATCAGCAGGCGGTCGCTGTTGAAGTCCAGACGGTAGGTCACCGCGGCGGCCGTCGTGGAGTTCGGGCCGTCGACGATAGCGCAGGCGCGCAGGATGTTCGCCAGGATCACCATCTCGACGGCGACGGGGTTCGCCACGGCGCCGAGGGTCGCGGTCGCGACGGCGAGGGTCGAGAACCCGCCGCCGGTCAGCACCACGGTCGGGGCTATCGCGTAGCCCTGACCGGGGTTATCGACCACGATGGACGTGACCTTGCCGGTTGCGTCGATCACCGCATGGGCCGCGGCGCCGAAGCCGCCGCCGCCGGTGAAGCTGACGACCGGAGCCTCGTCGTAGCCGTCGCCCTGGGTGGTCACCGCGATCGAGGCGACGCCGTCCGTGGGGCGATGCCCGGTGAAGCCCGGAGCGATGAGCAGCTTCGGGTCGAGGTTCAGCAGGGTCTTCGCCTTGCGGAGAGCGTGAAGGCCAGTGCGGGCGGTCGGGCTGCCGATGATGTTGCCGACAGTCGCCGCCAGGTTGGCGCCTTCCTCGACGCGCACCAGCACGATCGTCTGGGACACGCGCGTGGCCTGGTCGAAGATGGCGTTGATGGCGTCGAGCAGGGTGCCGGTGGCGCCGAGCGCTTCCGGGACGTCGTTGATGCCGTGGATCGCGATCGGGGTATCGACCGGCCACAGGGTATCGTCAGCGTCGGGGGCGGTGCCCACGAGGCCGATCACACCAGTGTCGATCGTGTTGACCGGGCGCGGACCGCTATCCTTCTCAACGGTCTCAATACCGTGGAGGTAGATGTCTGCCATTTGCAGATCTCCTTGGGGTTTTGCCCGGTCAGCCGGGCGATTTGATTGGGGTGGTTTCGCTGTAGACGCGGACCGCAGCGAACATGACCAAGGCCTTCCAGCGAGGGACGCCCAGGATCAGCATGGCCTCGAGGAAGATGCCGTCGGCCGTCGCGCGGTCGAAGGCTTCCCCATCGGGGGAGCGCCACGAGTAGAGGTAGTCGTGGAGCACCGCCGCAGCCGCGTACTGCGGGTCATGCGGCGGGAAGAGCCACCACAGCGCGCGGGGCACCGTGGCGAGATCGGTCGGGAAGCTCTCGGGCACCGTGATGGTGAGACGCGATCCCTTGAAGCCGATGTCGTATGAGAACGAGCGGCTTGTCCGGTAACCTCGCCCTTTCGGATCGGGGGTCAAAAGCAAGGGGGCGGTGAACTGGCCACCGCCCCCTTCGGCATTCGCGAACATGTTGGGTGCTCCTAAGCGCCGCTGGCCGTCAGCCATGCGGCCTCTGAGGCTTCGAGGCCCTCGCCGCCGTAGGCGTATTCCCCGATGTGCCGCATCTTCATCCACGGGGCGAGCCATACGGCCCCGCCGGTTTCCCTCCAGCGCTTGCAGAGGTAGTAGTCCTCACTCAGGAGGATGTCGTCTTCGACCCCGACGCCGAAGTAGTTGTAGACCCGCTCCGGAGTCTCGAAGCTGGAGTTGGTCATGTAGGACTGCTCGGGCCAGCGCTCGCGGATCACGTCGAACACAGGCCGGGCAATGAGCATCATGCCCGTGGACACGTCCCGAACCTGAAGCGGCTGGGAGTGGTCGTAGCCCAGCGGTTGGCCGGGCAGGTAGTTGAAGTGGTAGCGCCTCGATGTCTGCGCGAGCTCAGCTGGCGTGATGTCGGGTCGGGCGAGCACCAGCCTGCGGATGAAGTCCCAATCTATGTTCTTCGCCGGGTAGGGGCCGCCGATCAACTCCTTGTCGGCCACAACCATGCGGATCACGTCCACCGGGTCGAAGTCGATGTCAGCGTCGATGAACAGCAGATGCGTGCAGTCGGATTTGAGAAAGTGGTTGGCGAGAGCGTTGCGGGCCCGAGGGATCAGGCTCTCGCCGTGCAGCGGGCACCATATCACGGGGATGGATAGCTGCGCGCAGGCGGCGTTCAGATGCATGATCGAAGTCGTGAACTCGGTCTTGCTGGCGCCGCCATACATCGGCACCGCAAGCATCAGCTTCTTGCCGTCGAGCTTGCGCCCGTCGAAGCTGACCGTCTCAGGAGCCGGGGAGCGTGAGGGCATGAGCGCTGTTCCACATGGCGTTTACGGCGGCTTCGGTGAGGCCGAGGGTCCCTAGCAGGGTGGCGTCTGCGAACAGCGGATTGCTGCGCATGTAAAGCCCGCCCGGAGGATCGTCGAGGATCGACAGGGCGAGGGCCTTGAAGTTGCCGTCCGGGTGCGCCTCGATAGCGCCACGCAGGTTGGCCTCACCGATAGAGCCGGGCGAGCGGACCACCGTCCAGAAGCGCCACTTCTCCAGCGGCGGGTAGATGTCGTTGACCTTGGGTTCGAGACCCGGATCGGGCTCCTCGGGAGCCGGAGGGGTCCACACGTTGCCGTTGCGGGTCCAGCCGGGCATGGCCGTGGCGTGCGGCACAAGTGCGGTATGCTCCCAAGGGTAGGCATAGTTCGGATACCTCTCGGGGTCCCACAGCACGGCGTCGATCACAGTGTTGCCGTTCAGCACGGCGTAGCGCTGCTCGGTCATTTGAAGCTCTTGGGCTGATGGAAGAAGGTCTTGTAGGCCCGGTGGAGAAGGTAGTTCATCAGACCTTTGTCCGCCTCCGGCTTGTCGCGGACGACAAGCTCCATCTTCCACGCGTCACGCTTGAAGGGGAACACCACCATCAGAGGGGTGCCGGGGAGGATTTCCACCTCGTCGTCACCTAGCGCGAAGCCGGGGAAGTTCACCGATACCGGATAGGTGTCGGTGTCCACGATGGCCGGGAACAGCCGGAACTTCACGTTGAGGTCGGCGTAGAACGGCTGGTAGAACAGGCAGGAGTAGCCCTTGGGGGTGATGATCTTCCACGGGTTATCGAGCTTGGCGTAGACGTGCTGTCGACCCTCGATGTGGACCGGGCACTGGGCGTTCGAGTGGTGCTCGACCCGCTCGGAATGGGTCGTGACATATTGCAGCCCGCTCTCGACGCCGTCCTTGCCGCCCACGTTCTTGATCTTGAGGTGCATCGCGGCTTTGATCAGGTAGCCGCTGGTCAGGTAGTCCAGCACCGGGACGCAATACTTGATCGTCTTGTTGCCGTTGTAGGTCCCGGCACGGATCATCGCGTCGAGACTGAGGCCGCCGGGACCGATGTGCATGTCCAAGTCTTTGTACCACGGCGGCACCTCCTTCTTGAGGGGCACCACGGCGAAGTGCTCGGCCAGCGTCTTGTCGCCGGTCTCAAAGATGATGCGTTGCGTCGTCATGTCGAAAGGTACTCTCTCACAAGGATCACGGAAGGCCCGCCGGGACCGCCGGAGTTGCCCGACTGGTTGGCGTTGCTGTTGTTGCCGGAGGGCCCCGCGAAGCCAAACCGGTCCGTGTTCAGGGACGGGTGGCCGTGAAATGAACCGTTCGCGGCACCCGTAATGACAGTGGCGTCAGGCAGGTTAGTATTGGCCGCAGGGTAGCTGGCAGAAGCTCGGCGCAGCGACTGGATGGTCACCATGTTGCCAAACGAAGTGGACGTGCCATCCACGTTGTTGCTGTTCGACTGCGTGCCCATGTTCACGGTGATACCTGCGTTGCCGATCTCCGCTTTGGAGCCCGACACCGTGATAACCGTACCCGCCTTGCCGCCGCTGCCACCGGAGCCTGTAGCTGCACCCACGCCCCAGCCGACAGCGACGATCTGGGTAACCACAGCGTCGGGGTCGGGCGTGAAGGTGCCGTTAGCTACAAAGGATGTTTCCTTGATGTGCGCGATGCTGGTGGGCACGGCCCACGAGTAGCCGCCAGCGCCATCGTTCTTGAGGTAGCCCGCCGCGTTGGCGAGGTTGTGGAAGGCCAAGAGCTTGGCGCTCACACCCTGGTAGAGCGCGTCGGCCTTGACCTTGAAGTAGTTCGTCCACGCCTCGAGGAACGTGACCTTCTTGGTCGCGTTCGTCGCGGCGCTATCGGCGATGCCGAGCAGGTCGGCGTCGATCGGCGTCGACTTCGGCGTGCGATTGGCGAGGTTCGCGCCAAAAGCGACGACCACCGCCGCACGGAGCGTCGACCAGGTCGACTTGATAAACGAGCCGTCGGACGAGCGCCGCCCACCGACATAGTCGGCAGGGTCGAACGCCACCTCGGTAGCCGCGTTGATCTGTGCGGCACTCGCCAACCCGTCCAGGGCCGTCTGGAGGTTCTGGACGTCGTCGATGACGTGCTGGTGGGCGCCGACGATGGAGGCCGGCGATGCCGGTCCCCAGCTTCCGTCGACCTGCTTGACCAGCAGGTAGCCCGCAGGCGCCAGACCCGCCCCCGCGACGTCCGAGAGGTCGTCGAGGGTGTGGGTGTGCCCGACCGCCGCCTTGCCATCCAGCGCCGCAGAGAGGCCCTGGATGTTGGCGATGACGTGCTCGTGCGCAACAGGCGCGAGCCCGGCAACCGCGGCAAACAGCAGGTTGATGTCCCCGTCGACCAGGTCCATCGCCTGCTGAAGCAGAGCGACGTCGTCCGAGACGTTATTGGTCGGCACCGGCTTGGGATAGCTCCGGTGCGCAGTGTTGGACATGGTCCACCCCTCTTACATGACGGCAGCGCCCAGATCCCCGAACAGCGGCCGGGCTGCTGGCCCGCCGGTGATCGTGAACTTGAGGCGCCCCTGGACTGCGTTGATGCCCGTCGCCTCCATCTTCCGCTCCACCCATCCGGGGAAGCTGAGGACTTCGGTCGCGACGGTCGGCAGGGCCTGCCAGTTGTCGTCCGCCTTGTCGTACTGGGCCGTCAGCGTGGCGCCGGCGGGAAGGAAAGCCTTCATGTACGACGTGAGCTTCACCACCGAACCCAGGTTGAAGGCTCGGGAAACATAGGTGCCGCTCGCGGCGATCTTGCCGGCGACGAACCACACCGGCGCGTAGAGGACCGGCGAGAGCTTCTCGGTGCCCTTGAGCACCGCCCGCAGCTGCACGGTTTCGGTGATGTATTCGGTCAGCTGGAGCACCTGGAAGGGAAGAACCCGCCAGATCTCACCGTTTGCCCGAACGATCTCGAACACCACAGAGCATGCCGCCGAGGGGAGCTCGACGACGGCGCGGACCTGAAGGTCGCTAGCATCCACCAGGTTGAAGGACCCGAGCGGCACCGTCTTGGTGAAGCCCGGGTTGGTGAACTTGGCTGCGACCACCCGGAACGTGAGGTCACGCTCCTGGTGAGGCGTCCAGGTCTTTGCGTTCGCCGACGAGAGGTTGACGCCAACCGAGTATGGCTGCGCACCCACCCACTTCTGGTTCACCGCATCGAAGTCGCCGAGGCGAGCCATCGCGAGCGAGTGGTTCGCATCGTCGGTTTTGACCACGATGGCGGCATCGGGCGCCGGGAGCGTCAGCACCGGGAAGTTGTACCGGGCCGACTTCCAGCCAGAGGTGGCGCCAAGCATCGACACGAAGGCCTCTGCCATGACGTCCTCTGTCGGGATGCCGTTCTCGACGAGCACCTGCTGGATCAGCAACGAGTTGTTCTGGTCGCCGATCGCGCAGAGCTTGACGTCGACGCCGACCAGCTGGCGGGCCTCCACTACCGTGAAGGTCTGGGCCTGCGGGTCGCTGCTTCCGCTGCTGCTGCTGCTCTCCTCGGGCGGCCGCCGCCAGCGCTCGATCGTGGTGACGCGACGCATGGTCGTGATCTCGATTGTGCCCTGGCCGACGAAGAAGGTCCGCGCCTCACCGGATGCCATCCCAGTCGCCACGACCGCCTTGGTGCCGGCGGTGATGTTCGACGGGATGACGAAGGTGCCGGTGATCTCCCCGTTGCCGTCGGCCGTGATGACGCCCGGGGGCTTCACGTCGACGCCATCGAAGGTGAGCGACTGCAAGATCTCACCGGGGCCGAAACCCTTGATCGTGAAGTCGATCGGGATTGAGCGCAGGAACTCGATCAGCTGCTCGCGTTCGCCCAGCACCTGCGTGGTGGTGGTGGTGACCGTGAGCGGACCGTCCCGGCGCAGGCCCCGGTTGAACTCCTGCGTCACCGGCGAGGCCCAGTCGGTCTGCTGGATCGTCCAGAAGTCCGCGGCCGGCTCGATCGACAGAGCGCCCGGCATCGGGTTGAAGTTCTGGTACGGGTTGATCTTCTCGCAGAAGGTGTGGAGCTCCTGCGTGATGATCACCTCCTCGACCCAGTCGAGCATCACCGGCGCCGACAAGGCCGCTTGGTAGAAGGTCGGCACGATCGCCAGCTCCATGAAGCCGTCCGCCACCGCTGCGGTCTGGACCTCGCCAGCGTCGCGGTAGAAGTCGTTCAAGAAGGGGTCGACGAACGTCCCCTTCTTGGCGGTCGGCTCACGGGCGTCGATGCTGGACTTGATGCGCTCGAGCTGCACGAGGCGCACCTGGTTCTCCAGGACACGCGCCATGCGGTCGATCTGCTCGTAGGTCCGGCGGTAGACGCCGTCGTTCTCCACCTCCGGCTTGCCGACCCAGCTGTTCTTGATCTGGGCCAGCGGCAGCAGGTCGCCGGGAGGGATCGGCGGCAGGGCCTTGTCCAAGGCCTGCGCCGAGACGCCCTTCACGTACACCGACTCGCCGAGCTGGTTGAGGCACAGGCGGTCGATGCGGGGCAGCTTGTGGTCGTAGGCGAGGAGCACTTCGGTCCCATCGACGCCGCCGGCGATCGTGATGGTGAAGTCGTCGAAGCTGCTGGGCACAACCACGGCGCGATACAGGTACGTCACGTCATACTGGGACGAGACGGCCGGCTCGGCGCCGGCTGGCGACCAGTCGACCTGGTCGCCGGTCTTGATCCACGAGGTGGTCTCGACGAACGTGGTGCCCCCCTGGACGACGCTCTCGATCTCCACGATCGAGCTGTCCGGGAGAAGGTCGGCGCCGTGGACCGTGATGCCGCGGGTAACCGAAACCGTCTTGCGCTTCGTCACCAGCACCGTGCCTACGCCGGCGATCGGAAAGCGCGAAGTGGTGAAGACGTTGGGCGTCGCCCCGACGAAGGTGTGGCTCTCGGCCGCCACCTCGCCGATGTCCCACTCCTCCAACTCCTCGTGTCGCAAGGCCGCGGCGCGCGAGCGCTTGTAGCCGAAGATGTTGGCGATGCCCTCCTGGATAGAGAACACCTGGTCGCCTCCGGACTTGCCGAGTGCAGTGACGCGGCAGCCTTCGACGATGTAGTGGCCGTGCGACTCGCGATCGTAGAGCGCGATCACCTGGTTGATGCCGCTCAGCGAGGGCGGAGGCGTCTGGTCGACGATCACGCCGTCGAGGAGCGTGTAGACGAGGACGAAGGGCAGCTCGCTAGCTCCGCCGCTCAGCCCCCACGCGATCGTCACCTTCTCACGCGCGGCACCGGGCTCACCCTCGCTGAGGGTGCCCGGAACGATGCCAAGCAGAGACGGGTCATCCTCATGGTCGATCCAGACCTTGGTGACCCGCACGCCGATCTCAACGCGGCCGGTCATCGGCACGGTATAGAGCGTGGCGAGCGCAACCGGCAGCACGTCGCCGCCGATGAACAGCTTGCCGGGCGTCAGCAGCACAGAGCCCGCATCGACGTCGACGACTGCTGCCGCGCCCTCGATCCGGTCGCCGTCCTTGGCGACGAGGCTGGCGACGCGGTTATGACGCTGCCGGGCAATCGTCTGCGCTTCGTTCAGCTCGGCGGCCTGAACGTCGCGGTCGCCGACGAAGGTGACGCCCTGCCATTCGTTCTTGCCGGCGGACCGGTCATAGGCGCCGGGGATGCCGCTTTCGTGCTCGTGAGCCATCAGAACCTCAGAAGAAACTTGATGTCCTCCCGCACGGTTGGCCGCAGCGGGATGTTGACGATGGTGGTGGCGATCTCGTCGGCTGCGACGACGTCGTCCGGCTCGAGCCAGAGGCGCCCGGCCGGCACTCCGACCGCGAGCTCGACGTTGAAGGCGAGGCCTACGGACGTGGCGACCTGCCCTGTCCCATCACCAAACCCGGTGAGGGCCGCGAGGTAGACGCGACGGCCAGCGAGGGTCGGCAAGTACTTGATGCCGCCGACGGTGTAGATGCCGGCGAGGTGGTTCTCGACCGGATGGGCGCAGCGGAGCCGGCGATAGCCGATCACCCCGCCTGCCCCCTTGAGAACGACATAGCCGGTTCGATTGAGGAACCACGCCGCCAGGTTGGCGGCTCGCGCGTCGACGCCGTTCGCGGTCCACGGGAACGTGGCCTCTGTCCACGGGTAGCTCAGGTCCACCCAGGTCAGATCCTCGCCGACCGGCGCGAGCCAATTGTCGACGCTCTCGCCCTCGGCCTGGGTAAGCTGATGCGACGCCTCCTGGGGGCGGCCGAACGACCACAGCGGGCCGCCCTCACGCAGTCGCACGCCGCTCTCGGCCTCAAGGCGAGAGCCGTCCAGCTTCGTGCCGCCGTCAGCGACCAGCGGCCCCACGTCGTAGTAGTGGACGCCGCGGCGGAAGATGGACCGCTTTGGCACAGACAGCGTCGCGATGCCGTCGATGCGGTCGAGGTCCGGGGCATCGGCCGCGGGCAGCGTGGGGAACCGGAGCTGGAAGGAGTTCCAGAACCGCCGGCGCGCCAGCGCCTCCTCGATCGCAGCGATGTAGCTGATGAAGCCCAGCCCCATCGCGACCGCGGCGTGCGTCCCTCGGATGCGCTGCCAGTCAATGCCCTGGTCGATCAGGTCGTACAGGTTCGGCACATACGGCCGGAGCTCGCCCAGGCCGTACTCATAGACGAGGAACGGCAGGAAGGACGCGGGCGGCGAGACGAGCTTCGTTCCGCGGATCGCATTGATCGACGCTTCCACGTCGGCGACCGTGTCGAAGGCATCAGCGAACGCCTCCTCCCACTGGGTCGCGTTCGTCGGAAGAAGCTGCTTGAGCATCAGAACCCACGTCCCATGTTGTTGATCGTGACGGTCCCGAGCGAGGCGGCCTCATTGAACGGGACCGAGATGTCCGCCGCGGGCGCGACGATCTCGACGCGCTGCACGCCGGGCTGCATCAGCTTGGCGGTCAGCCAGGACCGCGCGAGGTCAAACCCGAGGGTGTCGACCTTGTCCCATTCGCTGCGAACGATGGCCTCGAGGCCGGTGGCGACCGACGGGGCCGCGCTCGGCAGCAGCCAGACATTCGCGACGACGTTGACGGCGTGCTTCACCGCGCCCGCGACGACGATGCGGTCGTTCACCATCCGCACCGCCGGATCCTGAAGGGCAGCATCCACGGCGGTAAGCAAGCCCGCGCTGGCAACCCCATTCGGTTCGGTGCTGAAGATCGCGACCTGGATGGTCGGATCACGGCCGACCGTGTAGACGGCCGCGTCAGCAACGCGCACGTCCGAGGTCATCGCCACATACTTGTAGCGAGGTTCGGTGCCTCCGGTGGACCGGCCCTGGATGGCGAGGATCACCCGCTCGCGCAGGCGCTCGTCGCTCTCCTGGAAGAGCCGAACCACCTCGTAGAAGGCGGCCAGGTGGTCAAGGTCGGAGCCGTAGGCGAACGCCAGAAGGTTCGCGCGCACGGCTTCGTTGATGCGCTGCCGGAGCAACACGTCAGCATAGGTGGCGGCCTCGAGGAGGATCTTGGCGGGATCAGCCTCGAGGCCCCCGACGTCGTAGGTAATCCCTACGTCGGCGAAGAGGGCGACCAGCTTCTCGACGAACAGCGCGAGCCGCGCCTCGTAGTCGATCTCTTGGATGACGCCAGGCAGCGGCAAGCCGGCCAGCGCCTCGGGCAGCGTGGTCATTGTTCGATCCTTAGTTGAGGTCGGCGGCCGCGATCGGGATGCGAAGGGTCTGGCGGGACGCTCCCGCCACCTTTCCCGTGTGCCCGTCCGGCAGGTACGTCCCGGTCATCGAGACGATGAGCTCGCCGGGCGTATCCACGTCGACGAAGATCTGCTCGATCTGGAAGCGGGGCTCGCCGTAGATCGAGTTACGCACCTGCCGGGGCTCGAGGGCCTCGGCAATAGCGATAAAGAACTCGAGGAGCGTCTCCTCGTTCTGCGGCCTGTCGATCAGGCCGGGAACGTTGGAGCCGAAGTCACGGCGCTGGACGCGCTCCCCGAGTTCCGTGGTGACGATCGTCACGATCGACTGCGCCACATGGGGCCAGCCGACGAGGACGGCGCCAGTGTTGCGGTCGATCCCGACGGAGCTCACTCCTTCACGACCTCCGCCGGCGGCGCAGCCTCAGCGACCTTAGCCTTGGTGGCCTTGGCCTTCTGCGCGCCTAGATCGCGGGACTTCTCGACCTGGCCGGTCATCTCGAGGTACTTGGCCTCCTCGACGGTCAGCTTCACCGTCTGGCCGACCCGCACCTGCTGGTCGTTGATCCAGTTGAGGCCGTCGGCGTCGCCGGTCATGACCTGGTAGTTGATCTTCTGCATGTCAGCAGTCCTTCGGAATTGAGAGGCCGGTGAGCGCCGGGCCAGGCATGACGTCCTGGTGTCGGTGGCTGCTGCCGATGTCGATGCCGTTGTGCGTGACGCACGGCCCCTCGATTGTGACCTTGCCGCGGAGGATGATCCGCGGCGACTCGATGACCCGGGTATCCGAGGTCCAGAGGTCGGAGGTGTCCCCGACCACTCGCTTCGCCTCGCCGCCCTTGTCGTGCGGCTGCTGGAACTGGCTGCTGTAGCCGCCGGGGAGGATCAGCCCCTTGCCGGGCTCGCCGGTGGGGGAGATCAGCATCACCCGCTCACCCACGGTGGGAGGATCCCAGTCGCGGATGTCGCCGGCGCGCTGCAGCCAGGGCACCTTCTTCGAGCTCGCGCCGTGGGCGCTCACCCTCGCCAACCCCTCGCTGGGGTAGAGCTCCTCGACCCGAGCCTCGCGAAACGTGTTGTTTACGCGTCGCTGCAGTCGAACGACCTCAGCCTCCAACGACGCGATGCGGTCGAGGAGGCGTCCGAACATGTCCATGTCGGGCTCCAAATTGCTGCGGCGACGACCTCTAGGCCAGGAAACGGGAGCCGAGATCGCCGCCGCGCACAGCGCGCAGGGCTTGGGGACCGCGCGCTATAGGGGTTGGCCGTGCTGGTTGAGCCAGGTCACCGGAGTGCCCAGCATCACCAACGGCTTCGGCGGGTAGCCGAGCCGTTCATAAGTGTCGCGCGACCACCCGAGGGTGCGCGCGATCCGATCCATTTCGGTTACCGCTGCGCCGCCGGCGTAGAGTGCCTGCAGCTGCTCGCCGATGCCGTCGAAACCGTCCGAGGCCTCGAGCTGGTCGAGGAACGGGGCCATCCACGACGGCACCGTGGGAGCCGACGGTTCAGGCAGGCAGTCAGCCTCGTATGTAACCTGCCGGGCGGCGATTTTGGTGCCGCCCTCAGTTGTCGCGCCACGACGGCTGGTGATCTGCTTCGGGCCGTAGCAAATCGTCCGGAACACGTTCGCCGCCGCGTTGTCGGCGCGCAGCGCCTCGAAGATCTGGAACTCGAAGATGTCGAGCGACGCCTCGAGCTCACTGTCCGTCACCGGCATGTTCAGCGTGTAGTTCGGCGTCTGGTCGTCCCGCGAGAGGATGCCGATCAGCAGCTCGAAGGTGATCGTCAGCGAGCGGGGCTCGGTAAGCTCCCGGTGCGCCACCGCGTTCCGGTCATAGTCCGTGTAGATCACGCACATCGGGTAGGCCACGTCCTTGTCGACACTGTCGACCGGCTCGATCTTCGAGTCGTAGATGTGCGGCCCGGCGAGGGTCGGGAACGGCCCAACGCCGAAGTTGTTGAGCGCCGTGACGCCGGCCGTCCGGAGTACGAGACGATTGAGGCTCATGCCTGCTGCCCTCGCTGCACGAGGCGGAGCTCCATGCGGCTCTGCCCATCGCGCTGGTTGTCCATGACCTCGAACTGCGGGAGGTCGGCTTGTGGCGTCCCGTCGTCGTTCAGCATCTCGATCAGGTCGCCCTGGCGAGGCTCGAGGAGCGGGTCGGGGAAATACTTGCGGTCGATCGAGATCACCGGCTTGCGGCCGACCGACACGGCGCGAAGGTCGTTGGCTTCGCGGTAGCTTTTGCGGACGCCGAGTTCGAGGCCGTACTCGGCGCTGGTGTAGTCGAAGATGCCCCACAAATCGTCGCGCATCGCCCGGTCGAGGTCAGCGCGCCGGCGGCCGTTGGGGTCGGCGCTGTCGCGCATGGGGATCCAGCGGAAGCGCTCCTTGTTCACGCGGTCGACGGCGTTCGACACCATCTTGTCCAGGCGCTTGAAGGCTGACATCGGCACCTCCTGAAAATGCGAGCGGGGCAGGATGGCGAACCACCCTGCCCTGCCCGATTAGATCGTGAAACCGGCGCTCAGACGGACCTCGCCGGTGGCGGAGGGGTTCGCAGCTGCCTTGGCAGCGACGCCGATCAGAGCATTGGCGCCAGCGGCGGCCGCGGTGGTCACCAGCTTGGTGGCGTTGTCCCAGTAGAGCTTGGCGCCCTGGGTCCAGGCCTGGGCCGAGACCTTCGGGAGCTCGTAGATGCCGGTGAGCGACAGTTCGACATCCTCGCCCTCGGCGGCGTTGCCGTTGGCAATTCCGAAGAGCGAGCCAACCAGGAGGCCGGCGCCGCTCTCGACCCCGCCTGCCGGGGCGGTAACGGTGAGCACGTTCCCCGGCTGAATGAAGTTTTTCATGTTGTCCTCTCGTGAGGTTGCTGGAAAACGAAAGGGCTCCCGAAGGAGCCCCATTTTGTTGTCAGTGGGTGGCCGGAGAGACCCTTACGCGCCCGGGTTCTTGACGAAGCCGCGGAAGTCCAGCGGCGCGGCACCGAAATCGAGCCGGACTTTTACCTCAAGACCGTCCACGTCAAAGCCGAGGCGGCTTTCCGTATAGGGCCCCTCGTTGCCTTCCAGATAAGCGTATTCAATGGTGGGCACTTGTGCTGGGTCAGCAACGAGGTAGTAGGCACTGGGGCTCGCGGTGGACAGCCTTCCCTCGATGATGGGAGTGAGCTTGCGCATCGACTCTGGGGTGACATTTCCCGGCTGGTTAGGTTGGAAGGACCCCAACAGCTGCTCAACCTTCAGCTCAAGGTCAGACGGGGCCAGCAGGAAACTGGGCCTCAAGTTCAGCTGCGTCTTTCCGTCAATGTCCACCTGCTTGGTCATCAGCAAGCGGGTGGCAGCGATGCCGTCAACTCCGAAGGGATTGCCGCCTGCCGCCAAATTTCCGTGATCTGCGTGGAACACACCCTTGCCGTCAGACAGTTTAGCGTTCCCGACAATAAGACCCCAAACGGTGTCGGACTCGAGATTTGATACTGCCTGACCGAACTGGCTAGGCAGATCGGTAAGGGCGCCAAGATCGTCGTTGATCAGAACCTGTCGGGTGATGGAAACTATGCGCCCATAGGTGGCGATCGCATATTTTTCCTTACCTTCCTTGAGGCTCGTGCGCTTGAACTCACCACTTTCGTTGACCTTGAGGAGTTCCCCGGCCCCGCCCAGGCGAACGCGGCTCATCTCCTTAAAATCGCGCGCGCTCCCCTGCCGGCAAAACGGTTTGAAAGTCTGAGGGAACGTCTCATAGGCCGTAAGGAGGGTTCGATTGGTGACGTTCTCAAGGATGATGGGGAAATCAGAGGTCGACATGAAGGAACGACGAGCGATCTCGTCGTAGGTCATGCCTTTTGTGTTTTCGCCCTGCTCGCGGAGAGCCTCGCGGGCCATCTCGATCAGGGACAGGCCGCGGTACTGGCGACCGGCGTCGGACAGCTTGTGGCGGCCCGGAGCCGAGCGGTTCAGCAGCGCGTTGGTCATCGCATCGCGGCGGGTGGTGACCTCGTCCTGCTGCGAGTCGCGCACGGTGGCGTCAACCATCGGAGCGGTCGGCTGGCGGGACTGGCGGGCCTCAATGCCGTCGAGGATGGCATTGCGGAACGACTGCACGTCGGTGTTGCCGTTGATGGCGGCGTCGCGAACGGCGTCGGTCAGACCGTGACGGGCGGACAGCTGCATGATGGTCGAGACGCGGGCGGTCTCGGCAGCACGGATGGCGTCGACATCGACAGCGGGAGCCGCGACCGGAGCCGGGGCCGCGACCGGGGCCGGCACAACCACGGGGGCAGCGCGGGTCTCGACGACGGGCGCCGGGGCAGCGGCAGCAGCGGCGGCGACGCGAGCCGCTTCGGCGGCCGCGATCTCTTCAGGGGTCATAGTCTCTTCCTTGGGTTCGACCGCAGCCGCGGTCTCGGTGGTGTCGTCCCTGGTGACGACTTCGACGTCGTAGACGTCATCCTTGGGCTCGGAGCGAGCGTGCGCGCCAGGATCGGCCGGGATGGGGACCGCGGAGAGCTCCATGGGTTCCCAGTCCGTCGCGCGGAGGATCGGCAGCTTCTCGCCGTCGCCCTCGATCTTCTCGTAGCGGTGGGTTTTGTAGCCAACGCTGATGAGCAGCGGGATGCCGTCGCGGGTGTCCTGGAGGATCCGTTCGGCTTCGTCGCTGCGGGAGAACTTCACCGTCGCGTAGCCCTTGCCGCCCTCGATGCGGGCCGAGCCGGGCACCACCGCCCCGAGGCGGGAGCCCATCGACCAGCTGTCGTGGGTATCGAGGAACGCTGCGCCGGCGTTGAGGCGCTCGAGACGGACAGCGGCGCGGTCCATCGAGAGCTCCTCCATGAAGAAGCCCTCGTCCCAGCTCCAGCGCTTGACGGCCGCGCCGGCGGCGAAGATCACTTCCACCGTGCGGGCATCAACGTTGACGCTGTCGGACCGGACCTCGAGAGCAAGGCGTCCGTTCTCGACGCGCGTGCTCTTCTTCGGCTTAGTCATTTTGCGGTTGCCTTCTTCTTTGCTGCCGGCTTCGCAGCCGGAGCTTTGGTGGAGGACTTGGCGGCCGGCTTCTTGGCCGCTCCCTCGTCCGCGGGAGCGACGACATCGCCCTCCTGGTCGAGTTCTTTCTCGAACTGCTGCATGAGCCCCTGCTGCGTGGTGTAGCGGGGGTCGCTGTCGAGGATGATGCCGTACTCGTCGAGGAGCAGGTTGATCGCTTGGATCTCCGAGGCCACCTCGTCGGGGTCGTACCCATACGAGGAGACCACGTCCCGCCACGACTTCAGGCCTGCGCGGATGGCGAGGATGTCGGCCTTGACGTCGTCGATCGGGTTGATGAACTCGAACTTCGGCGGCACCCACTTCACGGGGATGGTCACGCCGTCCTCGATCAGGCCCTGCAGCTGCGCCGTCTCGATGAACCAGTCCCAAATGGGCTGACAGAACATCGGGATGATGAAGTGCTGCTGGATGGCCCGCACGAAGCGGCGGAACTCGATGATCCCCACGCGCGCCGACGAGAAGTTGACCGTCGAGAGGTCGCCCGTCAGGAACTCGTAGGGGATGCGCAGGGCGGCGGCGATCTTCCGCAACATCGTCCGGGTGAACGGCTCGTAGCCGGCCGACACCGAAGGGTTGTTGAAGTTGATCTGCTTGCCGCCACGAGAGTAGGCGATGACGCCCGGCTCGAAGCGCTCGAGGACGTTGCCGTTGGCATCGGTCACCTTCGAGGTGATGCCGGTGTCGTTGGGATCGTCCTCGCCGGGGGTGACGATCGCGACCACGCAGGCCTCGATCTTCTTTCGGACAAGCTCCGCCTGGTCGTACTCGTCGGCGTCACGCATCGTGACGATGCCCGGCGCCAGCCAGGTGACGCCGCGAATGGTGGGACGCTGCGCCTCGTAGAGGTGCGCGATCTCGTCGGCCTTAACCAGGGTGCTCTCGGTGGAACCGCCCTGGGTGTTGGACGATCCCGGGTGCTTCGAGCGCAGCCAGTAGCCCAGGCGAGCGCCCTTCTGATCGAAGACGATGCCCGAGACGACGCTCTGCTTGCCCTTCGCCGACGTCTTCGTCGTGTCGAGGAAGTCCGGCTCGAGGAGCTGGATTTGCAGGCCGACGAGCGGGTTATCCGGGTCGACGATCTTCGGCCGGTAGACCTGCTTGCGGGCGAGCATCTCGCCGCCCTCGACCATCCCGCGAACAGCTTGGTACTGCTTCGTGTAGAAGGTCGCCATGCCGGCCAGGTCGCACTTCTTCGACCAGTTGTCGAAGAGGGCGTTGATCTCCTTGTCTTTCTCCGGGTCGCCCGTGTTGGCGCGGGGGATGATGCCCTCGCCAACCAGGTTGTCGGCCAGGATCGTCACCGCCTTGGCGGCGTGCGGGTTGTTGCGGACTAGGTCGCGGGCACGGTTGCGGAGGCGGTCGGCGTTGGCCGAGATTTCCGCATCGCCGTCGGTGCCACTGGCGTTCCAGTTCTTGAGGCGACGGCCCTGCGCGGCACCGTCGTAAGCGCGGAGACCTTGCAGGATCTCCATGCGCTGACGCGACACCTCGCGGCGGAGCGCCCAGCCGGGCGCCACCGCCGAGATGGCAGTTTCGAGGAAGTTCACGAGTTGAAACCTCCATCGAACTCAGCCAGCGAGGAGCTGGGGGGCGGCGAGAGCTTGTTGATCTCAGCCTTGAGGGCACTGATCGCCTTCGCCATCTCGGCGTCGGACTTGTATTCGACGTCCCGTTCCCGGAACTTGACGCGCCGAGCGCCGCTGAAACGAGCCCTTTGGAGCTCGGCCAGCATCTCCTGCATCTCTGCAAGGTCCATTACCAGATGCTCCCGCCGTCGAGCCAACCGCTGGAGCGGCCGGTCGAGGTCTGCTGGGTTTCGGGGTTGCGCCGCGGCTTCTCGGCGCCCCCTCGTTCGGGGAGCGGAGCGTCGTCGCGGAGCTTGATGACGTTGAGCATGGTGCCGGCGGCGGCCTGCATCGCCTCGCAGTCGAAGTAGTGGTTGTCCTTCGACTTCTGGATCCAGACGGCCTTGCCCGAGGCGTTCTTTACCCTCGCTTCCGAGACCATCTGCCGGCAGTAGTCATCGCTAACGTCGCCGGGCAGCGCCCATCCACCGGGCTGTTCGGGATCCCAGCGCAACCGCTCCTGCACCCACCGCTTGAAGTAGTCGGTGTCGAGGCGGAACAGCTCAAGGGCGTTCGGGATGACCTCGCCGTTCTTGTTCACGTCGATCGCCGAGCTGACGATCGGTCGAACCATCGCGGTCGAGGAGCCCTTCGTCGCTCGGACGATGCGCTTGTGCTTGCGGGCGAACTCGTAGACGCGGTTCAGAGGAACCTCGTCCTTCTTGCCGGGGCGGAAGCCGGCGTCGATGAGGCAGAGCCGCAGGGGGATACCGTCGTAGGTATCGTAGATCATCCCCTCGAGCGTCTCCCAGACAGCCTCGTCGGCCGTCTCGCCCTGAAGGAAGCCCGCCTCCACGAGCCAGGAGCGCCCGCGGGAGCCCCATCCTCGGACGGTGTAGAACATGCCGTTTTTCTGCACGTCGACCGTCATGGTCAGGATGCGGGCGGACCCGGGCACCTGGCCGGAGACGTACTCCTTGGAGCGCAGCTTCGCGACCTCGGACCAGTCAGGCACCACGCCGCCGGTCGGGCTGTAGAGCTCCCCGAAACCGCCGTTCACCACCGCCTGGATTGCGGCAGGGTCTTTCGACAACACGGCGGTGACGTACCGCTCGGCACGATCGCCCCACGACTTGAAGGGCGAGGCCAGGCCAGACACCCAGAACGAGATCGTCTCCCGCTCGGGCGGGTCGCCCACCACCGTCCCGTCAGGGAGGATGTGCTGCCCCGGCGCGACAAAGACGCCGCGCTCGTTCATCCACTCCTTGGTGTTCTGGTTGCCGATCAGCTCGTCCTGGTAGATGTCCGTGCCGCAGCACGGGCACGACAGGTGAGCTGTTCGCTTCGCCATCACCGGGTCGGAGGCCATCTCCTTGCCCGTGTCGCTCTTCGGCTTCTTCCAGCGGAGATCCTTGAAGCGCGGGATGAAGTAGTCCTCGCAATGCGGGCACGGCCACGCCCAGTGGTACTGGGTGCCGGACAGCCAGAGCTTCCAGATGGTGGACTTGACGTCCTCGGCCAGGTCGTTCTGCCAGAACTCCAGGCCACTCTCGGGGTCACGCTCCACTTCGTTCGGGCCCTCACTTGGGGTCGACACGATGGCGTGGACGAAGTCGGCGTAGGTGTCGCCGCGAATGTCCACGAGATCGATCGGGTTACCGGCGCCCTTGACGTTGCTCATGAGCTCGTCCGCCTCGTCCGTGAGGGCGAGGCCGAAGGGGTCGGACTTCAGGGCAGAGGACGAACCGCCGTGGGCGAGACGCAGCGGCACGCCGCCGATCTTCTTGAGCGTCTTCTTCATCGTGCGGCCGCGCGTAACCTTGCGCGACAGCACCTTGGCGCCGTCGAGGAGCTCCATGATGCGGGGCTCCCACTGCTCGGTGATGAACTGCTTCGTCGGCCCGAGGTAGAGCATCGGGATCGGCGAGGTATCCATGCGCTGGCCGATGATGTCGAGCAGCGCCTCCGACTTCCCCGACTGCGCCGAGATCACCAGCACCACGCGCTTGTGCGTGCGGGCGTCGACGGCGCGCTCGAAAGCGAGGATGTATGGCGTAACTTTCGGGTTACGCGGCCCGGGCATGCCGGACGTCGGCGGGTAGACGCGGTTTTTGGCGCCCCACTCGTCAGGCGTCATCCTCGTCGGCGGCTTCAGCAACCGGCACACCCGTGCGGAGAGCTCGCTGCTCTTTGCCGAAATCATCGGAAAGTTCTTGTCGGACATCGTCGCAGGTAGCCTCGAGACGCTTCCGCTCGGCCAGGTCGCGGGTATGCCGCGCCGGCAGGCCGGAGATGGTTTGCAGGAAGCGGCCGCAGATGTTGTCGACGAACTCCATCGCCTCGGTGAGGGTGATGAGCTGCCGGTCTTCACGGCCAATTCGGATCGCGAGTTGCTCCTCGCGCTTGGTGCGGAGCCCATCCGCCGCCGCCGGCGCTGCCTTCTCGGCCGCCGCCTTCTCCTTGAAGGCCACATATCGGGCGTAGTTCTCCACGAGCGGGTAGCTTGACCGGCTCCTGGCGACGAGCACGCCCTCCTTCAGCAGGATCTGCACCCGGCGGTCGGAGAGGCTGAGCGCCTTCGCTAAGTCCTTCTGGTTGACGAACTCCGAGAGCCGCTCCGCCTGCTTGGTTTCGCGCGGCCGGGGCTTGGTGGTCTTTGGTGCTGCTGCCATGCGGTCTACCTAATCAGCGGCGGCGGGGTGGTCGGCGCCGGGGGGTCGGAATATGGCTCGACACTCTGCTCGAGCCAGGAGAAGCCGGCAGCGTTCCGCCGCCAGCGCTCGTGGTAGTGCTGGAGCCACAGCACGCGCCCGTCGTTCAACAGGATCGGCAGCAGCGCGAAGCGCCGGCGCCATTCCTTCAGCTCTGCGCTGGTGCGGCCGAAGATCATCGGAAGGTCATCCTGCCGCGGTGGCTGACGCCGACATCAGGCCGGAGGCTCGGGTAGCGATCCCTCGTCCGCATCAGGTACGTCTGCAGGTTGCGCGGCTCACTGAGCCAGGCGCCCCAGCGGATCACGAAGCTCAGAGGCGACCGCTCCATTTGCATCGGGCCTCCTCGCCGGTCAGGTCGTAGACCGCGCATGTGCGCTGCAACAGCACGACGCTGGAGATGATCGCAGCGACGCCGGCGAGGATGCCGACGACCACCGCGATCGTGATGACCAGCTGCTGCCACGAGGGCGGCGGGTCGTTCAGTTCGGGGCGCATGGCGTTTCCTTCCTCGCGTAACCGATCAGTGACACCCCGGACCTGCCGGGGTGCTGCTGATCGGTCGCTAGGTTTGCAGCGCGGGCTTGGGATCGTGCTTGTGTTTGTCGACCTGGCTCGCCATCGACTTCAGATCGCGCACTTGCTCGCAGTAGCCGCCGGGGCGGTCCCACTTCACGGGGTGGGCGGTCGAGCAGGACACGAGGGGAGCGGCGACGGCGACCTCGGCGGTCACCAGCCCGGTCACGAAGGTCGTGACTGCCAGCGCCGCCACCGCCACGAGGGCGGCAAACAGCTTCTTCATTGGACGTTCCTTGGTTGGAGGCGACGAGCGCGAGGTGCGCGCCCGCCATCGCCTGGACGGCTCACCGGCCAGGGATCAGTAACGGATCAGTTTCGCGATGCGCTTGGTCACCTGCACCTCGAGCTCGGCCGGGCCGAACGTCAGGAAGGTCTGGAGCGACTGATCCTTGTCGAGTTCCTTGCCCAGCGCCGGACCGTAGAGCTTGCGGATCTTGAACCCGGCGTGCCCGCTGGCGCCGAACCGGCCTTGAGCGTCACGCGGCTGGGTCGGCTTGTGGCCGTAGGTCCAGAACGCCTTGGGCAGGCGCCCCGACGCGCCCTTCGCGGGGACGAGGGCGAAGAACCCACCGCCTTGGGCGAAGGAGCGCTTGAAGGTGCGCGGGCTGTTCCAGACGCCCGACCGGACGAAGCCCTTGTCGACGCCGGAGCGGCCCTTGTTCATGGCTGCGGCTACCTTCCCCCTCGGGGAGAGAGCCCGGAGCCCCTTGTAGGTCTCGATCGGCGAGCCCTTACCGGTGCCGCGGATGGTGAAACTGAGGTCCGAGGGCTTCGAGATGCCCCTCATATTGGGCACCACGTAACCCCGGTAGCCGCCGGCGGTGACCGCCATCTGCTGGGCGACGGCCCGCTGGACCTGAGTTCGTGTTTTCCGGCCCGCGTCGATGACCCCTCGATGCAGCTCCAAACGGAAGTTTGGGCGGGAAATGAGCCTCGGAATGTCCTGGAAACGCACGAAGTTCGTGAGCTTTTTGGTCACAACGACCTGCATCTCGAGCTCCTTTGCGTGTTTCTCGCCAAAAACGAACGCGAACCGTCAATTTTTGAGGTCGAAAACCTCTCATTCAATGCGCTGCGCCCAGCCCGCGGTGCCCCACCCCCTAGGAAGGACCCAAGGCCGGGGGTGGTCGCGCGGGGGTGGCGGTCGCGTTACATGTTAACTGGCATGGCGCTTGCTATAGGCGCGCAAGGCGCAAGGCGCGCGGTTTCCGCTTAGGGTCGCGGGGTGGCACCCTCCCCCCGCGTTGCGGGGGTGGCACCCCCTCCCCCTGCCTTCCCTTCCCCTTCCCCTGCCTTCCCCCTGCTAGGCGATGCATCAGGCGAGACACTGGCAACCCGTCACCATAGGCGCGGGGCGCGTTGCGGGGGTGCGCTGGCAAGGGTGCGATAGGGTGCGCACCCCGCCGGGGGTATTTACCTGGTAACGCACCCCAACGGGCGGGGGATTGATCGGAAGGGGGTTGCGGGGGTGCGAATCGCTGGTTTTGCGATTCGCTTTTCACGCTTCGCCGCTTGTGTGACTCGCCTATTCGGTGCGTGTAAACCCCTGCAAAGCATTTTATGCGCCATGCATAAGCCATTGGATTTGCAGCGCTTTCCATATGGCCGAACCACAAAACGCAAAATCTGCGATTTAGGGGGTTGCATCGCGCAAAAGTTGCGGGTTATAACCCTCCCATCGAAACGCAAACGGAGACGCCGCCACCCAGTGATTAACCCCCGCCTACTCGCCGAAAGGGGAGTGTTTTATACATCGTGAATAGGGCGACCTTTAGGGAAGCGGCGTAGACGGAACGCTGATTACACAATCCGGCACCTTGGGCGGCCCGAACGGCTAGGCTCAATAGTGCAAGCGTCCTAGTCCGAACGGCTAGGGGGAGACCCGAGGGGGTTACGCGGCACTAGACCTTAACAGGCGGACTAGAACGGCAAGCGCTGACAACGCAAACCGGGCAAGTTGAGGCGGCAAAGCCGATGGGAAAAGCGCAACTGACCTTTGCCGATTAGGCTGGTCAGGTTCTGGCACTGGAACCCGCCACCCCGTGAGAGGGGGTGACGGGTAGCAGCACAACGGCTGAACGCAAAAATCCGAACGCGGTGGTAGGCCGCGGGCTTGCGCAAGAGTGTGAATTTGAAATCCCGCCAAACATGGCACCTAAGAGAAACCGACCGCCGGGGGGTTCAATCCCCGGCGGTTCTGACACTGCCCCGCCAAGCGCGCACCCCGCGCGCTTCGCCGGGCAAGTGCCCGGAACCCCCGCCAATTATGGCAACTTCGGAGATACGAAATGCAGGTTATCGCTTCCAACAAGCTCAATGTCGCGATCAACTCGGTTGTGAAGGCAGGCGCCAAGTTCGGCGGCCAGCTCCACACGGTCGCCTATTCCTGCCTCGCGCTGGTCGAAACCAGCGGCGACGTCCGCCCCCTCCAGCGCCTCTATGACGCTATCGGCGGCAAGGTGACGAAGGCCGCGATCGCCGCATGGGCGAAGGCCTTCGGCAAGGTCAAGGTCAACACCGACGAAGAAACCGGCAAGGTGACCTTTGCCTTCAACAAGGCCGCCAAGGGCGACCTCGAAAGCGCGGCGGCCTGCCCCGTCCTCGACTACAAGCCGGACGCGACCGGCTCGAAGAACGAGTTCGACCTCGCGGCGAAGCTGGCCGCCCTTCTCAAGGCCGCCGAGAAGGCCGGCGCGCACACCCAGCACGTCAAGGCCTACCAGTTGCTGGTCGAGGCCGAAGGCGTCCTGACTGGCAAGAACGTGGTCGAGGTCAACACCTCCAAGGAAGGCCGCGCGAAGAACAAGGCCAAGGCCGCCGCCGAGAAGGCCGCCGCCTAATCCCGCCCCAGGCACCCCCTCCCCGCGAGGGGGTGCAACTTCCTGCACCCATCCGGACGGACGCTAGGCGTCCGCCTCGACGGCTGCACGGCCGAACCCCGCCAATTATGGCACCCAACGGAGACCTGAGATGATCCCACGCCACCCATACTTCCGCACCCGCAAGGACGAGCAGCACGAGGCTGCCTACGCGAAGTTGGCGCGCGAAGCCCGCGACTTCCTCGCCCGCAAGGCTGCCGATGCAGCAAAGCTCAAGGACCGCCGGCTTCTAGCTGCCTGATGCAACCCCACATCACCGAGCTCGAGGACGACGAGCGCGCGGTCTACATCCACCCCGCCAGTCAGAAGTCGGTCGATCGCGTCCTGTTGCTGGCCGACCCCGACGACGTCAGGGACGGGCGCTCCCCCTTCATGTGGGTGCGCCTGCCCAACGGCGACCTCTGCCTCGCCATCTTCCCCTACGGCGCGACCTACGATGACTGCGAGGTCGACGCCCAATATCCCCGCTGAAACCCCCAGCCTAGCGCGCGCCTGGAACCCGCGCGCTGCACTGGGCGCTTCCGCCCACCCCGCCAATTATGGCCCATCGGAGACCATCCATGACTATCACCGACCGCCTCGTCGCGATCATGCGCGGCGCTGGCTACAGCTTCGCCACCGCCTGCGACCTGGCCGCAGAGAGGCTGCGCGAAGTCCGCGCCCTTCCACCCGGGGGCGTGGTCACCTTCGCCTGCGGCGACCGCGTCCTGACCTTGCGCCGCGGGTGACCCATGAAGATCGCCTCTATCGGAGATTTCCGCCGCGCGGCCCACCACGGCCCTTTCGCCTGGCCCGGCGGGTATCCCTGCTACTTCGTCATGGCTGATGGCGAGGCCCTCAGCTTCGAGGCCGCGAAGGATGAGCGCCGCCTCATCCTCGAGGCCCTGCGCGACGAGCGCGACGGCAACCACCCCGACCAGTCGTGGCTCCCCGTCGCGCTCGAGATCAACTGGGAGGACACCTCCCTCACCTGCGCCCACACCCAGGCGCCCATCCCGTCCGCCTACGGAGAGGACTAATGCCAGTTGCCTTCAGCGAGCGCCGCGTCGAGCGCGGCGTCCACATTATCGAGGAGCGCTACAAGTCCGGCCTCGTCGAGATCGCCTACTACGAGAGCTCCCAGCGCCGCGTTTGCCTCTGCATCGTGGAGCGCCAACCCAGCACCCGCAAATGGCACCTGTTCGGCCGGACCGGTAACCGACCGATGACCAGCGGCCGCATCAAGGCCGACATCCTGCGCGCCGCTCTGGCCTACGCCTGCGAGCAGCGCGCCCTTCTCACCCCCGCCACTCATGGCACCCCGGAGACCGTTCATGGCTAACCCTCTCGACCTCGACATCGCCCCGCCACCACGCGACCTCGACTTTGCCTTCATGGGCTCCATCGTCCTCTGCACCCCCGTCACCGATGTGGCGCGCACCTGGATTGACGATCACGTCAGCGAAGAGAGCATGTGGTACGGTGGCAGCCTCTGCATCGAGCCGCGCTACCTCGACGACTTCGTCGCCGGCGCCATGTCCGACGGCCTCGTTTGCAAGGCCGACTGACATGGTCGACAAGCCCGAACCTGACCCCCGCAGCATCGAACTGGTCGCCTCGCTCGACGACTTCACCCGGTCCTACCTCGTGACCGCCCTCTGGTCCTCCAACGACGAGTCGGACGAGAGCGGCGGCGTGCCGCTCGACGACAACTACGAGCTCGACGACCTCCACCCCGACGTAATCGCGGAGGCCATCGCAGACTGCCAAGCCTTCCTCGCCAAGTGCGGCACCGCCCTCTGCGACGGCGTGCTGGTCCGCAAACCCAGCAGCGGCAGCGGCCCGGAAGAGGTGGCCGGTCACGACTTCTGGCTCACCCGGAACGGGCACGGCGCCGGCTTCTGGGATGGCGACTGGGCCGGCCCCCTCGGCGACATGTTGACTAAGATCGCCAAAGGCTTCGGCGAGGTGAGCCTCTACGTCGGCGACGACGGCCGCATCTACTCCATGTGAGCACCCCGCCTGACGCGCCCGCTGTGGCGCGTCGCACAGGACGCTCACGTCCTACCCCCGCCAATCATGGCACTCAGGAGACCGCATGACCTATTACCCAACCCAGCGGCAGCTGGTGCGCCGTCGCGCTGCCCTCGTCGCATCGGCTGCCGTCGTCATCGCCACCTCATTCGCTGCCGGCGCGAGTGTGCAGCGCATCGAGGCCGGCCTCACCATAGAGGACCGCTGCAACCGCACCCACGACGCGGTCGCCTGCATCATCGTCCTCGACGACATGGATGACGTCGACCCGCCACGAATTAGCACCCGGGCGGAGGGTGCTTCCAATGGCTGACTACATCCCGCATGAAGAGGAGCTCGGCCACGGGTTCCGCCTCGAGATCGTCCACGACGACGACTCGGGCAACAACCCGCGCGAGTGGGACAACCTCGGCACGATGGTCGGTTGGTCTCCCAGCCGCACGATGGGCGATGAGCAGCCCGGCCGCAGTCCCGCGCTCTGGCTGTACGGGCTCGCCACTGAACTAGACATCGCCGAATGGGCAATCGCGTGGCTCTACCGCGAGCCGCACGAGACCACCGACGACCTTGCCAACCTCTCCGACTGGGAGCTCGAGGGCCGCATCGAAGATGCCCCCGGTAGATTGCTCGCCAATATCGAAGAGCGCTGCCTGATCCTCGGCCTGAACCTTGGCTACAACGGCGACCTCAGCATCTGCGCCGCCAGCTACGCCGCGACCTGCAGCGAGACCGGCTTCGTCTATGCCACCTACGCCGACATCGCCAAAGAGTACGGCAAGGTCACCCCCGAGACCATCGAGCGCGCCCGCAAGCTCCTGCAGGGCGAGGTCAAGGAATACTCCGACTGGGCTACCGGCAACGTCTACGGCTACCGCCTCTTTGGTCCGCCGACCCTCGACGACGAGGGCGACGAGATCGAGGAGGGCGAGGAGCTGGACGCCTGCTGGGGCTTCGTCGGCGACTACGACGACCACTGCCTGCCCGAGGCCAAGCACGCGGCCCGGTGGCAGATCAACGCATGGCTCAAGGACAAGCCCACCATCCCGCTGCCTCGTGAGCTGTCCCTCACCATCCCCCGTCAAGCATGACATCTGGAGAGACCAATGGAAGAGCGCGCGCCCCACCACGATGTGGAGATCCCGGAGCCATTCCGGGAGATCGATGACGCCTGCTGGCGGCTGGTCAGCCGCCTACACGATGAGCTCAGCAACTGCGACGAGGTCGTCACCTGCCACACGCCCGAGCGCATCGAGACCCACCTCTACAGCGACACGTCCGGCGGCTGGCAGGTCGACTTCGAGTGCGACATCTGGAACTCGTTCTCGATGGGCTACCTGCCCACACGCTTCCGAGACTACGCCGAAGAGCAGCAGATGAGCGCCCTTGGCTACTGGGTGGAGAACGCCGAGCTCCCCCCCGGCATGGCCGAGGACTATGAGGCAATCAGGAACCCGCCGAACCTGCGGTCGCTCTACGAGTACGCCGCCGACAAGCTCGGCAAGGACAAGCACCAGGTCGACCTCGACATAGAGGCCGACGCTTGGAATTGGCTGCTCAACCTCCCCGACGAGCTCAAGCAGGACTTCCACGAAACCGAAACGGAGTGGTTACGCGGCAGCTATTTCTATGGCCTCGAGATCAGCTACCTCCGGACGACCGACCGGGCCAGCCGGTTCGACGAGCCGGTGATCGAGATCGCCGCAACTTTCCGGGCAAGCGAGCTCCGGGACGAAGAGACCATCGCCCGCCTGGCCGCCCTACCCTCGGCCGTAGATGCCGCGCTGCAGGAGATGATCGCCGCCTGGGCTGTCGCCCGCTTCTGGGAGGTGTGACGATGCCCCGTTACATCTCCCGCATCTACGTCATCGTCGATGCCGAGAACCCCGATGACGCGGCGGACACCATGTCGGCCTGCCTCACCGAGAACTTGATGTACGCCCACGCGATCGTCGACTGGGTCCACACCACAGACCCCCTCGGCAAGTCCTCCACGAACAACGGTTTCACCTATCCAGTGGAGCTGACGCCCCCTCACGCCGCGATCGAGGATTACCGGGAAGAAGACGTCGACGTCATCTTCCAGGCCGCTCGCCTCGTGAACCGCTGACTACCCCTGCAATCATGCAACCAAGGAGATCCTACGCATGAACGCGCTTTCCCCGAACCTGTCCGTCTCCAACGCGCTATCCAGCCGCGCGATGGTGGTGTCGCTCACCATCTCGCAGTGGTCGGCTCAGCGCCTCGACCGCCGCGTGACAGAGGAGGTCACCGCCCAGAAGAACGCCGCCAAGGATGCCGGCAACTTCAACAAGCACCTGCTGCCCAAGGAAGCCCTCGAGGGCATCAACAAGGTGGTCAGCGCCACCCGTGGGGAGTTCCTCGAGCGCACCCTGCCCTGGCTCAACGACGGCAGCCGCATCATGAAGGCCGACGCCTTCATGGCGCACTCGGCCTGGTTCCAGAAGCAGAAGGCGAAGTTCTTCGAGGCCGTCGACGAGTTCATCGCCAAGTACCCCGCCTACAAGGCGGACGCGCAGCGTCGCATGGGCGACATGTTCGACCAGGGCGACTTCCCCCTCGCGATGGAAATCCGCCAGCGCTTCGACATGAAGATGACCATCATGCCGGCGCCCTCGGCCGACGACTTCCGCGTGCAGATGAGCGAGCACCAGGCCGCTGCCATCCGCAGCGAGATCGAGACGAGCATCACCACGGCCGCGAACAACGCGGTGCGCAACATCTACGAGCGCATCCACGAAGTGGCCTCCCGCATGGTCGAGCGGCTCACCGCCTACAAACCCTCAACCGGCAAGGGCGACCGGGCAGAAGGCACCTTCCGCGACTCGCTGGTGCTGAACGTCCGCGACCTCTGCGCCATCATGCCGGCGCTCAACATCACCGGCAACCCGGAGCTCGACCGCCTCGCCGGCGAGCTCGAGAAGCTCGGACGCTTCGACGCTGACACCCTGCGCTTCAGCGACCGCGCCCGTGACGAGACCAAGAAGCAGGCGCAGGACATCCTCGACCAGATCGGAGCCTTCATCGCATGAGCCAGACGGCCCAGCCCACCACCGAGCCCGCCTACCGCATGTATACGGGCCAGCCCGACGGCAAGATCGAAGAGCGCGACTTGCTGGCAACCACCCGCGAGGACGCCGCGGTTGAGTTTATGGGCATCTGCCGCGTCCTCAGCGTGAAGACTGCTTACGTCCTCGAGGTGAAGACCGAGGTCATCGTGAAGTCCTTCGCCAACAACACCGGCAAGTGATGGTCACGATCAGTGCCCGGACCTTCCGACCGGAGAGCACCTTCGAGGTGTCCTTCGACGGCCGCTTCTGGACGCTGCGCCTCGACGACACGGCTCGCCGAGGCGGCGACCGCCTCTGGGTCCTGACCCGTCAGGACGGCAGGATATGGGCCCGACTAGTCCGACGAAGCCCGTCCGACGCCTTTGCCAAAGACGTGCTCGCCCCGAGGGGCATCACCAACGCGCTCATGGCCGCCGCGATCCGCGACGGCCTCATCACTCCACACCGTCAATCATGACACCGAAAGAGATCAAGCATGAACATCGAACGCGCCACCCAGCTCGCCGAGACCTATATCGACGGCGACACCCCCGCCTTCCTGTGGAGCGCGCCGGGCATCGGCAAATCCTCCGTGGTGAAGCAGATCGCCAAGAGCCGCGGCTGGGGCCTGGTCGACTTCCGCGCCGTCTTGCGTGACCCCGTCGACCTTCGCGGCCTGCCCACCATCCAGGGCGGCGATACCGCCAAGTGGCTCTCGCCCGACGACCTGCCGCAGGCGGACCGCGACGGCGAGGAAGGCATCTTCTTCATGGACGAGCTCAACGCCGCCCCGCCGCAGATGCAGGCGGCATGCTTCGGCCTCGTCCTTGACCGCAAGGTGGGCAATTACACGCTGCCCCCGAAGTGGCGCATCGTGGCGGCCGGCAACCGTCAGAGCGACCGTGCCGCCGCGCAGAAGATGCCGTCGGCCCTCGCCAACCGCTTCGCCCACATCGACGTTGAGGCCGACGTCGAGGCCTTCACCAAGTGGGCGAACAAGAACGACATCGACCCCATCCTGATCGCCTTCGTCCGGTTCCGCCCGAACCTGATCCACGTCATGGACCTGGTCGACCAGCGCGCCTTCCCCTCGCCCCGTTCCTGGGAGCAGGCCGCCAAGTACGTGAACGCCGAGCGGACCATCCGCCTCGACGCCGTGTCGGGCATCGTCGGCGAGGCCGCCGGCGGTGAGTTCGAGGGGTTCATCCGGACCTACCAGAGCCTGCCCTCGATCGACCACTGCATCATGGACCCGGAGGGGGCCAAGGTGCCGAACGAGGACGACATCGCCGCCCGCTACGCCATCACCTCGGCGCTCGCCCGCCGGGCCGAGATGACCAACTTCGGCAACATCATGCGCTACATCAACCGGATGCCGCGCACGTTCGCCACCATGCTGGTCGTCGACGCCTGCCGTCGCGACGCTGGCCTCACCCACACCCAGGCCTTCATGCAGTGGGCCCGTGACAACCAGGACGTGACCCTCTGATGAACGACGCAATCGCCTCCAAGATCGAGCGCGCCAAGCTTCGGCTGATCCTTCGGGAGCAGCCGTTCTTCGGCGTGCTGCTCGGCCGCCTCAAGCTGGTCGAGGTCAACGACCCCAACCTGGTCGACACGATGGCGACCGACGGCCGCCACCTCTACTACCACCCGCCCTTCGTCGAGGAGCTCCCCGACGAGCAGCTCGCCGGCGTCCTCGTCCATGAGGTGCTGCACAACGCCCTCGAGCACCACCTCCGCCGCCGCGACCGCGACCCGAAGAAGTGGAACCGCGCAGCCGACTACGTGATCAACGCCAACGTCTTCGCCGCCGGGCTGAAGCTCCCCGAGTGGGTGCTCTACGACCCGGCTTACGACGGGATGACGGAGGAGGAGATCTACGCCCAGCTGCCTGAAGACGACGGCGGCAAGGGCCGGAAGGGCAACGGCAAGGACCCGGGCGGATGCGGTGGCGTCCTCGACGGCGCTCCGCAGTACGACCAGGCCGCGATCAATGAGATGCGGGCCGAGCAGCAGGTGCTGGTCCGGCAGGCCATGAGCTACGCCAAGGCCGTCGGCGCCGGCAAGCTGCCCGAGTACCTGCAGCGACTGGTCGACAAGATCTTGGAGCCCAAAGTCAACTGGGCCGATGAGCTCCGGCGGCTGGTCTCCCGTTCGCTGTCGATCACCGAGCAGACGTGGGCGCGGCCGAACCGGCGCTACCTGCACGCCGGGTTCTACCTGCCGGGCTCGATCCCCGACGCCGTCGACTCGGTGGTCGTCGCAGTCGACACGTCGGGCTCGATCAGCGGATCGATCCTCGAAGCCTTCGCGGCCGAGGTCGGCGGCATCCTCGACGAGGGGCACATCGACAAGCTCGTCGTCGTCTACGCCGACGCCTGTGTCCACAACGCCGACGAGTTCGAGCGCGGCGACATGTTCGAGATGCACGCCCAGGGCGGTGGCGGCACCGCCTTCTCCGACACCTTCAAGTGGGTGAAGGAGAAGCACCCCGAGGCCGCTGCCGTGATCTACCTCACCGACCTCGTCGTCGCAGATTATGGCGAGCAGCCCGACTGCCCGGTGATCTGGGCGACGTGGGGCACCAAGCAGCAGTTCGAGCACTGGGCGGAGAAGGTGCCCTTCGGCGACCCGATCCACATCAGCCCGGAATGAGCAACCCCACCAAACTGGCCGCCGAGGAACTGATCAACCGGTTCTTCGGCGGCATCGGCTATGGGTTCAAGAGCCAGGCGCGTGACCTCCAGTCCGGCTCACTCCCGGGCACGACGGTGCTGGCCTCGAAGATCAGCAGCCAGCCCATCTACGACCTCGCGACGGTCTCTTCCGGAAAGGTCTACCTGCCCGGCCGCTTCGATCGCTGGAAGCCCGCCATCACCGAGGTCTTTCAGGAGACCGTTGGCAAGGGGCAGGCGTCCTGGAAGGCCACGGCGTTGTTCCAACGGCGACATCGGAACGGCAACGCCGAACTCTCGGGCGACGTCATCCTCGTCCCCCACACCCACGCGCTCAACGTGAGCGGGCTCGACGAAGTCCGCTTCTCCTTCCAGCTTCGCAGCCAGGTTTTCCCGGGCTCGCGGTTCTCTGCGCTGAACAGCTTCCGCCGCATCATCCCGCTCCACCTCCTCGAGGTGCCAGAGCTCCCGTGGATGGTGGGGAACTGGCACGGCGGCCGCTTCCTCTAACCCACAAGGACATCGCCATGAATTACGACCGCGGGCAGACCGTGGACGATCTCGTTCGCCGGTTTGCCGACGAGCAGGGCCTCGACCTCCACCCGGAGGCCGACGGCCCGGAAACCGGCTTCAGCGACATGCTCTGCAACATGCTGCACTGGCTCTCGCAGGAGGTCGGCATCGAGGGGACCGTCCGAGCCCTGCAGGACGGCATCGGCGCGTTCGCCGTCGAATACGGCGCTCACGACGACGTCGCCGCCGACGGCTACGCCAACGTGACGCTCAAGGTCACCGGCAAGGCTGGCGAGGATGGCGAGATGCGGCGGTTCCGCATCCACGCCAGCCCCCAGAAGGAGGCGACGGTCGACGGCTTCGTCGGCTCTCGCTCCGCCTTCGCTGTAACCAAGGGGCATGGCTGATGGACCCCGAGTATATCGCCAAGATCGAGCAGGCCGTGCTCGAGGCCGAGCAGTTCGTGGCCGACGTCGCGACCGCCATCCGCAAGGGCTACAACCCCCGCCCCGCCGTGTTCGCCGCTGCCGACGCCGTCCGCGAGCGCCGGCGCACCAACCCCGCCACCACTGGCACACAGGAGACCTAATGAGCAGCCTTCACAACGATCTATCCACCTGGGCCGGCAAGGCGCGAGCCAGCGGACGTGACCGCATCGAGATCACGACCGACCTCGCCGACGCCCTTGCCGAGGTGGTGCGGGCAGCTGGTCAGATGTCCCACTCTCTGCCGCCGCACTGGCATGACGACGCAACGGTCGAACTGCAAGACGCTCTAGCCGAGGCCGAGAAAGCCCGGTGAACATCCTCGTCGGCTGCGAACTCAGCGGCCGCGTGAGGGATGCTTTCCGGGATGCCGGGCACAACGCCTGGTCGTGCGACATCCTCGGGCCAGACAGCCAAGAGTGGTGGATCTACCCCGCGCAGCGGCACCCGGAGTTCCACCTGGTCGGCGACGTCCTCGACGTCCTGGCCCGAGGCGTCCCCGGGCACAACCTGCCCTGGGACATGCTCATCGCCTTCCCGCCCTGCACCTTCCTCTCCCGTGCCGGGCTCCACTGGAACAAGACCATCCCCGGCCGCGCCGAGGAAACCGAGCGGGCGCTCGAGTTCGTGCGCCAGCTCTTCGCCTTCCCTGTCCGCCGGCGCTGCGTCGAGAACCCGCCCGGCGCGATCGGGTCACGCATCCGGCCGTGGACGCAGAAAGTCAGTCCGCACTGGTTCGGCGACGACGCCAGCAAGGACACCTGCCTCTGGCTCGACAACCTGCCCGAGCTCACGCCCACCGCCCCGCTCATCAAGGACCGCTACGCCAACCAGACGGAGAGCGGCCAGCACAACGAACAGCGCAGCCCCTCACGAGGAGCGCGCCGATCACTCACCCGCCCAGGGCTGGCCCGCGCAATGGTCCAGCACTGGGGGCGCCTGACCTGAAGCCACCCCAAAGGAGGTTACCCCATGTGGTTCAAACTCTCTGACGCCGAGCAGTCGCTCGTGCAGCACCACCTGCGCTCGGCCATCGCCGACCAGGGCCCCGACCCCAAGGCGATTACCCTCGCCGACCGACTCACCTCGGACGCAAAACCTGAAACCGAGGACGCGCAGGCCTACCGCGATGCCGCCGACGACCCGTTTGGTGAGGTGAATGTCGACGAGGATGCACCGGTGACGGTCAGCGCAAGCGGCGGCGCATGGGTTCTGGCCTGGGTTTACGTGTCCGATGCCGACGCCGGCATCGAGGAGGACGAGGAGGGCGAGGATGACTGAGTACCGCGTCACCTGGGAGATCGACGTCGAGGCCGACAGCCTCGAGGAAGCCGCCCACAAGGCCCGCTACTACCAGATCAAGCCGGGGACGACCGCCGATGTGTTCGACGTCACCGACGCGGACGGCGAGAAGCACCGCTTCGACCTCACCGAAATGCGGGAGGAGTATGCCGCTGCCGGCTACTACGTCGAGTCGGTCGAGCCGGGCTGCTGGCAGTCGGTCTTCCCCGAGGCCCATGCCGATCTTTCGCAACTGCACAAGACCTCGTTCGACGCGTGGACGTACCTGCGACGGCAGCGCCTCGCCATCGTCCGGGGCACGGCCGCCGTCCTCGGCGACTGGACCTACGAGCTGTCCGACGCCGCCCTCAAGGCCGGTTGGGACCTCTTCGATACCGGCCGCGGCTTCGTCATCAACCGAGTAGACGACATGTCGGACGTCGACCCCGATGGTGATGGAGAACCTCTCTTCACCTCGGACGAGGACGCTGTCGACCACGTCCGAAAGCTCGCCACCAGCGGCAACCCGATGGCGATCAAGGCGATCGCCATCCACGAGCTGAACCTGCTCGACCCCTGAGACCGCCAACCCCGCGATTTTGCACAGAAGGAGACCACCCCAATGGGTGACTATGTTCACGCCAGCATCACCATCTGCGGCCACATCGCCGCGATCGAGGCGTTCGATGATCTACTCAACGCCCTCGAGAACAAGTACCTGCGACCTGCCAGCGGCGGCGAGAGCCGTGACTCGCTGCGCCATGAGTTCGTCTCTTCCCTGGTCAAGGGCGAGTCGGCCTACTTCGAGTGCGACCAAGTCAACTACGGCAACCTGTCCGAGGTGACCGACGTCTGCCAGGAGTACGGCATCGCCTATGAACGGACCTCGGATGCCGCCGGCGACTCGGATGCCGAGGAGGCCTGCTGGTATCCGGGCGACAAGGACGAGTTCGGCAAGGAGGACGCCGCAGTCGATGGGTGGCAGCTCGAGAAGCTCCTCGACGAGCCTGATCTTGAGGTCGCCGTCAAGGCCAAGGTCGCGCAGCTGAAGCGAGCGTCCGGCAAAGACCTCCCGACCCTGTCCATTAGCGACGAGCTCCGCGATCACCTCGCCGTCGAAATCGGACGCGCGAGGGTCGCAGCATGACGCCCAACAAGCCCCGCGACGACGCCGATTACTTCCGCCTGCATGTCGAGGCCTCCCTCTGCATCTGGGAGGACATGCTCGCCGCCTACACCAATCACGGCCGGTCCGACTTCTCCGTTGCGATGACGGACGAGCAGCACGCCGAGCTTGCGGACTGCTGGGAGAACCGCGGAACGGTCGAGATGCGGCACGCTGCGATCGACCTCGGCCCTCACGCCTGCGCCGCCTGGGACAACATCCCCGAGGAGGACCGCGAGCTCTTCGTCCCCTACGACTGGAGCTTCGTTCCCTGGTTCGTCAACCAGGTGCAATGGCACCCTCACAGCTCGGCCGTATACCTCCTGCCCTCCAACCTCAAAGAGCGACTGGCCGACGAAGCCATCGTCCGGCGTGGCCGCGAGGCAGTGCTGAGGGGTGTGAAATGAAGCAGCCCTACTGCCGCTACTGCGGGAAGGCGATCCGAAAGCGGACGACCACGGTCTACTTCGTGAACACGCAGGAGGAAAAGGAGCGGCAGGACCGCGTCTCCTCCTACTCCAAGCATGTCGTCGGGGCGCCGATGACCCGGGCGGAGGCCCAGCTGCTCGTCGGCAACGAAAGGATCGTGTCCCACCGCAAACGGGGCACCATCATCGATGGTGACCGCATCGACCGCGTCACCACCTGGGACGGCGAGAGCTACGAAAGCCAGTTCTTCTGCACCGGCGACCATGCCCAGCGGTTCGCCTACGCCGTGCTGAGGACCGAGAAGTACGCGGACCTGGCAATGCCAGCATACCGCAAAGTCACCGGCACCTGATGGCAACCATCAGCGCCCGCCACTACCGCGTGGTGGGCAGCGAGATGGGCTGGCTGCAGGACGTCATCCGCTTGCGGAGGCGTCTGTCGTGGTGGCCCATCACCTGCCGCGTCTACTACCTCCACCCTCCCACCCCCCCACAGCCCCCTGATCGGCCTCGTCCAGAGACGACGCCGGGGGATGTGGGGCCGGAGGGTCAAGCTACCCACCAAAGTAGCCCTCGCCCTCGTCGCCGCGGCCATCCGCGACGGCGCCCTCCCCGTCACCTCTGACACCTAGAGAGACCCCATGAACGCGATTATGCCCCGCGCCACGATCGAGCAGATCGTCGGCTTCCGTAATGCTGCCCTCGACCTCTACTCCATCGCCTACGACCGGCTCCTCGACGCTGAGGAGGCCGTCGCCGCCGCAAAGGTGATGGCCGGTAATGCTTCCCCTGGCATCAACGGCTTCAACTACGGCCACGAGGGGGAGATCAAGCGCTTCGACGAAGCCATTAAGCTTCCCAACCGCGACGAGTATCTGCGCACCGCCCGCAAGCTGATGGACATCAACGTCTGGGCCTACATCATCGAGCGCACCGACCTCGAGCGCCTGATGGATGCTGAGGCCAAGAAGACCCTCCGCAGCCAGATGGCCTACGTCCCCGACCGCGTCGATCGCCGCGGCCAGCTGATCACCGATGAGGAAGCGGCAAAGGGCCTGCCCGAGATCACCGTCGAGAACGTACAGGCCACTATCCAGCAGTTCATGCTCGACGCCGACATGATCTTCCGGCGCGGGCTGGCGAACGTCTTCTCCCACCTCGACCGCCGCTTCCGCTCTCACGACGGCTTCAAGGTCGGCTCGCGCATGATCGTCAACCGGGTGTGCGATGCCGACAACGGGCGGTTCAGCTGGGGATCGAAGCGCGACGAGCTGCTCGACGTGGAGCGCGTCTTCTACGTCCTGGAGGGCGAGCCCCTGCCCTCCACCGGCACGATCGTGAACCTCATCGAACTCGACCGCTCGAAGAACTGGAGCCCGATGCAGAGCGAGATCGAGAGCCGCTTCATGAAGATCCGCATCTTCAAGAATGGCAACGCCCACCTCTGGTTCACCAACAAGGAGCTGGTCGAGAAGGTCAACAAGATCCTGGCCGACTACTATGGCGAGGTGATCGGGGACGGAAACACCACCGAGGCCGACCCCTTCGCCGAGGTGAAGCATCTGCCGGCCCGCTACTTCGGGTTCTTCCCCACCCCGGACGATGCTGCCGACCGCGTCTTCGACGGGCGGGGCTCGAGGAGCTTCAACAACGGCATCATCGTGTTCCAGCCGAAGGACAAGCCCCGACTGCGCATCCTCGAACCCAGCGCCGGCACCGGCAACCTGGCCCGCCGGTGCGTCACCGTCCCCGCCAGGGCCGGGCGCTATGCCAGTGAGTACCGGTACGACAACCTCGTCGACTGTGTGGAAATCCAGCCGCACTTGGCCGCCGAGCTCGAGGCCGAGGGCCACTACAACCGTGTGCTCTGCATGGACTTCCTGCAGCTGAACCCGGAAAGCACCAGTCCCTACGACCTGGTCGTGATGAACCCGCCCTTCGACCGCGAGCGCGACATCGACCACGTCATGCACGCCGTCAAATTCCTGAAGCCGGGCGGCCGCCTCACCGCCATCATGTCGGCCGGCACCGAGTTCCGCGAGACGCGCAAGGCCACCGCCTTCCGTGAGTTCGTGGCCTCGCACGGCGGCGAGTTCGTCGACCTTCCGGCCGGCTCGTTCTCCGAGGTCGGAACGAACGTCAACACCCTCTACGTGACGTTCCGGACCAAGGCATGAAGGCCTCGTACTTCAAGGTTGTTGGCGGTCACATGTCCCCCAGCATCCGCCTCACCTTCCGACGGTTTGCAGTCTCGCCGCCCGAGAGCTTCGACCTCGACTTCACGCCCGACGGCTACCGGCTGGTGAAGGTGCTCGGGTTGAAGCCCTGCGCTTGGCCCAAGACTTTCGCCGCCATTGCCGCCGCCGTGCGCGACGGCGCCATCCCTGTGATCCGGGCGGGGTGATGGTCACCATCTCCGCCCGGCACTTCCGCACCTGCGGGACGGCCGACGAGATCGGCTTCCTCCGCATCCACCTCACAGACCGATCGCCCAATGCGATCACCCGCACTTGGATCCTGTCCCTCCGCAAGGGGGATGGTCTTTGGACGGGGACCCATTGGTGGGAACAGGTCCCGGCCGGCATGTCGCACTACAGCGGCAGGCTGCCACGGAAACTCACCGACGCACTCATAGCCGCCGCGATCCGCGACGGCGCCATCACGATCACAAGGACACCGACATGAAGACCCTGGCCGCGCGGCTGCGCGTGGCGGCCGCTCGCCGCCTCAACATCCTCTATCTCCGCCTTCGCTATGTCCTTCGCCCCACCTACGTCGTGATCTACGACGTCGATGTCGGCGGGGAGGCGCGCGAGGAGTGGTACGGCTACTTCTCCAGCCCCGAGGAGGCCCGCCGGTTGTTCACCGACGCGTTCGGTGACAACGAGGCGGTCGGCAATGCCCACCTCGCCATCAAGCTCCACGCGCTGCCCAGCCGGCAACTGGAAATCTGATGGTCACCGTCTCGGCTCGGACCTTCCGGTACAGCCGGCGCGACGAGGACACGGGCTGCACCCACTACATCTTCGTGGACCAGCACAGCCTCGACCGACAATGGGAGCTGCTGCACTGGCACGGCACACTCCTCTACCAGGCAGTGAAATTTGACCGCCGGCGAACGCCTGCCGGCGCCTTCAGCAAGCGCGTCATCCTGCCCACGAAGCTCCTGCACGCCATGATGGCGGCACTGGAGCGCCACCGCCGCCTCGTGGCGTCGGCCAAGTAACCCCTGCAACTCTGCAACCTTGGAGATCACGGCCATGATGCCGCTTGCCCTCGCTCACCCTCGATCCGACGAAGAGATCGTCGGGCAGACCAATGACCTGGCGCGCATTGCGCTCCGCTACATCGGCACCGGCTATGAGGTGCCGGACGACCACAAGTTCTACGACTCGGAAGACCCGCGCAGTCACAAAGCGTGGGAGTTCGCCTGCGAGGTGCAGGAGGAGCTCTTCGCGACCGACCCGAACGACGCGCTCGCCAACCTGCCCGAACCGGAACCGGAGCCGCGCTACGCCGTCGTGCCCTACCAGCGGGACCAGGGCGACACCTACGTCGTGATCGACACCCTCCGGAAGGGCACCGTCATCGCCCGGTCCATCGGCAACTCCCCCGAGGCAATCAACGACCTCTTGGGCATCGCCGTCACCATGAACGCAGCTGAAGAGGAAGGCGCCTGACCGATGCCGAAGTTCACGATTGAAACCACCTATGACCTCCCCGTCTACAAGCAGGTCACCTACGAGGCCGCCACGGCGGCCGCTGCCTGCGAGCTGGCGCTGGCGGACGACGACTGGAGCAAGCAGAAGGAGGACGTCGAGAGCTCCGGCCCCACCCGGATCACCGGCATCTGGATCGGCGAGGACGCGGCCTACAGGGGCGAGGTCGTCCCGACCCCTCTCGAGCCCCTCAAGCCCAGCTATGATGGCATCCGCGAGATTGTCCAGCGACACTTCGACGACGCCGCGTGGGCTGTCGTCGGCGATCGCGGCGACCGCCTCGCCGTGCCGATCGCGGCAGCGATCGACATCCTCGCAAAGGCGCTGCTGCAGCTGAGGGCGGAGAAGGATGCCGCCTGACCTCTACCCTTACGAGCAGGCCAAGGCCGGAGGCGTCAACTTCGCCAGCCGCTGGGGCCCCGGCCCCGGAAAGCAGTTCAAGGAGGCGTCCGCCGGAGACTTCGGCCGCCTCGCCACCTCCGGTGGCCTAGGCTTCAACTTGCTGGGCCTCGGCACATACCAGTACGAGTTCTCGACGATGCGCAACACATCGCTCGAGAAGACCTGGTCAACCTTCAAGGCCTTCTTCGGCATCACGCCCATCGCCGAGCGCCCGCCGCTCTGGCCCGTTAAGGGGAAGATCTGGTGCAATGCGCCGGCCCTGATGCTGGAGGGCGACGGTATCGCCTGGCTGGTCATGGTGGGCAGGCACGGCACCCTGTGGGAACCGCTCCACCTGTTCACCATGTGGTCGGACAGCAAGATCTTGTTCCGGAGATGGTGCCCTGATCGGCACTATGAGGCCGCCAAGGCGCTGATCGCCGGCGAAGCCCTCGCCATCGGCAAGGCCACGCCGTGGGTCCACCAACGGGACCTGTTCTCCTGATGGCCCGCCCCTTTGCCATCGGCATGTGGGTGCGCTTCTTCCGGGACTTCGACATCAACTACCAGATGATCGGGCTGATCCCGAAGGGCGCCATCGGCCGCATAGCCGGCTGGGACAGAGACGGCGTCTGGGTCCAACTCAGCCGCTACAATCCGAACCTGGATGAATGGGACAACCAGGTTCAGCTCTACGACTACCGTCCCGAGAATGACCCGACCTGGGCGGGCAGCTGGATCGAACCAGCCCAACCCTCGAACTGAAAACCCCAACATAATCTGGAGACTACCGATGCAGGCTAATCCCCGCATTCAAGAACTGCTGCGCCAACTCGAAGACCGCGGCACCAGCTACCGCACCCTCTGGACCGCCAAGCGAAGCTCGGACAGCCGCTACGACGATGTCTACATGGTCGCCTTCAACGGCACACCCCGGCCCTCGGTCGGGACCGCCATCCTGCTCGACTATGGCCCGAACGGGTTCGGCCTGTTCCCCGAGAGCGCGAACATGTCGATCGCAGATGACGCCGAGGCCATCGTCGAGGGCCCGAACGGCATGGCGCTGCTGGTTAAGGACGTGCTCGCCTTCACCGAGGCGACCGACACCCCCTACTCGCGCATCCCCCTGATCGACCCTGGGGCATCCGACCTCCGCAAGAAGCTGATCAACGAGGAGCACCAGGAGACGATTGACGCGATCGACGCCGGCGACCCGGTGGAGACGACCGATGGATTGGGCGACCTGGTCTACGTCGCAGTGCAGGCCGCCATCGTCTACGGCCTGCCCCTGGCGCAAGCGTGGCGCCTAATCCAGCGCAGCAACATGGCAAAGGTCGACCCGACAACGGGCAAGGTGCGCCGCCGCGAGGACGGCAAGATCTTGAAGCCCGACGGATGGTCGCCCCCCGACATCGACGGGCTGATCCGCAGGAGCGGCGCGGTGATGAGTACCGCGATGGATGTCCTCACCAGCATCTACGGCGACGATGTCGAAAGCGCTGAACCCCATGCGGCGCGCATCGCGGCGGCGGCGCGACAGGAGTAGGCCCGCATGGCGGTCAAACTCACCGATGCCGAGCGCATGATCCTGGTCGTCCTGGAGAAGGGACCGGAGCCGGGTGGCAAGAAGTACCGCCCGGCTCAGTCCCTCGTCGCCAAGGGCTATGCCCGCTGGCTCGAGGGCGGCCACCTCGCCCAACCCCACCTGCAAATCACCGACGAGGGCCGCCAGGCCCTCGAAACCTATTACGAGGAGAACAAGCGATGAAGACGACTACCCGGCCGTGGAAACCGGCCATGCTCAACACCTCAACGGTCATCGTCACCCCGCATCCCGTTCATGGGCAGAAGGCCATGATCGTTGGCTCCGACGACGGCCGGATCGTAGCCCATGTCTTCGGCGACACAGCCGAGCAAGCCAAGGCAAACGCGCTTCTGATTGCCGCGGCACCCGAACTCCTCGAGGCGGCGCGCCCGCTCGTCGAGATCATCCGCCGGATGGACAGCTCGGCCGTGGCGTACCTGCGCGAGACGCAGGCGGAAGCGGCAGCCAAGTACGGCGACGTCGAGTTGGCCCGCATCAGCCGCGAGGATGCGGCCGTGGTGCTCACGTCCGGCGACCTCACGTCACCCCTGCTGCTCACGGTCGGCGACCTTCGGTGGATTTCCAACCTGGTTGCCACGGTGGAGGGCGCGTGATGGCCGACACCGAGAGCAAGGTCGAGATCGAGGTGATGACCTCGCTGCGGACCAATGACACCCACCTGGCCCTGTGCCGCGCCAAGGAGGATGGCACCTTCTTCATCACCACGGCCGGCCCAACCGGCGGAACAACCATCTTCGCCGACCCGGAGGAGATCCGGAAGTTTGCTCGAGGGATGCTCAAGGCCCTCGCGAGCCTGAACTGACCAACCCCCTACCCCTCAATTATGAACCTTGGAGATACCCCAATGAAGATCACCGTCTGAACCGTCACCGAGAACTCGGACAACGGCATCATCACCACCGCCTACACCACCGCCAAAGACGCGGAGGACGCCATCACCGCGATGCTCGAGCTCGACTGGCAGCAGTGGAAGGGCGAGGCGTCCTTCCCCCAAGACTGGACGGAGGCAATGAGCTGCTTGAGCGACGAGGTGGGCTATATGGACAGCTACCACCTGGACGAGCACGAACTCGATCTGCCCGACCCCCACCCCTGGGTGGGCGAGTTCCTCAACCGTCGCACCACCGTCGAGGGCGTGCTGCGGAAGATCGTCGAGGGCAAGCGCGGCATGCTCTCCGTGGACGAGTGCCGCGACCTCGCGAACAAGCTCAGCGTCCCCACCGAGGTGCAGACAGCCGCGGTGCGCGCCGCGTTCGAGTACCCTGTGATGCACACCTCGCGGGGCTTCGCGATCATCGAGTTCCCCGACCTCTATAACAAGCCCGCATCCCTGCAGGACAGCTCGCTCGCCACCGATGCGGCGGTCTGGATCGGCGCCGGTGAGGAGAGAGCGCACCTGAACCAGGACATGGTCCGCCGTCTGCTTCCCGCCCTGGTCCGGTTCGCCGACCGTGGCTCTATCGAAATCTCGCAAGAATAGGTGTATGAGGTGAACCTCCACTTCAAAAAGCCGCAGAAATTGAAACCGTCCAGCAAGTTCTTTGTCAGAGCCAAGCCCCTCGAGAGCGGCCGCGGGTTCCACGCCCAGTTCTCGGCGCCCGGCCTGGTGCCTGAGCTGGTGGGCGGCGACAACCGGCCCCAGGTCTTCCCCACTGAGGACGCCGCCCTGCTTGCGGCGTACCAGGCCCAGGAAGCCGTGCTGAATGCTCGGCTGCAGCTGCGGATGCGGTTCGAGAAGGTCCAGAAGATGTCGGCGGTCGAGCTCTCGGCCGCCCTCGACGAAGCGGACCTCACTCCCACCGAGCTAGGATGGATCTGCCAGACCGACCGCGTCATGGCCTGGCTGGATGGCACCTATGACATCCCGCACATGGTCCGAGTAATCGTCGGGCTCTGCAAGGAGCCCGAGAACGTTGACCGCGCCGAGAGCATCACCGGCGCTTCTGTTATCGAAAGGACACGCCAGTGAGCAGGTTCAAAGCCTGGATGGATCGCATGGGCTTCAACGGCAAACAGGTCACCGCTGCCGGCGAAGCCATCGGCGTGAAGTCCTACAACACCGTGAAGGTCCGGATGATCGATAAGGACGACCTATCGAAGACGGAACTGTTGGCTATGGCTGCGCTCCGGGCGGGCCTGCAGCCATGGTCCGAAGACACGGACGCTGAATTGGTGAAGACCAGGCGGATCATCGAGATCGCAAAACAAGCAGCCTGATTTCCGGGCTCCAACCGTAGGGAGTCCGGGCCCCATGCAACACAGCGGTGCTCCTTCCTGTCATAGGACGACTTATGCAGGCTTACATAGATATGGTCGGCATCTGATGCGGCCGTAGTTGATCGACCATCTTATCTGGTTAGCGCTCCAGCGAGTCAGCCTTCCAACCGCCTCAACGGCGCGCCCCGCTCAGCGACGCTTCTTCGGCGTGGCTTGGCTACGCTTCCGACCCAGCCAGTCTGCTTGGCAAGCTCGGATCGCGCCCTTGAATAGTTCAGCGCCACCATCGGAAAGTCCGCCGGTAAGCCCAACTTCGTTCGGTCCCGCGCGACTGCTCGACCGGAGAGCGCACGTTGCGCCGCCGGACTTCGGGCGCCTGACCAGTCGGGGAAGCACGCCCTGGTACAATTCCAGCGCCACGTCTTGCGTTTGCGTGGCCCCTACTCCGCGCAGCATGAGAGTTTGGCGGGGTCCTTGGTCCGCGAGATGGCGGCGATCTTCAAAACCTCCGCCATGGTCGGATAGACGTGCAGCAGGTCGACAAAGTCGGCAAGCTTAGCCCGGAAGCGCATGGCCATGGCCGCCTCATGGATGACCTCGGAGGCGTTGGCGCCAATCATTGCCACGCCCAGCACCTCGCTCGTATCGGCATCGGCGACCATCTTGATGATGCCACGTGTATCGCGGATAGCGTTGGCACGCGGCACCACGGACATGGGCAGCGGCCGGCACCAGCAGTGATGCCCTGCCGCAACGGCTTCTGTCTCGGTCATGCCGACGACGGCCACGGGCGGGTCGGTAAAGATCACGCGCGGGATGACCCGTCCGTCAAAGGACCTCGGATGGCCGCCCGCGAGTGCGTTGTGGGCGGCGATGCCACCTTGCCGCGCACCCACCGGGGTCGCCATCTGACTGCTTTGCTCGCCGCCGATGACGTCGCCGGCCGCAAAGATGTGCGGCACCTTTGTTCTCAGTTCGGCGTCGACTGCGATCTCGTTGCGGGCATTGACGGCGACCCCGGCTGCCTCCAGCCCGATCCCGTCGGTATTCGGGCGCCGGCCCGTCGCCACGAGGATGCGTTCCGCGTGGAGTGTGCGCCGTCCACTACCGATCGTGACCTCGGCGGCGATGCCCTGGGCATCGGCTCGAACCCTTTGGACGGCTGCGTTGGGGAGAACGACGATACCCTCCTCAGCAAAGATCTGACCCATGGTGCGGCCGAGCTCAGGCTCGTAACCATGCGCGAGAAGCTGCCGGCTGCGCTCGACGAGCGTCACCTCGGTACCGAAGCGGGCAAACATCTGGCCGAGCTCGAGAGCGATGTAACCGCCGCCCACAATGAGGAGCGAAGCAGGCAGGTCGGTGAGTTCCTGGCCCTCATCCCGAGCCAACAAATCGCTTGTGAGGTAGGGAACCGTCTCTAGCCCATCAATGTCGGGAATATGCGGTCGCGATCCCGTCGCCACGAGGAACCTCTCGCCCCTTACTGGTTGTCCGTCGATCTCGACTGTCTTGGGGTCAATGAAACGCGCGTTCCCCTCTCGAACGGCAAACTGCCCGCCAAGCAGGCTGTCATATTTCTTCTCCCGGTAGTCGAGGACGAGCTCGTCCTTTTGGGCCATCAGCTCGCGGAAATTCACCTTCAAGCCTGCGCCTTCCGGATAAAGGCCTTGGTAGCGGGGGTGGCGAGCGTCGAAAACCAGCTTTGCCGCTTCGATCAGGTTCTTGGACGGCAGGCAGCCGCGATTGACGCAAGTGCCTCCGACCGTTCGCTGTTCGATCATCAAAGCGGTCTTGCCCAGCTCCTGTGCCGCCAGTGCAGCAGCGAATGCAGTGGACCCTGAGCCTAGAATGACCAGGTCGGCGTGATCGCGTCCGCTGGAGGGGTCGATCATCATAAGACTCCTGTGATCTCGGTCACCCTACCCTGCCCCGCTTCCCCTCCATTAGCTGTGTCCATGCCGATGGTGCAGGTCGGGATAATGCGAGTGGGTGTGCCGCATTGGCTCATGCGCGTGCCAGTGCGAATGCGGTTCTGTCACATCGCCGCCGTGAGTGTGTTGGTGATGTTCATCGTGAACGTGGGCGTGCTCGTGTTCCAGCGCTTGGTGGATGTGCTGATGCTCATGACGTTCCGCGAGATGAAGCCAGACCCCGATTGCCATCAACAGCCCAGCAGCGATTAGCTGCGGGGTCATCGGTTCTCCAAAAAGGAGCAACCCAAGCGCCGCGCCGATGAACGGTGCCAGCGAGAAGTACGCACCGGTGCGCGCGGCCCCCAAGTGCCTCAGACTGAGCACGAACATGACCAGACTGACGCCGATGCCAAGGAACCCAACAACCCCACCGGCGGCAATAAGGCCAAGTGTGGGCGGGGCAGCACCAAGTGCCAACGCCAACACCAGATTGGTCGAGCCGGCAACGAGGCCCTTGATCGTTGCGATCTGCACCGGATCGACCGAAGCAAGCTTGCGCGTAAGATTGTTATCGATACCCCAACTGAGACAGGCCGCCGCGATCAGTACGCTTCCAAAGTCAAGCCGTACGCCCTCTCCCGACCACGACAGCACCAGAGCTCCAGCCAGGATAGCGCCAGCCCCGGCAAGCAGACGACGATCGACGTTCTCGCGAAACACGATCCATGCGATCGCCATCGTTGCGAAACCTTCGAGGTTCAGCAGCAGCGACCCCGAAGACGCCGTTGTTTGGGAAAGTCCCAGGACCAGGAGAAGCGGCCCGAGCATCCCGCCCAACACGACAACCGCTGCGAGCCACGGTAAGTCGGAACCCCGCAAAGGCGCTTCCGAGTCAGAGAGCCCGATCAACCGTCGCCCAGCGTGTACGAACGCGAGGCCAACCCCTGCACCCAGGTAGAGCAACCCTGCCAGGAGCCACGGATCGACGGAGTCGACCAGCCACTTAGTCAGCGGTGCGGAGGTACCGAACAGTACGGCGGAGCCGAGGGCCAGCGGGACGCCTGGCCACAGATGGGCGCGATGGTGAGACATTCGGTGAGCCTACCACGGTTCTCGTTGCTCTGTGGCGCCGGAGCTGGTCGGTTTCGTTCAAGCAAGGTTGCTGCAAGTAAAATGCGATCAACCCAGGGCAAGCGCTGCGATCTAGGCAGCTAAGTTGGCTGTCGCGGCGTCCACTTCAGCAAAGCTCGGCCGCACCTCCGACATGAGCGCCTTGCGGGCAAACTCGATGGCGATAGGAGGGGCGTAGCCTGAGATATGCGCGAGCAGCCCCACCTTCATCGACAGGAAGTACTTCGATTCCGCCTCGAAGATGTTGCGAAGAGACTGCGCCATTGGGCCGAAGAAGCCATATGCGACAAATACGCCGAGAAACGTGCCAACCAGAGCGCCGCCGATCATATGGCCGAGCACCTCTGGCGGCTCGCTGATTGATCCCATGGTCTTGATCACACCGAGGACGGCGGCCACGATCCCGAGAGCCGGAGTCCCGTCGGCCAGCGATTGGATGGCGCTGACAAGCCGTTCGTTCTCCTGGTGATGAGTTTCGAGCTCCTCATCCATCAGCGCCTCCATTTCATGAGGAACGCGCGTACCGAGCGTGATCATGCGGAGGTAGTCGCACATGAACTCGACGGCGTGATGGTTCTTCGCGAATGTGGGGAAGGCCTGGAAGATCGGCGAGGCCGTCGGATTCTCAACGTGCTCTTCCAGAGCCAGAACGCCCTTCGACTGCACCAGGCGAAAGAGCGTGTACTGAAGACCGAGCAGGTCGAGATAGGCCGCCTTGTTGTAGCGCGGTCCCTTGAACAGGGTGCCGAAGACCGTTAGCGCGCGTTTCAGCACCGGCCCGGTGTTTCCGATTACAAAGGCGCCGGCTGCCGCGCCCAGGATAATGACCGCTTCAAAGGGTTGGAAGAGAACGTCCAGCTTGCCACCCATTGCAACATAGCCGCCGAAAACACAGGCGAGGATGATCAGGACGCCAAGAACGAGGCGCATGTAGAGCCTTTCTGTCGCTGCGACAGCGACCGAGCGAATGGAACTCGCTTAGAGAAGAGGTGGAAAACCCGGCTAGGTCAGGAAGGTCGAGAACATCGCCCTGCGGAGGGCAAATGCGAGCGTCAGCCGCGCTCCGCCATCGGGGGGCGTTCCTGCCTTCCGCCGGCGCTCGGGACCGTTGCAGCGGTCTCGGGCCGTTCCCAGGTTGCCGCGATTGCGATCGGCAGCTGTCGCATGGCGCCAGGGAATGAGCCCACCGCTTGCGCGTGATCGAGCGCATGATGAACTGCAGCAGGTCCGAGATCCTGCTGTGTGTCGAGCGCAGGAAGATCAGCGACGATCATGACCTCGGCGGGAGCGGACGCGTGGGCAGCGGCCGCCGCGCTGCCCATCAGCAATCCGATCGCGGCGAGCACCGCGAACAGCATCTGACCAACATATCGGGTGAGGGGCGACATGCTTAACAGATAGTGAGTTCGCGTTAACAAGGCGTTTTGATCGAGGGCGGCGGCGAACTCGACCCAACGCGACCAGCGCGCGAACCGCCAATACGTCGTTAACAGACACTGACTACCCTGGCGGTTTGGATGGTGTACCTCAGATGTTACTCAGCCTTCGCCTGCACTTCGTTTGCTTCCTTGTCGCCGCACTCCTCCTTCAGGGATGTTCCTCGCTGGGAATTCCCAAGGACAAACAGCCATTGTCGGCGCGGACCACGCAGGCGCTCGCCTCGCTCGGGGCTACGGCTGCCTCACCCATGCTGGTCAGGATCTTCAAGGAAAGCTCTGAGCTGGAGGTCTGGAAGCCGAACACGGCGGGCGAGTACCGCCTGTTTAAGACCTACTCGATCTGCAAGTGGTCTGGAGCGCTTGGACCGAAGATCAAGGAAGGCGACTACCAGTCGCCTGAGGGCTTCTACAACGTAACGCCAGGGATGATGAACCCCCAGTCGGGCTACTACCTGTCGTTCAACACGGGCTTTCCCAACAAGTACGATCGAGCCTACGGCCGCACAGGGACGAACCTGATGGTCCACGGCGCCTGCAAATCGGTGGGTTGCTATGCCATGACCGATGAGCAGATGAAGGAGATTTACGCCCTGGCGCGCGAAAGTTTTGCGGGCGGGAACCCTAACTTCAAGCTCGAGCTATATCCGTTCCGTATGACGGACGAGAACATTGCCCGCTTCGCGAACGACCCCAACATAGAGTTCTGGCGCAACCTGAAAGAAGGTTATGACGTGCTGGCTCGCACAAGACGGCCTCCGGATGTCGAAGTGTGCGGCGGCAAGTACGCGTTCAACGTTGACCCGTCGCGGGTGCCAGACGACCCTCTTGCGGCATGCCCGCCGGGCGGTGATCAGGCCTGATTTATGACGAACTTTTGAGCCAGAGACGATGTGCCGCGCTTGCGGTTTGTACGGCCTTGGCAGACTTTCGACGGATGACTCATCTGCTCCGCGTTGTTGCATGTTTGCTGATGGCCCTGTGCATGGCCTCGGTCAGCTATGCCGTCGCCGGGCATTCTGTCGTCGTGGTCGACGAAGGCTCGGTGCACGCGGCCAATGTGATAACTGAACTGCCCTGCTCGGACTGCGGCTCGCACCGGGTCAGGCTTTGTGGCCAGGCTTGCAACGCATCGTCTGACCACCTGACGATTGCTGCAACAGGCGAGCAGCAGGAAACATCCGCTTTTCTCCGCCCGTTCCGTCCGACTCTGCACACCGGAACGCGCCCAAAGCCGCTTCTCACGCCTCCGATCGGCTAGTCCGCGGGGAGCGATGCGAATCGCTCCGCCGCGCCGTACCGGTGGTGGAGCTTGCTTCGCACACCCGTGTTGGCTGGTGACCTGTCGCCCTATCCGGGCGTCTAGCGGACTATGAGGCATGAAACATTGGGATACGTCGCCTGACCGGCAGCGGCACGGCTCGATCCGTCTACACACCAACAGGCATCGACGACTCGATGAGGTTGGCTACGAGGACGCGCCGCCACTCTCGCTCCAAACTTTGGACGGAGAGCATCCGCGCGGTCGCGAGCTAAGCATCGCCTGGCTCGCCGGTACCGTCATGACCGGCATAACATCGGTGATGCTGATGGGGGCTGCCCTCTACGTTGCCTTCGACGGCAAGGAGAGCTTCTCCACCGCATCGCAGGCGCTGTCTTTTGGCCGCGCCGAGTCCGTCACGGCGCTCGCCGATGCAGGCAAGACCGATCGGATCCGTCCTCGGACCGAGACGCGATCCGACCTTGAGGTCGTGCAAGCCTCCATTCGGACCATGGTCGATGGCCGGACGGTGATACGAAGCCAGGCATTCACCCGTGCAGATGTCACACTGGCGACTGCGGAAACGCCGCTCACCGCAGACGTTCCAGCCTTTGATCCATCGGCAATTGCGACAAGTGCCGCACCGCAGGATGGGGAGGCGCCCACGCCGGAAATTTATGCAGCCAACGTTGATGGCGAGGTTGTTATCGCAATAAGCCCGCTGCCGGTCGCTGCGCCGGTTGCTGTCATCTCGGACAGGCAGGCGGGAGAGTTTGCCAAGTTGGCTTTACAGGACTCGTTTGTAGAGGGGCCGGCTAGCAGCCCCGCTTCGACTACACCGGAGGTAGCGCTAGCTTACGCGCCCACGACCGCGGGCACCCTCGGTATCGCCGAGAATGTCACGGTAGTGAGCAAGACCCTGCCGGAAGGGGAGCGAGGCGGTCGGAGCGAGCGAATTGTCACGCTCCCGCAGGAGGGTGCGCTGCAGGCTCTCCTGCTCAAGAATGGGTTTACGGAGCAGTCTTACCAGTCGGTAGCGACCACCCTCCGTAACGTCCTGCCGTCGCTGTCGCTTCCTGCCGGCGCCAAGCTTCGTATTCTGATGGGTCCGTCACGAACCTCGGCGGTACCTATTCCCTACCGCCTCAGCATCTACGTCCACGACCCCAAGACCCAGGAAATCAAGCACGCGGCGACCGCCGCGATGACAGATCGCGGCGGCTACGTCATCGGACTTGAGCCTGGGGCCATTGAGTTTCCCGACGAAGACATCGAAGCGGTGGATGTCAACGCACTCCCGAGCCTCTATCGCTCGATCTGGGAAACAGCGCGCAAGTACGACATCGACGATCAGACAACCTCACAGATCGTGGCAATGTTCGCCTACGAGCTGGATCTGACTCAGAAGGTTCGGCCGGGCGATGGCCTCAAGCTTCTCACCACCAAGCCGCCAACCGGACAAGCCGAATTGCTGTTCGCGGCGCTTACGACAGGTGGGACGACGCGGGAGCTTTTCAGGTTCCGCACTCCTGATGGGACGGTCGACTTCTATAGTCCCGATGGCGAAACTGGGAAGCGGTTCCTCACACGTCGCCCGCTGCAGGGTGGCGGTCGTCTGGCGAGCCGTTATGGCTACCGCATCCATCCGATCTTCAAGAGCCGGCGACTTCACAGCGGGGTGGACCTGGCTGCGCCTCTAGGCACCCCTGTGTATGCGAGCGGCGACGGCACCGTGCGACGTGCGCAATGGGTTTCTGGCTACGGGCGCTACGTCGAGTTGGACCACGTAAACGGCTATCAGACTGGCTACGCCCACATGAGCCGCATCGCCGAGGGCTTGAAGCCCGGTATGCGCGTTAAGCAGGGACAGTTGATTGGCTACGTCGGCTCAACCGGCAACTCGACGGGCAATCATCTTCACTATGAGATCAGGATCAATGGCCGCACGGTCGACCCGCTCAGCGTTAAGCTGCCCCGCGACAAGGAGCTTTCAGCGCAGTACCAGGAGCCTTTCCTGCAGGCGACCGATCAGGTTCGATCACTGATGGACCGCGCACCGGGGGACGACAGCTGATGCGTTTGCTCCTGACGCTCTCCCTACTTGTTCTGTTTAATGGCATCGCATTTGGCCAGAGTGCGGACGCACCGTCTGCTGCTCCACGCATCGTGATTGCGCCGGCAAAAACCGAGATCGCCAGAGAGTTGAAGGCCCAGCTCCGCAGCGCTCGCGACGCAGGTTCGGTCAATGCACTCGACCTCTACTATTTCTATGGTGCCCGAGGATTTGAGCCAGTTTGGCTGTCCGCCGCAGGGGACGGTTGGAACTTTGTTGACCGGACCAGCGAATTGTTCGCTCTGTTCCGTGATGCTGGCGACTGGGGTCTTGATGCCGGTGCCTACACGTTCACGCCGCTAGCGCCGACGACCTTGGCGGACGCCGCGAAGGCTGAGCTGGCCACCACAGCTGCCGCGTTACAGTTTGGAATGGAGAATTATGGGGGGCGTGTAGAGCCGCGGAGTATCTCGCCAAACCTAGATATGGCTCGATTGAAACCGGACATTCCGGCACTGCTGGACCAACTGGCTACCAGCGATGAGCCGGCAAAGCTCCTTGCAGGCCTCGCGCCTGACGATCCGGAGTTTCGCGCGTTGCTATTGGCTCTCCGCGATTTTGACGAGACCGACGCGTTCCCAGAAATAGAGGACGGCCCCAGCATCAAGCCGGGCGCGAACGACGATCGGGTGCCTCATATCCGCCAGCGCCTCGGCGTCTCTGAGGTTGGGGCAGCCGATGGCGCGATCTACGATGATGCTCTCGTAAGCGCGGTCGAGGCATTCCAGTCGCGCATGGGTTTGGTGGCCGACGGCGTCGTCGGCGAGGTCACGCGGGAGGCGCTGAATCGAAGCGGGCAGATCACGCGAGAGCAATTGCTGGTCAATATCGAGAAGTGGCGCTGGCTACCACGCCAACGAGGCGACTACCGCGTCGAAGTGAACATTCCGGAGTTTCGCCTATGGATACGTCGCGAAGGCGAGATCGTTCACGAGACCCGGGTCGTTATCGGTACACCGGCCAACCAAACGCCGATTTTTTATGACCAGATTCGCCATGTGGTGGTGAACCCTTACTGGAATGTACCGGTGTCCATTGCCCGAAATGAGATTGGGCCGCAGGTCCGACGCCATCCAGGCTATCTGGCGCGTCGCGAGTTCGAGTTGCTCAACGCCGGCAGCGTCATCGATCCATGGTCGGTTGACTGGTCGAGCGTGGCGCCAGGCACCTTTCCCTTCAGCGTCCGCCAGAAACCGGGCTCGCTGAACGCGCTGGGACAGGTGAAATTTCTCTTTCCCAACAAGCACGACGTCTATCTGCACGATACGCCCGAGAAGTCGCTCTTCGGACGAGATGTGCGGGCCTACAGTCACGGCTGTGTGCGGGTAGAGAACCCGTTCGAGTTCGCCGACGCCTTGCTCGCCAACGAGCCAAGTTTTGGGCGAGATGACTTGGTTGAGTCGTTTGGCTCCCGTGAGCGGTGGTTCAACATGGAGGTGAAGGTGCCGGTATACCTCACCTATTTCACGGTGCGAGCTGACGAAGACGGCAGTCTTCGCTCCTTCGCCGACGTCTATGGACACGACAGCCGAATTGCAGCGGCACTGAAAGACGGAGGTGGCCTATGAGGTGCGTCCTTGATCGGCTGCGATCAGCATATGTGGTTGGCGAGGAGCAGCACGACCACGCCATAAAGACCGGCCATAGCAGCAGCCGTGCCCAAGCCCGCCAAGCTCATACTTCTAAACGACACCGTGCCACCTCACTGCTAGGTGGATGGTGTCGCGGCATAACCCGTGAGGCCAATCAAATAGGTTTGAGCAGCCACGAAAGGATCGATCCAGAATGGTTCAGAAGTCTAGTCGCCCCCATGCGGTCTCACGCAGGCGCTTCCTCGGTGGTGCCACCGCCCTATCGCTTTGCCTGCCATTTCCCGCGCAGGCCCAGTTGTTCAAGCGTGACGACAGTGCCAAGGGCGTTGACACCGACGGCAACACAGCGACAGCAAAGAGCCTGGTAGATACGATCGAGCCGATCCTGAGCTACGACACCTCGTACAACCTGCAGCTCGCCATCCAGAACTACGAGGCGTTCATCGCCGCCAACGGCAGCTGGGAAGCGCCGACGCGCGAAACCTTCGGGCTGAAGCTCGGTCAATCCCGCCGCGCTGCCGCGCTGCTGAAGCGCCGCCTGATGATCAACGGCGACATGCCGCTGGAGAAGCGTGTCGACGACGAGTTTGACGAGAAGCTCGATGCCGCTGTGCGCTTGTTCCAGGCGCGCCACGGACTGGTCATCAACGGCCAGGTCGACGAAGCGACGTTCTATGCACTCTCCGTCCCGGCCGATTATCGGCTCAGTCAACTTCGCCTGAATGCTCAGCGCGTCGACTACTGGGCCTCGGCCCTCACCGACCGCTACGTCGCCGTCAACATACCCGCGGCGAATATTGAGGCGGTCGAAGGTGCGCAGGTGGTGCAGCGCCACACAGCGGTCGTGGGAAAGGTCGATCGTGCCACGCCTATCCTCAACTCCAAAATCCATCAGGTGAAGTTCAACCCCTACTGGACAGTGCCCAAGAGCATCATCCAGAAGGACCTGATCCGGTACATGAACGAGGATCCGGAGTACCTCACCAAGTTCCGCATCCGCATTTTCGACGGCAAAGGTAACGAACGAGCGCCCGCCGATATCAACTGGTCCACCGATGAGGCAGTGCAATATACCTTCCGCCAGGACCCAGGCCCCGAAAACTCGCTCGGCCGCTGCAAGATCGACTTCTACAACAAGTACGACGTCTACCTGCACGATACCCCGCAACAGTCGCTGTTCAGCGAAAACGCCCGGTTCTATTCCTCAGGTTGTGTTCGCGTCGAACAGGTCGAGACGCTCATCAGCTGGCTCCTTCGCGACAATGGCGGCTGGGACCTCAATGCGGTTCAGTCGGCATTCGCCAGCGGGACCCAGGACAACATCGCTCTGAAGGTGCAGGTGCCCATTCATACCACCTACATCACAGCCTGGGCCAACCGGCAGGGCACCGTCAGCTTCCGCGACGACGTCTACGGGTTTGATGCGCAGGGGCTGGTAAGCTTCGCCTAGGCTCGGCAGCGGCATGCCTCGGGGCAAGTTGGCTACCTGAGTGTTGATTTCCGCCGAGAACTGACCCGGGATTTCCACCGAGAAGTGACCCGCCTCTAGGTATGTTTCGGGTCGGGTTTGATGGTCAAGGTTCTGGCTTTCTCCTTCGTGGTTTTGGGATCGTGAGCGGAGCTGTTCTTGAAGCGG
>NZ_JAFKHE010000001.1 GCF_017307495.1 Devosia sp. | reverse complement strand
GCGGCGCAGGTCATCAAAGACATCCGCCGCGCAACCCGCAAGCAATATTCGGCCGAGGAGAAGATCCGCATCGTGCTGGAAGGCTTGCGCGGCGACGAGTCGATCGCGGCGCTGTGCCGGCGCGAGGGGATCGCGGAGAGCCTTTATTACACCTGGTCGAAGGAGTTCCTCGAAGCCGGCAAGAAGCGGCTTGCCGGGGATACGGCGCGCGCCGCCACCAGTGACGAGGTGAAGGTGCTGCGCAAGGAGGCGCGCGATCTCAAGGAGGTCGTCGCCGAGCAGGCGCTGGAACTGCGGATTCTTAAAAAAAGCATGATCGCGGATGGGGGCGACGACGAATGAGATACCCCGCATCCGAGAAGCTGGAGATCATCCGGCTGGTCGAGAACTCGCACCTGTCGGCGCGGCGCACGCTGCAAAAACTCGGCATTCCGCGCTCGACCTTCAATCGCTGGTATGACCGCTTCCTCGCCGGCGGCATCGATGCGCTGGAAGACCACAAACCCCGACCGAGCCGGGTCTGGAACCGCCTCCCCGAGGAGAAACGCGATCAGATCATTGAGCTGGCGTTGAACGAGCCGGAGCTGTCGCCACGGGAACTGGCGGTCACCTTCACCGACACGAAGGGCTACTTCGTCTCGGAATCCTCAGTCTATCGCCTGCTCAAGGCCCACGACCTGATCACCAGCCCGGCCTTCATCGTCATCAAGGCCGCCGACGAGTTCCATGACAAGACGACAGCACCGAACCAGCTCTGGCAAACCGACTTCACGTATCTGAAGGTCATCGGCTGGGGCTGGTTCTATCTATCGACCGTGCTCGACGACTTCTCCCGCTATATCATCGCCTGGAAGCTGTGCACCACGATGAAGGCCGGGGACGTCACCGACACGCTGACCATCGCGCTGCAGGCTTCCGGCTGCGACAACGCCAGGGTCATGCAGCGGCCGCGGCTGCTGTCCGACAACGGCCCGTCTTACGTCTCTTCCGACCTGGCCGCATGGCTATCCAGCAAGGGTATGGAACATACGCGCGGTGCGCCCTGCCATCCCCAGACCCAGGGCAAGATCGAGCGATGGCACCAGACGCTGAAGAACCGCATCCTGCTCGAAAACTACTTCCTGCCGGGTGATCTCGAGCAGCAGGTCGCGGCGTTCGTCGAGCACTACAACCACCGCCGCTACCACGAGAGCCTCGACAATCTCACCCCTGCCGACGTCTACTTCGGGCGCGGCGATATCATCACGCTGGAAAGGGAAAGGATCAAACGCGAAACCATCAAACAGCGCCGCTTGCTTCATCGAGATGCAGCAGCCTAATGTGACAAACCTGATGGACCAGAGCCTCCGTTAGCTCACGCAGCCTGTTGTCCCAAAAACCCTGACGA
>NZ_JAFKHE010000010.1 GCF_017307495.1 Devosia sp. | reverse complement strand
CCGCGTGCCATAGGCCCAAAACCCCGATCGGCCGGCGAGGCGTGAGCCTCATTCATTCTGCGGACTACCGCGAGGGGCAAAGGCCCCGCCGGCCCGTTCGCTTCATCCCCCGCAACGGGGATGGCTCTTTGACAAACTCCGAAGCCGCAGGGCTGTCGGATGCATCGGCACGTCCAGTCGCACCACAGCGCACGTGGCTCCCCCCACCCAGTTCCGCTAGGTCCTCGCTGACGCGAGAACCAAGCTGCACTGCCCTCCCCACAAGGGGGAAGGAGGCCGGTGGATGGGGCGATGATTCACGGGTCTCCCTCCCCCTTGTGGGGCTTCGCGCCGTCCGAAGGCAGATTGCTCCGGTGGAGCAATCTGAGGCAAGAAGGCCATGAGAGCTATGCTCGAATGGCTGGCAGCGGCGCTTGTGAGCGATAGCGAACTGGCAAAGCTGGGTGGGGTAAGGCAACACGCACCGGACGAGAGGCGGCCAGCACTCGGCCACCCCGCAAGGACGCGTAGCCTACCCCCTACTCCGCCGCCCGCGGCAGTTCCTCCGGCCGCTCCCACTTGAGCACGGGCGTCCGGGCGGCGCGCGTCTCGTCGAGGCGGCGGCGCGGAGCACTGGTCGGCGCGCTGGTGAACCGCGCTGCGTTCCCCGCCTTCGCGTCCGTCGCCAGTTCCAGCATGACGTCGCAGAATCGATCGAGCGTTTGCCTGCTCTCGCTCTCGGTGGGCTCGACCAGCATGGCGCCATGCACCACCAGCGGGAAGTACATGGTCATGGGGTGGAAGCCCTCGTCGATCAGCGCCTTGGCAAAATCCAGGGTCGACACCCCCGTGCCGTCGAGGAAGCTGTCGTCGAACAGCGCCTCGTGCATGCAGGGCTGGCCCGGGAACGGCACCGAGAAGACATGTTGCAGCCGCGCCTTGATATAGTTCGCGTTGAGCACGGCATCCTTGGCAGCCTGCGCCAGGCCGTCGCCGCCATGGCTCAGCATGTAGGTCAACGCCCGCACGTACATGCCCATCTGGCCGTTGAAGGCAGTGATACGGCCAAGGTGCTGGCCCTCGGCGTGCTCGACGAGTTCGGACCCGCTGCTTCCCTTGCGAACGAACGGGACCGGGGCAAACGGCGCCAGCGCCTCGGACAGCACCACCGGGCCCGCGCCGGGCCCGCCACCGCCATGCGGGGTGGAGAAGGTCTTGTGCAGGTTGATGTGCATGGCGTCGATGCCGAGGTCGCCCGGCCGCACCACGCCCATGATGGCGTTGAAGTTCGCGCCGTCGCAGTAGAAGAACGCCCCCGCCTCGTGCACGGCAGCGGCGATCTCGATCACCTCGGGCTCGAACAGGCCGCAGGTGTTGGGGTTGGTCAGCATGATCGCCGCGACGTCGGGCGACAGCGCCGCCTTCACCGCCTCGACATCCACGGTGCCGTCATCGCGTGCCGGGATCGAGCGCACGCTGTAGCCGAGGAAGGCCGCGGTGGCCGGATTTGTGCCGTGGGCGCTCTCGGGCACCAGCACCACCTTGCGGTGTCCCTGCCCCGCCGCTTCCTGCGCGGCGCGGATGGCCATCATGCCGGCCATCTCGCCATGCGCGCCGGCCTTCGGCGTCAGGCACACCGCCGCAGTGTTGGTCAGCGTCATCAGCCAGTGGCCGAGCTCGTTCATCAGCTCAAGCGCCCCCTGCACCGTCGAGACCGGCTGCAGCGGGTGGATATCGGCAAAGCCGGGCAGCCGCGCCATCTTCTCGTTAAGGCGCGGGTTGTGCTTCATCGTGCACGAGCCGAGCGGGTACATGCCGGAGTCTATCGAGTAGTTGAGGCGGGAGAGCCGAACGTAGTGCCGCAGCGTCTCGGGCTCGGTTAGTCCTGCGAGGTCGATGTCCGACTTCCGTTCGAAGCCGCCGAGGAAGGATCCGTCGATCTCGACGTCCGGCAGGTCGACGCCCGAGTGCTCGCGATCACCGATCTCGAATAGCAGCGGCTCGTTGGGGAGGAGCGAGGAGCCCGAAACGGAAGCGAAGTCCGAGGTCCCGACGCCAGTGGGACGCCCTTGCGTGTTCATGGCCATCAGGCTTCTCCATTCAGGGCTACGTCGAGGCACTCGGCCAGCATGGCGATCTCGCCATCGGTTGTGAGTTCGGTCGCCGCGAGGACGATCAGGTTCGCGAGCGCCGGATTTTCGGGCTCGAGCCGGCTTACCGGCACGCCGGCCAGCACCTCGGCCTTGGCCAGCATTTCGACGATCGGCGCGGCGGGCACCGGCAGGCGAATCGTCATCTCGTTGAAGAAGCTCTTGTTGAGCAGTTCCACGCCCGGTACCGTGCCCAGCATCCGCGCGAGCTTGACCGCATTGGCGTGGTTGAGCCGCGCCAACCGCTTCAGCCCGGCCTCGCCGAGCAGCGACATGTGGATCGAGAAGGCGAGCGCGCAGAGCCCCGAGTTGGTGCAGATATTGGAGGTCGCCTTCTCGCGCCGGATATGCTGCTCGCGCGTCGATAGCGTCAGCACGAAGCCTCGGTTGCCGTCGGCATCGACGGTCTCGCCGCACAGCCGCCCGGGCATCTGGCGGATGAATTCCTTCCTGGTCGCCATCAGGCCGACATAGGGCCCGCCGAAGTTCAGCGCGTTGCCGATCGACTGGCCTTCGCAGACGACGATATCGGCACCGAGCGCGCCGGGAGCCTCTATCAGGCCCAGCGACACCACTTCGGTCACCACCACGATCAGCAGCGCGCCCGCGGCATGCGCGGCATCGGCGGCGGCCCTGAGATTGCGCAGGTGGCCGTAGAAGTCCGGCGTCTGGATCACGATCGCGGCGGTGTCACCGTCGATCTGGTTGAGGATGTCGCCCTGCCCCTCCGGAGAAGCGGGCAGGCACACGAGGTCCGGCCCGTCGCCGAGATAGGTGCGAACCACGTCGCGATAGTGCGGGTGCAGCCCCCCCGACAGCACGATCCGGTCGCGGCGGGTCAGCCGCCGCGCCATCAGCACCGCCTCGGCCGTCGCGGTCGAGCCGTCATACATCGAGGCGTTGGCCACCTCCATGCCGGTCAGGTGCGCCACCTGGGTCTGGAACTCGAACAGCATCTGGAGCGTCCCCTGCGAGACCTCCGGCTGGTAGGGCGTGTAGGCCGTCAGCCACTCGGAGCGCTGGATCAGGTGGTCGACGCTCGCCGGCACATGGTGCCGGTAGGCGCCGGCGCCGATGAAGAACGGCCCGTCACCGGCAGCGTGGTTCCTGCCGGCCAGTGCCTTCATCCTGGCTTCGACCAGGAACTCGGGCGAATGGCTCGGCAGGTCTACCGGCTCGCGCAGCAGGGCATGGCCAGGTACGCGGGCGAAGAGGTCCTCGGCGGCTTTCGCGCCGATGACGGCAAGCATGTCGGCCCGCTCATGCTCGGAATGGGGAAGATAGCGCATCGTATCCTCAGGCCGTCAGCTTGGCGTAGGCGTCGGCATCCATGAGCCCGTCGAGCTCGCCGGCATCGTCGAGCGCGAGCTTGAAGATCCAGCCATCACCCTCGGGCGAGGAATTGATCAAGCCGGGATCAGCCGACAGCGCGTCGTTCACAGCCGTCACCGTGCCGGTCGCCGGCGCGTAGATCTCGGAGGCGGCCTTCACCGATTCGACTACTGCCGCCTCGTCGCCGGCTTTCAGCTTCTGACCTACCTTGGGCAACTCGACATAGACGATGTCACCAAGCTGCTCCTGCGCGTAGGGCGTGATGCCCACCGTGCCGTCGGCGGTGATGTATTCGTGGTCCTTGGTGAACTTGGTCATTTGCTGGCTTTCCGGACGTAGCGGTGTGGAACGAATGGGGTGGCGGCGACCTCGGCGGGCTGCGCCCTGCCGCGAACGAGAACCTGAAGCCTGGTGCCGGGAGTGGCATGCGCAGGCGAGACGAAGCCGATGGCGATGGCGCGGTTCAGCGTCGGCGCGAAACCGCCGGACGTGACCCTGCCGATCTCGGCGCCGTGCTGATCGAGGATGGGAGCGCCCTCGCGGGCCGGAGCGCCATCGACGAGCAGGCCGACCCGGACGCGCTCGAGCACCCCATCGAGTTCGGCAAGGATGCGCCGGGCGCCAGGGAAGTCGGCGGCTTCCCGGCGGCGCTTCGAGATGGCGAAATTGAGTCCCGCCTCGACCGGCGACACGGTCTCATCGAGGTCGTGGCCGTAGAGCGGTAGCCCGGCCTCGAGGCGCAGGCTGTCGCGGGCGCCGAGTCCGATCGGCTTTACCCGTCCATCGGCCAGCAGCGTGTCCCAGAAGCTGGAGGCATGTTCGGGATCGACGAGAATCTCGAAGCCGTCCTCGCCGGTATAGCCTGATCGGGCGATCACCAGCTTGGTGTCGCGCCAGTCAAACGAGGCATAGTGCATGAAGCCGAGCTCGACCGCCTCGGGGACAATGGCGTCCAGCACCGCGGCGGCCTCCGGCCCCTGCAGCGCCAGCAGGGCACAATGGTCGGACCGGTTCAGCGTCGCCTTGCCGGCGGCTGCAGCGGCAAGGCGCTGGAAGTCGGTCTCCTTGGTGCCGGCATTGACGACGATGTAGAGTGCCCCGCCCCAGCCATCGGCGGCGGGACGGGCGACCATCAGGTCGTCATGGATACCGCCCTGTTCGTTCAGCAGCAGCGTGTAGCGCACCTGGCCCGGCTTCAGCCCCCGGATGTCCCCGCAGATCAGCGGTTCGACGATGGCCGCAATGGCGGCATGGTCCGCCTCGCCGTCACCGGATTTGTTGTCGAGCACGAGGAAGCTCGGACCCATGTGGGAGACGTCGAACAGGCCGGCGTGCTCGCGGGTCCACTTGTGCTCGGCGATGATGCCGGTGGGGTATTGCACCGGCAGCGAGTAGCCCGAGAACGGCACCATGCGGCCGCCCAGCGCGACATGCTTGTCGTTGAGGACTACGGTCTTGAGATCGTCGGGGGCTGCTTCGGCCATTTCGGACACCAAGGGTTGACTGCACAGCAACACAACGGAGCGACCGCCCCCTTGTGTTCCGCGCCCCCTCTGTCCGCTAACCTGAGAGATTTCCTCGCCGCCTATGGGCGAGTTGCTCCTTCGGTGAGGCGAGATCGCCTGCTTTCCAGAGTCCTAGTCGACTGCGGTCCTTGGTACCTGAGAGTTTCCGGGGCGGTTGCTCCTTCGGCGCCAGCGCGAGGCTGGTCTCTCCCGCAGTCGAGAGATGCTAAGCCGTTTCGGATCGGGAATGTCAACTGCCGGCGTACCCTCCCTGACGAAAGCGGTGCCCGCCAAGAACGGAAATCCCCGCTTTCGCGGGGATGACATTGTGATTGGGGCTGCAATGGCGGCTGGCTAGCTGTCGAAGCCGACGTAGAAGACGATCTGCTCGCCGCCGGTGTAGGGCACGGCAACGTTCTCGACCACCTTCACGAACTCCTCCGACTGGTTCGGCGGGGTGATGGTGACGGGAATGTCGTACTTCTCGGAGAAGAGGGCGACACCATCGCGCTCGACCGTGAAGCGCACCGGAACGTTGACGTTCGTCTGGTTGCCGGCCGGACCCAGCAAAAGGCGGCCGACCATGCCCATCTTCACCGTGATCAGGCCGTTCGAGACCACGCAGTTGCGTGACTGCTTGTCGATGATCGCCTGGTAGTTGAGGTCCTTGGGATTACCGACCTTGCCCTTGCCGTAGTAGAACAGCGCTTCGCCGCCCGCCTTCACCTTGATCGGCGGGCATTCGGTGGCAATGGCCGGCAGCGCGTTGCTTGTGCCGGTCTGCAATTCCGCCTGGGTCGGATTGGCCGTCTGCATCGGCGACGAACTCGAGGCCGGCGCGAACATGCTGCCCATCGAGCAGGCGGAGAGCGCCAGCGCCGCGGCGCCGGTGGCGACCAGGCGGGAGACAACAGCCAGGTTCATCATGCGCTCACCTGCGCGGCCTGCAGCGCCATCAGCACAGCCGGTGCACCGCTGACGGTCACGCCCGCGACGTCCTGCACGAACAGGTCCTGGACCACGCCATCCCTGATGACCATGGCGAAACGCGCGAAGCGCTTGCCCATGCCGGACATCTGCTTGCTGAGGCCCATGGCGTCGGCGAGGATCCCGTCGCCATCGGCGATGAACTCCACCTTGCCAATCGCTTCCGAGCGCTCGGCCCAGGCCCGGGTCACGTGGTGGTCATTGACGGTGCCGCACACCACCTTGTCCACGCCCAGCGCCTTGAACTTGGCCGTATTGGCGGCGAAGCCCGGGAGGTGGGAGGTGTCGCAGGTGGGGGTGAAGGCTCCCGGCACGCCGAAGAAGACAACGAGACCGTGGCCCAGCACCGCATCGGACGTGGTGTCGATGGTGTCACCGGTTCCAACCAGCTTGATGGGGACAGACGGAATTCTGTCGCCGCGCGCGATCGTCATTTTCTGGCTGGCTCCCTTGACCAAACTACGCTGCCGCCCCGGCATACGGGAGGACGCACCCTAGATCAACCGCCCGACGCAGTCGATCTGGCGGAACTTATCCGCCGTTCCACCGAGAACGGGCCCATTTCGGTCATGAACGTCAGCCGAACGGGCGTACCCTCCACGTTCCGGCCTTGGTCTCCCCCGAGCAGTGGCAGGAGGACTAAGTTTCCATCCGGGCTTTTTTGCGGCGCACCAAAGAGTTGCCCGCCCTCACCGGCGTCCGCGATCAGCGACAGCGGGTCGACTTCGCCGGAGACGGAAACGGCCAGCGCATCGGTGCCGGCATCGTAGGCGACGCCGGGCACGGGGTTGTTCGTCCCGGTCCATTCCAGGGGCGTGCGCGCGACAGCCTGGGCGATGCGGAGCCCCTGCGCACGATCGGGCGCTGCGAATGACAGGGGCAACTGGAACGAACTCATCACGGGCACGCAGACGTCCGAGCAGATTCCCATGGTGACGGCGATCTTGAGATCCACCGGCCCGCCGTCGAGGCTGAGCTGCACCGGCAACACCACGGGGCCGCGATAGACGAAGTCGACATAGCCGGTGCTGGTCTCGATCGCTGGATAGGGCCAGAGCATCTGGTGGCCGGACACGCCCGACGATCCGGCAAGATCGAGAACGGTCGGGATGCCCGTCTCGCCGGGCACGCGCCAGTAGGTATTGCTCGAGAGCGGCATGTCCAGTTCGAGGCCGATCATCGTGGTGCCGTCGGCGGCCGCGACGTCGGACGAGATCAGCCGCGCCCGGGCGCCGGGCGCAAGTTCCTGCCACGCCGTCTCGCCCGCCTGGGCTGTGGCACTCAGGCTGGCAATGAGCAGAATAGCCGGCACGCGCATGGCTTCCGGATAGCGGAGCGGCAGCGAAATGGAAAGCCGGATCAGACCATCGTGAACCCCAACTAGGCAGGAGCCCGGACCGGGTCTACACTGACGGGCGGCCGGTGCTGCCGGCAAGGAGACCGACACCCATGGACACGCTCAGGGGCCAGTTTCTCGTCGCCATGCCCGAGATGGGCGACGAACGCTTCCGCGATACCGTGATCTACCTGGTGGGACACGGCGAGGAAGGCGCGATGGGCCTCGTCATCAACCAGAGCCTCGAAGACATGCGCTTCGCCGACATCCTCGAGGAGCTGAAGCTGGGCGACAAGGACGAGCTGATCCAGCTCCCTGACAAGGTCAAGAACCGGCAGGTGCTGCGCGGCGGCCCGGTGCAGCGGAGCCGCGGCTTCGTCCTGCATTCTTCGGACTATTTCCGCGCCGGCAATTCCTACGAGGTCACCGACGAGATCTGCCTCACGGCAACGCTCGATATCCTCAAGGCGATGGCCTTCAACGACGAGCCGAGCGAGGCCCTGTTCGCGCTCGGCTATTGCGGCTGGAGTCCGGGCCAGCTCGAAAACGAAATTCAGGGCAATGGCTGGCTTACCGTGCCGTTCTCGCGCGAGCTGCTGTTCGGCCTGCCGATCGAGAACCGCTACGACGCGGCGCTGGCTCGCCTCGGCATCACCCGCGCCACGCTCAGCGCGAGCGCCGGACACGGGTGAGCGCCGGACGTGCCGATGCATCCGACAGCCTTGCGGCTTCGGAGTTTGTCAAAGAGCCATCCCTCCGTTGGAGAGATGAAGCGAACGGGCCGGCGGGGCCTTTGCCCCTCGCGGTAGTCCGCAGAATGAATGAGGCTCACGCCTCGCCGGCCGATCGGGGTTTT
>NZ_JAFKHE010000004.1 GCF_017307495.1 Devosia sp. | reverse complement strand
CTGTCCGTCGTCAGAACATTTGGCGCTGATGGCTGCTTGATTTAGCGGAGTGTCGGCCTCGATCTTTGGTTGATGTTAAGCGGCGAGTTTGCGGTGCTGCAAGCGCCGGAGCTCGATCGTCTGTCGTTTGATCCTTTCTCGTTGTTCGATGATAGCAGAGGCCCTGCCGAAGTAGGCGTCGGCCGGGGTCACGTTGCCAAGGCTCTCGTGGTGGCGTCGGTGATTGTAATACTCGACGAAGGCTTCGATCTGGCGTTCGAGATCGCCCGGCAGGAAGTAGTTCTCCAGCAGGATGCGGTTCTTGAGCGTCTGATGCCAGCGCTCGATCTTGCCCTGGGTCTGCGGATGAAGCGGAGCGCCGCGGACATGGCTCATGCCGTTGGCGTCGATCCATTCGGCGAGTTCGCTGGCGATGTAGGACGGCCCGTTGTCGCTGAGCAGTTTTGGCTTGTGCAACACCCTGGCGCTGTCACAGCCTGAAGCCGTAAGGCCCAGTTCCAGCGTTTCGGTCACGTCCTGGGCCCGCATGGTCGTGCACAGCTTCCAGGCGATGATGTAACGGGAGAAGTCGTCGAGCACGGTCGACAGATAGACCCAGCCCCAGCCGATGATCTTGAAGTAGGTGAAGTCTGTCTGCCACATCTCATTGGGACGCATGGTCTTGTCCCTGAACTCGTCGGCGGCCTTGATCACCACGAAGGCCGGGCTGGTGATGAGGTCATGGGCCTTGAGTAGGCGATAGACGGTCGCCTCGGACACGAAGTAGCGCTTCTCATCGGTGAAGCGCACCGCCAGCTCACGTGGTGACAGCTCGGACTGTTCCAGCGCCATGTCGATGATCTGGCTCTGGACCTCGGCGCTGATGCGGTTCCACACCCGGTTCGGCCGGGAAGGACGGTCCTCCAACGCCTCCGGGCCGCCTTCGACATAGCGGTCATACCAGCGGTAGAAGGTGCGCCGCGCAATGCCGAGCTGATCCAGCGTCTTCTTCGCCGGAAGGTGCGACTGCTCGACGATCTTGATGATCTCGAGCTTTTCGGATGCGGGGTATCTCATTCGTCGTCGCCCCCATCCGCGATCATGCTTTTTTTGAGCAGACGGTTCTCCAGCGTCAGGTCCGCGACTGCCTCCTTCAGCGCGCGGGTCTCGCGACGAAGGTCCTGCACTTCACCGGTCGTCGCAGCACGGGCCGTGTCGCCTGCCAGTCGCCGCTTGCCGGCTTCCAGAAATTCCTTCGACCAGGTGTAGTAGAGGCTCTGGGCAATCCCCTCCTTGCGGCACAACTCGGCAATGCTGTCTTCGCCACGAAGGCCATCCAGCACGATCCTGATCTTGTCTTCCGAGGAAAAGTGCCGCCGTGTCGCCCGACGGATGTCTTTGACCACATGCTCGGCGGAGCGTTTGCCGCCAGTCAACTTCGAATTCATGTTCGTTCCTTCGTCTTAGACGAGAACCGAACACTCCTTAAATCACACCCTCAATTCTGTGCCATAGGCGCTGATCCCGGACA
>NZ_JAFKHE010000009.1 GCF_017307495.1 Devosia sp. | reverse complement strand
ATGTCTGTATTTAATGCGGGTAGCGTATCTTTTAAGCGTGAGGTTGATAAATTCAATGAAGAGTGCGCAGGAAAACTTTATTACAAAGACGATTTGATTGCCGCCCGTCAGGAATTGGGCCTTCCTGTCCACGATTGAGCTTAGAACTCAACGCCTGTTCCATAATGGAGATTATCAGATTGCAAGCCCTGCCGATCTCACGCCTTGACGAAACGCCGCCACGATCGCTTGATTGCTCCCCCAAGGATAGGGGTTAGCAGATTCATCGCTTTCGTGTCGTGACGCCAGTCCATAAATTTAGAGATCGACGGATTTCTTTGATGAAAACTTTTTTAAAAGTATCTCTTTCAATTATAGTTGTTTTAGCTTCAGTAATATTTGCACTAGATAAATGGGAGACACATCAAAGGTATGGTAAATCATTTTATGCCAACAATTGTATTGGCGTTGATGACAACCGCGATTGGAGCTTTAGATCATTCTATAATAAGTGCGACTACGATCTATATGTTCTTTATTGCTCTAAATATGCAGCAAAAGAAATTCTTGATATAATAACATCGTCAAATAGCAAATCAGAATGCGAAGGACATAATGTTGTGTCTGGAAAATCATTTAAAACTATAAAATGGGTAAACGAGCAAAGCTCAACTGCTTCTCATATACTAAGCACTTCGTCTTATAGAATTTCGGCGTGCAAATTCCCAAAAATTCCGGAGTACAATGGGTACGACGAGCTTATTTGTAGCGACACAACAAACGCTTACTTCTTTCACGATTAAAAGATTGATAAAGCTACGGTTCTAGGCCGCGATTCCGGCCATGATCGCGTTGAACACTCTGCCCTATACCTCGAACCTTCTGCAATGCAGCGCCGCGCTCGGCGTTGTGCTGGTTCCAACGATCGCGCAAGGCCGCCCGTGCCTCGTCCTGACGTTGGCGTAGCGCCTCGCATTCCGACATGAAACGATGCCGCGCCTGCACCAATGCGCCGGCATGGTCATCGCGGATCTGGTCGATCGTGGCGGAGATCCGCGTCCGGATCTGCATGCCGATTTTCGCCCGCTCCCGATCATGCTGTTTCATCACGATCGCGCGGCGCTGCTCTGCGGAGAATGCGGCAACCAATCCGCCGACAAGATCGCCCTCGCCGGCTCGATCGCGCACCACGGCCGCCGCATGCCACAGCCGGCCGAAAGGCGATTGCTCGTCACGCCGAAAGTCTTCTAGCTCGGAACGGTGCCGCATGAACAAGGCCGACCATATCGGCTTGTGATCTTCCTTGATGCGCTCGATCGCACGCGGAACAGCACTATCCTTCTCCTTGGTCATGGCGCGTTTTTCGTCGGCATAGGAAGCCTTCAGGCCTGTCCATTCTTCCTTGTGCCTGTCGCCCATCTGCCGGCCTTCGGCGGTAAGCGCGGCGGCGGTAGCCTGCTGACGCTCCTTCAGCCATGCCAAGCGATCGTCGCGCCCTTCCCGCTTCTCCCGCTCGTAAACGGGGCGGGATTTGCGCCGCGCGTCCACCTTCTCGCCCTGCGCCCGCCTGTTGGCATTGGCCAACCGTCCCTCGGTGATCTCGAGTCCGTTCTCCCGCTCGAAGCGCTTCGCCCATGTCTGCAATTTGCGCTGGGAATTTGACAGCGGCGAAGGTGAACCGTCCGGCTGCTTCGACGCGGCCGAAACCCCGTTTTCGGGGTGGATCAGGTTCACCATGACATGGACGTGTGGATGCTCCGTCTCGGTGTGCTTGATGGCGAGCGCCTGATATTCGTCCAGCCCCAAGGCCTTCAATGCGCCCTCGACCGATCGGCGTTCTATGCCCTCGGTCAGTTTCTCGCTCGCCGGAAACGTGATCGCGAAATGGTAGACGGTGTTCACCGCGGGCTTGCCGCGCTTGATGCCCGCGGCGTCCTTCAGGTCGCCGGCGCTCAACGCGGTTGCAGCCATCAACCGCCATGCGCTGTTGCCGCTCGCGCCGTCGAGATTGAACGACTGCACCCATCCGACCCGCTCGGTGGTGTCGCGCGATAATTCGCCCTCCTGCCGCGCATCATGCAGCAGGTAACGGGCGAGTCCCTTGAAGGATTTACCCTGCCCGATCTCGATCGGGTTCATGAGTGATCCTGTCGAGGTGTGAGCGGATGTCTTCGATCAGCGCGGGCAAACCGAAGCTGTCGAGGCGGCCGGCGTTCATGCGGCGCGTGATCTGATTCAGGTTCACGCCAAGCCGCAGCAACGCCGTGGCGAGCAGAGCGCGGGCACGGTTGTCGATCGCAGCCGCCGGCATGGCGCGGCCGAGAGACTGCCGGCGCATGAACTCGGACAGTGACAATCCGCAAGCGCCCGCCCGCTCCTCAAGCTGGGCGCGTTCGAGCGCAGTCAGCATGACGGCGGTTCGAACGTCCCGCTTCTTCTCGGGCGATTTGCGAGGTGCGCCCATCGGCGGCCGATGCCCCTTGTTTGGGGGTTCTTAGGGGGGGGCATTCCCCGCCTAAGCCAGAGTATTTATGTTAATAAATACACATCTGGCTATCCCTCTACAAGACTGCCACGACCTCTGCTAAAATGTCGTTAACCTGTTTGGCTGGAGTTGATGCCCCCTGCTCCCTTCTCCGGTCAAACAGGGACTAGCGAGAAAACAGACGGGCGAAAAAACCTTTCATGCGGGGCTGCTCCATCAGGCGGCGCAGTTCCTCGGCGTGGTCGGTTTTGGCCTCCGCAAGGATGCGGCGCAGTTCCTCCAACTGCTCGGCGCGGATTGCCAATTGACCGCGCAAGCCTTCGCCCTCGGCTTCCAACCGGTCGGCCGCCTCTGCCTTCGGGCGCAGCCGGTCAATCTCGGCATTGGCAACGGAAAGCTGTTCGGCCAATGTCTGAACATGCGCTTCTAAGGCGCTGATCGCCTTATCTTTCGAACCTTCGATCGAAGGTTCGAAAGAAGGCTTCGAAGTGTCCTTCGAACGCTTCGAAACAGGAGGCTTCGAAGCTTTGTCATTTGCGGCTTTCTCGCGGTCGAGCCAGACCCAAACTTTCTGCTCGTTATCGCGTTCACCCCTGATTTTTCCGGCCTTCCAACGGGAACGCACACTGTTCGGCGCTATGCCTAAAACCTCCCCCGCCTCTGCCAGTGACATACGTTCCTCGGCCATGCTCTCCCCTTCGATCGAAACCTTCGAAAATGATTCTCGAAGGCTTCGAAGATACCATTTTCGAAGCCTTTTCGAAGGCAATTTCGAAAGAAGGACGAATTTATCCCCCGCCCATGGCGCGGGCGGGGGGATGGGGCGATGAACGAGCGGCAAATTCATCAGAGCATCGACAGCTTTTTGGCCGATGCCTATGGCCTGCTGTTCTCGATCGCGCGGGGGATAGCGGCGGCGATCGGCGGCCTTTGGGCGCTGATGCCCGCCGATTGGCCGTCCTATGCAAAAGCCGCCGTGATGGTGGTCGGCTTCTTCGTGGCGCTGCGCCTGCTGCGCCTCGTCCTCCATTCGCCGCGCCGGCTGCTCGGGCTGTGGTGGATGAAACACCGATCGCCCTTCGGCCGGTCGCAATGGGCAAACCTGCGGGCGCTGCGTTCGGCCGGAATGACTGCGGCCGGTGGCCTGTTCCTCGGTCACTGGCGGGGCTGGTTTCGAAAGGCCGATCTGTTCCGTCACGGCGAGGGGCATTTGCTGACGATCGCCGGCAGCGGCGCGGGAAAATCCACAGCGCTTGTCATTCCGGCGCTTCTGGAAGCCGGTGAGGGGTCTTTTATCGTCACTGACCCAAAAGCCCAGCTTGCGGCCATGACGGCACGCTACAGGGCGACAAAGGGCGCGGTGATCTATCTAAACCCGTTTGCGGACGAACTGGCGCAACTGACGGGCGCAGCCCTGCCGGATTCGGGTTTCAACCCGCTTTCCGTGTTGGCTAAAGGCTACAATCTGCCGGACGATGCGCGGAGCCTGTCGCGGCTGCTGATGGTCACGGACAGGCGCGATTCCGGCTCCTACTGGAACGACGAGGCGGCGGCGTTGCTGGCCGTGTTCATGGTCTGGCAAATCCTGCGGGAACCGAAGGGGCATCAAACGCTCGCCTTCCTGTGGGGGATGGTGCGCGAAGACCCGTCCGCGATCGAGCAACGCCTGATGTGGATGCAGGGCGTTAAGGAAAGCCGGTTCTTGCAGGCCGAGGCGACACGGCTCATCGGTCTGATGAAGACGCCGGCACAATGGCAGGGCGTCATATCCAAAGCGCAACTGGCAACGGATCGCTACACGCCGGACACGCCGCTAGGGGATCACACGGCGCGGGACGGCCTCGATCTCGGCCGGCTCAAGCGCGAAAATATCACCGTCTATCTGATGGTGCCGACTGGCCGGATGAAGGTTGCGTTCCCGTGGCTCAACCTGGTCATGGGGACGATCGGCCTGGCTGTCGGCCGACCAGGTGCGGCGCGGCCGGTCTACATGCTGATGGATGAAGCGCCCGCCCTCGGATTCCTGCCCGATCTGCGAAACCATCTGCGCGAAACCCGCGAAGCCGGCCTGCGGGTTTGGCTGTTCAGCCAGACACGCGCCGCTCTCGCCAGCCCCGATCTTTACGGCGAAAACGGCTTTGCCGACATTATGGGGCTGTGTGAAACGCGCTCCTTCTTCAACATTGGCGAGGATACCTTAGCGCGGGAAATTTCCGCGATGCTGGGCGAAAAAACCGCCGTCAATCGCAGCGGCCGCACCAGCACCACGGCCGAAAATCTCTCCGTGGTCGGCGTCCCGCTCATGCGCCCTGAAGAAATCATGCGGATGAAACGGGGCAGTCAAATCATTGTGCGAACAGGTGGATTGAATCCGATCCGCGCTCGGCTCGTTCCATACTGGACACGCAAGAAATGGTCGGCTGTAGTCGACAAAAACCCATACCGGAAAGCATGATGACCGGATCGCTAAAAGACTTTCTGCCTATCGAGGCGCTCGCCCCATTGCTGGGAGGCCTGCTGCTCTGGTTCGGATTCAACTATCTGGTTCTGGCACCCAATGTCATCACGCCCCGCCTGACAGAAAAATATTACGTGCCGGCCTGCATCGCTTCGGTGAGTGCCGGCCGCAAAGCCGCCGCCGAACGTCTGGAAAAGGACGAAAAAGAATATGTGGCAAAGCTCAACAATTGGATGGTTGAGCAATCGGCGCAGTTGAAGGCGCGAGCCGGCAACGCTTTACAGAAATTCTTCGGTATGTACGGGAAAGAGGGGCAGGCCTATCTGCAACAGCATGGCAATGCTCTTGGCGGCCTCGTTGAGGGGGGCGTGAACAGCGTGGCGCCGGTCATCCTCGAACAGGGGCAGAAAGCCCTGACCGATTGGAGAAGCGGCCGGCAAAAGGAAATAAACGCCGCGCGTGGGCTGCAAAAGCACGCCGATCCGGCCGCCTTCTGCACCTGCAATGTCGCGGCGGCGATGGGCGATAACGTCGAGCTGGCGCTGTACACGTCGAGCCTACGCCTCCTGAAACCTAAAAAGGTGCGGGAACTCGAAAACGGCCATGTTTTCGAAGTCGAATGCGGGAAAGCGCCTGTCGTCTGATGGCTAAAAAGGTCTATTTCCGCGACGGCGTTCTGGAAGTGAACAGCGACTTCGTGAAAGCTCGCGCTCGCTCGATCCAGCTATCGACGCTCGAAAGCGTTCATCTTCACCGGAGTTTGTTTCTCGGAACGGTCGCCGTCTGCGGCGGCCTGATGCTGTTCGGGCTGGTGTTCTTCGACCTTTTGCATCTGCATGAGGTCATCTTGTCCTTGGCGATCGGCGGCGGCCTGCTCTGGTTGTCGTGGAATCTCGGCACCTTCACCGTCCATTCGAAGTTGACCGGTGCCAAGGGTTGGTCGGTGACATGGTGGATGAAACCGCTCAAGGCGATGCGCTCTGCCGTCGAAACCGCCCTAGAGGATCAGGCGCGGCAACGTCGATCGCGCAAAGGCGGCGCGGTCACGCATGCCGATAACGACGATGAAGAGGCTTCGGGCGAGGCCGAAGCATAAACCGGACAGTCACCACGTCCGCCGCTCGAACCTGTGGCGCGGCTCCCGATCTTCGCTTTGCTCGATCTATCCAGTTTCTAAAAGCGAAATGTCGCGGCGCTTATCGGTGCGCCGCGACATAGGCTCGAAGGACATTCTGCATTTTTGTCAGATGTCCTTTGCCTCCGGTTTCGCGATGAAAATATTCAAAAACGTCAGGGTCAAGCTTTAAATGCACCGATTTGGGCTGTTTCTTAGAGCCTTCTACCTTTGCATTTGCCCAAAAATCTGCGCCAAGGCTTTCACCTTCGGGGGCTTTGGGATCGTGATGGAGCTTACCCTGCTCCTTCATCTTCCTTATGTCCGCGAGCGATGCCCGCTTCATATTGTTGTCGCTCACTGCGACCTCCTTTCCATGCGGTTATCAAGCGAGTGACTCCATCTCGCTCGGTATGGACGACGACAAAGCATTCACCATCGACCATACCCAGAGAAATTAGTCTTTCTTCGCCGTAATCTTTCCGGCTATCGACCTTTGTAAGGTACTCCCCCTCAAAAATCAGAGCTGCGTAGACCATATCTACATTGCGGAGCTGTATGTTTTGCTCACGCTTGTTTTCATCCCATTCTAGTTCCACCTAAAATCGTCCTTCTTGAAATGCACGCCTCTAAAATCATCGGTGCTGTCCTACAAAATTTATTCATGAGGTCTAAATCTTCGCCTCATATAGAAACCGTACACGAAAAGTGTACACTTTTCAAGCTCTTTCTCGCCAAGCCTTCGACGGAAAGCCCACGGTGCGGCCTCCCAAAAAACACTTCCCTGCAGACAATATCGGCCTCTCAGCCCCCTGCGAACTTCCCAATTTGGCCTGAAAATTGCCGTTCCCCGTTCGATTCACGCCGAAGGCGAGAAGCGAACTCCCGCCGCAGGCGGGCGATGTTCCCCGTCCCGATGCAATCCACCCACCGTCACGCGCAAGACCAGTCACCCGATAGGGGCGAAACGCAGTGGAGCACGGCGCAGCCGTTGACGGTCTGAGCATGTCGGTATGATTGGGTCATGGGATGATACAAAAACTCATCCGCGAAGCGGATTCCGCATCAAATCTCCTTAGAAAAAGAATTGAGCATGGATTCAGTCCGGCTAGCGGACTCACGTTCTTTCTTGCGCTGAATCCCCTCCCAAATGACCGCCATGGATGCGGCGATGCCCCCATCCTCGAACTTCATGCGCATCTGGCCGCGCATGGGAAGGGCGGCAATCTGTTGCTCGATCTCGGCCGCCTGCGCTTCCCGTGCATGGGCGAAATCGTCCGGGACGGGGCAATCTCCGATCATCCGGCCAAGCAGCCGCCTAGCACGCTCTGGCAGGGAAAGGCGGTAGGCATTGCTGGTCTGCTGCACCTGAACGCCGCGCCCCTCGTTGCCGGTCGGGACGTAACGGCGCAGCCAGTCAAGGAAACCGTGCTGACGCAGGGCTTTCAAAGCCCGATGGACGGCGTCACGGGATCGGCGCAGCTTCCCCATGAGATAATCAAGCGATGGCTCTAGGCGGCCGTCCTTGCCGATCAGGCGGGTCAGATAGTCCAGCACCTCAAGGGCGACACTGCCGAGCGCACCATTGCGCGCCCCAGCCTGCTTGGTGGCAAGCTCGTATTTCCGCGCGCCTAGCCTGATCTGGCCAGCTTCCCGCGCCGTGATTCTGCGCCAGAAAAGCCCTTCGCACCGTCCTGCGGGTCTGGATGTGCGCCGCACTGGCTGGCCTGTGCGCTGCGCCCTCAAGCTGGCGCGGCGGTCGCTGACATTTCCCAATAAATCGGCGGGGTTTGTGTCCCCAATAGCTCTGAACATATGTTTTCCCTTCGGCGTTTCGGCCAAAGGGGCTGGGCTGCTCACGGTGTTGCCGCCTGAAAAAGGCAAAGCGATCCCGTGGCAAGAAAAGCTCTTGCAATCATCCGGCGATTGGGGGAAACTTGGAATTGTCCAGATACCAAGTTTTCCCGGCTCGCCGGTATCAGAAGCCCGCCCTTTGGCGGGTTTTTGTGTTTCTGGCTCTCCGTGAACCTTTCAAAACAGGCGGCAGAATCGCCACCCGATTCGGTCAATGGTGCCGGATAGGGGCGATTCCAGCAAGATTTAATCGGAAATTGCCCCCTAACGCCCCTTGCCGGCCGCAAGTATTCGTGACGGCCTGCCTCGCGAATCGGAGGGCATCATTACTATGGTTTTGAAATAAAAAGACCATACCGATGCCGATAGGGTCTTTTTGACTGGCCGAGTATTTCACCGATATTTCAAAATTGGTTCCATAATGCACATTATCAGACGCAGAAGTTGATTGAGTAAGAGGCTTCAGATCGGGTGGACACGGCCCCTCGACGCTGCATAATCAGCTATCTGCATAACGGGATCACAGTGGTGGCAGCTAGATCGATCTGCCTTGTCGCAATCGCCTCTACGGTGGTCTTCACCATTGGAGAATCGCACGCGGCCCGCATGAAATTTAGGGTGGGGAGCGGCTTAGCGTCAGTAGGGCGTTCGATAAAAACTTATCCTTCAACTACATTAAGTCCTGCACGTTTAAAAGACTGCGTAGAGAGGGAAAATAACATTGGTAAAATTGAAGATTCAAGAACGCTTATACACGCTGAAATTGAACGTAAACAAGACGAACTAAAAAAAGAAAAGTCACAGCTTGAGTATATAGCAATCATTATTGATGAACGAAAAGCCGCTTCTGTTAGAGAATTTAATAAAAAAGTCGATTTGTTTAACTCGAAGCGCGAAAAACTGAACGAGGCTATGTCTGTATTTAATGCGGGTAGCGTATCTTTTAAGCGTGAGGTTGATAAATTCAATGAAGAGTGCGCAGGAAAACTTTATTACAAAGACGATTTGATTGCCGCCCGTCAGGAATTGGGCCTTCCTGTCCACGATTGAGCTTAGAACTC
>NZ_JAFKHE010000031.1 GCF_017307495.1 Devosia sp. | reverse complement strand
GCTTCCGCTTCAAGAACAGCTCCGCTCACGATCCCAAAACCACGAAGGAGAAAGCCAGAACCTTGACCATCAAACCCGACCCGAAACATACCTAGAGGCGGGTCACTTCTCGGTGGAAATCCCGGGTCAGTTCTCGGCGGAAATCAACATTCTGCGCACTAGGAGCTCTGAGAAGATAACGTTGCCGACCGAGGCCCTCGACCAGATCGTGCTCGACCTGAAGGCAAGTCCATTTCAGCCGATGACGGGACAAATTCTGGTGCCCGAGAGCGCGATCACCGACGCTCTCATGGAGCAGGATTTTGCCAGGATGGTGAAGTGGGAGGCAGAACACCGGGATGAAATGCGCGCGCAGTATGAGGAGGCGCAGGAGGGTTGGGACCGCATCGACTTTACAAAGCGCGACTGACGCTGGTTCAAGCCGTTCAGATCCTGCGTCAGGCCTTCTCTTTCGTCATGCGAGGGTCCCTTCTGTAGGTGATGTAGCCGTCATCGTCACCCTTGGCGTTTCGGTAGTCCTCCGCCGTTCGGGGCTCGGGGCCCTGAGTGGAGGCGTGTCTCCGCGACACCAGCGTTGCCCTGGTCAAGTACTTCGAGCGATCGTTCTTGATCTTCTTCATCAGTATGAGCCAAGTAGCTTCTGCAGGTCTTTTTCGGCTATGCCGTCGCGACAACCGTCTAGAACGCGACGAGCATCCCCGCCATTCACCGATTTGTACAGCTCAGACCTTCCGTCCGCGTAAACGGAAAGGGAGTATGTTGTTCCACTTTCGTTCTTGCTCCACACCTTCTTATCAGGGTGGGACTGCAGTCGCCAGTCCAATTCGGCTCCATCGATATCGGCCAGGGCATTCGTAATCTCGATCGCACTCCCGTAACGGGCGGTGGGATCTACCTCTAGGCAACGACGAATGACCTTTCGGAGCTTGGATGGGACGTGGCTTGCGAATGCCTTGCGGTCTGGGAAATTTCCCTGCTTCACGGCCATCCTGAAGGCGTCGCGATCTCCAGTGTACTTGTTGAACTGCTCGTAGAATGCTTCGTTCCCGTTGCACATCCGGTACAGAGTCAGGCCGACCTGGTAGATGTCGAAGCGGTTGTCGAACTGGTCCTTCCCGAAGGCCTCCGGGGGCTGCATCTTGTTGTAGAGGCGATCCTGGCCGGCGATACCGGAAAAGTTCATCTGTTTGGCTTGGCCGAAGTCGGAAACGAGGGCCTCGCCTCGATCGGAGAGCAGGATGTTGTCGGGCTTGATGTCGAAGTGGACCAAGCGCTTCGAGTGAATATTGTGCAGGCCGCTCAACATCTGGGCTGCGATGACGATGATCTCGCGCACGGTCATCCACTTGCCGGTGATGAGGCTCTTCACGGACCCGCGCCGGTAGTATGGCATCGCCAGGTAGACATAGTCCGCGTCGAAGCATGCGTAGTGGATCTGAACGACGTTGGGATGCGAGCTCGCGTAGAGCGCCTTCGACTCCTCGAAAAGGTTGTTGATGTCAGCGATCTTCGCCTTCTCGATCTGCTTGGCGACGATCTCGGCGTTAAGCTGATGGTCGTGGACGACGAAGACCCGGGAATTGCGCCCGTCCTGGCCGATCTCGCGCAGGATGTCGAAGGTCAGCTCGGCCTTGTTGTAGGGCTTAAGCATTCACCGCTCCCATCGCGCAGAGCAGGGCTTCGCGCTCTTCCTTCGCCAGCTTCTTCCAGTTGGCGACACCAGGGTCCTTCTCACCGTCGACCATGGGCTTGAAATCGTCTCGAGCGATGCCGGCCTTCGTGGTGATGGTGGCGATCTGGCCGGTATAGTAGGCCATGAGCTTGCTGCTCGCGAACGCTTCCTGGACGACACCCTCAATCTGGATGCGTTCCGGGTGCACGGACTTGGCAAGGGCTTCCGTCACCCGGATGCCGGCCTTCTCGACCTCGAACTCCCTAAGAATGTCGAGCAGGTTGCTGCGGAGGTACTTCAGCCCATCCGGCGTCGAAAATGCAGCGGGAATCCTGATCTCCTCGACGTTGAGCACCTGGCGGTTGTCAGAGTCGTAGATCGCGAACGTGATCCCTCTGTTGCCAGCACGTATGCCAATCGTTCTCATGATCCCCCCAAACCAACGCAAATAGAGGGTGCTAGGGATCTCGGCGAAAAGCAACAGAGCCCCACTCCGCATCAGACGTTGAATCGAGAAGAAGGTCGACTCGTTCTCGATTGTCCATGGCACTGGACATCTGGCCTGGGGCGAGGGCGAGGGCCGGGACTGACACCGGCCCTTCAGCCGTGTAAGCGGCAGATGCCCGACTCCACCGCTCGGGTGAAGGTGCCCGAATCTATCAGCCGCCTGCTCGGCAGGTCATCAGTCGACACGGACCCGCGCCCCAGGCCAGATGTCACCGGACCTTTGTGGCGTTGGCTAAAGTTGTATCCGTTCAGAGTTTGGGGCCAATTTTCCGTTGCTGGCCGGAAGGCTCGGGGGGGGGCGCAGGTCGCCAGACCCCTTGGCAAAGGTCGCCAACGCGGCGATCAGGAAATTCCCAACCGAGAGCAGAGATGCGAAAAAGCCCGGAATTCCGGGCTTTTTGCTGACCATCAGGAAAGATCATTTAGAAACTAGCACCAGGGGACGACAGGGTTTGTTGTTGGGGAGTGCGCACAGGCCTGCCGCATTCCTGGCAATACAGGCAATGGTCGCGAATCCTACGATTGGCCCATGCATCTGATGCGACCCAGCTGCCGCCGACTGCGACTTCAACCGAATTGTTTCCTGCGTCGGCTTGATCGAAGTAGCCAGAGAATGACCCCTGCAGCCGCTGCAAGCCATGGCAGCAGCCAGATGTTCATTGTCTGCCAGCCGACTGCGCTGTGTAGCGCGCCGGCGCTCAGTGATGCCATGAGGCCGACGACGAAGATGGTGAGATCGTTCGCCGCCTGAGCCTTGGACTTTTCGGCAGCAGCATAGGTGCGGGTCAGCAGGTTGGTGCTGCCAACATAGAGGAAATTCCAGCCGATGCCGAGCATCACCAGCGCCGAGCGAAAGAGTAGAGCCCAGTACCTCTGAGGCTGAGTAGCACGTGGCGGGCCGCGCGCTCTGTGAGTGAGATTCTGGTCATCGATTGCGCGCCGCGTGCGGCGCTGGGGAGAAGATACCAAGGAGAGCGGCCACGCCGACGAGCGTCAGAAAGGCCGCGTAGCCAGTCTCGGGTGACCAGACCGCAAAGATCAGGGGACCGGCTGCTGCGCCGAAGGCACCGACGACGAACACGATGCCGCGCAGCGCTCCCATCGCGCGCATGCCGAAATGTTCAGCCATTGCAGCACCTTGTACGACCTGAAGTGTACCAAGCGACAGGCCGAGCAGCGCGACATATGCTGCTCCACCGAGCAGGTCCGGCCGGGCCACCACGCAGACAATGGCCAGCCCGTTGATCGCAAGGCCGATCAGGCCTGTAGCTCTGGTCCCGAGGCGATCGATCAGCAAGCCGCCACCAATCACCGCGATGACCTGCATCATTGGAACGATGCCGAGGAGCGAGATTGCGGCGCTGCGGTCGATGCCCTCTGCGTCGAGGAGGCGCAGATGGTCGAGCACCAGGGCCGTTCCGACCGCGTTGAGGACCACAGCGACGTCAAGGAAGTACCACATCATTGGCGCGCGGAGCGCTTCGCTGACCGTCAGGCTACCTGAAATGACGGGCGCCTTGTCGTCCGGCGTCCGCCCGAAATCCGGCGTGGACTTGTACGCCGAGGGATGGTTCCGGAAGAAAAGGAGGCCGATCGGAAGCATGATGGCCAGCACTCCCGCACCAAGCACCATGTAGGACACACGCCAGCCGAAAGCCGCGGTGATCTGCTCAGAGAGACCCGGAATGATGAGACCGCCCAGGGCGAGGCCCAACATGGAGACCGCGTTGGCACGGCCCCGATAGCGCACGAACCAGAGGTTGATCATCTGGCCGCTGACGAGCCCCAACCCGCCGGTCGCACTGCCGCGAAGGAAGGTGAAGGCCGCCGCCAGGGTCACTGGCCCCTGGACGAGCGCCATTGCGAGGCAGGCCGCCGAAACAGCAACCACCGCAAACGTAATGACACGACGCGGCCCGAAGCGATCGGCAAGCCGCCCGATGAAGGGCGCCGGCAAGACGCCGAACAACGTACCAAGGCTGTAGTAGGTGAGCACTTCGTTCCGTGTCAGCGCGAGATCGGAGGCGATGTGATCAATGAACGGAGCGACGCCGACCGTCTGGCCCGGTGTCGTCATGAAGGTTGCGACCAGGCCTGCTAGCATGACGAGCCAGCCAGGGTGAAGCTTCCTTCTCGCCGGCATTGCCGGCTCATCCGTTCCGTTGTTCATGAGCCTGCCGGGCTGTCTGGCGGTGGGGTGTCGTCAGTTCCTCGGCGCGAACAGGATCACGGCGGCGGCGATGACCGCAAGCGCTCCGCCGAGCAGGTCCCAGCGATCCGGCACATGCCCTTCGGCCAGCCAGAGCCACAGCAGCGACGCCGCGATGTAGATGCCGCCATAGGCAGCATAGCCGCGTCCTGCGTTCTCGACCGGCGCGAGGGTGAGCAGCCAGGCAAAGGCGATCAAGGAGGCAATGCCCGGTAACAGCCAGATCGGCGAGTGCCCCTGGCGGAGCCATGCCCAGAACGCGAAGCACCCGGCAATCTCGGCCAGCGCTGCGCCGGCATAGATCAGGGCGGTAGTTGCGTAGACGGGCATGGCTGCTTCCTTCGTTCAGGTCCGCCGACGCCTAGCACGACCGCGCAGCCAAGGCCCACAGTCCGGCGGCACCCGCCAACAGGACGGCGACGATGCCGACCGGCCCGGCGACAACGGCAACGCCACCGGCGGCCGCAATCGGCACCGCGCAGCATGCAGCGCATGCGGCAACCACGCCAGCGGTCGCGACTATTCCTTTCTTGGTGTTCGAGGTCATGCCGGCACCTGGGCGAGTTCGGGAGCGAAATGGGCAAAGAGCTCGTCGGCGGCCGCGGCAGCGCGAGCGGGCGCCGTGATAGTCAGTTCCACGCGCTCCCCCGACTAAATGTCGAAGTCGAGGAAAGCGCAGCAGTCCGCTTCCTGGGCCACCAGGTTCCTGACCTCGGGCAGTGCTGCAGCGGTGTATGTGAGGTGGAGCGTCAGCGGGTCGCGGCGGCTCGACAGAAGGTGGCGGGACGCCAGATCCCGAATGCCGGCGACGCGATCCTTGCGGTCGGAGCCGCCGAGGGTGCAGGCAATGGCGAGCGCGGCGTCATCGGTCGCGGCGCAGGACGAGCAGCAGGCGCCAGCCTGATTGTTGTTGGTCATGTCGATCTCCTTTCGGTGAGATGGACAGGACCATAATCCTTCAAGTAACTTGAAGGGCAAGGGCGAAAACGAGGATGACATGCTGTCGATCGGAAAGCTCGCGAAGGCGGCAGGCGTAACCACGCCGACGATCCGCTACTACGAGGAGATCGGCCTGTTGCCGGCCGCCGACCGGACACAAAGCGGGCAGCGCATGTATGGTGCGGAAGACCTCGAGCGGCTGACCTTTATCAGGCGCTGCCGTGACTTCGGCTTCGGGATCGAGCAGGTGCGTCTGCTGGTCGGCCTCTCGATCAGCGCGGACAAGGATTGTCGTGAGGTGGGCGACATTGCCCGGGGGCACCTGAGCGAGGTGAAAGCGAGGCTGGCTGAACTCAGGGCGCTGGAGCGCAGCCTCGAACGCTTCGTCGGGCAGTGCGACGCCATATGCTGCGGTGGACCCGGACGCGACTGCGTCGTCTTCCAGGACCTCGCTTCGGCGTCATGAGAAATCGCTGGCGAGGCCGACCGGTTCAGCACACGCGGCGGCCTTGGAACTTTCTCCCTGCGCCAACGAGTCGATGTCAAACGGCTTTTGACAGCGCGGCGAGGATCACGGGCACAAGTTCCCGGGCGGAGCGCCCGGCGCCGATCAGCGTGGCCGACGCGGGCGACACCCAGTTGCCGTAGCCGGCCAGAAACAATCCGAGCTGTCTGGTCGACTGGCCGTTCTCGGTGGCGATCCGGCCATCCGCCTCGACAACCCCCAATGCCTGAAGGTGCTTCAGCGCTGGCCGGAAACCGGTGCACCAGATGATGGCGTCGACAGCGGATTCCGTCCCGTCCTGCCAGGTGACGCCAGAAGGCGTGAAGCGTTCAAAGAGCCTGACGCTCTGCAGGTCACCGCGATCCCGGGCGGCGCGAACGGGCGCCACCATGACAATATCGCCAAGGCTGCCGACGCTCGCGCCATTGTCGGCCCCCAGCACACGGGCGGTGGCACGTTCGAACAGCACGCGGCCGTCGACATCGTCCGGCAGGAAGACGGGCTTGGTCAGCGTGACCCAGGTGCTGTCGGCGACCTCTGAAAGCTCAGCGTGAATCTGCGCGCCGGAATTGCCGCCGCCGACGACCAGCACCCGCTGGCCGGTGAACCCGGTGGGAGAGCGATAGTGAGCGGAGTGGAGCTGCTGGCCGGAAAAGCTGCTCATCCCCGGAATGTCGGGGATGAATGGCTCGCTCCAGGTGCCGGTGGCGCTGACCACCATCTTTGCCGCCCACGACCTCGAATCGGCCTCGACAACGAAGTGGCCGTCCGTGGTCTTTACGTTGAGGACATCGACCGGCCGCTCGATCGGGAAGGCGTAGCGCTCCTCGTAGCGGGTCAGGTAGTCGACCACCTCGTCGCGCGTCGGGTACTCGCCGGAGCTGGCCTTCGGCATCTGCCAGCCCGGCAGGGAGCTGAACTGGGCCGGCGAGAAGAGGCGCAGGGAGTCCCAGGCGTGCGGCCAGGCGCCGCCAGCGGACGTGGCGTTGTCGAGGACGATGAAACTCAGGCCGGCCCGGCGGAGGTAGTAGGCGACGGCGAGGCCCGCCTGGCCCCCACCGATAATTACGACATCGAACAGTTCAGTCATGGTGCATCCCTCCGGCTTCGGCGGCCGCAGGCTGGCTTATAGCATTCTTGGAGCCCGGGCCTTGTCTAGATGATGGCCTGGCGCACTTTCGCCGAGACCCACTCGGACAGGACCACTGTCGCAAGGATGACGATCATGATCATCGTAACCTGCGGCCAGGCGAGGGTGCTGATCGAAGCCTGGAGGTTGAGCCCGAGCCCGCCGGCGCCGACGAGCCCGAGGATCGAGCTTTCGCGGATGTTGATATCCCAGCGGAACACTGTGATGCCCCAGAAGGCGGGCAGCACCTGCGGAACGATGGCGTAGGTCAGGACTTGCGAGCCGCTCGCGCCAGTTGCCGTGATCGCCTCGACCTGCCGGATGTCGGTCTCCTCGATCGCCTCGTAGAGCAGCTTTCCGATGAAGCCGATGGAGCGCAGGGCGATGGCGAGGATGCCAGCGAGAAGTCCCGGCCCGAGAACAGCAACCAGCAGCAAGGCCCAGATCAGCGAGTTGATCGAGCGCGAAGCGACGATGATGAACAGGGCGACAGGCCGGGTGACCAGCGGGAAGGGAGAGGTGTTGCGCGCGGCGAGGAAGGCGATGGGGACAGCCAGGATGACGCCAAGGATGGTGCCGAGCGTTGCCATGTTCAGCGTGTCCCAGAGGGGCACCAGCAGGTTCTCGACATAGGTCCAGCGCGGCGGGAACATGCGGCTGCCGATATCGGCGGCCTGGGTCGGAGCGTCCCAGACGAAGGACCAGATCGTCCGGGCCGTCATCAGTTCCCAGCACCAGACGAACAGGGCAACAAGACACAGCCAGCCGAACCAGATGGCCAGCCGGACGCGCGGCGTGCGGTGCTGCCAATGATCGGGGAAATCGGTCATTGCAGGAACTTCCGCAGGTAGCTCGAGCTGTATTCGGCGACGAGGACGAGGCCGATGATGATCAGCAGGATCGCGCCGGCGCTGTCATATTCGTAGCGGTCGATGGCGGTGTTCAGCGTGGCGCCGATGCCGCCGGCCCCGACGATGCCGATCACGGCCGATTCTCGGAAATTGATGTCGAGGCGGTAGAGCGAAAGGCCGATCAGCCGGGGCATGACCTGCGGCTGGATGGCGTAGTTGATCAGTTGCAGCCACGAGGCGCCGGTCGAGCGCACGGCCTCGGCTTGTGACTCGTCGATGTCCTCGATGTCCTCGGCGAGCAGCTTGGAGAGGAACCCGATGGTGCCGAACACCAGCGTCAGGAACCCGGCGAAGGGTCCGAAGCCGAACATGGCGACAAAGAAGATCGCGACGATGATTTCCTGGAGCGAGCGGCTGACCGCGATGATGCTGCGGCAGACCATGTAGACCCAACGCGGCGTGATGTTGCGGGCCGCGCCGATACCGATCGGGACCGAGATGGCGACGCCGACCACGGTCGCGGTCAGGGTCATGGTCAGGCTTTCGACGAGGCCGATGCTGATGTCGCGCCAGCGTGAGGTGAAGTCGGGCTGGAGGAAGCCGGCGACGAAGCGCAGGCCGCGCTCGGCGCCGTCCGCAATGCGCGCCCAGTTGACGTCGAGCGTGCCCAACGCGAAGACGAGATAGACCAGCGCACCGATCTGCAGCGCAATGCGCCAGCGGCGGTCGGTGAAGATCTGTGGCGGACGCCGCCAGGTGGTCGGATAGCTGGTCATGCGCTGATGGCAGCCATTCTGCGGACGGCGTCGGCCTCAGCCGCCACGTCTTCCGCAGCGTCGTTCTTCATGGCGTTCCAGTCCTCGGCGCCGTAGATCGTGGTCAGCGCCTCGGTGGTGAGGGCCTCCGGTGGGCCGTCGAAGACGACCCTGCCTGACTGCAGGCCGATGATGCGCTGCATGAACTGCTGCGCCAGCGGCACGTCGTGGATGTTGACGATGGCCGGCAGCCCGTCCTCGGCGCAGATTTCGACGAGCAGCCGCATGATCTGGCGGCTGGTCTTGGGATCGAGGCTGGCAGTGGGCTCATCGACGAGCAGCAGCTCGGGCTCTTGCGCCAAGGCCCGTGCGATGCCGACGCGCTGGCGCTGACCACCCGAGAGCGCATCGGCGCGCTTGTCCGCGTGGCTCATCAGGCCGACGCGATCGAGCAACCGATAGGCGCGTTGGATATCGGCGGGCGGGAAGCGCCGCGTCAGGCTCTGCCAGAAGCTGACATAGCCGAGCCGCCCCGAGAGCACGTTCTCCATGACGGTCAGGCGTTCGACCAGTGCGAATTCCTGAAAGATCATGCCGATGCGGCGGCGCTGGGCCCGCAACTCGCCGCTGCTGAGGCGCGTGAGTTCGCGGCCACCAAGCTTGATCGACCCGGAAGTCGGTTCGACCAGCCGGTTGATGCAGCGGATGAGAGTGGATTTTCCCGCGCCGGAAGGGCCGATAAGCCCGACGATCTGCCCCTTGGGCACAGTGAAGCTGACGTCGTTTAGCGCCTTGTCGCCGGTCTTGTAGACTTTGGTGAGCGACGTCAGTTCGAGCATAGGGCAATCCCGGATTGGTCAAAAGCACATGCGGGCAGCAGGGCTGCCCGCATGATGAAGTGTCGCGATGTCTTACTGACAGGCGTAGGAAACGCCCATGGCGGCGTCGATTTCGCGCACCACCGTCCAGTTGTCCTTGAAGGTGATCGGGATGAACTGCTCTTCACCCGACTTGTTGAACTCTTCGGCGAGGGACGAGCCTTCCCACGGGAAGCTGAAGAACGCTTCCTGAATCTTGGCCTGCAGCTCAGGGCTGAGGTTGTGCGCGGTGCCGTAGCCGGTCGTCGGGAAAGTTTGCGACTTGTAGATGCTCACCACCTGGTCGGCCTGGATGACGTCGCGTTCGATCATGCGCACCATGACCGAGTTGGCGACCGCGCCGGCGTCATAGTCCTTGTTGGCAACGCCCAGGATGGTGTTGTCATGCTTGCCGGAGAATGCCGGTTCGTAGTCGGTGCCGGCGACCATGCCGTAGTTGGCCTGGAGCAGGGCAGACGGAGCCTTGTAGCCCGAGTTCGAAGTTTCGGCCGAGAAAGCCAGGGTGCGGCCCTTGATGTCTTCGATCTTTTCGATGCCGGACCCGGGATAGGTGATGATTTCCATCTCGTAACCATAGGTTCCGTCCTTTGCCGCCATCATGGCGAAGGGACGGAAGCCCGCGCAGGCAATAGCGAGTGGGTTCGAGCCGGTGTTGAAACCGGCGACGTGGAGGCGGCCGGCGCGCATGGCCTCGATCTGGGCGGCGTTGCTGTCGACCGGGAAGAACTGCACGGTCTTGCCGGTGACGGCCTCGAGGTGGGTCAGGAAGTCGGTCCAGACTTCGGCGTACACAGCGGGGTCTTCCACCGGAGTGTAAGCGAAGATCAGCGTCTCAGGGTCAACAAGCTGCGCGGCATCGGTTGGGATATCGGCAACCATGTCGCCGTCGGCATCGGTGTAGCGGGCGTCGAGGGCGAACTCTGCCATTGCCGGCGACGACAGGAGGCAGATGAGGGCGGTCGAGGCGAGAAGCGTTCTGGCAGCCATGGGTTATCTCCAACTTGGGTGTCTCCGGGGTTGGATAGCGACCAATTGTGACAGTCGATCTCCATTGTTGTTACAGTTCAGTGACATGCGGTCTGATGGCCGTGTCATTCCGCGACGCAATGCTGTGAAGTGGACTAGCTCGGAACGGTACCCGCAAAAGTGTGGTGATGACTGCCATCGCCCCTCTGCCGCCAAGGCGTTACAGGGGTTCGAGGACGAGGGGGGGCGCATAAGCAGTCATCCTACTACGACCGGGTCGTTGCCGTGACGTAGGAACTGGTCAAGTTCACCATCCTAAATCGCAGTGCATCCGGCTACCGCGCACTACAGCGAACGCAAGGAAACGGCCGCCAAGGTGGATGAGCGGAATGGGCTGAAGTCGATCTGACCGGCCAGGGGGAATGCGCACGACTCAATTGAGGTACACTTCGCAGGTGCTGAGCGACAACGAGTCCCTGAAGGAAGCATCTTGTACGTGTTTCGTTTCGCTCCCTCGAGACATCTCAGGGCCGCCGCTATGCACGTCGCCGATCTGAACTAGTGCGCGGAATCAGGTCTAGCGAGTTGCGGCGCGAACGGCGGACCAGGCTTCATTCGCCGTCACCTTGGTTTGTCGATTTCAACGGTGGGCAGATGCTTTGTCGGCTCGGCCTGAACCGGCCCAGCACTCGCGGGACGGCCTGGCATCCGCCTAGGAAACAAAGCCAGACGAACCCTCGCCCTATCGACAGGATCAAGTCGCCCAGAAGTCAAGCAAATGCGTGGCAACGACAATCAGTCGGCGACTACATTTGCCGCGGCCGCTGCGAAGCGTTCGTCGAAAGCGTAGCCGGCGCCGCGTACTGTTCGGATAGGATCGGTGTCGCGACCGCGATTGATGGCCTTGCGGAGGCGACCGACATGCACATCTACCGTGCGCTCGTCTACATATACTTCGTTGCCCCAGACGCCGTCCAGCAACTGCTCGCGCGAATAGACGCGACCCGGGTGGCGCATCAGGTATTCGAGCAGGCGATACTCGGTCGGCCCGACGTGCACTTCGCGATTGCCGCGGCGGACACGATGCGAAGTGCGATCGAGCTCAAGGTCGCCGGCCTTCAGCACGGCTGTCACGAGCTGCGGGCTGGAGCGGCGCAGCAGCGCATTGATGCGGGCGAGCAGCTCGGGGATCGAGAACGGCTTCACCACGTAGTCGTCGGCACCGGTGGCAAGGCCCCGGACACGCTCTTCTTCCTCGCCGCGCGCAGTGATCATGATGATCGGGGTGCGGGCGGTTTCCTCGCGGGCGCGCCAGCGACGGCAGAGTTCGATTCCGGAGAGGCCGGGCAGCATCCAGTCGAGCAGGATGAGGTCCGGCACGCCGTCACGGATGCGTTCCACCGCCTCATCGCCCGACGCAGCGGTGGCAACCCGGAAGCCCTCGGCTTCGAGGTTATAGCGCAGCAGCACGGCGACATCGTCTTCGTCTTCGACGATCAGGATGGTGGCGCTCATAGTGGTCTATCCTAGGTGTGGGCCAGCCTTAGCGAGGCTGGCGCTGCTGTTCGTCGGCACCAAGATGCCGGCCGGTCTCGAGGTAGTAGGCGGCTTCGGCGATGTTGGTCGCATGGTCGCCGACGCGCTCAAGGCTCTTGGCGCAGAACAGCAGGTGCGTGCACTGGGTGATGTTGCGCGGATCTTCCATCATGTAAGTGAGGAGTTCGCGGAACAGCGAATTGTAGATGGCGTCGACTTCGTCGTCGCGCGAGCAGACATCGATGGCGGCCTTGCTGTCGCGGGTCAGGTACGCATCGAGCGCCGCCTGCAGCTGGCGGGCCACGAGATCCTTCATGTGCTTGACGCCATTGTAAAACTTGGGAGCGAGGTTGAGGCTTTCGATCTGCAGCGCGCGCTTGGCGAGCTGCTTGGCCATGTCGCCGGTGCGCTCGAGGTCATTGGCGACCTGGATGGCGGTGACCACCATGCGGAGGTCGGCGGCCATGGGCTGGCGACGGGCGATAATGGAGACGGCAGCGTCATTAATGCGCTGCTGGATCTCGTCGATGCGCTTGTCGAACTGGCGCACGTCCTGCGCCTGCTGGTGATCGAGCTTGAGGAGCGCGCTGGCACCCTCGGTGATTGCCTGCTCGACCATGCCGCCCATCTCGGAGATGATCTTGTTGAGGTTGGTGAGCTCGTCCTCGTATGAGGTTACGATATGCTCGTTGAGCGTCGTGGCCATGGTGGTTCAGGTCCCTGTCGCGGTCAGCCGAAGCGTCCGGTGATGTAGTCCTGGGTCTTCACGTTGCCAGGATTGGTGAACATTTGCTCTGTTTCACCAAACTCGATCAGTTGGCCCAAGTGCATGAATGCGCAGTAGTCGGAAATACGTGCGGCCTGTTGCATTGAGTGAGTGACGATGATGATCGTGACATTCTTCCGCAACTCATCGACAAGTTCTTCGATCACTGCGGTCGCAATAGGATCCAGTGCCGATGTCGGTTCGTCGAGCAAGATGAGCTCGGGCTCAGGCGCAAGCGTTCGCGCGATGCAGAGTCGTTGCTGCTGCCCGCCGGACAGGTCGTAGGCCGATGAGTCCAGGCGATCCTTGACCTCATTCCAGAGCGCCGCCTGACGCAGAACCTGTTCGACGCGCTCGTCGAGCGCCGACCGCTTGTTTATTCCTCTAATGCGAAGCCCAGCGGCAACATTTTCGTAGATCGACTTGGGAAACGGATTGGGCTTTTGAAAGACCATGCCAACGCGCATACGGACGAGAATTGGGTCGACGCTGCGCGATACGATATTCTCTCCTTCCGGTTTAAGTACGATCTCGCCATCGTACCTATTGCCGGCATAAAGGTCGTGCATGCGGTTGAAACATCGCAAGAGCGTACTCTTCCCGCAACCCGACGCTCCGATCAATGCAGTCACTTTCCGATCGGCAATCGGGAGCTGAATACCTTTCAGTGCCTGAAATTCTTTGTACCAGAACGATAGATTCCGAACTTCCGCCCTAAGAGCATGCGGGATCGAGATGCTTGCGTCGGCAGTGTGCGCCGACACCGTTGCGGCTTCCTCTGGGGCGGCAAACTCGGATGCTGTTGCTGCTATGTCAGTCATGGCGTGTTCCTAGCGGAGGTGCTGTTCAGGACTTGTGTGCCCGGCGCAGGCGGTAGCGGATCCAGATCGCGATGGCATTCATCATCAGGCTCATCGCCAACAAGATGACACCCGTGGCGGCGGCGTTGACGTGAAACGCCTCCTGAGGCCTCGAAATCCAATTGAACATCTGAATGGGCATCACAGTGAACGGAGCGCTCAACCAATCAAAGTTCACGAACGGCGGCGTCCCCTGCACTGGGGCCGGCGGGAGGAAGGCAATGAAGGTTAGAGCGCCGATTGTGATAACCGGGGCGGTCTCACCGATGGCGCGGGACAGACCGACAATCGCCCCAGTCAATATGCCAGGACGTGCAGCGGGAATGATGTAGTGCCACATCGTCTGCCACTTGTCGGCACCAATGCCGTAAGCGCCTTCCTTCAATGCAACCGGAATACTCCGTACCGCTTCTCGAGTCGCAACGATCACGACCGGAAGAATAAGCAGGGCGAGCACCATGCCAGCAACCAGGACGGTCCGCCCCAAGCCGAGGATGTACACGAACAAGCCCAAGGCAAGCAGGCCGTAGATGATCGACGGCACACCGGCAAGGTTGCTGACGTTGATCTCAATAATGTCCGTGAGCCAGTTCTTCGGTGCGTATTCTTCAAGGTAGAGGCCGGCCATCACCCCAACCGGTATGGCGAGGCACGCCGTCACCAGCATTACCAGGGACGTGCCCACCCAGGCGGACAGGATTCCCGCGTTCGCGGGACGGCGCGAGGGGAAACTGGTCAGAAAATCCCAACTGAGCCGCGGGATACCGTCGACAAAGAGGTCGTAAAGGAGTGCGACCAACATACCCATGCTGATGATCAGCACGAGCACACCGATGATGGCAAAGATATAGTCTTTGCGACGTGCTGCCGAAACAACTGAAGCGAGCTCTTCAGTCCGGCCTTTCACGTCGGCTATATTCTGAGCGGCCATTTAGTAAACCTCGCGGAAGCGTCGACGCAGGAAGAAGCCAATGATGTTGAACACCAGCGTCATTACGAACAGGGTCAGCCCTGCGGCAAATATCGTCTGGTAGGCCAGCGAGCCGTGCGGCAGATCGCCCATGCTCATCTGAACGATATACGCAGTGATGGTAGCCGCTCCCTCGCGGGGATCTGACGTAAGATTAGGGTTCTGGCCTGCCGCAATGGCAAGGATCATCGTCTCACCGACCGCGCGCGACATCCCGAGCACGTAAGCCGCCGTGATGCCCGAGAAAGCGCCAGGGATGATTACTCGCATAGCCGTCTGGAAGCGCGTCATACCCAGAGCGTATGCGCCTTCGCGAAGTGCCCCGGGCACGGCCCGCATTGCGTCCTCGCTGATCGACACGATGTAGGGCAGGGTCATGATACCAAGCACAATCCCTGGAACCAGCAGATTGAAGCCAGCGAGCCCCGGGACAAACTGCTTGAAGAGAGGCGTCAGGAACAAGAGCGCAAAGTAGCCGTACACCACTGTCGGTACTGCGACGAGCAGTTCCAGCATCGGCTTGATCGTCTCGCGGACTGCTGGACGCGCGTATTCACTGAGGTAGACCGCCAGGATGGTCCCCAGTGGAATTGCAATCACCAAGGCGATTCCCGCCGACCATAGTGTCGCGGTAAGCAGCGGGAGAATGCCGTAGCGCGGCTCCGCAAACACTGGAGTCCATTGCGTGTCGGTCAGAAACGTCCACAGCGGTATGGTCGCAAAGAACGACCAGGACTCCGACACCAGAATGTAGACTATGCTGGTGGTGACGACTACCGACAACGCCGCGGCGAGAAATAGCAGGACAGACATGCCACGAGAAAGCCATCGCCGCCGAGACAAGAAGAAATCAGAAGGTGTGTAGCGGGATGGACTGGTTGGCAGAGTGTCGGTCATGCTTGTGTCCTCGGTAAGGAAGATCGCGGTGGGCAACCCACCGCGATCTTCCAAGCCTAGCTTAGTTGCCAGCGCCCGCGGCGGTGACCAGATCGGTGATGGTCACCCCGACCTTCGACCCACCGTCAAAAGCCGAACCCGTGTGGCGGGCCTCGAACTTCTCGAGAGCGAGCGCGGATGCTTCGGCCGGAAGCGGCACATAGCCGACTTCCGCGACGAGCGCATCCTGTGTCTCGGCCTGGAAGGCAAATTCGATGAACTTGGCCACTTCTGGCTTGGCGTCCGAAGCACCCTTCGAGATGTACCAGAAGAGCGGGCGAGTGAGCGGCTGATAGGTCGCGTCCGCAGCTGTCTGAACGCTGGGCGACACGCACTCTCCATTGGCCTGCTTGATGGCGACGGTCTTGAGCTTGTCCGCGTTCTCGGTGACATAGGCGAGACCCATGAAGCCGATGGCGTTCACGTCACCGGATACACCCTGAACCGTGATATTGTCGTCTTCCGTCGCAGTGAAATCGCCGCGGCTGGAGTGCTCTTCACCCACGATGGCGAAGGTGTAGTAGTCGTAGGTGCCAGAATCGGTGCCAGCACCGAACAGCGTGATCTTCTGGTCAGGCCAGGTCGGATCGAGCTGGTTCCAGTTGTTGATGGTCCCCTGCGCCGCTGGCTCCCACAGCTTCTTCAGCTGTTCCACAGTCATGCAAGAAGCGAACTCGTTGCCGGGATTGATAACATTGGCCAGCGCATCGATGGCAATCGGCATCTCGATGAACTCGACGCCGCTCTCGGCGCAGAGCGCCTTCTCGTCATTCGTGATCGGCCGCGAAGCACCGGTCACGTCGACTTCGCCGCGGCAGAACTTCTTGAAGCCACCGCCGGTGCCGGAGTTGCCAACAGTAACCTGGATGGCGCCACCTTGAGCGTTCTGGAATTCTTCGGCCATTGCCTCCGAAACCGGAAAGACGGTCGAGGAGCCGTCCACCAGAACGATCGGGGTCTGCGCCTGAGCGCCAGTTACGGCTATCCCTGCAAGCAAGAGTGTGAGCAGGCTGAGACGGGTGTTTTTCATTTCGGTTCCCTTCGGGCTGAGATCGTGGACGGACAACACGCCCGGTTGGCTGACAGTCCGTCGGACAGGGCGGAACCTATGGCCTGCATGTTGCAGTTTTATAACCGGATGAATGCGTTTTTGTGACAGTGTAAAGATCTGCTATATAAGGGCAAATTGCTTCCACGCATGTGGATTGCATCGATCGGCGTCATTTGGCTGTCATGGAAACCGTGCATCAAGCAGCATGCCCGTCCACGCTCTCGAGCAAATCCCAATGCCGTTAGCACTAATTGTCGAGTATGGTTCGACGAACTCGGCCTCACTCCAGAGCGCTCTTGAGTTCGCCGACTATGAGACGCGTGTGGCCCGCGATTGCGATGAAGCACGATTCGAGCTGGATCGGGCGAAGCCGGACGTCGTCGTCGTTGGGCGCGTCATCGAACTCCCAAATCTCGCAGAAGCCTGCGCATGGATGCGTGGCGCCCTGCCTGATGACGTTCCACTGCTCGCGCTAGGGCGGCAACTCGGCACTGGGGAACGGGCGCAGGCGCTGGCTTCGGGAGCCGATGACTACCTACCCCCTCCCGTGTCGGGCCCCGTGTTGGTGGCTCGCGTTCGAGAGAACCTCAGGACGATCAACCCCGCTTCGTTGGGAACGATCTACTCCTATGGTGATGTGGTAATCGACGACGAAACGCGGCGGGTAACTCGTAAAAGCAAGCCGGTCCACTTAGCCCCGACGGAATACGCGATATTCCGCCTACTGATGGCCTCGCAAGGCAAAATCTTCAGCAGAGAAGAGATCGTCGAATCCGTTTGGGGCAAGGCGGCGGATGTGGATGTCCGTAATGTCGACGTCCATTTGAAGCGGATCCGAGCCGCGCTCAGGCATCCCAAGGGAAAGGGCCCGATCAAGAGCGTTCGGGGCCTTGGTTATCGAATCTAGCGGCGCGGTGGCAATACCGCCAAACGAGGGCGCCTCCCTTCGTCCGCGCGCCAATGAGCGGGAAAAAGCAGCTACTTCCCGGTGACAGTTGATTTTGTGCGCCGCTGTGCCTTGTCACGTTAGGTTCATGCAAGAGACATCTGAGCGTTAAGTTCAGCATCTAGGGCTGTCCCCTGTAAACTGGAGGGCTCCCGGTGCTGAAGATTTCCAATGTTACCCGGCGCTTCGGCGCAAAAACAGCCGTCGACCGCGTCAACCTGGACTTCGCGGCTGGCCAAATGATCGGCATTATTGGCCGCTCCGGGGCTGGCAAATCGACGCTGCTGCGGATGATCAACCGACTCACCGATCCCACTGAAGGAAGGATCGTCTTTTCTGGCGTTGAAGTGTCGTCCCTCAAAGGGCGGGCGCTTCGCGACTGGCAGCGCGACTGCGCCATGATTTTCCAGCAGTTCAACCTGGTGCCACGCCTGGATGTCGTGACCAACGTGATGCTCGGTCGGCTCAACCAGCGCGGTACGCTGACGACGATGCTCAACTTGTTTCCCCGCGAGGATATCCTCCGCTCGATCGAGATACTCGAACGACTTGGAATTGCTGAACATGGCCCCAAACGCGCCGAGGCTCTGTCAGGCGGCCAGCAGCAGCGTGTCGGCATCGCTCGGGCGCTGATGCAGGATCCGCGCATCATTCTTGCCGACGAGCCGATCGCTTCGCTGGATCCGATGAATGCGCAGGTGGTCATGGATACCCTGCGTCGCATCCATGATGAGGACGGTCGCCTCGTCATCTGCAACCTCCATACACTCGATACTGCGCGTCGCTACTGCGACCGCATTGTTGGAATGCGAGCCGGCCAAATCGTGTTCGACGGAAAAGCCGAAGAACTGACGACGGCCGTGGCACGCGACATCTACGGTGCCGACGCCGACTTTTCGGAGGAGGCAACCTCTACCAGCATCGAGACGCTGAGCCGGCCGCGCCCCGCCGCTACCGCCCAGCCCGTCCTCGCTTGAGCCCAGTTTCCCCGGCGCTTGCCGGGGCGGACTAACCCTACCGGAGAAAGAAATGAAGAAGCTTCTTGCAGCGCTGCTGCTGACGTCGACGATGGTCGCGCCGACCTTCGCCCAAGACATCACCGAGTTCCGCATCGGCATCCTTGGCGGCGAAAATGCCCAGGACCGCCTCACCTCCAATGAGTGCTTCCGAGCCAAAACCGAGGAACTGCTCGGCGTCCCGACCAAGTTGTTCACACCCGCCGACTATGATGGCGTGATTCAGGGCCTGCTCGGCGGCACCATCGATCTCGCTTGGCTCGGGCCATCGGCCTACGCCAAGGCCTACCTGACCGATCCGGAGGCCGTCGAGCCCGTACTGGTCAAAGTCAACCTTGACAAGAGCTTCGGCTACTACTCGATCGGCTTTGCCCGCAAAGACAGCGGCATCACTTCGCTCGAGGACATGAAGGGCAAGGTTTTCGGCTTCGGCGATCCGAACTCTGGCTCGGGCTATCTGATTCCGGCCATTGAGATCCCGCAGACGACTGGCGCCAGCATGGAATCGGGCGACTATTTCGGCGAGGTTCGATTCACCGGCGGTCACGAGCAGACCATCGTCGCCGTTGCCAATGGTGACGTCGACGCGGGCGTCACTTGGGCCGATGGCCTCGGTGAATGGGAAGACGGATACAACTCGGGCGCCCTCCGCAAGGCAGTTGATTCCGGCCTCGTCGACATGAATGACCTCGTCGAGATCTGGCGCTCCAAGATCATCGTCGAAGGCCCGATCGTGCTGCGCAAGGCGCTGCCCGAGCGCGTGAAGCTCGACATGGTCGCCATGATGGCGTCGCTGTCCTACATGGACGCCGAGTGCTCGTACAACTTCATGGCCGGCGAAGCGCTAGGCCTGAAGCCGGTCAAGCACCAAGATTACGAATCGATCATCGAGTCGCGCAAGTCGCTCGAAAACTCCTGATCTCGTTCGATCGGGCCCCGCTTCGGCGGGGCCCGAACCTCAAAAGGTCGTGCGCATGGCTCAAGCCGCTCCCGCTCCGCAAGGCGATATCCGCAGTTCCTATCTCAGGGACACGCAGCGCCGCCGGCTCTACAGTCTCGTGCTCGTCGCGATCTTCATCGCGTGCCTCGTTTCCGGTTTGAAGCTGGCCCAGTCGCGCAACGCAGGTGGCTTCATCAACGGCCTGCCGCAGCTGTTTGCCTTTCCGTCCGAGGTCGTCTCAGAGGCGGTGCAGAAGGCGGTCAACCTTCCGGGACTGCTCCTCAAGTACCTGCCGTCCCTTATCGAAACGATCAATATTGCCGGTGTGTCGACGCTGGTAGGTGCTATCCTCGCCACCGTGCTGTCCCTCTTGTCGACGCGTGGCTTGGCACGCTGGCCGATCCTGATCCCCGTCTTTCGCCGCGCCATGGACCTTATGCGTGCTGTGCCTGAAGTGGTCATCGCTCTCGTCCTGATCTTCGTTTTGGGCGGCGGCCCGGTAGCCGCCATGATCGCCATTGCGCTCCACACGACCGGTGCGCTGGGCAAACTGTTCTCCGAGGTCAACGAGAATGCCGATCTGCGGCCCGTCGAAGGGCTCGCCTCGGTCGGCTCGAACTGGTCGCAGCGCATGTGGTTTGCGGTCATCCCGCAGGTGGTGCCGAATTATCTCAGCTATTCGATGATGCGCTTCGAGATCAATATCCGCGCTTCGGCCATTCTCGGCTTCGTCGGCTCGGGCGGCATCGGCTACGACCTGCGGAACGCGATGAGCTGGGGCAAAGGGCGGTACGACGAAGTGGCCGCCATCTTCATCCTGCTGTTCGTCACCATCGTGCTGGTCGACCAATTGTCCAGCATGTACCGCAACCGCCTGGTCAAGGGTTCCCACCATGCCTGAAGTCGCAGTCGGCATCGATGTCAGGCAACATTCACTCGACCTGTTCCGGCGCAAGCGGCTGTTCAGCCTCGGCGTGCCTCTCATCGTCCTTGCTTATCTCGCCTACATCTTCGTGACCTTCGATTTCGCCGGGGTCGCAAGCCGCGCCAACCCAGACAACGCGCGCACGCTGATCGGCGATTCCTACAGCTACAAGACCCATGTGACGCGCGACAACCGGTCGGGCGCGTTCTCGATCGCAATCGAGGGAGAGACCAAGGGCACCTATCCGCCGGGCATGTCGCCGGAATGGGTGAAGGTCGACGATGACAACGCTGTAGTCGAGCTCGAGGGCGGCGCATCCGTCGAATTCATTGGCGACCGGGTGCGTATGACTTTGCCTGGGTATGGCGTGATCGAGGTCACGTCAGGAAGCGGCGGCATCGACCTCGTCCTACCTACCGATGTGGTGCCCGACTGGATCAACGCGTCGAACACGCGCGTCTCCATCACCACGCCGAGCGGTCGCGTTCAGGTCACGCGGTCGAAGACCGACGTCTTCCGCTACGCCTTCGGGTGGGAACTGTTCTTTTTCACTCTGGACAGCCCGTTCTACGGCCGCTCTTTCGGCGAACTAGGAGCCCTCATCGTGTCGCCCGTTGAAATCGTCCCGGGCAAGCCGAACCTCGTTGCCATGGCCGAGGAATTCTGGACTAACAAGATGTGGCGGCATGGCGATGTCGCTTGGGCACTGTTTGAGACGGTGTTGATGGCCTTCCTCGGCACATTCGGCGCCGCGCTGATAGCGCTGCCCGTCGCCTTTCTCGCCGCATCCAACTTCACGCCATCACGTTGGATACGCTTCGCCTTCCGCCGAGTATTCGACTTCCTGCGCGGCGTCGATGGCCTGATCTGGACCATCATTCTGTCGCGCGCTTTTGGTCCTGGACCGATGACCGGGGCACTTGCGATCCTACTGACCGATACTGGCAGCTTCGGTAAGCTCTTTTCCGAGGCGCTAGAAAATGTAGATGATCGGCAGATCGAGGGCGTGCAGTCCACAGGCGCCAGCACTCTACAGCGGCAGCGTTTTGGTGTCATGCCGCAGATTACACCGGTGCTGTTGAGCCAGCTGCTATACTATTTCGAGTCCAATACCCGGTCCGCTACAGTGATTGGTGCCATTGTAGGCGGCGGCATTGGTCTTTTGCTAACGCAGGCGATAAGTACGCAGAAGGATTGGGAAGAGGTAACGTACTATATTGTACTCATCGTCGTGATGGTAATGACAATTGATGGAATATCGGCATGGTTGCGGCGCCGGCTGATCAGCGGGGCACCGGCGCTGCACTAGGGGGCTTGGATCGACTGTCCAGCTGTCCTAGGGAGACACCTCGCAGCCCTAGAAACGATCGGATGCGCAATACGGGTGACTGGGCGTAGAAGCAGGTCTAGTACACCGGCGAGTGGCTCTGGAACAACTTCGATCAAATTGGCACGCGCACCCGGTGGGGTCGCCCCGACGCTATCGAGGCGCCGCCCCCCGTTACGTCGACGCGGCGGTGGGAGGTGACTTCCATCGACAGATCCTGACCTCGATGGCAGGCGGATGAGCCAAGGATACTCGCACGCGAGTCGATTCCAGCGCACAGCGGCGTGAGGATCGAGCGAGTTACACGTGACTGCTACACAGGTTGCGCCCTGACCTCACAGCGGTGACGTCAGACTGGCTCTCAACAGTTCCTCGCTTACAATGCCAGAAGGGACCAAGAGGCAATGCGCTGGAAGCCTCACCGCACAAACAGGCTTGACCATTCATCGGTAGATCGATAGTTGTCGATGAATGGAATCAAATAGCGCTCTCGCTGTTTTCGCCGCGCTGTCGCAAAGTACCCGTCTCAGCGCTTTTCGGGCCATCATGCAACAGCAGCCGGACGGCCTGCCGGCGGGCGAGGTCGCGCGTCTTCTCAACGTGCCTCAAAACACGATGTCGACCCACCTCGCCATACTCGAGCGCGCGGGCCTCATTTCGTCAGAGCGCAGAAGCCGCTCCATCATCTACCGAGCTGAGCTGGACCGTGTTCGTCAGGTCGCAAGCTTTCTCGTCACCGATTGCTGCGGTGGCCGTCCAGAGGTCTGCGCGCCGCTCGTCGCCGAATTCACGCCATGCTGCTCCCCTGGGGAGGGAAAGAATGCCTGCTGATCGCGTCTACAACGTCCTCTTCCTCTGCACGGGGAACTCCGCTCGCTCGATCCTGGGCGAAGCGCTGCTGAACCACTTAGGGGCAGGGCGTTTCCAAGCCTTCTCCGCCGGCAGCACTCCCAAGGGGCAGATCCACTCCATGAGCCTCAAGATACTCTCGGACGCCGGCGTCTCGGTCGACGGGCTGCGCTCTAAGTCCTGGGAGGAGTTCGCCGGACCAGATGCGCCGAAGATGGATTTCGTCTTCACGGTCTGTGACAACGCCGCTGGCGAGGTTTGCCCGATCTGGCCAGGACAGCCTATGACCGCCCATTGGGGCATCGAGGATCCGGCGGCCGTAGATGGCCCAGAGTTCAAGCAGCGTGCCGCCTTCGAAGACGCCCTGCGGTTCATGCGCAACCGCATCACGGCCTTTATCAGTCTGCCGCTCGAGACCATCGACAACATGGCGCTCGGATCGAAGCTGCGTGGCATCGGTGCCATGGACGGCTCGACCACCAAGGCGAGCGGCGCAGCCTGATGTCAATCTTCGAGAGGTACCTGACCCTCTGGGTCGCGATCTGCATTGTGGTTGGTATTTCTGCGGGCCATTTTCTCCCTGATGCCTTCCAAGCGCTCGGTTCGCTCGAGTATGCTCAGGTCAACCTGCCGATGGCAGCACTGATCTGGTTGATGATCATCCCGATGCTGGTCCGCATCGACTTCATGAGCCTGGGTCGCGTAGGCGCCTATTGGCGCGGCATCGGCGTCACGCTCTTCATCAACTGGGCCATCAAGCCCTTCTCGATGGCACTGCTGGGCTGGCTGTTCGTCGGCTGGTTGTTCCGCCCCCTGCTGCCCGAGACGCAGATCGACAGCTACATCGCCGGGCTGATCATCCTCGCCGCGGCGCCATGCACCGCCATGGTGTTCGTGTGGTCCAACCTGACCAAAGGGGAGCCGCACTTCACCCTCAGCCAGGTGGCGCTCAACGATGCCATCATGATCATCGCGTTCGCCCCGATCGTCGGGCTGCTGCTCGGGCTCTCCGCCATCACCGTGCCGTGGGACACGCTGTTGCTCTCGGTCGGCCTCTACATCGTGGTGCCGGTGGTCGCGGCGCAGCTCCTGCGGCGCTGGCTTCTCGCGAACGGCGGGACAGACCGCATGAGCCGGGCACTGTCGGTGCTGCAGCCGCTCTCGATCGCCGCGCTGCTGCTGACGCTGGTCATGCTCTTCGGTTTCCAGGGCGAGCAGATAATCGCACAGCCGCTGGTCATCCTGTTGCTGGCGGTGCCTATACTGATCCAAGTCTACTTCAACTCGGGACTTGCCTATCTCCTGAACCGCGTCTCCGGGGAACAGCACTGTGTCGCAGGCCCCTCCGCATTGATCGGCGCTTCCAACTTTTTTGAGCTCGCAGTGGCGGCGGCGATCAGCCTCTTCGGCTTCAGCTCAGGAGCGGCCCTCGCCACCGTCGTCGGCGTGCTGGTCGAGGTGCCGGTGATGCTGTCAGTGGTGTGGGTCGTGAACCGAAGCAGGGGCTGGTACGAACGGGGCGCCGCCGTGCGCAGCGCTAGCCAGGCGAGGGCTGCCGAATGACCGTCACCATCTATCACAACCCCGAATGCGGCACGTCCCGCAACACCCTGGCCATGATCCGCCAGAGCGGGGTCGAGCCCAGGATTGTCGAATACCTGCAGACGCCGCAGGACCGCGCGACCGTCGCGAGGCTGATCGAGGATGCCGGGCTGACGGTTCGCGAAGCGCTGCGGACGAAGGACACGCCGTTCGAGGAACTCGGCCTCGGCGCTTCCGCGATCACCGACGAAACCCTACTGGAAGCCATCGGCCAACACCCCATCCTCCTCAACCGCCCCTTTGTGGTCACCCCGCGCGGCACCCGACTCTGCCGGCCGTCCGAGGTCGTGCTCGAAATTCTCGAAAACCCAGGCATCGGTCCGTTTACCAAAGAGGATGGTGATGTCGTTATCGACGCCCAAGGAAACCGTATTGCCTGATTTACCCAACGTCGTACCCGCCGCCTTTCAGCTTCCCGACTTCCCCCAACTGGTTGCGCCCGCCCAGCAGCACAAGCCGCGCATCCTGATGCTGTACGGCTCGCTACGAGAGCGCTCCTACAGCCGGTTTCTGACGTTTGAAGCGCAGCGGCTTCTGGAGGCTTTTGGCGCCGAGGTGAAGATCTTCCACGCCAGCGGCCTGCCGCTACCGAACGACGCCCCTGACAGCCACCCGAAGGTGCAAGAACTGCGTGAAGCGATGCTGTGGTCGGAAGGGCAGGTCTGGACCAGTCCGGAACGCCACGGCGCGATGTCATCGGTGTTGAAGTCGCAGATCGACTGGATCCCTCTGCCGGGTGGCGCGATCCGTCCCACCCAAGGCCGTACGCTGGCGGTGATGCAGGTTTCTGGTGGCTCGCAGTCGTTCAACGCGGTCAACCAGATGCGCATCCTGGGGCGCTGGATGCGTATGGTCACCATACCTAACCAGTCGTCGGTCGCGAAGGCTTGGCAGGAGTTCGATGATGAGGGCAGGATGCGGCCATCTTCCTACTATGATCGGGTCGTCGATGTGATGGAGGAACTGGTGAAGTTCACGCTGATCAACCGCGGCATATCCGCATATTTGACTTCTCGGTACAGTGAGCGGAAAGAAGCTGCGGCGAAGCTCGATGAACGGGTCGGGTTGAAATCCATCTAGTCCGTGTGCGGCCGATGGCACCGGCGCGGTTCGCAACGGTACCAATCATTCTTAAGTTAAAGGCCCGGATTCCGGAGCCTTCTTGAATTTCATTTGACCTGTGCCGCACTGTTGCTAGGCAGTGAGCCACGCTGTGGCTTGCCTATACTTTATGAGCAATCACAGAAGCACTGCCGGTGTCCATTCGGCCATCAGCCTTGACCACCGCAATCCCTGAAGGTGCTTGAGCGCTGGCCGGAAGCCGGTGAACCAGATGACCGCGTCGACAGGTGACTCCGTCCCGTCCTGCCAAATCACGCCAGAAGGCTTGAAGCGTCTAGAGAGCCTGAAGCTCTGCAGGTCACCGCGATCCCGGGCGGCGCGAACGGGCGCCACCATAACGATATCGCCAAGACCGCCGACGGTCGCACGACACCGGTTCCGGTGTCATGGAGCCGGGGTCCCGCTGCTGTCTGCGGCGAACTGCTTCAAGTAAGCAACCACATTTGCGATATCGGCGTCAGTCTTCAGGCCTGCAAACGCCATCTTGGTGCCCGGCACGAGAGCCTTTGGCCCCTTCAAAAACTCGATGAGGGTTGCCTCGTCCCAGGTAAGGCCAGAGCCTTTCATCGCTGCCGAGTAGTTGTACCCACTGATTGATGCAACTGGGCGTCCGATGACGCCGTTCAATTCGGGTCCGACCTTATTCTTGGCGCCTTCGCCGACCGCGTGGCAGGACATGCACTTCTTGAACACAGTGGCGCCGGCAACGGCGTCCTGCGCATGAGTAGTCGAGGTGATGCAGGCGACGGCGACAGTTGCAGCAAAAAGCAGTTTCATCCTGAGGTCCTATGGAGCAAACGAGGCGGAGAAGGGGTGGAAATGAAGGGGCGCCCCGGTCTCAACGGTCGACCGGTCGGGGTCGAGTTCGATGAGGCCGTCCGCATCGACCAGTGGTCGCAAGCGAGCCGATCCGCCCCGACCGATGCGGACTACCAGTGGCCGCCCGTCCGGCGCGATGCCGACGATGCGGCCGGGAGCGAACTCGGTTCGGCCGGCCGTGTGGCTGATCTGCTCAGCCGCAACGGCCGCCTGACCCCGGGGGCGGCGGAAGTCCTTCCCCGACAGCGCCAACATTGCTGGTCTTGCGAAAAGCAGGAAGTTCACCAGCGCCGCCAGGGGATTGCCCGGCAACGACAGCACGAGACATGGGCCGATCCGTCCAACTACGATGGGCTTGCCGGGGCGCAATGACAGGCGCAGCGACGTCGCCAAACCGCCGGCGGCGAGAACGGCGGCGAGTGCGTGGTCGCTGTCGCTGCCGGCCGCACCACCCGTGGTGATGATGAGATCAACCCCATCGGAAACCGCGAGCAGGAGCCGACCGATGGTCTCGGCATCATCCGCAGTGTGAGGGCTCGCAACCACCTCCGCATACCCGCGGTCCAGGAGGGCGCTGAGCATCGGACTATTCACGTCGTAAATCTGTCCGGTCTCGAGCCGCTCTCCGGCTGGGCGAACTTCGTCCCCTGTCGATAGCAGGGCGACCCGAACCTTGCGTCGAACCGAGACAGCAGGGAGGCCCGCTGAAGCGAGGATTGCTACATGGCGATAGTCCAGAAGCGTGCCCGCGTGGACGACAACGGATCCTTCGGTGACGTCCTCGCCGGACTTTCGGATATTGGCGCCGATGGCGTGGGGCTCGCGCAGGACCACATTGGCGCCGGCGCGAACGGTCTTTTCATGCATCGCAACGGTTGCGACACCTTCGGGGATGATAGCGCCGGTGGCGAGATGGACCGCCTGTCCCGGCCGCAGAGCCAGTGTCGACGGGTTCCCTGCCGTCACCCGACCGATCACATCCAGCTTTCCGGTATGTGCCACGTCATCTTCGTGGATCCCGTATCCGTCGACAGCCGAGTTGTCGAACGCGGGGAGGGGGATGCCTGACCTCGCCTCGGTCGCAAGCACGCGGTCGGAAGCCTCGGCAAGGGAAACCGTCTCGGTCGTCGCAATGGGCGCAAGAAGTCGCTCGATGGCCGCGTACGCCTCATCGAGCGAAATCGGCTCCGAAGCGCCGTGTGGGGGGCTGAGGGGAATGAAGGTCATGGGAATGGCCCGACGACTAACGCCGCCGGGCCTTGCTCAATCAGGACTGCGGGTATTCCTGGGACTTGAAGCTCAGGTGAGCTGCATTCCCCGGGATGCTCGAGATCTTGCGGATCGCGCCCCACGTCTGCTTATAGTTCGGGATGATGAACTCGTTCACGCCGGCCGATACGACGTTGCCCTGAACCCCGCTCGGATAGCCGAAGAGCATGAAGCTCTCCTTCTTCCGCGCTGACGGGGTCGGCCAGGCCATGGCCTGCGTCGAGCCGTTGTCGTTGTAGACCTCGACGAGATCGCCCTGCGACAGGCCGAGTTCGGTCATGTCGTCCGGATTCATCTCGATGTAGGGGTAGGGGAAGCGGTCCTGGACCAGCTCCTCTTCCTGGTCGAGATAGGCACTCTGCCAGACGTGGTTGGCTCGACCGTTGTTGATGAGGAACGGCCACTTGCCCTTCTCGGCCTGCTTGCCTTCAGCCTGCAGGCCGCGCCACTCGGTGGCCATGAAGGTGGCCTTCCCGTCCTTGCCGCCGAACTTGCCATCGGAATAGAGGCGCTTGGTCCCGATGATCTTGCCATCCTCGAAGCCAGTTGCCGGCTCCTGGAAGCCGTTAGTGCCCATCGCGCGGAGCCGCTCGTAGGTCACGAACTCGCCGCCACCGGCGTTCTGATGGTAGCCATCCATGAACGCGTCTTCTTCGGTCTGCCAGTCAAAACCCTTGAACTGGTCGGCGTAAGCGTCGTTGCCGGTTTCCCGGAACACACGCTCGAGGTTGTTGGCAATGCGGGCCGCGATGATGCAGTCGGGCAAGGCCTGACCCGGCGCATCCATGTACTTGTCCGTGAGCCTCATGCGGCGTTCGCCGTTCATCGAGGTGAGATGCATCTCGCCCGAAGTCGCGGCCGGCAGCCAGACATGCGCCGCCTGGCCGATCTTCGTTGGCACGATATCGACGTCGACCGAGAACAGGCCGCCGTCCTTGATCGCTGCGACGATGGCTGCGACCATTGCGTCACGATCACCGTAGGGCACCGATAACATGGCGTCCTTCACCTTGTCGGTGCGTTCCTTGTAGACCCGCTTGAATTCCATGGCGTTCAGCGTCGTCTTGTAGTGGTCGCAGGCCCAGATGTGGTGGACACCGCCCTTGCCACTGATCAGCAACTGGTCGACGTAGGCTGCCGGCCGGCCGACATGGGCATCAGACGGACGCACGTAGCCTTCCTGGTGGCCGCCCATGCGGACGCAACCGCCACCGGGCTGACCGACATTGCCCGTGGCCAGAGCGAGCGCAGCAAGAGCTGCATTGGTGCGGTAGTTGTCGTTGCCCCAGATCAGGCCCTTTTCGTAGGCGAACATCGTCCGCCGACGCTTGTCGCCTTCCTTGGGCTGCGCGATCCACTCGGCTGCCTTGATGATGTCGGCGGTCGCGAGGCCGGTGATCTCGGCGGCCTCTTCAACGGTCATGCGGTTGGCCGCAAGCGCCTCATCGAAACCGGTGGTCGAGTTGGCGATAAGGTCCTTGTCGATCCAGCCCTGGTCGGCCACGTAGGTGAAGAGGGCGTTGAACAGCGCCAGGTCGGTGCCGGAGTTGATGGCGAGGTGCAGGACGTTGTCCTTGCCGGCCTCGACCTCGGCGGCATTGACAGTGACCGTGCGGCGCGGATCGACGATGACGATTCGACCGGGAGCGTGCGGCTCGTCCTGCAGTTGCTCCTGCTTCTTGTCCATCGAGCTGCCGCGAAGGTTGGGCACCCAGTGGTTCAAGAAGTAGTTGGTCTGCGTCTCCAACGAGTTCGTGCCTACCGCGAAGATCGTGTCGGCGAGTTCGGCGTCCTCGTAGCAGTTATTAAGTTCGCCGATGCCCATGTCGCGGGTAGCGTGCACCTCGGAGTTATAAGCCGGCCGGTTATGGATACGGATGTTCTTCACCTTCATGGCGCCGAAATAGAGCTTGCCGGTGCCCCAGGTGTTCTCATAACCGCCGCCGGCGCCGCCATGGTCGAACGCCGAGACGAAGAGGCCGTCCTCACCCTGATCATCGATGACGGCAGCGGTCACGCGGGCGACGAGATCGAGTGCATCGTCCCAACTCGTTGGCTGCATCTGGCCGTAGCGCCAGACCATCGGGTCGGTGAGGCGCTGCTGCTGAGTTAGGCGGGCCTTGCTGTAGCTGAGCTCCGCCATGCGGGCGCCGCGGATCGAGCCGAGGCCGGAGTTCACCTCGCAGCCGGGATCCGGCTTGATGACGAGGTGGACGTCTTTGCCGTCCTGCTTGACGATGTTGTACATCGACGGAGCGTACCAGTTCGACGTGTCGGCATCCTGCTGCACAGAGAGATCGACGCCGAAGACGTTTTCGGACGGGTCGGTGCCGCCCTGCTTGTTCACCGGCCAGCTGTAGGCATGGTAGCCGCAGCCGACGATGCAGAAGTGGCAGGTGACGATCTGTTCCTTGGCGCCGGCGGGAATAATCGGAAGCCGATCGATATGTCGCTTGAAAGCCATGACTTCCTCCCTCAGAGCACGTTGGACAGGCGACCGTAGAGCAACTCGTCGAGCCCCTCTGCGTAGATGTCGCCCTTGTCATCGACCCGCAGGATGTACTGCGGCAGGTTCTGCGTGGCGTGACCCCAGACCTGCTGGCCGCCTTTCTCACAGTCGAAGCGGGAGTAGTGACCCGGGCAATTGAGGGTCTTGTCGTTGGCGTCAAACGACATGGGGAAGCCCTTGTGGGGGCAGATCGTCGAGAAACCGACGATGTCGCCGTCGGGTCCCGCACCACCCTCGACCTTGGTGCCGAGCTTGATCAGCACGCCGGGAGCGGAGTCGTCGGGGTAAGACACGTCGAGTGGCTCATTCAGTATCAGGTCGGACACGTTGCCAAGCCGATTGGCCGGGTAGTTCACCAGAGCCTGGCCCGGCGCCGCCTGGGCGGGCTGGGCCACAACCGTAGCGGTGGCGGCCGACGCCACGCCGATGCCGGCGCCCCTCAGAAATTGGCGACGCCCCATATCAACGAGCTTTTCGCAGCTTGCCATCGATCCCTCCCTGCAACTGCCTCAGTGACGACAGTGCTGCAAGGGCCGTGCCACGGCTGGCTAAGGCAGTTAGGACCGACGCGGCAGTCCGCATTCAGGATGGGCACGTTTGGCTTTGCGAACGCCTCAGGCGGCCAGGTTCGGAAATCCGAACGTCAGTGGGTCGTGGATGACAATCCAAGGCGCCTCATCTTCTCCCAAAGGGTGGTGCGCGAAATTCCGAGCAGCTTGGCGGATTGGGCCATCTCGTTATTGGTCATCCCCAGCACCCGAAGAATGTGCTTGCGTTCGGCCTCGTCGCGCGTGGCCTCGAGAGACGGCACTTGTCCGTCTTCCTCGACTTCAGCAGGCCGCCGCTCCGGGAACAGATCAGACGGCATGAGCCAGGGGCCGGCCGCGAGTGCCACTGCCCGCTCGACCCGATTTCTCAGCTCCCGCACGTTGCCTGGCCACGGGTGTGTCAAAGCTACCTCTTCGACGAGGGCGCTGATGCCGCGCAGGTCGGCGTCGAAGCTCGGTGCGTAGGTGTCGAAGAACATCTCTAAGAGCGGCATGACGTCCTCCGGCCGCTCCCGAAGTGGGGGCACCTGAATGCTGAGGACGTTGATGCGGTAATAGAGGTCCTCCCGGAAACTCCCGGCCTCGACGCGTTTTTCCAGATCCGCGTTGGTGGCGCAGACGACCCTGGCTTCGAACTCAAGCACTTTCTCTCCGCCAATACGTGAGAATCGGCGCTCTTCAAGGACTCGCAGCAGTTTGGATTGAAGTGCGAGCGACAACTCGCTGATCTCGTCGAGAAACAGTGTTCCCTTGCCAGCTCGTTCTGCATACCCGGCGTGCCGGGCCTGGGCGCCGGTGAACGCGCCCTTCTCGTGCCCAAAGAGTTCGGCCTCCATGAGATCGTTGGGAATCGCCGCGCAGTTCACGGCGATGAACGGGCGATCGGCGCCTCCCGCTTCGTGGAGGAACCGAGCACAGACCTCCTTGCCCGATCCCGTCTCGCCGGTGAGGAGGACGGCGGTTTTGACTTTTGCGACCCGCCTCAGGCTCTGGGCTACCGAGCGCATCCCCGCCGACTGGCCGAGCGGCGCCCCGACCTCGTTCGCCGCGACCTCAGGGAGGATTCCCTGCAGGCGCTCGAGGAAGTCCGGCATCTCGAATGGCTTGGTCAGGTAGTCTCCAGCGCCGGCGCGGATCAGGCCCACGGCATGGTCGATATCGCCAAAGGCGGTGATGAACAGGAAAGGCGGAACCCCACCCGTCGCAGCCATTTCCCTGAAGACCTCATCACCGCCCATATCGGGGAGGCGGATGTCGCAGATAACCGCCTCTGGCTTGGCCTTGCCTAGTTCGGCGATCGCCTCGCGGCCGGTCTTCCACCAGCGCACCACGGTGCCTTCCAAGGCCAGCCGCTGAACCAGCGACTCGCCCATGATCAGGTCGTCTTCCAGGAGACCCACAACTCGTCCGCTAAGCGACACGCTCAATCTCCTCGTCAACGACCACAACTACGGGAACAACAATGCGGAAACGCGCTCCGCCCTGGGCGGACTTGCCAACGATCACCGACCCGCCCTGTTCCTTGACGGTTCGCTTGGTGACCCACAGCCCTAGTCCGGACGATGTCAGACGTGCTGCAGAGGGCCCGTCGTTGGCCAGGAACTCGGCGATGTGCGGCGGCAGCCCTGGTCCCTGATCGGAGACCTCGATCTCTAGCGCCCGGGTCGTCACCTCCGCTCGGAACACCAGTGCACCCCCGTTTGGCGTCGCGCGGCAGGCATTCAGCAGCAGGTTCAGCACGACCTGCCGCATGCCAAAAGCGTTGACGGGCGTGGCCGGGGGCAGGTCGTTCGACCAGGTCAACTTGATCTGCTTGCGGCGAACCTCAGGGCGGACAAGTACCAGCAGATCATCGAAGTCCGCCGGCGTCAGGTCTCGTGGCTCCCGGTCAGCGCGATAGGATGCGAGTACGGTTTGCACGACATCCCGGATCCCGCGGAGCCCACGATCTACCAATTGGACGGCGCTGAGGCGAACGCGGGGATCGTCGCCGTGAACCTTGATCGTGTCGACAGCATTCAGGATGCCGCCCAGGGGGTTATTGATCTCGTGCGCCACGCTGGAAGCGAGTTTTCCGAGACTGGCGAGCCGCTCTTCATCGGCGACTTTGGTGAGCAGGGTTTCGCGTTCCGCGAATGCCTCCGCCATGGTGTTGAACCGCCGAAACAGCCTTGCCCATTCCGGGCCCTGGCGCTTCACCACGTTGGCCGGGATGGGCAAGGCCGTCCCTCCGGCGGCTGAGTTGATGTGCTCCATCAGGATCTTCATCGGAGCGATCATCCCACGCACCGCAAACCAGCCCAGAGCGGCGAGAATGAGCGTAAGGACGGCGTTGCTGGCGATAAGGTACCAGAGCACCTCGCCACGCTCGGTGAGCAACGGAGAGATGTCCAACTGGGCGTATATGTACCCTACGGTGCGCCCCTCCACCGATAGCGTCCTGTCGAGGACAGCGACTTGCTGGCTCTGCTCGAGAGCAACATCAGCCTGTGTTTCCGGGGCTACCGGGCTTAGCTCGCTGCCGATAGGTGCCGACTTCGGATCCGAGGAGGCGAGCACCGTTCCTGCCGCGTCGGTGACGGTCGTCGAAAGGGGCCTTACCGCCGCATAGACGTTTCTCGCCCGATCGAGTGCGTCGAACACTTCCCAAGGGTCCTGGCGAAGCACCGGGTCAATGAGTGCCGCCTCAAGGCCGTCGAGGTAGGCATTTGCCAGATCCGTCAGCTGGCGCTCCTGCGTCACCGCCAGGCGCGCCAGGACGACCTGCGAGACTCCAAAGCTCACGAAGACCATGAGCAGGACTACGACGAGCGGCACACTCACCGTCACGGGCAGGCCATGCTTGAGGACCCTCGAAATCATGTGATGCCCCGGACCAAATCCCAGTTTTGCTCGATCGAGGCGAAGAGCGCCGGTTCCTGTTCCGCGAAACGATCGAGGCGCAGCATAGCCAGAACTTCCTGGCCGCTTTCGTCCTTGTGCATGTTCAGCAACGCCTGCTGGAGATCGAATGTTTTGGCCGAGGTGGCAGCGGCCCGAGGAACAGCGGTCGGCGGAAAGCCGAACCATTCGGAAGCCCGTACGACACGCGTCCCGCCAATTAGTGCTGGACTGGTTTCCTTCAGTACCTCATAGACATAGCCGTCCACGCTCCCACTTTGGGCGAGTCCGGCAGCCACGGCACGAACCACGTTGAAATGGCTGTAGGTGAAAATGGTCCGGCGGAAGAATTTGTCCGGCGTGGACTTCTGCCTTGCGAGTTCCGCTGCGGTCACCAGATACCCGGAGTTGGAGTCCGGATCGGAAAAGGCATGAATGTCGTCGGCGAGGTCCCCAATCGCGGTAGCATCGCGATCTGCTGAGCAGATGAGGTAGGACTGATAGAGCGGTTTCCCGCGCCAGACAGGCACCGCCAACAAGCTCAGTTGCGTCTTGTGCTCGACGAACGGGAAGCCGCACAGCCAGGCCCCATCGACCTGTCCGGAGACGAGCAGGGCCGTGACCTCCTGGTAGGTCCGTCGAGTGACAAGTTGCACCGTCTGACCGGTGGCCTTGCCCAGATAGGCCTTCAGGTGGTCGAGCAGGTCCAGATCCGAGGAGAGGAAGACCGGCGTCAACGCGAACCGAAGTACATCGTCCTGCGCAACGGCGTGCCTAGTTGTCGCCAGGACGGCCGAACCGCCCAAGACCAGCATCTCACGCCGGTTCATGGTCCCCATGATCGCGTCCTCCTCCGCAGATCAGCAAGTCACGCTAGCATGGAACAATTCTAAGGTGAAACCGGCCCGGTTCTTGCATGGAAATTGGCTAAGTCGAGGCCGCTAGACCTCGTCATGGGGAGGGGCCCTATATGAACATGATGCTTCCGCAGCGTCCGGCTCTGGTCGATCCATTTCGGCGTCACATCACCTATTTGCGGGTGTCCGTGACGGATCGGTGTGACTTTCGATGCGTCTACTGCATGGCGGAGGACATGACCTTCCTGCCGCGTAAGGATCTGCTCACGCTCGAGGAGCTCGACCGCCTTTGCTCGGCGTTCATCGAGCGCGGCGTGCGGAAACTTCGCCTGACCGGCGGGGAGCCATTGGTCCGCCGCGACCTGATGAAGCTGATCCGTTCTCTCTCGCGTCACCTGAGCAGCGGCGCCCTCGACGAACTGACCCTCACTACCAACGGATCCCAGCTGGCAAGGTACGCCGTCGAACTGGCAGATGCCGGCGTTCGGCGCATCAACGTCTCGGTCGACACGCTCGACCCCGAGAAGTTCAAAACGATCACGCGGCGCGGCAATCTGGATCAGGTTCTGGAGGGCATCGTCGCTGCCCAGGCCGCCGGCCTGCAGGTGAAGATCAATGCCGTAGCCCTGAAGGACGTCAACGAGCGCGAGATTGCCGATATGATGCAGTGGGCCCATGGAGCAGGCATGGATCTGACACTCATCGAGACCATGCCGCTCGGAGAGATCGAAGCCGACCGAACCGACCAGTTCCTCCCGTTGTCGCTGGTAAGGCAGCGGCTCGCCGAGCAGTGGACGCTGGAGCCCATTCCGTACAAGACCGGTGGTCCTGCGACTTACGTCAACGTGGCAGAAACCGGTGGCCGGGTCGGGTTCATCACTCCTTTGACCCACAATTTCTGTGAAACCTGTAACCGGGTCCGAGTCACCTGCACGGGCACCCTTTTCATGTGCCTTGGGCAGGAGGATGCTGTGGACCTGCGCGAACCGCTCAGAGCATCGGAGGCGGACGACCTGCTCCACGCTGAGATCGAGCGGGCGATCGCTCACAAGCCGAAGGGGCACGATTTCATCATCGACCGCCGGGGAGCAGCGCCGGCCGTCAGCCGACACATGAGCATGACTGGCGGCTGACGCATGCATGATGTTGCCGTAGTCTTGGCGGGCGGCCGCTCGACTCGCATGGGCGGTGGCCACAAGTTCATGCGCGAGATCGGCGGTTCGATGGTCATCGAGTGGGTGATCGAGCGATTGCGCCCACAGGTCGATCTGTTGGTGGTCAGCACCGGTACGATCGCCGTACCGCTGGATCTGGATGGTACCTGCGTGCCTGACCTAGTGCCCGATGGAGGCCCACTCGCCGGCATTCACGCTACGTTGAAATGGGCAGCGGCGGCGTTCGCACCTGACACGCGGATCGTAACCGTTCCAGCGGATACGCCGTTTATCCCGTTCGATCTGGTTCAGCAGTTTACGGGTGCTGCCAACGATCCCTTCTCGATCGCCGTTGCGGAGTCGGCCTCAGGGCCCCACTACGCGGTTGGTGCGTGGCCGGTGGGCGTGGGCGACGAGCTGAGCCGGTGGCTCGAAGCTTCGGATAACCGGTCAATCCGAGCGTTCCTCGCGACACAAAAGACTCGCCTCGTGAGGTTCGAGGGCGTCCCTGACCCATTCTTCAACATTAACACGCCTTCAGACCTTGCTATTGCAGACGCTATCGCCTCGAGGATTCGTGCATGAAGATTGGCATTCTTACCGTTTCGGATCGCGCTAGCCGTGGCGAATACGAGGATCTTAGCGGGCCAGCCATCGAACGGTTCCTCCATCGCGCTCTCACCAATCAGTGGGAAGCCGTTCAACGGATCGTTCCGGACGGCAGGGCCTCTGTCAGAGAGGCACTCGTGCGGCTCTGTGACGAGGACAAGGCGGGCCTCGTACTGATCACGGGCGGCACCGGCCCGGCGCCGCGGGACGAAACACCGGAAGCGATGGACGACGTCATCGAAAAGCAGCTTCCGGGGTTTGGCGAGTTGATGCGGAAGGTGAGCCTCGAGCAGGTGCCGACCGCCATTCTATCGCGGCAAGGCGCCGGGACACGCGGCTCCACCCTCATGATATCGCTTCCAGGCAAACCGTCGGCTATCGACGTCTGCCTCGGGGCTGTGTTCCCGGCGGTTCCCTACTGCCTCGACCTGATCGGAGCGGGGCGACTGGAAACCGATCCTGCAATCGTCAAAGCCTTCAGGCCCGGCAGCCCTCGGTGAGGATGCCCACGACGTGGCTCGAGCCTTGGCTACTACACCGGGCTTCGAAGCCCCCGGCCCTGGCGCAAGAAGGTCGGGATACTGTTCGCTCACCTCAAGTGCATTCTCAGGCGCGACCGCTTACGGCGCGGACCATGGGGCACTTGCGACGAGTTGCTGCTAGCTGCAACCGCCCAGAACCTCAGAGGGCTCGCTAGGCTCAGACCAACCACCGCGCTCGCGTATGTCGCGCAGGCATCCACCTGGGTCGATCTCTGCCGCTCACAGTCTCGCCGACTACGATGTGGGCGCGAAGCATCCGCGAGGTAGCCGGGACAACAGCTACGGCGTATAGGTCCGAATTCAGCACCAAAGGCTCTGGTGCACCTCCCGATGAAAGGCCCCCGCATTTCGGGGCCTTTCATGTTCATATCGAGGGTGCGCCAAACTGTTGCTTGTCATTGAGCCACACTGTGGATGGCATATGCCTATCCTTTGTGGGCGATCACATCTCGATCAGAGCATCCTGGCGAACAGGGCCGTGACGTCTGCCATGCGGTTCGAGAAGCCCCACTCGTTGTCGTACCAGCCGAATATGGTGACGAAGTTGCCTTCGATCACCTTGGTCTGGTCGAGCAGGATCGTGCACGAATGCGGGTCGTGGTTCAGGTCCGAGGAGACCAGCGGATGCCGGGTGTAGGTCATCACGCCCTTGAGCGCGCCTTCCGAGGCGGCGATCAGCGCCTCGTTAACTTCCTGCACGCTGGTATTGCGCCTAGCAACGAAGTTGAGATCGACCAGGGACACGTTCGGGGTCGGCACGCGGATCGAGATGCCGTCGAGCTTGCCCTTCAGTTCGGGCAGCACGAGGCCGATGGCCTTGGCGGCGCCGGTCGAGGTCGGGATCTGGCTGAGCGCGGCAGCGCGGGCCCGGTATAGATCCTTGTGCATGGTATCGAGCGTCGGCTGGTCACCGGTGTAGGAGTGGATGGTGGTCATCATCCCCTTCTCGATGCCGACCAGGTCGTTCATCACCTTGGCCATCGGCGCTAGGCAGTTGGTGGTGCACGAGCCGTTCGAGATGACCACGTCATCCTTGGTCAGCGACGCGTGGTTGATGCCGTAGACGATGGTCTTGTCGGCGCCGTCGCCCGGGGCCGAGATGATCACCTTCCTGGCGCCCGCGGCGAGGTGGGCCGAGGCCTTCTCCTTGGAGGTGAAGATGCCGGTGCACTCGAGCACGATGTCGACGCCGAGCTCCTTGTGCGGCAGCTGGGCCGGGTCCTTGACCGCGGTCATCTTGAAGGTCTGGTTGCCCGCGGTGATGGTGTCGCCGTTGACGGTCACATCATGCGGGAACTTGCCGTGCACGCTGTCGTAGCGGAGCAGGTGGGCGTTTGTCTCGACCGGGCCGAGATCGTTGGCGGCAACGACCTCAATGTCGGTGCGACCGCTTTCGACGATGGCGCGCAGGATGTTGCGGCCGATGCGGCCAAAGCCATTGATTGCGACGCGTACAGCCATGGTGGCTCCTTGGGACTTCTTGAGGAGGAGAAGGCGCGGTGTCTTACAACTGCGCCATGACAGCTTCAACTATGGCATTCGCGGTGATGCCGAAGTGCTCGTAAAGCTTTTCGGCCGGGGCGCTGGCGCCGAAGCTGTGCATGCCTACGAACCGACCCCTGTCGCCGAGGAGTTTCAGCCAGCTCATCTCGATGCCGGCTTCGATCGCGACCTTGGCCTTGGGCTTGCCGATGACGCTGTCACGGTATTCCTGCGACTGGGCGAAGAACAGCTCCATCGAAGGGACCGAGACGACCTTGCCCGAGATGCCCTGCTGGCTGAGCAGGTCCAGGCTCGAGACCGCGATGGCGACTTCCGAGCCGGTGGCGAAGATCACGGCGTCGGCGTCCTTGCCGCCGGCGATGACATAGGCACCCTTTGACGACGGGTTGCCTTCGACGATTTCGGTGCGGAGCGCCGGCAGGTTCTGGCGGCTGAGCGCCAGGATCGAGGGCTTTTCGGCCTCGATCGCGAGCTGCCAGCATTCGAGCGTTTCGACCGCGTCGGCCGGGCGGAAGACGAGCAGGCCGGGAATGGCACGCAGGGTGGACAGGTGCTCGACCGGCTGGTGGGTCGGGCCGTCCTCGCCGAGGCCGATCGAGTCATGGGTCATCACGTAGATGACCTTCTGCTCCATGATGGCGGAGAGGCGGATGGCCGGGCGGGCATAGTCGGTGAAGACGAGGAAGGTGCCGCCGTAGGGGATGAGGCCCTTGTGCAGCGCTATGCCGTTCATGGCGGCCGCCATCTCGTGCTCGCGGATGCCGTAGCGCATGTAGCGGCCGGTGCGGTCTTCGGCGGTGAAGGGCAGGGTCTCGGGCGTGTTGGTGAGGTTCGAGCCCGTGAGGTCGGCCGAGCCGCCGATGGTTTCGGGCAGGATCTTGTTGATCACCTCGAGCGCCATCTGGCTCGACTTGCGGGTCGCGACCTTCGGCTTGTCGGCGATCAGCTTGGACTTGTAGGTCTCGATCGCCTCGTTCCAGTTCTTGGGCAGTGCGCCCTTCATGCGGCGCTCGAACTCGGCGCGCAGTTCCGGCTTGGCGGCAGCGAGGCGGCCTTCCCAATCACCGCGCGCGTTGGCCGAGCGGGTCCCGGCGGCGCGCCAGGCGTTGAGGATGTGCGCCGGGATCTCGAATGCCGGGTAGTCGATGCCCAGCTTTTCCTTGGCGCCCTTCAGTTCCTCGGCGCCGAGCGGCGAGCCGTGGACGCTGTGCGAGTCGGCCTTCTTGGGCGCGCCGTAGCCGATGATGGTCTTGGCCGCGATCAGGGTCGGCTTGTCGGTCGACCTCTTGGCCTCGAGCAGGGCTTTCTCGACCGCGGCCTGGTCGAGGCCGTCGACCTCGATCGTGTTCCAGCCGCAGGCCTTGAAGCGGGCGATCTGGTCGGTCGAGTCGGCGTTGGAGACGCGGCCGTCGATGGTGATGTTGTTGTTGTCCCAGATGACGACGAGCTTGTTGAGCTTCAAATGCCCGGCGAGCGAGATCGCCTCCTGGCTCACGCCCTCCATCAGGCAGCCGTCACCGGCGATGACCCAAGTATGGTGGTCGACGAGGTCGGAACCGAACTCGGCGGCAAGCTTGGCCTCGGCCACGGCGAAGCCGACCGAGTTGGCGATGCCCTGGCCGAGCGGACCGGTGGTGGTCTCGATGCCGGCGGCGAAATGGTACTCGGGATGGCCGGCGGTCTTCGACCCAAGCTGTCGGAACTGCTTGATCTGGTCGATCGTCATGTCCTCGTAGCCGAGCAGGTAGAGCGAGGCGTAGAGCAGCATCGAGCCATGGCCGGCCGACAGGATGAAGCGGTCGCGGTCGGCCCACCACGGATCGGCGGGGTCGAACTTCATCACCTTGGTGAACAGCACCGTGGCGATGTCCGCCACGCCCATCGGCAAGCCAGGATGACCAGAGTTGGCTTTCTCAACCGCGTCCATGGCGAGGGAGCGGATGGCGTTGGCCATTTCATTGGCTTGCTGCGAATTGGGCATGAGACCTGCTTTCGGCTGGCGCTGAAAAAGCCCGGAAACCGGGCGCCACGCACCCGGTCTGCGAGGCGGGTTGACGCTTAGCAGGTTCATTTGACCTGTCAATGTCGCCTCCCGGAGGGGTGACAATTGCCACGGCGCTCCAGCTTTGCGCTATAGTAGCAAGTGGAATCGCCGTTTTTCACGCGCGGGGGGTCGCCGTGGCAGAACCAAGTCCGGATGAAGGTTACGAGGCCGCGGCCAGTCGACTCGACAGGGCGTTCGGGCGGCTGGAAGCGAGCGTGCGCAGCCTCAACGGGCGCATGCGTGCGCACAGCCGGATCGAGGCCGACACGCAGAAGCTGGTGGGCGAACGCCAGCGGCTGGCGCAGGAGCTCGACAAGGTGAGCGCCAGGGCCAAGCGGCTGGACGACAGCTCGGCCGAGGTGGCGCGCCGCCTGGTGGTCGCGATGGAGTCGGTACGCGAAGTGCTCGCCAGGGGAGAGGGCTGATGCCCGAGGTCAATGTCGACATCAATGGCCGCAAGTACCGCATGGCCTGCGAGGAAGGGCAGGAGCCGCATCTGCTCGGGCTCGCCGACCGGTTCAACCGGCAGATCGACCAGTTCAAGGGCACGTTCGGCGAGATCGGCGACAACCGGCTGACGGTGATGGCCGGCATCGCCGTGCTCGACGAACTGGCCGAGGCCGAGCGGCGCATCGCCGAACTGACGCAGGACGTCGCGAACCTGACCCGGGCGGGCGAGGCGCTGACGCACGAGGCCGAGGAACTCGAGCGCAAGTTCGCCAAGCGGCTCAACGAGGCAGCCCGCAAGATCGAGGCGATCTCGACGGCCATCGACGAGACCGGTGCCGCCGCGAACTGAGGGCTGGCGCCCAGCATGCCGGATGCCACGAGGCGACGGCCGCGAGGGAAAAACAAACAAGCGCTTGGCGTCGGGGCGTCGGCACCCCTATATTGTGGGTGCTGCCCGGTGCGTGTTGGATCATTTTTCCCCGGGGCCGTACTGATCCTGAAGGGAGCTGTCCCCGCCCGGACCCCTGGGTTCGGGCACACGGCGCCCACCTACGTAAGTAGGTTCCCGGGATCTGTATCCCACGGCCAGGGCGGCACCTGTTCTTTCGCCAGAAAGCTTCAATGAGCGACGCAAGGATCGAAGAGGCTAAGGCGGCGCTGCGCAAGGTCGCCCACAAGAAGCGGGCTTCGCTGCATCCCTCGTTGCGCAGCGAGGCGGCGGCAGCGGCGACCGCGCATTTCTTCGAGCACGTGCCGTTGCACAGCGGCGAGGTGGTGGCGGGCTACTGGCCAATCCGCGACGAACTCGACATCAGGTCGATCGTTGCGAGGCTGATGGACGCGGGCCAGCCGGTCTGCCTGCCGGTGGTGGTGGGCGACGAGCAGCCGCTGGAACTCAGGCTGTGGCAGGAGGGGGCCTCGTTGTACGAGGCCGGTTACGGCACACTGGCGCCGGCCGACGACGCGCCCCGCGCCGAGCCCGACGTGATCCTGATGCCCCTGCTCGGTTTCGACAAACACGGCACGCGGCTCGGCTACGGCGGGGGCTACTACGACCGGACGCTGGCGGCGCTGGGCAGGCGTCCGCGGCTCATCGGCTTCGCCTTCACGCTCCAGGAAGTCGATGACATTCCGCGCGAGGGGCACGACGTGCCGCTCGATGCCATCGTCACGGAAGCGGGCGTCCGTGTCTTCGAGAAGGCGCCTGTCACGTGAGACTGCTGTTCCTGGGCGATGTGGTCGGCAAGTCCGGCCGGGACGCCGTTGCCGACCGGTTGCCCGGTTTGATTGACAAGCACAGGTTCGATTTCGTCGTCGTCAACGGCGAGAACGCCAGCCACGGCCGCGGGCTGACCGAAACCCATTTCGCCGAGATCAGGGCGGCCGGCGCCGACGTGGTGACGCTCGGTGACCACGCCTTCGACCAGCGCGACACGCTGACCTACATCACGCGGGAGCCGACGCTGCTGCGACCGGTTAACCTGGCGCCGGGGACGCCGGGACGCGGGGCCAATCTCTACGAGAGCCGGGCCGGCCACCGGGTGCTGGTGATCAATGCGCAGGGCCGCGTGTTCATGGATCCGGTCGACGATCCGTTCCGGGCCGTGGAGGCGGCGGTCGCCGCCTGCCCGCTGGGCGAGCAGGCCGACGCGATCGTGCTCGATTTCCACACCGAGGCGACATCCGAGATCCAGGCCATGGGGCACTTTCTCGACGGCAAGGTGAGCCTCGTGGTCGGCACGCACACCCATATTCCCACCTCGGACCACCGCATCCTCAGGGGTGGGACGGCGCTTATGGCGGATGCCGGCATGTGCGGCGACTACGACTCGGTGATCGGCGTCGATGTCGAGGAGCCGCTGAACCGCTTCCTGACCGGCATCGCCAATGGCCGCTTCACACCGGCAGAAGGCGAGGCGACGCTGTCGGGCATAGCGATCCAGACCGATCCGAAGACCGGCCTCGTGACCGACCTGTCGCCGCTCCGGGTCGGCGGTTCGCTGGCGCAGGTCGAGCCGACGTTCTGAGCGACGCCGGTACCTTCACAATTGCGCGTGCCGCCCTTATAAGGCGCGCCATACTCCGTTTTTCCAGTCGAATGAGGGGATCGAATGGCTGGCCATTCGCATGCCAAGAACATCATGCACCGCAAGGGCAAGTCCGACGCGGCGCGCTCCAAGGTGTTTTCGAAACTCGCCCGTGAAATCACCGTCGCCGCCAAGCTCGGCATGCCCGATCCGGCGTTCAACGCCCGCCTGCGCCTGGCGGTGCAGAATGCCCGCGCGCAGTCGATGCCCAAGGACAATATCGACCGCGCCATCAAGAAGGCATCCGGCAACGACGGCGAGAACTACGAGGAGATCCGCTACGAGGGCTACGGCCCGGGCGGCGTCGCGGTAATCGTCGAGGCGCTGACCGACAACCGCAACCGCACCGCTTCGAACGTGCGCTCGACCTTCTCCAAGAACGGCGGCGCGCTGGGCGAGACCAACTCGGTCGGCTTCATGTTCGATCGCGTCGGCGAGATCTACTACCCGGCCTCGGCCGGCAGCGAGGACAAGGTGATGGAAGCGGCCATCGAGGCCGGTGCCGACGACGTCGAGAGCGACGAGGAAGGCCACTGGATCTACACCTCGTTCGAGTCGTTGAACGAAGTGGCGGCGGCGCTCGAGAAGGTGCTGGGCGCGGCGGAATCGGCCAAGTTCATCTTCAAGCCGCAGAACGAGGTGCCCGTGGATGCCGAAAAGGGCGCATCGCTGCTGCGGCTGATCAGCATCCTCGAGGAAGACGACGACGTGCAGAACGTCTACTCGAATTTCGACATTTCCGACGAGGACATGGCCAAGATCGACGCCGCCTGATCAGGCGGCCGTGGCCGGCAGGGTCTCATAGTGTGCGATGGACGAGACTGCGCTGCAGTTTCGTCCGTTTTGCTTTGCGGCGTAAAGCTGCTGGTCGGCGAGACGGAACAGTTCGGCCAGCGGCAGGTAGCGGTCATAGACCGCGCCGCCGATGCTCACGGTCAGCTGGCGCCGGCGGTTGTCCGGCCGGAACTCGGCGGCAAGGACGGCGAGGCGCAGGCGCTCGGCAACCGCTTCGGCGATGAGCTGGCTGGCGCCGGGCAGGAACACCGCGAACTCCTCGCCGGCAATGCGGCCGACGCGGTCGGCAGCACGCAGCGCGCCCTGCAGGATGCCTGCGATCAACTGCAGTGCGGCGTCGCCGTGCTCGTGGCCAAAGCTGTCGTTAATGTCCTTGAGGTTGTCGACGTCGACGACGAGGAGCGCGCCGCGCATGCCGTCGGGGGCAAAGCGCGCATCGGCCAGTTCCTCGTCGACTTCACGGGTGAAGGCGGCCCGGTTGAGCAGGGCGGTGAGGCCGTCGGTGTCGGCGTGCCGGCGCAGCAGCCGATGGGCGCTGGCCAGTTGCCGCAGCTTGCTCAGCAGGACGTACAGGATCGGGGCGGCGAGCAGCACCGACACGACAATGTCGGTCGCCGCGGCGTGCAGCAGTCGGGCCGGTTCGAGGGTCGCGTGGTTGACTGCCGCAAGGAACAGGGCGACGGCCACGCAGCCGATCGTTCCGAGGACCGTCCCCAGGAGCACACGACCCTGGCCGGTGGGTGAAAGATCCAACGCGTCGCTCCGCCGTCTGCAAGCGAAGCGAAGCTAGGCCGGCCGGGTTGAAATCAGCTCAAGCCGGTCGGTGGGATTTTAGCCATCGGTTCAGCCGATTGCGGCCACCAGCGCGGCGACATCGGAGTCGTCAATGCTTCCGCCCAGTTCGACGCGGTTGCGCCCGGCGTGCTTGGCGGCATAGAGGCGCCGGTCGGCGACCCGGAACAGCTGGGCGAAGCCGCCGTCGCCGGCGCAGACGGCGCCGCCGATGCTCACCGAGAGACGCTGCACGACGCCTTCGGAGGTGACGAAGAGGCCGTTGATCGCGGCCCGGATGCGCTCGGCGATGCGGCCGGCGGCCTCGAAGCCGGCGCCCTTGAGGAACACGCCGAACTCCTCTCCGCCCAGCCGGCCGACCAGGTCGCCGTCGCGGATGCTGTCGCGAATGGCGGCGGCAATCATCTGCAGAACCTCGTCGCCGCGCTCGTGGCCGAAGCGGTCGTTGATGGTCTTGAAGTGGTCGGCGTCGATGACGAGCAGCGTTCCCGTCGGCTCGCCGCTGTCGAGGGCCGAGCTGACGCTGGCGGTGAAGACGCGGCGGTTGAGGCAGTCGGTCAGCCAGTCCGTCGAGGCGAGCGTCTCGAGCCGGCGATTGGCGACGCGCAACTGGGCCGAGCGGACCTGCAGAAACAGCAGGACCGGCCCCCCGAGTGCCGCCGGCAAGGTCAGGGCGAGGATGGTGCCGACGTCATTCATGCCCTGCTGCAGGGACATCATGACGAGGTTGGAGACGAGCCAGGAGGCCACGGTCGAGGCAGCGGCGATAAGGATCGTGCGTCGCCAGACGACACTCCATTCCGATGGTGGCAGCACAGACTTCTCCATTCAGAGCCCCAGGACGCGAATGCGTAGGCCATAGGGGTAAAATGCTTGCCTGCCGATTAATCCGGCGTCGGAGATCGAAGGCAATTCGGTGGATCGTTTCTGTTTCGTTCACAATCCGCTTGGTAGGTTTGCCGGCGTGACCTAAAGCATGAGCCATGGCGGAAACCGTGCGAATCATCGGCATCGATCCGGGCCTCAGGCGGTGCGGCTGGGGTATCATCGAGAGCACCGGCAACCGGCTTGGCTTTGTCGCCTGCGGCACGATCACGCCGGCCACCGATGCCCCGCTGTCGGAGCGGCTCGTCGAGCTGCACCGCGGCATCGCGGCCGTGCTGGACGAGCATGAGCCCGACGAGGCGGCGGTGGAGGAGACGTTCGTCTCCGCGGGGGCACGGTCGGCCCTGCAACTCGGCCAGGCGCGCGGCGTCGTGCTGATGACTCCGGCGCTGCGCGGATTGCCGGTGGGCGAATACGCCGCCAACCTGATCAAGAAATCCGTCGTCGGCACCGGACATGCCGAGAAGGCCCAGATCCAGATGATGATCAAGATCCTGCTGCCGACCGCCAGCTTCAAGGGCGCCGACGCGGCCGACGCGCTCGCCATCGCGGTGTGCCACGCGCACCACCGCGCGATCCGTCAGATCCGGGCCATCGCATGATCGGCAAGCTCAAGGGCCTGGTCGACGGCTTCGGCGATGATTTCGTCCATGTCGACGTCAACGGCGTCGTCTACGAGGTGTTCTGTTCGTCCAAGACGCTGGCGGCCCTTCCGCAGGTCGGGCACGCGGCGGTGGTGCACATCGAGACCATCGTCCGCGAGGACATGATCCGGCTCTACGGCTTTTTCACCGAGGCGGAGAAGGCCTGGTTCAACGTGCTGATGACCGTGCAGGGGGTGGGCGCGCGGGTTGCGCTCTCCATCCTCTCCACGATCACCCCGTCGGAGCTCGCGAGCGCCATCGCATTGCAGGACAAGGCGATGGTCGGGCGCGCCAACGGGGTTGGCCCCAAGCTCGCTGTCCGCATCGTCACCGAGCTCAAGGGCAAGGCGCCGGTCGGCGGCACGGTGGATGCGGGTACCCTCGGGCTGCAGGCGGCGCTGGGCGAAGGCGTGGCTTCGGGCAACGTCGCCGACGCCGTTTCGGCGCTGGTGAACCTCGGCTACTCGAGCGCGCAGGCCTCGGCTGCCGTGGCGCGCGTCGTGGGCAAGGAAGGCGACGGGCTGGCGACGGACAAGCTGATCCGGCTCGGACTCAGGGAATTGAGCAGCTAATCCTTGCACTGAGCCTTACTCCTTACTATTGTGGCCAAGTAAGGAGAGATGAAATGGCAGGCAAGTCGCAATCTGCACGGACAAGATATGTGGGTAAGGTCACCAGCAAGGGTCAGACCACCGTGCCCAAGGAAGTGCGGGACTTTCTTGGCCTCGAAGAGGGAACGCTGATGGAATGGATCGTGGATGACGGCAAAGTCATCGTGAAGCCGCGGAAGCTGCGGGCGATTGACCTGGCCGGGATGCTCGGCCCGCCGCCGAGCGGCGTGAGAAACACCACTGTCGAAGAAATGAATGAGGCGATCGGTGATGCGATCGTCGAAAGCTACGAGCGCTCGCTGAAGCAATGATCGGCGTCGACACCAATGTTCTCGTGCGACTGCTGGTGGCGGGGGAGCCGCAGCGGGAAAAGGCGGAGGCGTTCTTTTCTCAACGTTCCGCTGCGGATCCGGCTTTCGTTTCTATCGTCGTCCTCGTTGAGCTGGTCTGGGTCCTCAATCGCCACTACGGGTACGGATATGAACAGCTTCAAAAGGCGGCACAGTGGCTGCTGGACTCCGATGATTTCGTGGTCGAACATCGTGATCGGGTCGAGTGGGCGGTGGCGAACTACACGCGTTCAAAGATCGATTTCGCTGATTTGTTGATTGCCCGCGCCGGCGAAGAGACAGGGGCGCCGCGAACGGCGACGTTCGACGTCAACGCCGCCAAATTCGTCCCAGGCATGGAACTGCTCAAGTGAACGCTGACCTCACCTCCGCCACTGCCGGGCGCGACGATCCGCTGGATGTCTCGCTGCGTCCCTCGGGCTTTTCAGAGTTCATCGGCCAGGCCGAAGCGCGCGCCAATCTCGAGGTATTCATCAAGGCGGCCAAGCACCGGGGCACGGCGCTCGACCATGTGCTGTTCGTCGGTCCGCCGGGACTGGGCAAGACGACGCTGGCGCAGATCGTGGCGCGCGAGCTCGGGGTTGGTTTCAGGGCTACCTCCGGCCCGGTGATCGCCAAGGCGGGTGACCTTGCTGCCTTGCTCACAAACCTCGAAGAACGCGACGTGCTGTTCATCGACGAGATCCACCGGCTCAATCCGGCGATCGAGGAGGTGCTCTATCCGGCGATGGAGGACTACCAGCTCGACCTGATCATCGGGGAAGGACCGGCGGCGCGCTCGGTGCGGATCGATCTCGCCAAATTCACCCTGATCGGCGCCACCACCCGCGCGGGCCTCCTGACGACGCCGCTGCGCGATCGCTTCGGCATTCCCATCCGGCTCAACTTCTACACGCCGGAAGAACTGGTGAAGATCGTCGAGCGCGGCGCGCGCCTGCTCGGCACGCCGATGGCGCCCGATGGCGCGATGGAAGTGGCGCGCCGGTCGCGCGGCACGCCGCGCATTGCCGGGCGGCTGCTGCGCCGTGTCACCGACTTCGCGCTGGTCGATGGCGCCAGGGAGATCACGCGCTCGATCGCCGACAAGGCGCTGCTTCGCCTCGATGTCGACGCGCGCGGGCTCGACCAGCTCGATCGGCGCTACCTTCGGGTCATCGCCGATTTCTACGGCGGCGGGCCGGTCGGCATCGAGACGATCGCGGCGGCACTTTCCGAGCCGCGCGACGCGCTCGAGGAGATCGTCGAGCCCTACCTGATCCAGCAGGGCTTCATCCAGCGCACCCCGCGCGGCCGCATGCTCACCGCGCTCGCCTTCCAGCACCTGGGGCTCCCGACGCCGCAGGGCTTCGTCGGGATGCAGGGAAGCCTGTTCGAGGAGCCGGAGAGCGAGTGAGCACCAGCCATCTCAGCGTCCGCGTCTACTACGAAGACACCGACTTTTCTGGTAACGTCTACCACGCCGCCTACCTCCACTTCTTCGAGCGGGGGCGCACCGAGTTCCTGCGCGAGCGCGGCGTGCACCATTCCGAACTGGTGAAGGACGGGGTCGCCTTCGCGGTCCGCTCGATGAGCATCGACTTCAAGGCAGCCGCCCATATCGACGACCTGCTCGACGTCACCACCCAGGTCGCCTCGATGACGCCGGCGCGGCTCAACCTCTTGCAGTCGATCGCGCGCGACGGGGTGGAGATCACCCGGGCCGAAGTGCAGGTGGTCGCCATCAAGACCAGCGGCGGCGTGGCGCGCATGCCGCGCGACCTCGTCGCCGCCTTCAGCAAGTAGGGCGGGGGCCGCGGACGGCCCCGGTCGGGCTACATCGCAGCTGCCATCACCTGGCCGCGGATTTCGCCGTCAGGGAACTTGGCGGTGTGGATGTTGAGGTACCAGCCGCCACCCTTGAGCTGGGTGATCTGGTCGTCGGTGAGCTTGGCATTGCCATTGATCGGGCTGGCCAGCGGGTCAGGGATGGGCACGACCACGTCACCCGCTGCACCCTTGGCGCCGGCATGGAAGTGCGCGCCGATAGCATCGCCGCTGAGACCCTCATAGGTCACCGTCCACGTGAACACCTTGGAGTCGGTGTCGAGCGTCGCCTCGAGCTTGCCGGTGCCCGCCGAATCCGTCGGCGGCACCTCCGAGGCGCCCTTGAGGTCGGCCGAGAATTTCAGGGTTTCGGCCAGGGCCGGCATGGCCGAGAAAGCCAGGACGGCCGTCGCTGCGAGCAGGGTGCGGGTCATTGCGTTTTGCATTGGGGGATCTCCTCGGATGGTTGCGAAGTCCAACCACGGCGAGCCCCCGGACTCCGCGGTTGACTGGAAACGCTGCAGGAAGGCCGAAGTTGCTTTGCGCCGATCCGTCGCGTTCCCGTGCAGGCGCGGAATCGCTTTGTTAACGCTTGCTTGACCATAAGTAAGGCAGGGCATCCCCAGTGCTGCCAAAGGTCCGGGATTCCGGGCTTTTCTCTTAAATTTGACAAATTTGGACCGCATCGACCGACGATCAGGTTTCGGTCGTCGGGGCCGGACTGAGAAGGACCCTTACATGGAAGCCATGGATGCCGTCGGCACGGTCGCTCCGCATGCCGACCTCTCGATCTGGGCGCTGTTCTGGCAGGCGGACCTCGTCGTCAAGACCGTGATGGTCGGCCTGCTGGCCGCCTCCGTCTGGTGCTGGGCGATCATTGTCGACAAGACCATGCTGTACGGCCGGGTCAAGGGCGAGATGAACAAGTTCGAGCGCGTGTTCTGGTCGGGCCAGTCGCTCGAGGAGCTCTACCAGCAGATGAGCGAGCGGCCTTCGCCGGGCCTCGGCGCGGTGTTCGTCGCCGCCATGAAGGAGTGGAAGCGCAGCCACGAGCAGAATGCGTCCTCGTTCGTCGGCGTGCAGGGGCGCCTCGACAAGGTGCTGGATGTGGCCATCGCCCGCGAGAGCGAGACGCTGGAGAAGCGCCTGGGCTTCCTTGCCACGGTGGGCTCGGCCTCGCCCTTCATTGGCCTTTTTGGCACGGTATGGGGCATCATGAACGCATTCACGGCCATTTCGGCCGCATCGAGCACGAACCTGTCTGTCGTGGCGGGGCCGATCGCCGAAGCGTTGTTCGCGACCGCGCTGGGCCTGCTGGCGGCCATTCCCGCCGTTATCGCCTACAACAAGCTGAGCGGTGACGCGAACAAGCTGATCGGCCGGCTCGAGGGCTTTGCCGACGAGTTCTCGACCATCCTGTCCCGCCAGCTCGAAGCGCGGGGTGCCCGCTGATGGCCATGGCTGTTTCGAGCGGCGGCGGAGGCGGCGGACGCCGGCGCGGACGCCGGCGCGGCGGCGGCAGCAAGCCGATGAGCGAGATCAACGTCACCCCGATGGTCGACGTGATGCTGGTGCTGCTCATCATCTTCATGGTGGCGGCGCCGCTGATGACGGTGGGCGTGCCTATCGACCTGCCCAAGACGCAGGCCAAGCAGCTCAATACCGAGCAGAAACCGATCACCATTTCGGTGACCAACGATGGCGGAATCTTCCTCGGCGACCAGCCGGTGGCGATCGCCGACCTCGTGACCCAGGTGGCGGCGCAGGCGACCAACGGCACCGAGGACCGCATCTATGTGCGTGGCGATCTTGCCGCCAACTACGGCTCGGTGATGCAGGTCATGGGGGCGCTGTCGGGCGCCGGCTATTCCAAGATCGGCCTCATCACGGAACAGGCGCAGCAGGACCAGTGAGCTGATGCGCACGGGGTTCACGGTTTCCGTCACTGCACATGCCGCACTGATCGTCCTGGCGATCGTGGGCATCGGCATGGGCCGGCCGATCGATGCGACTCCCGTCGAATCCATCGCCGTGGACCTCGTGCCGGTGTCCGAGTTCACCAACATCCGCATGGGCTCGCTGGACAGCACGATCGTCGAGACCGAGACGCCGTCGGTGGTCGAGGATACCAAGCCCGCCGAGATCGCGCAGCCGACCGGCAACACCACCGAGGACCAGCCGACGCCGGCCGACAACGCCAAGGTGACGCCGGCGCCCACCGAGAACACGGCGCCAGCGCCGGATGCGGCGCCCGAGCCCTCGCCGCAGCCGCAGCCCGAGGCCGTCGCGCCGACCCCCGACACGCCTCCTGCCGCCCAGCCCGAACCGCAGCCCGAGCCGACGCCGACGCCGGTGCCCGAGCCTGCGCTGCAGCCCGATCCGGCGCCCGTCGCCACCCCAGAGCCGACGCCCGATCCCGCGGATGCGGCACCCAAGCCGAACCTGCGGACGGCTGCGCTCGACCAGAAGCGCGCCGACTACAAGAAGCAGCAGGATGCGCTGAAGAAGCAGCAGGCCGACGAGAAGGCGCAGGCCGAGGCGGCAAAGAAGAAGGCCGCCGAGGACGCCAAGAAGAAGGCCGACGACGAAAAGAAGAAGGCCGCCGAGGAGCAGAAGCGCATCGAGCAGGCCAAGGCCGCCGACGCCAAGAAGACCGCCGACGAGGTCGCCAACATCATCAACAACGAGGACTCGCGTGGCGCGACCACCGGGCAGGGCGGCCAGCCGACCCTGGGCAAGGAAACCGGCCGCGCGGCAACGCTCAGCCAGTCCGAGATCGGCGCGCTGGTTGCCCAGCTCCGTTCGTGCATTACTCTGCCGGCCGGTGCCGAGGATGCTGATGCGCGCGCCGAGTTCACATTCACGATCGGTGCCGATGGCATGGTGGCGGGGCGACCGCAGATGCTGAGTTCGCCGACCAACCAGATCGAAGACGCCTATGCGCGGGCCGTGTCCCGTGCGCTGCAGCGGTGCGGTCCGTTCACGATGGCGGCCGGCCAGGACGTGAGAGCCCAATTCGCCGCGCGTGAGTACTGAAATACCTCGTGCGCCAACGCAAAGACTGGAGACGTAACATGCCCCTGATCACCCGGCGCAATGCGCTGAAGCTCGGACTTGCCGGCGGTGCATTCGCCCTTGCCACGCCGTCGCAGGCGCTGGTCGAAATCGTCGTCACGGGCGGCAATTTCACGCCGCTGCCGATCGCCATTCCGGATTTCGCTTCGTCCGATCCCGCCTTCGGCGCCGAGATCGCCGAGATCGTGCGCGCCAATCTGCGCCGCTCCGGCCTGTTCGTGCCGCTCGATCCGGCGACGCTGCCGATCCGCGTCGGCGACGTGCAGAACGAGCCCGATTTCGCCGCCTGGCGCGCGGCGACCGTCGATGCCCTGGTGATGGGCTCGGTGGATCGGGGTGCCGAAGTCTCCTCGCAGGTGCGCGTGTGGGATACGCAGGCCTCGGCGCAGGTGGTCGGCAAGTCCTACCGCACCGATGCGCAGAACTACCGCCGCATCGCGCATATCGTGTCGGACGCCATCTATGCCTCGCTGTCGGGCGGCACGGGGTATTTCGATACCCGCATCGTCTATGTCGCTGAGTCCGGCCCCAAGGCCAACCGCGTGAAGCGCCTCGCCATCATGGACCAGGACGGCGCCAACGTGCAGTACCTGACCTCGGGCAAGTCGCTGACGCTGGGGCCCAAGATCTCGCCGCGCGGCGACAGCCTGGTGTTCACCTCGTATGACGATGGCACGCCGCAGGTCTATTTCGCCGGACTCGGCGGCGCATCGAGGAAACTGATCAACGGCGCGCCCATGTCGTTCGCGCCGCAGTTCTCGCCCGATGGCGGCACCGTGGTCTTCTCGGTGTCCAACGGCGGCACCACCAACATCTATTCGGCTGCCGCCAATGGTGGCCAGCCGACCCAGCTGACCAGCGGCGCGGCCATCGACACCTCGCCCTGCTACTCGCCCGACGGTTCGCGCATCGTGTTCGAAAGCGATCGCGGCGGTAACCCGCAAATCTACATCATGGGCGCCGGCGGCGGTAACGCGCAGCGCATCTCGTATGGCGAGGGCCTGTACTCGACCCCCGTATGGGCGCCCACCGGCGACCTGATCGCCTACACCCGCCAGTCCGGCGGGCAGTTCCACATCGGCGTGATGAAGCCCGACGGCTCGGGCGAGCGCATCCTCTCCTCGTCCGGCCAGGTGCAGGAGGGGCCGACCTGGGCCCCCAATGGCCGCGTCATCGCCTTCTCGCGCGATCCGGGCGGCGATGCCGGTCCGGGACTGTGGACCGTCGATATCTGGGGCCGCAACGAGCAGAACATCAAGACCGAGAGCTTCGCGTCGGATCCGAGCTGGTCGCCGCTCAGGGGCTAGTTCGACGCCTGTGCTTACCGCTCCCACCCACCGGCTTCGCCGGTTCCCCCACAAGGGGGAGGGACAACAGACTGAATGCTCCGGTTCTTGCGGTGTCCCTCCCCTTGATGGGGAGGGTAGTGGAGCTTGGCAGCTTGCTGCCTGGCGCAACTGGGTGGGATGGGACCGCATGCACTGAAGCCGCCGTTGCCCGGCCGCAACACCACGGAAAAGCCCGGATTCAGGCCACATTCGCGCCCCAATGACCAAGAATTAACCAAACGCGACAACCCCGCCTTAAGATTACCGGCGGTAAAACTTCGCCACTCGAATCCTTCCGTTTAGGAGATCAACCCGGATGCGTTCTGTAACGCCCCTCATCGCCGTGCTGCGTGCTGCCGCGCTGGTGGTTCTCGTGGTCGCTGTGGCGGCCTGTTCGCGCAACGGTGCTGGTGGGACCGGCGTCGGCAATCTCGGGCCGGGCGGCGGTGCGCCGGGCAGCCAGCAGGAGTTCCTCGTCAGCGTGGGCGACCGCGTATTCTTCGAGACCGACTCCTCGAGCCTGACCCCCACTGCCATGGCGACGCTCGACAAGCAGGCCCAGTGGCTCAACCAGTACAAGAACTACCGCATCCTGATCGAAGGCCATGCCGACGAACGCGGAACCCGCGAGTACAACATCGCGCTCGGCGCGCGCCGCGCCGCGGTGGTGGTGAACTACCTGGTGAGCAAGGGCGTCGACCAGCGTCGCATCACGTCCAAGTCGTTCGGCAAGGAGCGGCCCGTGGCGATCTGCAACGATATTTCGTGCTGGTCACAAAACCGCCGTGCTGTGACGGTCGTACAATAGTCACGAGCGGGCTTCGGGGCGGGGCGCTGCTCATTTCAGCGGCGCATTCCGTGCGTAATCCCCGAGGCTTGTTCGACTGGAGGCAAGAGCGCCGGGCGCCGCGTATTTGGGCCCGGCGCTTTCTTTTTGTCGAAATCCTGCTCTACTCCAAGGCTGTCAGTTCTCCTCCTTTCGATCCGGAGCACCCCAACGTGAAACCACCACCACTTCGCGGACCGGCCATGCGCCCCGCGATCTACGGCACGCTGCTGGCAGCGGCCATGACCGTGCCGGCCCTTGCCGCCGGCAGCCTCGACCCGGTCCCGCCGGCCGCGGTGCCGCAGGAGCGCATCCTCGTCGCCCAGAACAGCCAGAACACGGCGCAGCTGCTGGTGCGCATCCAGGAACTCGAGGACGTCATCCGGCAGCTGACCGGTCGCGTCGAGGGGCTGGAGTTCCAGCTCACCCAGATGCAGACCCAGTTGCAGAAGCAGGCCGAGGACAACGAGTTCCGCTTCCAGCAGCTGGAAGGCGGTGCCGGGGGAAAACCGCAGGCGGCAGCGCCAACTGACGGCGTGACGCCGTCCGATACGCTGCCGCAGACTCCGACCCCGACTGCGCCCGCCGCCACCGCGGCGCCCGAACAACCCGCCCTCCCGCCGGCCCCGGCCGATGCGGCGATCGCGCCTGCACAGCCGTCCGACGGCACGGCGGCCGCGCCGCCGGGCAATGTCGACGCCGCGGGCCAGCCGATGGACAGCCTCGGCGATTCCGAGGACCCGTTGCTGCGCGGCGGCATTGACCAGCTCGGCACCATGCCGCCCGATGACGCACTCAGCCTCGATCCGGGCCGTCCGCTCGACCTGTCGCTCAATGGCGGCACGATCTCGAACGGCGATGCCAAGGCGCAGTACGAAGCGGGCTACGAGGCCATGACGCGCGGCGACTATGCGTTCGCCGAGGACCAGTTCTCGCAGTTCGTCGCGCTCTACCCAGACGATCCGCAGGCGCCCGACGCCATCAACTGGCTCGGCGAGGCGCTGATCCAGCGCGGAGCCTATACCGACGCGGCGCAGGTCCTGGCCGACGGCTATACCAAGCACAAGGACAGCAAGCGGGCGCCGGACATGCTGCTCAAGCTCGGCGTGGCCCTGGTGGGGGCTGACCAGGTGGATGTCGGCTGCCGCACCTTCTTCACGCTCAAGCAGCGCTATCCCGACCTCGCGCCGGCCTTCCAGCAGCGGCTCGCCGAGGAGCAGCAGAAGGCGAAATGCCCGGTCACGAACTGATCGACAGCGAGGCGATCTTCGCCCCGCTCAATGCGTTCCGACGCATCGGGCTCGCCGTTTCCGGCGGGCCCGACAGCCTCGCCCTGCTGCTGCTGGCCGCCGACTATGCGCGCAAGCACGCCCAGCCCGATCGCTTCATCGTCTATTCCGTCGATCACGGGCTGAGGCCCGAGGCGGCCGACGAGGTCGGGTTCGTGCTCGCCATCGCACATCAGTATGGGTTCGCCGCGCGCGGGCTCAAGTGGGAGGGCGACAAGCCGGTAACGGGCATCCAGCAGGCCGCCCGCGCCGCCCGCTACGCGCTGATCGGCGCCGCCATGGCTGAAGATGGCGCCGAGGTCCTCGTCACCGCCCACCACCTGGGCGACCAGGCCGAGACGGTGCTGATGCGCCTGGCGCACGGCAGTGGCGTCGAGGGGTTGCGAGGCATGGACTACTTCGCCGAGATCGGCGGCGTGATGCTGGTGCGGCCGCTGCTCGGCATCGAGAAGGCGCAACTGGCCAGGGTCATCGCCGCCGCCGGTCTTGCCCCTGCCGCCGACCCCAGCAACATCGACACCAGCTATGAGCGGGTGCGCTGGCGGCAGATGCTGCCGCAGCTGGCGGCGATGGGGCTGGATGCCCGCCGCCTCGCCCGCTTCGCCGACCGCATGCGCGATGCCGACGCCGCGCTGGGGGAGATGGCGGCCAGGATTGCTGTCGATCACGACGAAATGACCGGTGAGCGACGCATCGCGCGCGCTGCGCTACGGGCCGCGCCGCGCGCCGCGGCGATCCGGGCGCTCGGCAACGTGCTGCGCGACGCGGGGGGCGGCGCCAAGGCGCACGATCTCGCCCCCGTCGAGGCGCTGGTCGACCGGCTGCGAGCCGACCCGGCCCTGAAGCGGACAAGTTTGCATGCTTGCCTCATCTCCAGCGATGGCGAGACGGTATCGATTGCGCCTGAGCCCGGCCGCTCGGCCAAGTCGCAGGCACGCGGCAAGGGGCAGCGGTCCGTGACGCGGAATTAACCGGGAAAGCGCAAGCGCCCTCGACTCTTCGGCCAAAGGGCCGCACAGGTTGGCCCTACCGCTACCTTGTAAGGCCCCAGGGCGAGGCCTACATTCGCCCTAACTTTCCCGGCCCACTATCGGCCGGCTTCAGGACAGGATGATGAACGTCAATTTCCGGAACTTCGCCATCTGGTTGGTGATTCTGTTCATGCTGATGGGCCTGTTTCAGGTCTTTCAGTCGTCGACCCGCGCAATTGCGGTTTCCGACAAGAGCTACAGCCAGTTCATTACCGACGTAGATGCCGGCAGCGTGAAGTCGGTGGTGATCACCGACAATGTGGTGGCGGGCGAGCTCACCAACGGCTCCAAGTTCGAGACCGTCATTCCGCAGGGCGCCGACGTCGTGTCGCGACTTGAGGATCGTGGCGTGTCGATCACCGCGCATCAGCCGGAGTCGAGCCCGTTCTGGGGCATGCTGCTGACCTCGTGGCTGCCCTTCCTCGTCATCATCGGCGTGTGGTTCTTCTTCATCCGGCAGATGCAGGGTGGCGGCCGCGGCGGCGCGATGGGCTTTGGCAAGTCGCGCGCCAAGCTGCTCACCGAGACGCAGGGCAAGATCACCTTCGAGGATGTCGCCGGTGTCGACGAGGCCAAGCAGGACCTCGAGGAGATCGTCGAGTTCCTCCGCGATCCGGGCAAGTTCCAGCGCCTGGGCGGCAAGATCCCGCGCGGCGTGCTGCTGGTCGGCCCGCCCGGCACCGGCAAGACGCTCATTGCGCGCGCTGTCGCCGGCGAAGCCAACGTGCCGTTCTTCACCATCTCGGGTTCGGACTTCGTGGAAATGTTCGTCGGCGTGGGTGCTTCGCGCGTCCGCGACATGTTCGAGCAGGCCAAGAAGAACGCCCCGTGCATCATCTTCATCGACGAAATCGACGCTGTCGGCCGTCACCGTGGCGCTGGCCTCGGCGGTGGCAATGACGAGCGCGAGCAGACCCTCAACCAGCTGCTGGTCGAGATGGACGGCTTCGAGGCGAACGAGGGCATCATCCTCATCGCGGCGACCAACCGTCCGGACGTGCTCGACCCGGCGCTGCTGCGTCCCGGCCGCTTCGACCGCCAGGTCGTGGTGCCGAATCCCGACGTGCAGGGTCGCGAGAAGATCCTCAAGGTCCATGTCCGCAAGGTGCCGCTGGCTCCCGATGTCGACCTCAAGGTGCTGGCCCGCGGTACGCCCGGTTTCTCGGGCGCCGACCTGATGAACCTCGTCAACGAGGGAGCTCTCCTTGCGGCCCGCCGCAACAAGCGCTTCGTCACGATGGCCGAGTTCGAGGACGCCAAGGACAAGCTGATGATGGGCGCCGAGCGCCGCACCCTCAGCATGACCGACGAGGACAAGAAGCTCACCGCCTATCACGAGGCCGGCCACGCGCTGCTCGCGATCAAGATGGAAGCGTCCGACCCGATCCATAAGGCGACCATCATCCCGCGCGGTCGCGCGCTGGGCATGGTGATGCGGCTCCCCGAGCGCGACCAGGTCTCGCTCACCCGCCGCAAGGCCTATGCCGATCTCGCCGTGGCCATGGGTGGCCGCGTCGCCGAAGAGGAGATCTTCGGCTACGAGAAGGTGACCTCGGGTGCCTCGGCCGACATCAAGATGGCCACGGGCCTGGCTCGCGCCATGGCGACCGAATGGGGCATGTCCGACCGGCTCGGGCCGCTGCTCTACGGCGATGCGCAGGACGAGGTGTTCCTCGGTCGGTCGATGATGCAGCGCAACACGCACCTTTCGGACGAGACCCAGCAGGTGGTCGACGCCGAGGTGAAGCGTTTCGTCGAGGAAGGCTACCAGACGGCGCAGACGGTCATCCGCGAGAACATCGACGACCTGCACGCCATTGCGCAGGCGCTGATCGAGTTCGAGACGCTGACCGGCGACGAGATCCGCGGCCTGCTCGAGGGCAAGACCCCGACGCGGCCCGAGGACAACGAGCCGGCGGTCAAGTCGACCGGCGTGCCGGTCGCCGGCAAGACCGGCAAGAAGCGCCCCGACGCCGACCCCGGCGCCGCGCCGGAGCCGCAGCCGGGCAGCTGAGCCGACGTTCAGATAGACAAAGGGCCGTCCTTTGGGGCGGCCCTTTTGTCTGTCGGGGTATCCTGGCCGCACCCCTCACCCGTCTCGGCCTGCGGCCGATCCACCCTCTCCCCGACGGGGAGAGGAACACGCTGCGGCCCGATCAGGGCACCCTCTGTTCTTCTCCCCGTCGGGGAGAAGGTGGCGCGCAGCGCCGGATGAGCGGCAAGGCGCGGGGGCGTTGATGGCGCGCCGTGCACCCGTGCAACACCCACCGCCGTCCTTGCATCCCAGCCCCACATCCGCCCGGATTTGCCGGTTAACGAAACGGCACCAATCTGTTTCGTATGGTGGGAGACCGGCGCTAAATAGGCGCCCACCCGCAAGTCGAGGGCTTTCACATGGCGCGCAAGTATTTCGGGACGGACGGCATCCGCGGGCTGGCCAATGGCGACAAGCTCACGCCCGACCTCGCGATGCGCGTCGGCATGGCGGCGGGACTCAGGTTCGCCAATGGCGACCACCGCAACCGCGTCGTGATCGGCAAAGACACGCGCCGGTCGGGCTACATGCTCGAGAACGCCCTGACCGCCGGCTTCACTGCCGTCGGCGTCGACGTCTACCTGCTCGGGCCGATGCCGACGCCGGCCGTGGCCATGCTGACCCGCTCGCTGCGCGCCGACCTGGGCGTCATGATCTCGGCCTCGCACAATCCGTTCGAGGACAACGGCATCAAGCTGTTCCGCCACGACGGCTACAAGCTGAGCGACCAGGTCGAGAGCGAGATCGAAGCGCTGATGGATACGAACCTGGCGCCGCGCCTGTCGAACGGCCGCGACATCGGCCGCGCGCATCGCGACGAGGCGGCCCAGACCCGCTATATCGAATATGCCAAGCGCACGCTGCCCAAGGGCACGGACCTTTCGGGGCTGCGGGTGGTGCTCGATTGCGCCAATGGCGCGGCCTACAAGGTGGCGCCGACGGCGCTGTGGGAACTGGGCGCCGAGGTGTTCACCATCGGCGTCGAGCCGGACGGCTTCAACATCAACGACAAGGTCGGATCGACCGCCCCCGACGCGCTGATCGCCAAGGTCCGCGAGCTCCGTGCCGATATCGGCATCGCGCTCGACGGCGACGCCGACCGCGTCATCATCGTCGACGAAAAGGGCGATATCGTCGACGGCGACCAGTTCATGGCGGTGATCGCCCAGTCCTGGCATGCGCGCGGCGAGCTGCGCGGCGGGGGCCTGGTCGCGACCGTGATGAGCAATCTCGGTCTCGAGCGCTATCTCGGCGGGCTCGGGCTCAGCCTCGAGCGTACGCAGGTCGGCGACCGCTACGTGCTCGAAGCCATGCGCGCCAAGGGCTTCAATGTCGGCGGCGAGCAGTCCGGCCACATCATCCTCACCGACTTCACCACCACGGGCGACGGGCTCATCGCGGCGCTGCAGCTGCTGGCGGTGGCCAAGCAGGCCGGCAAGCCGGTGTCCGAGGTGTGCCGGTGCTTCGACAAGGTGCCGCAGCTGCTGCAGTCGGTGCGCTACAAGGAAGGCAAGCCGCTGGAGCACAAGCTGGTGCAGCAGGCGATCAGGGAGAGCGAGGCGCGGCTGGGGCAGGGCGGCCGCCTGGTCATCCGCCCGTCCGGTACCGAGCCGGTGATCCGGGTCATGGCCGAGAGCGACGACGAGGGGCTGGTGGCCGCGATCGTCGGCGAGATTGCCGCGACCATCCGAAAGGTGGCCTGAGCCATCGACGGAGACGGTCGCGTCACGGCAGGCTAACGACCTGCTCCTACAGTCCGAGGCGTGTCCTCTCTCGAGTCGGGCACGGAGGCAATGGGGCCCCGGCCGTTGCGACCATGGCCGGGGTTCTCCGCCTCGCAAGACCTTCCGGAGAATTTCAGGCGGCCCACGAAGTCTTCGCAAGGTTTCGTTAACTTCTGTTTTTCAGCCAATATTAGGGTTATCCGTTAGGGTTAAGCCGCCTTTAACAGGTCTCGGCGCATGGTGGGGTCTCTCGATTGGTCGTCTTGGCGGCAACAAGGACTCAAACATGCGCAAGACTTTTGCTTCGGCACTGGCGGCAGGAGCCGCACTGCTGATCGCCGGCCCGGTGGCCGCGGCGGACATGCCCGAATATCCCGACATTCCCCAGGTCGACTACGACATCGGCGGCTCGTTCTACCTGCGCGGCAGCGCTGCACTGAACTGGCACTGGGCTCCGGACGTGAAGCACCCCTGGTTCAGTGAGACCGACGCGATCGTCGACTACGGCTACGGCTACAGCTGGGGCGCGGGCTTCGGCTACGAGACCGGCACCGGCCTGCGCTTCGATGCCACCATCGACTCGGTCGAGACCACCGGCCTCAAGATCACCAAGACGGGCGGTGACGATCCGCCGACCGGCGACAATGGCGACTACACGCTGATGCTGCGCTCCACCGTTGCGCTCGCCAACGTCTATTACGACTTCGGGCTGGGCGGCGACTGGAGCTATTCGTCCGGCGCCGGTGGTGCGTTCGGCTATGTCGGCGCCGGTGTCGGCGCCGCGTGGAACCATACCGAGACCAATTCTCCGTGGGGTGTTCCGGTGCCTGTGCCGACCGGCACCAATGTCAGCGCCGCTGCGGCCGTCATGGCCGGCGTCGGCTACGACATGGGCAGCTGGGTGGCCGATATCGGCTATCGCGGCCTCTACATCAATCAGATCAACAACGCCCCCACCGACACGACGAGCGAGGGCTACTTCGAGATCGACAACAACTGGATCCACGAGCTGCGCGGCACGATCCGCTACCGGTTCAACTGATCCTCTGCCGACGACCAGAGTTCCGCGGACGGCGCCCAGAAGGGCGCCGTTCCGTTTTAGGCGGCCGGTTTCCTCTCAGACTCAGCTATTGCTCCGGCATGGACCAGCCGAGCCGCACCATCGAAGGCCAGACACTCGCACGCGACGCGGTCGCCACACTGGCCGGGGACGGGCCGGCGAGGCTGCTCGATTGCGATCTCGAGGGGGCCAACCTCAGCCGGCTCGACTTCACTGGCTGGGTGTTCGAGCGCTGCCGGCTGGGGCGTACCGACTTCGGCGGCGCCATGCTGGAGCTGACGCGCTGGAGCCAGTGCCGCGGCGGCCATGCCGGGTTCAAGGGTGCCAGGCTCGAGGATGCAGCGTTCCGCTCCTCGGACTTCAACAACGGCAACTTCCGTAGCGCCGTACTCTCGTCGGTCCGTTTCGAGGACTGCAAGCTGACCGGCGCCGACTTCACCGACGCCCGGGCGCTCGGCCTGCGGCTGGTGCGCACGCTCCTCGTCGCGGCGCGGCTGCCGGGGTGCGATTTCCGCAAGGAAAAGCTGGAGGGGGTCGACTTCAGCTCGGCCGACCTCGCCAACAGTGACTTTCGCGACGCGGTGTTCGAGCAGTGCAGCCTGCGCGAGGCCAATATCGAGGGTGCGCGCTTCGAGAATGCCGACCTGCGTGGCGCAGACCTGGGCGGCCTCGACATCCTCGGCAAGCCCGGCCGCTTCCGCGGCGCGGTGGTTTCGGCCGCACAGGCCGAACTGATCCTGAGCCAGACGGGGATCAGGGTGAGGGCGAGGTGAGCCGGGATGCGACTGCCGGCCGGCGGTAAGGTTTCGTTAGGCAAACATGCCTAGCGTCCCGGCGCGCCCGGCCGCTGGCCGGCGATACATTCGGGAGACCCTTACTTGTCCAAGTTCCTGCCTTTTGTCATTGCCACCGCCCTGCTGGCGGCTCTGCCTTCCTCAGGTTTCGCGGCGGCGCATGTCGCCAACGCCGCCACCAGCAAGCTGTGCGGCCCGGATGCGCCGGAGAGCTACAAGCGCCCAGGCGGCTATTGCGATCAGCTCGATGACCTCGACTCGCTCGCTCCGAAGGGTGAGGGCAGCCATTGCGCCAAGTTCGCCGATGCCGGCTTCCGCTTCGACGAAATCCAGGGCCGTCTGCTGATGGCCACACCACCCATGGACCCGTGCTGCGTGGGCTTCATCATGCAGATGCAACTGCCCGTCGCAGGCATCCTCCTCGCCTGCTGACCTGATCGTGTGCGGCGGATGCTGTTGCGGCGTCCGCCAACTGACTGACGCGGACGCTAGGGCGCGATTGTTATGCCCGGCGTGCTCACGCCGTTGTCGATGCCGACGTCCGGCGCCTCCAGGGTCTGGGCGCGCTTGAGGCAGGTATTGTGCCGGCGATCGCACCTGCGCTGGCAACTGGCGACGGCGTCGCCGATGTCGATCAACTGGTCGCAGCCATCGAGGCAAGTGATCCACTTCAGGTCGCAGATGCCCTGCTTGTCCTTGACGCTTAGGCCGGGCCGCTTCTGCTCGGCGTCCGCAGTGGTCGCAAGACCGGCGAGCAGCAGCGTGACGAGCAGCACCTTCAATAGTCCCGGCATGGTTCCCTCCCCTCGCCAGCACTAGGCGGAAGGTAGCAGACGTATTGCCTGCACGGCAACGGGCGCAAAGCTTGGCTGGGGTGCGCGATTACCCCAGCTGGAAGCGTTCGAACCGGCCCAGTTCTTCTTCGATGGCGGCCTTGTGCTCGGCAGCATTGCCGGCGCCGATCCAGTGCCAGGACTGGATCAGCATCCGGCCGGCCGCCCTGTCGGTCTTCAGGTCCATTGCCGCGACCACCTCATCGCCCACCAGCACCGGCAGGGTGAAGTAGCCGTACTGGCGCCTAGCCTTGGGGACGTAGGCCTCGAACACGTGGTCGTAGCCGAAGAACAGCTTCAGCCGCCGCCGCTGGATGATCAGGGGATCGAAGGGCGAGAGGATGTGGACGAGCGGCGGGCGGTGGAACGCCGGCTGTTCCAGGGTCTCAGGGCGGACGTAGTGGACCGTCGTATCGTCGCCGACCATCACCGGCACCAGCTTTTTCGTTCGCACCCGCGACTCGATCATCTTGGCCATCTCGGGCGTGAAGCGCAGTCTCGGGTGCATCACCGAGGGCCCGCTGATCAGGCCCTGGGCAGTCAGCGCCCGCTCGATCAGGTGCTCGTCGATCTGCCGTTCCGTGGCGGCGCGCGGGCGAGGCGGCCAGCCGAAATGGCGGTCGATCAGTTCGTAGGTCTTCACCATGCCGTTGCGCTCGGAAATGGCGAGCTCGCCGGAGTAGAAGCCGTATTGCAGCACGCGCTTGGATGGCTTGCGGCTGGCCCAGGGATGGTCCTTCTCGACCAGCTCCTCGTCCTCGATATCGCGGATCGAGATGGCGCCGTCCTTCCTGATCTGGCGCAGCAGGCGTTTCAGGTCGTTGGGGTCGGCATCGGCGTACCACCGCATCGGTTCGGAGCGATGGTGCCGCATCTCGTTGAGGTAGAAGCCGATGTCGCGCAGCGGCAGGTAGGCGAGGGCGTGTGTCCAGTACTCGAACACGGACTTGTCCTGGCTCTGGACATGCGCGAGGTCGGTGCGCCGGTAGTTCGGGATGCGCGAGTAGAGGATGTGGTGGTGGGCGCGCTCGATGACGTTGATGGTGTCGATCTGCACATAGCCAAGGTGCTCGATGGCAGCCAATGTCGCCGCCGGCCCGTCGCCGAAGGGGGCGCGCTCATCGAGGCGGGTGGCATTGAGCCAGATACGGCGGGCATCGGCGATGGAAAGGGCGACGGGTTTTTTCACCCCTTCACCTCTCCCTTTGGGGGAGAGGTCGGCGCGTAGCGCCGGGTGAGGGGGCCTTCTGCGGTGCCGGTGGCAAAGGCCCCCTCACCCCAACCCTCTCCCCCAGAGGGAGAGGGGGCGCTGTGGAACAGTCGGTGTTCAATTTTCCTCATGCCGACAACCTAACGCACGACCCTGCCAGGCCGTGTCAGGCTTTGTCATTTCTTCCACATCGCCAAGAGCCCGGCGCCGACGTCGACACGCGGCGCAGCGGGAGCGATGCCGCGCAGCTCGGCAGGCGTCACCGCGGGCCAGAACATGTCGTCGAACAGTTCCAGCATGGCCTTGGTGATGAAGCGGGTGCGCTGGGCATAGACGTGCTTGTCGCCATAGGGCGTCTGCTGGTGCACGTAGAAACGCTGCGGCACGAGCAGGTGCAACTCGTCCCTGGCGCGCGTCATCGCCACATAGAGCAGGCGCCGTTCCTCCTCGAGCTCGTGCGTCGAGCCGGTGCCGAGGTCGGACGGGATGGCGCCATCGACGACGTTGAGCACATGCACGTTCTTCCACTCCTGGCCCTTGGCCGAGTGGATGGTCGAGAGGATCAGGTAGTCCTCGTCGAGCAGCGGCACGCCGGCCTGGTCGGAGGTGGCATCAGGCGGATCGAGCGTCAGCTCGGTGAGGAAGCGCTCGCGGCTCGGATAACCCGAAGCGATCTGCTCGAGCTGGTAGAGGTCTTCCTTCCTGACCTCGGCGTCCTCGTACACCGCCTCCATCAGCGGCTCGTACCACAGGCGGGCGCGCAGCAGCTCGGCCGGCCAGCCGCCGCCACCTTCGCCAAGGTGCCGGACCGCCTCGATGAAGGCGGGCCAGCCCTCCGAACCACGCGGTGGGGGCGGGGCGTTGATCAGCTCGGCGAGGGGATCGGCGCTCTCGGCCATGCGGTCGAGCACCTTGCCGGCGGCACCGGGCCCGATGCCGGGCAGCAGCTGCAGCACGCGGAAGCCGGCGACGCGGTCGCGCGGGTTATCGACGAAGCGCAGCAGCGACAGCATGTCCTTGACATGGGCGCTGTCGAGGAACTTCAGCCCGCCGAACTTCACGAACGGGATGTTGCGGCGCGTGAGTTCGACCTCGAGCTCAGCCGAGTGCGAGGAGGTCCTGAACAGCACCGCCTGCTGCTTCAGCGCCGTGCCGCCCTCGCGGCAGGCAAGCACGCTCTCGACCACGTAGCGGGCCTGGCCGGGCTCGTCCTTCACCGTGACGAGGCGCGGCTTTTCGGTGGCGACGCGCTCGGTCCACAGGTTCTTGGTGAAGCGCTCAGTGCTTTCCGAGATCACCGCGTTGGCGGCTTCGAGGATCGGCTGGGTCGAGCGGTAGTTGCGGTCGAGCGTCACCATGCGGGCCGTCGGGGTGAACGAGCCGGGGAAATCGAGGATGTTGCGCACCGTCGCGGCGCGGAACGAGTAGATCGACTGGGCGTCGTCGCCGACCACGGTCAGCCCGGTGCCCTCGGGTTTCATGGCGAGGAGGATCGAGGCCTGCAGGCGGTTGGTGTCCTGGTACTCGTCGACCAGCACATGGTCGAAGCGCCCGCCGATATCGTCGGCGATTGCAGGCTCGCGCATCATGGCGGCCCAGTACAGCAGCAGGTCGTCGTAATCGAGCACCTGCTGGCGCTGCTTGGCTTCGACATAGGCGGCGAACAGGGCGCGCAGTTCGTCGGCCCACATGGCGATCCATGGGAAATGGGTCTTCAGCACCGGCTCGAGCTCATCCTGCGCGTTGACCACGCGCGAGTACACCGCAAGGCAGGTGCCCTTGGTCGGGAAGCGCTTCTTGGCCTCCGAGAACCCCATCTCGTGGCGGATGATGTTGATGAGGTCGCCCGAATCCTCGCGGTCGTGGATCGAGAAGCCCGGTGTCAGGCCGATCTGCTCGGCATGCTCGCGGAGCAAGCGTGCTCCTATTCCATGGAAGGTACCGGCCCAGCTCAGCGCGTCGGTGACAACGCCCGCCTTGGCGCCCATCACCTGTGCCACCAGCCGCTCGACCCGGCGCTGCATCTCGCCCGAGGCGCGGCGCGAGAAGGTCATCAACAGGATGCGGCGCGGGTCGGCGCCGTTGACGATCAGGTGCGCCACCCGGTGCGCCAGCGTGTTGGTCTTGCCCGAGCCGGCGCCGGCGATCACCAGCAGCGGCCCGCCCATATGCTCCACGGCCTGCCGCTGCTCGGGGTTCAGCTTGTCGAGATAGGAGGAGGCGAGGGCAGTCGGCACGCGAATCGATCCGGAGCGAGGATCGGACCAGCAAGCATCATTCGCGTTTTGTTCGCAACCTTGGCCTGTCAGATCTGCGGCGAGACATTGTCATCAGGCAGCGGGCGGCAGGGGTCCTTGTCGTCATCAACTGCGTCCATCACGTGAGCGCAGCCGTTGTCGTCGTCCGAGGCGAGCGACTTCATCTCCGGCGGGATGTTGCTCGGCATGCAGTACTTGGCGTGGATCGACGGCGCGGAGATGAGCACCCCGGCACAATCGATGAAGTGCTGCATCGGGTCGACGCTCTGTGGCGTGATGGTCTGGGAACTCGCCGATCCGGAGAGGAGCAGCAAGCCGCCTGCCGAAATCGTTGCCAGAATGCGTACTGCGCGCAGGGTTGTCTTCAGGCCGGCCTTGGTCGAGACCGCATGCATGGCGAAATCTCCTCAAGTACAACGATGGACGACGCCTATATAACCACCTCGTGCTGCTGCCGCACAGCATGAAAAGGACTACTCGGGGATCACATCTTCCAGAGGCTCTCGCCGCCGAGCAGGTTGCGATAGAGCAGCAGCGCCGACAGGCAGTGCTGGGTCGAGTCGATCCGCGTCCTGAGGGTATAGGCCCCGTTGAGGAAGGCGCCTGCGAAGTTGGCCAGCTTGGGGTCCGCGTAGGAGCGGTCGGGTCCATAATCGATGCGTGGACTGCCGGTCAGTTGCAGGTCCAGCGCCAGCGCCAGTCCGGTCACCGCCTTGTCCAGCACCTCGGCCGCCAGCGCCTGCCTGCCGTGGTCCTCGAGCGCGCCGGCGGCGGCCATCAGCCCCTCGAGGGCGGCACAGCGGTTGCCGCGCATGTCGTTGGCCGGCATGCGGTTCCGCACGAAGTCGGTCACGAAGGCCGCAATGAAGTCGAGATAGCGGGTGTCGCCGGTGGTGCGCAGCCGCTGGGCCGCGGCCATCAGGCCCCAATGGGCGAACTGGTTGTCCGGCTTTTCGAGGTACTTCACCATCACGCGGGTCTCGAGCCGGTCGAGCAGGGGGGCCAGGGTCGGCTGGTTGGCATCGAGGTCGGCATAGTGAGCGAGTGCCAGCCAGGTCTCGCCGGTCGCGTAGGAGTCCTCCTCGACGTCACCGACATTCTGGGCGATGCCGCCGGTCGGCAGCTGCAGCGCGGCCAGCCCCCTGAGCCAGCCCAGCCGCAGGTCGGGGCGAAAGTCCTTGCCGATGGCCCGGCTCTGGAACAGTTCAGCCAGCATCGCCAGAGCCGTGGCTCCCGCGCGTCCGCCTGCCACCGTGCGGTCCTCGGAGACAAGCAGGCCGTCGCCATGCCTGGCCGACTGCGCCGCGTAGTAGCCGATGGCCCGGCCGCCCGGCTCGGTGAAGCTCGGCTTGCCGCTGGCCGCGAGGAACTGGTTTAGCACGAAACCGGCCCCGGCCTGGCGGACGATGTTGTCGTCCGGCAGGAAGCGGGAGGCGAGGAAGTCGAATTCGTAGAGGAAGCGGCCATCGGCGGCTTCCACGGCCACGAGGTATCGGGCTGCCGCCTCGGCGCGCCGTTCAACCTCGGCGCGGTCGAGCTGCGCCGCGGATGCCCCCGCCACAAGGCCCAGGGCCAGGGCCAGGAACCAGATCCATCGGAATGTACCGAGCACGGCGACCCCTCCATTGCCGGGCCGCTGCCGAGGCCGCCTGGCCTCCGGGCCCTCGTCCTCGCCGACGCTAGTCGGCGGCCCGGCCCAGGTCGCGCTGCTTCATCAGGAAGGCGACGCCTGCCGTATAGCGGTCGTGCATGCGTGCGAAGCGGCTCAGTGTTTCCCTGGGCACGCCCAGCTCGATCAGTTCGGCGTGGATGGCCTTGAGGTTCTTTTCCATCTCGTCCATCTCGACGAACATCTGGTCGATCTGTTCGCGCGAGAGCCGCACCATCGTTGCCATGGCCCCCTCCTCGTGGCTGTTGCAGATGTTGCAAGGCCAGTGTGCCACAGCTGGCAGCAGGCGTCGATGTGCGCTGCTATCCATATGAATTCATTGAATTAATCGTATCATTCTCGCGGGCGCCCGTTGCCGATGCTGCTGCGCTCGCACGCTACCGCAGGTGCCTGAGAGAAAGCCGACTACGCCGCCGGCTGGCCGGCAAGATAGTGCCGCCACGGGTCGGACGGGACGAACTCCCAGTCGGGCGGCGCCTGCCGGCCCGGCGGCAGCGCGCGCAGGCCTTCGACGAGCAGCAGCGCGTCGGCAGTCTTGGCGCCGACACGGGCCTTGCGATAGGCCGGGGCAAGCTCGTGCAGGCCGGCCATGGCGGTGATCGTCTCGACGGTGCGGTCGGCGAAGTAGATAGAGCGCGCCGCGACGAGCAGCGCCTCGGCCTCGCCGGGTCCGGCAAGCCCGGCCGCGCGCATCGCGGCCACCGTGGCCTCCACGTCGACCAGCGGCTCGGTCAGCGGCATGAAGTCGAGTTCGGCAGGGGCGTGGACGAGGCAGACATCGGCGTCCTCGGTGCGAGTGCCGAGCTGGTAGCTGCGGGCGATGGGGCCGACGACTTCCATGCCGAAGGGGGCGCACTCGGCGGCGCGCAGGGCGCCGAGAGAAGCGGCGCCGAGCACGCGCACCCCGGACTTAAGCGCGAACAGGATCTCCTTGTGCCAGACCGAGGGCACGAAGCCGAACACGCCGTCGACGAGGCCGATCGCATCGGCGCCATGCAGCACGGCGCGATGGATGTCGCCTTGCCGGGCCGGCGGGCGGACATCGAGGCCGGATCGATCGTAGGACGCGCCCCACAGCGAAGGCCCGGCGAACAGGACTTTCATCAGAACCCCAGCATGGCGGCAGCGGCGCGCCGGCCGGGGCGCCAGTTGCGGTTGGTGAGCCGGTCCTCGAGGCCGGGCACGAAGACCTTCACCACATGGATGCCAACGTCCTCGCCCCCCAGTGGGATGACGATGGTGCCGCCAAGCCCGACACGCATCAGCCCGGCCCGCACGGCGGTGAGCAGTCCCTCCTCGCTGGCGGGGCCCGTGAGCCCGGCGGGAGCCGGGCGATCGGCGGCAAGCGGCGTCTCGGTCAGCACGGCGATGCTGCGGCTCAAGTGCTGCTCGTATTCGTTCTCGACGATGTCGTCGCGAGCGCCGGCAATGTTGGTGATGCGGGTCTGGGCCGCCTCGACGATGGCGCGCCGGGCCGCCACCGCGGCGATGGGATGGCAACTGGCGCCGGTCGCCGCGTCGAAATGGTGCTCGGCACCGTCGTCGGGCGAGAGCACGGCGTAGATCACCGGCAGGCCGGTATTGCTGGTCTGGTCATAGAGGCGGAGGCGGAATCCTGCTTCGGCGATGCGGAAGTCCAGCGCGTCGACATCGGCATCGTCGAAGGCGGCGGGCGCGACGGCGGTTGCGGCAGCGGCAGCGTCCGACTTGAAACCCCAGAGGCAGACGGCATCGCGCTCGATCACCTCGCACATGGCATGGATCAGCGCCCGGGTCTGCGTCGTGCCGGCGGCGATGCCGTTGGTCGATTGCGCAATACCGGGCAGGTCGCTGGGGGGCGGACCGAGGGCCACGGCGTCATAGGGGACGAGGATGGGCGAGCCGGTCTCGAGCACGACGCCCTCGACCCAGCGCAGCGGCCGGTGCGGGTCGATCACGGCGCCGCGCGGCAGCAGGTGGCCCACGTCCATCGTGGCGGTGCCGGCCGCTTCGAGCTCGGCAAGGCTCATGCTGCGCTCGAGTGCCCGCGGGGCCTCGGCGATGGCGTATTCGGCCGCCTCCATCACCGCTGAAATCTGGGCCGAGACGTCGTCCATGCCCTTGCCCTGGTGGCTGGCGATGGTCGCCGAATTCGGCCGGATCGCCGCATAGCAGGGGATGCCGATGCGATCGAGGCCGGTCTGGCGCGCCAGCCGGGTGATGCCCAGCCGGGCAAAGTGCAAAGACAAATCCCGCAGCAACGCCGCGGGACTTGTGGTGCCGCCCGCGGCCGGAGCCGCCGGGCGGAGAGTCGGATCCCCAAGCAAGTGTTGTCGCTTCGGTCTTACTTGGCGTGGAAGTGCCAGACGGCCGAGCCGTCATCGCGCTGACCGGCGGCCACGGCGATGTCGATGCCGTCAACGATGGTGTTGCCGGCAGCGAGCGCGGAGCGGACGTTGGAGGGAACCACGGTTTCCTGGTCCACCGGGGTAACAGTCATCAGCTGAGTGTCCACGACCAACAGCTGCGAAGAATCTTTCTGCCCAATGATGACGTAGCGCATAAGTATATCTCCTTTGCGGCCTACTTGAATCCGGCCTTTCGCAATGCCTCGATATACAGGTCGACATCGGCAGGGTCCCGCTGCGGCATGCGGGATACCCAACGGGAGGTTGTGAAATCAGGCTGCAATTTAAGCGCTTGCAACCGATAGCGTCGGGCGAGATCCATCTGACCCGCCATGGCCGCCGCTGCGGCCATCAGCCGGAAGGCGGGTTCGGGGTTCCGCATCTGGCTCAGGTGGCGCAAGGCCTCCTCCCACCGGCCGCGGAAGAAATTGATGCCGCCCAGGGTCCACAGGTACTCGTCGGGCGGCACCGGATTGAGCCGGATCGCAGCGTCGATCTTTTCCTGTGCGCTGTTGAAGTCGGAGTTGTGGACAAGCGTGTCGGCAAAGTCGGCCAGCACGTCGGCATGGTTGGGGGCGAGGTCGGCCGCCATCGACATGTGGGCGAGGCTCAGGTCGAGGTCCCGGTCGAACAGGGCGACGCGCCCGAGCTCACGATAGGCCGTGCCGTCATTGGGGTCGATCGACACGGCGCGCTCGGCGTGGAGCTTGGCCTTGTCGAGCAGCGCCCGGTCCGAGCCGGCGCGGAGCACCCACTCGACCACGTATGAACGGGCGAGGGCGCTTTCGATCGAGGCCTGCTCCGGCTCGATCTCGCGGGCGATGCGCAGCGACTTGCGGCCCCGCCGGATCTTGGGCAGGTCGAACGTGCGCAGGTTGTGCCGGCCGGCGAGATAATGGGAATAGGCGTTGGCGTCGCGCTGCGTCCGCTCCCGCTGCAGTTCGGCCGTCTCGATCGAGTCGGCGAGGGCGCGGGCGACCCCGTTGGTGAAGTCCCAATAGCGCTCCTGCGCGCTGAGGGCCGAGAAGGCGAACTTGTCAGCCCAGACGATCTCGCGACCGGCCGCGCGGACGAGGCGGATGGCGAGCGAGAGCCCGTCGCCGGTGAAGTTGGGCGCAATGCGGCTTTCGACGGCATAGTCGATCTGGTGCGAGCGTACTTCGTCGAGGGCCGAGAACGGGTCGAGCTGCCAGGCCGTGTGCGGGGCGATCACCGACACCGATTTCAGCCGCGACAGGCCGATCGTGACGTCCTCCACCAGCGCCGGCGCAAGGTGCCTGGGGATCGAGGCTTGCTTGAAATCCTGCAGCGGCGGCAGCAGCACGACGCGCGGCACGAAGCTGGGGCGGATCGTGTCGTCGGGCTGGATGTCGGTGGAGCGGCGGGCCGGCGTGCGCGGCTGGGCGCCGACCGGCGCCGCTCCCTCCTGCTCGATCAGCTCGGCGGTCTCCGCCGCCGGCTCCAGTCCGAGGCCATGGCGCAGCCGGTTGCGGAAGGCGGCGTAGGCGGCCCGAGCCCCGGCTTCGTTGCCCTCGGCGCGCAACAGTTCGATCGTCGCGCGGCAGACGGTGTCGGAGTAGGGCAGGCGCTCGGCCAGCTTGTGCAAGGCTGCGTGGCCGGTGCGTCCACCGAAGCGCAGCGCCGCCTCGGTGGCCTGGATGGCAAACTGGTTCTCGATGCGGGTGCGCTCGAGCGAAAGCCACTGGCCGAATTCGCTGCCCAGCCCGTCGACGCCGGCCAGCAGTTCGCCGCGATACAGGTCGATCAGCGTCTCGAGGTCGGCGGCGTCGGTGGCGGCGCGGATGCGGCCGATCTCGCGCAGGTCGATGGTCAGGTCGCGGTTGAGCTCAATCTCGGTGGCGTCGGCCTCGAACAGGAGGAAACCATGGCGGGACTCGACGTCGCGCGTGTGCAGCAGGGTCTGGCGCAGGTTGGTCATCGCCTGCTCGGCGGAGCTGTCCTCCCAGACCTTCTCGGCCAGCGACGACCGCCGGGTGCGATTCGAGAACTCGAGGTAGAGCAGGGCGGCCAGGGCATAGGCCTTCTGCCGCAGTTTCACGGCCGATCCATCCGGCAGGCGGAGAACCGGACTGCCCAGGAGCTGCAGCGATACCGTTCCAAGCATGAAAGTGATCGGCAAAGTTCAGTTGTTCCGACAATCTGGTGGAAGTTTACTTGACGAAGTAAAGGCCGAAGCGTAGCGACATAACGGCTGGATAACGCATTCAAGTAAGCTGCCCTACTGCAATGCGCCAGCGAAATAACCCCGAGGGGCTTCGGCGGGTGGGCCGTAGTCTCGCGTACTTAGGACCCGAAACCTAGGCAACATTCTAGAGGGAAGTATGGAATCAGGAGCGTCGAACTCGTCAGCAGCGGGGTCGGAGGCACGCAGTTCTCATCTGGTGGAATTGAGCGCGGACATTGTGAGCGCATACGTCAGTCACAATGCGCTCAGCGCCAGCGATCTGGGCAAGCTGATCGCGAGCGTGCATGCGACACTCGTCGGTCTGGGCGGTGCCGCCGAGCCGGAAGCGGTGGTCGAGGCCAAGCCGGCCGTTCCGGTGAAGAAGTCGATCACGCCCGAGTACTTGATCTGCCTGGAAGACGGCAAGAAATTCAAGTCGCTCAAGCGTCATCTGCGCACTGAATACGATATGTCGCCGGAAGAATATCGGGCCAAGTGGAACTTGCCGCCCGACTATCCGATGGTGGCCCCGACCTATTCGGAGGCTCGCTCGCGTCTGGCCAAGACCATCGGCCTGGGGCGCAAGCCAAAGACACCCGCGGTGCGCGGACGCGGCAAGGTTCTCGCCTGAGACCTGGCCGAAGGCTGGAGCCGTTCCCGGATCGGCATGGCCTCCAAGAAAACTGCTCCCTCCGCCGCAAGGAGGGAGCAGGTCGCGTTCAGGCCCCGAAAATCCTGCACGCTTGTTAACCATAGCGTCGTCCACGTGATGCCGGCGTTATGCGTCGGCGTGTCGCTCGCGCGAGGCGCGGATGTCATCCGGGATCGCCCGCGACCGGCGCATGCCGGGCCCCCTTTGAGGTGCGCGGCATAGGCGCGGCGATAGCGCCATCGCTGGCTGCCAGGCCAACCAAAGGCGCATCCGATCCCCATTGACGCGATCGGGCGAGCAGGAGTATCAGCCCGTCTCAGGACACCTCACCCTAACGTGAGGCTTTCGACCTGGGAGGGTCGCCATGGCTGATATGCCCCTGACTGCGCCGGCAGTGAAACCGGCTAACCCCAATTTTTCGTCGGGCCCCTGTGCCAAGCGTCCTGGCTGGACGGTGGATGTGCTCGCCAACGCGCTGGTCGGCCGTTCGCACCGCGCCAAGCCGGCCAAGCAGCGCATCGAAAAGGCCATCGCGCTGACGCGTGAGCTGCTCGAGGTGCCGGCCGACTACCTGATCGGCATCGTGCCCGCTTCCGACACCGGCGCTGTCGAGATGGCGCTGTGGTCGATGCTCGGCGCCCGCGGCGTCGACATGCTGGCCTGGGAATCGTTCGGCGAGGGCTGGGTCACCGACGTGACCAAGCAGCTCAAGCTCGACAACGTCCGGGTGCTCAAGGCGCCCTACGGCGAACTGCCGGACCTCTCGACCGTCAACTTCGATAACGACGTCGTCTTCACCTGGAACGGCACCACCTCGGGTGTCCGCGTCCCGAACGCCGACTGGATCCCGGCCGACCGCAAGGGTCTCACCATCTGCGACGCGACCTCGGCCGCCTTCGCGCAGAACCTCGATTTTGCCAAGCTCGATGTCGTTACCTTCTCCTGGCAGAAGGCGCTCGGCGGTGAAGCCGCGCATGGCATCCTGATCCTTTCGCCCCGCGCCGTCGAACGGCTCGAGACCTTCAAGCCGGATCGCCCGCTGCCCAAGATCTTCCGCATGACCAAGGGCGGCAAGCTGATGGCCGATATCTTCGAGGGCGCCACCATCAACACCGTTTCGATGCTGTGCATCGAGGATGCGGTGGACGCGATGGAGTGGGGCAAGTCGATCGGCGGCCTCAAGGCCATGCAGGCGCGCGCCGACGCCAACGCCAAGGCGCTGGCCGACTGGGTGGCGAAGTCCGACTGGGCCGCTTTCCTCGCCAGGAACGAAGCCGAGCGCTCGAACACCTCGATGTGCCTCGTGATCAAGGATCCGGCGATTACTGCTCTTTCCGACGACGCGCAGGCAGCCTTCGCCAAGGCGATCGTCTCCCGGCTCGACAAGGCCGGCGTGGCCTACGACATCGGTGGCTACCGCGACGCGCCGACCGGCCTGCGCATCTGGACCGGTTCGACCGTCGACACGGCCAATGTCGAAGCGCTGCTGCCGTGGCTCGATTTCGCCTTCGCCACCGAGAAGGCCGCGCTGGCTCAGGCCGCCGCCTAAGGAAGCTGGCCCTCGCGTAGAGCGAGGGTCCCTGTCCCGTTATTTCCCGTTCATCCGCGTGGCATTCCCGCGGCAAGAGGAGGGCGACATGCCCAAGGTTCTCGTTTCGGACAAGCTGAGCAAGACGGCTGTCCAGATCTTCAAGGACAACAATATCGACGTCGACTACCTGCCGGACCTCGGCAAGGACAAGGACAAGCTGTTCGAAGTCATCGGCCAGTACGACGGCCTCGCGATCCGCTCGGCGACCAAGGTCACCGAGAAAATCCTGAGCGCTGCCAAGAACTTGAAGGTCATCGGCCGCGCCGGCATCGGTGTCGACAATGTCGACATCCCGGCCGCGACCAAGAAGGGCATCATCGTGATGAACACGCCCTTCGGCAACTCGATCACCACGGCCGAGCACGCCATCGCCATGATGTTCGCGCTAGCCCGCCAGCTCCCCGAGGCCGATGCCTCGACCAAGGCATCGAAGTGGGAAAAGAACCGCTTCATGGGCGTCGAAGTCACCAACAAGGTGCTCGGCCTCATCGGCGCCGGCAATATCGGCTCGATCGTCGCTGATCGCGCCCAGGGCCTGAAGATGAAGGTCATCGCCTACGACCCCTTCCTCACCCCGGAGCGGGCCCAGGCGATCGGTGTCGAGAAGGTCGAGCTGGACGAGCTGTTCAAGCGCGCCGATTTCATCACCCTGCACACGCCGCTGATCGATGCCACCCGCAACATCATCAATGCCGAAGCCATCGCCAAGATGAAGGACGGCGTGCGCATCATCAACTGCGCCCGCGGCGGCCTCGTCGATGAGGCCGCGCTCTACGACGCGCTGAAGTCGGGCAAGGTTGCCGGCGCCGCGTTCGACGTCTTCGTCGAGGAGCCGGCTCAGAACAACCCGCTGTTCGAACTCGCCAATTTTATTGCCACCCCGCATCTCGGCGCCTCCACCACCGAGGCGCAGGAGAACGTGGCGTTGCAGGTGGCCGAGCAGATTTCGGCCTATCTCAACACCGGCGAAATCGCCAACGCGCTCAACTTTCCCTCGATCACCGCCGAGGAAGCGCCGCGCCTGACGCCGTGGATCAGGCTCGCCGAAGCGCTCGGCTCGTTCGCCGGCCAGCTCACCGAGACCTCGATCAAGGGCATCCGCATCGAGTACGAGGGCAATGTCGCCGCCCTCAACGTGAAGCCGATGACCGCCGCGGCGATCAACGGCGTGCTGAAGCCGCAGGTGGCCGAGGTGAACATGGTCTCGGCCCCGCAGATCGCCAAGGATCGCGGCATCAATGTCGAAATCATCACGCGCGACCAGCAGGGCGCCTATGAAGGCTACATCCGCCTCACGGTGGTCACCGAACGGCAGGAGCGCGGCGTCGCCGGCACCATCTTCGCCAACGGCAAGCCGCGCATCATCCAGGTCAAGGGCATCAACATGGATGCCGAGCTGACACCTGCCATGCTTTACGTCACCAACGAGGACAAGCCGGGCCATATCGGTCGTCTCGGCACGCTCCTCGGCAACCTCGGCATCAACATCGCCAACTTCAACCTCGGCCGCGCCGAGGTGGGCGGCGACGCCATCGCACTGCTGTCGATCGACGGTGCGGTCACCGCCGAGCAGCTCCAGGAGATCGCCAGCCTCCCCGGCGTCAAGCAGGCCAAGGCTCTCGCCTTCAACTGAGCGGGCCACGGATCCACGCAAGAACACGAGGGCCGGTCGACGACCGGCCCTTTGCTTTCTAGCCGCGCCGTGCGCTCCACTCGGCCAGCACGATGCCGGCGGCGATCAGCACCGCCGCGATGAAATGGAACGGCTGCAGTACCTCGCCCAGCACGATGATCGAGCCGATGGTGCCGAACAGCGGGATCAGGTTGATGAACAGGCTCGCCCGGTTGGAGCCGATCAGCTCGATGCCGCGGACGTAGAGCATCTGCGAGAGTACCGAGGGGAAGATCACCGTGTAGGCGACGATCATCCAGCCTTGCGCGTCAATGGCGCCGAGATTGGCCGGCAGGCGGGCGAGGCCATCGCCGATCGTCGCCTGGTAGGCGATCGAGGCGAGGATGGCGCCAACGAAGGTGGCAGCGAGGAAGCTCAGCCAGTTGGTCTGCGGGCGCCAGCGCAGCGCGATGGAATACACCGCGTAGGCAAGGCAGGCGAACAGCACCATCAGGTCGCCGACATTGAGGTCGAGGCGCACGATGCGGCTCAGCTCGCCATGCGTGGCGATCAGCGCGATGCCGGCAATCGTCAGCACGACTCCCGCCAGCTGCAGCACGCGCACGCGGGTCCCGAACAGCACGAAATTGAACAGGAGAACCATGATGTTGATGGTCGCCTGTTCGAGCGCGGTGTTGACGCCGGTGGTGTAGTGCGCCGCGACGTAGACGAAGACGTTGAAGGTCGCGTAGCCGACGGCGCCGTAGAACAGGTAGAGCAACCACCTGGCGCGGATCACCGGCCAGTCGCGCTTCACCGGGCCGATGGCAAAAGGCACCACCAGCAGCAGGGCGCCGGTCCAGCGCAGGATCATCAGCGAGTGGGCGTCGATATGACCGACGGCGAGCTTGCCGGCCACGACATTGCCGCCCCAGAACAGGGTGGTGAGGATGAGGATCAGGTAGGGCCGGTCCATGATCGCATGGAAGGCGCCGGCGCGCGTCGTTTCTGGACTGTCGGTCATCGGTCGTCGAAAGATGAGCGACCACCGCCCGGTGGAGCGGTGGTCGACAAGGAGGGCGCGAACCTACTCGTCCCGGAGCGATTGCGCCAGCCGCGCGGCGGAACCGCGCGCTGGGCCCGGCGTCGCTTCAACGGCAACATGGCTGCCGATCTCGGCTGCCGGGTGGACGTGAGCCCGCGGGTGTCTCGCTGGTATTCTAGCCGCCTGTCTTCATCCTCACCCTGCGCCGAGGGGGAGGCAGTGGCGGGTCGGCAATCCACCGCCTGCGACGCATCGGCGTTTGTCATTCGTCAACCTTTGCTCTAAAGGACGTCCGCAACTCCACCGGACAGCCTTTCGCTCGCGTCCGACGGCAGCTTGCAGCGAAATTGAAGCAGAACCTTCGCAGCTCCCGGTGTCGTTCCGGTGGGCTTCCGAATCCTGAGGGACTCAAGCGCATGGCAAACGTGATCGTCGTCGGCAGCCAGTGGGGTGACGAGGGCAAGGGCAAAATCGTCGACTGGCTCAGCGAACGGGCCGATGTCGTCGTGCGCTACCAGGGCGGCCACAACGCCGGCCACACGCTGGTCATCGACGGCACGAGCTACAAGCTGGCGCTGCTGCCTTCGGGCGTGGTGCGCGGCAAGCTCAGCGTCATCGGCAACGGCGTCGTGGTCGATCCGCACCACTTCGTGCAGGAGGTCGAAAAGATCGGCGCGCAGGGCATCAAGGTGACGCCCGAGGTGCTGAAGATCGCCGACAATGCGCCGCTGATCCTGAGCCTCCACCGCGAGCTTGATGCCGTCCGCGAGAGCGGCAATTCGGGGTTGAAGATCGGCACGACCCGCCGCGGCATTGGTCCGGCCTACGAGGACAAGGTTGGCCGCCGTGCCATCCGCGTGTGCGACCTCGCCGAGCCCGACACGCTGATGCCAAAGATCGAGCGGCTGCTCAGCCACCACAATGCGCTGCGCCGCGGCATGGGCCTCGTCGAGCTCTCGGCCGACTCGCTCTACAACGAGCTGATCGAAGTCGCCGACAAGATCCTGCCCTATGTCGACCAGGTCTGGCGCCTGCTCGACGAGAAGCGCCGCGCTGGCGCCCGCATCCTGTTCGAGGGCGCGCAGGGCGCGCTGCTCGACAACGACCACGGCACCTATCCGTTCGTCACCTCGTCCAACACCGTAGCCGGGCAGGCCGCGGCCGGTTCGGGCCTCGGGCCCACTGCGATCGGCTACGTGCTCGGCATCACCAAGGCCTACACCACGCGTGTCGGCGAGGGGCCGTTCCCGTGCGAGCTCGATGACGAGATCGGCCGGCACCTGTCGAGCGTCGGTCGCGAAGTCGGCGTCAACACGGGCCGGCCGCGCCGCTGCGGCTGGTTCGACGCCGTGCTGGTGCGCCAAACCGTCAGAACGTCGGGGATAAACGGTATCGCCTTGACGAAACTGGATGTCCTCGACGGTCTCAAGGAGATCAAGGTGTGCGTGGGCTACGAGCTTGACGGTCAAAAAATTGACTACTTGCCTGCCTCAATGGGAGCACAAGCTGCTGTTAAGCCCATCTACGAAACGCTTGAGGGGTGGTCGGAAACAACGGCTGGGGCGAGAAGCTGGTCTGAACTCCCGGCACAGGCTGTGAAGTACGTTCGGTATATCGAGGAGCTGATCGGCGCACCTGTCGCCATGCTCTCCACCAGTCCCGAACGTCTTGACACGATCCTAGTGCAGGACCCGTTTCAAGATTGAGAATTTTTCGTTAGAACAGGCCCCCAAACTACGGATGTCGTTTAGCGAATGGCGGACTACAAAGAGCTGTTGCGCAGGGCAGTAGAAGCCCTGCCCGAGAACAACGGCGCCGCGCGCCGTGCGGTCTACGAGAAGGCACGCGCCGCGCTCGTTGGCCAGTTGCGCGCCATCAATCCGCCCCTTGCCGCCCGTGACATCACCGCGCATCGACTCCAGCTCGAGGACTGTATCCGCCAGGTCGAGCAGGAGGCCAGCGAGGCCGTGATCGCCGGTCTGGGCTCGGGCAAGGAAGACAATCCGCCGCCGCCGCCGGTCTATTTCGACGCGCCGGCGAAGAAGGCGGCGCCCGTTGTTGCGAAGCCCGTGGCCAAGCAGATTCCAGCGGTGAGCAAGGAGCCGATGAAGCCCCTGCCGCCCGGCGGGACGATCGAAGAGATCATCGCCGCGGCCAATGCCGAACAGACGCAGGCCCAGTCCGACCAGTCGCGCCAGATCGTGCGACCGGATGCCAAGCCGATGGGCAAGCCGGTGCCAAAGCTGGTGCCGACTGCGCACCGCGCGCAGCTTGCCGCGCCCGTTCAGCCAGAGGGTGAAGAAGAGGCGCCGCCGCGCGCTCCGGTACGCGCGCCCATTCCGGTCAAGCCGCAGCCCGCCGCCGCCGGCCGTGCGCTGCCTTCGATCGTGGCGCGGGCCGAGGCGGCAAAGAGCCGCACCGGCAGTGCCGCGTTCGGCGCGCCGATCGGCGGGCCGGCCCGCGGGCCGGTGCTCGAGCCGCGTCGCGAACTCGCCGGCCCGGCGCGTGGCGGCCATGCTGCCGCGGCGCGGCAGGTCGAAGCCGAGCCGGTATCGCTCTACAACGAGCCTCCGGTCGCCGCCGCGATGTCGGCAGTGCGTGAGGTCGAGCTCGAGACGCCGTCGGTCGATCCGCAGGGCGCCATCGACCGGGCCATTGCGACGCTGGATCGCGAGGCACGCGGCGACAGCGACTACGATGAGGGCGTCAACGGCGCCCAGTACGACGGAATCGACGACGGAGACGAGTCGCCGGCCGAGGAGACGCCGTTCGTTGCGCCGGCCCTCAAGGCTGATTCCTCGATGCGTCCGCAGCAGCGGGACGGCAAGCAGGCCAAGGCCAGCGCCTTCGCCCGCGATGCACGGGCGCCACGCCAGCGCAAGGCCGAAGCCCGGGTGCCGCGGGCCCGGCAGGAAGACGAACATCGCGGCTTGGGCGCCGTGACGATCTTCCTGATCGTTTTTGCCGTGCTGCTGATCGGCGTCGGCGGCGCCGGGTTCTGGGCCTGGCGCGAGGGTTTCATCGATCTCGACAGCATGTTCGGGCGCGGCGCACCCGCCACCGAGCAGGCCGCCGTGGCCACGCCCGCCGCTCCCACCGGGGCGGCGGCCGAAACGCCGGCGACGGGGCCGGGCAATACGGCGACGCCGGCCGACAGCGATACCCCCACCGCCGAACTCCGCACGGACGACAGGCTGGGCGCCGAGCCCGCGGCGCAGGCCGCAACGACGGCCCTGCCTCTGGTCGAGCCGACCTCGCAGGCCCGCCTCGGCGCGGAGGCGACCCCGACGGCTACCACCGACGCCCAGCAGGCGGTCGCGGCGGTCGATCCGGCCAACCTGGCCGGCAGCCAGTCGCTGCTGCTCGAGGCGTCCGACAATGGCACCACCGGTGCCGTGCCCTATTCGGGTACCGTCGAGTGGAGCAAGGGTACCGACGAGATGGGCCTGCCGACCCTCGTGGGCAAGGCGAACATCCCGGCGCGCAACCTCGCGGTAGATGTGCTGATCCGCAAGAATTCGGATTCGAGCCTGCCGGCCAGCCACCTGATGGAAGTCAACTTCCGCGTCACCGACAGCTTCATCGGTGGCTCGATCGCCGGCCTGCCTGGCGTCCTGCTCAAGAATGAGGAACTGGTGCAGGGTACGCCCCTCGTCGGCGCCTCGGCGCGCGTCGTGGGCAATTCGTTCCTGTTCGCGCTCAGCGCGACGCCGGCCGACATCACCGCCAACTCCAACCTCCTGACTTCGCGCAAGTGGATGGACCTGGCGCTGATCTACGCGACCGGCAAGCGGGCCATCATCACGCTCGAGAAGGACGCCAACGCCGAGAAGCTGTTCAACGACGTCGTCGCGCAGTGGACCGGGGCGTCGACCGCGGCGGCGGCTCCCGCGACAAACTGACGACCGAGGCCGTCACGCCTCGGTCAGCTTTCCGTCCACCAGCCGGTAGCGCCTCCTCGCCAGCGCCTCGATATCGTCGAGGTGGTGGCTGACGAGCAGGGTGATCCAACCGTGCCGCTCGGTCAGCGACTTCACCAATGTGCGGATCGTGGCGCGCGTTTCGTCGTCGAGCGCCGAGAACGGCTCGTCGAGCAGCAGCACCGGGCGATTGCGCAGCAGGGTGCGGGCCAGCGCCACGCGCTGCTTTTCGCCACCCGACAGGGTCGCGGCGCGCTGGTTCAGCACTCCGGACAGTCCGACCTCGTCGAGGGCGGCGGCGATCAGACGGTCGCGCTCGGCCCGGGCCGTGGCAGGGGCCAGCCCGAGTTCCAGGTTGCGCGCCGCCGTGAGGTGGTCGAACAGCGTTTCGGACTGGAGCAGGATCGAGACCGGGCGCTGCTCGGGCGGCAGGGGCAGGAGGTCACGGCCCGCGAGTGTCAGCGTGCCCGAGACCGGCACCAGGAAGCCCGCCACGAGGTCGAGCAGCGTCGATTTGCCGGCGCCGCTCTGACCGCTGATCGCGGTGACTTCACCCGGGCTGGCGGTGAAGCTCAGGTCGAAGCGGCGCGCCGCGCCCGGGTGCTGAAAGATCAGGTGTTCAGCTTGCAGCATCGGTGAGCCTTCCGACCAGCTTCGGCAGCAGCACGAAGGCGGCAATGGTGATGACCAGCATGAGCGCAGCAATCGCCGCCGCATCGTTGGTGCGATAGGCCCCGAGGGCGCGATACATCAGCAAGGGCAGGGTGACGAAGTCCTGGGTGCCGAACAGGGCGATGACGCCGAGATCGCCGAGCGAGAAGCAAAAGCTCAGCGCCAGCACGACGCCGACGTCGCGGCTGATCAGCGGCCATTCGACCGCCTGGAACTGCTGCCAGCCGCCGAGGCCGAGCGAGCGGATCAGGCGGCCGCGCTGGCGGACGATCGCGTCGAGCGGCGGCGCCAGCGTGGCGAGGGCAAAGGGCAGCGACAGCAGGGCATTGGCGCACAGCACGACGGCCGGGGCGGCTGTCTCGGGCACCAGCCCGGCATTGCGCACGAGAAGGAAGGCGCCGAGCGACAGGACGACCGCGGGCACCGCCAGATAGGCATAGGCCGGCGCGCCGATTCCGGTGCGCAGGGACGGGCGGGGCGTGGCGGCGCGGCCGAGGCCGATGCCGAGGGCGAGCAGCAGCGTCAACAGGGCCGAGCCCGTGCCGATCAGAAGGCTCGAGCCGAGCGCGGACCAGAAGCTGCCGCGCGCCATGACATCGAGCACGCCCGGCCCGAGGCCGTTGACGAGGATGGCGAGCAGTGGGAGGCCGAAGCCGAGGACCGAGGCAACCAGCACGCCGCGTTGCAGCAGGCGAGCCGGGCCGCGATCGCGCCAGCGCGGTTCGGTCGATGCCCCGGTGGCAGCCGAGATGGGCGCGAAGGCCGCGGCGGCGACGATGACGGCCGAGCAGATGGCGATCTGGACCAGGGCCAGCTGCACCGCCCCCTTCAGGTCGAAATCCAGTCGGACGGCGGAATAGATGGCGACTTCCATGGTCTGGTTGGCCGGCCCGCCGCCGAGCAGCAGCACGATCGGGAAGCTGGTGAAGGCGAGCAGGAAGATGATGGCGGCGAGGCCGGGCAGGGAGCCGCGCAGCATCGGCCAGTCGATCACGGTGAAGCGCTGCCACGCCGTCAGCGCAAGGCTCTGGCCGGTCTTGAGCCGGGCCGCGGGGATGGCGTCGAGCCGGGCAAGCAGGATGCGAGCCGCGAAGGAAGCGTCGAGGATGACGTGGGCGGCGAGAATGCCACCGAGCCCGAACAGGGGGATTTCCAGCGGATGACCGGTCAGCGCCAGCGCGGCCTGGTTGATCCACCCGGCCCGCCCCCAGACGGCGAGGAGGCCGAAGGCGACAATCAGGCCCGGGGTGACGATGGCCGAGGCGAACAGCCCGACAACGAGGTCGCGGCCGGGAAAGCGCAGGCGGTTCAGCGCCCACGCCAGCGCCACGCCGACGAGCAGCGACAGCACGGTACTGAGGCCGGCCTGGATCGTCGTCATGGCGACGAGGTGCCAGACATCGACCCGCGGCGGCTGGGCCGTGCTGTCCGAAGCAGTAGTGAAGATGGCCCACAGCACCATGGCGACGAGGGCCGCGATGGCGAGCGCGACGGCCGCGCCGGACAGCGTCCGGAGCGGCCGATCGGGCAGGATGCGTGGGTTAGTCACGAGGGGCCTCCGCAGCCGGTTCGAGAAGGTACCCCCACCCCTGTCCCCTCCCCGCAAGGGGGAGGGAGACGCCAACACCTCTGTCGGTGAGTGACGAAGACTTGCGAGCGCAGGTCACCTCCCCCCTAGCGGGGGAGGGACAGGGTGGGGGGTGTGTTTCCCGCGCCATCATTGATTGCCCTACTGCAGCGCGGCGAGGGCTGCATCGACCCAGGCCCGGCTGTTGGCAGCAATGCTCGCCTCGTCGAGCGCCAGGACCTTGCCCGGCGGCGTGCCGAAGGCGGCCGGCAGGTCGGCACCGATGTCGATCACCGGGTACATCCAGTTGGTCGTCGGGATGACCTTCTGGGCCTCTGGCGAGACGAGATAGGCGAGGAACTTCTGGCCCAGTTCGGCCTGATCGGAGCTCTTCAGCAGGCCTGCGACCTCGACCTGGGGGATGAAGCCTTCGGTGAACCGGGCGTAGGCGTACTTGTCGTCGTGCTCGGCGATGGCGTGGTAGGCGGGCGAGGTGGTGTAGCTCAGCACCATGTCGGCCTGGCCATCGAGGAACAGGCCATAGGCCTCGGACCAGCCGCGGGTCATGGTGAGCACGTGCGGCTTCAGGCCCTTCCAGATCTCGGGCGCCCTGTCGCCATAGGCAGCGGCGATCCAGAACACGTTGCCGAGGCCCGGCGTCGACGAGCGCGGGTCCTCGATGACGATCTTGAAGCTCGCGGGCAGGGCGATCAGCTCTTCGAACGAGGTCGGCGGGTTGGGTGTCTTCTCCTTGTTGTAAACATAGGCGAAGTAGCCGTAGTCGAAGGGCACGAACTCGACGTCGGTCCAGGGCAGGACCAGCCCGTTCAGCTGCTGGCCGTGCGGGGCGAACAGGCCGGTGGCGCGGGCCTCGCCCGAGGTGGCGGTGTCGAGCCCGACGACGACGTCGGCCTTGGTCGCGGCGCCCTCGAGCTGCACCTTGCGCAAGGTCGAGATGGCGTCCTCGGCGGTGGTGAAGTTGACGGTGCAGCCACAGGTCTTCTCGAAGCCGGCCTTGAGCTGCGGGCCGGGGCCCCACTCGGCGGCGAAGCTGTCATAGGTGTAGATGTCGAGGACCGGCTTGGCCTCCTTATCTTGGGCGAGGGTAGGAAAGGCGAGGGCGCAGATGACTGCCGCCAACGCGAAGCGATTGAACGAATACATGTCGTTCCCTTCGGTTTGCGGCCATGTGGATTGAAGGGCACGTGCATGGATCGGACGCGAGCGCGCCCTTGCCATCTCGAACTTCCTCCGCCAGCATGACCTGGTTCAGGTTCAATGGGTAACTCTCAGCTCCGGAACCCGGAGCACCCCAGCGAGACCCTTGACAGATAGACAGAGTTTTCCCCCCGTGCAAGCGCGCCCCAACGAGACTTCCGTCGCGGTCTTTGACGACCTGCTCGTCATTGTCGGCGGCGGGACGGTCGATCCCGACCTTCTGCAGGAACTTTATGCCTCGGGCGGCCACGTGGTCGGGGCCGATGGCGGGGCCGACGCCATTGTCGACGCCGGGCTCAAGCCGGAGCTGATCGTCGGCGACTTCGATTCACTCAAGACTCCGCATGCCTGGCTGGGCAAGACCCGGCTGATGCAGATCGCCGAGCAGGAAACGACCGATTTCGAAAAGGCCCTGTATTCCACCCGTGCCCCGGTGACGGCAGCGCTGGGGATGACCGGCCGGCGCTTCGACCACACGCTGGCCGCGCTCGACGCGGTGGCCAAGTACGCGCATCGCCGGCGGATCGTGCTGGTCGACGAGGAGGACGTTGCGTTGGGGCTGACGGAGGCGTTCAGCTTCACGGTCGAGCCGGGCGAACGGGTCTCGATCCACCCGCTGCAGCCGGTGACCTTCTGGCGCTCGGAGGGGCTCAAATATCCGCTCGACGCGGTCAAACTCGCCCCGGGCGTGAGGACCGGCACATCGAACGAGGCACTGACCGGGCCGTTCAGGATCGTGCCGGAGGAGGGCGTGCACGCGCCTTACCTGCTGATCCTGCCACGGGCGTATCTGGCGCCGCTGATCGCCAAGCTGTTGCTGGAGAAGCGGTAGGTCCGAGGCCAAGCCGGCTTCCTGCGCGCCGGACATGCTGATTTGTCCGACAGCCCTGCGGCTTCGGAGTTTGTCAAAGAGCCATCCCCTTTGCGGGGGATGAAGCGAACGGGCCGGCGGGGCCTTTGCCCCTCGCGGTAGTCCGCAGAATGAATGAGGCTCACGCCTCGCCGGC